>CAVZRO010000040.1:0-170158 GCA_963777625.1 uncultured Pseudomonadota bacterium | reverse complement strand
CCCGGCCATCCACGACTTTGTCGCCCACCGCGCCGCTCGCTCTATGAGGCGGCGGTCATGATGGTGCGATATAATATTAGTATTATACGAAATATGCGGCGCTTGGAGATCAGTGACGCGCGAGACGTCGTGGATGGCCGGGACAAGCCCGGCCATGACGGGGGAGGCGGGACAAGCCCGACCCCTATCGGGGAGGCGGGACAAGTCCGGCCATGACGGCGGGCGCGTGATGTTACAGACGTAACCGCCGCCGAACCGAGCCGCCCGATCAGCGCCGATAGGGTGCCGGCAGCAGCGTGCGGATCGGCACCTTCACCAGCCCGTCCGCGGTGTTCAGGATCACCAGCGCGTCCGGCCAATGGTCCATGACCAGCTCGCGGCAGGCGCCGCAGGGCGACACCACCGCCAGCTCGCGGTCGGTCTCCTCGGGTTTCGGGTGCCGCACGGCCACGATCGTATCGACCGTCCCGTCGCCCTCCAGCAGCGCGCGGCCGAGCGCGATCGGCTCGGCGCAAACCGACATCCGTCCCACCGTGGTGCCCAGATGGATGCCGGTCCACACGCGCCCGTCAAGCCCGCGCACCGCAGCGGCAACCATATGCCAGAACGGCTCGTAATGCTTTGCCAGGACCTCGTTGGCCGCCGCGACCAACGCATGGTCGGCGGCATCGAGCGGGAGGGGAAGGGGGCTTCGTCTACTCAGCCGCCTCGGCCTCCTCTGCCTCGTCTTCCATGGCCAGCATGGCGTTGGCGACGACGCCGGACTGGTCGCGCACCTTGCGCTCGATCGCCTCCGCCACGTCCTTGTGGTCGCGCAGGAACTGCTTGGCGTTCTCCCGCCCCTGGCCGATGCGCTGGCTGTCGTGGCTGAACCAGGCGCCGGACTTCTCCACCACCGCCGCCTTGACGCCCAGATCGATCAGCTCGCCCACCTTGCTGATGCCTTCGCCGTACATGATGTCAAATTCGACCTGCCGGAACGGCGGCGCAAGCTTGTTCTTCACCACCTTCACGCGGGTCTGGTTGCCCACCACCTCGTCGCGCTCCTTGATCTGGCCGATGCGGCGGATTTCCAGGCGGACCGAGGCGTAGAATTTCAGCGCATTGCCGCCGGTGGTGGTTTCCGGGTTGCCGAACATCACGCCGATCTTCATGCGGATCTGATTGAGGAAGATCAGCATCGTGTTGGACCGGGACACGCTGCCGGTGAGCTTGCGCAGCGCCTGGCTCATGAGCCGGGCGTGCAGCCCCATGTGGCTGTCGCCCATCTCGCCTTCCAGTTCGGCGCGGGGCACCAGCGCGGCGACGCTATCGACCACCAGCACGTCGATCGCACCGGAGCGCACCAGCGTATCGGCGATCTCCAGCGCCTGCTCGCCGGCATCGGGCTGGCTGATGAGCAGGTTGTCCACGTCGACCCCGAGCTTGCGCGAATAGCCCGGATCGAGCGCATGCTCCGCGTCGATGAAGGCGCAGGTGCCGCCGCGCTTCTGCGCCTCGGCGATCGCATGCAGGGCGAGGGTGGTCTTGCCGGAGCTCTCCGGTCCGTAGATCTCGACGATGCGGCCACGCGGCAGCCCGCCGGTGCCGAGCGCCAGGTCGAGCCCGAGCGAGCCGGACGGGATGACCTCGATCTGTTCGTTGCCGCCGCGCGCGCCCATGCGCATGATCGAGCCTTTGCCGAACGCCCGTTCGATCTGCGCCACCGCGGCATCCAGCGCCTTGTCTTTTTCCATTCCGAGAACTCCTCTCGTTTTGCCGCGTCACAACCGACCGTTAAAAGACGCGCGTTTTACTCGCCCTATGATTGCAGACCTGTTCCCTCGCATGCAAGCGAACACAATGGCAACCTCGCTCATGCGTGAGGTTTAATCGTTCGTTGGCCGCATGTTCGATCCCGCTCCAGCCGGATCGGAACAATAGAAGAACCCGTCCGATTCGCCTAGACCCTGATCGGCGACACCCTGATCGGCGACGCTGGCGACCAGCTCCAATAATTCCGCCATGCCGAACGGCTTGTGCAGGAACGCAACGCGCGGTGATCCCGTCGGGAGGTACGCGCGGCCATAGCCGGACAGCAGGATTGCCGGCAGGTCCGGAAAGCTGCGGCGAACGCCGTGCAGCAGCGCCAATCCGTCGAGCCCGGCCAGCGCGAGATCGGAGATCAGCAGCGCCGGTCTGTTGGCGGGCTGTGTTTCGGTGGGCTGGGCTCCCAGCAACGGCAGGCGCAGCAGGGCCTCGCCACTGGCAGCCGCGGCGACCCGCCAGCCCTGCCCGCTGAGTGCCTGTTCCATGAGGCGGCACAGCGCCGGTTCGTCCTCCACCAGCAGGATCAGCCGCCCGTCCGGCTGGCGGTGCGGCTTGCTCAGCACCGGAATGAACAGGCGGACCCTGGTGCCACCGCCGGACCGGCTGTCCAGCGTCACGGCGCCGGCATGCCGCCGCATGACCTCTTTTACCGCCGGCAGGCCCAGGCCGCTGCCGTGGTCGGATCCTTTGGTGGTGACGTACGGCTCGAACACCTTGCTCCACAACTCGGGCGCCAGGCCGGGGCCATGGTCGCTCAGCTCGATGCACACATATTGCCCGGCCGGCACCGCGTCCGGCACCGCCGCCATCGGCTGGCGCAGCGCCGCCAGTTCCGTCCGCAGCGTGACCACGCCGCCGTCCGGCATCGCATCGCGCGCGTTGGCGACCAGGTTCAGCAAGGCATCGTGGAGCGCGTCGACATCCAGCAGCGCCAGGCGATCGGGCGTGCCGAGCTCGATCTCGAGCCGAATCGCCGGTCCGGCGACATGACGAATGGTGTCGGCGATCTCCTGGATCGCCAGGTCGATGCAGTGCGGATGCAGCGCGGGCGGCGCGTCGCGTGGCGCAGCGTGACGCAGCAGACGCCGGAGCTTGGTGCCGGCGCGGCGGGCGCTGGCGTGGATCAGCAGCAGGTCGGCCCGCGTTGCGGGCTCGATAGCCGCCCGTGCCAGCGCGGCATCCGCCGCCGCGGTGATCGCCGCCAGCAGATTGTTGACGTCATGGGCGATCTGATCCGGCCCGGAGACATCCGGGGGTTCGCCATCGACGCTCATCAGCGCAGTACCGGCACGGTGGAAGCTGCCACTGCCCGGCCGCGCAGGCGCCACACATAGGCGATGATTTCCGCCACCGCCTTGTAGTGCTCCGGCGGAATGTCGGTGTCCACCTCCAGCCGGTACAGCGCCCGCGCGAGCGGCGGATTGGCGACCAGCGGCACCGCGTGTTCGCGCGCGACATCGCGGATCCGCTCGGCCATCGTGTCCACTCCCTTCGCCACCAGCCGCGGTGCCGCATTCTTCGCGCGATCATACGCCAGGGCAACCGCGTAGTGGGTCGGATTGGTCACCACCACCGTGGCCTTCGGCACCGCGGTCAGCATCCGCTTGCGGGCCCGCTGGGTACGCAGCCGCCGCAGTCGCATCTTGACCCGCGGATCGCCTTCCAGCTCCTTGTGCTCGTCGCGCACCTCCACCCGGCTCATGCGCAGGCCCCGCGTGTGGCGAAACCTGACCTGCGCCACGTCGAGCACGGCGATGGCCGCCTGCACGCCCACCACCGTGAGCACCACGTGCAGCGAGAGCGCGAGCGCGGTGGCGGGCAGCGATCGCGGGTCGTGGAACGGCGCCGCCATCAGGCGCGGCAGGTCGGCGGCCAGAACCCAATAGAGCGCGGCGGCGATCACCGTCAGCTTGACCAGCGCCTTGCCGGCCTCGATCGCGCTATCCACGCTGAACAGCCGCCGCAGTCCGGCCATCGGGCTGATCCTGCCGAGGCTGGGCGCCAGTGGCGTGGCGCTGAGCAGGAAGCCGGTTTGCAGCAGGACCGCGCCGGCCCCGACCACGGTCGCCACGCCCAGGATCGGCATCGTCGCGCGCAGTGTCGCCAGCGCCGCGAGGCGGATCGCGGTCGGATCCGCAAGGTCGAAGTGGATCAGGAAGACGGTCAGCCGCTGCGCCAGTTGCGTCCCTGTCGTCGCGGCGGTTGCCGCCAGCATGAGCCCGCTGGCGCCGAGCACGGCCAGGATGCACAGCTCCCGCGACACCGCAACCTGACCGGCGTCGCGGGCACGTTGCAGCCGCCGCCCGGTCGGTGCCTCGGTGCGGTCGCCGCCGGCGCCTTCGGCATCAGCCATGCCCGGTCACTGCAATCTGGGTCATCGCAAGCCGGGCAGCGCGTCGAAGCCGCTTTGCACGGCGGTTTGCCAGGCCGCCAGGATGCTCGCGGCGAGCGCCGCCAGCAGCAGGAGTCCGCCGAGTATCTGCCCCGGCAGGGCGAGGAAATAGACCTGCACGCGCGGCACCAGCCGGGCCATCAGGCCGGTCGCGACATGCCACACGATGCTGGCGATGATCAGCGGGGAGGCCAGCCGTACCGCCAGGGCAAATGCCTGCGAGACGGCGTGCACCACGACCTCGGTTCCCGGGCCGGTCGGCAGCAGGGCGCCTGGCGCGATCAGCTCATAGCTGCCGGCCAGCGCCGCGATCGGCAGCGAATAGAGCCCGGACGCCAGGATGGCCACCGGTGCGGCCAGCGAAAACATGCGGGCCAGCGCCGTCGTCTGCGGGCCCAGATCCGGGTCCTGCTGCAGCACGTTTGAGATCCCCAGCATATAGGCCAGGATTTGTCCGGCCAGCGGCAAGGCGAGCACCAGCAGCCGCGCCAGCCAGCCGAGCCATAGGCCGGTGATCGCCTCGGCGGCCACCATCGCGGCGGCATCACCGATGGCCGCCGGCACGGCCGGCACGCGCGGCGCGATGCCCGGCACCAGCAGCAGCGTGATGGCGACCGCCAGCCCGGCTCGCACGATGGCGGGTGCGTCCGATTCGCCCAGGCCGGGCAGCAGCATCACCGCGCAGCCGGTGCGCCCCAGCACCAGCACGAACGCAAACGCCCAGGCCGGAAGGCTGGCCAGCAACAGCGGCTCGGGTGCGGTCATGTCCCGCCGATCGCGATGATGCGCTGAAACAGCAGATGCATGTAGCCGGACAGGGTCTCCAGCATGAACGGCGCGAGCAGCACGAGCGCCGCGGCCAGCGCGACCACCTTGGGAATGAAGGCCAGCGTGGCTTCGTGGATCTGGGTGACCGCCTGAAGCACCGAGACCAGCAGGCCCACCACGAGCCCGACCGCGAGCAACGGCCCGCCGAGCTTCAGCACGACGAGCATGCTCTCACGCATCAGCATTCCCAGGTCGGCGTCGCTCATTCCGGCTGCTTCAGATCGGCATCTTCATGATGTCCTGATAGGCCTGCACGACGCGGTCGCGGATCGCAGTGGCGGTCTGCAACGCGAGCTGCGCGCGGGAAATCGCGGTGACGACGTCGGTCAGGTTGCCCTCGCCCTGGATCGCCTGCATCGCCTGCGTGTCGGCCTGATGCCCCAGCCCGACCGCACCGTTGAGCGCCTGCTGCAGCACCGACCCGAACCCCGGCTCTCCGGCCTCGGTCGTGCCGCCCGTGGCGGTGCGGCTGTACGCCTCGGCGGCGGCCTGCGGCGTGACGGTGATGGTGGCGATGCCGCTCATTTCAGCAGATCGATCGCGCGGTTGAGCATGTTCCGCGTGGTCTGCATGACCGCAAGGTTCGCCTGATACGATCGCTCCGCGTCGCGCATGTCCATCATCTCGACCAAACTGTTGACGTTCGGCAGCTTCACATATCCATCGGTGTTCGCCCCCGGATTGCCGGGATCGTATCGCAGCGGCAGATCGCTCATGTCCTGACCGATGCTCTGGACGCCCACCGTTTCCGTTCCGCTCGCCTGATCGACGTTGTCTTCAAACGTGATCGTCTTGCGCCGATACGCATCGGCGCCCGGCGACGACCCGGTGGTGGACTGGTTCGCCAGATTCTCCGCGATCACCCGCAAGCGCGTGGTCTGCACCTCCATGCCGCTGGCGGAAATCGTGAGTGCCTTGCTCAGCTCCATTTATGCTTCACCATTTTTTGCCTCACCATTGATGCCTCACCATTTATGCCTCTGGCGTTTTCATGACGAGCTTTGGCCGAGCGCCATGCTGAACATATCGAGATATTTCTTGTAGATGCTGGTCACCAGCTCCTGCGACGTTTCGCTGTCGGCGATCTTGGTGAGTTCCTGATCGAGCGACACCGCATTGCCGTCCGGGTCGCGGGCGTCGGGACGCGGCTGGATGGTGGTCAGGTCCTTATCGCGCGTGCCGACGAGATGTCCGGCCGCGGTGCGCGCCATTGCCGGGCTGGAATTGGCCGCCAGGGTGGCGGCGAATGACGGCAGGTCGCGCGCCGAGTAGCCGGGCGTCGCCACGTTGGCGACGTTCTGCGCCAGTATCGACTGCCGCTGATCCAGCCAGGCCAGCCGCCGATCGGCGAGATCGAACAAATCCATCTGCGTCGGATCCATCAGCGCAGACTGCATCGTTCCGTTGAAAGAGTTGTTAATGCGCGGCGCGGACGGAAACGGTTCGGTAAGAGGCTTGGCGTCTACTGGCCTGGGATGCGCGCCGAGCCATATGCACCGTTTCGATTCCTCGTCGCCGGGTTCTCGGAGGATCGGCGGTTTTCATATGATCCATTGGCGGGCGTGCGCGATTTCGCCCGCTCGTTGGCGACCGCCGCACGCTTGTCGGTCGCATTCGCGCAGTCCGGCCGCAAGATCGATCTGGCCGGGCTGGACGACAAGGTCGGGCTGTTGTGCGCCAAGGCGCTCGATCTGGCGCCGGACGAGGGGCGCGAGCTGCGCGGCGACCTGATCCTGCTGCGCTCCGAGCTCGATGGGCTGGCGCAGATTCTCGGGCAGCCGCCGCCCGGTCCCTGAGTTCGGCACTTCCTCCGTCGGCAAAAGGCCGCACATGCTGTCTACTCCGGTTTCCCTGCTGACCGCGCTGGCCGCCCTGGCCGCGGTGCTGGTGCTGATCTGGCTTTCGGCGCGCGGGGCGCGACTGGCCGGCCTGGCGTCACGCGCACCCGGAGCCGGACGGGTATTGCGCGTGCAGGACAGTATCGCGCTGGATGCGCGGCGCCGCCTGCATCTCGTGCGCTGCGCCGACCGGCAGGTGCTGCTGATGACCGGCGGCGGCCAGGACGTGGTGGTGGGATGGCTGCCCGACCCGTCGGTGCCGGAGGCGCGCGGATGACCCGTCTGCGCGCCACGCTGTTCGGGCTGGTTGCGGTGCTGCTGCCGGTCATGGCCCATGCGCAGTCGGTCAGCATCGATCTCGGCGCCGCCGGCCAGGCCGGAGCCACCAGCCGGCTGGTGCAGATCACCGCTTTGGTGACGATATTATCGCTGGCCCCCAGCCTGATCGTGATGGTGACCGCGTTCACCCGCATCGTCATCGTGCTGTCGCTGCTGCGCAGCGCGCTCAGCACGCAGGGCACGCCGCCCAACATGGTGCTGATCGGGCTGGCGCTGTTCCTGACATTCTTCGTCATGCAGCCGGTGCTGCAGCAGTCCTGGACCGCCGGCGTGCTGCCGCTGACCCAGGGGCAGGTGCCGGAGATGGAGGGTTTGCAGCGCGCCGCGGCGCCGTTTCACGCCTTCATGGTGCACAATCTGCGTCCCGACGACCTGCGCCTGTTCCTCGATGTCGGCAACATGCCGACCCCGGCGACGCCCGATCAGGCCCCCTGGCGTGCGCTGATCCCGGCCTTCATGGTGGGCGAGCTGCGGCGCGCGTTCGAGATCGGCTTCCTGTTGTTTCTGCCGTTCCTGGTCATCGACATGGTGGTGGCCAGCGTGCTGATGAGCCTGGGGATGATGATGCTGCCGCCGAGCGCGGTGTCGCTGCCGTTCAAGCTGATCTTCTTCGTGATGGTGGATGGGTGGCGGCTGGTGGCCGGCAGCCTGGTGCAGAGCTTTCATTAGTCGGTCATGCCGGCTTCCGTGAATGGGCTGCTTGGGCTTCCGGGCGCCATCTGCGCATCCCGGATCGTTTAGGATCTGGCGTTATCGGGTAGTCGTTAGCTCGCCAAACGTTGTACCCTCACACTCCTTAGGCTGGTACGGTCGCCTGATGACTGCCGGATTCGTGAGAGGGCGGGACATGCAGGCGGACGGCCCCATAATTTGACACTGCTTCACGTGTCCGCTTGCCCCGCAACGCTCACAGCGAACTCGGCGAGTAAAAAACCACCGGAGTGGGCCCGAACCGTCCATCTACCGTCAGCGTCGATCAAAACTCCGATCGGAAGAGCCCAATGGTGAATGTCGCCCCGCATCACCTCTGGTGAGATAATTAGTGTCTGACATGAGACTTCACGGTTGGCCGGATTGATTAACGAAATGAAAATCCCCCGTGAGACGCTACCCTCCAGCCTCTGCCATCTCGCAGTGCACACGATCGGCCATACTGTTTCGAATGGAATATGTGGAACCGGAAATCTAGTCCAATTTCCCCCCAGAACAAATAAGAGGCCATTGCAAAATCAGCACATTCACGGCATAAGCGTCGTGATGCGGAAGCCATTATCGATGTCTTCCGACGAAAGTTCGACTACACCTTCGGGAAAATACGAGCCTCCAGAATCTCCCCCCGGAGCCGCCAGATATTCTTATCGTTTTCAGAATGCTCCCGTCTTCCGATATAAACTCCAAGGCCGAATCCTCCCCATCAAGGCCATGTTCGCCAGGAAGGCCTGATCCCCTTCCGCCCTGGCCGACAGTGACCTCAATACGATCGAGGCCAGCCTTCTTCAGCTCTGTTAGATCGATAAGTCCTGTGAGACTTCACCGCCGCCTCCTCCGTCGCCTCCTCTTGCTCCGTCGCCTATCGATCCGGCGCCACCTCCTCCCGCGCCCGGATTGAAGTCAGGTTCGAAATCCAGCCTGCCGAAATAGGTGAGGCATCAGGGACGGTTTTGATGCGTCCTCAGCCCGGGGCAATTCACAGTCGTCGCGCTCTATTCGGTGACCGCCGCCATCGCCGCCGTGGCCCCCGTGGGAGCCCCTGCCCACGGCTCCCCCGCCGCCACCTCCCGCGCCAGGAGCTCTTCCGCCCGCGCAGGCCATGTGGACGGCCTAAGCTAAGGGTCGTGGAAACAACTGCATCACCTCGTCATTCCCGCGAAAGCGGAATCTACCGCCGCCCGCTGGATTCCCGCTTTCGCGGGAATGACGGTGGATTCGGTTATTTCATGACGGGCATAATCAAATCCCGATCAGCAAAATGGCCAGCGCACGGGTGATGCGCTCGTGATACGCGGAAAGCGATGCGACAGCGCCCCTCAATTCTCGTCTGGGGGATGCTTGCGATGGCCTGGGTGACCAGCACGCACCGTCGGTTCTGGATTTCGAAAATCGGATTGAGTTCGCTGATCGGTTTCGGCGCCGTTGCTTCGGGGAGCAGCGGCACCACGGTTCTTGTGGCGAGGTGGTAGAGAAGATCCGCCTGCACATCGACGACATACCCCTCGCCCTTTCGGGGCATCGGATGCACGTCAAGCCGTGGCATCAGAACTGCCGAAAGCCAGCAAGTGGCAGACCGTGCTCGGCAACGTGCTTGTTCCAGGCGTCCATCGCGTCCCGATTTTCCTCCAGCCAGCGCTGCTGACGCGCCGCCGCCACCTCCGCTGCCAGGCCACGCTCGCAGGCCTGGGACAGGTTGATGCCCAATTCCCGGGCGTCCCGGAGCAGCCGTTCCGGCAGGGTGACGTTCGTAGCGCGGCGGGGCGAAGGCTGGGACAGAGAGGGCATGGCAGTTTCTCTCATAGGCTCGAATGCACGTCGAACATGCGCATGAAGCACGCGCATGACAAGCTATGCGTACTGCAAAGTCGCGTTGCATCTCAGGCGCCCGCCGTAGCGCCTGACCCCGTGTTGCACCCTCCCACCCCCCATGCTAGACGCCGGCCGGCCGGTGGGCGCCGGCGCGACAGCCGCCCGCGATCTGGCGCGGCTTCATTGCATTGCGGGAATCACGGCGTGGCCTCATCGGGCGGGACGACGATTGCTTCCGGCGGCGGTCTGGCTGACCGCTACGCCGCCGCGCTCTATTCCTTCGCGGAGGACAACCGCACGCTGGATGCAGTGGTCGGCGAAATGGAGCAGCTCGGCCGGCTGATCGACGCCAGCGCTGATTTTCGCCGCCTGCTCGCATCCCCGCTGATCGACGTGCACCAGGCGCGCAAGGCGGCGCTCGCGGTGCTGGAGCAGGAAGGCTTCGGCAAGCCGGTGCGCGACATGGTGGGCGTGGTGGCCAACAACCGCCGGCTGCGCAACCTGCGCCAGATCGTCGCCGCCTTCGCCACTCTGGTGGCGGAAAAGCGCGGCGTGGTCACCGCCCAAGTGGCCTCCGCCCATCCGCTGAACGACGTGCAGCGTCAGCAGCTCCGCGCCCGCCTGATCGAGGCCGGGTACGGCAACGTCAATATCGTCGAACAGGTCGAGCCTGACCTGCTCGGTGGCCTGGTCGTGCGCATCGGTGCGCGGCTGTACGACACCTCGTTGAAATCCCGCCTGCAACGTCTGCAGTACGCGATGAAGGGAGCCGCCTGATGCTTGAGATCCGCCCCGCCGAGATCTCGGAGATTCTGAAGAAGCAGATCGCCGCATTCGATACCGAAGCCAATATCGCCGAGACCGGCCAGGTGCTGTCGGTCGGCGACGGGATCGCTCGCGTGTTTGGCCTGCAGAACGTGATGGCCGGGGAGATGGTGGAGTTTCCCAGCGCCGGCTTGCGCGGCATGGCGCTGAACCTGGAAACCGACAATGTCGGCGTGGTGATCTTCGGCGACGACCGTCAGATCCGCGAAGGCGACACGGTGTCGCGCACCGGCGCCATCGTGGAGGTGCCGATTGGTGACGCGCTGCTGGGGCGCGTGGTCGATGCGCTCGGCAACCCGATCGACGGCAAGGGCCCGATCAACACGACGGAGCGCAGCCGCGTGGAGGTGAAGGCGCCGGGCATCATCCCCCGCAAGTCGGTGCACGAGCCGATGCAGACGGGGCTGAAGGCGATCGACGCGCTGATCCCGATCGGGCGCGGCCAGCGGGAGCTGATCATCGGCGACCGGCAGACCGGCAAGACGGCGGTGATCATCGACACGATCATCAACCAGAAGGGCATCAACGCCAGCGGCGACGAGAAGAAGAAGCTGTACTGCATCTACGTGGCGATAGGGCAGAAGCGGTCCACCGTGGCGCAACTGGTGAAGACGCTGGAGGAGAACGGCGCGATGGGGTACTCCATCGTGGTCGCTGCCACCGCTTCGGACCCGGCGCCGATGCAGTTTTTGGCGCCTTATACCGGCTGCACGATGGGCGAGCATTTCCGCGACCATGGGCGGCACGCGGTGATCTTCTACGACGATCTGTCGAAGCAGGCGGTGGCCTATCGCCAGATGTCGCTGCTGTTGCGCCGGCCCCCAGGACGAGAGGCGTATCCGGGCGACGTGTTCTACCTGCATTCGCGGCTGCTGGAGCGCGCGGCGAAGATGAACGACGCCGAGGGCGCCGGCAGCCTGACCGCGCTGCCGGTGATCGAGACGCAGGCGGGCGACGTGTCGGCCTACATTCCGACCAACGTGATCTCGATCACCGACGGGCAGATATTCCTCGAAACGGAGCTGTTCTTCCGCGGCATCCGCCCGGCGGTGAATGTGGGCATTTCGGTCTCACGGGTGGGATCGGCGGCGCAGATCAAGGCGATGAAGCAGGTCGCCGGACGGATCAAGCTGGAGCTGGCGCAGTACCGGGAGATGGCGGCGTTCGCGCAGTTTGCCTCGGATCTGGATGCGTCCACGCAGGCGCTGCTGGCACGTGGCTCGCGGCTGACCGAGCTGCTGAAGCAGCCGCAGTATCGCCCGGTGCCGGTGGAAGAGCAGGTGGTGGTGATCTTTGCCGGCGTGCGGGGCTATCTGGACAAGGTGGATGTGGGCCGGGTGGGCGCGTTCGAGCACATGTTCCTGGGCGAGCTGAAGTCACGCGAGCCGGGCATCCTGGACGCGATCCGCACCGATCTTGAGATCAAGCCGGAGGTGGACAAGAAGCTGACCGCGTTCCTGGACGGCTTCGCGCGGTCGTTTGCGTAGGATGGCGGGGTTGCGTGGTGAAGCGGCAAGTCCGGTGCGGGGTGCGATGGCTGGCGAGGGTCGATCGGCCCGCGGGATGGATTCCCGCTTTCGCGGGAATGACGGGGGCGCGCGGGAATGACGGCGGGGGCTTCACATGCCTAGTCTGAAGGCGCTGCGGACGCGCATCAACAGCGTCAAATCGACCCAGAAGATCACTTCGGCGATGAAGATGGTGGCGGCATCCAAGCTGCGCCGCGCCCAGTCGCAGGCGGAGGCGGCGCGGCCGTACGCCGAGCGGATGCAGCGCATGCTGAGCACGCTGGCCGCCTCGGTGGCGGGCAGCCCGACCGCACCGCCATTGCTGGCGGGGACCGGCAAGGACCAGGTGCATCTGATCGTCGCGGTGACCGCGGATCGCGGGCTGGCAGGTGCATTCAATAGCAGTATCGGGCGGGCGGCACGCACGCTGGCGCGGCGGCTGGAGTCAGAGGGCAAGACGGTCAAGATATTCGCGGTCGGTCGGAAGGGGCGCGACTATTTGCGGCGCGAGCTGGCGAGCCGTTTTGTTGGCGACGTCAGCTATGCCGGCAAGCGCCGGCTGGAGTTTTCGGACGCGCAGGAGATCGCGACCCGGGTGGCCGCCATGGTCATGGGCGGCGAGGTGGATGTCTGCACGCTGGTGTATAACCGGTTTCGTTCGGTGATGTCCCAGGTGGTGACCGAGCAGCAGCTCGTGCCGGCACCGATGCCGGAAGCCACGGCGGCCGAGGATCTGGGCGGCGCGACGTTTGATTTCGAACCGGATGAGGAGACCATCCTGGCGCGCCTGCTGCCGCAGAACCTGGCGATCCAGATCTATCGCGCGCTGCTGGAGAGCAGCGCCGGGTTCTTCGCTTCGCAGATGACGGCGATGGACAGCGCCACGCGGAATGCGGGCGACATGATCAAGCGGCTGACGCTGAACTACAATCGCGCGCGGCAGGCGAATATTACCAGGGAACTGATCGAGATCATTTCCGGCGCGGAGGCTGTGTGATGACCCTCACCCGGATCGCTGCGCGATCCGACCTCTCCCGCACGGCGGGAGAGGTGAAGATGCTGCGCGATCCGACTTCTCCCGCACGGCGGGAGAGGTGAAGATGCAAGGAAGTTAGTATGGCAAGCAATATTGTCGGACGGGTGACCCAGGTGATGGGTGCGGTGGTCGATGTGCAGTTCGAGGGCGAACTGCCATTCATCCAGAACGCGCTGCATACGAAGATGCAGGACCGCACGCTGGTGCTGGAAGTGGCGCAGGAGCTGGGCGAGCGCACAGTGCGCACGGTCGCCATGGATAGCACCGACGGAATGGTGCGCGGGCAGGAGGTGGTCGATACCGGTGGTCCGATCACCATGCCGGTGGGGCCGGAGACGCTGGGGCGCATCCTGAACGTGATCGGCGAACCGGTGGATGAGCGCGGGCCGATCCATACCGCCAAGCGGTATCCGATCCATCGCGAGGCACCGAGCTTCGTGGATCAGGCCACCTCGGCGGAAATCCTGGTGACCGGGATCAAGGTGGTCGATCTGTTGGCGCCGTATCTCAAGGGTGGGAAGACCGGGCTGTTCGGCGGCGCCGGCGTCGGCAAGACGGTGCTGATCCAGGAGCTGATCAACAATATCGCGCGCGCGCATGGTGGTGTTTCGGTGTTCGCCGGGGTGGGGGAGCGGACGCGCGAGGGCAACGATCTGTATCATGAAATGATCGATGCCGGCGTGATCAAGCTGGGCGAGAACACCACCGAAGGCTCCAAGGTCGCGCTGATCTACGGCCAGATGAACGAGCCGCCGGGCGCACGGGCGCGGGTCGGGCTGTCAGGACTGACGGTGGCGGAGTATTTCCGCGACGAAGAAGGCCAGGACGTGCTGTTCTTCGTGGACAACATCTTCCGCTTCACCCAGGCGGGCGCGGAAGTGTCGGCGCTGCTGGGGCGCATCCCGTCGGCGGTGGGGTATCAGCCGACGCTGGCGACCGACATGGGCGCGTTGCAGGAGCGGATCACGTCGACCAACAAGGGCTCGATCACGTCGGTGCAGGCGATCTATGTGCCGGCGGACGACCTGACCGACCCGGCGCCGGCCACCAGCTTCGCGCACCTGGACGCGACCACCGTGCTGTCGCGGCAGATCGCGGAGCTGGGCATCTATCCGGCGGTCGATCCGCTGGATTCCACGTCGCGGTCGCTCGATCCGCGGGTGGTGGGGGACGAGCACTACGGGGTGGCGCGCGAGACGCAGCGGATTCTGCAGACCTACAAATCGTTGCAGGATATTATTGCAATTCTGGGCATGGACGAGCTTTCGGAAGAGGACAAGCTGGTGGTGGCGCGGGCGCGCAAAATCCAGCGGTTCCTGTCGCAACCGTTCCACGTGGCCGAGGTGTTCACCGGGTTCCCTGGCGTGTTCGTGCCGGTGGCCGACACCATTCGCAGCTTCAAGGCGATCTGTGCCGGCGAGTACGACCATCTGCCGGAGGCGGCGTTCTACATGGTGGGCACGATCGAGGAGGCGGTGAAGAAGGCCGAGGGGCTGAAGGGCAACACCTGATGCCGGTGGCGCTGGAAATCGTCTCGCCCGAGCGGCTGCTGATGTCGCGGCCGGTGGATATGGTGGTGATCCCGGCCTCGGAGGGCGATATGGGCGTGCTGGAAGGCCACACGCCGATGATCGTCATGCTGCGCGGCGGGGTGATCTCGCTGTATGAAGGTGAGCAGGTGACGGAGCGGCTGTTCGTGGCCGGCGGGTTCGCGGAAGTCACTCCGGAGCGTTGCACCGTGCTGGCGAACGAGACGATTCCGGTGGCGGAACTGCAGCGCGCCGAGGGCGAGCGGCGGCTGGCCGAGGCGGAGACGGCGCTGGCGCAGGTGGACGCGATGGATATCGCGGCGGAAGAGCTGGCGCTGGAGCGGGTGCAGTCGGCACGGGCGATCGTGGAGACGGTGGACGGGCTGCTGACCGGCGGGGCGTAGGGCGGCCGGCGGGCGGACGGCACTGTGGCAGAGCCGATATCGAGCGGGGGCTGCTGAGCTCGCCTGTGGCGAGGACGGAGCGGCGTGCGGATGGTCGCAGCCGCGCTTGGATGGCGCAGGTGGTTTCAGGGCAAACCGCTTTGGCGTCGGCCCTCTCCTTACCTCTCCTGCTTGCGGGAGAGGTCGCCGTGCGAAGCGCGGCGGGTGAGGGCGCCGGGGGGCAACACCCTCACCCGGATTGCTGCGCAATCCGACCTCTCCCGCAAGCGGGAGAGGAGGGTTGGCGGGTTATGGGTTGGTACCCGGATGATCGGTCTCGATGTGGGTCGCGTCAGGGTTGAAACTCGGATCGCCCTTGTAGCCGTAGTGGGCGCGGCGTTCGGCCAGGGTCATGTCTTCAAAGCGGCGGTAGGGGCGCGAGGGGGGCGCGTGCGGCGGGTCTTGGATCGGCGTGAATTGCGACGTTGCCGGGACCAGCAGGCGGGGGGCTGGGGCGCGGCGGGCGCGCGGCTGGGTCGCCGGCCGGGGTGCGTCGGCGGGAGCCTGTTGCTTCTGCAACGAGCGGACGGTGGCCTGCATCATGCGGGCGACGCTGGCGGCGTTGGCGCGCAGGCGGGCGGCCATCGCCGGGGCGAGGTCGGGCTGGGCGGCGCGCCGCAGGTTGTCCATCACCGCGTAATGGGCGGCGACCGCCTGGGCGGCCAGCATGGCCTGGAAGGCATCTTTTGGTTGCAGGGCGAGAAGGGCGAGGCGGGCGACCTGACGGCGGGTGGCGCGGGCCTGGTCGGTTTCGTCCGGGGCGGCGGGAATGGCCGCTATGATGGTGTCGAGGAGGTGGTTCAGCGAGATCGGCGGGGAGCGTGTCGGGGGCGGACATGGGAGTGGACATGGGGGCGATCCTCGGGCGCGGCTGGTGCAACCCTGGGTAGCATGATATAGGAATAAAGTCAAGAGGGAGCGCGCCCTCACCCGGTTCGCTGCGCGAACCGACCTCTCCCGCTTAGCGGGAGAGGTGGCGGTTGACACGACTCTGGTGCGGCGCGTCTGCTGACGGCATGCGTGTTCCGCGCGTGCTTGTCGCGTTGCTGCTGGCCTGTCTGGTGGGCCGTGGCGCGCTGGCGCAGACCCTGCCGGGGGTAGCGGACCGGTTTTTCCTCGCCAGTGACGGGGTGCGGCTGCACTATCTGGAGGCGGGGCCGCCGGTTGCGCACACGATTATCTTCGTGCCCGGCTGGACCATGCCGGCCTGGATCTGGTCGCGGCAGATCGCGGCGTTTCGGGGCGCCTATCATGTGGTGGCGTTCGATCCGCGCGGGCAGGGCGAGTCGGAGGTGGCTGCCTCCGGTTACGAGCCGGTGCGGCGCGCTCAGGACATTGCGGAGCTGATCGCCCATGCGGGGCGAGGATCGGTGCTGCTGGTGGGGTGGTCCCTGGGGGTGCTGGATGCCTTGGCCTATGTGCATACCCATGGCGACGCGGCGCTGGCCGGATTGGTGCTGGTGGACAACTCGGTGGGTGAGGAGCCGGCACCCGCGCCGGTACGACGGCGTCCGGGGCGGCCGGTGCCACGGCCGCTCTATATGGAACAGTTCGTGCGGACCATGTTCCACACGCCGCAAAACCCGTCATGGCTGGAGGCGCTGACCGAGGCCACGCTGCGCACTCCGGACTGGGCCGCGCGGGAGCTGCTGGAATACCGGGAGCCGCGCAGCTACTGGCGTGATGCGGTGTACGCCACCGACCGTCCGGTATTGTATGTGGTGCGGCCGGGATTTGCCGCGCAGGCGGCGAACCTGGAGCGCCGGCGGCCGAACACCGAGACGGCGGTGTTCGCCAATGCGGGGCACGCGCTGTTCATCGACGACGCGACGCGCTTCAATGGGCTGATGGAGACATTCATCCGGCAGCGGATCTGGCCGTGAATTTTCCGGCCTCGGGCCGGCGTGATTTTGCGCTGGTGCCGCTGTTCCTCGTGTCGTTGACGAGCGTCGGCTACGAGATCGCGCTGACCCGCTATTTCGCGGTCGCCGAGTGGTCGGACTACGGCTACTGGGTGATTTCCATCGTCATGGCCGGGTTCGCGCTGAGCGGGGTGGCGGTGGCGCTGGCCGGCGCGCTGGCCCGGCGGCATGGCGCGCTGTTGCTGCGGGTGTTGCCGGTGCCGTTGATCCTGGCGGCGGCAATAGGCTTCCATTTCACTGCGGAAAACCCGTTCAACCCATTGCAATTGCAGAATCCCGTGACCTGGGCGGGGCAGTTGTGGAACATCGCGGCCTATTACGCGGCGCTGCTGCCGTTTTTCTTCCTGGCCGGGCTGTTCGTCAGCCTGAGCTTCGTGCTGAACCCCGAGCGGCTTGGCGTCGTGTATGCGTGGGACCTGACCGGCGCGGGCGTGGGCGCGGCGCTGGTGCTGGCGCTGATGTATTTGGTGCATCCGTTCCGGCTGGTGCCGGCGCTGCTGGTGCCGTTGGCGTTGAGCGGGGCGCTGACGGGCGGCGCGCGCCGATGGGCATGGCGGGGCGCCGCCGGGGTCGCGCTGGTTGCGGCGGAGGCGTTACTGCTGCTCGGCAGCCAGCCGCGGGTGAATGATTTCAAGCCGATCTACGCGCCGCTTCATACGCCCGGGGCGCGGGTGGTGGCCGAGCGGTATTCGCCCCGCGGCGTCTATGACGTGCTGGATGATTTCACCGAGCGGGTGGATACGGATGTCTCCAACGACGCGGCGATGCTGGGATTTCCGGGACCGCCGCGCAGTTTCGGGCTGTATCGGGACGGCGAGCGGATCGCGGCGCTGCCCATGCCAGGGGCCATTCCAGGGGCCATTCCAGGGGCCATTCCAGGGGCGCTGGACGTGGGGTATGCGGGGGCGGCCCTCGATGCGTTGCCGTATGCGCTGATCGCGCATCCGCGGGTACTGCTGGCGGGCGCGTCGGGCGGATTTCGGGTGGCGGAGGTACTGCGGCTGGGGGCGGCGCAGGTGGTTGCGCTGGAGCCGGAACCGGTGCTGCTGGGGGCCGCGCGTGCGGTGAGCGATCCGCGGGTGGTGGTGCGCGGCGAAGGGCCGCTGGCGGCGAGTGCGCGCGGTGGGCAGTACGACATCGTGGATATCTCCGCGGACTTCCTGGCCGCCGCTCCGGCTAACGCGAGCGCGTTCACGACTGAGGCATTGGCGGCCGATCTGCGGATGCTGTCGGCGGACGGGGTGGTGTCGGTACCGGTGTCGATCCGCGATTTTCCGGTCTATGCGCTGCGCGTGCTGGCGACCGCTCGGGCGGCGTTGCAGGCGACGGGCGTGGCGGACCCGGCGGCGCATGTGGTGGTGTATCGGTCGGCGTGGAATGCGCGGGTGCTGCTGTCCAAGGCGCCGTGGGATGCGCGGCGGATTGCGGCGGTGCGGCAGTTCTGCGACCAGCGATCGTTTGACGTTTCGTATTATCCTGGGATCGATCCGGCGGCGGCGAGAGCCAATATTTACAACGACTTGCCGGCGGTTTCTTTTGCGAACGGCGAGGTCGCGGCGGATGGGCCGGATGATTCGATCGCCGACGAGGCCGGGGCCGTTCTGGCGGGGCGGCCGAGCGCGTCGGCGTCGGCGTTCAGCCTGGCACCGATGACGCTGGATCGGCCGTTCTTTTTCTCGGCGCTGCGGCTGGCGGATATCGGGTTGCTGCTGCGGCGGCTGGAGGTGCTGCCGCAGGCGGAGATCGGCGCGCTGGTTAACCTGGCGGTGCTGGTGCAGGCAGCGATGATCGCGGTGCTGGTGCTGCTGGTGCCGCTGGCAGCGGGGCGTCGCGTATGGCCGGAGCGCGGCGGCATCGGCTGGGTATTGCTGTATTTCCCGGCGCTTGGGCTGGGATTCCTGGGTATCGAGATTTTCCTGATCGAGCAGGTCAGCCTGTGGCTGGGCGACCGCACCAGTGGATTCGCGCTGGTGCTGACCGGGATGCTGATCTTTTCGGGCCTTGGCAGCGCGCTTTCGGGGCGATTCGCCGGACGAGCGTGGCAGGGGTTGGCGGTCGCCACGTTGGTGGTGATCGGATGGAGTGTGGCCGTCTGGGGCGGCTTGCAGCCGGCGATCCTGGCGACGCTGGGGGCTCCGTGGATGGTGCGGGCGGGGCTCGCGCTGCTGGTGATGGCGCCGGTTTCGCTGGCGCTTGGGCTGCCGTTTCCGCTGGGGTTGTCGCGGCTGGGTTCGGGTGGGGCGCTGCCCTGGGCGTGGGGGCTGAACGGGGCGTTTTCTGTGGTGGCAACGCCACTGGCCAACCTGATTGCGCGGGAGGCGGGGTTCAGATTGCTTCTGCTTGCGGCGGCGGGGCTGTATGCTATTGCCCTTGCGACATTTCCTGCTGCCCGGAGGCGTATTCAGTGGCTACATTTGCCGGCACGATCACACGGCGTGGACTGATCGGCGCTGCCGCTTCGGCGTCGTTTGCCGGCGTAGCCCGTGCGGAGACCGGGGTGTGGGACCGGGCGACGTATGAGGCGGCGATGCGCGCCTCCGGCCGGCCGGTCAGCCTGACCGAGGCGCAGTTCGCGGCGATCCAGGAGCGCAAACCGGCGGCGATGAAGCGGATCGAGGGATATCTGAAGGACCGGCTGCATACGCCCGATCCGGCGGTGATGGCAGCGTTCCAGGCGGTGCCGCGGGAGTATTTTCATTACATCTATTCCGAGCACCGGGCGACGCCGGGCGACGCGTATGAGAGCGAGCCGAAGCCGTGGGCGATCGGGTATGGCTCGGCGCTGTCGGACTATCTGGGGCAGGCGTACATGACACAGATCGCGGCGCCGAAGCCGGGGATGACGACGCTGGAGATTGGCACCGGGAGCGGGTTCCAGAGCGCGCTGCTGTCGCGGATCGTGGGCGAGGCGTACTCGATCGAGATCATCGAGCCGCTGGGTCGGGCGGTGGCGCGGATTTTCTCGCCGCTGGGGTATGGGAATGTCCATACCAAGGTGGGCGATGGGTACTACGGCTGGCCGGAGGTGGAGGGCGGGTTCGATATCATCATGGTGACGTGCGCGGCGGAGTATGCGCCGCCGGAATTGTTCAAGCAGATGAAGCCGGGCGGGCGGATGATCATCCCGATCGGGCAGCCGTTCAAGCGCGGGCAGGTGCTGTACGTCTATACGAAGGATGATGCGGGGAAGGTGCACTCGCGGCGGGATATGGGGGTGTTTTTCATTCCGATGACCGGGGCGATTCAGAAGACACCGGCGGGGAAGGGGGTTTAGGGGCTGTTACTTCGGCGTCGGGCGTAGTGGGCGTGTTCGAGTATGACACCGGTGGCAATGCGCAGTTGTGGCCGCAAGGCGCATCAAGCGAGTCACGATGTAAGCATCACTCGGTATTCGTTCAAAACCAAAGACTTCGAACGCTTAGGTAAAAGCATCGCATACTTCCCCTCCGCGGTCTCCGTCAGGTGAATATGCCAGTAGGTCTCATTGTCTTTTGTGGTTGTATTCAATGTATCTAAGCACTCTTGGAGGACCTTCCGAGGAATCGCAATCGCGACGGGAGATCCATGCAGCCCAAAATGAGATATGAATTGGAGCCTTCCTTGAGGAAATCATCCCACTGAGGATGATAAGCGTACCAGTAAGGGTAGGAGGATCGTTTCACGTATCGCTTAGAGATCGTGCAAGCTAGACGTTTGTGGTGTCCGGAATCCCAGAAGAGAGCACGACTGCTTTTTACGAACACGACACCTCGATCCCGACCGAATTGTGCAACTATCTCTTCTCGCTTGGCCTGCAACAGACGATTATCCGTAAACTGCCAGGTACCTTTCGACTTCTCGATAGCCATAGCAGTACCGTGATCAGCCTGTCCTTCCGCCTCCTCTGATACCGTTGCAGTCTCAACATCTTTCGCCGTTGTGAAGACCACATCAATTACTTCGTCGAGCCGCGTGTACTCCATCGGAGTTAGCAGACTCCGAATCTTCCCGGCCCGTACCAGGGCCTTCCGCGTTCTCTTTCAGCTGAATTAGTTTGATCAGCGAGTCAGCACTGATCAAACGGATACCCCATGCGTGGCGCGAGCCTCGCACCTGTGCCTCCAACTCTCCCGTATCCTCACGACCGACTACGATTAAAATCGATGAGGATCCCGAAATCTCCTTCGCCGACAGAAGTCTGTCCCTATAGCCAACAATCGTATCCAAAGAGATCCGATAGGCATCGGTAGTTTTCGCTTCCGCGACGATTGTGTGTCCCTCTGGCGAGACCCATATGCCGTCAAATCCAACGGCGTTCGGGGTTCCCTGATATCGGCCGCCGGTTACGGCATAGTCAAGCCGACGTCCAAGCTCATTGATGAGGTCTTGGAGAACCATCCCGCTTCGGCTGAAATTTGAGGAAAGGCAATGGTCGACATACGCTGCGATCTTGCTGCTGGGGATTTGAGCGAGGTACTCCCGAAGCTCATGAGAGCAATGCGACCCGTCCTTAAGCGCGCCATCGCCAGCCGAGGCGACGACCTGTTCAACGGTCAACTCTTCTACAGCGCCCGGATTGGACGCCCAGAACGCTAGCAACGGCATGGAAAGGTTCGCCTAATCCGATAATCAGGAGGTGGAGAGTGCTTCTACAGAAGCAATTTGCCACAATAATCCAAGAATTCACGATCTGCAAGTTAGAGTCCGCTATTCGTTTGACTGCAAGGAGCATTGTGTCCAGCGGGCTGCGGCACCAACGTCACCTCCCCATCAGCTGGTTCGGTAGCCACATCGTCAAAGGTGGCCAGACGGTGATGCCAGCAAAACCGCCAGCAGCGGCGCAACCGTCGTGACATCCTTTCCAACGAAATCTATGCGATACTTGAGGCAATGAACAGCACTACCCCGATCGGCGGATGGTTCGTGCCCAGGATCAGGTTGGAGACCCGGGTCCACGCCTGGCCGCCATCGGCACGAGGATCGGGGATCAGCAACGCGGCCATCCTGTTGCGGCTCGCGGGGATCTATCGTCAAACGAGTCGATGCCCAAATATAGCGAAACCTGGTCACTCGCAGAGGAGGGTTCCGCGATGAACAGACGAGACCTGCTCACCAACGCGGCGGCGTTGCCGTTGCTGGCGGTCGCGCGGCCGGCTGCCGTCACGGCGGCGCCGGGAGCGAAACCGGCGCGTGCATCTTTCCGTCGGGTCCGCCCGTCCGATCCGGGATGGCCGAGTGCGGCGAGCTGGGAGCGGCTGAACCAGGCTGTCGGCGGGCACCTGATCAAGGTGGAGCCGCTGCTTGCCGGCTGCGCGGACGGCATCGGCAGTGCGGCGTGCCAGGACTTGCTGAAGTCGCTGAAAAATCCTTACTACGTTGGCGATCAGCCGGCCGGAACGCAGACCGCCGGCTGGGTCGATGCCTGGATGTCGGCGCCGAGCGTGTACGCGGTCGCAGCCAGGACCACCGCCGATGTGGTTGCCGGGGTGAACTTTGCCCGCGAGAACCGGTTGCGGCTGGTGGTGAAGGGGGGCGGCCACAGTTACCAGGGCACCTCCGATGCAGCCGATTCGCTGCTGATCTGGACGCGCGCGATGAACCGGATCGAGCTGCACGACGCGTTCGTGGCGCAGGGTTGCGACGGAAAGCAGGCCGCACAGCCCGCTGTCACCGTGGAAGCGGGTGCCGTGTGGATGCACGTCTATGATGCGGTGACCACGCAAGCTGGCCGGTATGTGCAGGGCGGCGGATGCGCGACGGTAGGGGTTGCCGGACTGGTGCAAAGCGGGGGGTTCGGCAGTTTCTCCAAGAACTATGGTACCGCGGCCGGCGGGCTGCTGGAAGCGGAGATGGTGACCGCCGATGGCCGGGTGCGCATCGCCAACGCATGCACGAACCCAGATCTGTTCTGGGGAATAAAGGGCGGGGGCGGTGGCAGCCTGGGTGTGATCACGCGGTTGACGCTGCGGACGCGCGAGCTGCCGGCGTTCTTCGGGGGCGTGTCGCTGACGGTGCAGGCAAGGTCCGACGCGGCGTTCCGTCGGCTGATCGGGCGCTTCGTCGCTTTCTGCGGCGAGCGCCTGATCAATCCGCACTGGGGCGAAAGCATCACGTTCGGCGCGGACAATATGTTCTCGGTCGGTATGGTGCATCAGGGATTAAATCAGCAACAGGTGCAGGATATCTGGCAGCCATTCGTGGTGTGGGTTGCGGCATCGCCCGACGACTTTGCCATCACATCGCCGCTACAGGTTTCGGTGATGCCGGCAAGAGACTGGTGGAACACGGCCTATATCAAGGAGCACTTTCCTGCGCGGGGCTTTTTCGATCCGCGGCCGGAAGTACCGGCGACGAACATGTGGTTCGGTGAGCAGAACACCGAGCTTGGGGTGTTCATCCACGGCTATCAGTCCCTGTGGCTGCCGGCTTCATTATTGCAAGGAGAACTACAGGCGCGGCTTGCGGACGCGCTGTTCGCGGCGAGCCGACATTTTGCCGTGATGGTGCATTTCAACAAAGGTCTTGCCGGTGCCAGTGCGGCGGACGTGGCGGCGGCGAAGGACACGGCGATGAACCCGGCGGTGCTGACGGCGTTCGGGTTGGCGATCATCGCCGCGGGAGATCCGGCGGCATACATGGACCTGCTGAAAGGAGCGCCCGACCTGGCAAAGGCGCGACAGGATGCGGCGGCAATCGGCAAGGCCGGGGATGCGTTGCGTCGGGTGGTGCCGAATGCGGGATCATATGTGTCGGAGAGCAATTTCTTCGAGCGTGGCTGGCAGAACTCGTTCTGGGGAAGGAATTACCAACGGTTGCGGGCGGTGAAGGTGAAATACGATCCAGAGGGGCTGTTCTTCGTTCACCATGGCGTCGGGAGCGAAGGGTGGAGTGCGGACGGGTTCACGCGGATGGTGTGAGGATGTCTTCGCGCGCCGCGACGGAGCGTTGGACCGCATGCCACGAACAACATCAGCCGCCCGACAGAGCCCCCACGATATAGACAGTGTCGCCATCCCGCAGTGGCATTTCCAGGTCGCGCGCGTCGGTATCGTTGACAAAGAAACGCACATGCCGGCGAGGACGGTCCTGTTCATCGACAAGGCGGAAGCGTATTCCGGGGTAGCGGCGATCGAGGTCTTCCAGCATCTCGTTCAGCGTGCCGCCGGTCACTTGCAGCTCCGACGCGCCCCGCGTGTAGCTGTGCAGCAGCGGCGCCAGGCGCAGCTCGACCGTGCTCACAGCAGCGCCGTTTCCAGCGCGTAGATTTCCGGAAGATGCTGGGCGACGCAGCGCCACTGTTGGCCCTCGTTGTTGCTCGCCCACACGGAGCCGGAGGTGGTGCCGAAATAGAGGCCGACCGGCGCCAGTTCATCGGCGCAGAATGCCTGACGTTTCACCGTGAACCAGGCCTGCTCGCGCGGCAGCCCCTGATCCAGGCGCTGCCAGCTCTGTCCGGCGTCACCGGTACCATAGACCGCCGGCTTGCCGCCCGGACTGACCCGTGGCCAGACGGTCGAACCGTCCATCGGAAACACCCAGGCGGTATCAGGGTCGCGCGGATGCAGCGCCAGTGGAAGTCCGATATCGCCGACCTCGGACGGCATTTGCTCGCCGACACGCATCCAGGTCTCGTCCGGCAGATCCAGACGGTAAATCCCGCAATGGTTCTGCTGATAGAGCCGGTCGGGCCGCAACGGATGCAGCGCCACGCGATGCGGGTCCTGGCCGTACTCGGGGAACGGATCCGGCCGAAACTCCGCCAGTGAACCGCGGTTCATCGGGCGCCAGGTTGCGCCCTGATCATCGGTGGCGAACACGCCGCCGCTCGACATGCCGACATACATCCGCCGCCGGTCGCGTGGGTCGATCAGGACCGAATGCAACTTCGGCCCGTCCGGCGTACCGTCCTGTTCGCCGCCCGTCCAGGTATCGAGCAGGGGATGGTCGTTCAGGCCGGCAACACCCTCCCAGCGGCGTCCTGCATCCTCAGAGCGGAACAGGCCCTGCGGAGATGTACCCGCGTACCATACGCCGGGCTCATCGGCATGGCCGGGCGTGAGCCAGAATACGTGATCCACGGCGCGCTTGCGTCCGCCGGCGACGGCTTTCGCGAATTGCGGCGGGCGCTCGGCTTCCTGCCAGCTTCCCCCGGCGTCGGTCGAGCGGAACACGGTCGGCCCAAGGTGGCCGGTGCTCGCCGCCAACAGCATGGTCCGGCGGTCGCGGGGATCGAGCACGATGTGGTGGACGACGTGGCCGAGGAACTGCGGCCCTTCCAACTGAAACCTGTCCCGCCCCGGCTTCGCCCGGAGCGTGAAACTGCCTTTGCGTGTTGCGATCATCAGCAACAAGGACGTTTCATCTGGCATGCCGGCCTCCATCCGCGGTTGTGGCGCGCCGACGTGCGGCTAGACTAGCGCTCGGTGCCCTCGTGCCAGGTCCGCCCATCACGCTCGATCAAGGCGATTGCCGCTGTCGGTCCCCAGCTTCCCGCCGAATAGGGGCGGGGATGGTCAGCGCGGGCCTCCCACGTCTCCAGCATCGGTTCAACCCAGGCCCAGGCGGCTTCCACCTCGTCGCGACGCATGAACAGGGTCGCGTTGCCGCGCACCGTGTCCATCAGCAGCCGCTCATAGGCATCGGGATAGCGGATGCCGAAGGTCTTCTCGAAGCTGATATCCAACGCCGTCGGGCTCAGTCGCAGGCCGCCGGGCCCGGGTTCCTTGGTCATCATTTCCAGGCGCATGCCTTCCTCGGGCTGCAGCCGGATCACCAGCCGGTTCGGCTGCAGCTCGGCAATCTCGACCGGGAATATCGAGAACGGCAGTGCGCGGTACTGCACGACGATCTCTGAAACCTTCTGCGGCAGGCGTTTGCCGGTGCGCAGATAGAACGGCACGTTGGCCCAGCGCCAGCTATGCACTTCCGCCTTGAGAGCGACGAATGTTTCGGTGCTGCTGGCGGCGGCGCCGCCCAGATCGGTCAGGTAGCCCGGGACCGGCCGACCGTCCACCGCCCCGGCGGTGTACTGGCCGCGCACGGTCAGTGCCGGGACCTCGTGCGGCTCGATCGGGCGCAGCGCCCGCAGCACCTTCAGCTTCTCGTCGCGCACGCGGTCCGCATCCAGCGAAACCGGCGGCTCCATCGCCATCAGGCAAAGCAGTTGCATCAGGTGGTTCTGCACCATGTCGCGCATCGCCCCGGCATGGTCGTAATAGGGGCCGCGACCTTCCAGTCCGACCGTCTCGGACACCGTGATCTGCACGTGGTCGATCACGTCGGTGGTCCACAGCCGCTCGAAGATCGAGTTGGCAAAGCGCAGCGCCAGCAGGTTCTGCACGGTCTCCTTGCCAAGGTAATGATCGATGCGGAAGGTCTGCGATTCGGCGAACACCTCGCCGACCTGGTCGTTGACCTCGCGGGCCGAGAACAGGTCGTGTCCGATGGGCTTTTCGAGCACGACGCGGGACTGCGGGGTGGCCAGGCCATGCGCGCCGATATTGCGGCAGATCGGACCGTACAGATCGGGCGCGGTTGCCATGTAGAACACCCGCACCCGTGCGGGTCGAGGAACGCTTCGAGGTCGTGCCAGTCGCCATCGGCCCCCGCGGCATCGAGCCGCCGGTAGAACAGCACGCCCAGGAAGCGCTGCAACGTCGCGGGATCGAGCGCGGTCGGATCGACGTGCTTTTCCAGCGCCTCGCTGGCACGGGCGCGGAACGCATCGTCGTCCATCGCCGCGCGCGCCACGCCGATCACGCGCGATTCCGCCGGCATCTGGCCGTCGCGAAACCGCCAGTAGAGCGCCGGCAACAGCTTGCGCGTGGTCAAATCGCCGGTGGCGCCGAAGACGACGCAGTCGAAAACGGAGACGGGAATGATCTTGGCTGCCATGGGTCAAACCACCGGTGAGGCGCCGCCGTCCATGTTGATCGCCGTGCCGGTGGTGAACCCGGCATGATCGGAGGCGAGGAAGCACGCCATCGCGGCGAACTCCTCGGCTTTGCCGAGGCGGCCGAGCGGGATGGGGGCGCCCAGCTTGCCGATGAACTCCTCGAACGGCACGTTGGCGCCTTGCGCCTGATGCCGACGCACCCATTGGTCGGACCGGATCTGGCCCACTAGCAGGGCGTTCACCAGCACGTTGTGCGGGGCGCCTTCGCCGGCGAGGATTTTGGTGAGCGCCATGCCGGCGGCGCGTGACACGGCGGTGGGCGCGCCGCCGGCGCGCGGGGCCTTGGCGCCGATATTCAGCACGTTGATGATGCGGCCCCAGCGCCGCTCTTTCATCTGCGGGAACACCAGCCGGCAGAGGCGGATCGCGGCGAACAGCTTGAGCTCCAGGTCTTCGTGCCAGATCTCGTCGGTGATCTGATCGAACGGCATGGCGCGGGAGGTGCCGGCATTGTTGACCAGGATGTCGATTTTCCCGAACGCCCGCATGGCTTTGTCGAAGGCGGCCTGGCATTGCTCGGCCTTGGACACGTCGCAGGGGATGGCCGCGACGCGTCCGGTCGCCGACTTCGCGATATGCGCGCGGGCTTCCTCCAGCACGTCAGGCCGGCGAGCCAGGATGGCGACGTCGGCGCCGGATTCGGCGAAGCAGGCTGCCATGGCAAGCCCGAGGCCTTTGCTGGCGCCGGTGATTAGCGCCGCATGGCCGGCTAGACTGACCTGCATGTTTGTCTCCTGTGCTTGCCCGGGGCGGCAGGGCAGCACAGGCCCGGCAAGCCGGCAACCCGGAGGTGCGCATGTTGTCCGATCCTGAGCGGCGGTTCCTGGCGGCGTGTCGGGTGGGACACCTGGCGACCGCGGACGCGAGCGGCGCGCCGCATGTCGTGCCGGTCTGCTACGTGGTGAATGATGACAGTCTTTACATCACAGTCGATGAGAAGCCGAAACGGCGGGACGTGCCGCTGAAACGGCTGCGCAACCTGGTCGCCAATCCGGCAGCGGCGTTTGTGGCGGACCGGTACGACGAGGACTGGAGTAGGCTGGGTTGGGTCATGCTGCGCGGGCGCGCCGATATCCTGCGGCAAGGGGCGGAGCACCAGCAGGCGCAGGACATGCTGCGTGCCCGCTATCCGCAATTGTCGGGCATGGACCTTGCGCCGTTGCCGGTGATCGCGCTGCGGATCGAGCGGGTCACGCGTTGGGGGAAGCTTGATCTGTGATCCGCCGGCGTTCTCAGGTTGTGGGTGAGGGCAGGCGGCTGATACGACTCGGGTCTCGTGCGCAGGCCGCAACCTCAAGTCACATCACGCGAGACTCCGAACGCAGCAGTCCGGCATCACGGCAATCTTCAGCGGCGTGACGGTGTTGTAAATGCGGCTATGGATAGAGAGGAAGCATTGTGCATGGCGCGCTGACCTGAACCGTTGCATCTGCCGCTCTCGTCGTCGCGTCGGCTGGTGTGACATTTCGGCTCGATTGTTGAGGTAACGGTTCTGCCGATGCTCCACGCCCGGCACGATCGCGCACTTGGCGGCGGCATGGCCCTAGCGGTGTCACAGGGCCCCGGCTAACTCGCCCGTTGTGGCGCGGCAGGCGCTTTTGCACGCGCTGACCGCCAGCGCCGAACGCCACTTGCGCCGAGGGCCAGCGCGGCGAGCCCGGAGAACTCGAGCGGGAGGCTGGAAGGTTCTGGAATCGCCGCCCGCTTTGGCACGCCCTCGCCGGCAGGAAGTGGGTTGCCGCTCGGGTCATAGGCGGCGGCGATGATCGTGACGTTGGGGCCCCCGCTTCGCCCCATTTGAGCACTCAGTTCGAGCCAGCCGTAGTCGAGTTGATCGGTGGTGGTGTCCGTGAAGGAGAAAATAGCGCGTACTGTTTTGGAACGGCCCGGATAATCGCCGGAAAGAACGTGCTTCCCCATGATAGGAGATTCCACGCCGCCAGCGCCTTTCCTCCGGAGGAGCCAGTTGCGCCTGAGTGGTGGCGCCTTTGGGGAATAGGCTAAGCACCGCTCCCGTACCCCGTTATAGGTATTGGAGATGTGCCAGCGAAATCTACGCCTCCAAAAAAAACACGATTAAGGAACGCCCTCTCCCTGCGATGATGCCTGTAATGACTTCTTTCAGTTGAGAGCGTGCCGGAGACGCTACGGGCCGTAACTGTGATCGTCTGGCCCTTCGTCAGATGTATAGCTGCATCGGGTCCGAAGCCATGGCCGAAGCCAACCTTGGCATTCACCGGGATGTAGACCGGCGCCGCCGTAGCCGATCCGGCGGCAGCGGCAATCGCCGCGCTGCTCAGTGCAGTGATTGAAGCAAGGTAGGCCCGAACATGACGGCTTCTCGGCATGATTAAGTCCTCCCAATTATTCTCGTTGTCGCCATTTTTGATACGATACAGTAATACTACTACCGCCGTGATTTCGCTGCAAGTCGAATTCCGTTATGATAGGCGCTGCAACAACGATAGTTCGCGATCCCGGTAACCACCTCGGTCGGCATTGCTTCGGTAATCCGACAACGTGAGACCCAGGTTCGGCCTGATCGGGGGGCAAAGGAAATCAGTTCGGGGGGAGTGACGACGAGGCGCCATTCGGGATCGTAGCAGCCATCGCATGAGACCCGAGTTATATTAGCCGCCTGGTTCGCCGCCCTCGCCAACAAGCTGACAACGCTGGAAGCAGCTAGCCGATACCCCACGCAAATGCCTTGGCTTCAAAACACCCGCCGAGCTATTCTTTGAGCCACCTGTTGCACTTCAAATGTGAATCCACCTCTTCGTCCGCGCGGGTTGGCATGAGTTTGAAATTATTTTGCCTGTCCGGTTGTCGCCCACAACCGCTACATCTGGGGCGCCGCTATTCCCCGGTAAAGCTCAGCGTGGGTTGGTGCGGCCCTGCCGGCGACTACCTGCCGGCGAGGCGGGCAACGACCGGGGCGAAATCGTCCAGGTAGGGTTCATGGACGACATAGTACGAGATGCCCCAGCGCTTCCGGTGCGCCTGGATATCTTCGACCATCTGGTCCACCGACCCGATAAGCACGTAAGGGCTTTGGAGAATTTCGTCGGGCGTTAGCTGGGTCCAGCGACTGGTCAATTCCTCAGCGGCTCCGCGGCGGTCATTCGTCACCATGACGCGCTGCACGAGTGCGTTGATCTCCAGCCGAGGGTATCGCTCATCGCCGGCGATCTCGCGCACAAGCTGGACCCGCTCGTCGAGGCTCGATGGCTTCCATCCGGACAGGTCCGGCGGGACCGCGCCGCCCTTGCGAAACGTCAGCCCTGAGAGACCTACGATATCGGCTTCCCGTGCAGCGAGCGCGAGGAGACTGGGGCCATTGCCACCGATCAGGATGGGGGGATGCGGCCGCTGGACAGGAAGCGGAGCAATCGTGTGGCCGGTCACATGATAGTGCCGACCGGTGAAGGTGAGCTTCTCGCCCTTGAGCAGACCCTTGATGATGGTGACCGCTTCGGCCAGCCGCTCGACCCTGGTGCGCCCCCGATCGAAGCCCAACCCGGCTTGCTCATATTCCGCCTGGATGCTGCCAGCGCCCAAGCCGAGTTGGAGCCGTCCGTCCGTGAGAAGGTCGATCGCCGCAGCTTCACGCGCGACCAGAACGGGATGGCGAAGGTCGTTGTTCAGCACATTGGTGCCGACCCGAAGGGTTGTCGTCGCCTCCGCCGCGCTCACCAATGCTGGCATCGGCGCGATCAGCTCGGTGAGGTGATCGGGCAAGGTCAGCGTGTCGTAGCCGAGGCCCTCGATCTTGCGTGCCGTCTCCTGCAATTCGGCCCGCGATTTTGCGTGCCGGACGTTTACGCCAAACCGGAATGGCTGCATTTTTTGATCCGTTCTCGTATTTTCCCCAACATCTGGTTGTTTGGGGTGTCAAGCGGATAGGCATGCCGCACTCTACGGTGGTGGGTGTGGGTGGCAATCGGATAGGCAAGAAATTAGATCCACAGGTGCTTATGCGACGTTGCGAATGACAGTATGCGGTCACGAGGGTTGTGGAGTCTTGTCAGAAGAATGTTCGGCGATTGATCCCGAGGGGTACAGGTGAATGGGGTGGATTCGAGCGGGCGTGCAATTCCGTGATCTTATACCAGACCGCATTGAGGGTGGCCCGTCCCACCGGCGTTGCCCGGAGTAAGCGTGAGGCGAACGAGCGGCGCGGTGGGCGACAAAGTCATGGATGGCCGGGACAAGCCTGGACAATGTCCCGGCCATGACGGAAAGGGTCAGCATCAATGCGGGTTGGTATTATACCGCGGCCGTTCGAGAGACTGATTCTTCCTCGTGACGCGGTCGCGGTTGCACAGAGTGTCGCTGGATTTCGCGCTTTCGCGGGAATGACGAGATGGGCGCGGGAATGCACTCCAGAAACAATGTGGTAGATTGGCATATCTTGATTACGAAATAAACGAAGCGGCGCAAACAACCGCTCCCCACTGCTGGTTTCCCGATCCACTCAGCCCGGCCGAATGGTGGCGGCGGGGCCGGCAGCGGGCCGCGATTGACACGATACCTGCCGGTACCGTCTGATATGGCGACCAGGGAGGAAATCATGTCAAATTCGATACGGCGGGTTACCCGCCGTGCGCTAGTGCAGGCGGCCGCCGCAACGCTGGCTATGCCGGCCATCGCACAGAGTACCCGCGTGTTCACCTTCGCCCATGACGAGCCGCATGACACCGGCTACGGGTTCCTTGCCGACCAGTTCAACGCGAAGTTGAAAGAGGTCAGCGGGGGGAAATTCTCGATCCATGAATTTCCCGGCGCGCAGCTTGGGCAGGAGCCCGAGATGGCGCAGAAGGTCCGCACCGGGGATATCGACTTCGTCATCAACTCCACCGCCAACACCTCGACCGTGGTACCCCAGGCCGGCGTGTTTTCGCTGCACTTCATCTTCCTGAATGAGGCGCATCTGTCGAAGTCGATGCTCGATCCGGGCATGAACGCGCTGTTCCAGGAAATGATCCTGAAGAACACCACCGGCGCGACATCGCTGGGCCTGCTGACGCTCGGGTTCCGCAAGTTCTATTCCAAGAACGAGATCAAGAACATTGCCGACATGAAGGGCAAGAAGGTCCGGGTGCAGGCCACCAAGACCGAGGACCGGTTCTTCAGCGCCTATGGCTCGGTGCCGGTGCATATGCCGATCGGGCAGGTCTATACCTCATTGGAAACCGGGCTGGTCGATATCGCCGAGAATGGCGCCGACATCTACCGCGCGCAAAAGCACTATGAGGTGGCGCCGGTGCTGTCTGCCTCCGACCACGAAGCGAACAACAACCATCTGTGGGTCGCCGACAAAACCTGGAACAGCCTGAACGCGGAAGAGCAAGGCTGGGTGAAAGTCTCGTTCGCGTATTCGCGCGGCCTGACGGTGCCGAAATCACTGGAATACGACCACGCGGCGATCGATTCGCTGCGCAAGATGGGGGTCGAGATTTACACCGGAATTGACCGCTCGGGGTTCATCGAAATTGCCAAGCCGATCCAGGATGAACAAGCACAGGCGCTGGGACCGTACGCCGTGCAGATACTCGCGCTGACCCGCAAGCTGGCCGCCTGACCGGCGCGCCATGCCGGTGCGGGCAGGCGGCTTCGCCGACACGCTGCTGTCGCGCAAGCGCCCGCATCTCAAATGGCGCTGGCTCGATCCGCTGGAGATCGCGCTGGTCGTGCTGTGCGGGTTGCTGCTGATCGGTTTCCTGGTCAGCGAGGTGGGCGACGTGGCGTTCCGCATCCTGCGCCGTCCCTGGCTGGATGCGCAGGAGTTCTCGCTCGGGTTTTTTGCCTGGGGCGTGTTCATGGGCGGCGCGGTCGGCGTGCGGCGGAACGATCATTTCCGGCTGGCCGCCACGGCGGAGATATTCGCCGGGGGGGTGCGGAACGGGATCGAGATGTTCCAGCAACTGGTGATGCTCGGCGTGGCCGGCTGCCTGGTATGGTTTGGCTACCGGAACTACCTGAATGGTTTCGGCAGCTACCTGATGCCGTCGCTGACACCGATCGCCGTGCTGTATGCGGCGATTCCGGTTGCCGGCGCGCTGATCGCACTGTTTTCGGTGGAGAAGCTGGTCAACGGATGGCGCCGCGGATTTGCCGATCCGTCTGACCTGCCGGCCGGGCTGGAGGCAGCGGCGCCGCTGCTGCAGGCAGCCGAAAGGCACCCGGCGCAATGAGCAGCAACCAGATCGCGATCGTGGTGATGTGCGGGCTGTTCCTGTTTCTGGGCTATGCTGGACTGCCGGTCGCGTTCGCCCTGATCGCCGCCGTCGTGGTGGTCGCGGCACTGTTCACGCACCTCACGATCGGCTCGTTGATGGGGCAGCTTTTCAACGGCATCAACGAGCTGGCGCTGCTGGCGATCCCGTTCTTTTTGCTGGTCGGCGAGCTGATGACGTCGGCGCGCATCACGCCGCGGCTGATCGCGCTGACCCAGGCGATGGTGGGGCATCTGCGCAGCGGGTTGGCGCACGTGGTCGCGGTGTCCTGCATGATCTTCGGGGGCATTTCCGGCTCCTCCACTGCCGACACCGTCGCCATCGGCACCGTGCTTATTCCGGCGATGCGCGAGGAGGGCTATACGGCGGCCTTCTCGGCCGCGCTGATCGCCGCCGGCGCCTCGATCGCGTCGATGGTGCCGCCCTCGATCATGGCGATCGTGTATGGCGCCGTGGGCGACGCCTCGGTCGGCGGGCTGTTCCTGGGCGGCGCAACGCCGGGGCTGATGGTCTGCATCGGGCTGATGATCTACAGCTATTTCTTCGGCGCGCCGGGCATCCAGAAGCGACGCGCGACGTTCGTCGAATTCGGCGCGGCGCTGCGTGGTGCGCTGCTGCCGCTGATGATCCCGGTGATTATCATCGGATCCATCCTTGGCGGTGTCATCACCCCGGCCGAGGCCGGCATGGCAGCGGTGATGTATGCGCTGATCGTGCTGCTGCCACTGCTCAACCGCGGTCACTTCCGGCGGCTGCCGAAGGACATCGCGATGGCGGCGGTGCTGTACTCGATCCCGCTGACCGCGGTGGCCGGCGCTTCCGCGTTCGGGTGGATGCTGGCTTATCTGGGCGGTGCCGACATCATCATGGGATGGGTCGCGGCGCTGGGCACGACCGACCCGCGGGCGATCCTGTTCTTCGTCGCGGTACTGTTCCTGATCGTCGGCGATTTTTTGGACGGGCTGCCGGCCATCATCATCCTGATGCCGGTGATCCTGGCGCTGGAGAAGCTGGGTCACATCAACGCGGTGCACATGGGCGTGGTGGTGATCGTGACGCTGGCGTTCGGGCTGATCACGCCGCCCTGCGGCATCATCCTGCTGCTGTCGTCCACTCTGGCGGGCGTGCCGTTCTCCCGCGCGCTGCGCCAGTCGGCGCCGATCTACGTGGTGTTCGTGATCGTGATCTGCGTGATCATCCTGGTGCCGAACACGGTGCTGTGGTTGCCGCGACATTTCCTGCCGCGGTCGGTGGGTTGTTTTCCGCGGCCGGGCGGGGCGGGGTGGATCTGTCCGTAGTGGATAGAATCTAATGCTTGGTGCCCTCTTCGCACCGCTGCGATGATCTTGTCCGGGTCCTTGATCCAGCGGAAGGGCGTGGACTGTCTGAAACGTCCAGCGCGGGTGGTGGCCCAGCCACTCGCGCACCTTCGGATGCTTGTGCGTGGCGTGGTTGTCGGCCACGGCGTGTATCTGCTCACCGGCTGGGGTAGACGCCTCGACGGCGTCGTAGCGTCTATCAGTCGAAAAGCGTGCCTAGGCGCTGCTTGATCTGGTCGGCGATGTAGAGCGCAAGCGCTTGGATCGTATGCGTGGGGTTGACGCCGGCCGAGGTGATGAAGATCGAGCCGTCGACGATGAACAGGTTGCGCACGTCATGGCTGCGACCCCAGGAATTGACCACAGATGTTTCGGGATCGTTGCCCATCCGTGCCGTGCCCATCAGATGCCAGCCGCCGCGGTCCAGCAGCCCACCTTCGACGTCGTAGGCGCCCGCGGCCTTCAGGATGTCGGTGCCGCGCGCAATGGCGAAATCCATCATGCGCCGGCTGTTCTCGCTCAGTGTGTAGTCGATCTTAGGCGCGGGAATGCCGTTGCCGTCCTTCAGCACCGGGTCGAGGGTGACACGGTTATGGGCCTCTGGCAGGTCTTCGAGGATGGCTCCAAGGCCAGTGGAACGGCGGTGCAGCCGGCGATAGCCATCATGGTGCGCGTCACCCCACGGAATGCGGCCTGACTCGACCCCTTCGATGGCGGTCGCGGCCGTACCCTCGCCCCGGCTGAACTCGTAGCAGAAGCCGCGGACGAAACCACGCGACAGGTCGGTTTCGTAGAATTCATGGCTCCAATAGCTATTGTCGGGCCCCCGCTCGCCATCCAGCTCTTCGTTGAAATACCCGGTGATCCACGCATAGGGATGGAACATCAGGTTGCGGCCGACCTGGTCGCTGCGATTGGCGAGACCGCGCGGGAAGCGGGCGATTGGCCGAGTTCAGCAGCAGCCGCGGCGTGCCGATGCCGTTGCTGGCGAGGATGACGATATGCGCTGCCTGGAACTGCTCCCGCCCCTCAGCGTCGTAATACACCACCCCATTGGCCATGCCGTCAGGGCCTAGTGTGATCTCCCGCACGCGAGCGCGGGTGCGCAGTTTCACGCCGGCACGGATCGCTTCCGGCCAGTAGGTGATATCGGTGCTTCCCTTGGCGCCTTGAGCGCAACCGAAGGTGCATTTGCCCAGATTGATGCAGGGCGGCCGGCCCTCGTATTCCTGAGAGGCAATGGCGGTATCGGAGGGCCACCAGTGCCAGCCCAGCCGGTTGAAGCCGCGCGCAAGCGCCATGGTGGCGCGGCCCATCGGCAGCGGCGGCATGACCTGCGGCTTCGGTGGGTAGGCAGGATCGCCGGCCAGACCAGAAGTGCCCATCATGCGGTCATTCAGGTCGTAGAACGGTGCCAGCGTCGCGTAGTCGATCGGCCAGTCATCGGCCACGCCATCCAGCGTTCGCACCCGGAAGTCGGAGGGGTGGAATCGTGGCGTGTGGGCACCATACAGCACGGTGCCGCCGCCCACCGCGTTGAAGTTTGCGACCTTAATCGGCGAGTTGTCCTCGTTGATCGGGTAGTCAGCCAAGCCCCCGCGGCGGTTGGGGTTGATGGCGAAGCTCCCACCGTTGCGCGCCTCGGCGTCGCGACGCGTCGCGGGATATTCGGCCGGGTTCATCCAGTCGCCCTGCTCCAGACACACGATGTGCATCTTCGTTTCGGCCAAACTCCAGGCCACCGCAGCGCCAGAAGCGCCCGCTCCGATGATCAGGACGTCAACCTTGTCCAGCATCTTCGCACCCCTATGCCTGGCGCCAGAATGGTTTGCGCGCCTTTACCGGGTCCAGCAGCGACCAGTCGCCCTGCTCCAACTCATAGCCTTTCGGGAACGCTGGTCGAGGTTCCAGCCCAAGCGACATCAGTACGCGGTCGTCACGGTAGTAGCAGAGCAGGACCACGCGCGTGAGGACGGCCATCGGATTGCCGACCTCGGTGCGTAGCCTTGCGCCCATTGCGTCGCGCGCGACTGGGTCCAGCGCAGCTAACGCTTCCCCAGCGAGGCTGGAAGCGAGCGCCAGCGCCGTGCGCACGTCGGCGGTATCGCGGCCGAGACTTTTCAGGATATCGGCAAAGACCACGTCGTCGTCAGCGCCGGGCACGCGATATTTGGCACTGGCCGGCACGATCATCCCGGCGATGCAGCGTAGGTCGGCAATCTCGGAGTCGGTGAGGGTTGTGTTCGTGAGGGTCTGGCCGAGCATAGGGGCGTTTCCACGGATCAGAGAAGGTCAGGCCTGTCCAAGGCGACGAGTATACGTTCCATCCACCACGCTCGACCAGTTCCTGGATCGCACGACGCTTCACGAGGGATCCCCAACCCGGCCAGCATGCAGGCACGGCCGACAACGTGGCCACCAACTGCTGAGCGCACGTCATATGATCGCTCTCGATTGAAATCATCACGCGCAATGTGTGTTATATACCCTAATCCGCAGGATTTGGGTATACCCGCGCAGGGTTGGTGTGGCGGCTGCGCGCGAAATCAAACTTCCCGACTTCCTGCGGAAGTCGGGTATACCAGACCGTATTGAGAATGGTTCATCCTGCCGGTGGTGCCCGAGTAACGCGAAGCGAACGAGCGGCGCGGTGGGCGACGAAGTCGTGGATGGCCGGGACAAGCCGGACAAGCCCGGCCATGACGGGAAGGGGCCGGTCCTGACGGAAAGGGGCCGGCCCTGACGGAAAGGGCCGGGCATGACGGATCTGTGGCACGAACGGCTTCTGTCTGCCTTCGCCACGACCTCGCGACCGCTCCGTATGCATGTGTTCCCCCGATTGACCGCTGTTCGACCGCGGCGTCAGATTGCCGTGGCACAGGGCCGAAGGAGCGGTACGATGGACCTGACCTTCAGCAACGAGGAACTCGCCTTCCGCGAAGACGCGCGCCGTTTCTTCCATAGCGAAATCCCCGAACCCATCCGCGCCAAGGTCGCTGCCGGCGAGCACCTGTCGAAACACGACATCGTCACCTCCCAGCGCATCCTGAACGCGCGCGGCTGGGCCACGCCCAACTGGCCGGTGCAATGGGGCGGCCAGCCGTGGTCCCCGGTCCAGGTCTATCTCTACCAGGACGAGATGCAGCAGGCGCATGTGCCGCCGCCGATCGGCTTCAACGTCACCATGGTCGGCCCGGTCATCGCCCAGTTCGGCAGCGACGCGCAAAAACGCCGCTTCCTGCCGCGCTGCGCCAACGCCGACGATTTCTGGTGCCAGGGCTTCTCCGAGCCCGGCGCCGGCTCCGACCTCGCCTCGTTGCGCACCCGCGCCGAACGCGATGGCGACACCTACATCGTCAATGGTCAGAAAATCTGGACTACGCTCGCCCAGTATGCCGACTGGATCTTCTGCCTGGTGCGCACCGACCCCGCCGCCAGGAAGCAGGAGGGCATCTCCTTCCTGCTGATCGACATGCAGACCCCCGGCATCACCGTCCGCCCGATCGTCACCATCGACGGCGGGCGCGAAGTGAATGAAGTGTTCTTCGACGACGTCCGGGTTCCCGCCGAAAACCTCGTCGGCCAGGAAAACAAGGGCTGGGACTACGCGAAATTCCTGCTCGGCAACGAACGCACGGGCATCGCCCGCGTCGGCGCCTCCAAGGCCCGGGTCGCCCGCATCAAGCACCTCGCCGCGCTGGAACGCGTGGGCGACCAGCCGCTTATCGAGGACCCCCGCTTCCGCGAAAAACTCGCCGCCATCGAGGTGGAGCTGAAAGCCCTGGAGATGACCCAGCTTCGCGTCGTCGCCGCCGAACGCAACCGCGAGAAGGGCAAGCCCAACCCGGCTTCCTCCATCCTGAAGCTGAAGGGCTCCGTCATCCAGCAGCAACTGACCGAGCTGATGATGGACGTGGTCGGACCCTACGTCATGCCGTACCAACCGCCGGACGAGGCGCGGAACGAGCCCGTCATCGGCCCCGACTACGCCGCCGGCGCCGCGCCGAGCTATTTCAACTACCGCAAGGTGTCGATCTACGGCGGCTCCAACGAGATCCAGCGCAACATCGTCGCCAAGGCCATCCTCGGTCTTTGACCGTTCGCCACTCCATCACGGCCACCGCCGCCCCGGCCTTGTGCCGGCCATCGACACACCGGCCGCTGCCACCTGGAGACATAAATGGACTTCGACCTGACCGACGAACAGCGCCTGCTCAAGGACAGCGTCGATCGCCTGATCGCCGACCGCTACCAGTTCGAGCAGCGCCGCAAATACCTTCTTCAGCCTGACGGCTGGAGTGCCGAGATCTGGGCGCAGTACGCCGAACTCGGGCTGCTCGGGCTGCCGTTCGCGGAAGCGCATGGCGGCTTCGGCGGCGGCGCGGTCGAGACCATGCTGGTGTTCGAGGCGTTCGGGCGCGGGCTGATCCTGGAGCCCTATCTCGCCACCGTGGTGCTGGGCGGCGGCCTGCTCCGCCGCCTCGCGACCGCGGCCCAGCAATCCGAGCTGATCCCGCGGATCATCCAGGGCAAGCTCCGCCTCGCCTTCGCGCATGTCGAACGCCAGTCGCGCTGGAATCTCGCCGACATCGGCACCTCCGCTCGCCGGCAGGGCGACGCCTGGAGCATCAGCGGGGCGAAAAGCGTCGTGCTGCACGGCGATTGCGCCGACCGCCTGCTGGTCACCGCGCGCACCGCCGGCAACCGTCAGGATCGCGCCGGCATCGGCCTGTTCCTGATCGACCCAGCCGCGCCAGGCGTCTCCCGCCGCGCCTATCCCACCCAGGACGGACTGCGCGCCGCCGAGCTGAGCTTCGACAACGTCCGCGCCGTCGCCGCCCTCGGCGACCCCGGCGCCGCGCTGCCGGCCATCGAGCACGCGGTCGATGAGGCCATCGCCGCGCTGTGCGCCGAGGCGGTCGGCGTGATGTCCGCGATGCAGGAGATCACCCTCGACTACCTGAAGACCCGCCAGCAGTTCGGCCGCCCCATCGGCCAGTTCCAGGCCCTGCAGCATCGCGCCGTCGATATGCTGACCGCCGTGGAGCAGGCCCGCAGCATGGCGCTGTTCGCCACTGTCATGTCAGCCGAAACCAATCCCACCGAGCGCCGCCGTGCCATCGCCGCCGCCAAGGTGCAGATCGGCCGCTCCGGCCGGCTGGTCGGCCAGGAGGCGATCCAGCTTCATGGCGGCATCGGCATGACCGAGGAATACAAGGTGGGCCACTACTTCAAGCGCATGACCATGATCGACCAGATGTTCGGCGACGCCGACCAGCATCTGGCCGAGCTGGCGCGGCTCGGCGGCCTGTTCCAGGCGTCCTGAACCGCGGCGCGCTCGTGTTGCTCTCCCGCATGCCTTCCCCGGGCATGGACCGTTGCGGCCGCCCGGCGATATGCTGCGTCAGCCGCCGCCGTTTCGGCGAAAGGAGAACCGGGACATGAACGATACCGTTGCCACCAAGCCGCTGTACGACCGCACTGTCGAGGACCTGGGCAATATCGTCGAGCTCGGGCACGTGAACGTTACTGTGCCGGACCAGAAGCTGGCGACATTGTTCTATATCAGCGGGTTGGGGCTGACGCGCGACCCGTACCTGATGGCCGGCCTGTCGAACATGTGGGTTAATGTCGGGCGCGCGCAGTTCCATCTGCCCGCGCGGCCGCCGCAGGTGGTGCGGGGTACGACCGGCCTGGTGCTGCCTGATCTGGCTGCCCTGCTGCACCGCCTGCACGCCGTGCAGAAGGACCTGGAGGGCACGAAATTCAGCTTCCGCGAAACCAATGACGGGGTCGAGACGACCTGCCCCTGGGGCAACCGCATTCGCTGCCACGCGCCGGATGCCGCTCGGTTCGGGCGCATCACGCTGGGCATGCCCTACGTGGAGTTCGACGTGCCGGAGAAGACGTCCTTGCCGGCGATCGCGCGCTTCTACCAGCAGGTGCTCGGGGCGGTATCGCCGGGGTGAGCGAGGACGCGCGTGGGGCGTTTGCCTGGGCGTCGCTGGGCGACGGCAACAAGGCGCTGTATCGCCCGGCCGCCGGGCCGCATCCGAAGTACGACGGCCATCATATCCAGATCACCCTGGCGGATTTCTCCGGCCCACATCGCAAGCTTCTGGAGCGTGGGCTGATCACCGAGGAGAGCGACCAGCATCAGTATCGCTTCACCGATATCGTCGATGTGGACAGCGGGAAGAAGCTGTTCCAGATCGAGCACGAAGTACGCAGCATGCGCCATCCGCTCTATGCCCGCCCGCTGGTGAACCGCAATCCGGCGCAGACAAACCGCGATTACGCGCCTGGCTGGGACGCGGCGACCTGGGCGATGGGGGCGAACTGAACCGGGGCAACGGGCAGTTCGGTTGGCACGATCAAGCTTCTGGCGGGGGGAGTGTTGGAGCAAGCCGCATTGAGGGTGACCTGCGTTCGTCATTCCCGCGGAAAGTGGGAATCCAGGCGAACCCCCGGAATTTCGGGGGCTCGCGCGTGGATGCCCGCCTTCGCGGGCATGACGGTGTTTCGCGGCATGACGGTGTTTCGCCGGCATGACGGATGTTTCGCGGGCATGACGGAGCCTGACTGGAATCATGGAGCGTCCGGCTACGCGCTCGCCTGATCGAGCTGGGTAATCGCGGCGGGGTCGAGCCGGAGATCGGGGGCAGTTACCAGCTCATTCAGTTGCTCGAGACTGGTCGCGCTGGCGATCGGGGCGGCGATTGCCGGGCGGGCCATCAACCAGGCCAGCGCGACCTGTGCCGGGGTGGCGCGCGCCTGCGCCGCCACCTGATCCAGCGCCGCGAGGATACGCAAGCCTCGTTCGTTCAGATACTTCCCGGCGCCCGCTTCCCGCGCGCGCCCGGCCAGATCCGCTTGCTTCCGATACTTTCCGGTCAGGAACCCGCTCGCCAGCGAATAGTACGGGATCACCGCCACCTCCTCCTGCACGCACAACGGCTGCAGCTCCGACTCGAACTCCGCGCGGTCGGATAAATTGTGCAGCGGCTGCAGGGTTTCATAGCGCGGCAGGCCGTGTCGCCGGCTGGTGTCCAGGGCCTCCTGAAGGCGCGCCGCGGTAAAATTCGAGGCACCGATCGTCCGCACCTTGCCCTGCTCGATCAGCCGCTGATACCCCTCCAGCACCTCCTGCATCGGTGTATCAGGATCATCCCGATGCGACTGATACAGATCGATGTAATCGGTCCGCAGCCGCCGCAGCGAATCCTCCACCGCGCGCATCATGTACGCGCGCGACAGGCCCTTTTTCCCATCCCCCATGTCCATGCCGAGCTTGGTCGCGATCACCACCCGCTCGCGTCCGCCGCGCGCCTTCAGCCAGTTGCCGATGATGGTTTCCGACTCGCCGCCCTGGTGGCCCGCCGCCCAGCGCGAATAGACGTCCGCGGTGTCGATCAGGTTGAAGCCGCCTGCCACGAACGCGTCCAGCAGCCGGAACGACATCGCCTGGTCCGCCGTCCAGCCGAACACGTTCCCGCCGAACGCCAGCGGCGCCACCGCGATCCCCGAACGCCCGAGTTGCCGCTTTTCCATCCACCCCTCCACCGCTGACTGCCTCCTGCTTTACGGGACCGGGGAACGCGCCGCAAACTCGGTTCCCACCGACGGAGCGGCCCGCGCATGGAGTTCGGCATCTTCCACGAGTTCCCCTCGGTGTCCGCCGGCGATGCGGCCGCGTTCGAGCAGGCGATGGCGCTTATCGATGCAGCCGAGCACGGCGGGCTCGATGCGGTGTGGCTCGCCGAGCTGCATTTCGATCCGGAGCGCTCGGTGCTGTCGGCTCCGCTGTTGATCGCCAGTGCCATTGCCGCGCGCACGCAGCGCATAAAAATCGGCATTGCGGTGCAGGTGTTGCCGCTGTGTCACCCGCTGCGGCTGGCGGAGGAGGCGGCGACGGTGGATCAGCTCAGTCGCGGCCGGCTGATCCTTGGGGTGGGCCGCAGCGGCGTGGCGCGCACCTACGAAGCCTATGGCGTGCCTTATGCCGAAAGCCGTGACCGCTTCGCCGAGACACTGGAGATACTGCGTCTGGCGTGGACACGGACGGGCATTTCCTATGAGGGACGCTTTCATCGGTTTGCTGACGTCACCACGACACCACGGCCATTTCAGGCGGAACCACCGATCCGCATCGCGGCGACCAGCGCGGAGACCTATCCGGTTATCGGCCGCGCCGGCGCGCCGATCTTCGTGGCCATCCGCCATGAGGCTGCCGCGTATGTCGCGCCGCTGATCCGTGCCTATCGCGAGGCATGGCAGGCAGCCGGACATCCGGGCCGGGGCCAGGTATTTCTCCGCTTCCCCGGCTATCTCGCGGCCACCGATGCGCGCGCCCGCAGCGAAGCGGAGCCGAGCCTGCTGCATTACTATCGCGCGCAGGCGGCGCTGCTGGCCGACTCGGCTTCCCGCGTCGGCGGGAGTACCGGCGAGATTCGCCGGGCGCAGGCGGAGCGGCTGGCGAGCATGACGTTCGAGGAAGCCTGTCGCGGCATGGTGCTGATCGGTTCACCCGAAACTGTCTCGGTGCGGCTGCGTGATATCGTCGGCGAGCTGGAACTGGACGGCGTGCTGATGGAGCTGAACCCGGGCGGCCGGATTCCGCACGCCCAGGTGCGGACGGCGCTGCGCCTGCTGTGCGAACAGGTGATGCCGCGGTTTCGCGCCTGAGGGGGGAACGGCGCGTGCTGGCGGTATTGTACCAACCCGCGCGGGCGAAGACGTTGACCCGGCGTGCACGCGAAAGCGGGCACCCAGGCGAAAAGCGCGGGAATTCGAGGGTTTGGCTGGTTTCCCGCTTTCGCGGGAATGACGGGGGAGCGGGGATGACGGGGAACTGGAATGACGAACGCGGGTCACCCTCAATGCGGTCCGGGATCAGAGAGCCCGCCACAAGGGGCGGGTGAGCGCCAGCGCCAGCAGCGTCTCGATGCCCGTCACCACGGTGGCCCATTGTGCGCCGATCGCATTGGCCAGTAGCCCGAGATGCAGGAAGCCGATCGGCCCGACGCCGATGCACACCGACAGCAGCCCTAGCATGCGGCTGCGCATATCCGGCGGCGCGTAGAGATAAATCAGCGTGGTCTGCATGATGCTGTAGCCTGATCCGCCGAAGCCTTCCAGGAACAGGGCGGCGCCTGCCGGCAGCGCCGAGGGCATCAACGCGAATGCGGTCAGCATTGCCGCGTAGATGATGATGCCGCCCACATAGACCCGTCCGTAGTGCCGGGGACGCACCAGGACCGCGACCACCCCGGCGCCCAGCAGAGCACCCAGCCCATCCATGCTGGCAAGCACGCCGGTGCCCGCCGGTCCCAGTCCGAGATGCTGCTGCGCGATCACCGGCACCATGCTGGTGAACGGCCAGGCGAACAGGTTGTAGATGATTGTAACCACCAACGTGCCCAGCAGACGCTTATCCTGCGTGGCCAGATGCAGCCCCTGGGCGATGCCGGCCAGCACCGGGACGTGGGTCGGCGAAAATCGCCGATTCCGGTAGCGCAGGCCGAGGGCGGCGATGAACGAGGTGGCATAGAGCACCACGCCGACGATGAACACGCCCTGGATGCCGCTGGTCGCCAGCAGCAGGCCGCCGATGGCGGGACCCAGCATGCGGCTGCCGTTATTTGCCGCGATGTCGATCGACATCGCGGGGCCCATGAGCTCGCTGCCGATCACTTCGCCCATCGCCGCCCGCCGCACCGGGTTGTCGGCCGCCCAGGCGATGCCGTTGGCGAAGGAACCCACCGCCACGTGCCAGACGGCCAGCCGTCCGCTAATGGCAAGTGCCGCGAGCGCGATGTCGGTGACCAGCAGCATCAGGATCATGCCGAGCAGGACCGTCCGGCGTTCCATCCGCTCGGCGGCGGCACCCAGGAATGCGCCGAACAGGCCCATCGGCAACAACCGCAGCATGGTGACCAGGGCGACCGCAAAAGGTGAGCGCGTATGCTGGAACACGAAGATGGCGACGGCCAGCGTCTCCACCCAGCGGACCACGAAGGCGACCATGCCGGCATACCACAGGCGCCAGAAATCCGCGGTGCCGAACGTCCACCTGCGGCCGGTGACGAGCCGGCCGAGACCGATTTGAGTCAAAAGACGGACGTTCCCCGTGGCGTTTGCCTGGCTGCCGATCCTGCCGTCATGGCGGCTCGCTCGCAACCCGCCGGGGCATCGGATAGGCTCGCGTGGCGCAGGAGAATTGCATGACACGCAGCATCGCCGCCGGCATCGGCCTGGCGGAGTTCCCGTTCGACGGCGCGGCGGGGTTCTGGCGTTTTGTCGATCTGTGCGAGGCGGAAGGGGTGGATTCGCTCTGGCAGACCGACCGTATCGTCAGTCGCACGCCGATCCTGGAGAGCATGACCGCGCTGGCGGCGATGGCCGGGCGGACGCGGCGGATCAAGCTCGGCGTCAATGTGCTGTCGCTGGCACTGCGCGATCCGGTGCTGGTCGCCAAGCAATGCGCCACGGTGGATGTGCTGTCGGAGGGCCGGCTATTGCCGGGGTTTGGCATCGGCAGCCCGGTGGCGCCGGAATGGGCGGCGCTGCACATCGATACGCGCACGCGCGGGTCCCGGACCGATGAGGCGCTGGTGGTGATCCATCGGCTGTGGACGGAAGAGCGGGTGGACCATGAAGGTGGCCATTTCCGGCTGTCGGGTGTGTCCATTCTGCCGCGCCCGGTGCAGTCGGAGCTGCCGATGTGGATCGGCGGTTCGTCCGCGGCGGCGATCCGACGGACGGCGCGGTTCGGCACCGGCTGGCAGGCCGGGCCGGAGACGCCGGAGCAGGCGGGCGAGGCGATCGCGGCGATCAAACGGGCGCTGGTCGAAACCGGGCGCAGCATCGATGCGGACCATTATGGGGCGGGCATTGCGTTCCGCTTCGGCGGTGCGGACGATCCCGGGATGGCGGCGGCGTTCGATGCTTATCGGGCGCGGACCGGCCGCGATCCGCTGGGTTATTTCACGATCGGCGACGCGCGGACGATACTCGATCGTATTGGGGCCTATGTGGATGCGGGCGTGTCGAAGTTCATTCTGCGACCGGTCGCGCGCGGGGATCACGACGTATTGGGGCAGACGAAACGTTTGATCTCCGAGGTGCTGCCCGAGATGGCGGTGCGATGGCCGCGGTCGTGAGCGGACACGCTGTTCGCGTTGGTGTGGTTGCGGCGTGGGTCGGCGGCTGCAGGCCCGGGGTCGCCGGGGGTAGCGTTTGTCGCGGCGTCAGTTACAGGTGCGCGGCGTCGTAGGGCGCGGGGCGGAACCGATCCCCCGGGGCGATCGTCCAGGCGTGGACGGTAGTTTCGGAAGCTATGGTGGTTGGTAGCCGGTGATACCAGCTAGTCGATGGGCTGACTCTCCCCCCTGATGCCCGCGCAGGCGGTCATCCACGCCGAGGTCGCGGTCGCATGGGCAGGCGTTGGATTCCCGCTTTCGCGGGAATGACGGGGGGGTGCGGGAATGACGGGGGGGTGCGGGAATGACGGGGGGTGCGGGAAGACGGCAATGCTTGACGAGGGTTCATCGGTGAATGATAATGCGAGTTATTCGCATTCGCATCCGTGGGCAAGGTATGCCCGGCAAACAGGGAGCCCAGCATGCCGACCGGCGGCTATGGACAAGGTACATTCGGGGCCGCCGTGGCGGTGTTGCTGGTTGCGGCAATCCCGCAGGCAAGCCGGGCGCAGGCACCGGTGCCGCCGGCCAGTTCTGGGGCTCCGCAGAGCGAGCCCGGGTTCATGACCAACCTTTGGACGCGGAGCAATCTGCTCGGGGATATTGGCGGCCTGCGGACTGCGCTCGGCAGGTACGGGATCAGTGTCGGCCTGCAGACCACCGACGAGGTGCTGGGCAACGTGGCTGGCGGGGTGAAGCGCGGCGCCTCGGGTGACGGGCTGACCACGCTGGATCTGCAGCTCGATACGCAGAAGGCGTTCGGCTGGGAGGGCGGCACGTTCAATGCCAGCGCGCTGTGGATATATGGACCCAATTTCAGCCAGGGATATCTGGATAATCTGCAGACGGCCAGTGGCATCGCGGCGTCGCCGACCGTACGGCTGTGGGAGGTTTGGTACCAGCAGGCGTTTCTCGACGGGCTCGCGGACGTGAAACTGGGACAGCAGAGCATCGACCAGGAATTCATGGTCAGTACCGTATTCCAGCCTGTTCATGAATACGATGATGGGCTGGCCGATGGTGCCCTCGGCCGACCTCTACGCGGGCGGCCCGGCCTATCCGCTATCGTCGCTTGGCGTCCGCCTGCGGGATCATCCGACCAATGCGCTGACGGTCCTGGGCGGCGTGTTTCAGGACAATCCGCCCGGCGGCCCGTTCAATGACGATTCGCAGTTACGTGGAAGCACGCGCTGGGGCGGCAATTTCAACCTGAGGACCGGGGCGCTGATCATCGGCGAGATTCAGTATGCGCTCAATCAGCCTGCCGTCGGGCAGATGACGTCCGGCGATCAGCGACCGGGCCTGGCGGGAACGTACAAGCTGGGTTTCTGGTACGATACCGCGGCCTTTCCGGACCAGCGGTTCGATAACACCGGTTTGTCGCTTGCCAATCCAGCCAGCAACGGTGTGCCACGGATGCTTCAGGGCAATTTCAGCTTCTATGCGGTTGCCGATCAGGCCGTGTGGCAGCCTGATCCACAGGGACCGCGATCGCTTGGCGTGTTTGCGCGCCTGATGGGGGCGCCGGCGGACCGCAATCTGATTTCGTTCAGCGTCAATGCGGGGCTGGACCTGAAGGCTCCGCTGCCGGGGCGAGACAACGATTCGTTTGGCGTCGGGTTCGGTGTGGCCAAGGTCAGCGGTGTTGCCAGCGCTCTGGACAGCGATACGGGGTTCTTCACCGGCACGCCATTTCCGGTTCGCGGCAGCGAGACCTTCATCGAGGTTACGTACCAATACCAGATCGCTCCCTGGTGGCAGGTTCAGCCGGACTTCCAATACGTGTTCCTGCCGAGCGGCGGCATTCCGGACCCGCTGAATCCAGGCAGGCGGATTGGCAATGAGGCGGTTTTTGGGCTGCGCACGAACGTGACGTTCTGACCTGAGCCAGGAGACAACAAATGAAACATTATTTTGGGGCACGGGGCGGTTTCGCCGGCCTGATGGTGGCGGTGACGGCGGGAGTGCCGGGTTTGGCGGCCGCTGCCCCCCAGGGGTTTCTGGAGACCCTGCACCACCATACGACGGTGACTTCCACGGTGCCGGACAATGGCGACCAGAACCCTTATGCCATCGTGGTCGCGCCGGAGTCGGTCGGGAAGATTCGGAAAGGCGACGTGCTGGTTGATAATTTCAACGACAAGAACAACCTCCAGGGTCTGGGCACGACGATCGTCGATTACAATCCTTCCACGCGAAAGCTGTCGCAATTCGCCGAGATTCCGCGACATTTGGGTGGTTGCCCGGGCGGCGTCGGGCTGACCACGGCGATGACGATGCTGAAGAGCGGATGGGTCATTGTCGGCAGTCTGCCCAGTTCCGACGGCACGACCACCACCAAGGGACAAGGCTGCCTGATCGTGCTTGACGCGCAGGGCAATGTGGCGACCACGATCACGAGCCCCCGAATCAATGGGCCGTGGGGCAACATGGCGGTGATCGACAGGGGGGCGACCGCGACCTTGTTCGTCAGCAACACCGGATTTGGCGTGGGTGCCGCGACGGACAGTCCGCCGGTGGTCAATCAGGCGACCGTGCTGCGGATCGAGCTTGCAATTGCCGAAGAAAAGCCGCCTGTCGTTGCCGGAGAGACCATTATCGCCGATGGCTTTGGCGAGCAGGCGGACAAGAGCGTGTTCATCATCGGCCCGACCGGGCTGGCTCTGGCGGCCGATGGGACGCTGTATATTTCTGACGCGATCGGCAACCGGATCGTCGCGGTTGCGGATGCCGCAACGCGCACCGACAGCGCCGGCACCGGCCGGGAGGTCACGAAGGATGGGCTGCTGCAGCGTCCGTTGGCCATCGTCCTGGCGCCGAACGGTCATCTGCTGGCGACCAACGGACTGAACGGCCAGGCGGTGGAGATCGACCCGGCCACCGGCAAGCAGCTCTATGCGCAATGGATCGACGCCGACAAGGCACAGCAGCCGCCAGGGAGCGGAGATCTGTTCGGCCTTGCGATGGAGCCGTCCGGCGAAGGGTTCTATTATGTGGAGGACGACGTGAACACGTTGGTCCTGGCACACTGATACCGGACCGCATTGAGAATGACTCATCCTGCCGGTGTTGCCCGGCGTAACGTGAAGCGAACGAGCGGCGCAGTGGGCGACAAAGTCGTGGATGGCCGGGACAAGCCAGGACAAGCCCGGCCATGACGGAGAGGGGCCGGCCATGACGGAATGTGCAGCATCAACGCGGGTTGGGATGAGACGACGGAGGCGTCCGTGACCGGCTGCCCGTTTTCCTCGCGGCGATCCTTCATTGGCGGAGCCGGCGGGATGTTCGCCGCGGCGGCGGCGCTCGGCCGGGCGAAGGCGCAGGGCAGCGGCGGGGATGGCGACCTGGCGGCCGGCGCGGCCGATGATCGGGTACCGTTCCATGGCCTCCATCAGGCGGGGGTCGACACGCCGCAGCAGACGCATGTGGTGTTCGCGGCGTTCGACCTTGTTGCCGACGCTGCGACGGACGTGGTCGGGATGCTGCAAGCCTGGACCGCGGCGGCGGCGCGCATGACGGCGGGGCAGACGGCCGAGCTGCTGAACGGCGATCCTTCCGTTGCCCCGGCGGATAGTGGCGAGACGATCGGCACCGCGGCGCAACGCCTGACGGTGACGTTCGGTTTCGGGCCGGGCCTGTTCGAGAAGGACGGCAAAGACCGGTATGGGTTGCGGGCGAAGCGGCCCGCGGCGTTGGTGGAGCTGCCGCGATTTAATGGTGACCAGCTCGATCCCCAGCGCGGCGGCGGCGATTTGTGCATTCAGGCCTGTGCCGACGACCCCATGGTGGCGTTTCACGCGGTCCGGCAACTCGCCCGCATGGCTGCCCCGAACGACGCGGCCAACGGGTACGGCGGCAAGCGCGCGGGTGCGACCACCGCGTACGACGCGAAGCCAGGTGTCGCGGTCCTGCGATGGATGCAGACGGGCTTTCTGCCTGACACCCCGGCCGGCGAGACGCCGCGCAACCTGCTGGGGTTCAAGGACGGCACGCAGAATCCGGGCAGCCCGCACCCGGCGGAACGCGCCGGTGGTAAGCTGATCGGCAATGGCACGTTGCAGAACACGGTCTGGGTCGGTGACGACGGCCCGGACTGGATGCGCCAGGGCAGCTACCTGGTGGTGCGCCGCATCCGGCTGGCGCTGGAGCACTGGGACCGCATGGAGCTGGACTTCCAGGAGCAGGTGATCGGCCGCCGCAAACTGGACGGCGCGCCGTTGACCGGCGGTGGAGAATTCGCACCGCTGGACCTGGATGCCGTGGATAAGGATGGCAATGCGGTGATCCCGGACAGTGCGCATGTCCGGCTGGCTGCCGCCGCGGTCAATGATGGCGCTCGCATCCTGCGCCGGAGCTATTCGTACAATGACGGGCTCAGCATGGTTGCGGAACGCTGGCCGCCCTGGCGCCAGGGACTGGAATATGACGCCGGGCTGTTGTTCATCGCGTATCAGAGCGACCCGCGAACCGGTTTCATCAGGATATTTGATGGCATGTCGAAGCTTGATCTGCTGAACCAGTTTGCGACGCATGTGGGCAGCGGGATATTTGCGTGTCCGGGCGGGGTCGGAAAAGGGGAGTTCGTCGGGCAGCGCCTGTTCGATGCGGCTTAATCCGAGCTTCCTGAGTTGAGAACCCGCAAGGGCTTGAGTTGGTTGCACAATCGTTGTCCGGCGGGCTGCGCTACTGGCTACAGCGGTACGTGGAGGAGCGCGAACGCCTTGTGCCAGGAAGGCCTGGCCGGCGCGCCGGCCTCTTGATTTCTGTCTCCGCTTTTCGTGATGCGATCGTGTCGGCTGAAATCGCGCCATTAGCCCGAGCTTTGCCGCCTTTTGGCCGCAACATATTGAATTCGTTACCAACCCGCGCGAACTACTGACTACGCCGCGAGCGGCGCCGCGCTGGTCAGCATGCCGCGAGCGGCTATCAAGGCCCCGTTGCGCCCGAAGCCGAGGTCGCGTTTGCCGAGTGCCGATTGGCTGGCTGCCGGCCGGGCGCGGCGCAATGGGGACCGATCGGTGATGGCGTCCGTCGAAACGCTGCTCGCTGGACGGACATCCGGCAACTCATGCGTGGTTGGGCGCGGTGCGTGGGCAGCGCGTGGTTTCACTTGGACCCGATCATTTCGGCCAGAGCGGCGATATTCCGGACCTTTATCGCGCCTATGGAATGGACAGTGACGCAATTCTTGATGCGTGCGCGCAAGCGCTGCTGAGCGGCTAACTCGGTGATATTCCCGAAATCGTGACGGGTTTTCGGGATGGCTTCATCGGTTTCGGGCGAACTGACGTGTAGCAACCGGCGTTGGCATGCGCAGAGGTCGTTGCCTGCCGCGGCCCACACTTGGCGCGGCGTTCGGCATCGACGTAATCAAGGAGAAGCAGCAGATGAGAGCAGTGATGTTAGCAGCGGCGGCCGCGCTCGCGTTGTCGTCCGGAGCAGCATTCGCCGCGACCGGAGGCGACAGCGGTGGCGGAAACGGCGGCACCCCGCCGCCGAACCCCTCGATGACCACTCAGGGGGCCACCAACGCGGTGGGCACCGAAAACACCGCGTCTAACGCTCCGACGGCGTCGGCTCCGGCCACCTCCGCCAAAGAGAACCCGCCCACCGCAGCCACGAATGGTGCGGTCACCACAAGCAAACCGTAAAGCTGGCGCCGGATCGCGATCATCGCGATCCGAACCGATGAGACTAGAAAGGCCCGGCCGGAGCGCCGGGCCTTTTTGATTCTTATCTCCGGTTTTCGTGAATGCGATCGTGCAGGCTGAATTCGCATCATCAGAAGACGTGAACGCCCCGCGGGCGTTTCCGGTTCAAGGTCATGTCATTCCTCCTTGTGCGCGACCTGATAGCAACACAGGTCCCCAGAGTGACCGAAGCGTTGTGACCGAAGCGTTTCCGCCAAGGAGAAGCAGACGTGCCGCAGGAATTCAACGAACAGTTGATCGCCTTCCTTCCCAAGATGCGCGTATGGGCGCTCGCATTGACCCGAAATCGTGCCGCCGCCGACGATCTTACTCAGGACGTCGCTGCGAAGGCATTGGTGGCGAAAGACTGCTTTATGCCGGGGACGAATTTTTCGGCATGGGTCCATCGGATCATGATCAATCACTTTATCAGCAGCGTGCGTAACAAGCGCGAATTTACCGACATGGAGACCATGCCGGAACAGCCGGTGGCCGCGGCGCATGAGGACCGCACGGCGTTGCGCGAACTCTCCTGGGCGTTGGGGAGGCTTCCGCCGGATCAGCGTGAGGCGCTGTTCATGATTGCGTTGCAGGAGATTCCATATGAAACGGCAGCCGCAAGGACCGGCTGTGCGATCGGAACACTGAAGAGCCGCGTGCATCGCGCGCGGCTACAATTGCGTGCCTTCATGCTAGGCGAGGGCAACAATCTGAGTCACGCGGCGGCTCGGGCAGCCTGACGCAGCTGCGCGGTGTGCTGGCCGGCCCGCAGGGTCGGCCTGCGTACCAGGACTCTTCGTCTGGGAGCGTGATTCACGCTTTCCGACGGTTCCGCCTCAAGCGATCACGCTCCTAACGCATTCCGGTAATCGAGCTGCTGACGGCTCGCGGATCACGCACCGGCCAGCGTCGGGCGTCCACCTGCGCCAGGAAGTCCCCGACGATCCGGTTGAACTGATCCGGATCCTCCAAATTGATCGCATGCCCGCAATTGGCCATCACCGCCAAGCCCGCGGTGCGGATCGTTTGCTTCATGAGCAGAGCGGGTTGAAGGCAGGGCCAGTCCTCATCGCCGGTGAGCACAAGGGTGGGGATATCGAGCTGTCGCATTTCCGCGGTCAGGCCGTAGAGCGAAGGGCGCTCGCGTTGGACGCCAAGCTGCGTATTGCGGGCTCCTTTCGGGTCGTGCTGAGCCAGGAAGCGAGCGAATTCCGCAAATCCTCGCGGGTCTTTGTTGGCAAACTGCACGCGCGTCGGCCCGTAGGCATATTTCCCAGCAAAATCCTGCATCCCGTGTTGAGCGATGAAGGCGGCCACCGCCTCGGCCTCAGCACGGAATTGATCCCTTGAAGCTGGCTCCGCGCCGTAGCCGCATCCGGCAACGGTGAGCGAACGTGCTCGTCCGGGATGGCGGAAACCGAAATGCAGGGTGGCAAAACCGCCCATCGACAGCCCGACCACATGCGCCTTGTCGATCCGCAGATGATCCAGCACGGCGAGGATGTCGTCAGCCGCGTGCGCCTGTGAATAAGCGGCGGGATCGGCCGGAACGTCCGAGGGTGGATAGCCGCGAGCATTGAACGCAATCGCCTGGTAGCGCTGCCCGAAATGGCGAAGCTGCGGTTCCCAGCTTCGATGATCACCGGCATATTCATGGACGAAGATAAGCGGCGTACCGGCGCCGGTTTCCTCGAAGAACAGCTTCGTCCCGTCACTGGCGGCGGCATGCGGCATGGTCACCTCCTTTTTTGCACGGCCGGCGATTTAATCATGTTGGAATGCCTGATCGGAGATGTCCCGGGCAACCGGGGCCGCGGACAGATCCAACGGAACGGTCAGTTCGCCGCCCGGCGCGATGGTCGCCGCGAGACGTTGTGCCCGCATGCCGGCCGCAAACAGGCCGCAGGCACGGCTCCATAGTTCGCCAATCGCCACGTCGGCGTGCCAGGGACCGGCGGGCAGTCCAACCACGGTCACGTTCATGCGGGGACCGACATAAAGGCTGACTTCCGTCCGACCCTCAGGGTTGCGCAGTTTGACGACAGCCGGCTGCTCGCCAACGTTGTGGATCAACAGCCGGGCATTTCCGCTGCTCGAACGCCGGGCAAGCAGTTCCGCATTCGCCGGCGGGGCGCCGGCCTGGTCGGCACAGAAGGCGCGACGGGCAGCGGCCGCATCTCCCGGCACCAGCCGCGCCGCATCGATGAACCCGACCTCATTTCGATCGAGGGCGACCGCCATCAGCCCATGTTCCGGAACGAGGCCCAACGCGTGCACGCCGGCGAAGGCCTTGACCCGGCCGGCCGGGTACAGCCGGTCATTCGCAGGGTCCTTCATCCAGAGAATGGCGTCATCCGGACCTGGCGCCACGTAATGGGTCGTCTCCCCGACCAGATGATGCTGGCGGACGGCGAGGGAGGCGATGGGCGGAATTGACGCCGCCATCGGGCGAGACACCGGGAGAGGCGGCGAATGCACGTCCCGCGCCAGCAAAATGAAGGTCACGATGCCGGCCGCACCCAGCAGGCCGGCAAGGATCGGCAGCGCGCGGCTGCCCCCATCCGGCACCACGACGGCCGGCGCGGGCCGAATCGCCGGCCGAACGGGCATCGGTTGGCGCCCCGAGCGGTCGTATGCAGCCCGGCAAAGCGGATCGCTCAGCACATCGTAGGCGGCCTTCAGGGCCACGAAGGCATCCGCATCCCCGGTTGTTGGCACGTCCGGATGGACGACCCGCGCCCGACGGCGATACGCGGTTGCGACCTCCTCGGCGCCGGCGTCCGGCGGAATGCCGAGACGGTGGTAGTAACCTTTCGGGTCGAGACTCATCGGCCCATTATATAGCCGATCGGGGTTTGCTTGCGGTGACCGCCCTGCACCGCTAGGTCAGGCGCCCGGGAGCAGGATTGCAAGGACGTGCAGACACAGGTTTCCGCCGCGCGGGTATCGCCGTCGGCGCGGTGGCTGGCTTTGATCGTGCTGCTGACGGGCGGTTTTCTCGGCCCGGTCGATTTCTTCATCGTCAATGTGGCGCTGCCGTCGATTCAGGACGGGCTGGGTGCCAGCCCGGCACAGGTGCAGCTTGTGATTTCGGGCTACGCCGCCGGATATGCGGTGTTCCTGATCACCGGCGGCCGTATCGGCGACCTGTATGGCCGCAAGCTGGTGTTCATGCTGGCCATGGCCGGCTTCATTGGCGCCTCCGCCCTGTGCGGCCTGGCCAGCTCGGCGAGCCTGCTGGTGATTGCCCGCATCATCGAGGGGATCGCCGCGGCCATGCTGATCCCGCAGGTGCTGGGTTCGATCCGGGCGTTGTTCAGTGGGCCGGACCTGGCGCGCGCGCTCGGCTTTTACGGGGTGATGATGGGACTGGCGGCCGCCGCCGGCCAGTTGGGGGGCGGGCTGCTGGTGGCGCTCAGCCCCTGGGGGCTCGGCTGGCGCGCGGTGTTCCTGATCAATCTGCCGGTCGGGGTGCTGGCGCTGCTGGGCGCCTGGGGGCTGGTGCCGGAAACCAGCGCGAGCGAGCGGCCGCGGCTGGATATCGGGGGCGCCGTGCTGTTGTCGCTGTTGCTGGCGTGCCTGATCCTGCCGCTGTCCGAAGGAGCGCAGCGCGGCTGGCCCTGGTGGACCTTCGTGATGCTGGCCGCCATGGCACCGCTGACCTGGGGCTTGCTGCGCTACGAGGACCGGTTTGCATTGCGCGGCGGCATGCCGCTGCTGGACTTGGAGTTGCTGGCGGTGCGCAGCTTCCGCCGCGGCTGCTGGGTGGCGACGCTGTTCTTCTTCACCTCGGCCTTTTACCTGCTGTTCGCGATCGAGCGGCAGGACGGCGCTGGGCTTAATCCGCTGGCCACCGGGTTGAGCCTGCTGCCGTATGGCGTCGGTCTGTTCCTCGGGCCGTTGCTGACTGCACCACTTGCCCGCCGCGCTGCTGCGCGGATGCTGAGCCTCGGGCTGGCCGTCGAGGTGGTCGGGTATGCCGCGACAGCCGTCGCGGTGGCGCTGCTGGCATCGAGGTCCACGCTGATCGTGACGGTGTTCGTCGCCGGATTTGGTCAGGGGATCGCGATGCCGCGGCTGTTCACCACGGTGCTGGAGGATGTGCCTCCGCACAAGGGAGGGATGGCGGCGGGGGTGGTCAATTCAATGCTGCAGATCGGCGCGGCGGTCAGTGTGGCGGCGATCGGATCGGTGTTTTTCGGGGTGCTCGGGTCCGCGACCGGCGCGCCGGCGTATGCCCATGCATTCGGGATCGCGATGATCGCCGTGGTCGCGGCGCTGGCGGGATCGGCTGTGTTGAGCTGGTAGAGGCACCTGGCTCCGTGAGGCAGCCGCGCCTTACAGCGGATTTGGGCCGAGGACTTCCCAGTGGTGGTGCTGGAATAGCGTGTCGCGTTCGCCGTCGTCGGCGGGGCGGCGGTCCGCGAGCGCCTCAATGAGGCCGCCGGCGGCGGCCGGGGTGTAGAGAAACAAGACGCGGCCGGTTTCGCTGCCGGTGTTCTTCCAGGCATGCGGAATATCACGCGGCATGAAGGCGCAGGTGCCGGGGCCGCCGACGGTGACCTCGTCGCCAATCTTGAAGGTGAACTCGCCGGCGAGTACCCAGGCGACCTCGTCGCTGTCGTGGTGCAGATGGAACAGGCTTGTGGTACCGGCGGGCAAGGTTTCCTCGAACATCATGATGCTCTCGTTCGTGTCTCGACCGAGGAGCTTCAAGACGAAGTGGCGGCCGGGGCTCGGCGAGTCGAAACGCTTCCCGGCGCCCACGGGTACGACAAAGCCGTTTGTTGCGGTCATGGTGCTGTCCTCCCTGTGGATGCGTTGCTCATTCGGCCATGCCCTTGTCGGCAAGCTCCTTCGTCGCCTTGTCGTTCTTGGTGAGTGCCAGGCCCATGCCGCGCATCACATTGGGCGCTTTGGTGAACTGGATGTTCGAGTACTCGATGATTTCGAGCCGGTTGCCCCACGGATCGAGGAAATCGAGGAACGGCCCGTCGACAAAGCGCGCGCCGGCGGCTTTCGCCAGTTCGGTGATGCGGCTGCGGTCGTCGACGACGAAGCCGAGATGCCGCTTCTCGACCCCGTTGACCGCGTGGTGGGGCGTCAGGGTGAGGTTGACGAACTGGTCACCCATGTCGATGAAGGCGTTGTCCTCACCCTTGCCGCGCAATTTGAAATCGAAGATCCGGCCGTACCAATCGAGAGCATCGTCGATGTTGCCGACCTCGATCGCGACATGATTGATGCCGATGAGCCGCGGCTTCTTTTCTTCGGTCATGATCGTCCTCCAATGCCTGTCTTATCCGGGCCTGCTCGAGCGGAAGATAGGCATTCACCGCAGTCTGCCATAGCTATTGGGGGTGTCATCCAAGGAATTTGCGATGCAAGGCGGGGGCGGTCCGAAGACGTCGGCTCTTGAACGGATCGGGCGACCCTGTAAAAGCTGCCGCCATGGCGAAATCGACCAGGTCCTTGACCGACGGGCAGCGGGCCTATGAAGCCAAGCGCGCCGCAAAGGCTGGCGTGAGCCTGGACAAATGGCTCGACCAGAAGCAACGCCAGCAACAGGCGGCGGTGCGGGAGCAGGCGAAGGCGGCGGAGACTGCGAAGCCGAGGAAGCCGGGCTTCTTCTCCCGCCTGATCGAGCGGGCGCACAAGCCGCTTTAGTTGCGACAGTTGCGAGCCGTTTGGTTCGCGGCGCGATGGCGGCCCAAGCCGGCGTGCGCAGCGTGATCGCCTGAGAGATCAACCGGCGACACCCAGCGGGATGCTTGCAGCCCATGCCGACTGGAGCCTTCACGCCAGCAAACGCTGGGTCGCAATAGCGCAGCGCGACGGCGATCGCTGGCGGCTTCAGGCGCCGGAGCCTGTCGGCGAGATCGGAACGTTCCTGTCACGTCTGCGGGAGAGAGCGCCGGGCGGGCCGGTCGCCCTTGGGCTCGACATGCCGATCGGCGTTCCGCGCGCTTATGCCGCGACGCTGGGCACCGAGGATTTCCCGGCATTCCTGCGGTCGCTGGCGGACCGGCCGGCGTTCTTCGACGTTTGCGCGACGCTGGAGGAACTGGGGCCGGAGCGCCCGTTCTACCCGGCCCGCGGCGCGCGAGGGATGCGGCGCGCCGCGCACGCTGCCGCGCTTGGGCTGGCGGACGCCGCGGATCTGTCACGACTATGCGACAGGGCGACGCCCGAGCGGCCGGCCGGGGCGCCGCTGTTCTGGACACTGGGCGCGAACCAGACTGGCAAGGCGGCCGTGTCCGGTTGGCGCGACATGCTTCTGCCGGCGCTGGCGTCGGGGCACGACATCAGACTGTGGCCGTTCGAGGGCTCGTTGCGTGGGCTTCTGACACCAGGTGCCGTGGCGATCGCGGAGACCTATCCGGCGGAGGCGTTGCGCCATTTCCATCTGAAACTGCCGGGGAGCAAGCGGCGACAGGCGCATCGGGCCGCGCTTGGGCCGGCGCTGCGGACTGCAATGGAACGGCTTCATGCCGAGGGCGATAGCGTGCTGGACCAGGCCATCGCCACGGGGTTTGGGACCGATGCCGCCGGCGAGGATCGCTTCGACTGCCTGATCGGTGTGCTGTGCGTGCTCAATGTGCTTGCCGGCAATCGCCCGGATGATGCGCCTGACGATCACTGGGTCCGGTGCTGGGAAGGCTGGGTGCTTGGCCAGACTGCATTGCCGCTGAGTGCGACCACCCGCAAGCTTGTTCCGCGGCAGTGATGACCGCGCCGAGGTTCCGTGAACGGCGCGCCCTGTTCGGGGGTGTGACGCCGGGGTGCTCGCGGCGTATCCTATTGTGACTTGATCCGCGGGAGGATGCAGATGGCAGACAACGGACAGACGGTCATCGAACTGGACCGGCAGCGTATGACCGCGATGGCGCGGCAGGACATCACGGCGCTGAAGACGCTGCTGGCGGACGAGCTGGTCTATACGCATTCCTCGGCGCGGGTGGACAGCAAGCAGAGTCTGATCGGCGGGATGGAGTCGGGGACAACGGTGTACCGTTCGGTCGAACCGTCCGACGTGAAGGCGCAGGATCTGGGCGATGCAGTGGTGCTGACAGGAATCGCGCGCATCCAGGTGACATCCAACGGCAAGCCGAACGCGTTCAGCGTGCGGTTCACCGATGTGTACGCCAACAGGGGCGGCCGCTGGCAGATGGTGGCGTGGCAGTCCACCCGGCTTCCGGAGTAAGGTTGCACAAGCAACCACACGGTGCGGCTTGAGCGAGGGAGGCGAGGATGGCTGGCCTGTCCGACATTCTGGAAACGCCCGAGCCGACGCGCGTCGCCAGCGGGTTTGTGTTCACCGAAGGGCCGCTCTGGCATCCGGGCGGGTTCTTCTATTTCGTCGATGTCCGGGCCGGCCGGCTGTATCGGGTCACGTTGGGACAGGAGCCGGAGCTGATCAGACGGACCGGGGGCGGGAACGGCACGACCTTCGATATGCAGGGCCACCTGATCAACTGCGAAGGCGAAGCTCGGCGGCTGACCCGGACCGATCACGACGGGACGGTGCAGAGACTGGCGGATCGGTTCGAGGGGTTGCGGTTGAATCGCCCGAATGACGTGATCTGCCGGTCCGACGGGACGATCTTTTTCACCGACCCATCGATCCGCGTGCCGCTGCGGGAGCGCGACGTGGGCGAGGGCGCGGTGTATCGGATCGGCCCGGACGGCGTGTGCCATCGGGTTGCCTGGTGCGAATATCCGAACGGGTTGGCGCTGTCGGCGGACGAACGGACGCTGTATGTGGCGAATACGCGCTGGAGCGAGTACATCCACGCGATCGAGCTGAACGATGCGGGCGAGATGGTGCGACGGCGCATTTTCGCCGACATGTCCGTAGCAGATGCAACCAATGGTGTGCCGGATGGCATGAAGCTGGATGCCGCCGGGCGGGTGTTCTGTACCGGATCGGGCGGGGTGTGGGTGTTCTCGCCGGACGGCAGCCGGATCGGCATCATCGAGATGCCGGAAGTATGTGCCAATATCGCGTTCGGCGGCGACGATCTGCGGACCTTGCTGCTGACCGCGAGCACCTCGCTCTATACGCTGCGGGTGAAGGTGCCGGGGCTGCCGCATCCCTGGTATGCGGTTCATCGGAAATGAAATCATCGACTGGCCGGCGGCGTTACGGCGAATGGGGGACGACATGGCACTGAAACACCGGATTGCGTTCGGCATGTCGCTGCCGCATCGCTCGCCCGATCCGATCGACATGCAGAGCGTGCGCACGGTGGCCCAGCGGGCGGAGGCGCTCGGGTTTCAGGATTTGTGGGTCACCGAGAACACGCTGGACCACGTGACGTGTTTCGATCCGGTGGTGGTGCTGACCTATGCCGCGGCCGTGACAAGGCGGATCCGGCTGGGCGCCTCCGTGATCGTGCTACCGGTGCAGCATCCGCTGATGGTGGCGCATCAGTGGGCAACGCTTGATTACGTCAGCAACGGGCGGGCGATCCTGGGCGTGGGGATAGGACGCGGCGAGGAGTATCGGCAGTTCGGCGTGCCGGTGGAGGGGCGCATCGGCCGGTTTCGCGAACAGGTCGCGCTGATCCGCGCCTTGTGGAGTGGGCAGCCGGTGACGAAGCAGGGCCGGTTCTATCGGGTGGAGGGTGCCCGGATGGCGCCCGCGCCGGTGCAGCGGCCGCATCTGCCGATCTGGATGGGCGTGACGCACCCGGACGCGGTGCGGCGCGCGGCGACTTTGGCGGACGGGTGGATGGGATCCGGCGGATCGAGCATCGCCGCGTTCGCGGAGTCGGTGCGGGTGCTGCGCGACGCGCTGGAGCAGGCCGGGCGGGATCCGCAAAGCTTCCCGATTTCCAAGCGCGTCTTCATGGCGGTGGATGAGCGTCCGGAGCGGGCGCGGGCCGAACTGAACCGGTGGTTCACCGAGGTGTATCGGAACCCGGCCGGGACTGATGCTTCGGGGATTCATGGGACACCGGAGCAGGTGCGCGCGCGGCTGGAGGAGATGATCGCGATGGGGGCCAACCATCTGCTGCTGAACCCGGTGTCGCGCTACGTGGAGCAGGTAGAGGCGCTGGGCGAGATCGTTGCTGGGGGAACCGGTTCGTAGCTGGAGCGGGCGAGAGAGGACGGGGCTGGGTACGTTAGGAGTCGTTCGAAAACAACCGCCTCATCTCGTCATTCCCGCGAAAGTGGGAATCCAGGCCGCCGCTGCTGGATTCCCGCTTTCGCGGGAATGACGGTTGATTCCGTTATTTCAACACGAGCCCTTAGCGCGATGATGGGTTGGTTTTGTTACCGCGCGCTTTGTCGCATCCGAGGGACCCCGTAGCATTGCGCAGTTGCGCCCGAAACGGATCCTGAAGATCGGTCATTTCCCGCGGCGCGGCATGTGCTCCCGCAGCACGGCGTTGATTCGAGCCTGCCAACCGCTTCCTTCCTGGCGGAACGCCTCGATAACGTCCGGGTCAAGTCGCAGCGTCTGATTTACCTTCCTGTCCGGCTTTTGCGGCCTGCCGCGGCTGCGGCGCATCAGCTCCTGCGTCGCTGCATCGCCGATAAATTGCGGCAGCACTTCCGAGGCAGGCCGCGCATTGGCGAAATCTTCCTTCGTCCATTCCGGATTGTCGTCATCCGGGTGGGACGCCTGGTCATTCCTGTTTCTCGTCATATAAACGCATCTCCTTCCTGTTCGCCCGGCGGAAGCTGATGACCCGCAAATCTTCGCCTCGCGGTGTGACGACCACCGCATGCAAGCGATCGTCGAGCAGCGCGAGCACGCGCAGGCGAACCTCGCCGTAGTCGCGGCGCATGTCCTGCCTCACCACGGCTGACCGCCAATCGAGGTCCGCCGCCCGTTCAAACGACAGCCCGCGCTCGGCGATGTTTCTAGCGTTCTTTGCCGGGTCGAACGTAATCGGCATATGATTTATGGCTACAGCGGAAAAGCGTTTCTGTCAAGGTTTATCCGCTATAGCGGAAAATCAGCCAATATTACGTGTTGGGCGGCGGTCCGCCGCAGGCGTGGGCTGCCTCCGGTGATCGATGCTTCGTTTCGTCCCACACTCTCGCCAACCGGTGGCGCCCCGTCCATACGGGTGGCCGTGCAGCACGACCTCCTGGCCCCGCTATTCGCCCCCCTGACCACGCTCCGCGGCACGGGTCCCACGCTCGCGCCGCTGCTCGTCCGTGCCGTCGGCGGCGAGCGTGTGCTCGATCTGCTGTTCCATCTTCCGGACTCGTACCTGGATCGCCGTGCCCGCCCGACTATCGCCGCCGCCCAATCCGGCCACATCGCCACCCTGGCCGTCGAGGTCATCCGCCACGAAGCCCCCGCCAACCAGCGCCAGCCCTGGCGCGTCATCGTGTTCGACGGCACCGGCTTCGCCGAGCTGGTGTTCTTCAAGCCTGGGCGCGAAAAGCAGATGCCGGTCGGTGCGCGCCTGCTGGTGTCCGGCAAGCTGGAGCGGTTCGGCGACCGGCTGACGATGCCGCATCCCGATCATGTCGTCCCGGCCGACCGCCCGGAGCGGCTGCCGTCGATCGAACCCGTCTGGGCGCTCACCGGCGGGTTGTGGCCCCGGCAGGTGACCGCGGCAATGACCCAGGCCCTTGCGGCGCTGCCTGAACTGCCGGAATGGCAGGATGCGGCGTTGCTGCGGCGGGAAGGCTGGCCGGCTTTCACAGCAGCGCTGCGGGCCGTGCAGGCACCCGAGGAACTGCCCGATCACCGCCCGCGTGCCCGGCTCGCTTATGACGAGTTGCTCGCCACGCAGATCGCCGTGCATCTCGTGCGGGGGCGCGTGCGGGCGCGGCCCGGCCGCGCTCTCGCCGGAGACGGCACGTTGCGGGCCCGGGCGTTGGCGCGGTTCCCCTATGCGCCAACCATGTCGCAGCTCACCGCATTGGCGGAGATCGACGCCGATCTGGGCGCCGCGCGCCGGATGCTGCGGCTGCTGCAAGGCGATGTCGGCTCGGGCAAGACGCTGGTGGCGCTGCTGGCGATGCTGCGTGCCGTTGAAGCGGGCGCCCAGGCGGCCCTGATGGCGCCCACCGAGGTGCTGGCCAAGCAGCATCACCGCACGCTGACCCGGCTGTCGCCCGAACCGGTCGCCCTGCTGACCGGTGGTGTGAAAGGACGCCCACGCTCGCGGCTGCTGCGCGGGCTGGCCGACGGATCGGTCCGCATGGTGGTGGGCACCCACGCCCTGTTTCAGGAAACCGTGGTGTTTCGCGATCTTGCCGTGGCGGTGATTGACGAGCAGCACCGGTTCGGTGTGACCCAGCGTCTGTTGCTGGGCGAGAAGGGGCGCGAGACCGACGTGCTGGTGATGACCGCCACGCCCATTCCCCGCACGTTGCTGCTGACCCAGTGGGGCGAGATGGATGTCAGCCGCCTGACCGAAAAGCCCCCTGGCCGCGGCACGGTCCGCACTACGTTGCACTCATTGGCCACGCTGCCGGCGGTACTGGAAGGTCTGATACGGAAGCTGGACGAGGGGGCGCAGGTCTATTGGGTGTGCCCGATCGTCGCGGAGAGCCAGGCACTGGATCTGGCCGCGGCGGAGGACCGGTTCACCGACCTGCGTGGCCGTTTCGGAGACGTGGTGGGACTGGCGCATGGCCAGCAGCCGGCGGAGACGCGGGACGCGGCTCTGGCCGGGTTCACAGCCGGGCAGGTGCGGTTGCTGGTCGCGACCACGGTGGTGGAAGTGGGCGTCGATGTTCCGACCGCTACCGTGATGGTGATCGAACACGCCGAGCGGTTCGGGCTGGCGCAGTTGCACCAGTTGCGCGGACGGATCGGGCGGGGAACCGAGGCCAGCTTCTGCCTGCTGCTGCACGATGACGGGCTGACCGATACGGCACGCCAGCGGCTTCTGCTGCTGCGTGATACCGACGACGGGTTTGCGATCGCCGACGCGGATTTCCGGCTGCGCGGCGGCGGCGACCTGCTGGGGACACGGCAAGCGGGATCACCTGGATTCCGGCTGGCGGACCCGGTGCACGACGAGCGGCTGCTGGAGATCGCCCACAAAGACGCGGCCCTGCTGCTGGAGAAAGACCCTGGTCTGAACGGTGATCGCGGCCGCGCGGCGCGGCTGCTGCTGCGGCTGTTCGGACAGTGGGACGCGATGCGGACGTTGCTGGCGGGCTGAACGGAAATGTCTCCCCGCGTGCTCGGCTGGGTTGCCGCGTTGATGCTCGCCGGCTGTGTCGGATTGCCGCCTGCCAGGGAGTTGGGCGCCGGCCCGCCGGTGACGACGGCCTATGTCATCGATCGCGGATGGCACACTGATATCGGACTCGCGGCGCCCGATTTGCGGGGCTCCCTGCCAACGATCGAGCAAGCTTTTCCGGGTGCCCGGTACTTTGTGTTCGGCTTCGGCGAGCGGACCTATCTGCTGTCGCGCGACCGATCGATCCTGACCATGATCGCCGCGCTGTTGCCGAGCCCCGGAGCCATCCTGGTCACCGCGTTGCGGGCGTCCCCGTCGGATGCGTTCGGTGGCTTCCATGTGGTTCCCCTGCGGCTGACCGCAGCGGAGATGGATCGCCTGGTCGTATTCCTGTCCGACGATCTGGATCGGGCCGGTAGCGGGGCGCCGTTGAGGATCGCGGATGGACCGTATCCGGGCAGCGCGTTCTATGCGGCGTCGGCGACCTACGATGCGGCGCATACCTGCAACACCTGGACGATAGAGGCTTTGGCGGCTGCCGGTCTGCCGCTGAACCCGAGTGGCGTCGTGTTCGCCAGCCAGGCCATGAGCAGGGTCAGGGCGGTCAGCGAATCACAGAATGCCACTCATCCCGCTCCGGCAGCAGCGGAGCCTGAAGGTCGCACTCTCGTCACTGGCAGGGCGGTGGGCTACCGTTAGCGCATACGACCGACGTGCCTGGTGGCAAGACCACGGTATTCGGCGCGGGCGGAGGCGGGTTGCTGCTACTGAAGCTTAAGCAGCCTGCAAGGAGGAACGGAAGCAGCAGGACAAGCAGGCGCATGGGACGGTCCTTCACCGTTGGAAGCAACAGGCCGAAACAGTCGGCTACCGGGTCAGTCTATACAATGCCTTCGATGACGACTCATATCAATCGGCGTAATTCCTGACTCGTTACTCGTCATTCCCGCTTTCGCGGGAATGACGGGATGGGTTAGACCCAAGGCCGTCTGGTATTATCGCAGTACGAGATCATGACATGCGTCAGGGCGGAATACGCGTCGTCTGCCGTCGCGACAACTGCCAGCGGCCGGCCCTTTGTGTCCACAGCAGCGTGAATATCAGCCGGAGAACGTCCTTCGGCTGACCGCGGGCCCCGACCGACATCTCCACGGTTCCTGTCTGCACGGCAATATCGCCATGATTGGACGTGACCACATCATGGCTTTCGATATGTTCGTACTCGTACAGCCCGTTCGCCACCCCGGCGAGGTACCCGCGTTTCGACTCCAAGACCCCCGTGGAATGAACGTAGCTCAGGTCGTCCGCGAGCAAAGCCTCCAATTGCTCGAAGTCCTGCGCGATCATGGCGCGATAGAGCGCCCTCTCGGCCTGCACGATCGCTGCGGTCGTGCCGCTTTTCGGATGCATGTTGGTTGGCGCTCACGCCGGGCTCAGTTCTTGCTCGGCAAGGTCCAGGAAGTTCTTGCCGATCGAGGCTTCAAACTGCTGATAGACCGGGCGTGTGGCGGTGACGAACTGCTGTTTTTCGGCCGGCGTCAGGTCGTTCACCTGCAGCACGGTCTTCAGCTTCGCCAGCGCGGTGGCAATCTCCTGCGGCTGCGCCTGCCATTGCCAATCCATCGCCGTGTGCATCGCCTGCGACACCATGCCCTGTTCCTCGGGGGACAGACCCTGCCACAGGCCCTTGTTGATCGAGACCAGGAAGAAGTCGGTGGTGTGGTCGTCCAACGAAAGATATTTGGTGACTTCGTAAAGCTTGTACGACACGAGGTCGGGTAGCGGGAATTCGAACCCGTCGACGACACCCTGCTGCAAAGACAAGTACAGCTCGGACGGATCCATGGCGACCGCGGTGGCGCCGAGGGCGCGGAACGTCTGGATATAAACCTGACTGTTGATGACGCGGATCTTCAGGCCGATGCAGTCCGCCGGCGTGTGGATGGCCCGCACCTTGTTGACGATGTGGCGTCCGCCCATCAGCCAGTAGCCGACGATCTGAAATCCCGCCGCATCGCCGAGCTGCACAATGCGTTGACCGAGCTGCCCGTCCAGTGCCGAGCGCAGCCGGTCGGACGAACTGACCAGGTACGGCAGCGTGAACGCATCGATCGGTCGCATGAACTTCGAGTACCAGGCGGGCACAGCCATGGTCATCGACAGGGACCCGACCTGAACGGCCGACAGCATCTCGGCGATGCTGCCGAGTTGCGAGTCCGGATAGACCTGCACCTTGATCCGGTTGGATGACAGCTTGGCCAGCTCGTCGCCGAATCTGACGCAGGCCCGGTGATAGATGGAACTGGCCGGCAGCATGCTGCCGAACCGCCATTCCTTGGCACGCTGGGCGATTGCCGGCGCGGCCAGGCCAAGCGAAGCTGCCGCGACGCCGGTTGCGGACGCCGCCAGCAGATGTCGGCGGGCGATTGGACGGGTTGCGATCATGAATTCCTCCCTGTTTGTGTTGAGTCAATGCATGCCGAAATGATGCGGCAGCCAGATGGTGATCTGCGGAAACAGGATGACGATAATCACCCCCAGGATCAGGAACAGGTTATAGAGCAGGCATGGCCGCATGGTGGCGTTGACCGGCGCATCGCCGATTGCGCAGGCGACATAATAGCCGATGCCGACCGGCGGCAGGAACACCCCGATGCCCACCGCCATGGTCAGCACGATGCCGTATTGCAGCGGGTCGATGCCCAGGCGCGTGGCGATCGGCAGCAGGATGGGTGCGGCGATCAGGATGGCGGGCAAGCCTTCCAGCACGAAACCGACCACGATCATCACCAGCATGGTGATGAACAGGAATGTCGTCGGCGCCCGCAGCGTGCCGAAGGCGGTGGCCATGGCGCGCGCCAGCCCGTCGATGACGATGGCTTGCGACAGCAGGTTGGCGGCGGCCACCATGAACAGCACCATGCCGGCCGTCAGCGCCGCGTCGCGCAGCGCAATCCAGCCGGAGCGCAACCCGATCGAGCGGTACACCAGCAGCGCCGCGACGAAGCCATAGATCACGGCGAAGGTGGCGGATTCGGTGGGCGAGGCGATGCCGCCGACGATGCCGCCAACCACGATGACCGGGACCAGCAGCGCCGGGATTGCCAGCGGCGTGCTGCGCAGGGCGCGGCCGAGGCGGAATGGTGACCCTTTGCGGTATCCGGCGTGACGGCTGCGCACCAGCACGACCAGGATCAGCACCGTGGCCAGAATGGCGGCGGGCAGCAGGCCGGCGATGAACAGCGAGCCGACGGACAGCGTGGTGATCGAGCCCAGCACCAGCAGCATGAGCGAGGGCGGGATGGTTTCGCCCATCGCCGCACTGGCGGCGAGGACGGCGACCGATTCGGAGGGCGGATATCCGTAATGCCGCAGCGGCGCCTTCATGACGCTGCCCACCGTGGCGATATCCGCCGCCTTGGAGCCGCTGAGGCCCGAGAAGATGTACATGGCCACCACCTGCGCGACCAGCAGTCCGCCGGGCCAGTGCCCCAGCCATTCCTGCACCGTGTCGATCATGCGGCGCGCCATGCCGGTAACCTCCATCAGGGTGCCGGCCACCATGAAGAACGGTACCGCCAGCAGCACGAAGCTGGCGACGCCGTATTGCAGCGCGGAGGGCACCGCGGTGATCGGCGCATCGCCAGTGGTTACAAAGTATAATATGCCGGCAAGTGCCAGGACGCCGGCAATCGGCACCGCGGTCACGAATGCGATCAACAGCAGCGGTGCCATCGCCAGGAACGGATCAATGTCGGTGCTGCCGTCGTAATAGGCGCGGCGCAGGCCGAACGCCAGCAGCCCGGCAACGATCACCATGGCGGTGCCGGTGGCGATCGCTCTCCGGTCCAGCGCCGCCAGCTTCTCCAGCGTGAACAGGCAGAACAGCACCAGGCCGATGCCAAGCCAGATTGCCACGAAGCCGGAGCTGATCTGCAAGACCGACAGCACCTGCGTGCGCTGGCCGGCGAAGAATGCGGGAAACGCAATCAGCGTCACCAGGCAGACGCCCAGGAAGCTCGTTAGTCCGCAAGCCTGCAACACCTGACCGCGCATGCCACGGGCCTGGTCGACCAGGGCGGTGTACGCCATTCCGGTGCTGCGGCGAAAATAGGCCGGAGCGCCCAGGAAGGTGATCACCGAGATCAGGATCGCCCAGGCGTCGGTGGCCCAGGAGAAATCCTGCTGGAACGTATAGCGCACGACCGCGTTGGTGAACGTGATGGCGATGTTGACGATGATCGCCACGACCACCACTGTCTCCACCACCAGCGCCAGCCGGTCCATGGCGCGCGTGTTACGCACGCAGGCGCAGCTCGGCACGTCCGAAACCTTCGAATTCCGCGACCAGGTGATCGCCCGGTTCGGCGAAATGCAGGCCGGTATAGGTTCCGGTGGTGATGATCTGCCCGGTCGTCACGCCGCGGCCGGTGCGTAAGATATTGACCAGCGCGATAGCCGGCAGGATCGGGTCGCCGGCAGGATGGGAGGCGGTTTTTTCGATCTCGGGCTTGCCGTTGACGCGCAGCACCGCCTTGAGCGACGACAGATCGAAATCGCGCCAGTCGGGCCGTATCGTGCCGATGATGTAGGCGCCGTTGGACATGCAGTCCGCCGTCCGATCCAGCACCGGCGTATCCCGGTAGCTGGTGAAACGGGAGTCCACGACCTCGATGCCCACCAGCGCCGTAACGGCGGCAGCGATCTCGTCGCGGCGATAGTCGTGGTCACGCGGCGGCATGTCGCGATCGAAGCGGAAGCCGATTTCGGCTTCGATGCCGCGCAACGGCACCTGCGTCGCCGGCAGTTCGGCGGGGCTTTGCAGCAGGCGAGACCCCAGGATGACGCCGCGCATCACCTCGCCATCCTTTCCGACGCTTACCTTCCAGCCGGCAACGCTCTGGTCGAGGGCGGCGACCAACGCGTCCTGGATCGCGTGCGCCTCGGCGAGCGTGCGCGGGTGCGCCGCATCCGGCAGGCTTTGATCCGGCGGGCCTGCCGGCTGGCGTCGGCAAGCATCGGCGGCGGCACGCTCGATAGAGTTGTGGTCCATCCAGTCACCTCATTGTGCAGGTTGCTGCTCGGCGAAGACGTCCGCGAGGATGGACATGATAGCTCCCGGGGTGGGCGTGCAGCTCAGGTGGGCGCCGAGCGGGCGAGCTTGACCAGGTCGGGCGGGAACAGGTCGGGGAATTTCGGGATCACCCCGCTGCACGCCTGCTGAAAGGATGCTTTATCGACGTTCACGTTGGCCTGCATCCCCTTGCTCACCAGGAAGGCGATCGCGTCACGCTCCTGCTGCTGGGTGGTGCCGCGCAGCCAGACCGTCGCCTCCTGCGCCGCCGCCGCTACCGCTGCCTGGTCGTCCTCGGACAGGTGGTCGAACACCGCCGGGTTGATGACCGAATAGGCGTTGGTCAGCACGTGGTCTGTCTTGGCGATGAATTTCTGCACTTCGTACAGCTTCAGCGATTGCACCACCGGCGGCGGCGTGTCCTGCCCATCCGCCACGTGCTGGCTGAGCGCCAGATAAAGCTCGCTGAGATCGATCGCAACGATCGTGGACCCCAGCGCCTGCATCATGGCGATGTAGGATTTCGAGTCCGGCACCCGCATCTTCAGGTCGCGCATGTCGGCGGCGGTGCTGATCTGGTGCTTGCTGTTGGTCATCGACGCGGGAGCCGAGATCGTTCCAGCCGATGATCCGGAACCCCTGTGCCAGCGCCAGGCGCTTCAGCGTGTCGCCCAGTGCCCCGTCCAGCGCATTGTAGCACTGCTGACGGGTGCGGAACAGGAACGGCGCATCGGTGACCGACACCTGCGGCACCCAGTTCATCAGCGCGACGCCGATCGCGCCCATTTCCAGCGAGCCCAGCCGCACCTGGCGGCGCGATGTCCTGCTCGGTGCCCATCTGGGCGTTCGGGTAGATAGTCACCTGGATGCGGCCGTCCGACTTCGCTTCCACGACGGCTTCTTGAACTGCACGCCCCACAAATGCCAGCCATGGGTGGTGGGCGCGGAATGCGCGTAGCGCAGGCGGACCACGCCGCGCCGCGTGCTGGTCTGGGCGTGCCCGCGCAGCGGTGCGGCCAGTCCGGCCAGGACCGATGCGCCGCCCAGAGTCAACACGCGCCGTCGCGCCGTGGAGTGTGGATCGCTGTCGTCGACTGTGGCATTATGTTCCTCCCTGAAGCCGGTCAGTTGGCGAAATTGAACAGGCGCGGCACGGCCAGGGTGATGCCCGGCAGGAACGCGACGACCAGCAGCCCGGCGCATAGCACCGCCAAATAGGACAGCAGCGGCCGGGTGACGCGATCGATCGGCACCTCGCAGATGGCGCAGGCGATATACAGGGCGAGACCCACCGGCGGCAGGATGGCGCCGATGCCGAACGCCTCGATCAGCACGATGCCGAATTGCAACGGATGCACCCCCATCGCGACGGCGACCGGCAGCAGCAGCGGCCCGAGAATGATGATGGTGACGACGCTTTCCAGCAGCGCGCCGAGCACGATGGTGATGGCCATGACGGCGGGCAGGAAGGCGGTGGTGCCCAGGGCCTGCAATCCGGCGGCCACCGCATCCGGGACGCCTTCCAGCGCCAGCGCCCAGGAAAACAGGGTGGCGCCGCAGAAGGTGAAAAAGATCATGCCGCTGAGCAGACTGGCCTCGGTCAGCACACTCCAGAACCCGCGCGCGCCGACCGCGCGGTAGACCAGCACCGACAGGATCAGTCCGTACACCACCGCAAATGACGAAATCTCGGTCGGTGTCCCCACCCCGGCGACGATGCCGCCCACCAGCAGCACCGGCATCAACATCGGCAGCAGGGCACGTTGCCCGGCGCGCAGCCGCACGCGCAGCGTGGCGCGCGGGGTCGGCGGCAGGCGGCGCAGCAGCGCGCGCAGCCACACCAGCAGCATCAGCAGCAAGGCGATCACCGCGGCCGGCAGCAGGCCGGCCAGGAACAGCGCGCCAGTGGAGACCGAGGTGACCGAGCCAAGCACCAGGATGGCGATGCTGGGCGGGATCGATTCGCCCATCGCGGCGGAGGCGGCCAGCACGGCGGCGGCCTCATGCGGGTCCTGCCCCGCCTGGCGCAGCGTCTTGCTCAGCGGAATGCCGATCGCCGCCATGTCGGCTGCCTTGGAGCCGGAAATGCCGGAGACGATGTACATGCCGACGATCGAGACTTGCAGCAGGCCGCCGCGCAGATGGCCGATGAGCGCCGACAGCAGCGCGATGATGCGGGCGCCGATGCCGCCGCGGTCCATGACGAAGCCGGCCAGGATGAAGAAGGGCAGCGCCAGGAAGATGAACCCGCCGGTGCCGCGCTGCGCGGTGGAGGCCACGGCGATCATCGGCGCCGAGCCGGTGACCGCCACATAGGTGATGCCGATCGAGGCCAGCACGAAGCCGATCGGCACGCCGATGGCGAGTTGGCCGAAGAACAGGGCGGCGAGCACCGCATAGAACCAGGGCGAATCCACCCAGGCGCCGTCGCGACCGAACCACAGCAGCAGCGTGACACCGCCGACCAGCAGCCCGGCGATTACCACCGCGCGCAACGGGCGGCGCAGCAGGGCGTTTCCGGCATGCGCGATGAACAGCGCGGCGCCGGCGGTCATCGGGATGGTCATCCAGACGAAGCCGATGCCGAGCATGGTGGTACGCTCGCCGGCATTGTCGATGAGGAGCGGGATGGAGTAGCCGCCGATCAGCAGCGCCAGGCTGATGACCACCCATTCCACGGCCGCCGCCAGCAAGCTTCGCGCCGGCGGCGGCAGCCGGTCCACGAGAGCGGTAATGGCCATGAACTGGCCGCGCCCGTAGGCGACCCCGCCGCCGAGGAAGGCAACGACGATCAGATAGAGCCGCGCGGTTTCATCGACGCCCAGAACAGGTGTCACATGAAACAGCCAGCGCATGATCGTGTTGGTGAAGACGATGCCGACCTGAACGACCAGGCCGGCGTTGAGCAGCACGATCGCGGCGGCGTCGACGTGCGCCAGCCAGGCAGGCACTGCCGGCGCCGAGCGCACCGCCGGACCAAGGTCCGAAGCGGTGGACCCAGATGCCAAAACCTGGTTCGTCTGCGTTCCTCCCCGCGATCGCGGCAGCGACCGCGCCGTGCCGGTCAGGTCTTCAAAAGCTGCCGGGCGCCGGCCACCAGCAATTCGTTGATCCAGGCATAGGTCATGAAATCCTCGCGGACGCGTTTGCCGGCGCGGTGGATGCGTGCGGAGGCATCGGCGACGGCACGCTGCACGTCGGCATGGGCGGGATCGCCGTAATGGCCCAGTGACTGCGACAGGTCCATCATGCCGTAGCTGAGGTAATCCACACCTTCGATCGTGGCCAGTTGCTCCGCGTTGTCCAGAGCTGCCCTGGTTTCGATCATGATGCAGAGAGAGACCGCGCCGTTGGCTTGCGCCATGTACTGGCGCCGGTCTGCGAGCATGCCGTATTCCGGCCGGGTGCCGCCGAAGGAACGATTGCCGAGCGGCGGGTAGTAGGTGGATTGGACCACTTCGGCCGCTTCCGCGACCGTTTCGATGTGCGGCACCACGATGCCGCGAACGCCACGGTCGAGAAAGCGGATGATGGTGGCGGCGGACGGGTCGGGGACCCGCGCGATCACCGTGGCGTCGTGGCGCTCGGCCGCGATGCAGGCGGCTTCGATATCGCCCCAGTCGAAGCAGCCATGCTCCCCATCGATATAGACGAACTGGAGCTGGGCGGCCTGCACCAGCACTTCGATCGCGGCCACAGCGGCGAAGGTGAAGTGCACGCCGCGAATGCGTTGCCCCGAAGCGGCGGCCGCCTTGACCGCATTGTCGTATCTTATCACCAACGTTCCCCCGTGATGCCGCAGCCTATCAGTACCCGCCAGCGGTAGCAAAAATCGGTCATCGCCGGCCGGGTCGAGGTGGCTTCGGGAAGGTTTGCCCGTGGCATCGGCTTGGGGTAGACGGGCGTCACCATTCCCGCGCGTTCGGAGTTGCTTCCTCCAATGCCTGTCATGTCCGACCGATGGATACGTCGCATGGCGCGGGAGCGCGGCATGATCGATCCGTTCGTGGAAGCCCAGAAGCGCGAGGGCGTGATCAGCTATGGCCTGTCCAGCTACGGATACGACGCGCGGGTGGCCGACGAATTCAAGATCTTCACCAATATCGACTCGGCGGTGATCGACCCGAAGGATTTTGCGCCCACCAGCTTCGTCGATCGTCGCACCGATACCTGCATCATCCCGCCCAACAGCTTCGCGCTGGGCCATACGGTGGAATATTTCCGCATCCCGCGCGATGTGCTGGTGATCTGCCTGGGCAAGTCCACCTATGCCCGATGCGGCATCATCGTGAACGTGACACCGCTGGAGCCGGAATGGGAAGGGCAGGTTACCATCGAGATCAGCAATACCACGCCGCTGCCGGCCAAGATCCACGCCAACGAGGGCATCTGCCAGTTTCTGTTCTTGCAGGGGAACGAACCGTGCGAAACGAGCTACGCCGACAAGTCGGGCAAATACATGCGCCAGCGCGGCGTGGCGCTGCCGCGGCTGTAGCGGGCCGATAATGGACCGTATCCGCATCCGTGGCGGCCGTCCTCTGCACGGGGACATCATGATCGGCGGGGCCAAGAACGCCACGTTGCCGCTGATGGCCGCGGGCCTGCTGACCGAAGAGCGGCTGGTGCTGGAGAACGTGCCCCATCTTGCCGACATCCACAGCATGGCGGCGCTGTTGTCGCAGCACGGCATCATGACCGAGCAGGTTGGCGACGACGGGCGCACGTTATGGCTCGGTGGCAGGATTACCAATACCGAGGCGCCGTATGACATCGTGCGCAAGATGCGCGCCTCCGTGCTGGTGCTCGGGCCATTGCTGACACGAACTGGAGAGGCCCGCGTTTCCCTGCCCGGCGGCTGCGCCATCGGCGCGCGCCCGGTCGATCTGCACCTTAAGGGCCTGGAGCAGATGGGCGCCGTTATTTCGCTGGAGGGGGGCTATATCCAGGCCGCGGTCCGGCAGCGGCTGCACGGCGCGACGATTACGTTTCCCTCGGTCTCCGTCGGGGCCACGGAAAATCTGCTGATGGCGGCGGTCCTGGCCGACGGGCAGACGGTGCTGGCCAACGCTGCGCGCGAGCCGGAGATCGGCGATCTTGCCACCTGCCTGGTGGCAATGGGTGCGCGTATAGAGGGCATAGGCAGCGACCGACTGGTGATCGAGGGGGTACCCCGGCTGCATGGCGCCCGGCATGCGATCATTTCGGATCGCATAGAAACCGGGACCTACGCCTGCGCGGCCGCGATCACCGGCGGCGAAGTGCGATTGCGGGGCGGACGGCTTGAGCATCTGGGGGCGGTGGTGCGCACCCTGCGCGACGCCGGTGTGGAGATCATCGAACAGCCCGATGCGCTGCTGGTCCGGCGATTGAACGGACTGCATGGCGCTGACGCGATGACCGAGCCCTATCCCGGCTTCCCCACCGACATGCAGGCACAGTTCATGGCGCTGATGTCGGTTGCCGATGGCGCGGCGATGGTCACCGAAACCATCTTCGAGAACCGCTTCATGCACGTGCCGGAGCTGAACCGCATGGGCGCGCGGATCAACGTACACGGAGCCTCGGCGATCGTGCGCGGCGTGCCCGGCCTGTCCGGTGCACCGGTGATGGCGACGGATCTGCGAGCCTCGGTGTCACTGGTCCTGGCCGGGCTGGCGGCGCAGGGAGAGACCGTGGTGAACCGCGTCTATCACCTCGACCGCGGTTTTGAAACGGTGGAACAGAAGCTGGCCGCATGTGGAGCGGATATCGAGCGCGTTACGTAAGGGCGGACTGGGTCAGCCAGTTCCGGGCAGCAGCCTGCCGACCCGTTTCACCAGTGCGGCGGCATCACGCGGCGCGCGCACCTTGATGTCGTTATCGAAATACACGAACACGTCACACGGGCGGCGCGCTGCGGCCCGACCGACTCGTTCCGCATCATCTGGTTCGGCGCCGCGCGCCCAGGCTGCAACCCGCCGTGCCCAGGCATCGAGCGAGGCATCATCATAGCCGCTGGCGTAAAGCTGCTCCGACCCGTGCAGCCGGCAGTACATAAAGTCTGCCGTGACGTCCATCAGGCGCGGCCATTCGACCGTGTCCGCGCAGACCAGAGCAACATGATATCTTCGCAGCAGCGCGACGAAGTCCGGCGATCGGAAGCTGTCGTGGCGGATTTCCACGGCGTGACGCAACGGACGCTTCGCATCAGTCTGCAGCCATGCGCGTCCGTTCATCCGTTCATCGTGGCGCCGCGCGAAGGTCGCTGCCGCTTCGGTATCATGTGGAAGGACCCGCAGGAACGGTTCCAGACGGCTGGCGTCGAACGCGAAGTTCGGCGGAAACTGCCACAGGATGGGACCCAGCTTCGGCCCGAGCCGCAGCAGGCCGGAAGCAATGAAGTTGGCGAGTGGCACTTCGATGTCGCGCAGCCTCAGTAGATGGGTAATGTAACGCGGCGCTTTGACCGAGAACACGAAATCATCCGGCGTGCGCGCCGCCCAGGCACCAAACGACTCAGGCCGCTGCAGGCCGTAGAAGGTTCCGTTGATCTCGATACTGCGAAACTGGCCGGCGGCGTATTCCAGTTCTTTCGCCTGCGTCAGTCCTTTCGGATAGAACACGCCGCGCCAGGGCGGATAGGTCCAGCCCGAGATGCCGATGCGGATCTGCCCCACGCGTGACACCGCGCAGCGGCCACTTTCCTATTCGTCAGCCGGGGCGGTGCCCCGATAGAGTACGTGCAGCCGCAGCCGGTGCCCCGCTGGCAGTGACGGATGCTCGAAATCGTCGGCCGGGTCACGGTGCATTCCGATCCGCTCCATGACGGCACGGGAGCGGCGATTGTCGCGCGCCGTAAACGCCACGATCTGGTTCAGCCCGAGCGTGGAAAACCCGTGCGCCAGCGCGCAACCCGCCCCTTCCGTCGCATATCCGCGGCCCCAGTAGTCGTGCGCGAGCCGCCACGCAATTTCCACGCACGGGGTGAAATGCGCCTGGAAACGCGGTATCCCGAGGCCGACCAGACCGATGAACGGCGCCACTCCGGCAACCTCGACGGCCCAGGGGCCGAACCCGTGTGCGGCAAAATGCGCTTCGAAGCGATCCACCTGCGCGTCGCTGGCCGCGCGGTCGAGGCAGGCGGGGAAGAAGTCCATCACTCGTGGATCGGCGTTCAAGGCAGCGAACGGCTCCCGATCCTCCGGGCGCCACCGGCGCAGACGCAGACGCGTTGTTTCCAGCATCGGCTAGACGGCTTGCCGCATGCCTTCGCCGGCCTTGCGCTGGCCGCGAGTTTGCGAGCCGGATTTCATGTGGATAATCCTGTCATCCGCCCGTCTTCTTGCCATCGACCTCCTTGAACACGTCGGTGGCGACGCGGAACGCTTCCAGGCAAGCAGGGATGCCGCAATATGCGCCGGTCTGCAGCAGGATTTCCTTGATCTCGTCGCGCGACACACCGTTGGTTAGCGCGGCGCGCAGATGCAGCCGCAGCTCCGCCCCGCGATTCAGAGCGACCAGCATGGCGATGTTCACGATGCTGCGCGTTTTGCGTGGCAGTCCGGGACGGGACCAGATCGCGCCCCACGCGACCTCCGTGGTGAGCTGCTGGAACGCGGCGTTGAAATCGTCCGCACGCGCGAGCGAGCCATCAACGTAATCGGCGCCGAGCACCTCACGCCGGATTGCGAGCCCCTTCTTGAAAAGGTCCCCCTGGTATTCGGGGCGGTCGGGAACGTCGGGCATCGGCGGCTCCTTTGCGGCTGCTGCAGGCGACGGTAAAGATTGCCGAACAACGCGGCAAGCTGGTTGACTGCGCACCGAACCCGAGCGGAGGAACCGACCGATGACAAGCGTGACCTATGAGGTGTTGGCGTTGCGCTACGGCATCTTCGATGGACGGCGGCAGTTTCAGAACTACACCATACCGGACGATCATGCGGCGCCGGACCCGCTGGATTTCTTCGTGTTCGCCCTGCGCGGCGGTGGCCGTACCATCGTGATGGATACCGGGTTCAATCCAGTGTCGGCGCAGCGGCGCGGGCGGGAGCTGATGTGCTCGCCGGCCGAGGCGCTGCGCGACGCGGACATCGACCCGGCGGCGGTAAAGGACGTGGTGCTGACGCACATGCACTGGGACCATGCGGGCGGCATGGAGTATTTTCCGAATGCAACTTTCCACATCCAGGCGGAGGAGATGGCCTATTGCACCGGGCCGTGCATGTGCCAGCCGTTCCTGCGCCGCCCGTTCGACGTGGACGACGTGCAAAGCGTGATCCGCGCGCTGTACGCGGACCGGCTGAAAGTACACGAAGGCACCGCCGAGATCGCGCCCGGCGTCACGCTGCACCTGATCGGCGGACATTCCGGCGGCATCCAGTCGATCCGCGTTCCGACGCAACGCGGCTGGGTGGTGCTGGCCGGCGACGCGGCGCATCTGTGGGGCAATATCAGGCGACGCAACCCGTTCCCGGTGGTGGTGGACGTCGCGCGGATGCTGCGCGGGTTCGACACGATGGAAGCGCTGGCCGACGGACCGGACCATGTGATCCCCGGACATGATCCGCTGATCCTGAAGCGGTTTCCGCCGCTCGGATCGAACAAGGAGATCGTGCAACTGCACCTGCCGCCGGTCGCCTGACGGAAGCCGGCGCTACTCCTCCGCGGCCAGTCGCGTGGCCTGATCCTCGGTGGTCAGAGCGTCGATGAATTCGTCCAACTCGCCGGCCATGACGCGGTCGATCTTGTACAGCGTCAGGCCGATGCGGTGGTCGGTGACGCGGCCCTGCGGGAAATTGTAGGTGCGGATTCGCTCGCTGCGATCCCCGGTTCCGACCTGGGCACGGCGGTCGGCGGCACGGGTGGCATGCAGCGCCGCGCGTTGCTGCTCGTACAACCGGGCGCGCAGGATTTTCATCGCCTTGGCGCGGTTCTTGTGCTGGCTTTTTTCCTCCTGCATGGCGACGACGATGCCGCTGGGGATATGCGTGATGCGCACCGCGCTTTCCGTCTTGTTCACGTGCTGGCCGCCGGCGCCAGAGGCACGGAACACATCGATGCGCAGGTCGCTGTCCTCGACCTGCACGTCGACCTCCTCGGCTTCGGGCAGCACCGCGACAGTCACCGTGGAGGTGTGGATGCGGCCCTGGCTTTCGGTGGTGGGCACGCGCTGCACGCGGTGAACGCCGGATTCGTATTTCAGCCGGGCGAAAACGTTGCGGCCGGTGATCTCGGCAATGCCTTCCTTCAGGCCGCCCAACTCGGTATCGTTGTAATCGAGCAGTTCGAAACGCCAGCCGCGCAGCGTCGCATAGCGTTGATACATGGCGAACAGGTCGGTCGCGAATAACGCGGCTTCATCGCCGCCGGCAGCCGGGCGTAGCTCCAGAATCGCGCTGCGTTCGTCGGCCTCGTCGCGGGGCAACAGCGCCACGCGTATCCCGTGGGCGAGGGCAGGGATGCGATCTTTCAGCCCTTGCAGCTCGGCTTCCGCCAGTTCGTGCATCTCCGGATCGGCGAGCAGGGATTCCGCGTCATGACGGGCGGTTTCGGCGGCGCGGAGTTCGTCAATCCGGGCAACCAATGGTTCGATGTCCGCCAATTCGCGCGACGCGCGGACATAAGCGTCCCCGGTGAGGCCCTCCGAGAGAAGCGCCCGCAACTCTTCGGCACGCGCCGCAATGCGATCCAGCTTGGCGGCAAAACTCATGCGAGGTGATCGGGAACTTTTGCGAGTGGTACAGCGAGTTGTTCGCCGGTACGCAGGTCCTTCACCTGGGCAACGCCGGCCTGGATGTCATCCTCGCCCAGAATGACGGCGGCGCGGGCGCCGATCCGGTTGGCGCGCTCCAGGCGGCGGCGGAGATTGCCGCGATAGGCCATTTCGGCGCGGATGCCAGCGTGGCGGAGGGTTTGCAGCAGCGCAATCGCCGTGGTCTCCGCGGCGTCGCCGATCGGCACCAGCGCGATCGGGGCGGCGGGTTCCGGCGCGGCTTCCAGCAACATGGCTAGCCGTTCGATCCCGGCCGCCCAGCCGACGGCGGGCGTTGGCGGGCCGCCCATCTCCTCTACCAGCCCGTCATAGCGTCCGCCGCCCATCACCGTGCCCTGCGCACCGAGCTTGGTGGTGACGAACTCGAAGGCGGTGTGGCCATAATAGTCGAGGCCGCGCACGATGCGCGGGTTCTCGCGATAGGGCACGCCGAAATTGTCCAGGTGGCGCTTGAGGTCAGCGTAGAACTCGGCGGCGGAGGGCGTGAGATGCGGCGCCATCGTCGGCGCGTCGGCGACGATGCGGCGGTCGCGTTCCTCCTTGCTGTCCAGGATGCGCAGCGGGTTGCGTTCCAGCCGCGCCTGGCTGTCGGCGGACAGTGCGTCCCGATGCGCGGTGAAGTAGCTGACCAGAGCGTCGCGATAGGATTGGCGGCTTATCTTGTCGCCCAGCGTGTTGATCTCCAGCACGGTGTCGGCGGCGACGCCAAGTGCAGTCAGAATGTCCCAGCCGCAGGCGATCACCTCGGCATCGGCCGAGCGGTTCGGCGGAGCCGATCAGCTCGATGTCGATCTGATGGAATTGCCGGTAGCGGCCTTTCTGCGGCCGTTCGTAGCGGAACATGGGGCCGGCGCAGAACACCTTCTGCGGCAGCGCCTGGGTCAGCCCGTTGCTCACCAGCGCACGGCAGACGCCGGCGGTGGCTTCGGGCCGCAGCGTGATGGCGTCACCGCCGCGATCGGTGAAGGAATACATTTCCTTGGTGACCACGTCGGAGGTCTCGCCGAGGGTGCGCGAGAAGACGCGCGTGTCCTCGAACACCGGCGTGGTCCATTCGTCGAAGCCATAGGTCGCGGCAATGCGGCGGGCGGTGTCGATCACGTGCTGATGGCGGCGCTGTTCCTCGCCGATCAGGTCGTGGGTACCCCGGACGGGCTGGAGGGGGGTCACTATAGGTTGTTGCTCCTGAGATCAGTCACGCAACGTGTCGGGCCGGGCATGGTGCCGGCCGGCGGCACGGCTGCCTGATCGGCAGTTATAGATGGCGCGGCAGGTTTGGCCACCGGCCGAAATCCCCCGGCCGAAATCCCCCAACGGGTCACAGGAATGACATCGGGTCGACATCCACCTCCACCCGTGCCCCGCGTGGCACTGGAACCTTCTCCAGCCACTCACGCAGGATCGGCTGCACCGCGATGTCCCGCCGGGTCTTCAGCAGCAGCCGCCGCCGATGCCGCCCGCGCAGGATCGCCAGCGGTGCCGGCGCCGGTCCGAGCACGTTGATCCCTGGCCCATGCGGCGCGGTCCGGCCCAGCTCCCGGGCGACGTGATCGGCGACGTGTGACGCATCCGCGCTCACGATCAGCGCCGCCAGCCGACCGTAGGGCGGCCAGTGGCCCGGCCGGCGCTGCTCCGCCTCGCGGGCGATGAATCCCTCCAGATCGCCCTCGACCAGCGCCCGCATCACCGGATGTTCCGGGGAGAAGGTCTGCAGCATCACCCGTCCCGGCGCCTCCGCGCGGCCCGCGCGCCCGGCAACCTGGTGCAGAAGCTGCACGGTCCGCTCCGCCGCGCGCAGGTCGCCGCCCGCCAGCCCCAGGTCGGCATCGACCACGCCCACCAGCGTCAGGAACGGGAAATGCCAGCCCTTGGCGACGATCTGCGTGCCGATGATCAGATCGACCGTGCGCTCGGCGATTGCCCGGGAGGCGTCGGCGGCCGCTTTCGGGCCCGGCATCGTGTCGCTCGCCATCACCAGCCGGCGTGCATCAGGAAACAACGCCGCGGCTTCCTCGGTGATCCGCTCCACGCCCGGTCCCACCGGGGTCAGGCTGTGTGCCGCGCCACATTCCGGGCAGGTGTCGGGGATGGGGATCGCGTGGCCGCAATGGTGGCATTGCAGCGTGTGCCGGGTGCGATGTTCCACCAGCCAGGCCGTGCAGTTCGGGCACTGCATCCGATGCCCGCAGGCGCGGCACAAGGTCAGCGGGGCATAGCCGCGGCGATTGAGGAACAGCATCGCCTGCTCCCCCCGCGCCAGCGTGTCGCGCACCGCCTCGATCAGCAGAGGCGCGAGGAACCGGCCCCGTTCTGGCGGCGTGGCGCGCAGATCGATCGCCATGATCTCCGGCAGGCGTGCGCCGGCATGCCGGGTTGTCAGTGAGATCCGCCGGTAGCGTCCGGCCTCGACATTGGCCAGTGTCTCCATGCTGGGTGTGGCCGAGACCAGCACCACGGCGGCCTGTTCGAAGCGCCCCCGCACCACCGCCATGTCGCGCGCGTGGTACACCACCCCGTCTTCCTGCTTGAACGCCGTCTCGTGCTCCTCATCGATGACGATCAGCCCCAGATCGGGGAACGGCAGGAACAGCGCCGACCGGGCGCCGACTACCACCGGCGCGCGCCCGGCGGCCACTTCCCGCCACGTGATCCGGCGCGTGCGCGACGGCAGATCGGAGTGCCAGACCGCCGGTGAAACGCCGAAGCGGGCGGCGAACCGTTCCAGCCATTGCGAGGACAGGGCGATCTCCGGCAGCAGCACCAGCGCCTGGCGGCCGGCGCGCAGACAGGCGGCGACCACTTCCAGATAGACTTCCGTCTTGCCCGACCCGGTGACCCCATCCAGCAACGTCACCCCGAACCCGTCAGCAACCGCCCGGCGTAGCACGGCGCTGGCGTGCTCCTGCTCGGGTGACAGTGCGAGTCCCGGATGGTCGGGGTCTGGCCGCACGAATGCCGGCCTTGCCGGCAGCGGCGTCGATGTCAGCAACCCGGCATCCGCCATGCCTCGGACCACCGGCGAACCCACCCCTGCCGACCGCGCAAGCTCACCAGTGGTCAGCGGCTCCTGGTTTGCCAGGGCGGCCAGGACTCGCTGGCGGGCCGCGGTGATTTTTGCGGCGGGCGCATCCGCCCCCGCTTCAGGCACCGCTCGCCGCCATCCGACCGATGCCGGACCCGTCTCGGGTGGGATCACCCGCAGCGCCATTGCCATCACCTCGCCGGGCGGAGCGAGGGTATATGCGGCCATCCAATCGATAAATCGCCGCAACGCCGGCCGCATCGGCGGTGTGTCCAGCACCGCTGCGATCGGCTTCAGCTTGTGGTCGGGCGCCGGCAGGTCGGAGGGTCCATCCCACACCACGCCGATCGTCTCGCGCCCGTTCAGCGGCACCAGCACCACGTCCCCGGGGGCCGGATCCAGCTCTGCCGGTACGCGGTAGTCGAACGGGCCGGGGAACGGATAAGCCAGCATCACCGGCAGGCGGCGCACGACTTGCTTCCGCTCGACCGCATTCATCGTATATCGTCCTCACGGCCCTGTAGCAGAAACCGGATAAACATGAAGTTCTTTGTCGATACCGCCGATGTGGCGGAGATCAAGTCACTGGCCGATAGCGGCCTGCTGGATGGGGTCACCACGAACCCCTCGCTGGTCGCGAAGTCCGGCAAGCGGATGCGGGACGTCATCGCCGAAATCTGCGCGATCGTCCCCGGACCGGTCAGTGCCGAGGTCGCCGCCACGAAATTCGAGGACATGCTGGCCGAAGCCCGCGTGCTGCGGGAAATCGCCCGCAACGTCACGATCAAGGTGCCGCTGACGCCCGACGGGCTGCGGGCGTGCCGCAAACTGGCCGACGACGGCACGATGGTGAACGTCACGCTGTGCTTCTCCGCCGCCCAGGCGTTGCTGGCGGCAAAGGCCGGTGCCACCTTCGTCAGCCCGTTCGTCGGTCGGCTGGACGATATCGGTGAGCACGGCATGGGGCTGATCGCGGACATTCTCACCATCTTCCGCAATTACCCTTACCTGAAGACTGAGGTGCTGGTCGCCAGCGTGCGCAGCCCGATGCATGTGGTGGAGGCCGCGAAGCTTGGCGCTCACGTTGCCACGGTTCCGCCCGCTGTGCTGCGTTCCTTGTTCAATCATCCGCTGACTGACAAGGGGCTGGCGGCCTTCCTTGCCGACTGGGCCAAGACGGGCCAGCAGATCATCTGATCGTCCCACCAATGCCCCTGCCGGAGCAGGACTCCGACGAGGTAGACGCGGCAGTCGTCGAGGCCTTTCTGCGCGCCCATCCGGCATGGCTGGCCGAACATCCCGAGCTGTATCGAATATTAGCCCCGCCGCAGCGCGTGCATGGCGACGCGATGGCCGACCATATGGCGGCGATGCTGCAGGCCGAGCGGGCCCGCGCCGCGGAGATGGCTGCCCATGCGAACGGCGTGCTGGCGGCCGGCCGGGCTGCCGCCGGGCTGGCGCGGCGGGTTCAGTCGGCGGTTCTGGCGCTGATTGACACGGACGATCCGGCCGAATGCATCGCCGGGGAATTTCCCGGCATTCTGGCGATCGACGATGCGAGCCTGTGCGCGGAAGCCTGGCTCCCTGGCACACGCACGCTGCCGGCCGGCACGGTCGCGCGCCTGCTGGACGGCCGCGACGTCGTGTTCCGCACCGATCCCCAGGATGCCGCGCTGCTGCACGCCGAGGCCGCACGCCTGGCACGGCACGACGCGCTCGTGCGGGTCTCGTGGGCAGGCCCGCCCGCTTTGCTCGCCTTGGCGAATCGGGACCTGTCCCGCCTGGATCCAGCCCAGGGCGGCGGAACGCTTGCGTTTCTTGGCCGCGCGGTCGGTGCCGCGCTTGGACGGTAAATAGTCTCCCGTGTTCATGACCGGGCAGGCGGCGCGCCAGAGCTTCTTGCAATGGCTGGAACATGAGCGCCGCGCCGCCGCTCTCACGGTCGAGGCGTATGGATCGGACCTCGCTGATTTTCTGGGTTTCCTCACCGGTCATCTTGGCGCTGAGCCCGACACGCGGGCGCTGGCGGAGCTGACCGCGGCAGATTTCCGCGCCTGGCTGGCGGCGGCGCACGCGGCCGGGCTGACCGCTGCCACCCGTGCTCGCCAACTCGCCGCGGTACGTGGCTTCTACCGTTTTCTCGCGCGCCGCCACGGGGTGGAAAACCCGGCAATTCGACTGATTGCCACACCGCGCTCGCGGCGTCCCGCTCCGCGCCCGCTGCCACCGCCGGATGCGCGGGCGGTCAGCACCGAGATCGGCGAGCACTCCGACAGCGCCGTCGTCCAGGCCCGTGATGTCGCCCTGTTCACGTTGCTGTATGGCTGCGGGCTGCGGATCGCCGAGGCGCTGGGTCTGGATGTGCGAGACGCGCCTTTGCCCGGCTCTTCCGCCATGCTGCGCATTACGGGCAAGGGCGGGAAGGAGCGGATTGTTCCGGTACTGCCGATCGTACGGGAAGCGGTGGCCGCCTGGCTCGCGCGGCACCCGGATCGCCAGCCGGGCAGCCCGTTGTTCGTGGGGGTGCGCGGCGGTCGGCTCGACCCGGCGGTGGCGCAGCGCACCATGCGGCAGTTCCGCCGGACGCGTGGCCTGCCAGAGCACGCCACGCCGCACGCGCTGCGACATTCGTTTGCCACGCACTTGCTGGCGGCTGGCGGGGATCTGCGCAGCATCCAGGAATTGCTGGGCCACGCGAGCCTGTCCACCACCCAGCGCTACACCGAAGTCGAGACGCATCAATTGCTGGAGGTATGGAGCAGAGCTCATCCGCGTTCAGGATCGATATCGAAATAAGGGCGTCGCCGGACCGGTGCTTCTCTGCTCGATACCAACCGCCAGTGGGGTAGGCAGTCGGTCAGCGCATCGCCGGGTCGCCGCGCCGGGCGGGATAGGCCGACGGGGCGGCCGATGCGCCGGCATCCACGGGCAGCACAATGCCGGTGACCCAGCGCGATTCGTCGCTCACCAGATAAAGCACACCATGGCCGACGTCCCAGCCGGTGCCTTCGATTTTCAGCAGCGAGCGGTTCTTGCGTGCCTCACGAATGTCCTCTGTCATGCCGCCGGCATAGACCATCGGCGTGTAGACCATACCGGGCGCGACCGCGTTGACGCGGATGCCGTCAGCGGCGTGGTGCGTCGCCATCGCCCGCGTCATATTGATGACCGCGCCTTTCGAGGTGGGATACAGCAGCGCCGGGTGCCCGCCGAACAGGCCGGCGTAGGAAGCGATATTGACGATCGCGCCGCCGCCCGCCTTCACCATCTCGGGGATTGCGTATTTCGCCATCAACATCATCGAGGTGATGTTGACGCGCAGCGCCTTGTCCCAGGCTTCCAGATCCACCTCGACCGCGTTGCCGGGCGGGCCGGAGATGCCGACATTGTTGACCAGGCTATCCAGCCGGCCCCATCGGGCGACGGTTTCCTGCACGATGCGGGCGCAGTCGGCGGGCTGGGTGACGTCGGCGAGGGTGGTCTGGCAGGTGCCGCCCTCGGCTTCGATCATCGCACGCGTGCGCTCGACCCATTCGCGCACCTGATCGACCAGCGTGACGCGCGCGCCATGACGCGCGAGCAGAATGGAGGTTGCGCGCCCGTTGCCGATGCCATCCGCGCGCGAACCGGCACCGGTAACGATCGCCACCTTGCCGGCAAGCCGCTGGTCGGTGGGTGTTGCTGCTGCTGGCATGTGCTTGCTCCTTTGTCCGTTCGGCATTGTCCGTTTGGGCTCGCGGTTCCATCTTAGCGGGATGAGCGCCGCGACAAACGAAGTGAAACCTGGTAAATCGAAGCCGGCCGCTGGTCCGCAGCCCGACCAGGCACCCCAAGCATCAAAGCCTAAGGAAATCGGCGGGCCGAAGGGGCCTGAGCCGACCCGCTACGGTGACTGGGAGCGGAACGGCCGCTGCATCGATTTCTGATCAGCCGCGTCGGCGCATCAGCGCGGCGGTGAGAGTGTTCTCCAGCAGGCAGGCAATGGTCATCGGGCCGACCCCTCCGGGAACCGGCGTAATCGCGCCGGCCCGCGCCCGCGCCTCGTCATAGGCGACATCGCCCACCAGGCTGCCATCGGGCAGGCGGTTGATACCGACATCGATCACCGTGGCGCCTGGGGCGATCCACTCCCCCCGAACCATGCGGGCGCGGCCGGTGGCGGCAATGAGCAGATCGGCGCGGCGGCATTCTTCCGGCAGGTTCCGGGTGCGGGAATGGGCGACGGTGACGGTGGCGTTGGCGCCCAGCAGCAGCGCGGCCATCGGACGACCGACGATGCCGGAACGGCCGAGCACCAGTGCGCGTGCGCCCTCGATGGGCACGGCGGCGGCTTCCAGCAGTTTCATGACGCCGAGCGGGGTGCAAGGCACCAGCGCGGCCCGGCCAGCCGCGAGGCGCCCGGCATTGAACGGGTGGAAACCGTCCACATCCTTGGCCGGATCGACCGCTTCGATCACCGAAGCGGTGTCGATCTGGGCCGGCAGCGGCAACTGCACGAGGATACCGTCGGTTGCCGGATCCGCGTTGAGGCGGGCGACCTCGGCGAGCAGATCGGTCTGGCTGATGGTGGCCGGAAGGCGAATGGTGGTCGCGGCGATACCGGCCGCGTTGGCGGCGCGATCCTTGCTGCGGACGTAGACGGCACTGGCCGGGTCGTCGCCGACCAGCAGCACGACGAGGCTCGGCCGGTAGCCGAGGGTGCTCACGCGGTCGGTGATGCGGGCGCGCAGTGCGGCGGCGATGGCTTTGCCGTCGATGATGCGCGCGGTCATAGCGCCTGGAGGCGTGCCGCGAGCGCGGTCGGATCGCCGGCGACGCGCAGCAGCTTGTTGCGGTTGGAGGCACCGGCGGCGACGGTCACCGAGGATGGGGCGACACCGAGCGCCTGGGCCAGGGCAACGCAGGCGGCGCGATTGGCGCGTCCGTCCTCCGGCGGTTCAGTGACCGCGATGGGCAGGCGGCAGCCGTGCGCGGTGATGGCCGGTTCATGCAAACCAGGACGGCGCGCTGACGGATGGACCTTCACGGCGACCTGGATGGCGTCGGCCCGGGCGGTCCAGAAGCTCATCAGAGCGCGAGTGCCCGCCATGCGCCATACACGATAGCGGCTTCGAGGCGGTCGAGCACCGGGAAGACGACGAGCTGGATCACGATGACAACGATCCACGGGCTGATATCGATGCCGCCGAAATTGGGCAGCACACTGCGAAATCGGGCGCAGCACCGGTTCGGTGACGCGGAACAGGAAGTCCCCGATCGACCAGACGATCCGGTTGCGGGTATCGAGCACCCCGAACGCCACCAGCATGCTGTACACTGCGGCCAGGATGATGGCCCACATGTAGATCCAGACGACGTAGCGGATCAGGGTGAACAAGATGGTGATCATCGGCCGGTCCTTTGAAGCGGCGGAAGCTAGCCAGCAGCGGGCCGGGGTGCAACGGGGGGCCGAGCGATGCTTGAAGCGGCGATCCGTGTGGCCTAGAAGCCAGGTGGCCGGCGCGGTCCCGTTCGTCTAGAGGCCCAGGACACCGCCCTCTCACGGCGGCAACAGGGGTTCGAATCCCCTACGGGACGCCATTTCCGAACAGAACTGCGAACGCCGGGCGCGGGCGATCCAGTCCTCTGTCGCGCAACACCGTGTCCACGGTGCCCCAGAAGTCGGCGAGCAGGGTTGCCGCGTCCCGGTACTCTCAAGCCCCGATCGCCCGCAGCCGGTGGCGATGGTCCTGCGGCCCGCCCCGCTTCTGCCGCTCCACCGGATGGGCATTGTCGAATCCGACCAGCCGCTCGCCGTCCGACCCGTGCAGCGTGAGCGACTAATTCAGCCCATGGGCTTCTCCGACGATGCCAGCACTCGCGTCACTGCGACCCTGACCCAGTGGCCGCCGTCCGGGTCCACCACGAGAACCTGTCCGTCGAGGTCGAGCGGCACATCGAGGGTCGGGTCGCGCGCCCTACTTAGTGTGCCGCCGGAGAAGCGTTTGGCGCCGTATGTTCGCGTGTGGATAGAGTTCGACCAGCGGCGGTTGCATCTGTTCGATGCGGCGGCACATGGGGCGTTGCCGACATTGGAGTGCGGGGTTCGGAAAGGGGTTCACACAGAGAACCACAGGAGGACCCATAGAGAACCACGGAGTAGGGCCATCCTGCTGGATGGCCCTTTCACGGAGCGGGTGATTGGTTTCGCGATCCAAGTTCACCGGCAGCTCGGGCCCCTGACTCCTTAAATCAGCTTACGAGGCGTGTCTCTGCTTCGAGTTGACCCAGGCGGGAATTGCGTTCGAACGCCAAATCGGCGTTCTGATCGTTGATCGGGACGTACGACTGGACACCGGCTTCCGGGCTGACCTCGTCGTCGCCCAACGGCTGGTCGTCGAGATCAAGTCTGTGGTGGCTGTTGCAGCCGTCCACGAGGCACAGATTCTGACCTATCTGCGCCTCGGCGGATACCGGGTCGGTTTGCTGCTGTACTTTAGCTCACTACGGCTGAAAGACGGGCTGCGACGCTTTGTCATGTGACGTCTCCGTGGCTCTCCGTGCAGCCCTCTGTGCCCTCCGTGTGCAACCGTTTTTTTCGGCAGGGAAGACGCAGCGGTGCTATCCGCCGAACCCGTCCAGCGCATTCGCGCGGAGATAATCCATGTTCATCTCCACTCCCAACCCCGGCGCGCTCGTCATGTGCAACCGCCCACCCGAATTATTCAGTGGTTCCTGGATGAACTGGTTATACCTGCTCAGATCCCACCGCGAGGTCTCCAGCCGATAGAAATTTGGCACCGTCATCATCACATGCGCTCCGGCCAGCACGTTGATCGGCCCGCTGGCGTCATGTGGTGAGATCGGCACATAGTATGCCTCCGCCATCGTCGCGATCTTCTTCAGTTCGGTGATCCCGCCGGTCCAGGTCACGTCCGGCATGATGTAGTCCGCCAGCCGGTTCTCCAAAATCGGCACGAACTCCCACCGCGTATGCAGTCGTTCCCCTACCGTGATATGCGCCCGGACCTTCTCGCGCACCTGCTGCAACGCGTGGTAGCTTTCAACCGGAACGGGTTCCTCGAACCAGTCGATGTTGCCGGCATCCTCCAGCGCCCGGCACAACCGGATGGCGGTCGGCACATTGAACCGACCGTGCGCATCAATCAGCACCTCGACATCCGGGCCGGCAATCTCTCTCACCCGCGCGGTCATCCGGGCGGCGATCTTCTCGCCTTCCCGGCTCATTTCTCCGTCCAGGTAATCGTCGTTGTGTGATCCGCCGGCGCCCAGATGCGGGAACGGGTCGAACTTCAGCGCCGTATGGCCGGACTCGACAATGCCGCGGATTTCCCGCTCCAGCCCTTCGTCGGTATCCATCTTCGACCGCTCCGGATGAGTGTACAGCAGGATATCGTCCCGCAGCTTCCCGCCCAGCAGCTCATAGACCGGCAACCCCAGCACCTTGCCGCGAATGTCCCACAGCGCAATATCGATGCCGCTGACCACGTGCGAGGTCGCCCCCCGCGTGCCCATATAGGTGAACGATCGAAACACCTTGTGCCAGATATGCTCGATGCGCGCCGGATCCTCACCGACCAGAAGATCGTTCAATTGCCGAATGATTCCCGCCACCGCACGATTGGCCATCCGTGTGGTCGTGGTGATCTCTCCCCAGCCCGTCACGCCCTGGTCGGTCTTCACCTCGACGAAAAAATACTCTCCCCAACTGGTGCCCTGCACGCGGACCAGCCACGGAACCAGCGCCGTGATCTTCATGCTCGAACGTCTCCGTCAGTTTCAGTTATGTCTGTAACGGGATCACCACCCAATCGCATATGCGGTGCGGCGTGGATCGGCCCCCGCCCACTTCACGCCGCTTTGCCGGTCGGACAGGATCGCGCACACCGAGCCAGCAAGATATTTGCGTGCCGGCCAGCGCTCGATCCGGTGGCCGAGCGCCGCGAGGGTCGCGATGACATCTTCGCCGATATCGGGCTCAACATTCAGGCGTCCCGGATGATACGAATGCGGCAGTGCTGATTCGGGCCACGAATAGCTTGCCACACGCGGTGCCTCCACCGCCGATTGCGGGTCCATGTCGAACACCGCCATGTTCAGGAACGCCTGCATCATCGCCTGCCCCAGCACTTCGCTGCCGGGGGACCCGAACGGCATGATCCACTCGCCGGGACGGATGGCGATTGCGGGGTTGGCGGACATGCGCGGTCGCCGGCCGGGACCGATGCGCGCCGGATGGTCGGGTGCGGTGTAGCCGCGCGATCCCCACATGGACGGCAGGATGCCGGTTCCCGGCACGACGGGGCCGCCAATGGTGCCGTCACTGGGCGTGGCGGCGAAGATGTTGCCGTGCCGATCGGCGACGCACAGGAAGGATGTAGCCGGACGCGCAGAGCCGGTCTGGCCAGCGGCGGAAGGGTCGGGGTGCCAGGGGCGGGCAGGGCGCCCGGCATCGCCGGCCGGTGGCATCGTCGGCCAGGCGCGGCCTGGGTCGAACAGCGCACGCCGCATTGCCGTGTACGGCTCGGACAACAAAATCTCCAGCGGGACGTCCTCGAAGTCCGGATCGCCGAACCAGGCTTCGCGATCAGCAGCGGCGAGTTTCAGCGCCTCGACGACGGCGTGGATGTACTCCGCGCTGTTGTGCCCCATTGCGCGCAGGTCCAGCGACTCGATGATGTTCAACGCCTCCAGCAGCATTGGGCCCTGCGACCATGGGCCGCACGCGTATATTTCCGTACCGCGGAACGTGCCGCGGCAGGCTGGCTCGAAGCGTGCCTGAAACGCGGCGAGGTCGTCTTCGGTCAGCCAACCCCCATTTTCGCGTTGGTGCCGTGCAATGGCGGCGGCGATATCGCCGCGATAGAATGCGTCGTGCGCAGCACGCAGTCCGGCCCGCCGACCCTCCGACGAACGCGTCCGCTCCTCGTCGGCCATGTATTGCAGTGTGCGCGCAAGACCGGCCTGCACGAACGACGATCCCACGTCCGGCACGCGTCCCCCGGGCAGAAAGATTGCCGCGGTATCCGACCATTGCCGGATTTCATCCTGCTTTGCGGCGATGATCTCGGCCAGGAACGGGTATGTCGGAAACCCGTCGCGCGCAAACCGGATCGCGGCGGCCGCCACGTCACCGAATGACATGGTCCCGTAGCGTTCCAGCGTCGCGATCCAGTTGGCCGGCGCGGCCGGGACCACCGTGTGCAGGATGCCATCTGGAATGCGCCCGCCATGATGCGTGTGGAAATATTCTGCACACGCCGCCGCCGGCCACGGCCCTACGCCGCTGACCACGATGACCTCGTTCCGTTCGGCGAGATGCAGCATGATCGGCGCCACTCCGCCGAAGCCGACATATTGGCTTTCCAGTACATCGATCGCCAAGCCGGTGGCGACACCGGCGTCAACCGCGTTGCCGCCGGCTTCCAGCACCTGTAGCCCCGCCAGCGAAGCCCAGTAATGCCCCGACACCACGACATGATCGCGTGCCATCACATTGGGGCGCCGAGGCCGATCAGGCGTGAACAGGCGAGCAGGGTCGATCATCGCTTCCCGCCGCGGGCCAGTCGCGCCGAGATAGCCTCGGCCCGTGCCAGCACCGTTTTCGCTCGCTCCACCACCGGGATGTCGATCATCCTACCCTCGAACTCCACCGCGCCGGTGCCAGCCGCCAATGCCGTGTCATACGCCGTCACCATCCGCCGCGCCTGCTCCACTTCGTCAGCGCCCGGAGAAAACTCCTCGTTCAGCACCGGCACCTGCAACGGGTGGATGCACGACGCACCCACGAATCCCAGTCGCCGCGACCGTCGCACGATCGCCCGGAAGGCTTCCTGGTCCTTGTAGTCCGCCACTGTGCCGACAAACCCAAGCGGCATGATTCCGGCGGCACGGGCGGCGAAGATCGTGTGTTGCTTCGGATAGAACAGTCCCTCCGGTTCCGGCAGCATACCGACTGAGAGCGCGAAATCCTCCGCACCCAGGCTGATCGCCAGCACCCGCGGATGGGCGCGCGCGATCGCCTCCATCCGGAAGAAGCCGGCAGCGGTTTCAACCAGAACCACAAACGAGATGCCGCCGGCCGGCAGCCCGCGCTCGTTTTCCAGCTCCTGCACGATCTCGGCGACCGCCCATACATGCTCCGCGCTATCCACCTTGGTCAGCATCAGGGCGGCAATGCCGGGAATCACTGCCGCCTCCAGATCACGCACCAGCAATCGCCAGGGGCGGTTAATCCGAACCAGCACATCCGCGCCTTGTGACGCGACCTGCGGAATCGCATCGGGCAACAATTCCCGCGCCCGCTCTTTTGCGCTCGTCGCGACGGAGTCCTCCAGATCCAGAATGACCGCGTCGGCCCCGCGACCCGCCGCGCCGGAGACGAAACGCGGTGCGGTCACCGGCACGAACAGCATGGAACGCCAGACGGGCGGTGGTCGGGCCATGTACGTCCTCATAGTGTTGTTGTCAGGGTGATCCGGGAAAGCCTCCGCTGCAAGCGGTCAGCCCATTTCGGTCTGCCATGGTTCTAGCCTAGGCTGCTGCGTCCAGGGAAGGAACCGTGCGATGCTGCTCCGGCTTTCGCTGATCTGTCTCGCGATGCTGCTGGCGATGCCCGCCCGTGCGGACACGGTGCTGAAAGTGTTCGTTTCCGGCCAGGTGTCGCAGCCAACGATACGGAAGGCGCTGGATCGGTTTGAAGCGGCCAATCCGGGTCTGCGCGTGCAAATTGAAGTGGGCGGGGCAACCTCCGACGTGCAGGCACAGTACCTCAACACCGTGCTGTCGGCCAGCGACAGCTCGCTCGACGCGTTCCTGCTCGACATCATTCGCCCGGCGCAATTCGCCGCGGCGAAATGGCTGGTGCCGCTGAATAGTTCCATCGGTGATCCAGACAAGTTCATGCAGCAATACCTGCCGGAATACGCCAAGGCCGACACTGTGGGCGGCAATGTCGTGGCGCTCCCGGCCTTTGCCGACGCAATGTTCCTGTATTACCGCAAGGACTTGCTCGACAAATACCACCTGAAACCACCGGCAACCTGGGACGAACTGGCGTCCGAGGCGAAGACAATTCTGGCCGGTGAACACGATCCCTCGCTGCAGGGGCTGAACTTCCAGGGCAAAGCGATCGAGGGCGCCGTCTGCACCTTCCTGTTACCCTATTGGAGCATGGGACAGTCATTGGAGCAGGGCGGCCACCTGACGTTCGATCAGCCAACCGCAACCAAGGCGCTGGCAATGTGGGCCGATCTGGTGAAGCAGGGTGTGGCGCCGAAGAACGTGGCCGAAATCGCGACCGACGATACGCGCAAGGACTTTCAGGCCGGGAAGGCCGTGTTTGCAGTGCTGTGGTCGTACGGCTGGGCCGATTTCCAGGGATCTGACTCAGCGGTACGGGGCAAGGTCGCCGTCGCGGTATTGCCGTCGGTTCCGGGCGGCAAGCCGGCGAGCTGCCTCGGCGGGTGGCAATGGGGCGCGTCGGCCTTTTCGAGACATCGCGATGACGCCCTGAAGCTCGTGAAGTTCCTGTCGACGCCGGACATCTCCAAACTGCTCGCGGTGGATGCCTCGCTGCTGCCGGTGTTCCCGGCGCTGTACCAGGACCCGGAGGTGTTGAAGGCCGATCCTTGGTTCGCGCAGGCGCTGCCAGTGGTGCAGACGGCACGCTCGCGCCCGGCGGTGCCGATCTACAATCAGGTCAGCGAGATAATCCGTTCTACCGTGAACGCCGTGCTGGCTGGCATCAAGACACCCGAGGCCGGCGCCGCGGAAATGGGTGCACGGCTGCGGCGCGTGCTGCGTTGACACTATGTCCGTGTCCTTAGCAGGTGCGCGACCGACCTCCGTCAGGCATCGCTCCTGGCTGGATCCGCGGCCGCCGGTACTTGCCGCGGTTTTGCTCGCACCGACCTTTTTGCTCCTGGCGTTGATCGTGATCTATCCAGTAGCCAGATTGGTCTGGACCAGCTTCCTGCAATTGAACCTGACCTCCGGGCTGCCGGCGCAATTCGCCGGGGCCGGCAATTATGTTTCAGTCGTGCAAGATCCGGTATTCTGGCAGACGCTGAAGAACACCGCGATCATTACCGTGGTAACCGTACCGGGAGCGCTGATAGCGGGCATGATCCTGGCGCTGGTCGCCAACCTGCCGTTCCGGCGGCGCTGGCCGGTCCGGTTGGCACTGCTGGTGCCGTGGGCACTTCCACTCGCCTTCACCGGCCTGATCTTCGCCTGGTTCTTCAACTCCCAATACGGCGTCGTGGACGACCTGCTGCGCAGAGCCGGTCTGCCGCAGCCAATCTGGTTCAATTCCGTGGTGCTGGCGATGGTGGCGATCTGCATCACCACGATCTGGAAGACATCGTCTTTCGTGGCGCTGATCCTGTTTGCCGGATTGCAGACGATTCCGCCTGAACTGTACGAGGCGGCGGATGTGGACGGGGCAGGACGGATCCGCCAGTTCGTCTCCATCACGTTGCCCATGCTGCGGCCGGCGATCGTGGTGGCGATGATCTTCCGCACCATCACCGCGCTGCAGACCTTCGACATCCCGTTCACCATGACCCGCGGCGGTCCTGGCGATGCCACGCGCACGCTGGCGATGTACGTCTATCAGAACACGGTGGAGTTCCTTGACCTGGGCTACGGCTCCACACTGGCGGTGATCATGTTCCTGATCAGCATGGTCGTCAGCGTTGTCTATCTGCGCCAGATCAGGGTCCAGACGTGATCCCCCGGGGCTTGATCCCCCGGGGCTTGATCCCCCGGGGCTTGATCCCGCGGTCCTTGATCCCGCAGGGCGCGCCGCTGCGGTCGATTGCCGCCGTCCTGGTGCTGGTCAACGGCTTGTTTCCGGCAATTTGGATCCTGCTTACGTCGCTCAAAACCGAAGCGGAGCTGACGCGCACGCCGATCACCTATCTGCCCGCCGCGGCAACGCTGGCGAACTACGTGCACGCCTTCCACGATCAGCCGCTGCTGCGCTACCTGGTCAACAGCCTGATCGTGGCCACCGCATCCACCGCACTGACGCTGCTGGTGTCGGTCATGGCCGCCTATGCGCTGGCGCGGCTTGAAATTTCGTTTCGTGACCTCGCATTGGCAGCGATCATCGCGGTATCCACGTTCCCGCTGGTGACGCTGCTCGTGCCGCTGTTTCAGACCCTGCGCGCGCTCGGTCTGCTCAACACGTATATCGCGCTGGTGCTGCCGTACACGGTCCTAAGTCTGCCGATCTGCACGCTGGTGCTGGTGAGTTTCTTCGAAAGCATTCCGGTGGACCTGGAAAACGCGGCGATGGTGGACGGCAGCACGCGGGTCGGCGCGTTGGTACGGGTCTTGTTGCCACTCTCGGCCCCCGGCCTGGCAACCGCGGGAATCCTGGCATTCGTTAATTCCTGGGACGAGTTCCTGCTGGCGCTCTCGTTCAACTCCAACCCGGCGTACCGCACCTTGCCGGTGGGGATCACGTTGTACCAAGGCGAATTCGCTTTTCCCTGGCCGGAGATTTCGGCCGCCCTGGTGGTCGGAATCGTACCGGTGACCGCGCTGATCATCCTGTTCCAGCAGCGTATCCTGGCCGGACTGACCGCCGGCGGCATAAAGGGCTGAGGCGCATGCAGATCGAGACCGACGCCGACGGATTTACACTTGCGCTGGCTGGCAGGAAGCTGATCCGGCACGTCCCCGGCGCGCCATTCCTGTTCGTTGGCCGCGGTGATCCGCAAATCGCGATGCACAACGGCTATTTCGACATCGAGGACTACCTGACCGAGCGGATCGCGCTGCGGCATGTGGCTGTGGTGTCGGCCGCATCCGGCTGGCGGCTCGACTGTCACACCGACAGTTCGGCTCGGCCGGTCGTCTCGATAGAAGTCGCTGCCGACGATGAAAGCGCGACACTTGTTTTCACCGCGACCGACCCGGCGATCAATCGGGTGTGGATACGCCTGCTCGCCGAGCCGGAAGAGCATGTCTGGGGCGGCGGAGAGCAATTCTCGTATCTCGATCTGCGCGGCCGCAGGTTCCCGCTTTGGGTCTCCGAGCCGGGCGTCGGGCGCGATCCGGGCAACCTGCTGACCTGGCATGCGGACCGCGATGGAAGTCGCGGCGGGGCATGGTGGATGACCTACTATCCGCAGCCGAGCTTCGTCTCGTCGCGCCGCTATGCCGTGCATCTCGAAACCACCGCCTATACGGCGCTGGATTTCCGGCACGAGACGTTTCACGAACTGGAAGTCTGGGCGCTGCCCCTGACGCTGGAGCTGCACGCTGCGGATCTCGACGGTCTGGTGACATCGCTGTCGGGTCGTCTCGGCCGCCCGCCCGCGCTCCCGGCGTGGACCGATACGGGCGCGATCATCGGGCTGAAGGACGGCGCGCGCAGCTTCGAGCGGTTGGAGCGGATCATCGACGCCGGCGTCCATGTCGCCGGCCTGTGGTGCGAGGACTGGGCCGGCATCCGGCAAACCCCCTTCGGCCGCCGTCTGTTCTGGAACTGGCAATGGGATGCACAACGCTATCCCGACCTGCCGCGCCGCATTGCCGACCTGGCAGCGCGAGGCATCCGTTTTTTGGCCTATGCAAACCCCTACCTGAATACGGAAGGCGAGCTGTTCCAGGAAGCCGAAGCACGCCGTCTTTTCATTCGCAACATGGCCGGCGATACGTATCGCGTCGATTTCGGCAGCTTCACCGGCGGCATGGTCGATTTCACCAATCCCGAAGCGGCGAGCTGGTTCATCGACCGGATCCTGAAACGGAACATGCTGGACCTCGGAATCAGCGGCTGGATGGCGGATTTCGGGGAATTCGTGCCGGTGGACTCGGTTCTGGCGGCCGGCGATCCGATGCTGCTGCACAACGCCTGGCCGCGATTATGGGCGGAGGTGAACGCACGCGCGGTGGCCGAAGCCGGGCGTACCGGCGACGTGCTGTTCTTCATGCGCTCCGGCTTCAGCGGCGTGCAGCGATACTGTCCGCTGTTGTGGGGCGGTGACCAGTCGGTCGATTTTTCCAGCCATGACGGACTGCCAAGCGCGATCTGCGCAGCGTTGTCATCCGGGCTGGTCGGCAACCCCTACCATCACAGCGACATCGGCGGATTCATGAGTCTCTACGGCAACCGACGGACGCCGGAGCTGCTGATGCGCTGGACCGAGATGGCGGCGTTCACCGCGGTGATGCGCACGCATGAAGGCAACCGGCCGGACGAGAATTTGCAGATCGACAGCTCGGCGGTGCTGCTGGCGCATTTCGCGCGGATGACGCGGCTGTTCCGTGCATTGGGTCCGTATCGGCGCGCGCTGGTAACAGATGCATCGACGCGTGGGTTACCGATGCAGCGGCCGCTGTTCCTGGAATTTCCTGACGACCCCGCGGGATACGTGGTGCAGGACGAGTTCCTGTTCGGACCCGATCTGCTGGTTGCGCCCGTCGCCGAGGACGGGGCGCGGTCGTGGCGCGCATATCTTCCGGCGGGCGCCGACTGGACGCATCTCTGGTCCGGCGCGACTCACTCGGGCGGTCGGCACGTGACGGTGCCCGCCGCTTTGGGCCAACCGCCGGCGTTCATCCGCCACTCTTCCCGTTTCACGGCACTGTTCCAGCAACTGGCCGGGATGCCATGAAATGACTGCCGCCCAACGATACGGACCCGTGTTTGTCAGAACGCGCGTACCGCACGGACGCGGACTGCCACTGCCAGCTCGATCCCCAGTGCGAGGGCCAGAGCTCCGGCGCCGATGACGAACAGCATCGCATAGTCGCCGCCGCTGCGGGCAAACAGGTACGAATAGAGATACGCGCTAGCGGCCTGGAACAGCGCAAACGCGATCGTCGTCCAGCTCCAGACGATCCGTTGTCCCGCCGGATCGCCGGGCAGCAGTTCGTGCACGCGCCCAAGCACCAGCGGCACCACCCCCGGCGTGAACGCGCCGGCGACGGCGCTGGACAGCAGAAGGGCAGGTGCCGCGCGTGTGAGTGCGGGCAACAGCACGGCCACCGACCCGATCAGGAACTCCAGCCGGAGTGTTCCGGCAAACCCGATCCGGTCAGCCACTGCTCCGGCCAGCAACGGGCCGGCCATGGCGCCCAGCCCAAATACGACCCAGTAAAACCCGCCCACCGCCAGCCCCGCGCCCAGCCCGCGGGCGATGAAATCCACCAGGAACACCATGTGCGGCACCAGCCCGGCGGCATTCAGGCCATATTCGAACAGCAGCGCACCGACGGCGAGTGTCAGCGGTGCTGCCGCGCCGGCATCCGCTCGCACCGGCTGCGGGCCGCCCGCCGGCCATCCGCCCCACGCGATGACGGTCAGCACCAGCGCCAGTACCCCGAGCCCACACCAGGTGGCTGGCAATCCAGCCCGCAGCAGGAGCGGCACCAGAGTGCCGGACGCCGCTATGCCCAGCCCGACGCCGGTGAAGATCATTCCTCCCACCAGCCCGCGACGCGCCGGGTCGGTGACCGGCAATATGGTGGGCGCGGCCAGCACCATGATCACCCCGCCCGCGGCACCGGCTGCGAAGCGCCAGGCAAAATACCAGCCCACCGAGATCGGCGCGGCGCAGGCAAAGAAACTAAGGCTCGCCAGCACCATCATCCCGCGCAGCACTGTGCGCGGGGACGCGGTTGCCGCGAGTCGGCGGGCCACCAGCGCGCCGGCCAGATACCCGGCCAGGTTGGCGGCACCGAGATAGACGACCTGGGTGGCGGGGAACCAATGCGCGCCCACCAGCGCCGGGATCAGCGGCGTGTAAGCGAAGCGGCCGAGGCCGATGCCGACCAGGCTGGCCGCCAATCCCGCCATTGCCGCATGCCATCGCATGGCAGACCCCATCGCCGCGTTCATGTCAGACTGGGTCGCGGGCGGTGTCAGCGAAAGCCGGTCCTCGGGATGGCTGGTCTGTGCCCTGGCCGCAGCCGCCGTCCGGTCAGGTTCCGGCGGTGATCGCGGCCAGCAGCCGCCGCACTGGCAGCACCATCAGCGGGGGGCGCGAATCCGGAATTTCCACCCAGCCATAGCGGCGATAGAACGAGGCCGCCGGGTCATCGATCGGATGCGCAGCCAGGGCGCGGAATCCGACATGGCGCAACGCACCGGCGGCATGCAGGCACGCGTCCCGCAGCAGTGCGGCGCCGAGCCCGCGTCCCTGCCAATCCCGGTCCACCGCCAACTGGCCGAGCAGCAGCAGCGGCACCGGATCGGGGGCGTTGCGCCGCAACGGACCTGGCAGTCCGACCCGCGCGGCGGCGGCGGTGGAGAGTGCGTAAAAGCCGATGACCCGCCCCTGGATCATGATTACGAAGCAGCGAGAATCGCCGGTTTCCTGGTTCCGCCGGGCGCGGCCGCGCAACCAGGCATCCAGGGCCGATTGACCGCTGGCGAACAGGTCGAGATCGTGCTGCGGGCCGAGCGGTTCGGTATCGGCCCACAAGGATCAGCTCAGCGCACGATGGCCGCGCAGCAAGGCCACCAGGGCTGCCGGCGGCACGTCGTCCGCCGGCTCGTCCAGGGCTTGCATCAGCTTCTCCCAGCCCTGGTCTGAGGTGATTTCGAATACGCGCGGCGAGACCAACGTTTCCTCTGCCGCCCGCACCGCGCTGGAGAGCAGGAAATCGGTTACCGTCGTACGCCGCAACTGCGCCGCTTGGCTGAGCAGTGACTTGGTCGCCGCGGTCAAGCGCACCTCCAACCGTTCCACCTTGGTTTCACGATCCTGGGTCATGACACTGGCGCCGCCGGGGTTGCTGAAATGTTACCGATTGATCGAATATAGCGTACGGAAAATGTCCGTGCAAGCGCCCAGTCATCCCGCCAACCGCACAGCCCCTTCATCCGCCAGCGTCGCCACCCGGTCCGGCGCGTAGCCGAGCCCCTCCAACACCTCGCGGGTGTGCTCCCCTAGACCCGGGGCCGGGCGGCGCAGTCTGCCCGGCGTGTGCGACAGACGCGGCACGATGTTGTGCATCAACACTGATCCGGCATCAGGATCCGGCACTTCCACCACGATCCCACGTGCCTGCACGTGCGGATCATCCAGGAACTGATCGATCTCATAGACCGGGCTGGCGGTCACGTCTGCCTCCCGGAAGACCCGCATATTCTCTTCCAGCGAGCGGGCGCCGATGAAGGCGGCGACCGGTGCCTCGCAGGCGTCCGCGTTGCGGACCCGGTCCGTGTTGGTGCGGAAGCGCGGATCCTCGATCATGTCGGGCCGCCCGATGGCGCGGAACAGCCGCTCCGCCATCGCCTGCATCGAGGCGGAAATCGCGATGTAGCGCGCGTCCGCCGTCCGCCACACATTGCGCGGCGTGGTGGTGTTCGAGCGGCTGCCGGTGCGCACGGGCATCTCACCGCTGACGCGATGAATGGCCGCGTCCGGCCCGAGGATCGACATGATCGGGTCCAGCAACGGCAGATCGATGACCTGCCCGGGCCCGCCGCGTTCCGCCACACGCAGGGCCACCATGACGGCGTACGCGCCATAAAGGCCGGAGACCATGTCGGCCAGCGCCAGTGGCGGCAGCACTGGCGCCCGATCCGCGAACCCGTTCTTGGCGGCAAAGCCCGACATCGCCTCCACCAGCGTGCCGAACCCCGGGCGGTCGCGATACGGCCCATCCTGCCCAAAACCTGAAATGCGGACGATCACCAGCTTCGGATTGCGCGCGCGCAGCAGGTCGGGCCCGAGCCCCATCTCCTCCAGCGTGCCGGGGCGGAAATTTTCGATCAGCACATCGCTGCGCGCCGCCAGGTCCAGCAGCACCGCGCGTCCATCGGCCGAGCGCAGGCTGAGCGCCAGGCTCTTCTTGTTGCGCGCATAAACCTTCCAATAGAGGCTGAGCCCGTTCACCCGCCAGGCGCGCAACGGGTCGCCCTTCTGTGGATCCTCGATCTTGACTACCTCCGCGCCCTGATCGGCGAGCTGCAGGCTCAGCATGTTGCCGGCCACCAGGCGCGACAGATCGATCACGCGAACGCCATCGAGCGGTGCCGGCGCCGCAGGATCGAACTCGATGCGGGGAATCATTGCGTCGATCTCCTCTGCGGGTAGTCTCCCCGCAGATGTCGGTGGCCCGCAAGGGCTGTAACGGGAACGCCACGGATCCAACCGCGGGCGGCTGCCCCCGCAACTGTGTGCGGCGAGCCTCGTCCAATCGCGCCATTGCCCACTGGGTGAGAAGGCCGGACGCGGCGACGACCCGCAAGCCAGGAGACCGGCCGGCATCGAGACTGCGCGCGCGCGGCGGGCGGGGTGTACCGGCGCAGCGGGAGAAAGACCCGCACGCGGCCGTCGTCCCATGACACGGGGCCGTCAGCGCGGTCCTTGCAATCGGAGGACCGCATGCGCCCGCTTCTCGCTGCCGCACTGCTCATCGCCGTTCCCGGCGCCGCCAGCGCCGCTGATCCCGCCCTGCCGCAAGCCGGCGTGCTGCAACCCGACGTGGTGGTCACTGCTACCCGCGTTGCCACGCCCATCGAAGACATCCCCGCCGGCGTTACCGTGATTACCCGGCAGGAGATCGAGCAGCGTGGCTACAACACGCTCACCGAGGCGCTCTCAGCCGTGCCCGGCGTGCGGGTCGCTCAGTCCGGCGGGCCGGGAGGCAACGCAAGTGTGTTCATTCGCGGTACCGACTCCAACCAGGTGCTGGTTCTGCGCGACGGTATGCCGATCAACGACAGCTCCGATCCCGGCGCCGCGTTCAATTTCGGCATCGATACGCTGGCCGATGTCGAGCGGATCGAAATCGTGCGGGGTCCGATGGCATCGCTTTATGGCTCCGGCGCGGTGGGCGGCGTCATCAACCTGATCACCCGCCAGGGCCACGCTCAGGGGGTTCATTTGGAGGGCGACATTGCCGGTGGCTATCCACAACAGCTCGTAGGCAACGCGGTGGTTTCCGGTGTCTCCGGCCCGCTCGACTACGCTGCCATTGCGCAAACCGAATCGCTGCGCGGGTTCGATTCCACGCCCCAGCGCGAGTCGGTGTACACCGGCACGCCGCAAGGATTCCGCGACCAGATCGGCACGCTCAATCTGGGCTACACGCCGGTGCCGGGGACGCGGTTTTCGCTGCTGCTGCGCGGCCGGCGTGCGGTGTTCGGCTTCAACCAGCTCGGCGATCCCACCTTTGACGACGCCAATTCCACCGGGCACGACACTTCACTGTTGGGCCGGATCGGCGTGCATTCGCTGTTGGCCGGCGGTGTGTATGAAACTGGTCTGTTCCTGGGCGGCCTGCAGGACGACCGGCGATATTACGAACCGTTCAATCCGGCGGACACCGCCAACCTGGCCAGCAACGATTCGCGCTATCACTCCTACGAAAGCGATATCCAGTGGAACAACACGCTGCATCTCGGCGATCTGCTCGCCTCGCGCGTGGTGTCGGTCGCCGACCTGACCTTCGGCTACGAGCGGACCGGGAACACCGCCAAGGTGCGCATCAACTCCTCTACCGACGGGTTTCCGTACCAGCAGAACACCAACGCCTCCATGATCGATAACGCGACCTATGCCGGGTTGCAGGGCACGTTATGGCAACGCCTGACCCTGACGGGGCAGTTGCGCCAGGACTGGGTGCTGAACGACCATCCGCTCACCTGGCGCCTGGGCGCGGTGATGGACGTGCCGGAAGTGCTGACCCGGTTCAAGGCCGCCTATGGCACGGCCTTCCTTGCTCCGTCGCTGTTCGACCGGTTCGGCGTCGATTCCACCGGCTATGTCGGCAACCCCAACCTGCTGCCGGAGACCGCCCAAGGCTGGGAGGTCGGCTTTACGACCACGGTCCCCGCGTTGGGCCAGACCGACGCAGTCAGCTTTGGCTCAACCTACTTCAACCAGCAGATCGACAACCTGATCGTCACCGTCTTCGTTCCGGTTGAAACCTCCCAGAATATCGGCTCCGCGCACATCCAGGGGGTGGAGAACGAGCTTGGCCTGCATCCCGCCGCGCTGGTTGCGGATCGACGCCACCTATACCTACGTCCAGCCCGAGAACGCCGACACCGGGGAGAAGCTTCTGCGCCGGCCACAGAACACCGCCTCATTGGACGTAACGCTGACCCCGGTGCCGAAGCTGACTGTCGTCCCGGAGTTGCTGTACACCGGCGCGTTCTCGGACTTCCTGATCAACAACAGCGGATTCAGCAGTGTCAGTCCAGGCACTTCCTCGCAGGGACTGCTGTTCAACCTCACCGCCACCTACGATGTCACGCCACGCATCCAGCTTTACGCCACTGGCCGTAACCTGGGTGGCTCGCGGTTCGAGCCGGTGAACGGATTTCAGACTCCCGGACGCAATTTCCTTGCCGGCGTGAGGTTCCGCCTGTGAGCGAAACGGACGCAGTCCCTGCCACTATGACTGGGACTTTCCATCCTGGTCTTCATTCGGTTCTGGGTCTTCGATGTTGCCCGATCGACCGGCGCCGGGGACCCACAGCACGTCCCGGGCGCCGTGGTCGTTCAGCACGCGCGCCAGAACGAACAGCAGGTCGGACAGCCGGTTCAGATAGCGGATGATCGCCGGATTGATCGGTTCGATACTGGCAAGATGGACCACGCGGCGCTCGGCACGGCGCACCACGGTGCGGGCATGATGCGCCCGGGCCGCGGCCTCCGTTCCGCCTGGCAGCACGAAGCTGGTAAGCGGCGGGATGGTCGCGTTCATTCGCGCGATCTCGGCTTCCAGCCGTTCTGCTGGCGCGTCGTTCAGCCGCAGCCTTTCGCGCCCATCTTGGGAGACGCAGAGATCGGCGCCCACATCGAACAAATCGTTCTGGATACCGCCCAGCAGCCCGGCCACATCGGCGGCAGCGACGCGCAGCAGCCCGATGACGGCATTGGCTTCGTCCACGTCCCCGATCGCCTCGATCCGCGGCGAGTGCTTCGCGACCCGTGCGCCGTCGCCGAGCGAGGTCTGCCCGCCATCGCCGCCCCGTGTCACGATTCGGTCGATGCGTACCATGGCTGCTCCTGCGGAAAACTAAACCTGTTGTGAGGATCCGTCGGTGCGTATCGGCACGGCTCGTGTTGGCGCACGCGGTGTACGGCGCGCAACGTCGCCCGTTGATATTGCCTCGGCCCGGCAATCGGAACGCCACTAAACACCCGGCGCGTCCCCGGGCAGCGGCAGGGAACGCAGGGGAACCGGCGTGCTCTGCACGATGCTGGTCGTGGTCTGACCGTAGGCAAGCAGGCGGTCCAGAACTTCATCCAGCCGCTCGAGAGCTGGCAGGTGGATCTTGAGCACGAAGCAGTCCTCGCCGGTTACCCGATAGCACTCGACAACTTGCGGCAGACTGCGCGCCAGCTCCGCCAGTTTTGGCAGTTGCCCCGGGGCGGGCCGCACGCGAACGAAGGCGCAGACCGGGTAACCGAGCGCCGCCGGATCCAGCTCCAGCCGGCAGCCACGAATGATGCCAGCTTCTTCCAGCCGCAGCACCCGTTCACGCACGGCCGGTGCTGACATGCCCACGCGCCGGGCCAGCCCGGAGGCGCCCATGCGCGGGTCGTCGCGCAACAGCCGCAGCAGCTCCAGGTTGCGGGGGTCGTTCAGCAGTGCGGACGGTTGAAGGCGCAAATAGGTATCTGCTTTCCAGCTTGAAGGCAGAATTGGTATATCGCCTTTCGATCAGCATTCACCAGTCCCGAACCGCATGCCATCGTCAAACTTATGGCGTCCAATGCCCCCGCCCGAGCTTTCGTCGATGCGCGACCGCTCGCTGCACGTGTACCGCCACATGCTTTTTTCGTGGTCAGCGCCGTCTTCCACTATCTGGGGCCCTCCTTCGCCGTGTTGCTGTTCGCCCGTCTCGCCCCGCCGGGCGTGGCCTGGCTGCGAATTGCCAGCGCCGGCCTGATCTTCGCGCTATGGCGTCGGCCATGGCGCTTTCTTCTTGCTTTGCCCCGCCGGGACCAACTGGTTATCGCGGCGCTCGGCGCTGTGCTCGCGGTCATGAATACGGTGTTCTATGAAGCCATTGCCCGCCTGCCGCTCGCGGTGGTTGGTGCGATCGAGTTCCTCGGCCCCATTGCTGTGGCGGCCTGGGGCTTGCGCAGCCGGCGCAACCTTGTTGCCCTCGCACTGGCCGTTGCCGGGGCATATGTGCTCACCGATTTGCGGCTTGCCGGCGGGTGGCTTGGGTATGGGTTTGCCTTCGCCAACTGTGCGCTGTTCGTGCTCTATATCCTGCTCGGTCATCGGATCGCGTCGAGCGGCGGGGGGCGAAGTTCCGGAATAGACCAGCTCGGCGCCGCCATGCTCATCGCTTCCGCGGTGGCGCTGCCGATCGGTTTTGGCGCCGCACTGCCCGCCTTCAGCGACAAGCTGCTGTTGCTGGCCGCTTTTGGGGTCGGCGTGTCGTCCTCGGTGATCCCGTATGTCTGCGACCAGCTCGCGATGGCCCGGCTGCCGCGCGCGAGCTTCGCGCTGCTGCTGTCGCTGCTGCCGGCCACGGCTGCGATTATCGGTTTCCTCGTGTTGCGGCAGGTACCCACAGCGGCCGAATTGCTTGGCTTGGCGCTGGTGATCGGTGGCGTCGCTTGCCACCGGGCCGAGTCGTAGCGCGTATCATCCGGTGGGTCCCTGATTGCCCGCAGGGAGCGCCGTTGACGCGCCTTTCCGCGCACTCCACATGACGAGCATGCTGCGTCGTCACCTGCTGCTCGGTCTCCTTCTCGCCGGATCCCTGCCTGATACCGGGTCTGCGCAGACGGCCTCAACCGTCGCCCCGGCGGATCAGGCCGACATCGCGCGAATTCAGACTTACCTGAACGGCATCCACACGCTGAAGGCCCGTTTCATCCAAGTCGCTCCGAACGGGACAATCGCGCAGGGGACCGCCTGGCTCGATCGCCCGGGCCGCATGCGCTTCCAATACGACGCGCCAAGTCCGCTGCTCCTGGTGGCCGGGCATGGGCTCGTGGTCTTCCACGATGCGTCTCTGGGCCAGACGTCGAATATTCCGCTCGGAACGACGCCGCTGAGCATTTTGCTGGCCGATCACGTCGTGCTGAGCGGCGATGTGACCGTGACCAGCCTGCGCCGACTACCCGGCCAGATTCAGTTGACGGTAGTACGCACCGCCCATCCCACCGAGGGCAGCCTGACCCTCGTGTTCTCTGACCCTCCTCTCGCGCTGCGGCAATGGACGGTCGTTGACGTGCAGGGACAGCGGACCACGGTCACGCTTACCAATGTCGAGCTTGGCGGCAGCTTCGACCAAAGTCTATTTGAGTTTATCGATCCGAGATTCTTCGAAAAAGGCGGTGGCTAATTCTTGGCTTCAGGCCCAGTGGCCGGCAATCCAGACCCAACCGCCAGCAGGGGATTGCTGCCACTGACCTGGGACCCACGTCGCTTGGCCAGGGGGCGGTGAAACGTAACCGCCGGGCACCCAGCTCCACGGATTCATACTGGCGCCGGTGTACGCCCAATGCCCAGGCTGCCACACCGCCGGCCCGCTGCCAGGCGGCGGGGGCGGTACCAGTTCGGACTCGGGGGGTGGTGGCGGCAGGGGAGCTGTTACAACCGCCGGAGCGGTGATTGCCGGCTGCGCCGGGGGCGCGACAAGTACGGTGGATGTGGCTGGCGGGGGCGTAGTGGTGACACACGCGCCAAGGACCAGCAACGGCAGCAAAATCAATCCAGAACGCATATGTGACATGCGGACCCCCGACGGAACCACTCTAGGCCATATTTCGCAAGCAATTTCATCCGCCTAAGATCGCTCCGCGATTCCAGTCAGGCTGATATTGCTCTAGCCGGCCCAATGCCCATCCACCCAGACATACCCGCTGGATCCGGCCTCCCAGTGGCCCGGAACCCAAGATGCCTGTGGCGCCGGTCGGGCGATATACTGACCAGGGGTCCAGGCCCAGGTGCCCCCGTTCCATGCCCAGTGACCGGGGGTCCATACATCCACTGCCGCCGGTGGCGGCGGGATGGTTTCCACCTGAGGCGGAGGCGGTGCAGTGGGCGCGACGATGATGGTCTGCGCCGTGGCGATCCCGCTCAACGCGACCAGGGCTCCGGCCGCAGCGAACCCAGCGACCGGTCCGGCAATTCGTCGAACAGCCATATTCAGCTCCTCAAATCAGCAATGTGACGGTCAAAACGATCCGGCGTCGGTTCCGTGGCTGCGGTTGCTTTGACATTAGCGTGAGCCGCGTGCGGCGCGTCGTTCGGCCGCGTCAGGGCAGCGGTACGCCGTCCCACCCCGATCGGACCTCGATCATCCGGCCGACGCGGAACAGCGTCGCCTCATCGAATGGGCGGCCGACCACCTGGACCGACAGCGGCAATCGGTCCGTTCCCAGCCCGACCGGCACGCTCATGGCCGGGTGGCCGGTCACGTTGAACGGGATCGTCTGCATGGGTGAGGCCAGGGACAGCGAGTTGGGCACCGAATCGAATCGCGGAGCCGTGGTCAGCGCCGACGCAGTCAGCAACGCATCATGGCTGGCCAGCGAGCGCTCCACCGCATCGGTCAGCTCGCGGCGGACGCGCAGCGCATTGATGTAGTCGGTGGCGCCGATCGTTGCTCCCAGAACGAACCGTCCCGAGGTCGCTTCCGCATAATCGAGCAGGCGTGCCTGTATGTCGTGCTGGTGGATGGTGAACGCCTCGGCCAGCATGATCACCCGACCGGCGGCGGCGAACAGCGCATAATCGGGCAGCTCGATTTCCTCCACCCGGGCGCCGCCATCGCGCAACAACCCTGCAATGCGATCGATCGCGCCCAGCACGTCCGGCGTGGCCACCTTCGCGGTGGCGAAGAAGGCGCGCGGCACGCCGATGCGCAGCCCGGTAACTCCGCGCTCCAGGTCGGCGCGAAAATCCGGCACGGGCATTTCGGCGCTGGCCGGGTCCCGCGGATCGTGCCCGGCAATCACCTGCAAGGCGATCGCGCAATCCTCCACACTGCGCCCCAGCGGTCCACAATGATCGAGCGTCCAGGACAGCGGGAACACACCACGCCGCGAAACCCGTCCGTAGGTCGGCTTGATGCCGGCAAGGCCGCACCAGGCCGCCGGACCACGGATCGAGCCGCCGGTATCCGATCCGGTGGCCATGCGCAACATGCCGCCGGCAATGGCCGCCGCCGAGCCCGAGGAAGAGCCGCCGGTGATGTGCTCGATGTTCCACGGGTTGCGCGCCGGCGGCCAGGGCAGGTCGAAGCTGGGGCCGCCGATGGCGAACTCGTGCGTCGCCAGTTTGCCCAGCAGCACCGCGCCGCCTTCGGCAAAGCGTGCCGCCACCACGCTGTCGGCGTCGGGCACATGGTCCTGGCGCAGCTTGGAATGGCAGGTCGTGGCGATGCCGGCGGTGTCGTATATGTCCTTCAGCCCGTAGGGGATCCCATGCATCGGGCCGCGGTCTTTCCCGGCCTTCAGATCGGCATCCGCGCGCCTTGCGTCCGCCAGGGCGCGCTCTTCGGTCACCCGAATGAACGCGTGCAGTCTGCTGTCGCGCTGACGGATGCGCGCGAGGGCATCGACGGTCAGTGCTGCGGAGGTGGTGGTGCCGGCACGAAGCTGGCGGCCCATTTCCGCAATCGAGGGCAGCGCTGCGCTCATCGTCTCGGCTCCCGACCCGGCAGGCGGAACACGTTGGCCGGCTCGATCGTCGGGCTGAGCGGGTTGTTGAGCAAAGCGAGCTGCGCGCGCAGCTCGGCATAGGTAGCGAGGTATCCGGCCCGGCGTGCCGGCGGCACGGTAATGCCGGCACGTTTCATCAGCATGTCGAATTGCGCACCCGCATCGTTGTCGGCAACGCTGTCAGCCATGTCGGCTCCTGTCATTGGCTTGCGGCGGGGTCTATCCGACCGCCATCGGAGACCTCGTCGGGGAGGTTGAGTGCGACATGCTCGCCCACGCGGGCGCCGGACGCCAGGGCCACCGTATCGCCATCGGTCCCGACCACCTTCACCGGCCGGAAATGCACCGTTCCATCCGCGCCCACCTCGGCCACAAATGAATTGCCGCCGCGGACCAGCAGGCCGCCGATGGGGATCCGCGGATAGGTCCGCATCGGCGCATGCAATGTGACATAGACGAAGCTGCCGGGCACGAGGAAATGATCGCGGTCGTCCACCTCCAGCTCCACCAGCAGCGTCCGTGTGCGCGGGTCGAGCTGGTCGGCGGTGCGTGCCACCCGTGCGCGTATCACTCGCGATTCGTCCGTCGCGTCCGCCACGTCGGCAATGTCGCCCACATGCACGGCCGGCACGTCCTGCTGCGCGACATAGATATCGACCCTTACCTTGCTATCGTCCGCAATCGTCAGCACGGGCTGGCTGCTGGTGGCATTGGTCTGCGCATTCTGCACCAGCGCGCCGGGATCGATAAACCGCGCGGTGATTACCCCGTCGAACGGAGCACGGATGTTCTCGGTACGATTTCATCGTCGCCGCCGACGCAACCGCCGACACCGCCATGCGGAAGGCGGCGTCCGTCTGGTCGGCCACCTGCAACGAGCCCACGCCGTGCGCGGCGAGGTCGCGCGCCCGCTCCATATTGCGCTGCTTGTTCTGCAGGTCGCTCAACGCGCTGTCATAGGCACGGTCCGTCTCGGCGGAGTTGATGGTCGCCAGCACGTCGCCCGCATGGACCCGGTCGCCGCGATCGACCCGTATGCTGCCCAGATACCCGCTCACTTTGCCGTACAGCGTCGCGCTTTCCAGCGGCCGCGTGTCGCCCAGCAGCCGGATCGCCCGCTCGGTTGGGCCGGCAACAACCGAAACCACCTGCACGCGCGGCCCACGCGCCGCCTGAAGCTGCAGCGCCACGCGGGTGGCGGCCAGCGACGTGGTCTGCCCCTGCCAGATGCGGAACGCGCCGAGTGCGGCGCCGAGCACGACCACCAGGCCGGCCAGATACAGCAGCACCTTACGCATGCGTGCCCGACTCCCCCGCTTCCTGCGCGAAGCGTGCATCCAGCGTGTGCAAGCTCGGCGGTGCGCGCCGCAGCAGCGTGTAGAAGATCGGCACGATGAACAAAGTAGCCACCGTCGCCGCCAGCAGCCCGCCGATCACCGCCCGCCCCAGCGGCGCGTTCTGCTCGCCCGCCTCGCCCAGCCCCAGCGCCATCGGGATCATGCCGATGATCATCGCCAGCGCGGTCATCAGGATCGGGCGCAGCCGCGTGCCGCCCGCCTCGATCACCGCCTCCAGCGCCGCCAGTTCCTGTGCGCGCCCGCAGGTCGTTGGCGAAGCTCACCACCAGGATCGAGTTCGACACCGAGATGCCGACCGACATGATCGCGCCCATCAGCGATTCCACGTTGATGGTGGTGCCGGTCAGACGCCAGCATCCAGATGATGCCGATCAGCGCGCCCGGCACCGCCATCATGATGATGAACGGATCGACCCAGGACTGGAACAGCACCACCAGCAGCGCATAGACCAGCACCACCGCAAGGACCAGGCCGAGGCCGAGCAGCCGGAACGACGCCTCCATCACCTCGTTCTGGCCGCGGATCAGCAGATGGGTGGTGATCGGCAGCCCCTTGCTTTCCGCCGCGATCGCCTGGCGGATGTCCGCCGCCACCGAACCGAGGTCGCGGCCGTCGACATTGGCGGCGACATCGACCACCCGCTGCACGGTGGAATGACTGATCGATTCGAAGCTGGTGCGCGGCATGATGGTTGCAATGTCGCCGAGCCGCATCACCGGCGCCGCCGGCAACGACACCGGCGACACATTGGACAGGTCCGGCCGGCTGACCGGGATCGCCATCAGGTCGGCAACACTGTGGATACGGCTGATCGGCAGCATCACCGCCACATTATAGTTCACCCCGTTCTGCGGATTGAGGAAAAAATTGGGCGCCACCAGCGAGCTGGAGGCGAGCTCGACCAGCATGTTGTTGGCGACGTCACGCTGCGCGATCCCCAGCTTGGCGGCACGCAGCCGGTCCACGTCCACCTGCAGGGCGGGGTAGTCCAGCACCTGCACCAGATGCGCGTCCACCACGCCGGGGATGGCGTGCAACCGCCCCAGCAGCCGTTGCGCGATGCCATAGGCACGGTCGAAATTGGTGTCCTGGATCTGCACATCGATCGGCGCCGACAGGCCGAAATTCAGCACCTGGCTGACGATATCGGCAGTCTGGAAATAGAACTGGCTGCCGGGGAATTCGTCCGGCAGCGTGGCGCGGATCTTGCGGATGTAATCGATCGACGGGTGATGGCCTTCCTTGAGCTGGATCAGGATCTCCGCATCCATGCCGCCGACATTGTCGCTCGGCACGAACGCCAGGTTATAGAACAGTGGCAGCCCCACCATGTCGTTGATGGTCTCCAGCTCGCCGGGCGGAATGATCTGCCGCAGCCGGTCCTCCACCTGCAAGGTCAGCCGCTCAGTGTCCTCCAGGCGTGTGCCCGGCGGGGCCCGGTAATGCAGCTTGATGATGCCGACATCGGCGGACGGGAAGAAATCGGTGCCGAGCATCCCGCCCACGCCCAGGCTGATCACCAGCAGCGCGCCAGCACATCCCAGGATGAACGGACGATGCCGCAGTGCCCCCGCCAGCGACTTGCTGTAACCGTTCGCGCAGCCGCCCAAATCCCCGGTCGAACGCGGCGAAAACCCCGAGCGGCTCGGTATGCGTCTGCCTCGCAAGCAAGCTGCGCGCGAACGCCGGCACCACGGTGAACGACAGCACGTATGACGCCAGCATCGCAGAGCACGACGGTGATGGCCAGCGGAATGAACAGGAACCGCGCCGGCCCCACCAGCAGCACCACCGGAAAAAACACGATGCAGATGGCCAGCGTGGCAACGGTCAGCGGCTGGATCACCTCGCCCGTGCCGTCCAGGATGGCCACGGTCAGGGGCTTGCCCAGAGCTCTGGTTGCGATGGATGTTCTCGATCGTAACCGTCGCGTTGTCGACCAGCAGGCCGATCGCCAGCGCCAGCCCGCCCAGGGTCATCAGGTTGATCGAGTTGCCGGTCAGGAACAGCCCGACGATGCCGGCGAAGATCGATAGCGGGATGGAGGTGGAAACGATCAGCGTGTTCCGCCAGCTTCCCAGGAACAACAGGATCATCAACGAGACCAGGATGGACGAAATCACCGCCTCGCGCACCACGTTGGTCGACCGCGGCACGCACGAACACCGACTGGTCGAAATCGAGCTTGATCTCCAGCCCGTTCGGGGCCGCCGCCTGGATCTGCGGCAGCATGGTCCGGGCTGCATCCACCACCGCCAGCGTCGAGGCATCGGCATGCTTCAGGATGGCCAGATAGACGGCACGCTTGCCATCGACATGCACGATGTTGTTTTGCACCGCGAAACTGTCGGACACGTGCGCCACATCGCCGATGCTGATGGGCACTCCGTTGAACACTCCGAGCGGAATCGCGTTGAACCGGTCCACCACCGACGGGGCTGGAATTGAGCTGCACGTTATATTCCCGGCCGCCGATCCGTGCGGTTCCGGCCGGCACGATCACGTTGGAAAGCTGCAGCGCGCTGACCACGTCCTCCGGGCGTGAAGCCGCGCGCCGCCAGCTGGTCGGGGTTCGAGATCGACATCGATCTGCCGCTGCTTGCCGCCGAATGGGGCGGGCGTGGACAGGCCGGGGATGGTAAACAACTGGATGCGGATGAAATTCAGCGCGTAGTCGAAAATCTGCTGCTCGCTCAGGCGCTTGCTGGCCAGCGTCATCTGCACGACCGGCACGTTGGAGGCGTTGAACTGGATCACGTTGGGCGGCTGGATGCCGGGCGGCGCACCGCGCAGGATGGTGTTGTTCACCGCGGTGATCTGCGCGATCGCCCCGCCGATATCGGTGCCCGGCTGGAAATACACTTTCAGGATGCCGATGCCGGGGATCGACTGGGACTCGATCCGCGCTATGCCGTTCACTGTGGTGGAATAGGCTCGCTCGCTGATGAAAACGACCCGCCGCTCCATATCCTCGGTGTTCAGGCCCGGATAGTTCCACGCCACCAGCACGACCGGAATGTCGATCACCGGGAAGATATCGACGATCATGCGGGTGATCGACAGCGCGCCCAGCAGGATGATCAGCAGCGCGGCGATTGCCGAGCTGTAAGGCCGGCGCAGCGCAAGGCGCACCAGACCGATCATCCGTCGTTGCTCCCGTTCCCAGACGCAATGATCCTGCCATCGGCGGGGATCGGTGCCAAGCCGGCGGGTGAGAGTTTCGATCCGGATCTGCTATGCTGCCGCAGGTTCGATGCGGGAGGGTCGGATGCGCACGCAGGTCGGGATCGTCGGAGCCGGACCGGCGGGATTGCTGCTCTCTCACCTGCTGCACCTGCACGGTGTCGACTCCGTGGTGCTGGAAGCCCGTTCCCGCGACTACGTCGAGCAACGCATTCGCGCCGGCTTGCTTGAACAAGGCACCGAGGAGTTGCTTGCGAACGCAGGGGTGGGCGACCGGATGCGCCGCGAGGGAATGCAGCACGACGGGATTCGGCTGCGCTTCGCCGGCCGCGACCATCGTATCGATTTCCGCTCTCTGACCGGCCGGCATGTGATGATCTACAGCCAGCACAAGATCGTGCAGGACCTGATCGCCGCGCGATTGGCGGCTGGTGGAGAGATCGTCTTCGACGCCGAAGCCGTCGCCGTCCACGACCTGGATGGTGAATCGCCTCGGGTGACCTGGCGGCGCGGCGGACAGGATCATTCGCTGGACTGCCAGTTCGTCGCCGGCTGCGACGGATTTCACGGGGTTTGCCGGCCTTCGGTGCGGGCCGGCGACGCAACGCCTGTTCGAACGCGAGTACCCGTTCGGCTGGCTCGGCATTCTCGCCGAGGCCGCGCCATCCTGCGACGAACTGGTGTATGCCAGCCACGAGCGGGGTTTTGCACTGCTAACGATGCGGTCGCCGACGGTGAGCCGGCTGTACTTGCAATGCGCGCCTGACGAGAATATCGCGGACTGGTCCGACGACCGGATCTGGCACGAGCTGCGCACGCGTACCAAGCTGGATGGATTCACCCTGAACCACGGCCCGATCATTCAGAAGGGCGTGACCCCGATGCGCAGCTTCGTGGTCGAGCCGATGCAGTTCGGCAGGCTGTTCCTGGTTGGCGACGCGGCCCACATCGTGCCGCCGACCGGCGCCAAGGGTCTCAATCTGGCCGTCGCCGACGTCGCCGTGCTGACCCGCGCAGTGTCAGCTTATTTCACCGACCGCCGCACCGACCTGCTGGACGCCTATTCCGCCACCTGCCTGTCGCGTGTCTGGAAGGTGCAGCGCTTCTCCTGGTGGATGACCGCGATGCTGCACCGGTTCCCTGATCATGGCGCATTCGACCGCCGCGTGCAGATGGCAGAGCAGGACTACGTCACGATGTCCGCCGCCGCCTCCACCGTGCTGGCGGAAAACTATGTTGGACTGCCATTGGAATGACTCTCCGGCCCGCCGCCGGCAAGGGAGGATCAGCCTGGGGCGGTAGCCCGGTCCTCCACCAGCGCCATCAGATGCTCCAGCCGGTCCGCCTCGGCGGCCGGCTTATCGGTACGAATCCGCGCGATGCGTGGAAACCGCATCGCAACCCCGGATTTATGCCGGGTCGAAAGCTGCGCCGCATCGAACGCCACTTCCAGCACCAGCGCCTTCTCCACCTCCCGCACCGGCCCAAACCTTGCCACCGTATGGTTGCGTATCCAACGGTCCAGGAATCCCAGCTCCTCGTCCGTGAAGCCGAAATAGGCCTTGCCGACCGGCACCAGTTCATTCTCCTTCCACAGCCCGAACGTGTAGTCGGAATAATAGCTGCTGCGCTTGCCGTGCCCGCGCTGCGCGTACATCAGCACCGCATCCACGGTGTGCGGATCGCGCTTCCATTTCCACCACAACCCTTTCGGCCGGCCGGGCACATAAGGACTGTCGGCGCGCTTCAGCATGATCCCTTCCATCGACGCCGCCCGCGCACCCAGCCGCAACGCTCCCAGCTCCTCGATCGAGGCGAACGCGATCAGCGCCGATAGATCCATGCGCGCGGGACGCACGCGGGCGAACCATTGCTCCAGTCGCTCTCGTCGATGGTCGAAGGGCAGTGGCCGGACATCCTCCTCATTATCAAACAGGATGTCGTACAGCCGCACGCCCACGGGATAGGTCTGCATCATCTTCGCTGTGACCTGCTTGCGGTTCAGCCGCTGCTGCAAGTCGGCAAACGGCGCCACCTTGCCTTCGCGGATCACCAGCAGCTCGCCGTCCAGCACCGCGAGGAACTCCATCGCACCGACGATTTCGGGAAACGCCGCTGAAATGTCCTCCGCTCCGCGGGAATAGAGCCGTCGACCGCCCTTGGTGGAGACCAGTTGCACCCGGATACCATCCCATTTCCATTCGGCCCGGAACGCCCCCGTCTGCAGGCCCGCCAACTCGGCGTCTTCCAGCGCCTGCGCCAGCATGGGCGGGCGGAACACCGGAGCGTCCGCCGGATCGGGCCGCTCGCCGCGCCCTTCCAGCCAGGCGAACAAGGCCAGGTAGGGCGGCGCCAGGCCGTGCCACACCTCCTCCACCTCGTCCGGATCCACGCCGCCGATCTCCGCCAGCGCAATTTTCGCCAGCCGGCCGGAGGCACCGACGCGCAGCGCGCCGGTGATCAGCTTCAGCAGCGCGAAGCGCACCGACGCGTCCGACGCATCCAGCCAGTCGGCAACGATCTGCGGCAGCGCCGATTTGGGTGCCGTCTCCAGCGTCTCCACGACCTCCGAGAGCCGGGGAGGGTCGGCGCCGTTCGGGGAGGCCGGCCACATCAGCGCGACGGTCTCGGCGAGGTCGCCCACGTAGTCGTACGACCAGCCGAACAGCACCGGATCGGTTCGGGCGGTCGCCAGGTCCCGTATCAGCCCAGGCTTCGCCATGCTGAACGCCAGCTCCCCGGCAATCGCGGCGAGGCCGATGCCGCGGTCGGGGTCCGGCTCCGTCTCGAAATAGCGGCGCAACAGCGCAATCTTCGCATTGCGCGACGGCGTGAAAACCAGCCGCTCCAGCAGTTCGGCGAACGCAATCATGCCGGCGAGGCTATTCGCGGTGAGAATTACCGCATAGGGCGGCGACGCCAAGAATCCTGGCCAGCGTGCCGGCATCGGCCTGACCGGTTACGGCTTCCGGCCGCCAATGGCGCTGAAAGGCGCGCAGAACGGCAGCAAGCGCCGGATCGAGCGCGCCCTCCGGGGTGACGCGATAACCGATTTCCGCCAGGACTGCGCGAACGGGGCTGAGGCTGGTCGCATCGCGCACGGGGTCGCCCGTGCCGAGATTGGGGACATCGGACGGCCAGAGCCCGACCCCATTCTCCGCCAATGCGTTCCATTCGAACTTCTCGCCGGGATCTTGTTTGCGGTCGGGAGCGACGTCGCTGTGCGCCACAATGTTCCTGGCCGGAATCGGATGCCGCGACAGGATTGCGAGACAAAGATCGCAGACTGCCGCAAGCTGCAGCACGGGGAAATCGCGATAGCCCCACTCGTGCCCGGGGTTGACCACCTCAATCCCGACCGACCGATCATCAAGGCCGGTTTGTCCGCGCCAAGATGAAACACCAGCGTGCCAGGCGCGGCGTTCTTCCGGCACCAGGCGCAGGATGGCGCCGTCCTCGTCCACGACGTAATGCGCGGATCGGCGGGTTGCGGGATTGAGCAGCCGCTCGATTGCGTCCCGTGCGGTCTTCGTTCCCGTGTAGTGCAGGATCAGCATGTCGATCGGCGTGCCGGCCGGCCGTTCGTCGTGGTTTCGGCTGGGCAGCTCGCGGATGCGCAAGCTACAGCCCGCGCTCGCGCTTGATGCGGTCCCAGGCCGCGTTGATGCGGGCAACCTTGTCGCCCGCCCGGGCGATCAGGTCTTCGGAAACACCACGGGACGCGAGGCTGTCTGGATGGTTCTCCCGCATCAGGCGCTTCCAGGCCGCCCGCAGCTCGTCATTGCCAAGCGATCGGGAGACGCCGAGGACCATGTAGGCGTCGGTATCGTCGCCGGTCTGCGGCTGGCGGGGAATGGCGCCGCGGGCGCGGTCCCACGCGGTCTGATCCAGACCGAACAGCCGATGCACGGTGGAAAGATAGTCGTGCTCGGCGCGATTCACCGGGCCATCGACCTGGGCGATCTGAAACAGGGCGGCCAGCACATCCTCCAGCATGCCGCGATTATCGGCGAAGCTCTGGGAGAGCTGCTGGGCGTAGGCCTCAAAGCCTTCCGGCCGGTCGCGCGCCATGTCGAACAGCCGCCCGACATCTTGCGTGGCCGCCGCGGGGATGCGGAACTGGCGGCGGAAGGCGGCGATTTCCTCGCGCTTCACTGGCCCGTCGCACTTGGCGAGCTTGGCTGCCAGCACCACCACCGCGATGGCGAAAATCTGGTCGCGACGGCCAAGCAGGGCGGCGACCCGCGCGGGGTTCAACAGCGGATCGGTGCCGAACGGCACGCGCAGGTTGGGGATGTTGCCGCTGTCGGCGGCATGGCCCATGGCGGCTCCGAACACCGCGCCCATCGGCCCGCCCATCGCGAAGCCGGCAAGCCCGCCGATGATCTTGCCCCAGTAGCTCATGGGCGCGACTTACCATGCCGCGACGGGACGCGGCAAAAGCGTTGTGCGCGCGGAACCGGGGCGCTGCCCCGACCCCGCCAGAGGGCGCTGCCCTCTGGACTCCCGCCAAGGGCTTGCCCTTGGAACCCGCTACTTGGGTTGGGCGTGGGGGTGGGTGCTTCCTGGGGCAGAGCCCGAAACTTTCCGCCGTGTTGACGTTGGCTGGAGACGCCGCCTAGCGTCTCGTGCAAGGGAGGCAAGCGATGATCCAATACATGAATGTATCGCGTCGGGGATTGCTCGGCGGTGCGGCCGGCGTGGCACTTGGCACGTCTCCATTGCGATGGGCCAGTGCCGCCGGCACGCTGACTGTCGTCGATACGGTTTCGGGACCGAACTTCCAGGCCTTCTGGAGCACGTACCTGATCCCGAAAATCCGCCACGATACCGGGGTTGAGATCAAATACACCGTCGGCTCGGGTCCGACATTGCAGCTTCAGATGCAAACCTGGCGTGACGGGGATCCGGGCTTTTCGCTGTTGTTTCTGAAGGACCTCGATCTGGCGAACATGGTTACGGCGGGCCTGCATTTCGATCCGCTCTATCCGGACCGGGCAAAGGAGATTCCGAATCAGGCCGAGATACCCACGCAGTACAACGAGAACGATTTCGGCGTCGCGCTGCACGGCGCGGGCCTGCTGTTCTGGCGCTCGCAGTTCGGGTTGATCCAGAACAGCGCGTTCGTCAAAACCCCACCCAAGACCTGGGCGGAGTTTTTCGACCGCCGCGACGAATTCAAGGGCCATATCGGGATGGTGCGGCCCGATGCAGGCTCCGGCGGCGGACGCGCGATGATCTACGCGTTTCTGGCGGCGGGCGGAGTTGATTTCAGCAAGCCGTTCTCCGAGATCGCCGGGTCCGCGGCCTGGAAGAATGGCTGGAGCCGCTTTACCGAGTTCAGCCGCGCCTTCGCTCAGCCGATCGCGTCCTCACCGCCGGTGATGTTCCATCAGTTCCAGACCGAACAAGTCTGGCTGACCTCATACGCGCAGGATTATTCCCTGTGGAGCGCCGAGCAGGGGCAGCTTCCGCCGACCACGCGTTCCACCCCGCTGGACGTGAACATCATCGGCTCGTCGAACGCGTATTTCGCGGTGCCGGCGGTCGATTCGGCAGCGCAGAGATCTGACGCCTACAAGGCGATCAACCTGATGCTGTCGGACGAGGTGCAACTCCATATGCTGGAGACGATGTACCAGTACCCGGGCACCGAAGTGTGGAAGAAGGCGCCCGCCAGCGTGTGGGACAAGATCGCGCGCGTGGATGTCGCCCAGGCGCGGGGGATCAACATGACCAACCTGGAGGCGATCACGTTCATCCAGAAACACGGGATGGATTACATCGCATCGTGACGATGCCGGCGGCTCCGGCCGGGGTGGGTGCCGCGCCGGGCGGTGTGGCTGGCGCACGCACCCGACACGTGCTGGTCGGCAGCCTGCTGGCGGCGCCGCTGATGCTGTTTCTCGGGGCTGCTTTCTATTACCCGCTCGCATACACGGTGGCTGAGAGCGTCACGCCCACCCATGGGCCAGGCTGGACGCTGCGCCATTACACGGATTTTCTGGGTAGCCGGGCGGGGCTCGGCGTGCTGGCGCTGACACTCGGGCTGTCGTTGGCGGCGACCGTGCTCTCGATCCTGCTGAGCCTGCCGCTTGCATTGCTGCTGCGGCGCCGGTTCGTCGGCCGTCGGGCGTTGCAATTCCTGATGATGCTGCCGATCACCATCCCAGCGCTGGTGGGGGCGCTGGGGCTGGTGATCCTGTACGATCGCACTGGCTGGATCAACGTGGTGCTGCTCAAGCTGCACCTGCTGACGCATCCGCTGGCGATCGACTACACGATCCAAGGTCTGATCCTGTTCTATGTCTGGATGTTCTTCCCGTACGGTGGGCTGGTCATCATGTCGGGCCTGGGCGCGATCGATCCGGCGTTGGAGGAAGCGGGGCGGGTGATGGGCGCGAGCCCGGCGGTGGTGTTCCGCCGGGTCCTGCTGCCGCTGCTGCGGGGCAGCCTGTGGGCGGGCGGCGTGATGATCTTCCTGCAGTGCTTCGGTGCGTTCAGCATCCCGCTGATTGCCGGCGGGGACTATCAGCCGATCGGGGTGAAGATCTATACCGTTGCCAACGTGTTTCTCGACTGGCCGCAAGCGAGCGCGATGGCGGTGGTGATGGGTGTGATCCAGGCGGGGTTGGTGATCGCTTACCAGTCGGTCGGACGCAGCCGGCGGCCAGCATGAGGAATGTCTCTGGCGGCCTGCTGCGTGGCACGCTGATTCTGTGCTTCGTGCTGTTCATCACGCTGCCCCTGGTGATGGTGCTGCTGGAGGCGTTCGGCGCCGACTGGTTTGGCGTGCGCATGCTGCCCGGAAGCTGGACGCTGCGCTGGTTCGCCTGGGCGGCCGAGACCGTCGATCTCGGCGGCGTGCTGTTCAACACCGCCGAAATCGCGCTCCTGGCGACGCTGTTCACACTCGTGCTCGCGCTGCCGGCGGGGTGGGCGATCGCGCGCTACAAGTTGCCGCTGAAATGGGTGCTGATCGGGGCGATCCTGTTCCCGCGCATGATCCCAGAGATCACGTTTGCTTTGGGGGTCGCCCGCATCTTCTACGCCCTTCACCTGACCAACACGGCAGTTGGTATTGCGCTGGCGCACGTGATCCTGGCTGCGCCATTTGCGGTGGTGGTACTGATCAGCACGTTCGAGGGCATGGACCCGCGGCTGCTGGAAGCCGGCGCGGTGATGGGCTGCGGTCCGTTCCGGCTGTTCCGGAAAGTGACCTTGCCGCTGGCGCTGCCGGGCATCGTGGCGGCTTCGCTGTTCGCCTTCCTGGCGTCTTATAACGATTTCGTGCTGACCCTGATGGTGTACGGAACCGATACGGTGACCCTGCCGGTGCAGACCTATCTTTCTCTGGGCAACGGCTATTTGTCGGTGGCCGCCGCGATCAGCACTATTCTGCTGGTGCCGTCGCTGCTGTTCCTGCTTGGCATGCTGCGGATGGTCAATCCGGAAAACCTGCTGGGCGGGCTGAAGGGCGCATGACCCCGACACGCCTGACAATCGATCATGTCGGCAAGCGGTGGGGCAGCTTCGTGGCCCTGTCGGATATCTGCCTGGATGTGCCGCGTGGCACGTTCCTGTCGCTGCTTGGCCCGAGCGGCTGCGGCAAGACCACGTTGCTGCGCGTGATCGTGGGCGCGCTGACCCCGGATGGTGGCCGGGTGATGGTGGACGGGTCCGACGTGACGCGCCTGCCCACCCATCGTCGCAATATGGGCATGGTGTTCCAGAGCTTTGCGCTGTTTCCGCATCTGAGCGTTGCCAACAATGTCGATTTCCCGCTGAGTGTGCGCGGCCTGTCGCGGGCCGAGCGGCAGCAGCGGGTGGCCGACGCGCTACGGATGGTGCACCTGGACATGCTGGCTGAGCGCTATCCGCGCGAGCTTTCGGGTGGCCAGCAGCAGCGGGTCGGCCTGGCGCGCGCGATCGTCTATCGGCCGACGATCCTGCTGTTGGACGAGCCGCTGTCCAACCTAGACGCCTCCTTGCGAGAAGAGATGCGGGTCGAGATCAGCCAGGTGACGCGACAACTCGATATCACGGCGGTATATGTGACGCATGACCAGAGGGAAGCGCTGGCGCTGTCCGATGCGATCGCGGTGATGAATCGCGGCCAGGTGATGCAGTTTGGCACACCGGAGGAGATCTATCGTTCTCCCCGCAACGATTTCATCGCGCATTTTGTGGGGTATGCGAATGCGCTTCCTGTGGTGATCGCCGACGGGTGCGCGCGGATCGAGGCGGTCGGCACCGTGCTGCAGGCCGACATCGCCGGACTGAGCGGGCCGGCGACGGCGTTCATTCATGCTGGTGCGATCGTGCTGGAGCCGGCCGGCGCGGTCGGCGCAAACCGGCTGGACTGCGCCGTGGCGGATATCGCTTTCATGGGGGATCACGTCGAATATGTGCTGCGGCATCCGGCAGGATTGCAGTTGAAGGCGCAGGTGCCGGTGGGCACTCCGACACATCCGCGCGGAACCGAGGTTTCGGTGCTGCTGGCTCCTGACAAGCTGATTATCGTCCCACGGGAAACCGCGCCGGCGTGACGCGGTTTTGTGCCGGACTGGAGTCGGCGGCGGTTCTGTTCCACAGACGGCCGGCGACAGTCCGGTGAGGGAGTCCTATGAATGGAACAGGCCTATCTTGACCCGCGAAGCGGAGAGACGTTCCCGCTCGATCAGCCACGCTGGTGCGGGCCGGGCAGGGCGCCATTACTGCTGACGCCGCTGCCGGGACTGACGCAGGCCGGGATCGATGTCGCCACGCGCAGCCTCTGGCGGTATCGGGCCGCTTTGCCGTTCCAGGTCGATGACCCGATCAGCATGGGCGAAGGCGGCACACCGCTGTTGCGACGTGTCCTGCACGGTGCTCCGGCGCTGGTGAAGTGCGAATGGATGATGCCGACGGGGAGCTTCAAGGATCGTGGCGCGAGCGTGATGCTGTCGTTGCTGCGGGCCCAGGGCGTAACCGCGGTACTGGAAGACAGTTCCGGCAACGGCGGGGCGGCCATCGCCGCTTATGCCGCCGCCGGCGGGTTGCAGGCCACGATCATGGCTCCGGCGTCGACCAGTCCGGCCAAGACCGTGCAGATGCGCGCACACGGCGCGACCGTGGAGCTGATCCCAGGCACCCGGCAGGACACCGCGGATGCGGCTGTGCGGCGATCGGAGTCGGTGTTCTATGCCAGCCATAACTGGCATCCTTTCTTCCTGCACGGGACCAAGACGCTGGCCTACGAATTGTGGGAGGACATGAACTTTCGTGCCCCCGACAATATCATCGTGCCGTGCGGGGCGGGCTCCAACGTGCTGGGCTGCGAGATCGGTTTCGCCGAGTTGCTGCGGGCCGGCGAGATCAGCTCGATGCCCCGCCTGTTCGCCGTTCAGCCGGAGAATTGCGCTCCTATTGCCGCTGCCTTCCTGGCCGGCGAGGTCGTGAATATTGATACGAGACCGACGATCGCCGAAGGAACCGCGATCGCGGCTCCAGTCCGGATGCTGGAGGTGTTGGGCGCATTGCGCGAAACCCAGGGCGGTGCCGTCATGCTGACAGAGGACGAGATCGCGCGGGCAACGTTCGCGCTGGCCAAGCTGGGGATCTATGTCGAGCCGACCGCGGCGCAGCCGGCGGCGGCGTTCGGCAAGCTGCTGGAAGCCGGTGTGGTGACTCCGGAACAGACCACGGTGCTGGTGCTGACCGGCAGCGGATTGAAGGCCACTCCGCGGATCGCTGAACTGATGGGAGTACCGGCGTGACACTCGATGACCTGCCGACACCGTGTCTGGTCCTGGACAGGACGATCCTGCGCCGGAACATCGCCGCGATGTCGGCAGCGCTGGCGCGGCATGACGTTCGGCTACGGCCGCACATGAAAACCGCCAAGTCGATCGACGTGGCGCGGCTGGCGCTGGCCGGCCAGCCGGGGGGGATCACGGTCTCGACCCTGGCGGAAGCGGAGTATTTCAGCGCGCATGGGATCAACGATATTCTGTACGCGGTGGGGATTACGCCGCAGAAGCTCGACGAGGTGGCGCGGCTGAATGCGGATGGCGCGGATATCGCGGTGATCACCGACGATCCGGCGGTGGCATCGGCGATCGTCTCGCACGCTCGGCCGCCGCGCGCGCTGATCGAGATCGACACCGGCGAGGAACGCGGCGGACTGGCACCGGATGACGCCAGGTTGACGGAGATCGCGGCGCGGCTGGGTCCTCGGCTGGCCGGCGTGATGACGCACGCGGGGCACAGCTATTCTGGCCGCACGCACGAGGATATGGCGCGGATTGCGGAGGCGGAGCGAGCCGGGGTGGTACGCGCCGCGGAACGGTTACGCGCTGCCGGCCACGCAGTTCCGATCGTCTCGATGGGAAGCTCGCCGACGGCGCTGCACGCGGGCTCGCTGGACGGCGTGAGCGAGGTGCGCGCGGGCGTCTACATGTTTGGCGACCTGTTCCAGGCCGAGATCGGCACACATGGGCTGGAGGACATCGCGGTGACTGTGCTGGCCAGCGTGATCGGACATCGACCGGGCCGGCTGCTGGTGGATGCCGGCGGGCTGGCGCTGTCGAAGGATCGCAGCACGGAATCGGCGCCGAAGGATTACGGGTTCGGACTGGTGCTGGATGTGCAGGGGCGTCGCGGCCACGGTGAGGCAATCGTGCGGCGCGCCTATCAGGAGCATGGGGTCATCGAGGTCGATCCGGCATATCCGATCGATCTGCCGGTGGGCGCCAAGGTGCGTATCGTACCCAACCACACCTGCATGACCGCTGCTGCGCATGACCGCTACCACGTGGTGGACGGGGACATGACGGTTGAAGCGGTGTGGCACCGGGTGAACGGTTGGTGATGGCCGGGACGGGGCCCCGGCCATCGGCCATTTGGTGGTCCGTTACTTCGTGGTTTGCCGCGCGCGGCGCCGCAAAACCAGGATGGCAACAGCCGGAGTGAGGAGCAGAAGCGACGAGGGCTCGGGGACGGGATGGCCGGCCTTGACGGTGCGTTCGGCGGCGATGGCAAGGTCCTCGGCGATGGTGGGAGAGATGCCGAGCGCATAGGCCGCGGAACCCAAGTCACCTGCACTGAATTCCGGTAACAGCGTGGTCGGATCGACGCCGGTGATCTCGTCGAACAGCACCAGGGCATTCAGATATGCGCCATAGATGCTTTCATGATAGCCGATCGGGGTGGTGCAGCAGGCGTTCAGCGGATCGCTGTCCCACAGATCGACCCGGTTGCCCTGGTTGCCGGACAGGTAGGGGTTTTCTTCCGCATAACCGAGATTGATCGCGCTTACCCACGCGTCTCCGGCAAGCGCGACATTGACGCTGCTGCCGGCGGGGTGCGCCGCCTGGTAGTCGCCGGCACCTTGCTCGTAGGCGTTGTGCAGATCCTTTGCCATCGCCGCGATCGGGTTCTTGTCGCCGACATAGGGCGCGTTCACTCCGCCCGGCGGGCTGGTGCTGCTGCCGAATATTGGCTGCGCCGGGTTGCTGCTGGTGAAACCGTAAGAAGCGAGTGGCTGGGTTTGGTACATCGTAACGGCGGCCGGGGATTTGCCGGCGGCGGTATCGGCGGCATCGATCCCATTGATCAGGCCGCTCATGCCTTTTTCGAAATTGGCAAAGTTGCCTCGCGTGGCCACGCTGTTGCCGTTGACGGTGATCGTGCTTGGCAGCGGCTCGAAGCTCTGGTCCTGCAGGACCACGTGGTTCCATTTCGATTGGGCAATCTGGCTGAAATATTGCTTGGAGGTGCCCGAGACATAGCCGTTCAACGTGGCGCTGCTGACCGCGATGATCGAGACATCGTAGTCCAGGCTGGCTTCGCGCGTGAATTGCAGGAAAATGCCGGGTACCCCGCCATCGGGGCCGGGTTCGTTGTACTGCGCCGACGGGTTGGCGTTGAGATAGGCCAGTTGCTGCTGCAGGTTTCCGGGCGGGGGTTCTTGCTGGGATCGGTCTGCGGTCCGGGCTCGGCGCTGCAGTTGTTCTGCGACGGGCACAGCAGATCGTGCACCTCATTGGCACCGAAGCCGCCATTGTAGTTGCGTACGGGATCATAGCGGCCGTGGGTGAAGCTGTTGCCGACGAACAGGATGTCGATCGGGTCGGCGAAGGCGGCGGTAGCGGGTACGGCGCAGCCCAGCACGATTGTCGTGGCGAGCAGCCAGGTACAGCGCGGGTTCATTGAGCGGTCCTCCCATTCTGACCCGGAGCGTTGTCCGGGCCGGAGATTCGTGACAGGGGAAGCGCGAGATGTAAAATATACGAAAGTAGCGGCTGCGATATGTGAATCATATGGATCGAGCCAGGCGATGGAGTTGCGGCATCTTCGCTATTTCGTTGCGGTCGCCGAAGAAGGGCACATGACCCGCGCGGCGGCTCGGCTCGGTCTGCAGCAGCCGCCGTTGAGCCAGCAGATACGGGCCCTGGAGACGGAACTCGGCGTGGCGCTGTTCACGCGGTTGCCGCGCGGGGTGGCGCTAACGGCGGCGGGGGCCGCGTTCCTGACAGAGGCGCGGATCGTGCTGGAGGGCGCACGGCGGGCCGCGACACGGGCGAGCCTGGCGGCGCGCGGGCAGGAAGGAGAGATCGCCATCGGCGTGACCACGTCCGCGATCTTGCATCCCGCGGTCCCCAGGCTGATGCGAACCTATACGGAGCTCTATCCGAACGTGGCGCTGCGCATCGAGGAAGGCAACGCGGCCGACCTGACCGATGCGTTGGTGGCGCGCAATCTGGATGTCGCGTTCCTGCGGGCGGTGGTGGCGCGGCCGCATGGGGTGGTGTTCACCGAATTGCTGGACGAAGAGCTGCTGGTGGCGGTTCCCGCGGGGCATCGACTCGCACGAGCCCGACCGGTTTCGGTGGCATTAAAGGACCTGGCGGGCGAGCGCTTCATCCTGGTGCGCCGACGGGCGGCGCCTGGGATGTACGCCGATGTGGTGGAGGCGTGCCGCGAGGCAGGGTTCGAGCCGTTGGTGGCGACGGAAGTCGGGCGGATGCTGACGAATATCAGCCTGGTGGCGGCAGGGGTGGGGATTTCGCTGGTCCCGGCGTCGATGCGCGAGATCCATCTGGGCGGCGTGCGCTATTTGCGCTTGCAAGAGCCGGGAAAATTGCTCGCACCGCTCACTGTGGGAGCGCGAACGGGGGAAACTCGCCCGACTGTAGGCAATTTGCTGCGGCTGACGCGCGATGTGGAACACGAACGGGCTTAGTGGCACGCCTTGTAACAGAACGTTGCAGATGCAGGCAGGCTTCTCCTGCCACGTTCCCGGGGGCATTCTGGGGACATGAGCAGCACTGAGGATGGAGCAGAGACAAAGCCGGGCCGGATACGCACCAGCCGGCGTACGCGCACCACCGCGATGATCGTTGCGTGTGCCCTGTTCATGCAGAATCTCAATTCGACGGTGATCGCAACCGCGCTGCCGACCATGGCGCGGGCGTTCGGGTCCGATGCAGTGCACATGAACGTGGCGCTCACCGCTTATCTGCTCAGCGTGGCGGTGTTCATTCCTGCCAGCGGATGGATTTCCGACCGCTACGGTACGCGGACCGTGTTTCGCGCGGCGATTGCCGTGTTCACGGTGGGATCGGTGCTGTGCGGGCGGGCGGACACGCTGTGGTTCCTGGTGCTGGCGCGCATCCTGCAAGGGATCGGCGGCGCGATGATGGTGCCAGTGGGCCGGCTGGTGATGCTGCGCAGCACGCCACGGCGGGAGCTGGTGGCCGCGATGGCCTGGCTGACGACCCCGGCGCTGGTGGGGCCGGTGCTGGGGCCGCCGCTCGGCGGTTTCATCGTGACGTATTTCTCCTGGCGATGGATTTTCGACATCAACGTGCCGATCGGCGTGCTGGGAATCGTGCTGGTCAGCCTGTTTATCGAGGAAGTGCGAGAGCCGCCGCCCGGGCGGTTCGATTTGGTTGGGCTGCTGCTGACGGGGATGGCGCTGTCGGGGCTGATGTTTGCGGTGGAGACGGCGGGGCGCGGCGTGGTCCCGCCCTTGGTGTCCGCCGGGCTGGGGGCTACTGGGGTCATTGCCGGAGTAGCCTACCTGGTCCATGCAAAAGGCCATTCGGCTCCGCTGCTGGATTTGTCGCTGCTGCGGCTGCCGTGCTTCCGCGTCGCGATCTCGGCGATGCTGCTGTTCCGCACGGGGATCGGGGCGATCCCGTTCCTGCTGCCGTTGATGCTGCAGGTGGGGTTCGGCGATTCGGCGGTGCAGAGCGGGCTGGTGACGTTCGCCAGCTCGGCGGGGGCACTGGTGATGAAGCCGGTGGCGCAGTGGGCGCTGCGGCTATTCGGGTTCCGCGATACACTGGTATGGAACGGACTGATCTCGGCCGTCATGATCGCGATCTGCGCGGCGTTCCGCCCGGCCTGGCCGGCGGCGGCAATTTATGGCGTCCTGCTGATCGGCGGATTTTTTCGGTCGTTGCAGTTCACCGCTTACAACACGCTGGCATACGGCGACGTACCGCGGCGCCGGATGAGCGCGGCGACAAGTCTCTATACGGCGGTGCAGCAACTGGCCGCGACCATCGGGATTTCAGCCGGTGCGGTGGGGCTGGAGATCTCGATGGCGCTGTCGGGTGACCGGCCCGCGCGGCCATGGGATTTCAGCATGGCGTTCCTGGCAGTATCGCTGTTTACGCTGGTGGCGGCGCCAATCGCGCTGCTGATGCCGCATACGGCGGGCGACGACCTGGCCGGGCGGGACCGGCCGACGGCACGTGCTGGAGGCCAGGAGGCTGCGGCGGATTGACATTCGTCGGCGGCTCAGACGCCGGCGGACGGGTACACGCAGACGTGCGTTGGGGGCCTGGGTGCACCGGCTTGCCCGGTCATCGGCTGCTGCCTGGCGTGCCCATCGACCGACCGAACCACTGAACAGGTGACGTATCACATGATATCGTCACGTATGCAGGCAGTCGCGTGGCCGCCGGCGACGGTGCGTAGCGGTGGAACTGCGCCGGCGCAGGCGGGCAGGGCGTAGCGGCAGCGGGTGCGGAACACGCAGCCGGAGGGCGGATTGGTCGGGCTAGGAGGGTCACCTTCCAGCAGAATGCGGCGGCCAGTTGCGCCGGTGCCTGGCTCCAGCACTGAGGACAGCAATGCCTCGGTGTAAGGGTGACGCGGGCGACGATAGAGGTCGCGCGCCGCGGCGGTTTCCATGACGCGGCCCAGATATAGCACGATCACCCGGTCGGACAGGTATTCCACCAGCGCGAGATCGTGCGCGATGAATAGCATGGCCAGCCCAAGCCTGCGCTGCAGCTCCGAGAGCAGGTTGATGATCTGCGCCTGCAATGACACATCCAGGGCGGAGACGGCTTCATCGGCGACGATGAGTTGCGGGTCCAGTGCCAAGGCACGGGCAATGCCGATGCGCTGCCGCTGGCCGCCGGAGAACTGGTGCGGATAACGGCGCAGCGCATTGGCCGGTAATCCGACCAGCCGTAGCAGGCCCGCCGCCCGTTCAGAGCGGTCGCTGCGGTCGCGGCCGATGCCGTGGATGATGAGCGGCTCGGCCAGGATGGCTTCGACCGTCATGCGCGGATCGAGCGATCCGAACGGATCCTGGAAGATTGGTTGCACCTGTCGCCTGAATGGTTTCAGTGCGCGCTCACTGAGGTCAGTGACATCTTCGCCGGCGAAAATGATACGGCCGATGGTCGGCTCGATCAGCCGCAATACGGCGTTGCCGATGGTGGTCTTGCCGGAACCGGACTCGCCGACCAGCCCGACCACCTCACGCGCCGAGATGGTGAAGGATACGTCGTCCACGGCCCGCACGGGCCGTCGGCCGGACAGCAGGCCACCAGCCTGGAACTGAACCGACAGGTGCTGGATATCGAGCAGCGGGGAGATCATGTCAGGCAATGAAAAGCGGCCGCCGACGGCCAGAATAAGCCCCGCCAGGGCGGAAACCGGCTTCGCCACGAAGCGGGTCTGGTTTCATTCTGCCGCGATCTCCCGCCAGCGCAGGCAACGCACGTCGTGTAGTTCGCCGCAAAACTCCAGGGCCGGCGGGCGCACGTCGCACAGACCGGGCCGAAAGAACCCACAGCGCGGGTGGAAGGCGCAGCCGGTCGGCAGGTCAGCCAGGTCCGGGACGCTGCCCGGTATCGTTGCCAAGGGTCCCGTCGACCGATCCAGGCCCAACCTGGGCACCGCCTGCATCAAGCCCATTGTGTAGGGCAGGCGAGGCGAGGCGAAGATCGGCTGGCGCGGGCCGGATTCCACGCACTGGCCAGCATACATCACCAGCACGCGGTCGGCGATCTCGCCGGCGACGCCAAGATTGTGGGTGACGAAGATCATCGCCATGCCAAGTTCCCGTTGCAACCGGCGCAGCAGGTCGATGATCTGCGCCTGAACTGTCACATCGAGCGCCGTAGTGGGCTCATCAGCCAGCAGCAGGGCGGGACGGCAGGCGAGCGCCATGCCGATCATCGCGCGCTGGCGCATGCCGCCGGATAGCTGGTGCGGATAGGTGTCCAGCCGGGCAGACGGATCGGGGATGCCGAGCAGTGCCAGCATCTCCGCGGCACGCGCCCGGGCGGCGCGGGAGGAGAGGGTCTCATGGTATTGCAGGGCTTCGATGATCTGCTCGCCGATCGTGTACACCGGGTTGAGCGACGTCATCGGCTCCTGGAAGATCATTGCTATCTCGGCGCCGCGGATGCGCTGCATGCCGCCCTGATCCAGGCGGGCCAGATCGCGCACCATGCCATCCTTGCAGGCTAGCCGGATGCCGCCATCAAGGATACGGCCGGCGGGGCGCGGCAACAGGCCCATCAGTGCCAGGCAGGTGACGGATTTGCCCGATCCGGACTCGCCCACGATGACCAGCGTCTCGCCGCGATGCAGGGAGAAAGACAGGTCGCGCACGACCGGAAGGACACCGTCGCGTGCGGCGAAGGCGACCGTCAGTCCGCTGACCTCCAGCAATGTTTCGGTCATTCGCGACGGCGCGGGTCGGCATAGTCGCGTAGCGCGTCGCCGATCAGATTGAAGCCAAGCACGACGACGAAGATCGCCAGGCCGGGGAAGGTGGCGATCCACCAGGCTGAGAGGAAGTAATCGTGGCCGTCGGACAGCATCGCCCCCCAGTCGGCCGCCGGTGGCTGTGCGCCCAGCCCCAGAAACGCCAGTCCAGCGGTTTCGACGATAACCGAGCCGGCTTGCAACGTCGCCAGAACCAGGACGGGGGTGAAACAGTTGGGCAGCACGTGGCGCAGCATCAGGCGCGTCCGGCCGCTGCCCAGGGCGCGGGCGGCACGGACGTAATCCGCGCTACGGACGGCCAGCACCTGGCCGCGCATCATGCGGGCATATTGCGGCGTATAGACGATGCCGATCGCGATCAACGCGTTGGTCAGGCTGGGGCCGAGCGCGGCGACGATGATGAGTGCCAGCAGCAGGTAGGGGAAGGCCAGCAGCACATCGACGAAGCGCATAATGACGATGTCGATGGCTCCGCCGACGAAGCCGGCCACCAGGCCCATCAATCCGCCCAACCCGAGCGCGAGACCGTCGGCTACGACGATCGCCAGCAGCGCGTCGCGCGTACCGAACAACACGCGGCTGAACACGTCGCGCCCGTACTGGTCGGCGCCGAACAGATGATCCAACGAGGGTGGGGAGAGTGCGCTGGACAGGTCCTGGTCGGTGGGATCGTAAGGCGAGACCAGCGGCGCCAGGATGGTGAGCGCGATGAACAACAGCACCAGGAAGGCGCCGACGCGGACCGTGCCGCGGCGGGCGAGCGCGTTCCAGGCCTGCCAGGTGGGGCTTTCGGTGATCGGGTGGCGGACGACCGAGGCGCTCACACTCGCCGGATCCGCGGATCGAGGAAGCTGTAGCTGAGATCGACGATCAGGTTCACCAGCACGAACACCACGGCGATGAACAGGGCGCCCGCCTGCACGACCGGGTAGTCGCGCGACAGGATCGAATCGACCATCAGTCGGCCGAGGCCGGGCAAGGAGAAGATGGTTTCGGTCAGCACTGCGCCCGAAAGCAGCAGGCCGAGCTGGAGTCCGATCACCGTTACGATGGGGATCAGGGCATTGCGCAGGACATGGCGGCGGATGACGCGCCGTGCCGGCAGGCCCTTGGCCCAAGCGGTGCGCACATGATCCTGGGTGAGCACGGCCAGCATCTCGGAGCGGGTGATGCGGGTAATCAAGGCCAGCGGAACAGTGGCGAGTGTGCAGGCGGGCAGCAACAGATGGCGGGCGGCTTCAAAGATCATGTCAGCCTGGCCGGTCAGCAGCGCGTCGAGCACACTCATGCCGGTGATGCGGGGCGGCGAGAGCTCGGGCGGCATCTGGCCGCCGATCGGCAGCCAGCCGAGGATGCCGCCGAACAGCAGCAGCAGCATCAGGCCGAGCCAGAAGATCGGCATCGAGACGCCGATCAGGCTGCCGGTGAGCACGGTGTTGTCGAGCCAGGAGCTGGGGCGTAGCGCGGCGGCGACACCGAGCGGAACTCCCACCAGCGTGGCGATCGCCAGCGACGCGAGCGAGAGCTGCAGGGTGACCGGAAATGCGATCAGCACGTCGTCGAAGGCGGGGTGATTGGTTTGCAGGGACATGCCGAAATCGCCGTGCAGCGCCTGGACGGCGAAGCGCGCGTATTGGACCCAGATGGGGCGGTCGATGCCGAGCTGGGCGCGCAGGCGTGTGAGGGATTGCGGCGTGGCGTGGTCACCCAGCAGCATTTGCGCCACGTCGCCGGGCAGGACATGCATGAGCAGGAAGACGATGATGCTGACGCCGATGATGACCAGCAGGAGCTGTCCCAAGCGCCCCGCGATGGTCGCTATCATTTTCCTCCATCCACGCTGAGCGTCTGGCCGGTGATCCAGCCGGCATGGTCGGACAGCAGGAACAGGGCGGCGTCGGCGATGTCATCCACGCTGCCGAGGCGGCGCAGAGCGATGCGGTCGATCAGGCGCTGCTGGCCTTCCTGGCCGTAGGACTGCCACTGCTTCTCGCTACTGGGGTTGCTGCGCACGAAGCCGGGGGCGACGCTGTTCACGGTGATGCCGAACGGGCCAAGCTCGTGGGCAAGCTGGCGCGTCAGGCCGATCTCGCCGGCCTTGGCGGAGGCATAGGCCTGGATGCCGGTGAGGCTGACCCCGAGACCGGCGCCAGAGGAAATGGTGACGATGCGGCCTGAGCCGGCGCGTTTCATCGCCGGTACGACGGCTTGTGCGCACCAGAAGGCGCCGGTGAGGTTGACGTGGAGAATGGCGTGCCAGTCGTGGGGCGTGATCTCCTCCAGCGGACGGCCGACCTGGCCGACGACACCGCCGGCGCTGTGCACCAGGATGTCGATGTGCCCGGTCTGCTGTTCCACGCTGTGCGCGAGCGCGTGAATTGCGTCGCGGTCGGTCACGTCCAGTCGGTGCGGTTGACAGGAAGCGCCAGCAATGCGGGCGGTTTCCGCGAGTTCGTCGGGAAGGATGTCGGTGGCCCAGACGCGGGCGCCCAGCGCGGCCAGTCGGCACGCGATCGCCCGCCCGAAGCCGTGGGCAGCGCCCGTGATGATGGCTGTACGGGAGGTAAAATCTATCTTCATCGGCTAGGTAATTGTCGGTTCAGGTAGCGTCGCCACGCCGGCGCTGTCCTGGCCATGCCTGTGCGGGGGTAAGAACGTGGAAGGCCGGCCCCCGGAAATGGCCGGGGCATGCCTGGCTGGCCACGGCCGAGTTTGCATGGGTATGACGGGTTCGCGCCAAGACATGGGCGGCGGTCTCTATCCTTTCTGCGCGTTGCCGCCGTCCAGGGGGACGGGGATCCACTGCATGCCGTCCTGCCGTTGGATCAGCATCAGCACGGACCGGCGATTTTCCTTGCGCACCGCGTCCACGTGCTGCTGGACATCGGCCGGTGTGTTGACCTCGCTCTGCTGCACTTCCACGATCACGTCACCGGGTTTCAGCCCCTGCTTGGCGGCGGCGCCATCGGGGTCCACTTCGGTTACCACGACGCCCTTCTGATGATCGCCGAGCTGGAACTTGTCCTTGGTTTCGGCGGTAACCGGCGACAGCTTCATGCCGAGGCCGGACAGGTCCGTCGGCTGCGGCACGGCGGGTTGGGCCGGGGTGGCGGACGCCAGCGCGGTCTTGGTGTCGTCGGGCATTTCGCCCAGCGTGGCCTGCAGCGTGACTTGCTTGCCGTCGCGCCAGACCAGAACCGGAACCTGCTTGCCGACTTCCGAAATCGGCAACGATGCGCGGCAGGGCGCGCATATCCTTCACGTCCTGGTTATTGAACTGCAATATGACATCGCCGTTGCGCAGATGCGCCTTGTCGGCCGGCCCGTTGGGATTCACCCCGGCAACCATCGCGCCGGAGGACGGGTGCAGCCCCAGGCTTTCGGCGATATCCGGCGTAACTTCCTGGATGCGCACGCCCAGCCAGCCGCGGCGCGGATGGCCGAACTGGCGCAACTGGTCCACATCCATCTTGGCCATGTTGGCCGGGATGGCAAACCCGATGCCGATCGAGCCGCCGGAAGGCGAGTAGATGGCCGTGTTGATGCCGATCACCTGCCCGTCCATGTTGAACAGCGGGCCGCCGGAATTGCCGCGGTTGATCGGCGCATCGGTCTGGATGAAGTCGTCATAGGGGCCTTCGTGGATGTCGCGGCCGCGCGCCGACACGATCCCGGCGGTGACCGTGCCGCCAAGTCCGAACGGATTGCCGATCGCCAGCACCCAGTCGCCGATCCGCATGGCGGTGGAATCGCCGAACTGGAGCGCCGGCAGCGGCTTGTCGGAATGCACTTTCAGCAGGGCGATGTCGCCGGCAGTGTCGCGCCCGACAACCGTGGCTTTCAGCGAGGTGTTGTCCTGCAATGTGACGGTGATCTCGTCGGCACCCTCGATGACGTGATTGTTGGTCACCACCAGACCTGACGCATCGATGATGAAACCGGAACCCAGGCTTTGCATGCGCCGCTCGTCCGGTGGCGGCTGTTGGTCGCTGCCGCCACCGCCGCCAGGACGGTGACGGTTCATGAAGTCCTTGAAGAACTGCTCGAACGGGGAGCCCGGCGGGAACATCGGCATATCGGGCCCCGAGGCCGTCTTCACTTCCGTGGTGGAGGAGATGTTGACCACGGCGGGCAGCAGTTTTGCGGCCAGATCAGCGAAGCTGTCCGGTGCCGGACGGGCTATGGCCGCGGGCGCGAACACGAGGCCACCGAGCGGCATGGCTACCGACGCTGCGCCGGCGAGTGCCGCGGTCCGAAGCAAGCGGGACGAAGGGAGTTTCATAGGTGTGTGTCCCTTTTTAGGTTCCTTACGAACCTGATGATCCTTGAGCCGATGATCCCAAACCGGTGACCCCTGGCCAATGATCCCGGGCCGATGATCCCGGGCCGAGATCCCGGGCCGATGATCCCTCGGGGCGTGATCCGACGTCAATGCGGTGCCGGGGTCGGCGGAGTGAGAAGATAGCGCAGAAAATCATTGTCGGGAGTCAAGATGAGGCGCGTATGCCCGCCGGTAAAGGCGGCGCGATAGGCGTCCAGGGTTCGCCATGCCGCGAAGAAGCCCGAAGTCCTGGGAGAACGCGGCGGCGTACAGGCGCGAGGCTTCGGCCTCCCCCTGGCCTCGGAGCTGATCGGCGGTGGCGCGGGCGTCGGCCAGCAGCACGGTGCGGTCGCGGTCGGCATCGGCGCGGATCTTTTGCGCCGCTTCGGCGCCCTCGGCGCGTAACTGGGCGGCGATGCGCTGGCGCTCGGACTGCATGCGCGACAACACCGCCTCGGTGTTTTCGCGCGGCAGATCGGCGCGGCGGATGCGGACATCCTCAACGACCACGCCGAACCCTTTCATTTCACCGTTCACCTGATCGCGGATGCTGGCCATTATGTGATCCCGGTCGGCGGACAAAACGTCCGGCAGCGAGCGGGTGCCGAGCTGGCGGCGAATCGCCGATGAGACGATAGCATTCAGCCGCACCTGGATGCCCTCCTCGCCGGCGCCGACCGCCTGGTAATAGCGTAGCGGGTCGGTGATGCGGAACATGGTGAAACTATCGACGATGAGGCGCCGCTGATCGCCCAGGATCACCTCCTCGCTGGGGGTGACGAGGTTAAGCAGCCGTCGGTCGAATTCGATCACCGTCTGCACGAAGGGGATCTTGGTGTGCAGGCCGGGGTCGTTGATCACTTGCACCGGGCGGCCGAATTCCGTGATCAGCGCCTGGTTGGTCTGGGCGACGGTGAACAGAGATGCGTTGATCAGCACGAGCGCCACGACGATCGCCGCCAGCCCGATGATGAGCGCGCGCTTCATGGCGATTGCCTCGGCGGCTGGGCAGGAGCGGTCGAGGCTGATTGCGCCGGTGGCTGCACGGGCGGGGGCGGAACTGACGGCGTGACGCCGCCGTCAACCTGAAGATAGGGCAGCAAGCCCTTGACCTTATCGTCCAGGACGATGGTCGGTGAGTGAGTGAAGATGTCGCGCATGGTGTCGAGGTACATGCGTTGCAGGGTGATGTCCTTGGCGGCGCGGTAGGCGGTGAGGACGGACAGGAACCGCTTGGTGTCGCCGGTTGCCAGGGCGACGGTTGCCTGCTTCTCGCCCTGGCCGGCGGCGACGACGCGGGCGGCGTCACCGCGGGCGCGCGGGACGATGTCGTTCGCATAGGCCTGGGCCTCGTTGCGCAGCCGCTCGGCGTCGGTGTTGGCCCGCTGCACGTCCCGGAAGCTTTCGATGACTGCTTCCGGTGGATCGGCCTTCTGCAGCAGCACCTGCGTGATCTGAACGCCGGCGTGATAACTGTCGAGGATGTGCTGCGACTGCTCCATCACGTCGCCGGCGATTTGCGCTCGCATCGGCCCGAGCGCAGGCTGGATCGGCGTGCGGCCCATGACTTCGCGCAGGACGCTTTCGGCAACCGCTTTGACGGTGACGTCCGGGTCGCGGGTTTTGAACAAGTAGTCGAACGCGTTGTCGATGCGCCAGAGCAGGGTAAGATCGATGTCGATGATGTTCTCGTCGCCGGTGAGCATGAGGCTTTCGGCCGGAACTTCGCGGCGGCCGGCGGCATTTGCCGATTCGTCTTCCGACGGGCCGGAGCGGTAGCCGATCTCGATGCGATTGATGCGGGTGACGGCGGGGGTTTCGGCGGTTTCGATTGGCCAGGGCAGATGGTAATTCAGGCCCGGCAGGGTGGTGCGATTAAAGGCGCCAAAGCGGAGCACGACGCCTTGCTCGTCGGGCTGCACGCGGTAGAAGCCGCTGACCAGCCAGAGCACGATGACGCCGATCCCCAGGAAAATGAGCCCGCGATTGCCGGAGTAGGGGCCGCCAGGCGTGCCGCGGCCCAGCAGGCGACGTATGGCTAGTTGGATGCGATTGATGATCTGGTCGAGGTCCGGCGGCGGCGGCACGCGACCGCCCGGACGCCAGCCGCCTGGCCCCCAGGGGCCGCCTGGACGTGGTCCTCCTGCCGGGCCCTGCGGCTCGTCATCGTTGCCGGTGGGGGGAACCGAATGCGGTCCGCCGGAGCCCCAGGGGCCCGGACCGCCGGAATTGGACGCCATTGGTTGTTGCAGTTCCTCAATATTCGCCGGGCCGGCGGCCACCTGGGCCGGTGCTGGCCGCTGTTGGCGGTCGGCCCGTCAGGCGCCACATAAGCGGGTGGTACCGGCCGCGTTCACGGCGGTGTCATATCCACCCCTCGAACAGGGTTTGCAAGCACATGAGCACTGCCGCATCCGGATCTCTCTCGGTCGAAACATTGCGTGAGGCGCTGCGGCGAATCAAGGACCCGGCGTCGGGGCGGGACATCGTGGCGGCCGGGCTGGTGGAGGGAATAGAGCTGCAAGGCGGGCTGGTGCAGGTGGCGCTGCTGACCGACCGAGCGCGCGCCGCGGCGATGGAGCCGATGCGGCGGGAGGTCGAGCGCGTGCTGGCCGGGCAGGCGGGGGTGAGCAATGCGACCGCGGTGCTGACCGCGCACAAGGCCGGTGCGGCACCGCCGCCGCCCGCCGAGCCGCACGGCCACAAGCCGGCGCTGCTGCTGCCCGGGGTGAAAACGATCCTGGCGGTGGCGTCCGGCAAGGGCGGAGTGGGCAAATCGACCGTGGCCGTGAACCTGGCGGTGTCGCTGGCGCGCCAGGGATTGGCTGCGGGACTGCTGGATGCGGACATCTATGGGCCGAGCCTGCCGCGCATGCTTGGGGTTTCGCGCAAGCCGGAGGTGCGTGCCGAACGGATGATGCCGATCGAGGCGTGGGGTCTGAAATGCATGTCGATCGGGTTCCTGGTGGAGGAAGAAACACCGATGATCTGGCGCGGCCCGATGGTAATGGGCGCGCTGGAGCAGATGATGGGCCAAGTGGAATGGGGCGCACTGGACGTGCTGGTGGTCGATATGCCGCCGGGTACCGGGGACGCACAGTTGACTATGGCGCAACGGGTGGCGCTGAGCGGAGCAGTGATCGTCTCCACGCCGCAGGATATTGCGCTGATCGACGCTCGGCGCGGGGTGCGGATGTTCGAACGGGTGCGCGTGCCGGTGCTGGGGCTGGTGGAGAACATGAGCTTCTTTTGCTGCCCAGAATGCGGACACCGGACGGAGATTTTCGGCCATGGCGGCGCGCGGCTGGAGGCGCAGCGGCTGGGGACGGCGTTCCTGGGCGAAATTCCGCTGCTGCTGGATATTCGGACCACCGCCGACGCGGGGACGCCGATCGTGGCGGCCGCACCGGAGGGTGCCGCGGCGAAGGCGTTCGCGGCGGTGGCAGCGCGGGTTTGGGAAAAGGTTTCAGGGGGCGAGGTCGGGCGCGGATCGGGGCCGCGGATCGTCCTTGAATGAGAGCGGGGTTTACCGTCGGTCGGTGTTTGCGGCGGACCCGGGGCGGGCGGCAGCGGCCTTGGTTGACGGTTTGGAAAGGGTTCACACGGAGAACCACTGAGGACACACGGAGAGCCGCGGAGGTTCGTTGTGTTGGAGGTTCACCGGCAGCTCGGTCCGGGATTGCTCGGGTCAGTGTACGAGGCCTGCCTTTGTTACGGGCTGGAGCGGGTGGGGATCGCGTTCGAGCGCCAGATAGGTATTCCGCTGGTCCATCGAGACATGCGGCCGAGTTTTCGCCCGCGCCGCGCGGACGCTGACCTGACTTATCTGCGGCTCAGCGGCTGCCGAACCGAGTTGCTGATGAACTTCAACGCGCTACGGCTGAAAGATGGGTCGAGACGCGCGGTGATGTGATTCTCCGTGGTTCTCCGTGCCGTCTCCTCAATGGTTCTCCGTGTGAAAGCTTTTGCTTCGGTTTCTCAGCGCCGCGAACGGGCGGACCAACGGCCAACGCTCCGCAGGAAGAATTGATCAGACGACGGTCGCCGGGTCCGTGTTGCCGCCGCAAACCAACACGCCGATTCGGGCGTTCGCCGGAGGCACGAAGGCGCCGGACAGGAGCGCTGCGAGAGCGGTGGCGCCGCCCGGCTCCGCCACCAAGCGCAGCCGGTCCCAAAGCAAGCGCTGGGCGGCGCGAATGGCTTCATCGGAGACCAAAATCGCTTCTGCGACATGCCGCTCGGCGATCGGATACATCAGCGCGCCGACCTGGCGGGCGCCTAGGCTGTCGGCCGCCAGCCCGCCGACCGGAGCGGGAACCGGATGCCCGGCCGCCAGCGCATCATGCAGCGCCGGGCAGCTTTCAGGCTCGACCGCGATCACCGCGGTGCTTCCGGCATACCAGGCAGCGATGCCCCCGATCAGCCCGCCGCCTCCGGTTGCCACCAGGATGTGCGTCAGATCGGGCGCGTCCTGTTCGAACTCACGGCCGAGGGTGCCCTGACCGGCCAGCACATCGGCATCATCATAGGCATGGATTTCCAGGGCGCCGGTTTCGGCCTGACGGGCGCCGCTGGCGGCCAACGCCTCGGCATATGTCGCGCCTGTCTGCACCACGCGTGCGCCATAGCTGGCGATTCGCGCAGTCTTGGCGGACGGCGTGAGCATCGGGACGAAAATCTCGGCGGGCATCCCGAGCGCGCGGGCGGCGTAGGCGACCGCCGCACCGTGGTTGCCACCGGACGCCGCGATGACACCATTGGCCGGCGGCCCCGCGGCGAGCAGCCGGTTGAAAGCCCCGCGCGGCTTGAAACTGCCCGTGTGCTGCAGGAGTTCAAGTTTCAACGCGAACGGGCAGGAAACGTGGAACTCCGCCCCGGCAAGCCACAGCAGCGGCGTATGGCGGATATAGGCCGCTATGCGGCGGGCGGCGGCGGCGATTGCGGGGCGATCTGTCATCTCGGTGGGTACGCTGGCATGTCGCGTTTACTGGGACAAGCTCGCATTCAGGTGCTTTCTTTCCGGCTCGCATCGGATCAGATTGCGCGCCCATGAACGGCCCGCGACACATCCATGCTAGCTGCGTGGCAAGGGACGGGGCTGGAGTTCTGCTGCTCGGCCCCCCGGGTTCGGGCAAATCTGACCTGGTGCTGCGACTGATCTCGCGTGGGTTTCTGCTGGTCGGGGACGACCAGGTGGCGATCGAAGGCGACACGGCGCGTCCGGCCGCTGAGTTGGCTGGTCTGCTGGAGGTTCGGGGACTAGGGATCGTGCGGATGCCATTCGCGGCTCAAGCGAAGCTGGCGCTGGTGGTGGATCTGGCTGCGGCTAAGTCCGGAGCCGGAACGTCTCCCCGCATGCCAGAGCCATATCCGGCGACGGCAGGGGTGCCGGTGATCGCAATGGACGCATTTGCCGCGTCGGCGGCGGATCGCGTGATCCTTGCATTGGATTGCGCGCTGGGGCGGGCGACCCAGGTGGCAGGAGCATTTGCGCCATGAGCGCGCAGACCGAGCCGCTGCGGGTGGTGCTGGTCACCGGCCTGTCCGGCGCCGGGAAAGTTTCCGTGCTGCGCGCGCTGGAGGATCTTGGTTACGAGGCGGTCGACAACCCGCCTTTGCCGATGCTGGAGCAGATGATCAGCCGCACGGATCGCAAGCTCGCCATCGGGGTGGATGCCCGCACCCGCGGCTTCGACGCGACGCGCGTGCTGGAAGCGCTGGGCCGCCTGCGGTCCAATGCCGGGCTGCGGCCGGACTTGGTCTATGTTACCGCCGACCAGGCGGTGCTTCTGCGCCGCTACAGCGAGACCCGGCGACGGCATCCGTTGGCGCCCCAGGGACGCGTGATGGATGGCATCGAGGAGGAGAGAATCCTCGTTGCGCCGTTGCGGGATGTAGCCGACCTGATCATCGACACCTCGGAACTGCCGGTGGCGGAGATGCGCCGCGAGGTGGAGCGGCATTTCGGCGCCGGAGGCGATTCGCAGGCGCCGCGGATGGCGGTCACACTGATCTCGTTTGCGTACAAATTCGGCCTGCCGCCGGACGCGGATCTGGTATTCGATGCGCGGTTTTTGCGGAATCCATATTACGACCCCATCTTGCAGCCGCGGACGGGGCTCGATGAGGCGGTCGGCCGGTATGTTGAAGCCGATCCGGATTTCGCCGCGTTCTTTCGCTCGCTGACGGGGTTGCTGGAACTGCTCTTGCCGAGGTTCGTCCAGGAGGGCAAGAAGTACGCCACGGTGGCCGTTGGCTGCACGGGGGGGCGTCACCGCTCCGTGTACCTGGTGGAGCGGCTGGCTGCGCATCTGGGGTCCCGCTTCATGGCCGGCGACGTCGATACCGCTTGGCGGGTGCATGTGGTCCACCGCGAGTTGGCTCGCGAAGCCCGGCCAACGCCCGCAGACCGTCCAGGGCCGCGCCGGGACGGAGGCGCCGACAGGCTAGATGAAGGCGACGCGCGACCGCCGCCGGTTCAGGCACAGGAGGCCTGAGGCAACAACATGAGTAATGTAGTCCGACTTTCAGCACGGGGTCATTTCAACAACCCATGATCGGCATGGTCCTGGTCACCCACGGCCGTCTGGCTGTGGAATTGCGCTCTGCCATGGAACACGTGGTTGGCGCGCAGCGGCATGTGGCTACGGTATGCATCGGCCCCGACGATGACATGGACAACCGTCGCGCCGAGATTGAGGCATGTATCGAGCAGTGCGACACCGGCGACGGAGTCGTGCTGCTAACCGACATGTTCGGCGGAACGCCCTCTAACCTGGCGATTTCCATGATGGAGCGCAAAGGTGTCGAGGTGATTGCTGGCGTGAATCTGCCGATGCTGGTGAAGCTGGCGAAAGTGCGATCCATTCAGCCGTTACCGGACGCGGTGAACTGCGCGGAGGCGGCGGGACGCAAATACATCGCCGCCGCTTCCCATGTGCTGCATTTGTGTCCGCGCGCGAACGGCAGGAACGGCAGCACTTCGTGCGAATGATTGATCATCGGCGGCGACATGCCGCTTTCCCAACGCCCCGCTACGCCCCGAGCGACAGAGCGGGGTGGCGACAGGCATGACGGTGCCTGATGAGATTACTCCCGCAAGCGGATCCTCCGGCGAGTCCGGCGCGCCGGTCCTCAGTCTGATCGTCAAGATAACCAACAAGCGTGGGCTGCACGCGCGGGCGGCTGCGCGATTCGTAGCACTGGCGGAGCGGTTTGGCGCTTCGGTGGATGTCCTCCGCGACGGCCAGAGCGTGTCCGCCCGGTCGATCATGGGGCTGATGATGCTGGGGGCGGGGCCAGGATCCGAGATCGAGCTGCGCGCCGAGGGCTGGGATGCCAAGGAGGCGCTGGAGGCCCTGGCAGGGCTCGTCGAGTCCGGCTTCAATGAGCAGGACTGATCCGCCGCCGCCGCCGCAACACAAGCGCCTTGTAGGGATGATGAGGCGCGCCGAGCGGCCGGAGGCGCGATTCGCCGGGATACCGGTGTCTGCCGGGGTGGCGATCGGCCCGGTGTTCGGCTCCACCGAGCCCGAGGCGCGCATCACGCGGCTAAAAATTCAGGCGAGCGACATCGGCGCGGAAAGCGCGCGGCTGGAAGCGGCGATCGCGCAATCGCGCAAGCAGTTGAACAAGCTTCGCGCGCGGCTAGCGGTCTTGCCAGAGGACAGTCAGGCGGAAATTGCGCCGCTGATCGACGTCTATCTGCGAATGCTGGAATCGTCGCGCCTGATCCGCGGGACACGGCGGCGAATATCCGAGCTGCTGCTGTCGGCGGAAAGCGCGGTGTTCGAGGAAGCCGGAGAGATCGCCGACGCGATCCTTGCACAGGCGGAGTCGAGCATGCCGGCGGACGATCAGGCCAGCCTGGCACGACGGGCGGACGAGATCCACGAGATCGCCCGCCGCTTGATCCGGAACCTGACGCGGGCACCGTTCCGCAGTTTTGCGGGGTTGCCGGAAGGCGCCATTTTGATCTGCGAGGCGCTGCGGCCGGCCGATGCGGCGCTGCTGGACCCGGCGCGGCTGGCGGGCGTTGCCACCGAAGAAGGCGGCGCGGATGGGCATACGGCGGTGATGCTGCGGGCGCTTGGCGTCCCGGCGGTGTTGGGGGCGGCAGGTCTGGCCCACGCCATCCGGCCGGGGGATACCGCGATCGTCGATGGCAGCGTCGGCGAAGTGGTGCTGAGCCCCTCCGAGCCGCGGCTGGTGGCGGCGCGGCGCGCGGTGACCGCGTTCGCCCGCGAGCGCCAGCGTTTCGCACGGCTTCGCCGCTTGCCAGCAGAGACCCTGGACGGCGAGGCGGTGGAGCTGCAAGGGAACCTGGAGCTGCTGATCGAATTGCCGCTGATCCAGCAGTCCGGCGCCCAGGGGATCGGGCTGCTGCGCAGCGAATTCATGTTTATGAACCGCGAGACGGTGCCAGACGAAGATACGCAGGCGCAGACATACCGGGCGATCGTGGAAGCGATGGGCGGCGCGCCGGTAACCATCCGAGTGCTCGACTGGGGCGGCGAAAAGGAGATCGAAGCGCTATCCAGTGCCGGGATCGTGGCTGAGACCGCGGATGCGAACCCGGCGCTCGGGCTGCGGGGAATCCGGTTGCTGCTGCGTCGGACGGAGCTGCTGGAGACACAGTTGGCGGCGATTTTGCGTGCGGCGGTTGCCGGGCCGGTGCGTGTGATGCTGCCGATGGTCACGACAGTGGCCGAGGTGCGGGAGGCGCGGGATATTTACGACCGCGTGGCGCGGCGGTTGCGCCGGCGGGGGGACCGGATTCCCGAAAAGCTGCCCTTGCTGGGTATCATGATCGAAACGCCGGGGGCGGCGCTGTCGGCGGATGCGCTGGCGCTGGAGGCGGATTTCTTTGCCATCGGAACCAATGACCTGACGGCGTACACCCTGGCGGTGGACCGCAGTGAGAGCGAGGTAGCTGAGCTGTACGATCCGCTGCATCCGGCGGTGCTGCGGTTGGTGCAGTTCGCCACCGAGGCGGCGCTGCGCATGCATAAGCCGGTGTCGGTGTGCGGAGAGATGGCTGCGGACCCGCGGCTGACCCCGCTGCTGCTGGGGTTGGGCCTGCGCAGCTTCAGCATGAACGCGGCGGCCGTGCCGCGGGTGAAGCAGGCGGTGCGGTCGGTGCATATCGACGCTTGCGCGCGATTTGCGCGGCGAGTGATGGAGCAGTCCGATTCGCGGCGGATCGAGGAGCTGATGGCCGAGTTTGGTCGGGTGGGAGGCGGGTAGGGGGCGCGGCGGCGAGCATCGCATCGTCGAGCTACTGCGCCGCTTGCTGTTCCCACTGCAACAGCCGGCTGGCACGCCGGGCAAGATCGCGGAACTGGCTTTCGTCGATACCCGCATGTCCGGTGCACCGCAGGCACGGTTCGGGCTTTTCACCGTTCGTCAGCAGCGCCCGGCGCCAGCCCAGCAGCGTGGTGCTGGCGTAGGCGTGAAAGATGGAGGGAAAATCTTTCAGGTTCCCCGCGATTGCGCCGGTTCGCAGATTGAGTTGTGTGCGCTCCTTTACCGGGAAGCAGCACATGAAGATATCGGCGTCATGGTTGAGCACGAACTGGCGGATCGGGTAGGTACAGGGGGCAGATCGTCGGATCTCGCCGGTTGCACCGACGGCGCCGGCCCAACTGTGGCCGGAGATGGCGAAGTTCTGCAATCCGGCAGTCAGGTGCAGCCGACCGAGTTGGGCGGAGAAATAGAGGTGGCGTCTGGACTGCGCGGAGGAGAGGCGTAGCGTTATTCCCAGTCGCTCGGCAAAACGGCCCGCGCGAGCACGCACTTCAGTTTCCTCGTAAGGTTTTCCGGCCGCCGAGTGGAAGGTAACGACGAGGGAATCCACCCCAAGCGCCACCAACTGGTCGAGCTGAGCACGGTTCAGGTAGTCGCCATTGCTGAACAGCTTGATCCGACAGGCGGGAAGCTGCTGCCGGGCCGCCGCGATGTAGTCAAGATTGCGTGGGTGCATGAAGATTTCGTTCGTGCCGACCAGCACAAGCTCGCCCTCATAGGCGATAGAACTGAGATCATGCAGGATGCGCGTGTACAGCGTTGCATCGAGAAAATCGTTGCTGGTGAGCCGATCGAATTCGGCATTTGGACAATAGGTGCAGCGGCGGTTGCATTGCGATGAAGTTTCGATCTCGATCCATCGTACCGCCTGGCTGAATGCCGCCCGCATTTCCTCTTCCGCGGCAAGAGGCGTGAGCTGGAGCGTACTGACGATACTTCCATGCGCGATCCCGAGCACCTCATGCTGGCCGGTTACCGGGGTTTCGGCGCAGTCGGCGATGCGCCGTTCGATCTGCTGCCGAGCAGCCGGATCGAGGCGACTTTGAAGCCCTGCAACGGCCGCAAGCTCCTGGGCGGCGCGCGGCCAGTGGTGGCGGAGCAGCAGCTCGACTGCGTCGACGGCGGGTGGCGTGTCTGGATCGGACATGGTGTCAATCCTGGCAGGCGGGGTTTAAGAATGGATGAGCGTGGACGCCCGATGCCTGGTTTCCGGTTACGCGGCCTGATACCCGGCAGACGGCTCTTCCGGCGGGTCTCTGGTTTCGATTGGCATCTGCTTCTGTCATCGGGCTTTGCGTCCGTACGTGCACATCGGGTCCGATTTTGCTACAATGCCGCCGTAGCAGCAGGGAAATGGTTGCGGGATGACTGGTTCGGCCAAAATCGTCCTGGTCGAAGATGAGGCATTCCAGCGGCAGCTCATTGCGGAATGCCTGGCGCAGCATGGGCTGCGGCCTATCACATTTGCCTCCGGCGCCGAGCTGAAACGCGCGGCTCAACACTGCATGCCGGATCTTGCACTGCTGGACGTGCATCTGAACGAGGCTGAAGACGGGTTCGCCCTCGCGCGCTGGTTGCGCGGCCGGTCCGTCCGGATCGGCATCATCATGCTTACCGTTGCCGGCGATACGATCGATCGGGTGGTCGGGCTGGAATCGGGCGCCGACGATTATGTTGGCAAGCCGTTCGAACCGCGCGAGCTGGTGGCGCGGGTCAAAGCACTGCTGCGCCGCACCGGCCCCGCTGCGCAACTACCGCCGCGGCTGAACGACGTGCGGGTCGGCACGGCGATGCTCGATTTGCAACGTCACGTGCTGGTCCTCGCCGACGGCAGCGCGTCCAGTCTGACCGCCAGCGAGTTCGACCTGCTCCGCCTGTTCGTGGAGAATCCCAATCGCCCGCTCACCCGCGACTGGTTGTTGGAAACCGTTGCGCATCGCGATGCCGATTCGTTCGACCGCGCAATCGACAATCGCGTCATGCGCCTGCGTCGCAAGGTGGAACGTGATCCGGGCAAGCCGGAGGCGATCCGGAGCGTACGCGGGGTCGGCTACATGTTCGTCCCCTCAGCGGAGTGAGCGCATCACCTGCAACGTGGCGGCCAACAGGCCATCCAACCCATCAGCGGCGCGGCGCGCTGTCACCAGATCGCCGGCAATAGCTGCCGTTTCGGCACGCGCTGCCTGTTCGGCCAGAAGCTTCGCCCCCGCCATGCGAGCGGCGCCTGTCAACCGGTGGGCGAAGCTCGCAAGCTGGTCTATGTTCTCCGCGGCATGTATCGCTGCTATGTCGCGCGTGGCGCTGTCGGCGAAATTCTCCTTCAGGGCTGCAAGCCGAAGGGTATCGACGCCGAACAGCTCTCGTAATGTTCCCGGATCGAACAGGGGGCCGGCCGCCCCCTTGGCCGGGATCGCAGCCGGGGCAAGCTCCGGGATCCAGCGGCCGAGCGTGCGGGCCAATGCGTCCAGCGAGATGGGCTTGGGCAGGAACCCGTCCATCCCGGCGGTGAAGCAATGCGTGTCCTCGCCCTTCAGTGCGTCGGCCGTGACGGCGATCAGCCCCGTGCGCGGCAGATCGCGCTTCGCCTCCTCGCGTCGGATCGCGTCGGCGAGACCGAATCCGTCCAGTACCGGCATGTGCAGGTCGAGCAGCACGACCACGTGACGCCTGTTCCGCCAAAACGCCAGCGCTGCAGCTCCGTCCTCGGCGATATCGGCTGACAGACCGAGCAGTTCGAGCTGCCGCAGCATGACTTCGAGATTGACCGGATGGTCGTCGGCAACCAGCAGCCGTGCCGCATGCGGCCGGGGCGTCATCACGGCCGGTGGGTGCTTCCCGATGGTCTCAGAGGGCACCGGAATGAAACTGGCGGTCAATAGGCGGAGAGTCACCGTGAAGCGACTGCCGCCGCCCGGCACGCTTTGGACCGCAACTTCCCCTCCCATGAGCTGGGCCAGCCGGCGAACGATCGACAGGCCCAGACCGGTGCCGCCGTAACGCCGCGTCGTCGAACTGTCCGCCTGGGTGAACGGCTCGAACAATCGTGCCTGCGTCGCTTCATCCATGCCGACGCCGCTGTCGGTTACGGTCAGTGTCACCAGCACGGTTCCGTCGATCTCCGTCCGGCTGTCCATACTGATGCGGACGAAGCCGCGGTCGGTGAACTTGATCGCGTTGCCGACCAGATTGAACAGTATCTGGCGCACCCGTATCGGATCGCCCGTAACGTGGTCCGGGCCGGAGGCCGGCGGATCGGCGAACAGGGCCAGATGCTTCTGGCGCGCCGGCGGCAACATTGTTTCAACCGTGCCGGCCACCAGTTCACTCAGGCTGAACGGCAGCGTCTCGATGTCCATTCGTCCGGCGTCGATCTTTGAGAAGTCCAGGACATCGTCGATAATGCGCAGCAGGGTTTGCGCGCTTTCGCGCATTATCGCGACGCTGCGTACCTGCGCCGGCTCCAGCCTGGAGCGTTCCAGCACTTCCATCATTCCGAGAACGCCGTTCATTGGCGTGCGGATTTCGTGGCTCATCGTGGCGAGAAAGGTGGATTTTGCCCGATTGGCAGCCTCCGCGTCCACCCGCGCCGCCTCGGCGACATCGCGCTCCCGCTCCGCCGCCTCGCGCGCGGATTGCAACGCTTCGAACAGCCGCACGTTCTCGATGGCGATCACGGCTTGGTCAGCAAAGGTCGAGACGAGTTCGATTTGCCGCTCGGTGTAGGGTTGCACCGTGGTGCGCGCCAGCCCGATGACCCCGATCGGCTGACCCTCGCGCAACAGCGGGACGCCGAGCATGGCGTGGATACCGCCAACTCGCGCATTGTCCTTCGTGGCGTAGTCCGGGTCGTTCCAGGCGTCGATGATCTGCACCGTCCGCCGTTCCAGCGCCGCGCGCCCGACCAGCGTCTCCCGGCCAGGTTGAATTACCTGCCGACGCTCAAGTTGTTCGTAAGCCGGCGAGTTGCCATGACCGACCGCAAAGCGATACGCCCCATCCTGGTAGCGAAACAGCACCGCCATCTCCGCATGGCACAGCGCCTTCGCACTGGTGACCACACTCAATAGCACGCTGCTGAGGTCGAACGCTGAGCGGCTGATAATCCGCAGTATATCACTGATAGCAGTGCGGTACTCCAGCGCCTCCTGGAGTTCGCGTTCGATGTCCACTTCCCCGCTGAGTGCGGGCGAGGTGGCGTGGTCGGCGGCATCACCCGGGTCGGAGCTGTGAGGGTCTTTCACACGAGGTTCCTTGGGCGTTCCATCCCCTGCGATGGCAAAGCTCGGTCGCGTCCGTATCACGCGTGACAGGCGGTTTTGTCGTGTCCGTCGCGCGGGTGCCTGGCCCGCGCGGGAAGGCGCTGCCTAGTCGGCCTTCCAGCGTCATACGTGACACGACAGACGCGACATTAACAGGCTCGCGACGCGATCATTACGCGACAGACATCCGGGAAACTGCCGGTGTTGGTGGACAGCCGCGGGCTTCCGCATACGCAAGGAGATTGGCGGCGGCCAGATCGGCGATCCGGTCGGCGACCCGACGAGGTCGGATGGGGCCGCGACTCAACACTCATCGCGGGAAGAAAAGCGAATTCAGGTGGAGACGGCAATGGTAGATGAGGCGAAGCTGCACCAATTAATCGGTCAGATGCTGGGCGATCTCGGCGGTGCGCTGAGCGTGCCGCTGGTCCGGATCGGCGACCGGCTGGGCCTGTACAAGGCGCTGCATGCAAACGGCCCGATGACGCCGGCTGAGCTGGCGACGAAGACGGATATCGCCGAGCGCTATGCGCGGGAGTGGCTGTCGCAGCAGGCGGCATCCGGCTACATTACATACGATCACGATGCCGGCAGGTTCGCCCTCTCTCCTGAGCAGGCGATGGTGTTCGCCGATCCCGAGAGTCCGGTCTATCTGCAAGGCGGGTTCGACCTCGCCACGGTGATGATGGAGAACCAGGAACTGGTGGAAGCCGCGTTCCGCACCGGGAAGGGAGTTGGTTGGGGCGGGCAGTCGCAGTGCCTGTTCTGTGCTACCGGCCGTTTCTTTCGCCCGAGCTATCACAACAATCTGGTTGCATCCTGGCTGCCGGCGCTGGACGGCGTCGCCGGCAAGCTGGAGCGCGGCGCGACGGTGGCCGACATCGGCTGCGGGCACGGATTCTCGACGGTGATGATGGCGAAGGCGTTCCCGAAATCGACGTTCGTGGGCTACGACTTCCATCCTGGCTCCGTGGAGCAGGCTCGGTTGCACGCCGAGCAACATGGGGTGACAGCAAACACGCGCTTCGAAGTGGCGTTGGCGAGCGAGTTTCCGGGCCACGACCTGGACCTGGTGACCTTCTTCGACTGCCTGCACGACATGGGCGATCCGGTCGGCGCGGCACGGCATGTCCGACAGACGCTGAAGCCCGACGGAAGCTGGATGATTGTCGAGCCGGCTGCTGGTGATCGGCTGGAGGATAACCTTAATCCGGTCGGCCGGCTTTACTACGCGGCGTCCACCATGATCTGCGTGCCGACCTCGCTCGATCAGCCGGTGGGAGCGGCGCTGGGAGCGCAGGCCGGGTTTGAAAAACTGGCGTCGGTCATCAAGCAAGGCGGTTTCAGACAAGTGCGGAAGGCTGCCGCGACGCCATTCAACATGATCCTGGAAGCGCGGGTCTGAGACATATCTGGCGCTTACGCGCCACCGACTTGCGAGTGAGGAGGTGAGTGAGCCGGACGCTGGGCAAAATGGCACGCCACCGGCTTCCGTGCGGGTGCATCGGCGTGTCAACGTGGGATGGCAACCGGACAGCGCGGGTGACGGCGTAGGCCCCGCCCGTAGCCACCGAGTTGGCTGGCTGGCATCATGACGTCGCCATGATAACAACCATTCATGAGCCTCCCACATCGCCTATGATCGACACCCCAGCAGTCCTGCTCTGGGACTGGGACAATACGCTGGTCGATGCCTGGGCCGGCATCACAGTCGCCCTCAACGCAACCTTCGCGGCGTTCGCCATGCCGCTTTGGACGATCGAGGATACCCGTGCCCGTGTGCGCGTTTCGTTGCGCGAAAGTTTTCCCGCCATGTTCGGTGACGGCTGGATCCGTGCCCGTGACATCTTCTACGCCACCCTGGAAGCCGAGCATCTGCGCCATATCCGTCCGCTGCCCGGCATCGCCGAAGCGCTCGTGGCCGTGCGCTGGCCACAGGCCGTCGTATCCAATAAAACTGGCCGGTTCTTGCGTGCCGAAGTCACTGAACTAGGCTGGGACATCCACTTCCGCACCGTCATCGGCGCCGGCGACGCCGCTGCTGACAAGCCCGATCCGGCGCCGCTCAATCTCGCGCTGGCTCGCCTGGGAGCGGAACCCGGCCCTTCGGTTTGGTACCTGGGCGATACGGCGCTGGACATGCGGGCAGCGCGTGCCGCCGGGGTCACCGCCGTGCTGGTCGGCGATGCGACGCATGACGGTGGCGTTGACCACGCCGCGCCGGACCTGCATTTTGCCGATGCTCATGCATTGACCGCACGGTTTCGTGGGCTTGGCTGAGCCGTCTCGCCTGCTAAATTGCCTCCCCGACCCGACCGGGTCACCAGACCGCCACCAGTCCCAGCAAGAAGGATCACGCCGTGGCCAACGAAAAAGCGCAGAATGTTCAGGACGTCTTCCTGAACCATGTGCGGAAAAGCAAGACGCCGGTGACCGTCTTCCTGGTCAACGGCGTCAAGCTCCAGGGCATCATCACCTGGTTCGACAATTTCTCCGTCCTGCTGCGTCGGGACGGACACACTCAGCTTGTGTATAAGCACGCCATCAGCACGGTCATGCCGAGCGCACCGATCCAGTTGTTCGACGCGAGCAAGATCGAGCCTGCGGCGGCCGCCCCGGCGGCGCGGGAGATGACGCCTGCCGCCGGAGAATGAAGCCGGCCGGGCGAACGAGCGGATAACCACCGCCAGCCCCACCCGCGCGGCCGTGGTGCTGCCCTGGGAACGGCCGCCGGCGGAGGCGCGTGACCATGCCCGCGCCAGCGAGGCGCGGCTGGCCGAAGCGGTGGGGCTCGCCGCCTCGATCGGGCTGGTGGTCGTGCACCGCGCTATCCTGCCATTGCGCATGCGCCGACCTTCCACCTTGCTGGGCGAGGGCCAAGTGGCTGCGCAGGGGCAGGCATTGGCAGCCGCGCACGTCACCGTGGCGATCGTCGATGCCGCGCTGTCGCCGGTACAGCAACGCAACCTGGAGCGTGCGTGGGACTGCAAGGTGATCGACCGTACTGGCCTGATTCTGGATATTTTTGGTGAGCGGGCGGTTACCCGGGAAGGTGCGCTGCAGGTCGAGCTTGCGCACCTGGACTACCAACGCTCGCGGCTGGTGCGGTCCTGGACCCATCTGGAGCGGCAGCGCGGCGGTTTCGGCTTTCTCGGCGGTCCCGGCGAGACGCAAATCGAGGCCGACCGCCGGCTGATCGGTGAGCGGATCGTAAAGCTGAAACGAGACCTCGAGCAGGTGCGCCGGACTCGCGGCCTGCATCGCACGGCCCGTCAGCGCGAGCCGTTCCCGGTGATCGCGCTGGTCGGCTATACCAATGCTGGAAAATCCACCCTGTTCAATGCTCTCACCGGCGCTGAGGTCGGCGCACGTGACCAGTTGTTTGCAACCCTCGATCCCACCATGCGCGGGCTGGGGCTACCCTCGGGCCGACGGGCGATCCTGTCCGATACCGTAGGTTTTATCAGCGACTTGCCCACCCAGCTGGTCGCCGCGTTCCGCGCCACGTTGGAGGAGGTCGCCGAAGCGGATGTCATCCTGCACGTACGCGACGTCGCGCATCCGGACAGCGCCGCGCAACGGGCCGATGTGATTGCGGTGCTGGATGGAATGGCCCACGATGACACGCTGGATGCGGACTGGCGGGACCGGACGATTGAGGTGCTGAATAAGGCCGATCTACTTGGAGGCATTGACAAGGTGCCGATCCGCCCGGGACTGGTCGCGGTGTCTGCGATCACCGCGGAAGGGCTTCTCTCCTTGCTGACGGCAATCGATGCCCGGATCGCCGCCGGCATGGAACTGGCGGATTACGATCTGCTGCCGGAAGACGGGGCGCGGCTCGCTTGGTTATACCAGCACGGCGAGGTGCTCGAGCGCCACGATGCGGATGCCGCGATCCATGTCACGGTCCGGTTGCGGCCCGAGGACAAGGCACGGTTCGAGCAGCACGAATGACATTCTCGGCCAATGACGCCAGCAAGCTCGCCGTGCTGCTGCGGGAAGCGGCGCGGTCCGAGGTGCTGCCACGTTTTCGCCGGCTACAGGAAGGCGAGGTGCGCGAGAAATCGGGTCCACACGACGTCGTCACCGAAGCCGACCTCGCCGCCGAACGTCGCATCACCGCTGATCTTGGGGCGAACTGGCCGGGCAGTCTCGTGATCGGCGAGGAAGCTGCCAGCATCGATCCGGCTTCGCTCTCGCGCCTGAACGGCGCTGATCTGGCATTCGTGGTCGATCCGATCGATGGCACATTCAATTATGCTGCGGGAGTGCCGCTGTTCGCGGTCATGGCGGCCGCGCTGGTGCGCGGCGAGATCGTCATGGCCGCTATCCATGATCCGATGGGCGATGACACGGCATTGGCATTGCGCGGTGAAGGAGCCTGGATTGAAACGCCGGATGGCGGCCGATCCGATCTGCGCGTGGCTGCCGCGCAGAGTCTGGGCGACATGGCCGTGATTCTGTCCTGGCAATTCCTGCCCGAGCCACGGCGCAGCCGGGTCTGCGCGGCGCTCCCACGGTTCGGAGCGAGCTGGAATTATCGCTGCGCCGGCCACGAATACCGGGTTGCGGCCAGCGGCAAGTGTCATGCACTGATGTATAATCGCCTGTTTCCCTGGGATCACGCGCCGGGTTGGCTGCTGCATCGCGAAGCGGGCGGCTATTCGGCACGGTTTGATCAGTCCCCTTACACGCCCCTGGAGACCACTGGCGGACTGCTTTGCGCCACGGATAAGGAAGCCTGGCAGGAGCTGCGCCAAACCTTGCTGGGCGGATAAGCCATTGCTCGCTACGGTGAGTCGATTGCCCTCTTGCGGAGTGTAGATGCGTTCTGGCACTGCCAAGGGGGCAACAGCCAGGTACTCCGCGACCCACAACCCCCGCCGCGACAGAGGCGCCATCGGTCAGCCCGATGGTTCTGTTCCCAACAAATTCGACCCGGACGCTCGATCGGCTCGCCCGGTGGGGCGGCACGGTGCTGGCAACCGGTGCGCGCCTGCAAGCGTCGGCGGGGCGAACAGGCCCCGTGGCGGCGGCGCTCAACTCGCCGAGCTGCGACCGGCGTGTGCGGGCGTGATCGTAGCTGTAATCACATTTCCAGTAGGAGCGGGGAGGCCAAGGGCTGCGCTGATGGCTCAGGCGAGATTAGACGTCCAGATTGGCAACCTTCAACGCGTTCCCGACAATGAACTCCCGCCTTGGCTCAACCACGTCACCCATCAGCGTGCTGAATACCTGAGCCGCATCTTCAACATCCCCCACTTTCACCTGCAACAGGGTACGCGCCGCCGGATCGAGCGTGGTATGCCAGAGCTGGTCGGGGTTCATCTCTCCCAGACCTTTAAATTGCTGGATTGTGAGCCCACGACGTCCATGCGCCATCACGCGGTCGAATGCTGTCGCCGGGCCAGCGACCTCCACGTCCTGCGCATCCAGCTTCAGCCGTGCCGGCTCGTTAAATCGCGCGCTGAGCGCATCGGCCCGCTCCGATAGCCAGCGGGCTTCGGCGCTGCGCAGCGCCGCCGGATCGAGTGTGTATTTTTCCGTCACGCCGCGCACCACTCGGCCCAGAGTCAACCCAGTGCCGTCCGCGGCCACTACCCAGCCACGTTCGTTCTGCGCTGATACCGCATCGAGCCGCCCAGCCAAGCGCGGCGCGGCAGCCACGGCACGCACCGGATCGGCGATCAGTGCTCCGGCGATCGCCGCCTGCTCCAGCAGCTCCACGGGAGCGGTGGTCGACAACCGCCGCAACCTCAGAGTCGCCTCGCGCAGCCAGCTGATTTCCGCTGCCAGATCGGCCTTCTCGAACACCCGGCCGTCGGCATAGCTCAGGCGCGCGTCCGCCAGCGCTTTGTCGAGCAGGAAATCCTCCAGCGCTTCGTCGCCTTTCAGATAGCGTTCGTCGTTGCCACGCTTTGCGCGATAGAGCGGCGGCTGAGCGATGAACAGGTGTCCTCGGTCGATCAACTGCGGCATCTGTCGGAAAAAGAATGTCAGCAGCAGCGTGCGGATATGAGAGCCGTCCACGTCGGCATCCGTCATGATCACGATGCGGTGGTAACGCAGCTTCTTCACATCGAAACCGCCTTGTTCCGGGTCGCCCCGGCCGATGCCGGTGCCGAGGGCCGTGATCAGGGTGCCAATCTCCTGGCTGCCCAGCATGCGGTCGAAGCGCGCCCGCTCGACATTCAGGATCTTGCCCTTCAGCGGCAATATCGCTTGAAACTTCCTGTCCCGCCCCTGCTTGGCCGAGCCGCCGGCGGAATCGCCCTCGACGATGAAGATCTCCGATTTCGCCGGATCCCGCTCCTGGCAGTCGGCCAGCTTGCCCGGAAGGGTCGAAATGTCGAGCACGCCCTTGCGCCGTGTCAGCTCACGAGCCTTCCGCGCTGCCTCGCGCGCCGCAGCCGCATCCATAACCTTCTGGACGACCGATTTGGCCTCTTTCGGGTGCGTCTCGAACCAGTGCGCGATCGCGTCATTTGCCGCTGCCTGCACCGCCGGCTGCACTTCGGAGCTGACCAGCTTGTCCTTGGTCTGCGAGGAGAATTTCGGGTCCGGGACCTTCACCGACAGCACGGCAGTCATGCCTTCGCGCATGTCGTCGCCGACGAGCTGCAACTGATCCTTCTTGCCCATGCCTTCGGCATATTTCGTCACTGCACGGGTCAGCGCCGCGCGGAAACCGGCAAGATGGGTGCCGCCGTCCCGCTGCGGGATGTTGTTGGTGAAACATAGCATGGTTTCGTGGAAACTGTCGTTCCAGGACAGCGCGAACTCGACCCGTATGCCTTGTTGGTCATCTGCCGTCTTCAGGCTGATCGGCGGCGCGAATACCGGCATCTTGGCTCGATCGAGCCATTCCACGAACGCCACCAGCCCGCCATCGTAGCGCATGATGGCTTCCTGCGCCGGCGTGTGGCGTTCGTCACGCAGCACGATGGTCAGCCCGGAATTCAGGAATGCCAGCTCGCGCAGCCGCCGTTCCAGCAGGTTGAAGTCAAACTCGGTGTGGGTGAACGTGGCCGGGCTCGGTTTGAACGTGACCTCGGTCCCGCTCGGGTGATTGGCCGGTCCAACAACCGACAACGGCGCCTCGGCGTCCCCGTCGCGGAAGCGGATTATATGCTCATGGCCGTCGCGCCATATGCGGACCTCCATCCACTCCGACAGCGCGTTCACGACCGCGGCGCCGACGCCATGCAGCCCGCCTGAGACTTTGTAGGAGTTCTGGTTGAATTTGCCGCCCGCATGTAGCCGGGTCAGCACCACCTCGGCGGCGGACACGCCTTCCTCCGCGTGGATATCCGTGGGAATGCCGCGTCCGTTGTCGCTGACCGTTACACTGCCGTCGCCGTTGAGCACTACATCGCAGCGGGTCGCAAAGCCTGCCTGCGCTTCATCCACGGCGTTGTCGATGACCTCGAACGCCATGTGATGCAGGCCGGACCCGTCATCCGTGTCCCCGATATACATTCCGGGCCGCTTGCGAACGGCATCCAGCCCCTTGAGGACGGAAATCGAGGACGCATCATAAGCGGCCGCCTGCGGGTCGGAATCAGGCTGGGGCGCGGCGTTTTCAGACATGCCGACGGGCGACTCCGGAGTTGTATTGGATACTCTAAATATATAGCCGCTACAGCGATCGAGCGACAGGGGCGGATTCGGATGACCGCGAGGAAAAACGCCGGTCCCCGACAAGGCGTCCGTCTCCGGCGCGCAGTCCCTCCGCGTGATCCGCCAGCGGCAGGAACGTGTCTGCGTCGGTGCCGGTCAGCAGCACCTGGGCTGGCAGCCTTTCCAGCGCTGCGTACAGGGCGAGACGCCGCGCCGGATCGAGATGCACCGCCGGCTCGTCGAGGAGCAGCAAGGGAGCGAACCCCCGCGCCTCGGCGATCAGCCCGGCATGGCCCAGTATCACGGTCAGCAGCATCGTCTTCTGCTCGCCGGTACTGGCGCGGCCGGCTGGCATCCCGGCCAGGTCGGTCAGTACCATGTCGCAGCGATGCGCTCCCACGCCGGCCGAGCCGGCCGCCTTATCTGGTACGCGTCGGGCTGCCAGTTCGAGACGCAGCCATTCTTCCACCTCGATCGCCGGCTCCTCGGCCAGCCGAGAGGCAATCGGGCATTCCAGCGCGATCCGCACCGGCGGGAACCCATCGACTACTCCGCCCGCCAGTGCCCGGCCCAGGCGGGCGACCAGGCTCATGCGTGCTGCCGTCGCCGCGACGGCGTGGCGTGCCATCGTGTCCTCGAGTGCAGCGAGCCACGCCAAATCCGCGATGTTGGTCGCCAGCAGCCTGTTGCGCCCGCTCATTGCCGCGTCATGCGCTGCAATCTCCCGCGCGTGGGCCGGCTCCAGCGCCCATACCAGCCGGTCCAGGAAACGGCGGCGCCCGGACGCTGGCTCCTGAAATAGCCGGTCCATCTGCGGCGTGAGCCAGACTGCGGCGACCCGCGCGGCAATTTCCGCCTGGCTGCGCGGCGCGGCGCCGTCGATGCGGAAAACACGCCGATCGGGCGGTCCGTCGGGCAAGATGCCTGTCTCGATAAGCACCGGCTCGGCGGCGGTGGCCAACCGCCCCGCCGCCGCCCATCGGCGGCTGGCTCCCGGCCCGACACGAGCCACATCGACGGTCCGCGCCGACCGCAGCCCGCGTCCGGGGACCAGCAGCGAGACCGCTTCCAGCAAATTGGTCTTGCCGCTGCCGTTCGGGCCGAACAGCACGCTAATGCGAGCACCGGGGCACCAAGTGAGGGCCGCGTAGTTTCGGAAATCAGTCAGTTGTAGCCGCACCAGGCGCAGTTGGGGGTCGATTCCGGTGCCGGCCGCTTCCTCCGTATCGCCCGCTGCTGACTCGCTACACACGCATCGGCATCAGCACGTAAAGCGCGCTGGCATCGCCTGCATCCCTCACAATGGTCGGCGCCGAGCCGTCAGCGAAACAGAACTCCACGGACTCGCTGATCTGGTCGGTAATGTCGTTCAGGTACCGCGCCTGGAACCCGATCTCGAGCGGTCCAGCGTCGTATTTCACCCGGTCGGAGTCCAGTTCCTCGGTGGCTGTCCCCTGCTCGGGGCTCGATGCTGAGAGTTCCAGGCGGTCCCGCTGCAGGGACAGTTTCACCGGCCGGGAGCGCTCGGTGGAGATGGCCGAGACCCGCCCCACCGCATCGGAGAAATCCTTTTTGCCGACGCGCAGCACCTTGTCGTTCCCGCGCGGGATGACGCGCTCATATTCCGGAAAGGTCCCATCAATCAGCTTACTGGTCAGCAGCACGGATTCGACACGGAATTGGACGCGGGTATCGGAGAGACCGAGCTCTACATTACCGGAAACCTCCTCCAGCAGTTTGCGCAGCTCAGTCACCGTCTTGCGGGGGATGATGACGCCAGGCATCTGGCCAGCACCTTCCGGCAGCGGTTCCTCCACGCGGGCGAGCCGGTGTCCATCGGTCGCTACCGCGCGTAGCACGCGGGTTCCGTCGCTTTCGGCGGCATGGAGGTAGATTCCGTTCAGATAATAGCGCGTCTCCTCCGTACTGATCGCGAAGCGGGTACGATCGATCAGCCCCCGAAGCTGCATGGCTGACACACTGAAGCGATGCGGCAGCGCCCCGGCGGTCATGGCCGGGAAATCCTCGGTCGGCAGCACCACCAGCTTGGTGTCGTAGCGGCCAGCGCGCAGTTCCAGCTGCGCATCACCGCCCGGGTGGTCGAGTTCGATCTCTGCGTTATCGGGCAGCTTGCGGACGATTTCGTACAACGTCGCCGCGGGGGCGGTGCAGGCGCCGTTACGCGACGCGCTGGCCGGAACATCCTCGACGATGGCAATTTCCATGTCGGTGGCAGTGAGCGTCAGCGTGCCGTCGCGCACTGTCAGCATGACGTTGGCCAGAATCGGAATGGTATTGCGCTTCTCGACCACGCTCTGAACGTGAGCCAGCGCCTTGAGCAAGGAGGCGCGATCCGCCTTTAGTTTCATTCTGTTCACCTCGAGCGATCGCGCCGGTGAACCGGCGAATCGTTCCCCACTCTAGCAAGGCCGACGGATGGAAGGCCAGTGCGGGAACACCAGCCGCTGCCGGGGTTAGAACTGCTTCAGCAGGCGGCTGATGTAATCCAGCTCTTCCTGCGGACGGGAGCGGTCGGCGCCGCGTTCGCGCAACGTCTGCTCGATCTCCTGGGCGCGCTGCCGGGCAGCTTGGTCCGGCACGGTCACATCGTCGGTTTCGTCGGCGCCGTTATGACCTTCGCCGAAGCGACGCCCGAGCGGATCGCGGCGTCCGGCATGACCGGGCAGGGGACCAAACCCCGGCCCATCATCCGGTCCGTCCTGCAAGGCGAGGCCCGGCTGATCGCCCGGCTGGCTACCCTCGCCAGCCTGGCCGTTGCCAAACTGCTGGGCCATCTGCTGGCTCATTTGCTGGCCGCCCTTCTGCAGTGCCTCGATGGCTTGCTCCTCGGCGTCCCCCGCCGCCTTGTCCTGCCCCTGGCCGAGCGCCTGCGCTGCGCCACGCATGTCCTGATCCGCTTCGCCGAGGCTTTGCGGAATTTTTCCGGTCAGATCGCCGAACTGCTGCATCATCTCGCCCAGGGCGCGGCGCAGTGCCTGCTGGACACGCTGGTCCGCCTCCCGTTGCTGTGCTGAATTGGGCGCCTGGCTGCCGGTCGCACTATCTCCCTGTTCGTCCGGATTTGCTGATTGCTGCCTGCTTTGGGTATGGTCCAGCAGGCCGCCCTGCCGGCCGATCATGTCCTGTAACGCCCCCATTTGCTGTTGCCCGCGCTGTCGCTGCTGGGCCCGCCGCATCTCCTCGGCGGTCATCGGACGGGCGTTCCGCAAGGCGTCCAGCATGCGTTCAAGTTCGGCCATACGCTGCTGCGCGTCCTGCATCCGACCCTGACGGGCGGCTTCGCGGGCCTGCTCGGCAAGCCGCTGCATGTCCTGGCTGTTCATGCGCCGCGCGTCGGCATTGGGCGGCAGTTGCTGACCGTTCTGCCGTAACTGGTCCATCAGCGCCTGCATGCGGTTCTGGATCGCCTGCTCCAGCTCCCGCAGCCGCTGCTCCAGTGCCTGGCGGTTGGTATCCGTAGGATTCTGCATTGCCTTCTGCAACGCGTCTTGCGCCGCCTGGCGAGCCTGCTCCAGAGCGCGAGCGGTGCGATCGAGGCCACCTTCCTCCATGTGCAGGGCGAGTTCCCACATCTGCTGCTGAGCCTGCGGAATGGCTCCCGCGGACTGATCATGTTCGAGAAGATAGTAGATGCCGCTCAGGTTGACGTAGGCTCCGTAATCGTCTCCGAACGCCTTGTGGGCCATCAGCAGAGCATCGAGACCCGCGACGGCGGTGTCTCTGTCATCCGGACGCAAGCTGAGCCCTTTCCGGATGGCAATCAGGGCACGGGCAACCGGGTTGTGAAAGTCTCGCTCAGGCAGTGTGAACACAGCGTCGGCACTGCGGCCCAATTGTCCCGGCGAATCCCGCGCCAGCAGCCGGGCGGTAACTGCCAGGCCGGCCCACGGGCTTGCCGTCAGATCCTGTTCATTAACGCCCTGCGCAGATTTCGGCTCGCCGGCAATGGGGATGTTGATGATGATCGGCGCGGCCGACGGACGCTCGCGCAGCCGCATCTCAAGGCTGAGTGAAACCACGCCGTAATCATCCGACGTGCGCCACGGCAGGCGCACATGCTGCGGGTCAGCGGGAGCCGGCCCGGGCGGTTCGGCCCAGGCAGCGGTGGGCGGTTGATCCGCAACGACGGTCAGATCCCACCCCGCGAGGTCGCCACCATCGCGGCGCACCGCCAGATGGCCGCCGGCAACCAAGTCCTGATCCGCCTGGAAGCTGCCCTGATCGAGCCGCTTGAAACCAGTCGAGCGGCCGTCCAGCGACAGGTACCTGGCGTGCCTACGCCGCCGGTAACGCTGACGGTAAGGTGGGACCCCGCGGGAACTGACAGCGCATGTATCTCCGGCTTCAGAAATAGCGGGGCGATGTGTGTGTACGCGGGCGGCGTGATCCAGGCCTGAAGCTGAGTTGCCGGGGCAGCGGTCGCGCGGGGCAGGGCGGGCTCCAAGGAGGCGAGCAGCCGCGCCGGCGAATCGCTTCCGGCGATCCCGAAACAGGCGACCAGGCCCACCACCAGGCCGGCGCGCAGGGCATGCGGGTCGCGGCGAGCCAATCCCGGATGCGGCACGCCGACGCGAAGACGGCGGATTTGATTGACGGCGCGGACGACGTGCGCCTGCCACATGGCCTGCCCCGCCTCGTCCGCGACAGTCGGCCGATCTCGCAGAACCGACAACGGACGGTGACGCAATCCGGAAGCATGCTCCAGCCGACGGTCCGCAGCCGCCTCGTCCGGTGTCGCAAGGCCCCGCAGCCCCCGACCGAGCAGCACGAGTACCGCCACTCCTCCCGCCGCCAATACGGCGAGGTGAAGAAATGGCGGCAAGTCGGTCAGCACATTGAGCAGGCTCAGGCAGACCCACAGGCCGATCACCCCCAGCGGCGGCCACAAGGCGGGCCACAGGCGCTCAAACAGAAGCGCTCCCTTGGCGAGCGTCCGGCGGACCCGCAACTGACGCTCCAACGCAGGGAATTTGTTGTCAGGCGGGGTCATGCGAGCCACCCTGGAACGTGTTCGTCCTGCCACAGCGCCGCATGCGACTGCCGTGTCCGCACGACATCCCAGCGGTCACCATCGATCATTGCAGCGCCCGCAAACGGACGAGCATTGTAGGTTGAACTCATCACCGCACCATACGCCCCGGCATCCAGAATCGCCACGCGTGCATTCGGGGCCAGCGGTGGCAGCGCGCGGTTGCGTGCGAACGTATCGGCGGTCTCGCAAACCGGTCCGACGACATCCACGGACATGGGCGGGCCGAGCGCGTCCACCGCTGAGACCGGCACGATACCGTGCCAGGCATCATACAACGCGGGACGGAGCAGGTCGTTCATGGCGGCGTCGAGCACCACGAACCGGCGCCCGGCATTCTTGACCAGCAACACAGAGGCGAGCAACACGCCGGCCGGTCCGATTAGCCATCGTCCTGGTTCGACAATCAGCCTGACGTCCAGCCCTCTGAACGCAACGCGCAACGCGCCCGCCAGGGCCGTGGGGCTGACAGTAGGTTGATTGCGGTACGCGATGCCGAGTCCGCCGCCGCAATCGACGGTGCGGACGGAATGCCCCGCGCTGCGCAGTTCGCGCACCAATGCTGCTAGCCGGCCATATGCTTCGCGATACGGCCCAATCGAGCCAATCTGGCTGCCGATATGCACGGCCAAGCCCACCGGCTGGACGCCGGGCAGTTCGCTCGCACGGGCATATAATGAGACGGCATCACCGAACGGGATTCCGAACTTGTCACGCGCTCGGCCGGTACTGATCTTGCTGTGAGTGCCGGCGTCGATATCGGGGTTGATCCGCAGGGCAATACGCGCCGCGCGCCCAATGCCGGCCGCCCTGGCCGACAGCATCTCGAGCTCTTCGCCGCTTTCCACGTTGACCTGCGCGATGTCCTCGGCCAACGCCAAGCGCAGGTCGCCGGCCGATTTCCCGACCCCCGAGAACACGATACGGTCGGCCGGTATCCCCGCCTCGCGGGCACGCATCAGCTCGCCCTCGCTTACCACGTCGACGCCTGCGCCCGCATTGGCAAGCACGCGCAGCACGGCGAGCAGGTCGTTCGCCTTGACCGCGTAATGAATGTGGCAGTCGAGGCTCGCTTCGTGCAGCGCCGAGGCGAAGGCCAAGTATCGCGCGCGCATGGTTGCCGCGGAATAGACCCAGACCGGTGTCCCCAGCGCATCCGCGACGGCGTTCAGCGGCACGCCATCAAGCAACAGACCATCCATTGCATGCATCGTGAACTGCGGTCGGGCGGAAAGCAGGTCCGCTCCGCTCGGCTCGGGCAGATCAACGGCGGAGGCAAGCATACTCATGTCTCACAGCTTAGGCCGGATCCGTCATAGGACCACAGGACCTGAGGCTAAGGTGTCCTGCGCACGAGCGAGGAACATCGCTGGACGCGGCCAGCCGGACGAGGTTCAGTACGTTGGGTAGGCGCGGGGCCAAGTCACCTTGGCGGGGGGGCCCGGCGGTTCCGGCGGTCCCTTCTTCCCGCAATCTGCGAGCACTAGGGGCGCCAGAAGGACTGCGCACATCACCAGTGCCCTCACAGTGCCGCCAGCCACCGGCCAGCCTCGCGCGTGACATTCGCCGGAGCAGTACCGCCGAAACTGGTGCGCGACGCTGCCGAGGCTTCTACCGACAGCACCGAGAACACGTCCGCGGTGACCCGCGGCTCCGCGCTCTGCATTTGCGCGAGCGAAAGGCCGCCCAGTTCACATCCCTGCGACTCCGCCAGCGCGACCAGCCGCCCGGTCACGTGATGTGCCTCTCGGAATGGCAACCGCAAGACCCGCACCAGCCAGTCCGCCAGGTCGGTCGCCGTGGCGAACCCCGATCCGGCAAATTTCCGCATCCGCTCGGTATTGGGCGTCATATCGCGCACCATCCCCGCCATCGCCGCGAGCGACAGGGCCCACGCTTCGGTTGCGTCGAACACCGGCTCCTTATCCTCCTGCATGTCCTTGGCGTATGCGAGCGGCAGGCCTTTCATGACCACGAGCAGCGCCATCAGCGCACCAGTGACGCGACCAGCCTTTGCCCGCACCAGCTCCGCCGCATCCGGATTACGCTTCTGCGGCATGATTGAGCTTCCGGTGGTGAACGCGTCCGACAACCGGATGAAACGATATGGCGCGCTCGCCCAAATCACGATCTCCTCGGCAAGGCGCGACAGGTGCATCGACGAGATAGCGGCCGTAGCCAGGAATTCCAGCGCGAAATCGCGGTCGGAGACGGCATCCAGCGAATTGGCCATAGCCCGGTCGAATTCCAATGCCGCCGCCGTCATCTGCCGATCGATCGGAAACGAGGTGCCGGCCAGCGCCGCCGCACCCAGCGGGCACTCGTTCAACCGTCGCCGGCCGTCGCCGAGCCGACTGCGGTCGCGTTCCAGCATCTCGACATAAGCCAGCAGATGATGCCCAAACGTCACCGGTTGCGCGGTTTGCAAATGCGTGAAGCCGGGCATTGGATCGGCGGCATGGGCAGCCGCACGCTCCGCCAGCGCACGCATCAGATCGGTCAGTTGAGCGTAAAGCCCGTCAATCGCGTCACGCACCCAAAGGCGGAAGTCGGTCGCGACCTGGTCGTTGCGGCTGCGCCCCGTGTGTAGCCTCTTCCCCGCATCGCCGATGCGCTCTGTCAAGCGCGCCTCGATATTCATGTGAATATCTTCCAACGCTTCGATGAAGGGGAATCGGCCGGTTTCGATTTCCTGGGCGATCTCGTTCAGCCCGTTGCGGATCGCAACGCCGTCATCCGCGCTGATGACCCCCACCTTGACCAGCATGGCTGCATGCGCGAGCGACCCGCGGATATCCTGCCGCCACAGCTTGCGATCAAAGCCGATGGAGGAATTGATCTCCTGCATGATCATGGATGGACCGGCGGCAAATCGCCCACCCCATTGGGCATTGGTGGGCGCGTTGCGTCGGTCCGGCGACTGGCTCACGAAAGGAATCCGTCAATGAGGATAGTAACACGCCGGGCGGCGCTGGCCGGGAGCCTAGCCGCCGGTATCGTGCCACGCAAACCGCGTGCCGCCGAGCCGCCCGCCCTGCCGAGATTGAAAGTGCTCGACCCCTCTGTCGTTCCGCCCACAGTTAGCTTCCTGGATGCCGACGGCGCGCATCATTCGCTGAAGGATTATGCTGGCAAGGGCATCGTTCTAAACCTCTGGGCGACTTGGTGCTCACCCTGCATCGCGGAGTTGCCGTCGCTCGATACGCTTGCCGGGAAGTTGGCCGGGCAGGGAGTAGCCGTGCTCCCGCTATCATCGGACCGTGGCGGCGCCTCTGCCGTGCAGCGTTTCTATGAGCAGCACGGGATAACGAACCTGCCAGTCCTCCTCGATCCGCAGGGCGCGGCGATGCGTGCTTTCGGCGTCACCGGCATTCCTGCCACGTTCCTTCTGGACCGGAACGGATTGGAATGCGCCTACGTCGAGGGCGATGAAGACTGGGGCGCGCAGGCAACCGTCGCCCGCGTCTTCCACTTGATTGGCTCCTGATCGGTCGTCCTGACACTACTAGGAAGCCATGTTGAGGGTCTTGGAAGCGATTGTCAGGCCGGGACGGTTGTGGAGGTGACCTCGCATCCGTGTTCCTGGAGCTTGTGGGTCAGCCGGCGAATGGTGCTGTCGTGGTGCCGCTGGTCCAGATGTGGTGGTCCGAGGTCAGGTCTCGGTAGGGACGCCGTCGCGTAGCAAGAAGTAGCCGGCGGTAAGCATGGAGGCGGTCAACGCAAGGATTGCCGTCTTCGTGCCGCGCCGGACCTTGAGGCGCAGGACCTGGAGGTCGCCGGCCCGGCTGCAACGCCAACCGCTTCATCCTTCGGGGTCGGGCCCGACCGATGGGAAACTACTGCGCCAGGGCCTGGCTGCGCACCAGTCGTGCATACAGCCCGCCTTGCCCGAGCAACTCGGCATGCGTGCCCTCCTCCACCACCCGCCCATCGGCCATGGCGATCACTAGCTCCGCGTCGCGGACCGTGGACAGCCGGTGTGCCACCACGATCGTAGTCCGTCCCTGCCGCAGGCGCCCGAGTGCAGTCTGTACTGCTGCCTCGCTTTCCGTATCCAGCGCGCTGGTCGCCTCGTCCAGCAGCAGGATCCGTGGATTGCGCAAGAGCGCCCGCGCCAGCGCCACGCGCTGACGCTGCCCTCCGGATAGCCGCTGCCCACCCGGTCCGACGCGGGTTGCGTAGCGCTCGGGCAGTGCGTCGATGAATTCCGCCGCTGCCGCTGCCTGGGCCGCCGCCTCGATCTCCGGCTTGCTCGCCCCGGCACGGCCCATGGCGATGTTGGCGGCGATCGTGTCGTCGAACAGCAACGTATCCTGCCCAACATATGCAATCGCGTCGCGTAGGCTAGCGAGCGTGACGCTCCGGACATCTGCCCCATCTATTCTAACGCTACCGTCCGTCACATCGTGCAGACGCGGGATCAGGGCCAAGGCGGTTGATTTGCCGGCGCCGGAGGGGCCCACCAGCGCCACCGTGGTGCCAGGTTTCGCTTCGAAGCTCAATCCGTTCAAGCCGCTCCGGCCATCGGGATAGATGAACCGCACCGATTGGAAAACCACATCGCCACGCCCTGCCGGTAACGGATCTGCTGCCACCGCCTCGATGATGGTTGGGCGTTCATCTATTACCCCGAATACCCGCGCCAGCCCGGCCAGACCTTCCTGCAAGGCGGCGTTCAGCGACCCGAGCGCCCGCAGTGGGCGCGAGGCGATCAGCAGCGCCGCGACGAAGCCGGTGAAGTTGCCCAGCGTATGTGCGCCAACTGCCGCTCGCCATCCGGCAAATCCCAGCACCAGCGCCACCGCCGCCCCGCCCAGCATCTCCAACACCGGATCGACAGCGGCGCGGCCCTTCGTCATCCGCATCAGGGCGCGATAAAGCTGGGTGAAGGCGGCCTCGGCCCGGCTGGTTTCGACCTGTTCCAGCCGGTAAGCGCGCACCGTGCGCGCCTGCGCAAAGCTCTCGTTCAGTAGTGCCGCGGTTTCACCCATCCGCTCCTGCATGCCGCCGGAGGCGCGCCGCACCCGTTTCCCGATGCGTTGGATCGGCAGCGCGGCAAGCGGATACAGCACCGCGGCGAGCAGCGTCAGCAGCCAGTCGAGATACAGCATCGAGACCACCAGCCCGATCACAGTAACGATATCGGCCAAGCCCTGCACGGTGCGGCTGAGCGCATCGCGGACGATAGTGGCGTCGGTGGTGAAGCGCGCCGCGAGCCGCGGCGGCGATTCGCGTTCCAGGCGGGCGAGGTCGGCCCGCACGAGATGCGTGAACATGCGGTTCTGCAGCTCGCGGATGACCTGCAGCACCGAGCGTTGTACCTGTACTGTCTGGAAATATTGAGCTGCCGCCTTAACCGAGGATACCACTACGACAAGCGCAGGTATCTGGTATAGGATGCGAGCATCCTTGTTGGTGAACATAACGAACGCATGGTCGATCACTACGGGATACAGCGCCGTGGTCCCGGCCATTAGCCCGGTGAGAACCAGGACGAGCAGCAACCGAGCTTTTTGGTGTCGAACATGCTCGCGCCAGAGCCGGATCAGCAATGCGCGCGTGCTTTCGGTATCAGCAATGCCGCGCGAATCGGTAATGGCATTCATCCGGGTCAGGTCCCGAGACGGGTCCGCTGGCGATCTATGAGGAAAGCTTTGGGGAATAGAATTCGGAAGCTGGTCGAACGCACAGCGACACCCCGAAGGCTATAGAGTGTGGCCATCTCGTCGCATGTCTCGGTTCGTATTCGAAGGCTTCCAACCGGCCGTTGACACGGGGTAGCCCCTCTGCATGCCAAAGAGGCTGGCCCATGCCAACGGCCGGCTGGGATCAATTGCCTGTGTGGAAATTAATCCGCCGCCTCCGCTGTGTCAGGCTCATCGATCGCCTGCACATGCGCGCCGAGGCGGGCGAGGGCCTTCTGCAACGCCGACCACTCATTCCGGCTGAGCCCGGTGGCCAGTTCGCTTTCCAGAGAACGGGCGAGCGGGATTGAGCTCTGGAACACATTTGCCCCCTTTCGGGTCAGCCGAAGCAGGCGGCCGCGACCATCGGCCGGATCCTGGCTCTGTCTGATCATGCCTCTGGCGACCAGACTGGCGGCCGCACGGCTTACTTTGACTTTGTCCATGGCGGTTCGCTCACCAACGACGCTGGGAGACAAAGTGCCGTAACGGCCGACCATTGTCAGCACGCGCCATTCCGCGATCGAAATACCATGGGCATCAGTCAGCCGGCGCGCCATGAGCCGCGAAACGCTCGAGGCGGCCACCGAAAGGCGAAAAGGCAGAAAGTCCTCCAACTTGAAATCGTCGTTGGCGATCTCAATGGAGTCGCGACTGGCAGGTTTCGTACTCATCGAAGGATCATCACCCTCCCGTTTCAAAGGTCTTGCGCGCCTCCCGAGTTGGCTCGCGCGCGTTCAGACCAGAATGTCTATAACCGGTTTTCTTAGCGGTAAAACCTCCCGCATGCAACTTTGCCTCCACTGTTGCATTCAGGGCAGCAAAAGCCCCCAAATGCCGCAAATTGCGGATCATTCCTTACGTGTCTCTTCTGCGCTGAGGCCGATCCTATCAAAAGACAGATTTTCTCGTGCTTGAGTTACATCCGAGCCCGAGCCCCCATTATCGGCCAGCAATATCGGTTCGCCGTAAGGCGTCAGATTGCCCCCGATGGGAATACGGGGCTCGCGGCCCGACTTCACAGCGGGTATCATGGCGTCTGCGTGCCCATGTCCAACCCCAAAGTGCATTCCGGCGGTTCCCGGCATGCGTGGAGGTTTCAGAGTGCGGCTTTTCACTTATTTCCGGTCCCCTGCTGCCTGGGGTGCGCGCATCGCCCTGGCATTGAAGAACGTAGCCCGGGAAGCGGAATTCGTTCACTTGCTTCGCCTCGGTGGCGAACAGAACCCGAATATCGCGCCTACAATCCCATCGGACTTGCGCCGACGCCGGAGACGGAGGGGGGTGATCCGCTTTTCCAGTCATTTGCCATTATCGAGTGGCTCGAGGAAACCCGTCCCACGCCCCGCCCGCTGCCCGCTGACGCTCTTGATTGGGCCCGGTTCACGGGGCATTCTATCCCGTCACAGCATTCGCTTTGTTGCTGGATCGATGGCAGGTTGGTTAACGCACGGCTGACGCCGCCCTCGTCCGAATTGGTCGATGGAGGTCCCTGTCCGTCACAAGCCGCTTGCCGTGAATTCCTCACGATCGGAGTCTCGAGCCGGTGACAATTCTGTTGACTGGCGTGGCCGGTTTCATAGGCTATCATGTCGCGGAGGCCCTTCTGGCGCGCGGAGTGCGGCTGATAGGGTTGGACAATCTAAATGACTATTACGATCAAAGGTTGAAGTTCGCGCGGCTTGAGCGACTGAAAGAACGCCCCGGCTTCACATTTCATAAGGTCGATATTGCCGAACGCGAGTTGGTTAACGCCGTGCTAGACGGAGTGGGCGATGCCGAGTTCGTGATACACTTGGCCGCGCAGGCAGGCGTACGGCATTCATTGGTGGATCCTTACGCTTACGTGCAGTCGAACGTGATGGGCCATCTAGTGGTCCTGGAGGCCGCTCGCCGTCTGCCGCGTTTGCGCCATGTTGTATATGCCAGCTCGTCCTCGGTTTATGGTGCGAACCGGTCATTGCCGTTTTCCGAGACCGATCGCGTCGATGCGCCCGTGTCGCTCTACGCCGTGAGCAAGCGCGCCGATGAGCTGATGAGCCATTCCTATGCTCACTTGTTCGGCTTGCCGCAGACCGGGTTGCGCTTTTTTACCGTGTATGGCCCGTGGGGACGCCCTGATATGGCGTATTATGGGTTCGCGCGGGCGATCGTGCGTGGCGAGCCGATCACGGTTTACGATGGCGGACGACTCCGCCGCGATTTTACCTATATCGACGATATCGTGTCCGGGCTGTTGGGGTGTCTGGAGCGCCCACCTGAGGGGTCGGTGCCCGCACGGGTGCTCAATATCGGCAATCATCATAGCGAAACTGTTTCCACGCTGATACACCTGTTGGAACAGTCGCTCGGGCGTCGCGCGATCATCCAGGACGCGGCTAGACCGCCGGTTGATGTCGAGGAGACGTTTGCCGCGACGAATGCGATTGCCGCGCTGACCGGGTTCGCGCCAAGCACGCCGCTTTCGGTTGGGATCCATCGCTTCGCCGCCTGGTTCCGTGAGTGGCACGCGGTGGACTAGCCAATCTGCCTGCGCTTGCCGTTGAACTCTGGTACCGGCAGCATCGCAAAGACACGATGCCGCCCTACGGAGGAGAAGTGCCAATACGCTGGCTTCATCTCTCCGACGTTCACGAGAGCTTCCGCGAGGGAGTGACATCGCCGGCAAGTTTATGGCGAGATCATCAGGGAGGTCGAACGCTGCCAGCTTCCGCAACTGGTCTTCCTGACCGGAGATCTAGCCTTTTCCGGCACCCACGAAGAGTATGCTTCGCTACAGAACCAATTTATTGGACCGCTCAAATAAATTCTGCCTGACAATTGCCCTTTGTTTACTGTGCCCGGCAACCACGATGTCGATCGGAAACGATCCGATCGCCACGTGTTTGGTTCCCGGACAGCAAGGAGCGAGAGCTGTTTTAATCGATCGGAGCCGCCGGCGCGCAGTACCGCCGGGACCTATTGTTGCCGCGGTTCGAGGCGTACGCGGAACTGGATCGTGCTGTGTCCGCTTGGGGCTCCGATTGGCTTCGCTCCGATGCCGGATCGGCCTGGTGGTCCGGCAACATTGCCGGGACGCAGATCGCTATCGTCGGCATCAATACCGCCTGGCTGTGGCAGGATGACGATGACTGGGGCGAGCTCACGCCCGGGCGTTACATGGTTGACATACCCCTCTCTATAATGAGCGACGGACCGACCCGGAGCTATTCATCGTTCTTGGCCATCATCCGCTGAGCGCGCTTTCGGGCGAGGGTGACGCCTCCGATGGGCAATGGGTGCGACACCGGCTGGAGCAGGCAAACGCTCTCTATCTCCACAGGCATCGGCATGCCACCGGAACTAACCGTATAGGCGACGCTCTGCGCAGTACGCTGACAATCCAGGCTCCGTCCGCGTTCCAGGCACATGACGACGAGCGTCGGCGTAATGGCCTGATGGGGGCAGCGCCCACGTGGCTTCCGGGTGGCTGCTTCTCGAGCCGCGTCCGTGGAACGAGGATTTGCGTGAATATAAATGGGAACGTCGGCGGGGGCTATAACGCCGATCGGGCGCCCGACCGGGAAGGTTTCCGTTTGCGCCTGCCCGGATGGTCGGCAATCCAGGTGGTATCGCCTCAGCCCGTACCCACGCCAACAAACCTGCCATCCGGTTGGGAGTTCATCGACCGCGCCGTCTTGGATCGGCAGCGCGCGACTCCTCCGAGCCCCTCGATGATGACGGCATTCTTTGATGGAGTTATGCCCACCTGGTCGCTCGTCCTGGCGCCGGGCGTCCAGCCTCGCGCGATCGCTCAGCGGCTCGCGGCTACTTTGCGGGCAGCCCATCGCGCAGCGCCGCGGCCGAAAATTACACTTCTCATCGGCCCCGGTGGGGAGGGTAAATCGACCGTCCTGTTGCACACAGCCGCTACCCTGGTTGCCGAAGAGCAGCAATCCTGGACATGCTTGCATCGCCTGGCGGCGGCGTTCAATGATGGAGCTGATCCGCACGGCGGTTATTCATGCGGCACGGGATTTCGGACCGGAGCATGACACGGCTTTTCTCGAGCGTATCCTCGGCGATCCGGACGATTACCGACATGATGAGTTGCTCCGCCTGGTCGGCGGCATGAGAGCCAAGCCCGCGCCAAAATCCACTGGCCCCACAAGGAACGGGCCGGCGGCCGATCCGGGGTCGCCGAAAAGGGATTGACCCGGGGATCGGTCGGCCTTAGATAGGCGCTTCGCTTCGGTCGCTGACTTGTTCGGCCGACGCGGATCACCTATCTCTTTCGGTTGGTGCCGAACTGGGTGGGCACAGAAAGGCAGACTGGCAGGCATTCCGAACGGGGTGCTGTGTCGTTTGCCTTTGTTC
>CAVZRO010000039.1:0-17700 GCA_963777625.1 uncultured Pseudomonadota bacterium | reverse complement strand
GCGAAACCACCAAGCCTAAATTGACGGTCGCCATACTCGCGCAGCCGAGCGCGTCCATTGTATCGTCGGCTCCCAAGTATGGAGGTGTCGATGGCTCGCAAACCACCCATCCCCGAGATCCCGCCGATACCGTCCCGGCGGTCCGGCCGAAGCGCGGTGGGATCGCGCCAGATGCCGGCACGGACGGCGCCGCCGCAGCGATCCGAGGAGCCGGAGCTGCCGGATTTGCTGGAAGCCTTCTGGGGCGATGGGGCCAATGCTCGCGATGGGCTCCCCCGTACCCCCGGTTGCGATTGTGCGTCGCGCGCTTCATCTGGAATAAGCAGCTGACCGGCGCATCGGCTGACGCCGCGAGATACCGCCGTCAATTGGTCGGTCCACCCTGCAGCCCGCGCTGCTTCGCCGGATCTGCCCGGACAACGGGCCGTCGGTACGCACATGCATGAGGCGATAAGACAATGAACCTGTGACTACTCCACGAAAGAAGAAAATGGCACCGAAAAATCGCGCGGCTGTGCGTCGGAAGGACATGCGGGATCCTGATGCCGTCCTGTTCGGTATGAAACTGCGGAAGGCACGCGAAGCGGCGGGTCTTTCGCAGGCCGACCTCGCAAAGCTCGTCAATATTCCGCAGCCACGCCTGCCAGCCCTCGAACAAGGGTGTACCGACGTTCGCCTCTCGACCATCCGACGCTTTGCAAAGGCGCTGGGCGTCCAACTCACGGACCTCCTTTCGCCCGAGTAGTCCCGCTAGGCCCAGTCTCCAAAATGCCGCGTTGACACATGCCATACCATTTAGGGTATTGCAAGCCTATACCATTTAGGGTATCGGAGGGATGTAGGTGACGTAGCGCCTATAGGAACAATCCTAACCGGTCCGTCGGCGGAGCCATGCCAATGTTTCTCGGAGCTCGAATGCAGAGCGCGGTGCGTCGCTGCACGACCCCAGTGTATCGCATGGGCAACATCAAAGCTGGCCACCTCACATTTGCGTGAGACGCGATTTCGCTGACCGTACCAAATCGGCGCTCGGGAATCGGCCTATCGTCGCAACCTGCAAAATCACGACACTGGCGGAATTACCAAATTATAAATTGTCACCGCGGGACAATCAATCGACGGAGCAAGCGTTATCGCTTCGTCAAATGCTTATTAAATCCGTAATTCCAGTGTGGACATTCCGAGCTTTTACTGAACTCATCGCATCATTGCTTCGAATTCTGCGCTTTATAGTGACGGAGCAATTGCGCATACATGCGCCGAAGAACATTCGTGGCTCTTTCGAAAGGGGATGGGGACCGGTGCATTTTCGTAAGAACTTCCGCATAGACCAGGACCGTCAATCGTCACCGGCGGCAGCGGATCAAGTGAGTCGGAAACCTGCCCGAAAGCGAGGTGATCCCGCTCTATTCAAATACTGGCGCCAACAGGGCTTGGCGTACGAGCTGCCGCTGCGGTGGCCGCGGTTGGCTGCAAGTCGGTGGACGAGATTTGTGACCGGGGATGGCATTTCTTCGAACGGCGCGGGAATTGCGGGAGCCGAACGCTGCAAGAGTTATCTGACCTTGTAGGCGCATGGCCGGACGCGCCACGCAGGTACGAAGCATGGGTTCGCCGCGCCCCTGATGAGGTCTTGCTTGAGGAAATACGCCGTCGCGGTTTCGCGGCTGTACTCGGTGAATCGCCGTGACCGCGTTGACCATCACCGTCGCTCTGGCGATTGCGTCGCAATGTGCCCCGGCCGTTGACCCACACATGCTGGTCGGAATCGCCCAGCAGGAAAGCGGCCTGGAGACGATGACGCTGCACGACAACGTCTCAGGCAGGGTGTTCCACGGCACTGGGGTGATCGACGCGGCGACACAGCCTGATTGCCGCCGGCCATTCGGTTGACCTCGGCGCCTGGCAGATCAACAGCCGTAATCTATCGTTGCTGGGTTTGGGCATCGCCGATGCGTTCGAGCCGTGCAAATCGGCGGCAGCCGCGGCCCGGCTGATCGAATTGTTCAGCCGATACAACACCGGCAGTCCGTCTCGGGGCATCGCGAACGGCTACGCACCGGCGGTTATGGCCTCCATCCATGCTGTGAAGGCTGCCAGCCCGCCGATGCCTGTCATGGCGCAGCAGCCAACCTCCGCAACCAACCCGTTCATCCGGCCGTCGCGAACCGGCCGGGATCTCATATTCACAATCGAAAGGAAGTAGCCGAATGTCCTGGTTAACGATTGTGCAGACGATCTCAACGTTCATCACCGGAACGTTCGGCACAACGCTGGTGATCATTGCCGTCGCGATTTCCGGGGCGCGTGCGATGTTTCACGGGCACTGGGGTCACTTCTGGAGCGCGATCGGCGGCGGCGCGGTCCTGGTATGTGCGGCCTGGCTGGTCCAGACGTTCTTCGGGGGCGCCTGAGTGGCCGATCGCGACAGGTCCGAGGTGTTGTTCCTGGCGCTCTGTCGGCCGGCCCTCACATGGGGCGTGCCGTTCGAGGCGCGTGGCGCTGAACGTGATGGTCACGTTCGCCGCCGGCCTGGAGCTGTCAGCGCCGACGATCTGGCGGTCGCCGATCATGTTCTGGTCGGCAGCGGTGCCGATCCATATGGCGCTCCAGCGGCTCACATCCTGGGATTACCACTGGTTTCGCACGGTCCGGCTATGGGTGCTGACGGTGTGCGCCGGGCGCACCACGCTGGAAAGCCTGCCAACCCAACGGGCGCGGTCAGGCCGCGAGGTGGCGAGCAGTGGATAGTCGAGAGACCCTGCTGGGCGACATGATCCCGGTGGAGGATCATATCGCGGACAATGTTGTCCTGACGAGGGGCAATGGCGTCATGGCGATGTTTGAAGCGGCTGGGGTTTTCTCGGACACCGCTGATGACGTGGACATCGCCGCGTTGTTTGACCAGCTGCACAACGCGCTGAAGAACATCGCGGCCGACGATGTCGAGCTGACGATCTATCAGTGCCGGGGCGAAGCGGACCCGTCGATCTATGAAGGTGGCCTGCACCGAACGCAGTTCGCGCGCGATCTGGACGCGGCCTATCGGGATAGCCTGTTCCGCGGATCGCTGTATTCCAATCGGCTGTTTCTGGCGATTCAGATCCATGCGCCAAACGTGGCAGCGCAAAGCGTCTCCCGGTTCCTGGCCGACGCGGTCACGGACCCGCGGGCCGGGATCAACGAACGGAAGGACCGGCTGAACGAAATCTGCGATCTGTTGCAAGTGCAGCTCCGCGAGTTCGGTCTGCGCAGACTTGGCTACGTCCAGCGCGGGCGCGTCATCTTCGATGAGATCGCCGAGGCCATTGTCTTCGCCATGACGGGAACCTGGCGCCAGATTGGTGCCACGACCGGGCGCATGGGCCATGCCATGTTCTCCGAGGCGCTCCGGTTCCGGCGCAAGCACATCGAGATCCACGGCGCTGGTGATCCGGCCTATGCCGTCATGCTCGCCTTCAAGGAATATCCTGCGACCACCTGGCCCGGGATGTTCCACGGGCTGGCGGTGGCGCCATACCGCTGCACGCTGATGCAGTCCTTCCGCTTCCTGTCCAACGCGGCAGGCATGACGGCGGTCACACGGAAGCAAAACAAGATGCTGGCGGCCGGGGATAAAGCCCTGAGCCAGTCCGAGGCGCTGAGCGATGCGGCCGACGAGCTGATGTCGCGTAAATGGGTCCTGGGTGACCATAGCCTGGTCCTGATCGCCTTTGCCGACAGTCCCCGCGCCATCGCAGAGGTGGGCAACGCAGCGTGGCGCGACCTCGCGGCCTGCGGACTGGTCGCGACCCGGATGACGAAGGCGTTGCAGGCTGCCTACCTGTCCATGCTGCCCGGCGGCGCGTTCTGGCGCCCACGGCCGGGGTTCGTGAAGTCGTCAAACTTCGTTGCCTTCGCACCACTCTATAACTGGCCAGCCGGCCCGGACCGTGGGTACTGGCCGGGACCGCCAATTGCGATCTTCCGGACGCATGGCCGGCACGGCCTACCGCTTCCACTGGCAGGTGGGCGATGTCGGCAACACGCTTCTGACCGGCGCAGTCCGGCGGCGGGAAGACGCTGACGACGGGGTTCCTGATCGCCATGACGGCCGGGCGGGCCCGTGTCGTGGCGCTGGACCATAAGCGCGGCTGGGACCTCCTGATCCATCGCATGGGCGGCGATTATGCCGTTCTGGGGGCAGGGGAGCCGCACTTCGCGCCGTTGAAAGCGCTGGATGCCTCACCGCGCAACATGGAGTTCCTGGTCGACCTGATCCGCGGCTGCATTGGCGGCGTGATGACCGAAGAGGAGGGCCGACGCCTTGCGCTCGGGCTGACGATCGTCATGAGCCTGCCGCCGAGTGACCGGCGTCTGGGCGAATTGCGCGCGTTCTTTGACGACGAGCCGGAAGGGGCCGGCGCGCGTCTTGAGAAGTGGTGCCACGGCAATGAACTGGGCTGGGTCATTGACGCGCCGGTTGATACCGTCCGGTTCGGGCCGCTGAACGGATTGGATACCACCGCGCTGCTGGAGAACCCGCGGGCACGCGGCCCGGCGATGAGTTACCTGTTCCATCGTATATCGCTGCTGCTTGACGGAACGCCACTGCTGGTCCCGATGGATGAGGGGTGGCGGGCGCTGCTGGACGAGACGTTCCGCGCGAACATTGAGAAACAGCTGCGCACGATTCGTAGCAGGGGCGGCGCCGTGGTGTTCATCACCCAGTCGCCGCGCGACATCATCGACAGCGGGATCGCCAACATCCTGGTTGAACAGTGTCCGACGCAATTTCACTTCGCGAATCCGCGCGGCACGCGCGAGGACTATGTGGACGGACTAAAGCTAACGCGCGGGCAATTCGAGGCGTTGCGCGGATTGCCGGGCGGCGAGGGGTTATTCCTGCTGGTCCAGGGCGGGAAGAGCGTTGTCGCGCAACTGCCGATGCGCGGTCTGGACAGTTTCATCAGTGTGCTGTCGGCGCGCGAGGAAGACTTGCAGCGGATGGATCGCACCCGTGCGGGATCCGCCAATGCAACGGAGGACCCGTTCGAAGCACTCCACGAGCAGAAGGAAGCAGCAGAATGACGCGCACCAGACGCATGCTTCTTGGCGCGACGGCGGGCATTGCGCTGCTGGCCGCGGGCTATTCGACGCCAGCACGCGCTGAGATCCCTGTCATCGATACTGCGGCATTGGGCGAATGGATCACCTCCCTTGCCAATGACGCGAAGGCTTACGCCCTCCAGCTCCAGCAATATCTGACGCAAGTGAAGCAATACGTCGGCGAGGAGCTATCTTGGGTGACGCAAGCGTCGCAATACGCGACCCAGTTGCAGCAGTATGCCAACGAACTGCAAATGTTCATCAATTTCGTGCACTACCCGAGCCTTGGCACGGCGATGGCCTTGTTGTCGTCCGCGGGCTTGGGCAACAGCCTGCCGATCAACCCTTATGCGGTTTTGGGCTTGGTGAATGGCCTTGAATACGGTCAGGGCGGGCTGCCGGAAATCAGCGGAATCCTCGGCTCATTGTCGGGTCTGGTCGGCCGGTCATATGCGACCGCGCACGTCTACACCCCGACCGATGGAAGTTGGGCCAGTCAGGAGATCATAGCGCGGGCCAACGGCATCGCCGGCGAGCAAGGTGCGGCCCAGGCGACCTATACCGATCTTCGCACCCATCAGGCGGCGCTTCAGGCGCTGCGCGACCATCTGGCGACCGCCAGCAGCCCGAAAGACGTTCAGGACACCCAGGCGCAGATTGAGCTTGAGACGACCTGGACGACCAACGAAGCTGCACAACTCGCGGCGATTGAAGCAACCTATCAGGCGCAGTCCGACAGCGTTGTCCAGCGCGACAATGAGAAACTGTCCGAAGATATTGAGACTTTTGTGGCAAGCGCGCCAGCGGGGTCCCGTAAGCCATGACCGCATTCATCGCCAACGACCTGCTGTGAAGGAAACAAATCGAATGTCTCCTCTGCAAGTTGCCTGTGTTCCGCTTGTCCTTGCCGGCGCATTGCAGGCGCAGGCGGCGCGTTCTATCTGACCCGGCCCAACACGACAACGCAGCCGACAACGGCAGCAGCAGTGGTGATGATTCCCCGGACCGTGCACACCGTCACGTGGTTCCAGGCGCACCAGATCGAGATGACGCAGAAACTCAGGACATGTAACAACAACCCCGGGCGGACGTGAGCGATCCTGAGTGCCAAAATGCCTCGGACGCCAAACAGCATCTTGACATACAAAAGTTCCTCGCAAGTGCGCCAAAATGATGGTTGCCCTGGTTATCTTCGCGATCCTTCTTACGGCGCATCAAGGCGGGCGCCTCGCTTTGGGTGCTGTCCATCCTTGTCGCGGCGATGATTTATTCCCTGTTGTTCGTACGGATGCCGCGGTAATGGCAATCAATTGGACCACGTTTGCGACACTTTACTCGGCACTTATTACGCCGATTTTGCCCAGTTGCAGGCTATGCTGGGCAACGTCTGCACGACTATGCAGCCAGTGGCGCTCGCCATGATCACGGCTTGGCTGGGATTTGTGGCGTTCGACATTGCCAACGGAACCAAGACGGTTCAGCAGGCGATGCGAGACTTCTTCATCGCTGGCCTGGTCGTCGTAGCGCTTCAAGCCGGACGAATACACACAATATGTATCCAATCTCTTTCTCCAGGCGCTGCCGAATACTATTGGCCAGGCAATGGGCGGCACAGCTTCGCCGGTAGCCGCGCTCGACACGGTGTTAAATACCGCTATCAAATCTGCCGCAAGCACCTATGACCAGGCTGTAGGTGTCTCGCCCAAGACCTGGCCGCTTGGCCTCGCGGTTATCATATTCGTTGTCGTCGGGGTCGCCGCGGTCTCATATGCGTTCATCATTTATATGGTGGCGACCATTATCAACGTCGTGGCGTCGTTGTCGGTCCGGTATTTCTGGCTCTCGCGGCAGTGCCTCTGACAAGACGCTTCGCTGCAGGATGGTTCGGCGTGCTGGTCAGCGGCTGTGTGTCGCAACTCCTCGCACTCGCTGTGATCCAACTGCTGTCGGGCGGCGAAATCAATATGCTTCACCGATTTAACGTCACGGCGGCGGCTGCCAACTTCCAACAGCATCACCATGCTCTGGGGACTGACTCAGTGCGGCATCCTGTTGTTCCTGTGTTCAATGATCGTAAAGGAAATTCCCACGATAGCTCGTGCCATCGCGGGCGGTGTCTATCACGGAACGCAGAGCACCCACGCTGCCACCTTCGGCGCGGCGGCAGCGGCGGCAGGCGCCTCTGTTGGCGCTGCCAGGGGTGCAGCCGGCGCGATCGGCGCCCAGGCATCCCGACAAATCGGTGCCGGCGCTGTTCGGCTTTCCACGCCTGTCGGCCCGTCACTCTCAGAGAAATCGTGAATGTTGCGCTCGACCTATGCCTGGCTCGCGCTTGCCCTCTGCCTGCTTGCGGGATGCGGCAACGTCAGCGGCAAGCCGTTGCCGATGGTGGGTAAGAACGATCCGACCTGGGCGTTGGTGCCCGACCACCTCGATTACGGAACCCTGCCGCAGTGAACGAGATCAGCAAACTCAATCCCTGGACCGCCAAGCCGCTGACCGACGCAGCGAAGAACGCAAAATTCCGCGCGGTGATGGACCTGGCAGCGGAACGCGTCATTCTGGGCCGATCCGCCATCGTCGTCTGGCTGGGTGATCGGCGGGGTTAGGGGTTGCCTGCCTCGCCGCATCGGTGGCCGGCTGGGTCACCTTGATGCCGTTGAAGACCACGGTGGTGAAGTTCTTCCTGGTGGACAAATCCACCGGCATCATCGGCGAACCGGTCGGCATCCAGGACGCGCCGAAGATCTTTGGTGCAGCGGTCGAGCAGCAATATCTGCACAGCTACATCGAAGCGCGCGAGGGCTGGGTGCCCGAGATGGACGAATACGACGACCATCTCACCAAGCTGATGTCCACCCCTGTCGAGCAGGCGCGCTATGCGGACAGCCGGAATTCACCAACCGGGCCGGTGAGGGCGCTTGGCAAGAACGGCCATGTGTCGTTGCAGAACTTCCGGTTTCATCCGCTCGCGATCGGCAAGGACGGCGAGACGCGACGCTACCTGGTGCAGTTCGACCGCACGGTCTGGCATGCAGAAACCAAGGACCCGACGCAGCCGTGGAGCGCGACTGTCGATTTCCAGTGGCACCCGGAACTCAGCATGCTGCCATCGGACCGAACGGATAATCCCGGGGGATTCCAGGTGCTCGGATACAGCGCCAGTTCAGACACTCCAGCCAAGACGAGGGAGTGAGTCCAATGCGCAGAGCAATGGTCTTCCTGCTTGCTCCGCTCTCTCTGGCTGCCATTGATCGCCAGGCCATGGCTCAGGATACCACACAGGCCGCGGCGCAGATCCGGGTCGAGTCCTACTCGCCGCTGAAGCGTACCGAGGTCGTCGGTGTCATCGGGCAACCGACCACGATCACGTTCCCCGCGGGCGAAAGCGTCTATCGCGTGGTGCAATCAGGCAAGCCGGACAAGGATGGCACACTGGCGGATGCGGGCTGGGAAGGAGCGTCGCCATCGGAGATCAAGGATACGCCGCTCGGCAATAACCTGACGCTGTGGCCCGTCGTGCCCGGGGAAAGTACGATGTCGGTGATCACGATGTCGTCCGAGGGCACCCAGAAGGTCTATCCGTTTCGATTATTGGCCAAGCCGGATGGAGCCGGGGTCGCGGATTCTCCCGATGTCGTGTTGAATCTGATCTTCAAAGGGGGTGCGACACCAAAAGCGGCCCCGGCCCCGGCAATCCAGAAGGCGAATTTTACCCGGGTGTGGGCAGCAAGGCAAAAGGCCAAACAGGCAGAGCAAGAAATTGCCGAACAGCATTTGCGCACGGACGCCTTCAATGGGTCCGATGGAACCTGCCACTACATAGCGCAGGGCATCAGGCCGACTCCGATCGAGCCGCGCTGTCCGATGGACAACGGTGAATGGACGCTGATGCGGTTCCCTGGCCTGTCCGAAAAACCTGCCGTCTACATTGTGGGGCCGGACAACAGTGAACGCCTGGCCCGGCAGCATGGCGCCGGTGACTTTGTTGTCGTGGAAGAGATCGCGCAGCACTTCCGGCTGCGGCTTGGCCCGGACGTCCTGGATATTGTGAACCAGGCTTATGACCCGGCCGGAAGGCCCGCTGGCACCGGCACCACAAGTCCGACGGTCAAACGCGACGTCATTCAGGCCAAAAGCCCATGAGCGGTCACGACGACGATGAGGACTTGGAGGACGAGGTCGAGCCCGTACCGTTCTGGCGCCGCCGGAAGGTGCAGTATGCCGGATTGGCCATCGTGTTGTTGCTGGCGTTCGTCTTCACCTATGGCACGCCGCAGCACAAACAGGACGCGCAGAAAACCGCCGAGCAGTATATTGGCGTGGTGGTGCCGTATCAGCCGGCCAAGGCCGAGCACGGCGCCGCCGGGCCGGTCAAGGCCGCCGATGTTGCACCGCCGCCATCGCCGGCACCGGCGTCCCAGCCACCCGCCGCACCGGCTTTTCGCATCCCGACACCGCCCGGTGTGGCACCCAAGCCGATCCGGCCGGCGATGCTGTCCTATGTGGTGCACACCGATCCCCCCAAGCCGTCGACCGCGTCGCCGCCTGCCGCGCCGGCGCAAACCGGCCTGACATTCAAAGCATCCGACCTGGCGGGCCTGAAAGCCTCTCCGGCCATCGACGACACCTACATGCTCATGCCGGGATTGCTGCCGTGCGTGTTGGATACCGCGATCCAGAGCGACCTGCCCGGCCCGCTGCTGTGCCACCTCCCCGGGCCGGTCTACAGCCCCAAGGGCGTGCTGCTGATGGAGGCGGAGACACAGGTCATCGGCCGGTATGAGTTCGATGAAGACGAACGGCGGCAGCCGGCTGATGGCGGTTTCAACCTACGCGCATACCCCGAACGGCATCTGGGTCCCTCTGGCCGGCAATCCGCTATCGGACGATCTCGGGCGTACCGGCCTCGATGGCGCGGTGGACAATCACTACCTGCAACGGTTCGGTGGCGCCGTCATCCTGACCCTGACGGAAGGCGCCCTCGGTATCCTGCAGGCGGACATATCGAAAGGCGGCAATACCTATGTGTCGCTGAACGACGGCAGCGGCGTCGGCGGCCTGGCGCAGCAGATCCTGCAGTCGCAGATCAACATCGCCCCGACCTTTACCAAACACCAGGGCGAAACCATCGCGATCTGGCTCGCCGAGCCGATCGACTTTTCCGACAGCTACAAAATTCGCCAGGTGCGCCAATGAGAAACGGTGAAACCACGCTGCGCCACCTCCTGGCCCCGATCCAGGACGTGCTCGACGATCCGGCCACCACCGAGGTGGTGGTGCAGCGGCCCGGCGAGGTGGGAATCGAGCAGCACGGGCAGTGGTCCTGGCGCAGCGTGGAGGCGTTCGATTTCCAGCGGCTGGATGCGATCGGGCTGCTGGCCGGATCGTTGCTGTCCAAGTCGTTCGATCCGGCGCACCCGATCTGCATGACGACGCTGCCGGACGGCCAGCGATGCACGCTCTGCCGGCCGCCGGTGACCGCTCCGGACACGCTCTCGATGACGATCCGCATCCCGTCCAAGGCGGTCCACACGGTGCGCGATGCCGATTTCGGCGATCTCATGCGGACCGCGGCGAACCGGCCCGCCGGGCACAGCAAGACCGATGCGGCGCTGCTCGCCCTCTATCACGCGAAGGACTGGCCGGCCTTCTTCAGCCTGGCGGTCAGGGCGCGCAAGACGATCGCAGCGACCGGATCGACCGGCAGCGGCAAGACATCCTTTCTGCGGCGGCTGATGCAGGAGATCCCCGGCGAGGAACGGCTGGTGACGATTGAGGACACGGACGAATTCGGTCCGCTGCCGCTGCGCAACCGTGTCTCGATGTTCTACGGGTCGGCGAACGTCTCGGCCGAGAATGCGGTCGAAGCATCGCTCCGGATGCGGCCCGACCGGGTGGCCATGCAGGAGCTGCGCGGCGCCGAGGCCTTCGCCTACATCCGGCTGTTGGCGGCCGGCCATCCCGGCGGTTTGACCACCTGGCATGCCGAGGACGGCGACCCGTTCACACCGCTGGCGCTGATGGCGAAAGAGAGTCAGGCGGGCCGGAACATCCCGGATGACAAGCTGCTGGTGATCCTGCGCAGCTTCATCGACATCATCGCGTTTTGCCGGCGCGATGAGGAGGACGGGTATTCCGTTCCGTCCGTCTACTACCGCGCGGCCGATGACGCCGCACAGCACGGGATTGCGGCGTGACGGAAACCACCTGCACGCCACAGCCCGCACCGGTCTGAAGCGATCATCGTCATGCGCAAGCCTTCCCTGGCGTCAGCGATTCTGGCGAGCACCGTCAGCCGCACGGACCGCCATGCAACCAAGCGTCGACCCCAACCGCCCTGACCGCAGCGTCTGCGCGGCGACTGCCGCGGCCACGCCAGAGCAGGCGCAGCGGTGAGGGCGCGCGCCCATGGCCATGGTGCGCGGCATGAGCGGCGCCGCCGGCGTCGGCGCCTTGATGGCCATCGCGGGCGCCGCCTTGTGGCTCGTCGCCGCCTCCGCCCTGTGGAGCAAGGGGACCGGCACGCCGTTCAGCGTCTTCGCCTGGAGCGATGCCACGAAGTGGTGGGGCGCCAACTGGTGGGTGAACCTCTGGCTGGTGCTGGCCGCCGTGGTGCCGACGATCTTCCTGCCCGTGCCGCTGTTCTGGCTGTGCGTGGTGCTGTGCGCGCGTTGGCGCGGCCGCGGAACCCTGGCCCAACCGTCAGGCGGCGGTGTGAGGGCCGTTGAACGCGGTGTCACCGATAACCTCGGCCATGCCGCATGGGCCGCCCGCAAGCAGCTCGACAGCCGTTTCTCCGGCCCGGGCTGCCTGATTGGCGCGGCGAACCGCGGCGGCCGGCTGTGGTTCGACGACCTCTCGAAGGGGCCGACCCATTCCATGATCTTCGCCGGACCCGGCAGCCATAAGACGACCTCGGCCGTCACCCGCATCTGGACATGGCAGGGGCCGCGCGTGGTGTTCGACCCATCCTGTGAAATCGGCCCCATCATGAGCGACGCGCTGGCGGCGCGGGGCTGCAACGTCACGTCCATCGGCCTGAATGGGGACGGGATCGACGTCGTCGATTGGATCGACACCCAACACCCCGAGGCGGACGCGCATATCCGCTCGGTGGTCGACTGGATCTATAACGAGAGTGCGACGACGCCGAACGGCCACGGCCAGCACCGCGATCCGTTCTGGCCGACCTGGGGCCGGGCGCTGGTGACCTGCCTGGCGGCGCATATGCTGTTCACCGAGCAGGACGGTTTCCGAAAGACGCTGGCGGCCCTCAGGCGCGGCATCGCGACGCCCGAGGGCGACATGCAGGACATGCTGGCCTCCATCCACGCCAATTCGGCCAGCCGCATGGCCAGCGAACTGGCCGGCGGTCTGATGGGCATGAAGGCAGCCCAGACGTTCTCCGGCATCTACGGCAATGCCTTTGCCGCGACCGAATGGCTGTCCGTGGACGCCTACGCGGACGTGGTCTCCGGATCGGCCATGCGCACGGCCGACATCCTGGACAGCAACACCGTGGTGTTCATCCAGCTGCCGCTGCGGACGCTGTTGGCAACACCCGCGGTCAGCCGGGCGGTCATGGGCGCGTTGTTCAACGCCATGTTCCACGCCGATGCCGTCGGCATCGAGGACAGGATTCTGTTCCAGATCGATGAGGCCTGGATCCTGGGCGCGATGAAGGAAATCAAGCTCTGCCACACCACAGCGAGAAAATACCGCGGCACGATTTCCACCATCTGGCAGTCGGAAGGGCAGATGGAGGGCGTCTGGGGAGCGGATGACGCCAAGCTGATGCACGATACGGTGTCGTGGCGTTCGTACAATGCCATTCAGGACGGAACGGTCGCGGAGAAGCTGTCGCGTGACATCGGCGAGCACGCGGTGCTGGCGACATCCGAGGGCGACAATCAGGGCCGGCAAAAGCCGTTTGGTCTCAGGCTCCCGTCCAGCTCGAAAGGCACCAACGTCAACGTGCACGAGATCAAGCGGCGGCTGATCAAGGGCGACGAGATCATGCGGGCGCCGGCCGACGAGATGTTCGTTCTGGCGCGCGACTTTCCCCATCCGATCCGGTGCGTTTCGGCGCCGTATTTTCGTTACCCGGACATCGCCGGCGTGATGGGCGCCAGCCGGTTCAACACCACCGCAGCGGAGTGAGGGCACGGCAATGGCCGACAGCGTGCATCAAGCGAACCACGACCTGCACCACGCGCGGGATGTGCAGCGCGAACGCGCGGCGGCGTTCTGGCAACGGGCGGTCGATGAGGGCCGCATCATCCGGCAATTGGTTGCGATCGCGCGAAAGGAGCAAGCCGAGGAGGAGACCGAAGAGCAATCCGTAAGCCAGGCGCCGTGAGGCGGCTGCGATGGTCGTGACCTGGCGCGTCGGCGCGGAATTCGCCTCCGGCAGCGTGGCCTACGCCACCTATCTGCAGGGAGAGACGCTGAAGCACGAGCGCGAGGCGGCAACGCGCTATTACCTGGGCGAGGTTCCGCCGCAGCCGACCACGCGGCTGGAGGAGCTGGCCCAGGCCATCGACCGCGGGACGGTGGGGCATGAAGCGGCGCTGGATGAACTTATCCGCGCTGAATTGGCCACGCTGCCGGCCGGTGCGGACGTTGACCGCGACGCGCTGAAGGCGCGGATCGGCACGGCGCTGACGGAGGCGGCGACGCGGGCCGGCTATGCCAGCGAATTGGCGGCGGCCGGCGGCACCGTCGCCGAGCTGCGGCCGGACCTGTCCTCGGACTTTGCCGCACGGCTGGGGATCGCCGACCGATCGCGTCCGCTGACCACGGCCGAGATCGCCCACCTGATGAACAATCAGCGGGCGGACGGCGGCGACATCGAAGGGCGCAAGAAGCACACCGCGCACCGGCCGGTGGCCGAGGTGTTCGGGCTGGACCCGAAGGCATTGCCGTCGGTCGCGGCGATCGAGCACGTCCTGGCGGGCCGGCGGGCGGATGGTGAGGCGCCGCGGGCTCGGGACCGGCAATGGCGAGCCGCTCCCGGCCAAGGTGGTCCAGAGTTCGCTGCGAAAATTCAAGGCGGCGATCGGCGTGCCGGCTGACCGCGATGTCACGGCGGATCAGATCGCCCGGGTGGCCACCGGGCAGATCGACGTGGCCGGCTACCTGAAGCAGATCAACGCCACCACGCCGCCGGTTGCCTTCGTCGATCTGACGTTCTCGGCGGACAAGTCCGTCAGCCTGTCGTTTGCCCTGGCGCCGACCGAGGTTGAGCGGGCGATCTGGCTGTCGATCGTCAAGGACGCGACCGCCGACGCGATGGCCTATGCCGAGGAAAGACTCGGCGTTGCCCGGCGTGGCGCGGGGGGATTGGGTGCGACCGAGCGGGCGGAACTGGCCTGGATCGGGTTCCAACATTACACCAGCCGTCCGGCGGTTGACGTTGTCCGCCGTGATGCCGAGGGCCGGGAATTCACCGACCCCCGCGAGGTGCCGGTCGCAACGGCCGACCCCAACCTGCATCAGCATGTCATCGCCCTCTCGTCGATCCTGACCGACGGCGGACACGTTGGCGCGCTGCATCTGAACCGGCTGAAGGGCGAGGTGAAGGTCATCGGCGCGGTGTTCCACGCGGCGATCGCCACACGGGCCCGGCGCTTCGGGGTGGACATGGCCCTCGGCCCGAGCGGGGAAGCCCGCGTGACCGGCGTGCCGGACTGGGTTCGGATCTTCCATTCACGTCGAGCGATCCCAGGGCGAGAGGCCGCACGGGACTACGCCAGGCAGCGCGGCAAGGACTGGGACGCGCTCACCGGCGACGAACGGGCGGATTTGCTGCAGCGGGGCGCTGCCGAAACACGGCAGGACAAGATGAAGCGCGTATCCGATGAGGGTAAGAGCGACCTCGCAGTCTGGCGGGAAGATGCGGAGAAAGCCGGCTATCGCCACCGGTCCGTGTTGCGCCTTGATGAGATCAAGCCGGCGCTGACCAATGAACAGCGCATTGAGCTGGCGCGTGAGGCAGCCATGCCGTTGCTCAGTGAGGCGTTCCAGAAGCGCGCCGTGCTGTCGGGCGACGAGGTGCGGGAGATCGCCGCGCGTGGCCTGGTCGTCGCCGGCCTGGGCGACCGGCCGGCCGATGATATCGCCGCGGTGACCAGGACATTCCGGGAGCGCGGCGTGACGATCGCCGGCGAATGGACGCACCTGGTCTGGGGAATGGAACCGGGCGAGGGCGGCAAGCCGCGCATCGTCGTGACGACCGGGCACACCATCGACCAGGAGCGGGAGCTGGTTGCCCTGGTGCGCGAGGCGGCGGCCGACAAGTCGGCGGCCTTGACGCCGGCGCAGGTGGACCGTGCGGCGGATCGGTTCCTGGCGCGCAATCCGCAGGTCGATCCGAACGGGGTGCAGTGGCAAGCCCAGCGCGAGATGGCCCATCGGATCGGCGAGGGCGGCCGGTTCAGCCTGTCGATCGGCGTGGCCGGGTCCGGCAAGACCAGCAGCGTCGCCGCCACCCTGGTCGATGCCTGGCACGCCGAGGGGAGGACGGTCTACGGGATGACGGTGCCGTGGAAGGCATCCGATGCCTTGCGCGCGGCCGGCGTGGACCATGCCGTGGCCATCGAAGCCTTCATCCGGCGGGCCGAGGCGGGCCAGTACACGCTCGACAGCAACAGCGTCATCCTGGCCGATGAGGTGAGCATGATCGGCGTTCGCCAGCAGCTCGCCCTGGCGCGGCTGGCCCGCGAGACCGGCGCGCAGCTGGTCGAGATCGGCGATCCGCGGCAATGCCAGGCCGTCGAAACGCCGGCCATCGACTTGCTCGCCAAGGCCATCGGCGATGAGGCGATCCCGAAGCTGCTGACCAGCATCCGCCAGCAGACGGCCAGGGGCCGCGAGGTCGCCGCGCTGTTCCGCGACGGCCGGGCCGTGGAGGCGGTCGCCGCCATGCGGGAGGACGACCAGGTCCACCTGGTCGCCGGCGGCCCGGCGCCTGTCATCCAGCGCACGACGGAGCTGTGGCGCAAGCTGACAGACGCCAACGCCGCCAATCCTGACTACACGCTGTTGGTGATGACGCCGACCAACGCGCAGGCGCGGGAGGTCGGCATGGCCATCCGGGCCAACCGGCGAGCGGCCGGTGAGATCGCCCCGGAAGACGGCGCGGTGCTCAAGGCGATGGACCCGAACAGCCAGGAGACCTTCGACCTGCCGGTCGCCGTCGGCGACAAGCTGCGGATGTTCGCCCGCACCTTTGACGCGGAGGCAAAGGCCGCGAAGTCGCGGAAATTTCTGTCGTCGAACGGCGACGTGGTCGAGGTCCTGGAGCTGCAGCCGGACGGGATACGGGTGCGCAACGCCGGCGGCGATGAGGGCCTGGTCACCTGGGCGCAGATGAGGCCGTGGCGGGCACCCAGGAATGACCCGGTGCGGGTCACCTACGGCTACGCGGTGACGGTTGATACGGCCCAGTCAGCCACGACGACGGCCGCCATCCTGGCGATGCCGGAGGGGTCGCGCCAGGTCACGGGATACAAGGCCTATACCGCCGGCAGCCGGCCGCAGGTCGAGTACCACATGGTCGTGTCGGACGCGGCCGAACGGCGCGACATCGTCAGCCGGCAGATGATCGGTGTGCCGCAAGAACTGCCGCGCGAGGCGGATGTGCTCCGCAACCTCGCGGCGAACCTCGGCCGGTTCGACGCGAAGCGGAATGCGACGGACTTGCGGATCAGCTGCCGTCGCCGCCGAGCGCGACATGATCGCCAGCTTTCAGCGCGGCATGGAACCGCTCGCGCGCCAGCAGCAGGCCTCGGACCTGCAGCTCACGACCTACGCGATGCAGCGGCTGGCGCCGGCGATGGCGCGGGTCGTGGCGGCGATGCAGCAGGTCCAGGAGAAGGTCGCCACCCTCTGGGAACAGACCATGGGGACCGGCCCGGCACAGGTCCGCCAGCGGCGCCAGGAAGTGGAGCAGGAGCAGGCGCAAGAGGACGAGCTCGTGTACCACGGGCCGTCCATGGGCCTGTAGATGCCCTACCTGCGGCCGTCCTTGAGCAGGGTGACCACCTCGGCCAGCTTGGCCGCGTGCTCGGCGCTGAGGGCCATCAGCTGGCGCAGCGCTACTTCGAGCGGGTTCTCGTCCGACGCGGGCTGGCCGGGTCACCGCGGCCAGAATTTTCGACAGTATTTCGCCCTGCATCGCCTGCAGCCGCAGCATGCGGTGCATCGCCTCGGTCTGCGCGTTCACCGCCGCCTCCAGGTCTTCCAGCGTCGGCGGCTTCTTCGTCGTGAATGACATGGCCGGGTCCTCCCTGGCGCTGGCTTCCTTGCACTCCGAACGTAGCGAGGAGTGCCTTGGTCTGCACCCCGCCGAACCGCCTCCAGAATGACTGCTCGTGTCGTGCTTCGGTGGTTATCCGTGCCCAGGAGCGGTCCGCCAACGTCGCTCATCGGTGGGCGAATAGGGTCCACGAACGTGGGTAATCGGTGGTTATCGGTGCCCAATCTGTCCGGATATTCGCCATGACCGAGACACGCGATGCCCGCATCGATCGCCTCCGCGCCGTTGCCGCCACATCGCACCTTCGATCGCCGTTGGCTCGTTGGCTGTCGGCGAACCACGACGAATTC
>CAVZRO010000038.1:0-18887 GCA_963777625.1 uncultured Pseudomonadota bacterium | reverse complement strand
GTAATGTTCGAGATCCAGCACATGCTGGCGCCGGCTATGGCAGCGTTCGTGGCGGGCAATCAGGCGGCCAGCGTGCCAGACCTCGACGTGTAGCGGATGAATGCGGGCTTCCCCCCGGGCGCCCGCCCGGACCGGCACCGAATAGAAGTTGGTCTTCATCGTGATACAGCCTTGCTTGTCCACCAGCGCGAACACGAGCTCCGCCAGCTCGAACCCTTCCGTCACACGCGACAGCAGATGCCCGCGCTCCTCGGCCAGCGCGGCGCCGACAGATTGTGTCCGTCCGTCCAGCACCCGTGCCTCGTCCTCACGGCAGCCGTTCAGCAGAAGCGCATTCAGCGCGTCGAGGTCAGCGACACAGGGCACCGGCACCAGGTGGTTGCGCCGGAAATAACCGCCTTCCCCTTCAATGCCGCCTTTCTCGTGTCCCTCGCCCGGACTGCAGAACTCGGCGGCAAACCGCCAATGCGAGCGGAACGCCATGAAACGCACCGTCTCCTCGCGCCGGTGGCCGCGCAAGACCTTGCGCACCGCACTGGTCAGGTTGTCGTAGCGCAGCAGGTGAAATACGCCGCCGAAGTAAGCGAAGGCCTGCTCGTGCGCCTCCAGGAACGCCTGCTGCGTCGCATGCAGGTAGGCGCGGTGGAAGGCCGCCCCGCTGGCCATCGAGCGCATCGCGAACACTTGCACCTTGGTCCGCTCGTCGCCGAGATCGACCCAAGCTTCATACCAGTCGACCTGCGCCTCCTGAGCCCAACTGTAACTTTGCGGAACGAACGTCTCGCGCCGTTCCAGCCCCATCTGGCGTTTGCGCTCGCGCACGTGATTGCGCACCGTCAACTCGGCGACCGTGGTGTCGGGGAACTCCTGTCGGATCCGGCGATGAATGCGCCGCGCCGTGTGACGCTGCTTGCGCGGCGCGCGGACGGTCCTCGTCCAGCAGCTTGTCAATGAAGGCCTCAAGTGCGCCCAGCTTCGGCTTGGTCCGCTCCGGGTAATGCTGTGCCGGCGGCAGCGCACTCGCGATCGCCCGGCGCACAACGCGCCGATGAACGCCGAACTTTGCCGCCACACCGGCGATCGTGCCGACACCGAACTCATGCTCACGACGGAGCTGCTCGAACAATTCCACTTTGGCTTTCCAGTCCACAAAAGGCACCCGATCCGATCGGGATAACCGTAGGTTCAAGGACGGGGGGTGGGCCAAAATTGGCCAGCACTCCTGGGCCAAAATTCGATAGCATTGCCACTCGAACTGCTGCTTGGCGATCTCGAAGAGCAGATCGCCGAGACGACACCAGCCGAGCCGGAACAACCCGCTGCGTCGGCAGCCGGAGGAGACCACGCGCCGCAAGCCGGTGCGCAAGCCACTGCCGGCGAGCCTGCCGCGCGACATCGTGGAGCACGCCGCTCCCTGTGCCTGCCCGCAATGCGGCGGCGCGTTGCGCCTGCTCGGTGAGGACGTGACCGAGGTGCTGGACTACGTGCCGGGTGCGTTCCGTGTCATCCGCCACGTGCGGCCGAAGCTGTCGTGCCGCGCGTGCGAGAGCATCGCCCAGGCGCCGGCCCCGAATCTGCCCATTCGGCGCGGTCTCGCCGGGACCGGGTTTGCTGGCGCACGTGCTGGTGGCGAAGTACTGTGACCATCTGCCGCTGTACCGCCAGGCTGAAATCTATGCGCGCGACGGCATCGATCTGGATCGCTCGACGCTGGCCGATTGGGTGGGACAGACGGCGTCGCTGATGCGGCCGCTGGTCGAGGCGGTTGGTGCGCATGTCATGGCGGCCGAGCGGGTGCATGCCGACGACACCACGGTGCCGGTGCTCGACCCCGGGCGCGGCAAGACCAAGACCGGACGGCTGTGGTGTTACGTGCGCGATGACCGGCCCTTCGGCAGCCAGGCTCCACCGGCCGTGTTGTATTGCTACAGCCCGGATCGCAAAGGCGAACATCCGCGGACGCATCTCGCGCCGTTCCGCGGCATCCTGCAGGCCGACGGCTATGCGGGATATGCCGGGCTGTATGACCGCGGCGTCACCGAGGCCGCATGCTGGGCTCACGCACGGCGCAAGTTCTTCGATGTGCACGCCGACACTCAGTCGCCGCTGGCACAAGAAGCGCTGCAGCGGATTGCCGCGCTGTATGCGGTGGAGGCGACGATCCGCGGCCAGCCGCCCGATGTCAGGCTGCACGCGCGATTGCAGCAGAGCGCCCCATTGTTCGCCGGGTTGAAGCACTGGATGGAAGACAAGCTCGGCCGGATCTCCGGCAAGAGCGGCCTGGCCGGAGCCATCCGCTACACCCTGAACCGTTGGGACGCACTGACGCTGGTGCTGCGCGACGGCCGCGCCTGCATCGACAACAACGCGGCCGAACGCTCGATGCGGCCGATGACGCTGGGGCGCAAGAACTGGTTGTTCGCCGGTTCCGACGCCGGCGGTGAGCGCGCCGCAGCGATCTACTCGCTGGCCGAGACGGCGAAGCTGAACGCTCTCGATCCCGAGGATTATCTGCGCCAGGTGCTGGAACGCATCGCCGAACATCCGGTCAAGCGGGTCCATGAACTGCTGCCCTGGAACCTCACCGGCGTGCGCGCGAGGCTGGATCAGCGAAACGCTGCCTGACCCAGATTATCCCCTATACGCGTGGTTTGATCGTCGGCGGGGCTGAGCGGACCCTCGGCAATCGAAAGGGCGGAGGATTGATCGTCCGCCTTGAACTCCCTGCCGGCCCTCGGTTGAGCATTCGGACACAAGAAGGGGCCAGCTCTGACTTCTGAGATTACGAAGCCCGCTTGACTGCCGTTGATGATCGAGGAAATTGATCTATCCGTTCCACGGCGCCGGCGGTGTCCACCCGTCGTGATGTCAGCAAACGTGCAGTACCCGTATCGTTCTGGCGAGGGTCTCTTGAATACCGTTCCGATCAAGGAGACGTGCCTCTATTGTAGAGGCTGCGATTCTCTCGGGAAGGCATGTTGCGAACTTTAGTTCCCGGATCAATTCTGTCGAAAATGAGGGACGAATCGATGCTGCTTCTAATTTTGAGATGGCATCATGGGCCGCCTTGTCACTACCCGCTCTGATCGTGATGCTAAAGTCGTCCCAGCGAGCAGTCGGACCGGGAACGCCCTGAGCCAGCGCCGCATTTGCCAAGCCGCCTGCAAACGTCCAGATATGAAAAATATCCTCTCCGTTTTTGGCGACGGGAATTCTTCTTCCGTCGACGAACGGAAGCCGCTCCTGAATCTCTCCTAACTTGGACGCCGCCCTGCGCGAAAGCGCGCACCCTCTCGCAGCTCCGGCGACGACAGACTCCGCCGCGCGACAAACTGCGAACGACGCTGGCCTTCCACCCCCAAGCCAGCGCGCGCGCCCCTCACCTTGGGCAGCGGCGACGGATACCCGTCGTCGGGGCCAATCCACGTCCAATACACGCCAACTACGTCCTGCCAATAGTATGTTAATAGGCTCCTCGTCGCGCGACGGCGCCAGTGCGAGCGGGTGAACAGCCCCGAGTTCGGTTCTCCCGAACATAACCGAGAGGAGCATCGGACTGCTGAAGCTAACGACGAGATCGCCGAAGTGCTTCCGACCAAATTCGCGCTCGGCACGGGCTCCCAAGCTCAGGACGCCGCTATCGGCATGCAGCATCCCAGTAGCAAACATATGTTCGATAATATCCGCCCGGTCGTTCTCAGACACCGATTCGAACGTCGTTCCAAGCCAATCATCCAAATCGCTCAGAGCGATGCCATTTTCCTGCAGCGCTAAAGCCATGACTTGTTGCGCGTAGAGATGAGCGGGCTGCGCCAAAGGTTCAACACGTTCGACAAATCCGTCTTGCCAGAGGCGCGAGATACCCAGAGCAAGAAGTAGTTCGGATTCATTTGTCGCCAGGAAAAGAAAATTGCGAACGCTGCCAGTTCGGCGACCGCTCCGTCCCATCCGCTGGAGAAAACTGGCGACCGATGGAGGTGCGCCGACCTGTACCACACGGTCGAGGTCGCCGACGTCAATTCCGAGCTCCAGCGTCGAGGTTGCCACGATCACGCAGTCAGGCTCGGCCGCAAAGGCCGATTCAGCCTGGCGGCGCTCGTCGGCAGACAGAGAACCGTGGGAGACAAACGTCCTAACACCCGCCCGGCGCAAACCTGATGCTAATTCCTCAACCCGCGCACGGCTATCGGCAAACACGAGTCGTCGTTCAGCCCGATAGACGCGAGACAAGACGCTCACTGCGTTGTCGACGGAGCCGACGTAATCCACCAAGACGTCGCCCGTGGGTGACCCTGCACCCGAGCCGACTATGCTGCCACCTCGGTTCCGGACGAGCCACGCCAACAGATCGCCAGGATTTCCGACCGTGGCCGAAAGGCCAATACGTTGAATTCGCCTTCCGGCAAGTCGCTCGAGACGAGCCAGAATGGCGAGTAGGTGCCATCCTCTGTCGTCCCCCGCAAAGGCATGGAGCTCGTCGACCACAACGGCACGCAAGCCGCCCAGCAAAGATTGATGGTCGATCCGAGCCGATACCAAAATCGCCTCAACCGACTCTGGCGTGGTGAGAAGAACGTCGGGCGCGTCCGCCCGCATCCGCTTGCGTGCAGCCTCACCGACGTCGCCATGCCATAGCCCCACTTTGCGGCCAACGAAGCCAGCGTAGCGGCTGAGCCGGGGCTCAAGGTTGTTCAACAAAGCCTTTAGCGGACACAGATAGAGAACCGACAGGCCGGTCCAGCTTTGGGTTGCCGCGCGTGAGAGCAGCGGCAAGAACGCCGCCTCGGTCTTTCCGCCCGCTGTCGGCGCAAGAAGGAGCACATCCTCGCCGGCGTGGATCGGAGCAATTGCCTCCATCTGGGTCGGACGGAGATCATCCCATCCCAGTGTGTTGACGATGTGGTATCGAATAGCCGGATGAAGCTGCTCGAACGCGCTCACGTCTCTAGTTCGACATCATCGACCGAAGCTGCGCTCGCGCTAGCGCGCTCCGCAACGGACATCTCCCTTTCATCAATGGTTGGCGCGTAGTGTCGCCGTGGGTCGAAGTCTGAAAACTGGTCCACTCTATCGAGAACATCCGCGACAAGTTTCTTTAGGAAAATGCGAGGCGCCACGCCAGCGCGACCGCCGAGCCGTCCTGCGACCGCCCGCGCAAGGTCTTCAAGATAAGCGTCATCGACGATCGCACGGACGCGAGCTTCCTGCGTCGCTTGCTCGGCGAAGAGGTCACGCACCCGAGCGCCGACTTGCACCAGCGCATTCAGATCGAAACCCGGAAGCCTGATTTGAACCGCCCGCGGGTTATCGAACCGCGGGTCGGTGGCAAAGTCAGTGTGGATACGTTGCGCCAATGGGGGGAGCCGCTGGACGCCCTGAGGCCCATCGAAAAAGGCGGACGTTCCCGTAACAAGCAGGAACAACCCCGGGTACCGACCGGAGTCCATTTCGTCGAGGAGCTGCCGGAGAGCGTTGAGGCCCTTCTCTCGCGTGTCGGCGCGCATTCGTTGCAATGTCTCAACTTCGTCAAGCACAAGAACCAATCCTGGCCGCCCAGAGTCCCGAAGGATGGTCAGTAGTCCAGCCAGAAAGTGCATGGCGCCGAATGGATCGAGATCGCCCTTAACACCAGCCGCGCGCTTTGCCGCGGCAGCAACGTTCGGCTGACCGCCTAGCCAAGCGATCAATCCTTCCGCTAACGCCGCATCGTCGGCTAGGAGTGCGCGCCGATATGCGCGCAACACTGCGGAAAAGGCCGGAGCCGTGCGAGAGATCCCCGACAGCCTCTGCTCGACCAGAGCATCCGTCGCAGCGAGCAGCCCGTCCGTGTCGCTAGAGTCGATGCGGCCTGACGCGAGCACATCCTCTTCAAGCGTGTAAAACCACGCGTCAACGACCGACCGTAATGCGCCGTCCGGTGTATCGGCAGTCGCGAGGCGCTCGGCGAGGCGACGATACACGGTCTCCCATCGATGCAAGGGCGTTTCTGTCTCGGAAACTTGCACTTCGCTTGTTGCAAAGCCGCCTGCAGCGCGGGCGCGCTCTTGAAGCCAGCGAGCAAAGAATGTCTTGCCGCTCCCATATTCGCCACGAACCGCCTTGAAGCCCCCCCGGCCCAGGGCAACGGCTGCGAGGTCGGCGTCAATCGCGGTTTCGAACCTTTCCATGCCTACCGCGAACGCAGCGAGACCATCTCGCGGCACCGTCCCTCGGCGAAGCGCATCGAGTATCTCGGCGCGTCGTTGTGGGCCGGTCATGGCCCACCCCCGATCTCGAACTGCAGCCGCAGAAGCCGAACATCCAAGACGACCTCGTCGGCGGTCGCGTCGATTGAGAGAACCTGTGCCTGATCGACGTTGAGCACGCGTCTCGCCGCGTTAACGAGGCCGGAGGCACGGAAGGCCGGCAACTGCAGTGCCTGCGCCAGCGCAGTTCGTGAAAGTCGCCCGCCGCGCGCTGCAAGAGCAGCGACGAGCGCTCGTACGACCGGATCGTCCGGCGCACCGCGTCCCGCAAGCCCTCGCTGGGCCTTGTAAGTCGTCGATGCCAGGAGAGCATCTATCCAGGCATCCGCTGCTGGTGTTACCTCGAACAGGCTGATTTGCTTTGTATCGCGACGGCGGCCGGGCGATGCGGGTGTAACGCTAGGTAGTGCTGGCGGCGCTTCGCCCTCGCCCCACCAGGCGGGTTCAGCGGGAGGTGCCTCAACCCAATCCCGTGGCGCGATTCCACTGGTCAAGACCGCGAGAGGCACCAAAACTTCCTGAGGGCTTGCGCCACCATGATAGCCACTCCGCTTTGAGGCATAGCGAAGTCGTTCGCTCCATGCCAGCACCGCCACCCGCGTCCCGTCAGGAGACATCACGCGACCGTCCCGTACTTCGATCTCGCCATCTCGGGCTCGGCCGCCGGATCGCCACCGATCGCCGGGTGTTGCTTGGACGTAAGTGGTTCCAGCATCGAGCACGTGACCGTGATCGCCAGTCAGAACAACGAGGCGACCAGCCTCCCTTGCTGCTCTCAGCACAGGCGCTAACTGGCGCAAGACCTCCGTAGACCAGAGGACTTCGATCTGGTCCGATCCTGCTAATTGTGCATCAACCGCGTTGTGAACAATGCCGACAACTCGTTGACCTGTATCGGTCAAGGCGGATCGAACACGTTCATCCAGCTCCGGTCCAGCGCCAAGGTCGGCTTTGTGGAATAGTAGTGGCGGCTTCCCTGCTCGCGACATCTCGCGGAGCCGTTGATGGGCGCCGAAGGCAGTACGCTCCGATCGCGGCATCCCCGCGGACAAGGCGTCCCGAGAGGAGGCTTGTCCTGGAAATCTCGGTAACTGTCGGAAGGGCCGCTACAAGCGGAGGGGGCGAAGCTCGGCCCGCAGGGGCGAGCTCGATCCAACCCTGACGACCGATATCGGCGACCAGCGGCCGCGAAACCGCGAAGCTCAGCCCATCGAGAACCAGCAGCAGAACCGGCGCATGTGCGGCGAGAGGTGCGACGATACTATCGAGGGCACGCTCGATCGGTAACGCCTCGTCGCCACCGGCGCCTCCTGCGTTCCAATCGCGGAGCAGGACCGCGAATGCACTGTTCTCTTCTTCACGGCGAATTGCGGCGAGTTCGCGAAGCCGCGCATAGGTCGCAGCGACAGCCGGCACACCATCGCCAGCTCTGAGCGACGCGCGTGCCCAATCCACGAAGCCGCCGTCCTCGGCGTAGGCCCGCGCCGCACTGCCGAACCCGGGGACTGGCCGGCGCCTCCCGCAGAGCCAGCGGCACAGCCTGGCAGCCATTTGCAGGCGATCAAGCCTTGCGCGATGGTCGCCAGCACGCTCGTGATCTAGCGCCAGGCGCACCAACCGTGCGGCGTTTGCGAGACCATGCGCGCCACCAGACTCCGCTGCTTGGACAATGGCCTCCGCAGCCGCCACAAGCCGCGCCTCAAGCCCCGCGGTGAGCGCACGGCTCAGCCCAGCGTGTTCCGTGGCACGAACCGTCTCCAGCCAGACGAATGCCCGCGCTTGGTGCCGTTCCGCGGAAGGGCCATCGAGCCGCGCGATGACGCGGCCTGCGGCATCGGCCAGCAGGTTCCCTGCATCGGGGTCAACCCTGCTTCCGCCGAACGCCGGCTCGAGCCGCACAGCCGCGTCGCGCAGGCTGTCGCTCGGTCCAGCGGTCGCGAAGATCACACCACAGACCAACCCAATCGCTAGCGCGTCGGCTCCATGACCAGCAGAGACCGCCCTGGCCACCAGAGCGGCGGCGGCGCCGCCCTCGCTCGCAACTTTCTCGAGGATCTTTTCTCGAGAGGCTTGAGGCAGCGCCTGGAACCGATCCAAATTGCCCTCGCCGGCAGTCCAGGCGAGCAGCGCACCGACGTCGGCGCGCGCGTCCGCCAATCCGACCGCGTGTTCGAGACAAAAACGCCAAGCGGTATCCAGATCTAGCACTCCGCCCGGAACTGGCGGATAGCCGGCCGCCGGTGGGCGTTCCAATAACAAATCAGAAAGCCAATCCTGACCACGCAGGCGAGGGTCGAGATCACGCGCGGAAAAAGCAGCGCGAAGCGCGTCCCATCGGCTGGCCGCCATGAGCCGGCCACGCGGAAAGCGGGCCACGACGTCGGCGCCAAGTAGATTGTCTTCAAGGTTAGTGATCAGGAGAAGCCGGGCGTCGGGGGCGTCCTCGATATCGGCAAGCGCTTCCCGGATCTCCAACACGCTCTCACACCAGGCGATCCTAAACTGCTTCCCGCGACGTTCGATGAATTCGGGCCAAGGCCGGCGCATTGGCGACCGCACGCCAAGAACACGTGCCTCCGGCTCGCGGTCGAGAAACGCCTCAAGCTGGCGTCGAGAAGGTGCGAGGAGTGGGCTCACCCTTTTCCACCATCCCGTGTGAGCCGCCATGAGATCGACAGCCGCACACCTGGTTCCGCGCCCAGGCGAGACTTCAAACGGTCAAGCTCTGCCTCCGCATCCTCGATCGGGAGAACGTCCCAGGCCCTCTCCTCCAAGATCTCAGGGCTCTGACCAGAGTCATCGAAGTCGCTGCCAGGCTCTACGCCACCTGGGGGCGGCCGACTCCCGGTGTCCGCGGTGCCCGGCTGCCCACTAGCACCTGCGCCCGCCCCGCCGCCGCTCGGCGCGGCCGCTGCCAGCAGACGGAACGCGTTCCGCTGAGCTTCGCGAAGCCGCGCCTCAAGTGGGACGACGTGTTCGTCCGCCTCGAGCGCCTCCGCGACAGACCGGCCAATCTGCTCGGCCGCCGCGCGTCGATGGTCTGATAGTGCCGTGGCCGCGGCCAACACGTCCCATTCGAAGGACGTCAGGAAGGCGGCAAGGCCGGTTGCCGCGGAAATCGATCGCCCAACGGCGGCTTCGCTGGTCCGAAGCTCTGATGTTGCGAGCGACTGCACGGCCGTCAATGGTTCGACACCGGCAGTCAGCTCGGTCACGAGAACTGAGGCCGACAGCACCGTGATCATGCGCGGCGCATTCTCCGGCGTTACACCCGCAGCCGCCATTCTCGTCCGCAAGACGCTGGTCAGCGTCGCCAGCGGCGCACGCGCGGCCTGTGCCTTCTCCCGCAGTTCGTTCGCCAACCGGGCGACGGTCGCTCCCTTACGCACTTCTGATGGCGCGAGGCCAAACACTTCCGCCGCGCGCTCACGCGCCTTCGTCCAGGTCGTCTCGTCAGGCAATGGCTGCGCGAGTAATTCCGCGTCGTCATCCAGCCGCTCGATGGAGCCTCGCACCGGCGCCCCGCGCAGCGAAATCGTTCGATCGGCCTGCGCCGCGCAGGCGAGGATGATGAGGTTCTCCACCTCTCTCGGCAGGCCCATCGGCCGCGGCTGGTCAATCAGCGCCCGCAGCCGCTTCACCGTCATGGCGCCGCCGCCCTGCTGCGCCGCCAGTCGTGCGAAATGATTGGCCCAATGATCGTCGAGAATGAAATGCGTCAGGCCTTGGTTCATCGTGCCTAGCTTCAGCGGTCCGGCGAACCCGCCAAGGATCTGACGCACGGCCCGGTCCTCGATGAACCGCCGCTGCTGTGGCTCCTCGGCAGCGGCCTCGATCTCCTTCAGCACCTTGTTGAGGGCAGCAGTCTTCACCTCCTGCTCGAAGATCGGATGAGCGGGAAACCGATGGGCGAACGTGGAGTCGAGCAGCGCGCCCATGGCTTCTTTAAGTGTCGCGCCGACTGGTGGCTGCGGCCGGAAGGTTCCGTCGAGCGAGACGAGATGATCGTCGGCTGAAACCTGAACAGCCAAAGCGCCGTCCTGGTCCTGCCGGATGCCGTATGCGGCCTCCAGCACCATGCGCATCCTGCCCTGAAGCTGGCTTTGCTGGTTCTGGAGCAAAGACCGCGCTTGCTGCCGGTCGATCGCGGAGAGGTTCGGGGAGTTCTCCTCCAGTCGCGATCCAACCAGCAGATAATCGATGCGCAGCAGCGTGCCGAGATCGCGCAGCGCCCGATCGCCGAGCGGGGCGGCCACCCAGGCGATCGTATCCGCCTCCTCGCCGAAGCGCGCCAGCCGTGCCTTATGGTCCGCCATCGTCCGGCCGTTCGCGTCGAAGGGCAGACCGAGCAGCAGGGTCGGTGTTCCGGCGCGCCCTCGCAAGCGCTCGTCCGAAAGCTCGGCGATGCTTTCCAGCCAAACATCCACCTGGCGTCGCGTGCCGCGCCACAGATGCGGCACCTCGATGAACCCCTGCGCGTTCAACAGCTCGCCGCCGTTGGCATCGCCAATGCCCAGTGCCGGAGAACAGCAGATCGCGCACCTTGCGGCGGCGATTGCCGTCATTGTCGTAGTGCGCGGCGTTGGCGAGGATCGGCTCGACATCCACGCCGGTGATCTGCAGCGAGATGACCGGGTTCGTGTCATCCGTCAGCTTGATTTCGCCGACCTGCGCCGCCCAGGTGCGGAGCTTGCCAAGCACGGCCCCGCCTTCGCGTCCCGGAATCGGGGATACCACGCTGCCGTGATTCAGCGCCGCCAGCCGCGCCGCCGTGAGCGCCCGCAGCGCCTCGACCTCCGGCACCAGGGCGGCCAGCAACAGGGTCTTCAGCAGGCGCGCATCGTTGCGCAAATTGGCCGCGGCGCGCGGGTCCGCGCGCCCTTCGGCCATGTCTTGCCAGGTGACGCTGTGGGTCCGCTCCAGCAGCGGCAGCAGCTTCTGTGTCCACAGCTTCCGGGCATTCTCGAACTGGATCCGCATGCCGTCGGAGAACGGCTGGTCGCTGGTCGAGATCGCGTCCCACAAATCGCCGACCGGGATCAGACTGCCCAGCCGCAGCTCATCCCGCCGTTCGACCAGCAGCGTCAGCATCAGCTTCAGCGCCGTGCGCTCCCGCTGAAGCACCGACGATGCGGCGATCAGCGCCTGCACCAGCGCCGGGCTGAACGGATAGACCTGCCGGAACATCGTCCGCTCGCCGTCCGAGCCGAGCAGCGTTTCGACAACTTCCTTGCGGCGGTTGAAGAATTCGTCGAAGGCGTTGTCGATCCGTATCTCGGCCGCGTCGTCGCGCGGCTTCAGAAGCCGCCGCTGGGCGATCAGCGGCAGGTTGCGGTCTTCGAGGTTGATGCGGTCGAACCGCGCCTCCCAGTAGCGCAGGGTATCGGCAAACTGGAGCTGCAATGCGCCAGCCTGGTGCGCGCCGACCAGGTCGCGCAGGTCGCGCTGGCGGGCGACGAAGGAGATGATGGGGATAGGCCGGTCCGCACGCTGGGCCTCGACCAGCTTCGACAGCTTCGCCCCCTCGGCCGAGACGAAGTTCACATCGGCGGCGCGCGTCGCCAGCCACAGGATCAGCTCGTCGAGGAACAGGATCACCGCGTCGTAGCCAAGGGCGCGCGCGTGGTGGCTCATGATCGCCAGGCCGGTGTCGATATCGACGAAGGCCTCGCCCTTCGCGACTGCCACGTCGGCATAGCCGGTGAAGAGCCGGCCGATCAGATCGCCGACCAGGCGCTGGCGCTCCTCGCCGCTTGGCGGCTCCAGCATGGCTGACTCGAACGACCCGGCATCCCAGGAGCCTTCGAGATCGCCCCAGTCGCTGTCAGCGTTGGCGCGCTGGTTGAGCCTGGCGAAGAACGCCTCGTCGCCCTAATGCGCGCGCTGGGCCTTGGCGTCCTCGAACAGCCGTTCGCCGAGGTAGAAACCGGGCACCGGCGCCTCGGGATGCATGCGGCGGACATGCTCGGCGTAGCCGCCGAGGATGGCGCTTTCCACGTCCCGCGCGCCGATCATGTGGAAGGGCACCATCAGGAAGCGGCGCTGCTGGGTCCAGGCGTTGTGGCGGTCCACCACGGGCGCCAGTTCGGGGATCGCGCGGGCACGGGCGTTGCCGGCGAGCAGCAGGTTCAGCACCGCCATGAAGTGGCTCTTGCCGGAGCCGAACGAGCCGTGCAGATAGCAGGCGGCGCTCTTGCGTTCTTCGGTCGCGCGCTGGATGAAGCCTAAGGCCTCGTCGAACGACTTCGCGCAGCTGGTCGGTGACGACGTAGTTTTTCACCGTCTCCGCGGCATGCGCGTCCGACACGCCTTCCGACAGTTTCAGGACGAAATCGCCTGATGCACCCGTTCCGGGATGTCGATCAGGTCGCGCAGCAGCGGGGCTTGCGAGTCGCTCATGCGGCGGCCCTCCGGCTGCGGCTGCGACGGGGTGTGGCGGGCGGCGGCCATGCGGCGACGGCGGCTTCGGTCATGCCCAGCGCCCTGGCCTCGGTTTGCACCAAATCCACGAAATAGTCCCCCATGCGGGCGCCCAGGTCGGGGTCGTATTCGTTGTGCCATTGGAGGAGCCAAGGCACCAACTCGATCACGCCGGCGAGCAGAGGCATCAGGCGTTCGGCCGGCCAGCCCTCGCTGTCCTTGCGTTCCTGGTAATAGGCCGCGATCGCCAGGGCGCGCTTGAGATGGTTGTAGCCGGCCCAGGTGATGACGAGGCTGCCATCGGCATCGCGCTGGCAGTGCGGGAACGAGACGAAGCGCTCCTTCGGCACATCCAGGCCGCCGCGCAGGCGCCAGAAATCCGTGCTTTGGAAATCCTTGGTGACGTATTTCGGCGGCACCGGAATGTCGCCGACCTCCTCGCGCTTGCGCCGGCGCTGCTCCTCCGCGACCAGCCGGTCGATCTGCCGCTCCACGGCCGGTGCCGCGCCGGCCTGCATGCGGATCGCGTAGGGCTCGGGTTCTTCGCCGGGGCGGCGGGGATTGACGGCCCGCCATTGCTCCTGCGCGCGCCGCTCGGCTTGGGCGCGGAACGCGTCGCGCCGCGCCACCACCTCGGCGTCGATCGCGTCTTCGCGCCGCTGCTTGTCCCAGGTCGCTTCCCATTGCGCCCGCTTGCGCAGGCCGGTCTCGGCGTAGCGCAGGGCGGCGAGGAAGGGCACGGATTCCTTGGCGACCAGTTCCGCCACCAGGGCTTCCAGGTTGACATCCGCTCGGCCGGCGTAGAGGGCGGCGACCGAGAGGAAATCCGCGTCCCGCCGAAGCAGGTCGGTCAGCTGATTGGTGGAGAGCAAGCCGCGTCGCCGGTGGTCCAGATGGATGGCGATTCCAGCCGGTCGAGCAGCCAGTTGCGCAGTGCGGCCTGCTCCATCTCCTCCCAGGGTTCGATGGACCAGCGGCGCTTGTATTCAGGCCGCTCGATCAGGCCGATGTTCGGGTCAGTCTCGATCAGCGCGATGCGGTGTTCGACGACGCGCGCGGTAGTCGTCCGGCCAATGGGCGGCAGGTCGGTGATGGGGGTCGAGCCGTGGCGCTCGAACCATGCCGTCTCGCAGCTTCCCGCCGCCATCCGGCGGGCCATGACGATTTCGAATGCGCGCTCGCCGAGTTGCAGTGGCGGCGGTTCCGGGTGTTCCGGCGGCGTCTCGTGCAGGCCGTATAGGCGGTAGCAGCGCCAGTCGAGTTCCTCCTGCAGCGCGATCATTGACCTGCGGCTGCGCGATTTCGCCGCGGCCAGCTTCAGCGCGGCGCGCGTCGGTACGGCATTTGGGCGCAGACTCGGCCGAGCGGTAGGATGTGCGGCAAGATGTTGTGCATCGGTGTCAGATCGCGGGCAAGTGTCCATGGGCGGCTTGATCGCGAAGAGGAAACTTCTGCAGACGTGTGCCGCTTAAATTCATATAAATCCTCCAACGGCTGTTCGCTGTCGCGCACCTCTGTTATCTACCGTTGACCGCCTTTATTCTGGCATACCTGCTTCATCCAGAAGCACGCAGTGGAAGAATTCAGCAGACCTAACAAGCCGAGGTAGTTCGTCTTCACGTTGAATCTGTGGACAGTTTGATAACCGGCGCAGTGCGGTTGAAAACCCTGCCGCCTCGATCGAGAACGAAATGATTATGCGTGGCGACAAAGGCGAAGGTCGATGCTCAGGGCGTGCGGTAGCGATTCGCAATCCAGCGATACCAGCACCATCATGGTGCACCTAGTTCGCCTTCGATTCTGCCACCAAACGATTTCGATTCGGCAATGTCGTCCGATAATGCCATAAATGATTTGCGCCGGCTCCGGGATCAGCGTAACGGCTACGAGATCGTCTGCATCGTAGGGTGCAAACGCGCAGTCGGCCCGGACTGATGCCATAGTCTCGAACTTCCTCTCCAATCACGATCGGACGTGCAAATGTCCCTGGCACGCCAAGTCTCGAAAATGCGCGTGCCGAAGCTATAAAGACGTCATCGGCTCCAGGGAAACTTGCTGAACCGATCTCAGGTCGAAGGTACTCAGAGTCGAGCGATCACCCTCAATTGTGATCTGCAGCATCGCCGCGCCACCACCGCCCATATTCCAAGGATGCCGGCAAGCGTTCTCGCGGCGTATCTTCAGTGCTGATGAAGTCGCTCATCGAATCTGCGCAATATCGGTTTGCGCCTGTATCGCCGTCCATACCAGCTCCATGTGCTGGATCTTCGGGCGTCGGAGGCTTCACCGCGGATTCCACGCACCGTTCGGACCACATTAGACGACTGGCATCTGGTTGCGACCAAATAATATACGGTCGGGGTTCCGTGGCCCGGAATATAGGCACCCGGAGCAATCCACCACATGAGTCAGATCGAGCTGCGGTAGGACCTCCTCGATCAGCTTCTTGACCCGAACTCTCGCTTCATGAAGCTGTTGGCGACGATCAGCCCAACAAAGCCAGCCGCTCTGCTCGGCCGTTCCTGACTGCGCCAAATCGAAGAACCGCTCGATGAACGGCGCCGCCAAGCCATATTTCATGTGGCAACTGTCATAAATCTCGCGGTACGCATCCCGCATCGCCGCGTCTTTCGGCGTGATGTAAGGCGGGTTGCCGACCACGGCGTGGTATTGCCGCCCCAGGATGCGATCGAGTTCCGCAGTGTCTTCCGCGACGTAGTGATGGCGCAGCACCCGGCGAAACCCTTCCGCGGCCCCGCCCAGTTCGTTACGGAAGAAATGCCGCCCATGCAGCAGGCTGTCGCCCGCGGCCAGATGCATCACGAAATCCCGGCGCCGCCGCCAGACGATGCACCTCCGCCGCGCGCAGCGCCGCCACCAGCAGGCGAAACCGCGCGATCTCGACGGCGAAGGGATTGAGGTCCACGCCCGCGACGGCATCCAGCGCCCGCTGCGCCTGCTCCGCCGGCGGCAGCCCCGGCGCGAAGCGCTGCCACTCCCGCAACAGCCGCGCGAACCCGCCGAGCAGGAAATGACCGGACCCGCAGGCCGGATCGATCATCGTCACGCGCTCGTGGCCGAACTCGCGAATGGCCGGCTCCAGCGTCCGGTCCAGAATCCAGGACTCGACGAAATCCGGCGTCTGCAACAGCGCGTAGCGCTTGCGCGCCTCTTCCGAGAGGTCCTGGTACAGATCGCCGAGAAACCGCGTGTTCCAGTCAGGATCGGTGAAGTCGTGCGCCAGTTCACCGGTCTCCGGCAGCACCTCGCGAAAGAAGCGGATCAACGCCATCGCGCCGTCGCCGGACAGCGGCAGGCGGAACAGCGGATTGTGCGCCGGGTCGAACAGTCCGGCCATGCCAGGAAGCCGCGCCGCTTCACCGAAGGTGGCGAGCAGATATTCCGTGTCCGAGTCGTGCGGCCGCGCCCGGAAATGCGCCTCCTGCCGCTCCTTCGCCAAATCCAGTCGCTCCCCCGGACCAGACAGGAAAGGCCGATCGACCAGCAGATTGTCTTCCAGAAAGCGCAGGAAAACGCAGCCGAGCACCCAATGGACCACCGCCTGATCGAAGGCGCCGTCGAGGAACGCCTCGAAGGTGTCTCGCGTCCGGCCGAGATCGAAAGCCTCTCGCCACTCGGCCTGCACAGCGTCCCGCTGCGCCCCGGCCGCGTGGGTCGCGCGCAGATCCGCATCGAGCACCCTTCGAAGGCGCTTCAGGTCAGCGAGGAGTTTGCCGGCGTTGATCATGAATGAGGGGATCCGAACTCAAAAATCGTGAAAGGTCAGGCGGCGCTGCGCGCGCCGCCGGCCCGGTGGGCGTTGGCAAGCCAAGGGTCGGTCAGTCGTGCCCAGTTGGCGGCGGACATGACCGGCAGGGACGCATCGTCGATCCGCGGCATCCCGTCATCCGGTTGCGGCACCAGTAACCACAGACTGGGTGGGCCGCCCCTTGTGCCGGAGGCTTGCGCCAAGTCTGTTAGCATTGGCATCAGGTCGTAGCGCGCAAGCAATCCAGGATTGACCAGCAGCGCCGGCCGATCCAATGCCAGCAACGTCGTGCGCGCCCGCTCGGCGGCCTTGGTCGCCAGCCGCAACAGATTGCGGAAACCCTTGCCGTCGTATCCCTCGGCATCCGCAGACAGCACCACCGGCCATTTCACTTTGCGCGCCTGGGCCTCAGCCCGCATCTCGCGCAGCAGCAGCGCCTCGATGCTCACCCGCTCGCGCGGCGCGAAGCGGCGTAACAATTCGGCTTCGGCGCGGGGCGCGCGGCGCGGATCCACGGTCAGCGCCAGAAACGCCCCGGATCGGCTGGCACCTGCGATTTTTTCTTCCAGCGACCTTGCATCCAGCACCTCCGGCGTTGGTATTGGCGCCGCCGTCAACGTGCCGTAGCGCGACAGACCGGACGGGCTGCCCGAGCCCGACGGGGAGACGATACGGCTGACATAGCCGCGCTCATTCGGATCGTCGTCGCTCCAGATGCGTTCAGCGCCGACTTCGTCGAGCAGTCGGTCAAGCTCCGGGCGCGGCGGCAAAGGGGCGGCGTCCGGGAACCGTCCCCGGACCCGCTCCCGCACGGCTTCCTCGGACAGCACCCTGGGGCCGGCCAGCGAGCCAAGAGATAGCCGCAGTGCGATGCCAGGCGCCATGCCCTTCGGATATAGCTCGGCCCGGGCGGAGAGCGCGGCCCCCTTCGACGCGGCGGCCGCCAGCCGAAGCGCACGGCCGTGCGGCAATGCCCTGCCGTCCGGTGGCGCGACTAGGCTAAGTTCCTCCTCAACCCGTCCTGGTGAGGGGAGGGGGTCTTCATGCGCCATGCGGTCAGCGATAGCTGCCAGGGTCACCGCATGCGCCGCCAGTTCTGGGTTGATCGCCACAAGGATCGGAACCTGATCGGCGTAGGAGGCAAAGCGCGCGGTGTCGGTGGCCGAGGCTTCCAGTTCCACCGCCGCGCGCAGAACAGCGCGCGCCAGTCGGCCGCGGTCGGTCTCGGACTCCTCCACCGAGCCGCGTGCGGCCAACAGCAAGGCCGCCAGCTCATCCACGGTGGCGACGCCGCCGGCACTGGAAAGCAACGTCACGAGTTCGGTGCGGAGTTCGTTGAGCTCCCGGCTCTTGTGCCACCGGTCCCGCGCCTTGCCCAACACCGCGGCGACCGCGCTGCGGGCAACCCCGGCCTCGCGCGCGACGTCGCCGGCCACCGGCCAGCTGACAGGGCCGTCCGCCGGTTCAAGCCCCAGGTAGAGCTCAAGCAGCCGGTCTTCGGCGGTTTCGTCGCCCGCGGGCCGGCGGGGGATCAAAAGTTCGGCCAGGCGATCCACACTGGCCCAGACCTGGGCATCGTCGGATCCGCCCGGCTTGAGCTCGGGCCGGATTTCGGCAAGCCGTTTGGCGCGCTCTCGGATTTCGCGGCGCACCTTGTCGCTGACGCTGCGCAGATAGCGGAACCGGATGCGATCCACCGCGAGAAGCTGCTGAACGGTGTGGACACCCATCCGGTCCAGCACGTCCCGCGCTTCGACGCTGTAGCCCAATTCCGCGATAGTGCTGCGCCGATCGAGGCGGCGGGCGATCGTTTCGATGCTGTCTTCGGCGATCGCGCCCCGATCCAGCGGCTCGAACGCGCGCCTCCAGTCCCGGAGCATGTCTTCCGCGTTGCCAAACCGCTCCTCCGCGTTCCGGCGTAGGGCTTTCGTGAAGAAGTCGCGCAGGCCCTCGCGCAACGTCGGGTCGAAGCGATCGGTGGCGATGGTGGCTTCGTCGTCAGTAACGAGCGGCTCCGTTGCACCATCGCCCCAGGTGGGCGGCACGCCGGCCACGAGCTCGTGGAGGGTAACTGCGGCCGCATATCTCTCCGCATGCAGGTCCCACCGGCGCTGTGGGCGCTGCGCGAGGAAGGGATCGAGATAGGGCCGCGTTCCCGCCTGAATGTTTTCAGGCGGAGTGCGCGTGAGCGAGAAGTCAAATAAAACCAGACGCAGACGACCGCTGCCGCCCGCGGGTGCGATTCCGATATTGTCGGGCTTGATATCGCGGTGGGCGACGCCCTGTTCTTCGAGATGATTGAGCGCCTGCAGGAGGTCTTCGCCAAACCGCCGCATCAGATCGAGCGAGGGCATGTCGTCGCCCCTTAGACGCTCTGCGAGCGTGCGGTCGCCAGCCTTCTCCATCAGGATCGCTGCACGGCCGGAGACGGTCAGGGTATCGATAATCCGGAC
>CAVZRO010000037.1:0-246275 GCA_963777625.1 uncultured Pseudomonadota bacterium | reverse complement strand
TTCCCGCGAAAGCGGGAAGGTGGAACTCACGTTCGAAGTGCAACACCCTCTGACGGGGCTTTCTGCCGTGGATAAGTGGCTCCGTGGAACGGGGACGCTGCAAGCCGCTTCGCACGGCCACTTATCCACAGCACCGCTTCCACCCCACGAAAAGGGCCATCTTCCGCGGTTCCAGGGGTGTTGCACTTGGTGTGTGAACTCAAGGAATCCAGGCGAAAAGCGCGGAATTCCGAGGGTTTGGCTGGATTCCCGCTTTCGCGGGAATGACGAATGTCGGTCACGCTCAATGCGGTCCGGTATGACTCGATCATTAACGAAAGCTAGCCGGACGCTAACCATTTCGTGACGCATCGCCCCTAGCGTCACACCGGCGGCGCCATCCCGACGCGGTCTCGGTTGTCACAGAAGGTGACGCGCGATGCGGACAAATCAGTCAGAAGCCCCGGCGTCCGCATGGGAACTGGCGTGCTGGCGGCTAGCCGTCGCCAGCGACGAGCTGCGGCGAATATGCAGCGGTTGGCTCGGCAACGCGCCCGGCACAAGCTGGCTCCGCCGCCAGCTCCGCCGATTGCGGCTGCTGCTGTGGTGGACCGTCACCCTACAGCTACCGCGGCATGCGGCCTGGTGGCTGCACGCGCGGCGCGCCCGCCGGCAGCCCACCGGCGCGCTAGCACAATTGATCACCAATCCGGTCAGTCCAGCCGCGCTGCGGTTCACCCCGGCGACGAAACCGATCGTCAGTATCCTGATCAGCAGCTACGGCAAGGTGGGATGCACGTTGCGCTGCCTCGCCTCGATCGCTGCGTGGCCGCCGCGCACATCATGCGAGATCATCGTGTTCGACGATGCGTCGGGCGACCCCGAACTGGTTCTTTTGCAACTTGTGCGCGGCATCCGGCTGGTGGTCAATCCGACCAACCTCGGTTATCTGCGAAGCTGCAACGAAGCCGCGCGGCTGGCGCGCGGCGAGTATGTGCTGCTGCTCAACAACGATACGCAAGTGCTGCCAGGATGGCTCGACGCGCTGGTGGACCTGCTGCGTGCCCGCCCGGATGCCGGCGCCGCCGGATCGATGCTGCTTTGCCCGGATGGACGGCTGCAGGAAGCCGGCGGGATCATCTGGAATGATGGTTCCGGGTGGAATTATGGGCGCGGCGACGATCCCGAACGGCCGGCATATAATTACGTGCGGGAGGTCGATTACTGCTCGGCGGCGTCGCTGATGGTCCGGAGTAGCGTGTGGACGCGGCTTGGCGGATTCGACGAGGCATTCGTGCCCGCCTATTACGAGGACAGCGATCTGGCGTTTCGCATCCGCGCCGATGGCCTGAATGTGCTGTATCAGCCGCTCTCCCGCGTCGTGCACCTGGAAGGCGTGTCGCACGGCACCGATACCGGCAGCGGGGTCAAGCGGCACCAGCTCATCAATCAGCGATATTTCGTCCGCCGATGGGCGGAAAGCCTGGCGCGCGAACATGCCGCCCCTGGCTGCCGCGTTTTGCGTGCGCGCGACCGGGCAATGCAGCGTCCGGTCTGGTTGGTGATCGATCATTATGTGCCGGAGCCGGACCGGGATGCCGGATCCTGTACCATGATGGGTATCATCCGTGCCCTGACGGACACCGGTGCGGTGGTCAAATTCTGGCCGCACAACCGCCTGGCCAGCCCTGGCTACACCGATGCCCTGCAAGCGATGGGTGTGGAGGTGCTGCATGGCGGTCATTTCGAAACATTTGAGGAATGGATCGCCACGAACGGGGCCGAGCTGGACCAGGTGCTGCTCAGCCGGCCAGAGGTGACGCAGGCCTATCTCGGTCCGCTGAAGCGGCACAGCCCGGCCAGGTTGGTGTTTTATGGGCACGACCTGCATTTCCGCCGGCTGCGGTTACAGGCCGCGGCGACCGGCGACGCCGAGGTCGGGCGCGACGCGGCCCATATGGAGCGGCTGGAACGCTGGATCTGGCGCAGCGTGGACACGACGCTTTACCCATCCGAGGAAGAGGCGGCCATCGTCGCCGAGCTGGAGCTGGGTGCCTCGGTTCGCAGAGTAACGCCGTTCGGGTTCGCCGATTTCGCGACGCCGCGTTCGCCACCGGTTGGCCAGGCAATTCTGTTCGTCGGCGGGTTCGGGCATGCACCCAATGAGCGGGCGCTGTTGTGGTTCGTCAACGAAGTGCTGCCGCTGGTCAGGCGGCGGTGCGGGATGGCGCGGCTGCTGGTCGCCGGTTCGCGCCCGGGGCCGAACGTGCTGCGGCTGGCTCGCGCGGACATTTCGATTCTGCCCGATCGCAGCCACGAACAACTGCGCGGGTGTTACGCGGCGGCCCGCGTGGCCGTTGCTCCGCTGCTGTTTGGTGCGGGCGTGAAATTGAAGGTCGTGGAAGCGCTGCGGGAAGGCGTGCCGCTGGTCACCACGCCGATCGGTGCGCAGGGATTGCCGGGGCTCGACACGGTGGCCTCGATCGCAACCGACCCAGCCGGCTTTGCCGACGCGGTGTGCCGGTTGCTGACCGACGATTTGCTGTGGCAGCAACGTTGCGCCGGCCAATTGCGTTATGCGCGCGCGCGGTTTTCCGAGCAGGCAATGCGCCGCTCGTTCCAGGTCGGGCTCGGCCTGGCGTGGCCGGCGCTCCACCCGATGGTCAGCGCCGCCTGAATCCAGCTCGGCGTGAGAGCGGGCCGGCGGGAAATTCCGCGACACACCATTGCGCTCGGCGGATCATTTTCTTGTTGACATCATTCCTCGCTATCCCTTAACGATCGTTAAGGTGTTCTAAACATCTGCTTGACGGTGGCTTAACGATTGGGTGGCCACGCGATGCATTCAGGAGGTTACGTGAGCAAAATCGGATTTTCATCACCCCGTTGGTTGCGGCCCCTTGCTGGTGCGGTGATCGCAATTGGGGTGGCCGGCGCAGCCCAGACCGGGCATGCCGCGGTCTGCATCAACACCACCCCGATCGTCCCGCCCGCGGAGGGGCAAGGGGCAGGTGTTGGTTGCGGAGTCACGGCCACCAGCACCACTGCCCAGGTGGTGTTCGCGTATGTTTCCGCTGGCGACGAGGACACGTTGAGCCTGTTTGGTAACCAGATATTCGACAACATGTCGTCGTCGCCTGGGGCTGAGATGACCTTGACCGGTCTTACGCCCGGTGAGGCGCTGCCGTTCGTGTTCTCGAACCTGAGCACAGGCTTGATCTATACCAACGCGGAGCCTGCAACATCGCCTGATGGTCTGCCGCATACCGCTTACGCGGAAACACTCTCGCCCATCGACGTCAACTCGGCGGGGCTGTTCTTCAACGGGAATAGCCCGCGTACTCCGGTGGTGCTGGACCCGAGCGTCCCCGCAGCGATGAACGCGATCGACACCAACCCGGCGGATTGGCTGTTTATCGGCTTCGAGGATCTGACGACCCAAGATGGAGGTGATTTCGATTACAACGATCTGATCTTCGCATTCCACAACGTCAAGGCGCCACCAAGCGTCCCGGAGCCGGCGTCGTTCGCGCTGCTTGGTACCGCGCTGGTGGGATTGGGAATGATCCGTCGTCGGCGCGGGTGAAGTATTCGTTCACGTCAGTGCGGAACCTAAGCGGCACCCTTCGCGTGCCGCTTAGGTTTTCGGAGCCCTCGGTCACCCTCTAAATCAATACACCACCAGTTCCCACATCGGGCGGTTGTCGCGTACCCGTTCGTAGCCGAGCGGCGTCAGGTCAAGGGTGCGATACCCGTCAAATCGAATCAGTTCGGATACCGCGCGGCCGGTGGCAGGGCCGTGCTGGACACCGTGGCCGGAGAAGCCGGCCGCAATGATCAGGTTGCCGATCTCCGGATGTCGGCCGATCACCGCGTTATGATCGAGCAGACACATATCGTAATGACCCGCCCAGGCGCGCACCATCCGTATCTGCTCGAGCACGGGAATACGATGCGCCAGTGCCGGCCAGACGGTGTCCTCGAGCTGGTCGATGTCCGGGTTGAAGTCCTCGCCGGGGTTCGGGTCGTGGTCCGCGGTGGGGGAGATGCCGGCAAGAAACCCGTCGCCCTCGGGACGGATCCAGGCACCGGTGGTGTCGAACATCAATGGCTTGCCGGCATTGTCGAGCGGCGCGCGCAGCACGAACACCGTGCGCTTGCGTGGCTCGATCGGCAGCGGCACACCTGCCATCGCGGCGACCCGGCCGGCGTCGCGGCCGGCGGCGATCACCACCTGGGTTGGCTCGATGCGTTCGCCGCTGGAAGTCCGGACCGCGGTCACGGTGCTGCCAGCCATGTCGATTGCCGCCGCTTCATCGGCCACATAGCGGGCGCCGCGGGCGATCGCCTCCTCTCGCACCGTGCGCAACAGGCTGTAGGCGTCGAACCAGCCTTCATTGGCCAGGCCGAGCGTGGCGCAGGCGAGGTCGGCTGTATTGATCCAGGGAAACCGCTCGGCGATCGCGGCGGGCCCGTCGAACAGGGCAACTTTCGCGCCCTGCTCCAGTTGCATCCGGCGGTTGGCCTTGAGCTGTTCCTCGCCGGCCGCGGTGGCGAGGATCAGGTAGGCGCGACGGACCAGCCCGACCCGTTCCGCCCGTTCCTCCATGAACTCGGCGCCGAAACGCGACATGTGCAGGTTCACCGGCAACGAGAATTGTTGGCGATAGGCTGCGGCGGAGAGTGTGGTGGAGGCGAACTGATAGGTGGGATCCCGCTCCAGCACGATGACGTCGGCATGCGGAGCGAGAAAGAAGGCGGTGCAGGACCCGACGATGCCGCCGCCGATGATGACGATGGGGGCTGGCATGTCTCAGCGCACCGGCATGGTCAGGGACGGCGGAACGACCGCGCACCCGGTGCGGGCGGCGAACGCGTTCATGAGCCGCGTCGGCATGATGCCAGCCGCTCGAGAGAGTGACTCTCCCTCGTTATGCCGGCGCAAGCGGGCACCCACGCCGAGGTCCCGATTGCACGGGCTGTCGCTGGATTCCCGCTTGCGCGGGAATGACGGGGAATGGGTTTGGCTCTCCACCCGCTGGCTTCGGGTCGATGTCCCGGCATTGCGATGTCTCATCGGAGCATTTTGCACCAACGTTCCGCGCAGGAAAAGCACGCGGCTTTCACCGATTGGATTTGCGCATCGGCCTTGCGTTTGTCCGCGCTGCGGAGGACGTGACTTCATGAGGTCGGAACAGCTTCCTGTTCCGACTGCGCCGCTTCGTCTTGCAGGAACACGAGCAATGGCTCCAGCATCCGATGCTGGCGGCGTGGTTTGTGGCGGAGCACGAAACACCAGGAAGCGGGTCGGGACAGGTCCGGGCGCAGCCGTACCAGGCGACCGGTTTGCAACTCCGGATTGATCAGCGGCGCGCGGCCCAGTGCCAGACCCGCACCTCCGACGGCGGCCCCGACCACTTGTGTGAAGCTGCTGTAGCGGACGATTTTCGGCTCCAGATTGCCTGGCAGCCCGAACTCCGCCGACCAGTTGTGCCAGTCGATCTCTGGGCTGTCCTCGTGCGCTTCCTGCAACAGCCGGCATTCGCACACCGCCCGGGAGGCGAACGCATGCAGCGCCGGGCTGCAAACCGGAAACACCTGCTCGCGCAGCAGCACGACATCGTCGGAGCGTAGCGCAGTTTGTTTTACGTTGACGATGGCCAGATCAACCGCGTCTCGCGAAAGGCCCGGTTCCGTCTCTTGAATGGCGTTGATGGGCGTCTGCGGATGCCGGGCCGAGAACTCGGCAAGGCGGCGGGCGAGCCACATGGTGGAGAAAGAGGGATTGGCGGAAATCGTCAGCGGTCTGGGCGTGCCGCGGATCTCGGAACACACGTCCTGCAACACGACCAGTGCCTCGCGTGTCGCACCCAGCAGGCGTTCGCCGGCCGGCGTGACGTTGACGCCTCCGGCGCCGGGGCTGCGCTCCAGCAATCGCACGCCGAGACTGTCCTCGAGGCCGCGAATCTGGTGACTGATGGCACTGGTGGAGACGTTGAGCTCAGTTGCCGCGCGCGCGAAACCGCCGAGACGAGCCACAGCCTCGAACGCACGCAAGGCCGGCAAAGGCGGAATGCCACGCATACGAGGGGCGGCGGCTCAGCCCGCGGCCTCGGCAGCCCAGCGCGTCATCACCGCGCAGGCGGCGGCGAAATCCTCCATGCGCATCGCCTCGTGGGGGTTGTGACTGCCATTCTGGTTGCGGACGAACAGCATGCCGGCAGGGATTCCAGCCTGGGCAAACGCCGCCGCGTCGTGACCGCCGCCGGATGGCATGGCGCGATGGGGGATCTTCAGTGCCTCGGCGGCGCGCAGCAGGCCGGACTGCACGTCCTTATCCATCAAGCTCGGCGTGCTGCGGCTTTCCTCGCCCAGTTCGAAGCGAACGCCGCGGCGTGCCTCGATCAGCGGCACCAGGCGGTGCAGCTCAGCAAACATGGCATCCACGCTGGCCGGCTGGACGCTGCGGATATCGAGCTGGAAACGGGCTTCGCCGGGGATTTTGGTGAAGCCGGCTTCGTCCGTGGTCGCCAGCACGCAGAACGTGCAGACGAGTTGATGGCCCTGAGTTTCCAGGGCCGCCCAGTGATCGTCCAGCCGGTGCGCCAGCTCGGCCAGGGCGATAGCGGCGTCGCGGCGGAAGCGGCGAGGCGTGGCGCCGGAATGATTGTATTCCCCCACCACCCGCGCCGCCCGCAGCCGGCGGGACCCGGGAATGCCGGTGACGACGCCGACGGCGATTTCCTCCGCGTCCAGGACCGGGCCCTGCTCGATGTGCAGTTCAAGATAGGCGGCGGTGTTGCCGGAGCTGAGCCTGCTATCGCCCGTCCGCACAAGATCGGGATTGAAGCCCAGGGCTCGCATGTGGTCCTCCAGCGTGCGGCCAGTATCCAAACGGCGGATGGACAGGGCTAAGGCGGGCAAGCGGCCGAGAGCGGCATTGCTGCCGGGATAGGAGGTCGGGAACCAGGCGCCCGCTTCCTCGGCGCGGATCGCCATCACCGTGATGTCGCGAGCGGGGATGTAACCGGCGGCCTGCAATCCGGAAACCGTCGCCAACCCGGCAAGAACGCCGGCCGCACCATCGTAATTGCCGCCGTGCGGCACGGAATCCAGATGGCTGCCGAGGATGATGCGCTTTGCCGCGCGGTCCCGGCCGGGCAGGGTCATGTAGAGATTGCCGGCGGCGTCGGTTTCGGTTTCCAGGCGCAGCCCCTCGGCGGTGGCGCGGACGAGGTCGTGGGCGGCCTGCTCGCCGGGCCCGTAGGCTTCGCGGGTTATGCCGATGCCGTCGAAGCTCTTTTCGTGCAAGGCGGCAAACAGCCGGACCGCGAGGTCGACGTCAGGGGTGAGGTTGGCGCGCATGTGCAAGCTCCGACGCGGATGGGCCAACGTGGCGCGGCCGACGATATTCCGCAATCAGGCAGGCTGCCGCCGACGTTTCAGCGACCCGCGTTACGCTCCATCCGGCGACGGAAGCGGTGCTCACATGCCGAGTGCGCGACGATACACGTCGAGCAGCGACTCCTGCTCCTCGATCTCAGCCGGTTCCTGGCGGCGGACGCGAATAAGCTGTCGCAGCACTTTCACGTCGAAGCCGGCGGACTTGGCTTCGGCATAGATGTCCTTGATGTCGCTGCCGAGGGCCTTGCGCTCTTCCTCCAGCCGCTCGATGCGATCGACCAGGCTGCGCAGCCGGTCGGCAGCGATGCCGCCGGTTTCTGTCTGTGGTTTTTCCGCCAGCTTCAGAGCCATCGGTGCCGTCCCCGTCTGTGCATCGCGTGTCCCTGCCAGGGCAGGGGGCGGCGCCAATAGCGCCCGGGTGGAGTCCGGGTCAATGACCAGGATTGGTCCTGGCGAAGCCGGCTTTCTGGTCGGCGGCAGCTTCCCTCTGGTACTTCGCCTGCCACTCCTTGTACGGCATGCCGTAGATGATCTCGCGGGCATCGGGATCCGACAGCGATTGCCCGTTCTGTTCCGCCGCTTCGCGATACCACCTGCTCAGGCAGTTGCGGCAAAATCCGGCGAGGTTCATCAGGTCGATGTTCTGCACGTCGGTGCGTTCGCGCAGATGCTGCACCAGGCGCCGGAATGCAGCGGCCTCCAGCTCGGTGCGGGTGGTGTCGTCGGTCGGCTGCGTGGTCATGGTCGAACCTCCTTCGCTGTGCGGAAGATGGCGCGTGCGGGGCGGGTTCGCCATACTTGCCGGGCAGACGGGAGGGCGGTTCAGCGATGACCTGGGACGATGCGCGGGCACGCGCGGCATTGCGGACGCTGTTCGATGCCGCCGTGGCCGCCGCCGACCCACGCAAGGTGCTGGCCGCGCACCTGCCGCCACCGCCGGCCGGGCGCTGCGTGGTGGTCGGAGCGGGGAAGTCCGCCGCGGTGATGGCCGCCGCGCTGGAGGAGGCGTGGCCCGGCGTGGCGCTGTCGGGAACCGTGGTCACGCGCTATGGGCATGCGGTGCCGACGCGGCGGATCGAGGTGATCGAGGCGGCGCATCCGGTGCCCGATGCCAACAGCGAATTGGGCGCACGCCGGCTGCTGGAGCGGGTGCGCGGGCTGACGGCGCAGGACCTTGTGGTGGCGCTGATCTCCGGCGGCGGATCGGCGTTGCTGGCGCTCCCGGCGCCCGGGCTGACACTGGCCGACAAGCAGGCGATCAATCGGGCGCTGCTGGCCAGCGGCGCCAACATTACCGAAATGAACGCGGTACGGAAGCATCTTTCAGCAATCAAGGGCGGCCGGTTAGCCGCGGCCGCGGCGCCCGCGCGTGTGGTTACGCTGGCAATCAGCGATGTGCCGGGGGACGATCCGGCGGTGATCGCCTCAGGGCCGACCGTGGCCGATCCGACCAGCTTTGCCGATGCGCGCGAGATATTGGCGCGCTACCGGATTACGCTGCCGCCCGCGGTGGCCGCGCGGCTGGCGCAGGAGCAGGACGAGACGCCAAAACCCGGCAGCCTGCCGGCGGGTGAGTTTCACCTGATCGCGACGCCGATGTTGGCACTCGAGCGCGTGGCGGAGGTGGCGGGCACGCTCGGGCTGCGGCCGATCATCCTGGGGGACGCGCTGGAGGGCGAGGCACGCGAGGCCGGCACGTTGATGGCGGGGATTGCGCGCAGCGTTCGGGTACATTCGCAGCCGGTGGCGCCGCCGGCGGTGCTGCTGTCGGGCGGCGAGACGACGGTGACGATCGGCAGCGGTCCGGCCGGACGCGGCGGACGCAACACCGAGTTCCTGCTCGGGCTGGCGGTGGCCCTGGGCGGGGCGACGGGGATCTGGGCGGTTGCCGGCGATACTGACGGGATCGATGGGACGGAAGATGCGGCGGGAGCGATCGTGACGCCGGACACGCTGGCGCGGGCGCGGGCTGCGGGGTTGGAGCCGCGTTCGCTGCTGGCGCGGCATGATAGTTACACGCTGTTCGATGCCATCGGTGATTTGGTCCGCACCGGGCCGACGCTGACCAATGTGAATGACGTGCGGGCGGTGCTGGTGTCTTGGTTCGCACGGGGCCGACGCTGACGAATGTGAATGATGTACGGGCGGTGCTGGTGGCGTGAGGCAGCCAGCGGCTACCGCCGCACCTCCATCTGGATCGGTCCCTCGCGCCGGCCATGGGTGAACTGGTCGACCTCCGGGTTGCCGCTGTCCATCAGCCTGGAAGGCGGCCCGCTCCAGACGATCCGCCCTTGGTGCAGCATCGCGATCACATCGCCAATGCGGCGGGCGCTGGCCATATCGTGGGTTATGGCGACGGCGGTGCTGCCAAGCCGGTGCACACAATCGACGATCAGCCCGTCGATCACTGCGCCCATGATCGGATCGAGCCCGGTGGTGGGTTCGTCGAAGAACATGATATCGGGCTGGGCGGCGATGGCGCGGGCCAGCGCCACGCGTTTCTGCATGCCGCCGGATAGTTCCGACGGATACAGCCCGCCGACCGCGGGGCCGAGCCCGACCTGGCCCAGAATCTCGGTCGCGCGCGGGCGGGCCGCACGGCGCGTCGTCTTGTGCCGGGCGATCAGCCCGAAGGAGACATTTTCCCACACCGGCAGGCTGTCGAACAAGGCGCCATTCTGGAACAGCATGCCGATGTTGGAGCGCACCTGTTCGCGTTCCGTGCGGCTCAGCCGCAGGATGTCGCGGCCGTCGATCTCGATACTGCCGTCGTCCGGTTCGATCAGGCCGAGGACACATTTCAGCAGCACCGATTTGCCGGACCCGGAAGCGCCGATCACCACCACGGAGGTGCCGGTCATCACGTCCAGGTCCAGACCGTTCAGGACGACCTTGCCGCCGAAGGATTTATGCAGGTTGCGGATCCTGATTTTGGGGGCGGGCGTCGCGCTCATTGGGCGAAAAAAAGTTCGGTGAGCACGTAGTCGAAGGCAAGGATCAGGATCGAGGCAGACACCACCGCGGCGGTCGTGGCGGCGCCGACGCCCTGCGCGCCACCGCGGCTGCGATAGCCCTGGTAGCAGCCCAGCAGCGCGATCAGGAAGCCGAACACCGCCGCTTTCACCAGCCCGGAGACCACGTCCATGGGCTGCAGGAAGTTCAAGGTGCTGGACAGGTACGCCACCACGCCGAAGCCCAGCTTGAAGTTGGCGACAATGAAACCACCCATCACGCCCAGTATGTCGGCCACCACCACCAGGGCCGGCAACGCGATGATGCCGGCCAGCAAGCGGGGCGCCACCAGGTATTTCATCGGGTTGGTGGACAGCGTGGTCAGCGCGTCGATCTGGTCGGTGACGCGCATGGTGCCGATCTCGGCGGCGGTCGCCGCGCCGATGCGGCCGGCCACCATCAGGCCGGCCAGCACAGGGCCCAGTTCGCGCGTGATGGAGATCACCACCACGTTGGCGATCGCGCTTTCGGCGTTGAAGCGCGAGAAGCCGGTGTAGCTCTGCAACGCCAGCACCATGCCGGTGAAGATGGCGGTCAGCGCCACCACCGGCAGGCTGAAATACGCCATCTCGATCAATGAGCGGACAAACACGCGCCAGTAGAACGGCGGGCGCAGCAGATGCGAGATACCGGAGGCGGCGAACAGCGCCACCGAGCCGGTGATCCGGCACGCGCCAATAGCGCCGCGGCCGATCACGGCGATGCTGTCCAGCATCATGCTCACGCCGGGCGATAGGTCCGATGAAAGCGTCGCCCGAGCGAGGTGAGTATCTCGTAGCCGTTGGTGCCCGCGGCGGCGGCGACATCGTCGGGGGTGCGCGCGGGCCCGATCAGCTCCAGCCAGTCGCCGGGGCCGAGGCGCGGGTGATCCGTGGCGTCGAAGGTGGTGAGGTCCATGGAGACACGCCCTACCAGCGGGACCGGGCAGCCGTCAAAGAGTGCCATGCCGCGGTTGGATTGGGCACGCAGCCAGCCATCGGCATACCCGACCCCTGCGGTCGCGATGCGGGTGGGCCGCCGGGCGGTCCAGGCGGCATTGTAGCCGACAGTATCGCCGGGTGCGATGTCGCGGACAGACAGGACCCGTGTGCGCAGCCGGACCGGCAGGCGCATCGGGTTGGGCAGGGCAGGGGTCGGATTGATCCCGTAGAGCGCCGCCCCCGGCCGCGCGAGATCGGACCCGAACGCGGCACCCAGGAAGATGCCGGACGAGTTGGCCAGGCTGCGCGATGCAGCGGGCAGGCCGGCGCAGGCGGCCTGGAAGCGGGCAAGCTGGGCTTCGTTCAGCGCGTCGTCGGGCAGCTCCGAGCTGACCAGATGGGTCATCACGTAGCGGAGCTCGAGCGGGTCGAGCCGATGCGGGTCGGCGCGCAGGACTGCCAGCTCGGCAGAGCTGAGGCCCAGGCGCGACATGCCGGTATCGACGTGCAGGATGGCGGGCAGGCGGCGGTCGGTCCGCCGGGCGGCTTTGGTCCAGGCATCGAGCTCGGCGAGCGAGCCGAGCACCGGGGTGATGTCATGGGCGAGATAGTCCGCCTCGGTCCCGGGGAACAAGCCGTTCAGCACTGCCAGCATGGCGCCGGGGAGCAGCGGGCGAAGTGCCAGCGCCTCGTCCAGCAGGGCGACGAAGAAATGCCGGCAGCCGGCATTGTACAGGGCAGGAGCAATGGCCTGGGCGCCGAGGCCGTACCCGTCGGCTTTCACCACCCCGGCGACGGCGCCGGACGGGTGGCGGTCGCGCAGGAGTTGCCAGTTGGCCACGATGGCGCCGATGTCGATCTCCAGGATCGCCCCGGCGCGGGCTTCAGTCATAGCCGCCATGCGCCGGGTCGAGGTCGGTGAAGCGAGTGAATTCGGCCTCGAAGAACAGATCCAGCTTGCCGGTCGGTCCATGCCGCTGTTTGGCGATGATCAGCTCGGCCTTGTTGTGCGACGGCCTCCATGTCGCGCTGCCATTTTTCCAGTTGGTCCTGGAACTTCTGCTCGGAGTCGTAGGCCATCTGCTTGGGGGCGCGTTGGGCGAGGTAATATTCGTCGCGGTAGATGAACATCACCTGGTCGGCATCCTGTTCGATGGTGCCTGACTCACGCAGGTCGGAGAGCTGCGGGCGCTTGTCCTCGCGGCTTTCCACCTGCCGGGAGAGTTGCGACAGCGCCAGCACGGGAACCGCCAGTTCCTTGGCGATGGCCTTCAGCCCCTGGGTGAGCTGGCTGATCTCCAGCACGCGATTTTCCGGGCGGGTGCCGGCCGCCGGGCGCATCAACTGGAGATAGTCGATCACCACCAGCGCCAGCCCCTTGGTGCGTTTCAACCGCCGGCAGCGGGTCCGCAGGGCGGACAGGGTGATGGCCGGCGTGTCGTCGATCTGGATCGGCAGCGCGGCGAGGTCGCGGCTGACGGCGACGAACTTGTCGAAATCCTTCTGGCCGATATCGCCACGCCGGATACGATCGCCCGAAATGCGGGCTTCTTCGGACAACAGGCGGGTGGCGAGCTGTTCCGAGCTCATTTCCAGCGAGAATATGGCGACCTGCGCCTTGGCGAGCGCGTTGGGGTCTTCGCGGCGGCCCTCGGCGAGCAGCGCCTGGGCGGCGCCATAGGCGACCTTGGTGGCGAGCGAGGTCTTGCCCATGCCCGGACGGCCCGGCGAGGATGACCAGGTCGGACGGGTGCAGGCCGCCGGTGCGCGAATCCAGATCGCGCAACCCGGTGGTGAGGCCGGACACGTGGCCTGAGCGGCGGAAGGCACGCTCGGCGCCGAGGATGGCCTCGGTCAGGGCGCGTTCGAATGAAACGAAACCGCCCGTCGTGCTGCCGTCGGTGGCGAGCTGGAACAGCGCCTGTTCGGCGGCCTCGATCTGCGACTGGCCGTCGAGCTCCGGGTCCGCGCCAAACGCGTTGTTGACCGTGTTTTCGCCGATGTCGATGAGCTGGCGGCGCAGCCAGGCGTCGTAGACGGCGCGGCCGTATTCGCCGGCGTTGATGATGCCGACCATGGCTTCGAGAAGCTGGGCGAGATACGCGGTGCCGCCGACTTCCTCCAGGATGCCTGAATGTTCGAATTCGGACTTCAGCGTGACGGCGTCGGCGAGCTGCTGCGCTTCGACGCGGCGCGAGATGGCCTGGTAGATGCGGCCATGGATGGGGTCGGCGAAATGGTCCGCGGTGAGGAATTCAGAGACGCGCTCATAGGCACGGTTGTTGGCAAGCAGGGCGCCAAGCAGCGCTTGCTCGGCCCGCATGTTGGAGGGCGGCAGACGCTGGGACAGGCCGAGCAGGGGCGAGTTGATGGTGTTCACGGTCCTGTCATCATACGGCGGCGTGGTGGGGGCGGACAGGGCCGGCAGGCTGTGGACAGATGTGGATAACGGGGGGAACGCGCGGGACGCCTACAGCGACCGCGGCGGAATTTTTTTGGCTTGCCGCGTCAGGCGATCGTGATGTCCAACCAGCCGCCGGGATTGAAATGTCCGCTATCGCCGGGACGGAGCAGAACCGTAGTAGTATCAGATTCAACTATCGCCGGGCCGTGAATTTGCTGGCCGGTGCCCAGGCGCGCGAAGTCGAACACGGCAACGCTGGTCCAGGTGCCGAGATAGATGCGGCGTGTGGCTGACGCGCTTGCTTCAGGCTGCGGCGGCATGGGCCGCACGGGTGTCGGCGGCAAGCGGCCGATAAGGGAGGCGCGGGCGTTCACCAGCACAACATCCTGGTCACGCAGGGAATAGGTGTAAAGCGTTTCGTGCCGGCGGTGGAACGCTGCCTCGATGGCGGCGCCGAGGTCGGGGCTGTCCCAATCCAGGCCGTCGAGCGGGACGGCGATTTCGAATACCTGCTCGCCGTAGCGCATATCGGCCGACCGGCGCAGCTCGATTGGCCCGGGGAACCAGCCTAGCCGTTCGCGTCCTTCGGCTTCCATGTCGGCGAAGGCGGCTTGCAGCGCGGGAACGTCGATGCCGTTGGATTGTCCCTGGCTGCGCGCAAGCTCTATGCGCAGGTCGGTGTTCAGCATGCCCCAGGCGGACAGGACGGCGGCGGCCTGCGGCACGATCACGCGCCGGATGCCGAGTTCGGCGGCAACCGCGGCGACGTGCAGGCCCGCCGCACCGCCGAAGGCCAGCAGTGCGTGCTTGCGAGGATCGACGCCGCGACGGACGGTGGCGATGCGCACGCCGTCCGCCATGCGGGTGTTGATCAGCCGGTGGATGCCGGCGGCAACCTGGATGGTTTCAAGCTGAAGCTTATGCGCCAGTTGGTCGACGGCGGCTTCCGCGCGGGCGGTCTCCAGCAGGCGCCGACCGCCGAGGAATGCGCGTTGATCCAGATAACCGAGCAGGAGATTGGCGTCGGTGACGGTGGGATGCTCGCCGCCGAGGCCGTAACAGGCAGGACCGGGATCGGCACCGGCGCTCTGCGGGCCGACCTGGAGCAGACCGGAGCGATCCAGATGGGCGATCGAGCCGCCACCGGCGCCAAGCGTGACGATGTCCAGCCCGGGCAGGGCGATGCGGGTGTTGGCCACGGCGCGCCCGGCAGCGAGCGTCGGCTGGCCATCAGCAACCAGCGCGATATCGGTGCTGGTGCCCCCCATATCGAAGGTAATAAGATCGCCGGCGAGATTCTGGCGCGTCAGGGCAACCGCGGCGGCAACTCCGCCGGCCGGTCCAGAGAGCGCGGTGCCGGCGGCGAGGCGTGTGGCCTCGTTCACCGAGGCGACCCCACCGTGCGAGAGAATGACGAACAGGTCGCCACGAAAGCCGACGCCGGTGAGTTGGTCGGCGAGGCGGTGCAGGTAGGTGTCGATGACCGGTCCGACCACCGCATTGGCAACGGTGGTGGAGAAGCGTTCGTACTCCTTGATTTCCGGCAGAACATCGGAGGAGGTCGTGATGTAAGCGTGCTGCAGGCGTGTGCGGGCGGCGGCGGCGGCTTCGCGCTCGTGCGCCGGGTTGCGCCAGGCGTGCAGGAAGCAGATCGCGACGGCATCGACGTTTTGCGCGGCCAACTCGTCGAGGGCGGTTTCCAGCGAGGCGGGGTCCAGCGCGGTTTCGGTTGATCCGTCGGCGCGAAGACGTTCGCGGACGGGCAGGCGGCGAGAGCGGGGGACGAGCGGGGCAGGGGGCGGCAGGCGCAGGTTGTAGCGGTCAGGCTTCAGCCCCTCGCGCATTTCAATGATATCGCGGTGGCCTTCGGTGGTGAGCATGCCGACGCGGGCACCCTTGCCTTCCAGCAGCGCGTTGGTGGCGACGGTGGTGCCGTGGACGATGCGGGTAGCTTGTTGCAAAAGCGACGATTGCGTCACGCCAAGCGATTCGGCCGCGAGTGCCAGGCCGGCGAGGACACCTTCCGACTGGTCGTGCGGCGTGGTGACGGATTTGGCGATCGTGGTGGTGCCATTTTCCGCGGTGACCACGATGTCGGTGAAGGTGCCGCCCACGTCGATGCCGATGGTGTAGGTCATGGGGGTGGAGTTTGCCGATGGTCAGGGATGAAGGGAAGCGGGCGGGTGAGGCGAGTTGATCGCGATGGGCCGCCGCCTTGCTGCTGTTTCGGTTATTTGCTTCTCTATGGCAACAGTCGCTCGACGGGGAGGGCGGACATTGAAGGCGCTTGATAAGCTTGAGATCACATTGCTCGTCGATAACACGACTGACAGCCTCTCCTCGAATCCCGGGTTCGTCGAAACGGAAACGTAGGCATCCAGGACAGCATCGGCTGAACGCAGGGGGGATGTGGGAACCCGATGAATTGTTGGATGAGCGCTTCGTGGCGGTTCACGTTACGGACAAAGGACAGGTTGTCTTTACCGCGTGCTCCCACGCCGGGCTTATCAACGTCCTCACGCAGGCACGGACGCGCTTTCCGAATGTGCCCATCTACGGCGTGGTAGGTGGCTTAGTGGTCGTTCCTTCAGCGGTGGGCAAGCGCTTCGTGCTGTGATCCGCCAGGGAAGCGGCAAGTTCGGACCGCCGCTTCCCAATCATGCGGAGCCGACCGCCCGCATCACCCCTTGATCTGCGTCCGATGCATCACCCGCCGCGCCGAGGCATCGAACGGGTCGCGCCGGTGCATCGTGCAACGATTGTCCCACAGCACGAGATCCCCCACGCGCCAGTGATTGTACCAGGAAAGCTCGTCGCGCGTGGCGTGCCGCCACAGCTCATCCAGCAAGGCCTCCGACTCGCTCAACGACATTCCGTCGATGTACGCATTTCGCCGGCGACCGAGGTAAAGCGCGATGCGATTGGTTTCGGGATGTTGATAGGCGATCGGATGATAGGTGCCGGGTGACGCGGTCGGATCGTCGGTGGCGGTGACGCCTTCGCGCACATAGCCGCCGCTGTTGTAGGTGCCGTCATGCTTCAGCCGGCGACCCTCCACCTGCCGCTTCAGGTCAGCAGGCAGTTCGTCCCAGGCGCGGTACATGTTGCAGAAGCCGGTGTCGCCGCCCTTGGGCGGAACCTCGATCGCGAACAGCATGCTCGCCTTGGGCGGCTGCGGCAGATAGGACATATCGGTGTGCCACACCGCCTCTCCCGCGCCGAGGCTGCCGATCGCAACCCCGTTCTCGATCACGTTGGACACCACGTAGATCTCGGGATGGCCCTCCACGAAGCGGCGGCCGTTCTCCTGGATCGGCGCATGGTCCAGAAAGCCGAACCGGCGGCTGAACGCGATCAGGTCGTCGTCCGACAGCACCTGGTCGCGCACCAGCAGCACCTGGTGCTCCAGCCAGGCACGGTGAATCGCGGCAAACCCGGCGTCGGTGACCTGCCGCAGATCGACGCCGCGAACTTCCGCCGCGAGCGCGGCCCCGGTGGGAGATACCTCGATCTGGCCGGCTAGGGGCGGGGCGGCGGAGGCGGATGCAGCCATAATTGATCTCCCCGGGGGATTTATCCCCGGCATGCTATGATAATAAACCAAGAGTCGACAACGGGAGGATGCCATATGTCAGGTGTTTTCAGAGCCCCGTCCCAACTGCGCGCCCCGGGATGGGTGGCCGAGTTCCGTGCCTTTATCATGCGCGGCAATGTCATCGACCTGGCGGTTGGCATCGTGATCGGCGTGGCCTTTACCGGGGTGGTCAACAGCCTGGTGAAGGATCTCATCAACCCGGTGATCGGGCTGGCGCTCGGCGGGGTGGATTTCTCCAACTGGTTCTTCCCACTGAACGGGAAGCACTATGACTTGCTGGCGGTGGCACAGCAGGCCGGCGCAGCGACGCTGAATGTGGGCCTGTTCATCAACGCGATCATCAATTTCCTGATCGTCAGTTTTGCGATCTTCTGGCTGATCAAGGCGCTCACGCGCCTGCACGTGCGCAACGACCCGGCGCCGGCCGGCCCCTCCCCGACCGAAACGTTGCTGACCGAGATTCGCGACGAGTTGCGGACGCACGGGTGATACCAGCCGGCGAGGACAAAGGTTCTAGATCCGTCATGCCCGCGAAAGTGGTATCCAGGCGAGCGCCGTCTGGATTCATTCAGCTCACACACCAACCGCGACGCTTTCGCGGGAATGACGAACGTAGGTCACCCTCAATGCGGTCTGGCATGAGCCTGCCAAGCATCCGGCGCACGGTCCGGCTCGCGTTGCTCGGATGCCTGCTGCTGGGGGGATGCCAAGCGACCGACAATTACCTGTTCGGCGTGGGCAACTGCAAGCTGGAGCAGCTCGGCCAGACCCCGGTGCAGACACGGCAGAACCTGGTACTGGTAACGGCGCAGGTGAACGGGCAGCCGGTCCGGCTGGTGGTCGATACGGGGTCGGAGCGGACGTTACTGAATGTCAGTACGGCGAAACGCCTGTCGCTCGATCGCGACTTCGACAATGCGACCCGAAGTTGGGGCGTTGGCGGCCAGACCGCCCAGTTCGATGCTAATCTGAATAGTTTTGTCCTGGCTGGGCTGCGATTGCCGCTGCGCCATGTGGCGGTCGGCGATCTGGCCGTGACGCCGCTCGGCGATGTCGACGGGGTGCTGGGGACCGACGTGCTGCGCTGGTTCGCGGTCGATCTGGACGCGCCGGGCGGCCAGATGACGCTCTATCGCGCCGAGCCCTGCTGGATTGCCGCGCCGCCCTGGCCAGGTCCGGCGATTTAGCTTGCGGGCGTGGTGGTCAACCGGCATTCGCTCGACTTCCCGCGCCGGATTCTGCTGCCCATCGAGCTCGACGGCGTAGCGGCGACGGCGCTGCTGGACACTGGGTCGCAGTCCAGTGCCATTACGCTGACGCTGGCCGGCCGGGTGGGGGTCACCGACGCCGCGCTGAAGACTGATCCGTCGATCTCGGTCAGCGGCGCCGGGCCTGCGGCGACCATCGTTCCGCTGCATCGGTTCCACAGCATCCGGGTGGGCAATTGGGTGGCGCAGGATCCGGTGTTGCCCGTGCTCGACCTGCCGCATGACATCGAGCAGCGGCCGGAGGTGACCGACCGGCTGTTCCAGGCGCTGGTGGGACAGGATTTCCTGCACGGACACCGGATCTGGTTCTCGATGGCGGGGTGGCAGGTGTTCGTGTCGCCGACAGTGACCGCGGCGCGATAGAGGCGGCCGACTGTGTTCGCCGCCCGACGCGTGGTACCGGCGACGTTCCCGCCGGTGCCACGGCGTTTGGCAATCCGGCACGGGTGCGCCGATAAACCCTGCATGTCGCGATGGTTTCTCTTGGAATTTGATCGACGCGGAAACCAGGATGATGACGACGTCTGATAACGCATTGGTGCTGTTTTCCGGCGGCCAGGACTCGACCACCTGTCTCGCATGGGCCCTGACGCGCTATCCGCATGTGGAGACGGTCGGCTTCGCCTATGGCCAGCGGCACGCCATCGAACTTGAATGTCGCGATCCAATCCGCACGGCGTTCGCGCACAGGACCGATTGGGGCGCGCGGCTCGGGCCGGACCACCTGGTGGATATGCGCGCGAGCATGACGGCGATCGGAGAGACCGCGCTGACCGCCGACATCGCGATTACAATGACCGGCGAAGGCCTGCCCAGCACCTTCGTCCCCGGGCGGAATTTGCTGTTCCTGACCTATGCGGCAGCGATCGCGTATCGCCGCGGGATCACGCGCATCGTCGCCGGGATGTGCGAGACGGACTATTCGGGGTATCCGGACTGTCGCGACGACGCGATCAAGGCGATGCAGCTTGCGCTGAACGTCGGGATGCAGCGGCGCTTCGTTCTGGAGACCCCGCTGATGTGGCGCGACAAGGCGGCAACCTGGGCACTCGCTGCCCGGCTGGGCGGGGACGGTCTGGTGGAATTGGTCATCGAACGGACCCATAGCTGCTACCTTGGAGATCGTACTCATCGACATGACTGGGGGTACGGCTGCGGCACGTGCCCGGCCTGCTCGTTGCGTGCCGCGGGATGGCAGCGATGGCGTGCTGGGAGTGGAGCGGGGTCAACCGGGCCGGCTACGTTAGCCGGCGGTTAACCACTTTTGGTGTAACGTCGCACCGGGAGATTGTATCATGAATCACCTGGAGCGTACATGAGCGGTCACGATGGGGATTCCAACGATGCGCTCGTGGTTCCTTTCCTATGGGTGCCGGACGACGCGTCCGAACCCACCGAATGGCTGATGCGGCATCCCGATGCGGTCCGGGTTCCGGCGACGTTCGAACAGGACACACCTTCGATCTCGGCAGGCCAGCGACAGGAGGCTGGTTCCGATCACCCCGACACCATGGGTGACGGTGGGAACACGAGTATCACCGGAGACCAATCGAGCGGCAGCGAATCGCCAGCTTCCAATAATTCACGGCGCCGTCCGAGCGCCTATTGGCTGACCGCCGCCGGCGTCGGCCGAACCGATCCAGTCGAGGCCTACCGGCAAGCTGACGAGGGCCTCCCTCGGACGAATGCCCGTCAGCCGACTACTCCTGACGGCGCGATAACGGAGCCCGAGCCGGACGCGTCCGTCGAGGTAGCCTCGGAAAACAACACAGCGACGCAGGATGCAGCCGCGCATTCTAACGATGCCGCTCCGGCAGGGATCGATCCCCACTCATCTGCGGCAATTCCTGACCCTGCCGATCTTCGACGGTCCGTGCCTGAAGAGCCGGGGGGATTCTATCCCTCCCGCCCGCTCCTAAGGAGTTGTTCGGAAGCAACCGCGTCATCTCGTCATTCCCGCGAAAGCGGCATCCGCGCCGCCGCTGCTGGATTCCCGCTTTCCGCGGGAATGACGGTTGATTCCGTTACTTCATGGCGCGCCCTAAGTTATCTCCCCCTCGGCCCGCAGCATCCCGATCGCGGCACGCAGGGCCCGCGCCGTGTCGTTTATCTCGGCGGCCCCGTGCGTCGCTGACACCATCCCGCCGATTCGGCCGTTCACGTCGATGCCCTCATTCAGCAACGCCAGCCGCAACCGCTCCGCCACCCGCTTCGGCTGCTCCTTCAACTCCTCCCGTGGCACCGCGAACGCATCGAACTGGCCGGGCGTGATCTTCCGCCCACGCGGGTTCATGAACAGATGAAACCCCGACGACGTGCCGTAAACACTCCAGGAAATCCCCTCCTCCGCCAGCACCTCGTTCAGCGCCGCCCGCAGGTCGCGTGCGGTCGCGTCGGCACGCGCGTTGACGTCGCTCTCCGCGATAACCGTCAGTGCCGCCGTCCCCGCCGCCGCCGTAACCGGATTGGCGTTGAACGTCCCCGGATGCTGCACCTTCTCCTGACCGGTCCGAGCCGACGCGGCGAAGTCCAGCCGGTCCATGACGTCCGCCCGCCCGGCCACCGCCGCACCAGGCAGCCCCCCGGCGACGATCTTGGCAAAGCTCGACAGGTCCGGCCGCACGCCAAGCGCCACCTGCGCGCCGCCTGACGATACGCGGAAGCCAGTGACAACCTCGTCGAGGATCAACAGCGTACCCGCCCGCTCGGTCAGCCGGCGCAGCGCGTGCAGGAATTCCGGCCGCAGCGGCACCTGTCCGAATGTCGATCCGGTCGGTTCGAGGATCACCGCCGCCACGTCCCCCTCCGCCAGGGCGGATTCCAGCGCTGCCTCATCGCCGGGCTCCAGCAGGTTCACCTTGGCCGCAACGCCCTGCACCACGCCGGCAGTCGGAGAGCCATCGAAATGATTTGAATAGCCCGACGTCATATGGTCGTGCCAGCCATGGAAATGGCCCTTGAAGCGGATCAGCGTCTCGCGCCCGGTGAAAGCGCGCGCCAGCCGCACCGCCATCAGCGTTGCCTCGGTTCCCGAAGACGTAAACCGGATCCGCTCCGCCGAGGGTACCAGCCGTTGGATTGCTGTCGCCCATCGCACCTCGCCCGGATGGTTGGCGCCGAAATGGGTCCCTTGCGCGAGAGCAGCCTCCACCGCGCGTAGCACCGCCGGATGGTTGTGCCCCAGCAGCAATGCACCGTGGCCGCCGAAGTAATCGACATATTCGTTGCCATCCACGTCCCACTTGCGCGGTCCAGCGGCGCGTTCGACGTAGATGCCATACGGGTCCAGGTGGCGGGCGTCGTGCGCGATCCCGCTTGGCAGCAGTGCCAGCGCATCGTGCGCCAAGGCAGCCGAGCCGGGTGTGCGCGCCCGGTACGCCGCGACGATGCGGGAGTTGGTGTCCTGGATGTCCATCAGTTCGATGCCCCTCGATGGCCGCTGTGGAAGTTGCCGGATTATGCGCACCGTTGCTGCGAACGGGGAAGGGACGGGCTCGGCGTCGCTGCTGAATGGGCACGCCGCGCCTGCGTGGCGGATTATGGTACTGGGCGAATCGCCGGCTGATGTCTGGCCGTCGGGCGTCTGACCTGGAAACAACATCTCAGCACGGTTTCAAACGAGCCGATTTGTCAGCGCCGCCCGAAAGACCGCCAGTCGGTCACCGATGCCACGCCCTGCCGTGATCCGCTGACCCACTCTCCGCGGCGCCAGATCGCGCCCGGCCAATACCGCTGGAAGCGCCGCCGCCATCACGGATCGCGGCAGCCGCGGAGCGGGAGCATCCCGCAAGAGTGCACGGCCTTCCGCCGCAAGCGCACGCAATGCTGCCTGCAGCTCCGGGCTGGCGGGCCGGGCGATCACCAGTTCAGGCGTCAGTCCATGCGCCCCTAATACATCCGCCGGCAGCATGCAGCGTCCCTGCCGCCCAAGCGCGGCCACGCTGCGCAGCACGCCGGCCGCTCCATAAGCGGCACCCGGACGCCGCAACCGCTCCGGCTCCGGGGCGCCGAGCAACCGCCCCGCCGTCACCATGAGCCCGCCGGCGGACGCCAGCAGATACGCACGCCAGTCGTTCAGCGTCGGGATCGACGGCTCAGCTTCCGCCTCGCGCGCGTCGATGAGGGCCAGCAAATCGGCGCGATCGAACTCTCCGCGCGACAAGGCGGCGCTCAACGGCGCGGCGACCTCATGGGCCCGCGGAGCGCCTTCGACTACCTCGCGCCAGAATTGCAGCCGCATCAACGCAAGTGTCGGCTGCGACGCCACCTCGCGCGCCCGCGCGAGCTCGTGATTGAAGGCATACAGCGTCAGCAGCGTCTCACGCTTGTGCGAGGGGGCGAACAGCGCAGTGAGGAACCGGTCCGGATCGTAGCGGTTAACCGAGGCGGCGACCGGACCCAAGCTTGACGCCCTTGCGTCCGGGTCATAGTGAGGCGGCAACGAGACCACGGCTTCACCCCAACACCGGCGGAGAATGCTTCATGGCTTTCGAACTTCCCAATCTTCCCTATTCCCATAACGCTCTGGCCGCCCACGGCATGTGCCAGGAAACGCTGGAGCTGCACCACGACAAGCATCACCAGGCTTATGTCACGGCGCTGAACGGCTTTGTGGAGAAGGACCCCAAGCTGCAAGGCAAATCGCTTGACGAGATCGTGAAGCTGTCACACGGCAAGCCCGACATGGCCGGCGTATTCAACAATGCCGGCCAGCACTGGAACCACATCCTGTTCTGGCAGTGCATGAGCCCGAACGGCGGTGGCATCCCCGGCGCGCTGGAGAAGAAGCTCAACGAGGACCTCGGTGGTGTCCAGAAGTTCAAGGATGCGTTCAAGCAGGCCGGCGCGACGCAGTTTGGGTCTGGATGGGCCTGGCTGGTGCTGGGCTCTGATGGAAAGTTGAAGGTGACCAAGACCCCGAACGGGTCCAATCCGCTGGCGAGCGGCGAGGGCAAGGTGCTGCTCGGCGTGCGATGTGTGGGAGCACAGCTATTATCTCGATTTCCGCAACCGGCGCCCGGACTATTTGCAGAACTGGATGGACAAGCTGGCGAATTATGAGTTCGCCGAGGCGCAGTTGCGGCGTTAGCGTGAGCGGCGGGGCGATCAGTGGCGAAAATGCCGTAAGCCGGTGAACACCATCGCCACACCGGCACGGTCGGCGGCTTCGATCACCTCCTTGTCGCGCATCGAGCCGCCGGGCTGAATGACCGCCGTGGCGCCGGCGGCGATGGCGGCCTCCAGACCGTCGGCGAACGGAAAGAACGCATCGGAGGCCACCACGCTGCCGGCGGTCAGTGTGCTGTCGAGGCCGGCCGCCTTGGCCGCTTCGATTGCTTTCCACGCGGCAATACGTGCGGCATCGACACGGCTCATCTGACCGGCGCCGATCCCCACGGTCGCGCCCGCCTTCGCGTACACGATCGCGTTGGACTTGACGTGCTTGCAGACCCGGAAGGCGAAGATCAGGTCGGCCAGCTCCGCCGGCGTCGGCGGTCGTTTCGTTACGACCTTCAGCTCGCGCGGGGAAACTCGCCCGGTGTCACGTGTCTGTGCCAGGAACCCGCCGGCCACGCTGCGGAACGCGAGTCCGTCGGCGACCGGATCGGGCAAACCGCCGGCCAATAGCAGCCGCAGCTTGCGTTTGCGCGACAGCGCCGCACGGGCGGTTTCATCCGCATCGGGTGCGATGATGACCTCGGTGAAGATCGCGGCGATCTGTTCGGCCGCGGGGCCGCCCAGCGGACGATTGACCGCGACAATGCCGCCGAAAGCCGAGACCGGATCGCAGCGCAGCGCTGCGACCCAGGCATCGGCAAGCGTGTCGGCCATTGCCACCCCGCAGGGGTTGGCGTGCTTGACGATCACCACGGCGGGCCGGTCGAATTCCGCCACGCACTCGAACGCCGCGTCGGTGTCGTTCAGGTTGTTGTAGGAGAGTTCCTTGCCCTGCACCTGCCGGGCCGTGGCGACCCCCGGACGCGTCCCGGTGATGTAGAACCCGGCCCGCTGGTGCGGGTTTTCTCCGTACCGCAGCGTCTGGCGCAATTCGCCGGCGATGGTCAGACGGCGGGGCAGGGGATCCTGCTGCCGCGCGGCGAACCAGGAGGCTATCGCACTGTCATAGGCAGCGGTGCGCGCATAGGCGGCGGCGGCCAGACGGCGGCGCAGCGCCAGGGTGGTGCCGCGATGCGCCGCAAGATCGTCAAGTATCGCCTGATACTGGCCTGGTTCAATCGAAACCGCTACGAAATCGTGGTTCTTGGCAGCGGCACGGATCAGCGCCGGACCGCCGATGTCGATCGTCTCGACACACTCGTCAGGGCTGGCGCCACGGGCCGCGGCGGCCTCGAACGGATAGAGATTGACCACCACCAGGTCGATCGGCGCGATCCCGTGGGCCTGCATCTGCGCCAGGTGGGCCGGGTCGTCGCGGCGGCCGAGGATGCCGCCGTGGATTTGCGGCACCAGAGTCTTTACCCGCCCGTCCAGGATTTCCGGAAAGCCGGTGTGGGCGGAGACCTCGGTGACCGGTACGTCCGCTTCGCGCAGCACCTGCGCCGAGCCGCCCGTGGACAGGATTTCTATGCCCTGTGCGGTCAGCGATCGGGCGAACGGGACCAGGCCCGACTTGTCGGATACCGAGATAAGCGCACGGCGGACCGGAACGATGTCAGTCATGGCCGGGGCATTAGTCCGGTGCGCCCGTCAGGTCCAGGAGGCGCATACACCAATGCTCCCAGGCCGCAATTGCGGATCGGCAATCCAATGACGAATTGACGCGCCGCCCGCGCCTCAAGCACACTCAGGGCCAGCCGGGGGGTGAGTCATCATCCGGTACAGGTGAGGTTCAACGAAAACGGGAGATCGTCCATGCCATCTGTCAGCGCACGCAATGCGTCCCTGTGGGCGACCACTGCCCTGAGTGCGGTACTGTTGTGCGGGGCGGGCACCGCCCGAGCCGACGACCCGATCAAGATCGGCGTGGTCAGCGAATTCTCCGCCGTGGTCGGTGAGCCGATTGCCCGCGGCGCGCAGCTCGCCGCCGACGACATCAACGCCCACGGTGGCATCAACGGCCGCAAGCTGGAAATCGTCGCTTACGACGACCATTCCTCCGCCGCTGACGCCGTGCGTGCCTTCCAGCGCCTGGCGCAGCAGGACCACGTGTCGGCGGTGATCACCACCTTCATCAGCGAGGTGGCGCTGGCGGTCGAGCCCTGGGCCGCCCGCCTGCATATGCCCACGCTGACCCCCGCCGCGGCGAGCGACCTGATCAGCAAGCAGGTGCACGATAAATACGACCAGTACAAATACATGTTCGAAGGGTGGTTCCCGTCGCCCACCCTCGCGCTGGCGGTCTGCGATTCCTCGCACGACACGCTGGTGGACGCGCTGCACATGAAGACCGCCGCCATCGTCAGCGAAGACGCCGACTGGACCAAGCCGCTTGACGTGGGGTACGCGAAGTGCCTGCCCGGCGCGGGGCTGAATATTGTCGATACGATCAGCTTCAATCCGGATACCACGGACTTCACGCCGATCTTCAACCAGGTGGAAGCGAAGCATCCGGACGTGATGATCATGGGGATCGCCCATGTCGGCGTGCAGCCGACCGTGCAGTGGCATTCCCAGCAGGTGCCGATCCCGATGGCGGGGATCAGCGCCCAGGCCAGCAACGACTCGTTCTGGAAAAGCACCAACGGCGCCACCGAGGGGGTGATCACGCAGACCGGGTCGGGTCCCGGCGTGGCGCTGAGCCCGACGACGCTGGCGGTGCAGAAAGCCTATGTGGACAAGTTCCACAGCTTCCCGGCCTTCACTGCCTTCACGTCGTATGACGGTGTGATGGCGTTCGCCGAGGCGATGAAGCGCGCCGGCTCCACCGATCCGGACAAGGTGGTAGCCGAGATGGAAAAGACCGACATGCAGGGCTCCGTCGGTCATTACGGATTCTATGGCCGGCAGGACGAGTACACGCATTCGCTGCGCTATGGGAAGGACTGGGCGACCGGCATCTTCGTGCAGTGGCAGGACGGCAAGCAGGTCTGCATCTGGCCCACCGACAAGTGCCCGAACAAGGTGAAATTCCCCAGCTTCGTGAAACTTCCCCAGCAGCAGGCGGCAAAGTAGCACCTAAGCTCGCTGACCGCGCATGCGCGGCCTGCAGATCCTGATCGACGGATTCGCGATCAGTTCGTTGTACGGCATCGGCGCGATCGGGTTCACCCTGATGTTCGGCGTGTGCGGGGTGCTGAACCTCGCACACGGCGGCATCATGCTGATCGCCGCGCTGATCGGCTGGTGGGCCTCGGTGACCTATGGCGCCGGCCCTTATCTGAGCGCCGTGATCGGCATCGTTGCCGGCCTGGCGGCGTCGTACGTCACATATTTCCTGGTGGTACGGCCGCTGCAACGCTCGCGTGCAATTCCCCGGGATGAGGAAGAGATCTTCATCCTGACCGGCACGCTGCTGTGGGGAATCATGATCCAGGTCGGCATGGATTACCTGTTCAGCGACAACCCGGTAACGTTGCAACCGTTGCTGCCGGGCGTCATGTCCATTCTCGGCGTGCGCACACCGCGCAACGAGGTGCTCATCGCGGTGCTGTGCTGGGTGGTGATCGGGGCGCTCTATCTGCTGGTGAACCGAACGCGCATCGGCAAGCAACTGCTGGCTGCCTCGATCAATCCGCGCGGGCTGACGCTGCTCGGGTTCGAGCTGTCGCGCATCTATTTCATTGTCTGGACCATCTATGGATTGCTGGCGGGGCTGGCGGGCGTGCTGCTGGCCTCGTTCTTTGGCGTCAGCTCGGGCAATGCCGGCGCGCTGACCGCGAGCGCGTTCACCATCGTGATCCTGGGTGGGCTGGGCAGCGTGCCAGGATCACTGGTGGCGGCCTATGTCGTCGGTTATGCGGAGACGCTTACCGCGTACCTGATCGCGCCGACCTTGCGGCCGATCCCGGCGCTGCTGATCCTGGTGGCGGTGCTGTATGTGCGCCCGCAGGGTCTGCTGGGACGCCGGTGACAATGAGCCAGTTGCAGGCCGCCGATATCATGCCGCGCGCCCGGCGAGCCGGGTTATTGATGCGCCCGGCGCTGTGGCTGGCGCTGGTGGTCGTCGCCGCCGGCGCGGTGGCGCCCTTGTGGCTGCCGGCATACTTCCTCGGCGTTTTCACGGTCGCCTATTATTTCGGCGTCTTCGCGATGTCGTGGGACCTGCTGTTCGGGTTTGCCGGGGAGGTCAATTTCGGCCCGACCTTCCTGATCGGTCTCGGCGCCTATGGGGCGGGGCTGATGAACAACGCCGGGCTGGCGATCCCGCTCTGCCTGGTGGGTGGCGCGGCAACGGCGGTGGTGGGCGGGTTGCTGCTGGCATTGCCGGCGCTGCGGCTGCGCGGACCCTATTTCGGGCTGGTCACGCTGGTGGCGGTGCTGCTGCTGGTCGATGCGATCGTGATATTTGCCAGTGTCACCGGCGGCGAGATCGGCATGATGGTGCCGAGCGTGCTGTCCATCAATGCCGCAGTGAATTACTGGTACGCATTCGGTTTCCTGGTGATCTCCGCGGTCATCCTGTTCGGCCTGTCGCGCTCGGCCTGGGGACTTATTCTGCAGGCGACGGGTCAGGACCGGATCGAGGCGGCGGCGCTTGGTTTCAATGTTACCAAGCACAAGCTGGCGGCGTTCTGTCTGAGCGCGCTGTTCTCCGGGCTGGCTGGCGCGATGCTGACATTCTACGAGGGCACGGCGTCGGTTGATCAGATGGTGGATCTGTCCATCGCGGTGCAGATCATCATCGCTGTGATGTTCGGCGGCCGGCGGACCATCCTGGGCGGCATCCTGGGCGCGATCTTCCTGGTGCTGTTCGACGAACTGCTGCGGCCGATCGGGCAGCTCAATACGTTCGTTGTCGCGGCTATTGCGCTGATCGTGATCCTGTTCTTCCCCGACGGGGTGCTGGGCTATGCGCTGCGCTGGAGAGGCAGCGCCTGATGCGCAACATCGCGGCGCTGGAGGTGCGTGGGCTGACCAAGCGTTTCGGCGGGCTGGTGGCCGTAAAGGATATCAGCTTCGACGTGCGGCCCGGCGAGATTCTCGGGCTGATCGGTCCGAACGGCTCCGGCAAGTCGACTGTCATGAAACTTGTCATGGGCATCGAGCGCCCCAACGCCGGCGAGGTCAGGCTCGACGGGGTGGATGTGGCCGGATGGCCGACCTATCGGATCGCGCGACACGGGGTGGGTATCGTGTTCCAGCATTCGCGTCCGCTGCACCGGCAGACCGTGCTGGAAAACATCAAGCTGGCGCTGCTGCCCGATTCGCTGTTCCGGCTGGCCGCGGATCCCGGCGTCGACGGACGCGCGCGGGCGATCGCCGATCAGGTCGGCCTGCACGATGTCATCGACCGCCGGCCCTCCACCCTGCCGTTCGCCGATCTTCGCCGGCTGGAGATGGCGAAGGCGCTGGCCCGCGATCCGAAAGTGGTGCTGATCGACGAGCCATTCGCCGGATTGACCCCGGCGGAGCTGGGGATGTTTTCCGAGCTGATCGCCAATTTCCGCCGTGAGGGCAGGGCGGTCCTGCTGGTGGATCATAACGTCAAGGGCGTCGCAGCGCTGGTCGATCGGGTGCTGGCAATGTACCTGGGGGAGCGCATTGCCGAAGGCACGTCCGAATCGGTGATGCGCAACGAAACGGTACGGCGCGTGTATCTCGGCGGCCAGATCGAGACGCATCCGCGCAAGGAGCTGGCGGAGCAGGTCGGCGAGCCGTTCCTGGATGTACGCAAGCTGGAGGTGCGCTACGGCAAGGCGCAGGCGCTGCAGCAGGTGTCGGTGCATGTCAACGAGGGGGAGTTCGTGTCGATCGTCGGGCTGAACGGCGCGGGAAAGACGACGCTGTTCAATGCGATCTCCGGGCTGGTGCCGTACGAAGGCGACATACGGTGGGCTGGCGAAAGCCTGCGCGGGCGGTCGGCGGCGGCAATCGCGCGCGGCGGGGTCGTGCAGTGCCCGGAAACGCGCGAGCTGTTCGCGACGATGAGCGTGCGGGAAAATCTGGATCTGGGCGGTCAGCACCTGACCACGGCGGCGCGGGCCACTCAATTGGCCTGGCTGCTGGATTTGTTCCCCATTTTGAACGAGCGGCAGCGGCAGGCGGCGGCGACGCTCTCCGGCGGAGAGCAGCAGATGCTGGCCATCGCCCGGGCGTTGATGATGCAACCGAAGCTGCTGATTTTGGACGAGCCGACGCTTGGTTTGGCGCCAGTGATATTGGAGCAGTTGTCGAACGCGCTGGCGCGCCTTCGCGACACGACGCCGATCACCGTGCTGCTGGGCGAGCAGAACGTCACATTCGCGCTGCCCCATGCGGATCGCGTCTACGTCCTGGAGCACGCGCGGATCGTGTGGGAGGGGGATCCGGGACGGTTCGCGCAGGAGATGGGGACGGGGTATTTGTGATTGCAACCGGCACTTACTGCTCCCCCGCGCGTCCGCCTCCTGCGCGCTAAATCGCGTCCCAGCTATAAACGTCCCGCGTGCGTTCAAGCGGCGTCAATCCGCTGCGGATCGCCGGCAGCAGGTGCTCCGCCAGCCGATCCGGTGTCCAGCCCTCGCCGCGATGCATGATACGGATCGGGCGTGGCTGGCTATACAGATAGATCTCGTTCCCCCGCGCACCCATGATCTGGCCGGAAACCTCCGCCGCGGCGTCCGAGGCCAGAAACACCGCCAATTGCGCCACCTGGTCGGGCCGGGTTTTCGCGGCCCGCGCCTTCATCTGCTCCTCGCTCTGGCCGGGAACCGTTTCGATCATGCGGCTGAACGCGTGCGGGCCGATGCAGTTGGAACGAATCTTGTACCGCTGCATGTCCATCGCGATATTCCGCGACAGTCCGGCGATGCCCAGCTTGGCGGCCCCGTAATTCACCTGCCCGACACTGCCGATCAGTCCGGAGGTCGAAGTCATATGCACGAACGCCCCGCTCTCCTGCTTGCGGAAATGCGTCACCGCCGCGCGCGACACGTAGAAGGCGCCATAAAGATGCACCTTCATCACCGCGTCCCATTCCTCCGGCGACATGTAATGAAACATGCGGTCGCGCAGGATGCCGGCATTGTTGACCACGATGTCTATCCTGCCGTAGCGGTCGATCGCGGTCGCCACGATCCGCTGCGCCGAATCCCACTCAGCGACTGAATCCGTATTGGCGACTGCGGAGCCCTGACCGTTTGCCGCCTCGATCTCGCGCACCACCTCTTGCGCCGGCGTTTCGTCGCGGCCCTCGCCGGTCACCCCGGCGCCGACATCGTTGACGACAACCTTGGCGCCATTCTGCCCCATGGCAATGGCGATCGCGCGGCCGATGCCGCGCCCGGCCCCGGTCACGACCGCGACCTTTCCCTCCACAATGCCGGCCATCGATGTTCCTCCTGCTGATATCCGCTCTATACGGAAGCAGGATGCCCCGGTCGCCAGCCGCTGTCATCCCACTCGTCGGCCAGCAGTGCCCATCGCTCGTGGTCACGCCAGGTACCGCCGATGCGCAGATAGCGGGGAGAGAATCCCTCCTGCCGAAACCCGAGCCGGCGCACCAGCGCAAGGGAGCGGTGATTCTCCGGCTGGATGTTCGCTTCCAGCCGATGCAGCCCAAGATCGGTGAAGGCGAGAGCGACCGCACGCGCGACCGCTTCCGTCATCAGCCCGCGTCCGGCGTGGCGCACCATGCCATAATAGCCAAGATAGGCGCTTTGAAACGCACCCCCCACGATCTCGTTGATATTGACCACGCCGATCACGTCCCGGCTGGCCGCATCGCGCGCGACGAGCTGCACGTGCGGACCGGTCAGCGATCGCATCAGCCAGGCATCGAAGCCCGCCTCGTCGGTGAACGGCTCCGCCCAGGGATGATGATAAGTCCGGCTCTCCTGGTTGGCGCGGACAAGATCGGCGCGATCCTGTCGCGTGGCTCGCACCAGGACCACCGATCTAGTTGCGGCTGACACGTTGGCAGGCTCCACGCCGCGAATTTACGGCCGATCGCGCTTGACCGGGCTTCTGTCCGGTTGTGGCAGCGCGGGACTGCGCACCCTCACGCAGCGCACGGGCGGCCGCAACAAGGTTCTCCAGCGCCGGCCTGACCTCCTCCCATCGGCGGGTTTTCAGGCCGCAGTCGGGGTTGACCCAGATCTGCCAATCCTGCAGCCGCCCGCGCGCCAGGCCGAGCAATTCGACCATCTCCGCGGTATCCGGGATGCGCGGACTATGGATGTCCCAGATGCCCGGCCCGATCTCGGCAGGATAGCCAGTGTGGCCCGCCTGCCCGGGCCCGAAGGCGTCCAGCAGCTCCATCCGGCTGCGCGTGGTTTCGATGGAAATCGCATCCGCGTCCAGCTCCGCGATCGCCGGCATGATGTCGTTGAACTCCGAGTAGCACATATGTGTATGGATGCTCGTTTCATCCCGCACCGGGCTGGTCGCCAGCCGGAAGCACGCGGTCGCCCAGGCCAGATAGGCCGCCCAGTCGGCGTGCCGCAGCGGCAGTCCTTCGCGGAACGCTGGCTCATCGACCTGGATTACGGCGATCCCGGCCCGCTCCAGGTCGTCCACCTCGTCGCGGATGGCCAGGGCGATCTGCCGGCAGACTGTTTCACGTGCAATGTCATCGCGCACGAACGACCATTGCAGCATGGTCACCGGCCCGGTCAGCATTCCCTTCATCGGGCGATCGGTGCGGGACTGCGCGTAGGAAGTCCATCGTACCGTCATCGGTCGAGGCCGCGCCACGTCGCCCCAGATGATCGGCGGCGCCACGCAGCGGCTGCCGTAGGATTGCACCCAGCCGTGCTGGGTGAAGGCGAAGCCGCTGAGCTGTTCGCCGAAATACTTCACCATGTCGTTGCGCTCGAACTCGCCATGCACCAGCACGTCCAGCCCGATCTCCTCCTGCCAGCGCACGACCTCGTCGATCCAGCCTTCCACCGTCCGTTCATAGGCGTCGGACGCCAGTTCGCCGCGTCCGAGCGCCGCCCGCGCGCGGCGTACCTCCGCGGTCTGCGGGAAGGAGCCGATCGTGGTGGTCGGGAACAGCGGCAAGCCGAGGCGTCTCTGCTGCACGGTCCGTCGCGTTCGATAGGGGCTGGCGCGACGCTCCGCCGCTGGGGTGATGGCAGCGAGACGAGCTTGCACCTCCGGCCGGTGCACCCCATCGCCGGTACGGCGAGACCGCACGGCCGCGTCGCTGGCCTGGAGTTGCGCCGCGATGACTGCCTCGCCCTCGTCCAATCCGCGGGCCAATGTCGCCACCTCGCCCAGCTTCTGCTCAGCGAAGGCAAGCCAGGTTTTCACCGCGGGATCGAGCTTCGTCTCCTGCCGCACATCGACAGGAACATGCAGCAGGCTGCACGAGGGGGCCACCATCAACCGCCGATCGCCGCGCCTCGCCGCAACCCGTTGCAGCGTACCCAGCGCGGCCCGCAGGTCCGTGCGCCAAACGTTGCGTCCGTCAACCAGTCCGAGCGACAGCCACTGTTCCGGCGAGACGGAGTCCAGCACGGCATCCAGCTCCGCCCCGCCGCGCACCAGGTCGAGATGCAGTCCGGCCACCGGCAGCGCCGCGGCGACGGGAAGGTTGCCGCCGAGCGGGCCGAAATAGCTGGCCAGCAGGATGTCCGGCGTGGCGCCTCGCCGCAGCGTGCCGTACGCCAGCGCCAGCGCGAGCTTCGCCTTCTCCGGCAGGTCCAGCGCCAGCACCGGCTCGTCCATCTGCACCCAGGCGGCGTTTGCCTCCGCCAGCTCGGCCAGCACGCGGGCATAGACCGGAAGCACGCGGTCCAGCAGGTCGAGCGGGTCGGACCCGTCGCTGGATTTGCTCAGCATCAGGAAGCTCACCGGCCCGAGCAGCACGGGGCGGGTGCGGACGCAAAGGGCCGTCGCCTCCCGGAACTGGGCCAGCGGCCGGTTCTCGGTCAGCACGAAGCGCTGATCGGCGGCCAGCCGGGGCACGAGGTAATGGTAGTTGGTGTCGAACCACTTGGTCATTTCCAGCGCCGGCGCCTCGCCGGAGCCACGCGCGAGCGCGAAATAGCTGGACAGCGACACGGGGCCCTCCGTCCAGCCGTACCCCGGCGGTATGGCGCCGAGCATGCAGGCGGTGTCCAGCACGTGGTCATAGAACGAGAAATCGCCGGACGGGATGTGGCTGATGCCGTGGCCGCCTTGCAGCGTCCAATGGCGGGTGCGCAGGGTTCGGGCGACATCCTGTAGCCCGGTTTCGTCCAAGTCGCCCGACCAGAATTGCTCCAGCGCGGATTTCAGTTCACGCCGGTGCCCGATGCGGGGGAAGCCGAGATTGCTGGCGACCGTCATGTGCGCCCCCCGTCAACGGAGAAGCGGGAGGCAGGGCAAGTAGCGCCCGGGTCATGGCGAGGGTCGCCGAAAATGGCTGGCATGATCGTCTCCCGCCTCCGGTGCACCCCGCCCGGCGGCATGGTTTGCGCGACGACGGCAGGTCTCCTGGCTGACGGCGATCGGGGCGGTGAACCCCAATTGCCCTGGCCCTGTCTTCCCGAGCTCTCCGGCTCAGTGACCTGCCCCGGTGGGGCGCATGGGACCAGCGGCTCGCCGCTGACAGTTGCGGGGGCAGCCGCCGACTTGCCTCCGGACGCGATGTCCAGCCGAGACGCACGGCGTTCCCTTTTCACCCGCTCGCGCGGGACCATCGACACATAAAGATATGCTTATATCGCGACTGTCCGCAAGTGTATTCGGTGGCCTTGGTGGTCTGTTCATGACAAGACCCAACGGGTGCCGCGACTGCCTGCTTGACCAGCTTGACCAAGCTATGGAACGCTCCGATCTATGCGCGGATAACGGGCGACAATGGATGGACACGGTCAATCTATATCAGGCGAAAACAAACCTCTCTCAACTCGTTGAACGGGCCGCGGCTGGGGAAGAGATCATCATTGCCAAAGCTGGACGGCCGCTCGCCCGGCTGGTCCCGTTCGACCAGCCACTTGCGTCCCGTCCGCTTGATTTGCTGGCGGGCCAGGTTCGCGTCGGGCCGGATTTCGATGCGCCGCTGCCGGACCACATAGCCGCCGCTTTCGCCGGTACGGCGTCCTGAGGCTCTTGCTCGATACCCAGGTTCTGATCTGGGCCGTTTCAGACTCCAGCCGTCTGGGCGCGCCGACCCGAGCTGCCATCGCCGCCCCTGGAAACCTCGTGGCTGTCAGTGCCGCAACGGCTTGGGAGATCGCGATCAAGCGGGCTCTTGGGCGGTTGGAATTCCCGATCGACCGCTTCGACGAGGTCATTGCCGTGATGCGTTTGGAACAGCTCCCGATCCGTGCGTCGCACGCGATCGCGGCGGGAGCGCTGCCGCGACATCATGGCGATCCGTTCGACCGCATGCTGATCGCACAGGCTCGGCTCGAGCAGCTTCTGCTGGTTACGAATGATCCCGTATTCGCCCGCTATGATGTGCCGATCTTCGGCGGCAGGTGCGTATAGCGTCGATCAGCGGGCGAAGCGCACCAGCCGTCCCTGTGGCGCGCCCAGCACGGTGTCGTCCCGCATCACCACTCGGCCACGAATGATCGTGGCAACGGGCCAGCCGGTGACCTGCATCCCGGCAAACGGCGTCCAACCGCAGGGGGACACGATCCAGGATTCCTCGATCCGCCGCTGCCGTTGCAAATCGACCAGCGTGAAATCGGCGTCGTAGCCGGCCGCCAGCCGGCCCTTCCCGACCACGCCATAGACCCGCGCCGGGCCGGCGCACATCAGATCGACCAGCCGTGACAGCGACAAGCGTCCGGCGGCGACATGGTTCAGCATCACCGGCACGATCGTCTGTACGCCGGTCAGCCCGGCCGGACAGTCGGGCCACGGCAGCAGCTTCTTCTCCCGGCTGTGCGGCGCGTGGTCGGAGCCGACCGTATCGACCGTGCCATCATTGATTGCTTTCCAGGCCGCCTCGTAATGGCGCTGGCCGCGGATCGGCGGGTTCATCACGCCAAATCCCTGCAGCGTCTCATAGACGTCGGGGGCGACCTGGGTCAGATGGTTGACCAGCACCTCGCAGGTGGCGAGGTCGCGGAAATCCTTCAGATAATCCAGCTCCTCGGCGGTTGACACATGCAGGATATGCGCTGGCCGGCCGGTGGCATGGGCCAACGCCATCAGGCGGCGAGTGCCGAGAAACGCGGTCTCCTCGTCCCGCCATTCCATGTGCCGGATATGGGGATCGCCTTTTTTGAACAGGGACTTGCGCGCCTGCAGCCGGTACTCGTCCTCGCTGTGATAGGCGATGCGGCGACGCCCGGCCCGCATGACGCGTTCCAGGTGCTCGTCGTCCTCAACCAGCAGATCGCCGGTGGAGGAGCCGGCAAACACCTTGATCGCGCACACGCCGCGGCCGGCTTCCAATGCCGCAAGCTGCGCGATGTTGGTCTTGGTGCCGCCGACATAGAGGCCGATGTCGCACCAGGATTCCCGTTCGACGTACTCCTGCTTCCACGCCAGGCGCTCCGTGTCGGTGATCGACGGGCTGGTGTTCGGCATGTCGAACACAACGGCCAGGCCGCCGAGCACCGCCGCCCGGGTGCCGGTCGGAATGGTCTCGACGGCAGGGTCGCCGGGATCCCGCAAATGGACGTGGCTGTCGATCAGGCCCGGCAGCACGTGCAGTCCCGCCGCGTCGATCGTTTCGTCGGCCGTGGCGGCAGCAGGGACGCCAAGCGCGGCGATGCGGCCGTGGCGGACACCGATGTCGGTCGGCTCGGTCCCCCAGGGCAGCACCGCGGTGCCGTTGCGGATCAGCAGGTCGTAGTGCGCGGTCATGTCGGGCTCCGCCAATGGTGTCTCGGGAGGGTTCTGCCGGGGTTCGGGACCCGGCCTGCTCGCTGACCGAGGATGTAGCCCGATCAGCCGGGCAGCCCAATGCCGGGTATCAACGGGTTGGAACGGTCCACCAGTCCTCGCCGGTACGGAACTTGATTGGCGCGCCCCCTCTCTGGCAACAGAGATGTCCGCACGCCATCTCAGAGCCGACAAGCAATCGGCATGGTTTCTGGACTCGGCAAATGATCGACTGGAGCAACTGCCCTGTCGTGACACGACGCCCGGACTATCTCTCCGGGGCTCCGGCCCTGAGAGCCGACCCACGCGTGCCACCGGAGACCATCGTGGAGAATATGGACGCCGGCGAAAGTGCGGAAGAGGTGGTCGAGAACTTCGGGCTCCGCACGAGCCTGATGGATGTGATAGCGATATATGAATATGCGCAGAGAGAGCGTGCTGCGCATCCTGCTTGACCATAGCTGTCCGCGCCCGGTCATACGTCTGCTGTAGGGCCACGACGTTCGGACCGCCGCTGGCATCGGGTGGGCCGATCTGTCGAACGGGGAGCTGTTGGCCGCCGCCGAAACGAACCGGTTCGAGTGTATCGTCACAGCCGATCGTAACATCCGCCACCAGCAGAACCTGATCCGGCGACGCTTGGCATTTGTCGTTCTGTCAACGAACTCCTGGCCTATCGTGCGGGACAATGCGGCTCCGCTGCTCGCGGCCATAAACCGCATCGCACCGGGTAGCTACGAGGAAGTCCAACTTGTCCGGCCTCCGCCCCGGCGCCGGCCATTTCCAACTGTTTCATCCTGCTGACTTCACTCGCTCCAAGGGATGCCGGCCAGCTTGAAGGGATGGAGGAACCGGTTACGGCGCTCAACGCGAGCGAACCCGGAAAAAACTCTGAGCGTCTCGACCGGAACACCGGTGGATGACGTGCTGACGCAACTGCTTGGCAGGAAGGACGATCAGACGCCGGGTGTGGCTTGACCGGCTACCGTGTCGCCAGCGTCTCGAACACGTCTCCGCTCGGCTTCAGTCCCAGCATGTGGCGCCGATGCCAGAGCGCGTAGAACAGCAGCAGCCAAGCGGCAAAGCCCTGCTCCGGATCGGCGATCGTGCGGAACAGAGAACTCGACCTTTCCGGGCTCGGCGATCTCCGTCACGCCGGGCTGGGCGGCGACCAGCGGCCCGAGTTGCAGGCCCTGGTTCCGGATCCACTCGGTGACCGGCACGGTAAAGCCGCGCTTGGGTGAAAACGCGTCGGCCGCCGGCAGATGCCGGTCCAGCCAGCGGCGCAGCAGGTATTTGCGTGCGCGGTTATGCAGCTTCAGGCCGTCCGGCAGGCGGAACGCCGCGGCGGCGACCCCCGGATCGAGGAACGGCGTCCGCCCCTCGACCGCATGCGCCATCAGGCAGCGATCGAGCTTCAGCAGCAGATCATGCGCCAGCCAATCCTCCACATCCGCGGCCTGAGCCGCGGCAAGCCGGGTGCGGCCGCCATCCAGGGCACGGGTCTCGCTCGCCGCGAACCCGTCGCGCCAGCCTGCCGGCCGCCGGCGGAGTACATCGATCCGATCGAAATGACCGCGCCCGCGCATCACCCGACCGCCCAGCCACCACGGGCGCATCGCCTTGCGGTAACGGCCGTAGCCGCCGAACAGCTCGTCGCCGCCTTCCCCGCACAGGACCACCTTCACATCCTCCCGTGCACGCCGCGCGAGAAACCAGGTGGGGATGATGGCGTAGTCGGCGGCGGGATCGTCCATGCAGGCGACGATCTCGGGCAAATGGCGCCACACCATGGCCTCGGTGATCTCCACCGGTTCGTGCTGGGCGCCGGCGGCCTTCGCCACCACGGCGGCATGGGCGCGTTCGTCGCCGGTACCATTGGTGTCCCAGCCGGCGGTGTAGGCGAGCACCGGCTGGTTGTTGAGACGCGACATCAGCGCCAGCAGAGCGGAACTGTCGACGCCGCCGGACAGAAACATGCCATAGGGGACATCGCTGCGCTGGTGCAACAACACCGATTCCTCCAGCGCGCGGTCGAGCCGCTCCAGCGCGGCGTCCTCGTCGATATCCTCCGGGCCGCCCTCGGGCAAGGCAGGGAGGCGGCGGCGATCGATGATGTGGCCATCGGCGCAGACCAGGGTTTCGCCGGGCAGGACGCGGCTGATCCCCTGGAAGATGGTGTCGGCGCCCGTGGTGAACTGGAGCTGCAACAGCTCGTCCCTGGCACCAGGACGCAGGCTGCGGGGGACCAGGCCGGCTTCCAGCATGGCCTGCGGCTCTGACGCGAACGCCAGCCCGTGCGCCGTCTGCGCGGTATAGAGTGGCTTGATGCCGAATGCGTCGCGGGTGAGCGTGACGGTGCGCTCGGCGCGCTCGTGAATGGCGATGGCGAACATGCCGCGCAGCTGGGTCGCGTAGTCGGCGCCGTGCTGCCGCCAGAGATGCAGGGCCGGCTCGCAGTCGCTGTGGGTGGCGAAATGGATGTCGGGCAGTTCGGCGCGCAACTCCCTGTAATTATAAATTTCTCCATTGGCGACCAGGGTCGCCGGGCCGGCGAACAGGGGCTGATCGCCGGTCTGCAGATCGATGATGGCTAGTCGGTTGTGTACCAAGGCCACGCGGCCGATGACGACATGACCGCTCCCATCCGGGCCCCGATGGGCGAGCGCGCGCAGTAGGCGGGACAGCACGGCGGGATCAGGCGGCGGAGCCGTCGAGGACAGGACCAGGCCGGCGATGCCGCACATTCAGGGCTTCTCCACAGTGGCGAGAAACCGGCGCCATTGCTGGAGCACCGGCGCCTCGGCGAAGCGGGCTTGGTAGCTGGCTCGGCCGCTCCCGGCCAGGGCGCCAGCGCGGGCGGGGTCCTGGACAAGCGTATTGATGGCGTCGGCGAGCGCCTGGGGGCTTTCCAGCGGGACCAGAATCCCATCGCGGTCGGGGGTGATCAGCTCGCGTGGGCCGTCGGCGGCGGCGGCAACGACCGGACGGGTGGCGGACCAGGCCTCGATGATCACGTTGCCGAGCGGTTCGTGACGGGACGGGCAGACCAGCAGATCGGCGGCCGCGAGCAGGGCGGCGGTGTCAGTGCGCCAGCCGGCGAGGTGGATGCGGTCGATCACATGGCGGGAACGGGCGAGGGCGGTCAGGCTGGCGCGCTCCGGACCTTCACCGGCAATCAGCACGTGAGCCCGCGGGATGTGGGGCAGAGCGTCAATGAGCAGGTCGAAGCCTTTGTTCCGGTGCAGCCGGCCCAGGGCGAGGATGAAGGGGATGTGTTCGGGAATTTGCAGCGACGCTCGGCTGGCGGGCGGAACGCCGAGCAGATCCGGGGCGAAATTGGGCAGGTGATGGACGCGGCTGGCGGGCCAGCCATGACTGGTGATGTAAGCGGAGATTTGCCGGGTGTTGGCGATAAGGTGATCGCAGTGGCGGTAGTGGCGCAGGTCGTAATAGCCGCCGAGACGACCGGCGAGGGTCCAGGGACCGGACGGGGTGAAGCGGGCGGCGCGGCTCATCCAGGCGATCGCGACGCTGGGGTCGAAGCGGGTGAGGGCGCTTCGAATCCGTGGTCTGGTCAGCAGGTCGAGGGGCGAGCCGAAGCGGAATTGGGCCGGTTCGAGGCCGGCGGAGCGGAGGCGGGCGGCCCGATCGGGATTGCCGCGGATGATCGGAAGCACCGCGTCGCCGGACTGGGCGAGGGCGATGGTGAGACGTTCGAAGAAGAGCTCGGCGCCGCCCGTGGGCGCGCCGGCCATGATCTGGGCAATGCGCATCGGTGTGGTTGTAGCGTGCCGGTCGGAGTCGAGGGGGGTGATCTTTGCTGGGGTGTGCCAGCACCAGCATAGAAGTCATTTGTAACCACCAGCGACCGTATGTGGTCAATCGTGGTCACCCGAAGATCAAGAATTAACGCAGGTGCGCCGGCGAAACCGGCAAGAGGAGAGGGTGAGAATCCCTTACGATGAACGGTAGCGCGAACCCCATCGACCCCGGGTCCTGAGTATCACACCGCGGGGTGTGGGGCGAAGCGTTGACAGGGGTGTCGGCGGGCCTGGTATTGAGCCACGTAACGAATCCAGTCCGGGATGCCGACGCTATCTGCGTGGCGGAAGGCAGCATAGTGGGGTGCGTTGACGCGAGTGCCCCACTGGTCCCGCGTGGTCTGAGACCCTGGCACGCCGGCGAAACCTCTTGTTCGGGAACCGGGAGATCTCATGGCTGGCCATCGGCGAACGGACGGTCCGCATCGGGAAGGCTGGAAGGCCGAAGCCGGTGACGCACGGCGATGAGAAGTCAGACCCCGCCATAGTAGCGGTCCAGCCGAATGCCTGTGGCATTGGCCGGGAGAAGTTGGCGAACAAAGGCGGGCAACTGTCGGCGGAGCGAGTGAAGCTCCTTGGGCGTTTGGCCTACAGAGGCAGTCCTTCAAATAAACTGCGAGAGCATCAACTACTGCTCGTAGCATTTTGTCGAATTTATCTCCTGGGTCATTTAGAATGCCATGCGAGCACGTCCATCGTTGAAGCTGTCGCCCGAATATGGTTGCCAGTGTAAGTGCAAGACAACGTCACGCTTCATAGGTTACCATATTCGATGTGACTTTCTCGGCATTGTCGAGAAAGTCATCCATTGATGCAAATCTGCCGCCTTCAACGGCATGGTCATGCGGCCAGAGCGAATTAAGCTGCTGAAATAATGACTCTGAGATGAGAATCGATACGAGTCAGCCTGAAAAATCCGAGGCAGAAGGTCGCGGGTCATTGGCAAGTTCGCTTCATTGCGGCATTCTGATGCTGGCCTTCCGCTGAGCTGCCGCCAATCCTCGTTGCTCACCGGTGCAGATCGATAACGTATCGGCTTCAATTTGCTGATCTCTCGTAAATTCTGCGCCTCTTGAGGAGGCGTACATGGCATTGGTCCCCACTCGATATCCGGTTCGAGGAAGGCGATGCGGAAGCTCTCCCGCTCGAGGGGGACGCGTTCGACGTTGTCGTCAGCATGTTCGGCGCAATGTTCGCGCCCCGGCCCGAGGTCGTCGCCGGCGAGTTGACCCGGGTGTGCCGGCATGGCGGGCGAATCGTGTTGGCGAGCTGGACGCCTTCCGGCTTCATCGGCGAGCTGTTCGGGGTCACCGGCCGACATGTTGCGCCGCCCGCCGGAGTGCCTAGTCCGCTGCTCTGGGGCGATGAAACCGCGGTGCGCGAGCGGCTTGGCAACCGTGTTGCCGACATCGGGATGGAGCGTGCCCTGGCGTCGCTGGAATTTCCGCTTTCGGTCCCGGAAACGATCGAGTTCTACCGCATTTATTACGGCCCGAGGGCGTTTGCCGGCCTGTCCGAGGGCGGCCAGGCTGCTCTGCGAGGTGATTTGGAGGACCCTTACGTTCGTTACAACAAAAATGCTGATGGTACGACAAGCATTGCAGCCGAGTACCTCGAGGTAATTGCGACGCGGGCGTAGGCAGGTTATGGCAACTACTGATATCGTGAACAGGGCAAGAACAACCGAGAGTTCACTGCAATGTCTCTTGTTGTGAAATTCCTGAAATATGTAACATGGCCAAACGGGTGTATCGACCTGCGACGTTGTTCCCAGCCATCTGCTCACGACGACGCGCGGGGCTACCTCGAAACCGAGAACTCGTGGAAGCTTACCACCCTGGTGTTGGCTTCGCGAACGAGGAGATGCATTTTCAGTGTCCCCCGTTGACGGAGCCAGTCCTCCTCCACCATGCGCCGGCCCACGCCGTTGCCGTGCAATGCGGGACCGGCAGCAATGTCGTAGAGTCAGGCTCGATGGCCGTCATGGCCGACGCTGCCATGATCGGGACCCGGTTAAAACCGTGATGTCGCAGGGTAGTTTCCTGGCGACATGAGGCTGGAATAGATCAGGCCGCGTGGCGTCATCATCTTGGGGGAAGCCAGCAAGGAGTCATCCCATGAAGCGGTTCTGCATGATATCGGCGTTGATCATCGGCACGTCGATCGGGCTCGCCGCCTGTGCTTCAAACGGGTTTACGCCCGCTCCGGCCACCACACAGATGGATACCGGTTACGGATCCGGTGGCGGTGGTGGCGGCGGGATGGGTTACTGATAAGGCGGCGACGGGCCCTCGCCGGCCGCTCTCGTCGTCGGGTCGGCAGGTACGACATCTCGGCTCGGTTGTTGGGGTATCGGCACCAGGGGACCCCGAGGCACCGGCTCCGCCAATAATCTCACCGCCTTGATTGGCAGTCCGCCGGGATGGCGGTCACGTTTGGAAGCGTCACTTGTTGACGCACCACTGGGTTGTTGTCTGCGAAGCGCCTGGCATAATCGGTCGTGGAGACACGGAAACTCGTGACCTTGCGCCGGGCGTTCTCCATCGTGTGGGGTCCCGCATTGTTGCCGCGGATCGCAACGATTGTCTCCCCGTCGCGGTCCACCACCACAGCGGATTCCACGTAGCCCTTCGTCGTGCGGCAAGGGTTCGCCATGAAACAACGCGATTGACGCGACTTACGCGACTTCCTACGCCACCAGATGTCCGGGCGCGACTTCATTCAGTGAAACCAGAGCCGGCTGGTATCCGACAGGATGGACCGGGCTCGGAATTTCCCCTTCAATGCGTCGAAATGCGGCCCGTCGATGTGTCGGGTCAGCGATCGGCACCGCGTCGAGCAAGCGGCGCGTGTAGGGATGCCTGGCATCCTCGAAGATCTGTGCTCGATCGCCCGTCTCCACGATCTGGCCGAGATACATTACACCCACGCGATGGCTGATCTGCTCCACCACAGCCATGTCATGAGATATGAAAATATAACTCACACCAAGGTCATCCTGCAATTCCTGCAGCAGGTCCAGTACCCGCGACTGCACAGACACATCAAGCGAAGAGACGCTCTCGTCGGCAACGATCACCTTGGGCGACAGCGACAGGGCACGGGCGATACAGATGCGCTGGCGCTGCCCGCCGGAAAATTCGTGCGGATGTCGTTGCATGTGCTCCGGCATCAGGCCAACCCGCCGGAACAGCCAGGCGACGCGGTCGGCAAGCTCGCTACCGCGGGCCAGCTTGTGGATCACCAGCGGTTCGCCGACCAGCTCGCCGACGCGTCATGCGCGGATCCAGCGAGGCGTAGGGATCCTGGAAAATCAATTGGATGTCCCGGCGAATCGCCGCCATTGCCGCGCGTGGAAGCCCCTCGATTGCGTGTCCGGCGATGCTGATATGACCCTGCCAGTCGATCAGGTTCATCAGCGCCTTTCCGGTGGTCGTCTTGCCGCAGCCGGACTCACCCACCAGCGCCAGAGTTTCGCCCCGGCGAAGCTGGAAACTCACGCTCTCCACGGCGTGGACGCGGCGCACGGTCCGCTGCAGCACACCGCCCCGAAGATCGAATCGCACCGTCAGGTCCTTGACCTCCACGATCGGGGGCTCATCCACCTGTTGCGTTCCGGCACGCGACCGCAACGGCCGGTCGGTTCCCGCCATCACCCCGAGCTTCGGTACCGCGGCAAGCAAATGGCGCGTGTATTCCTGGCTTTGTGCGGTGAAGATCGCGTGGCAGGTACCCTGCTCGATCAGCCTGCCGTCATGCATGATGACCACCCGATCGGCCATCTCGGCCACCACACCCATATTGTGGGTAATCAGGATGACCGCCGCACCGTGCTCACGCTGCAGATCACTGATCAGCGATAAGATCTGCGCCTGGATGGTGACGTCGAGCGCCGTGGTCGGTTCGTCCGCGATCAGCAGCTTTGGATTGCAGGCGATTGCGATGGCGATCATCACGCGTTGCCGCATGCCGCCCGACAGTTCATGAGGGTACTGCTGCATCCGCTGCCGCGCGTCGGCGATGCGCACGCGGTCCAGCATGTCGATCGCGATTCGCCGCGCCTTGGCTGCCGAAATGGCGCGATGGGCCAGGATCACTTCGGTAAGCTGCCGGCCGATGCTGAGTACGGGATTGAGCGAAGTCATCGGCTCCTGGAACACCATGCCGATTTCCCCGCCACGCACCGCCCGCATCTCGGTTTCCGAGAGAGCGAGCAGATCCCGCCCGGCCATGCGGATCGAGGCGCCGGCTATGCGCGCTACGGGTGCGGGCAGCAGGCGCATGATGGAAAGCGCAGTCAGCGACTTGCCGGAACCGGATTCACCGGCGATGCACAGCGTCTCGCCTACAGCGACATCGAAACTGAGTGATTTCACAACGCGCCTGGCACCTTCCGGTGTCGCCACGTCCACGCTGAGATCGCGCACGGTCAAAACCGGTTCGGCAATCGATTCCGCAGACGGCAAATCCGGGCGGTTTTGCACGCTGCCGATCTGATCCGGCGGGACGCTCATTGCTTGTGGGGCGCCAGGGCCCCACAAGCTGAGATCAGCGCCGCGGCGCACAGGCACGTGCCAGGTTATTGTACGGTCTTGTCGTAAACAACTTCGTAGTTGAATGGCGTGCGGGTGGGATCGACGTAGAGTGCATCGGCCGCCCCAACCTTCGGTGAATGCATCTGGTAGCGCAGGTTATTGTAGATCGGCACCCACGGGGCATCTTCCATGACCTTCTCGAAAATTGTGCCCCACAGCTTGTCGCGGTCGGCTGACTGTGCCGGATCCACCATGGCATCGGCCTTGAGTGCTTCCTGCTCCACCGTCTTGTTGCAATACCACGCCCAGTTCCACGTGCCCTTGGTCAGGGCGGCGCAGCCCAGGATGGGTCCATAGAAGTCGGACGGATCGGGAAAGTCCGCACCCCAGGCCATAGCGCCCGAAAAGATCATCGGCGCCCGGTTCGGCTCGCCGCCAGCAGCGATAACGTTGGCCTCGTCAAGCGATTTGACCTCCGCCTTGATGCCGATCCCGGCGAGATCCTGTTGAATTGCCTGTGCCACCCGCGGGTCCGGATCGATATTGCTGCTGTAGAGCACGGTCGAAAATCCGTCGGCCAACCCGGCCTGCTTCAGCAATTCCTTGGCCTGAGCCGGATCGTAAGGATAGCCTTTGTAATCTTTGTCGTATCCCGGCATACCGGGCGGCAGCGGCTGGTTGGCAGGCAACGCCCGTCCATTGAGGATGCGATTGATGCGGTCTTTGTTGATCGCCATGTTGATGGCACGACGGACCCGCACATCGTCGAACGGTTTCATGTTGACATTCATCGAGACGTAGCTCGTCCGCAGTTGCGGCCCGTGCACGACAAGCTTGCTGAACTCCGGGTTCCGCGTCACTTCAAGGAACCGCCCGGGTGGAATACCATTCCCGAGAACATCCACTTCGCCGCGTTCCAGGCGCAGCAAGGCAACCGACGGCTCCTGGCCCACATCCATGACGATCTTGTCGAGATACGGCAGGCCCGGCTTGTAGTAATCCTTGTTACGCTCCAGCACGATGCGTTGACCGAGCGTCCATTCCCCGAGTTTGAAAGCGCCGGAACCGACCGGATGCTTGCCGAAATCGGCGCCCCATTTTTCCACTTCCTCCTTGGGGACCACGCTGGAGAAATTCAGTGCCAGGACATGAAATATCGTCGCATCCGGATGGGACAGCTCGATAGAGACGGTATATCGGTCGATGACCTTCACCCCCGACAGCGAGTTTGCCTTGCCGGCGGTGACATCGTCGTACCCATCGATCGATTTGTAGAAACTTGCGCCGGGGCTTTGGGTCTTTGGGTTGACCGTGCGGTCTAGCGAGTACTTCACGTCATCGGCGGTCAGCTCGCGGCCATTGGTGAATTTCACGCCCTGCCGCAGCTTGAAGGTGTAAGTTCGTTTGTCCGGCGAAATCTGGATGTCCGTGGCCAGATCCTTGACCAGGTCAGGGCTGCCCGGCGCATAGTCCATCAACCGGCTGAACATCGCCTTGATGACTGCCCAGTTCTCGTTGTCGTAGCCGATTGCCGGATCCAGCGTGGCAAGGTCGTCCTTCCACGCGACGGTAATTGAGCCGCCCTGCTTGATGGCATCCGCGCGGGCCGGCGTCGCCAGGGCGCCTAGGCCGACTGCCAGGGCGCCCATCAGCAACAACCGTTTGTGGATAAACATGTCGGTTCCTCTCCGGATTATCTGAGCTTGATGCGTGGATCGATCGCCGGTACGATGATGTCGGCGAGCAGATTGCCGATCACGATCGCACAGGCGGAAATCACCGTCACCCCCATGATGATCGGAATGTCGATCCGCTGGATAGCGAGCCAGGTCAGGTTGCCGATACCCGGCCAGCCGAACACGCTTTCCACCACCACGAAGCCACCCATGAAATTGCCGATATCGATGCCGATCATCGCGATGATCGGCAGCACGGCGTTCGGCAGCGCGTGGCCCAGCACAATGGTGATCCGCGACAACCCCTTGGCGCGGGCAGTGCGGATATAATCCTGGCGCAGCACGTCCAGCATGCTGGAGCGCATCATGCGCCCGTACCAGCCGGCGCCGAGGATGCCGAGGGTGAGCGATGGCAACACGAGATGTTGCAATCCGCCGTAGCCGCCGATCGGGAACCAGCCGAGCTCGAAGGCGAACACGTAAAGCAATATGATACCAAGCACGAATTGCGGCGACGACACCGTGACGAACATCGTTACCATCAATATCTGATCGACCCGCGAATCGCGCCGCAGTGCCGCTATGATGCCGATCGTCAGTCCCAATGCCAGCTCGCAGATGACGCCACCGATCATCAACTGGAGCGTGGCGGGAAAGCGCGAAGCGATCAGCGTGGTGACTTCGGTACGTTCCAGGTAGGAACGGCCGAGATTGCCTCGCAGCAGCCCGCCAGCGTAGCGGAAATACTGCATGTAAATCGGCTGGTCGAGGCCGAGTTCGTGGCGCACATTCGCGATCATCGCCGGGCTCGCGCTGCGGCCGGCGACCTGGGCAGCCGGATCGGCGGGAAGCATATACAGCAGCACGAACGTCACGATGCTGATTCCGACCAGGATCAGCAGCGATTGCAGGACTTCGCCGGCCGAGATAGGCAGCCATCAGTGGCGGCCCTTCTGCATCGGATCCAGGAGGTCGCGTAGCGCGTCCCCCACCAGGTTGAAGGACAACGCCAGCAGGATGATGGCAATCCCGGGAAAGAACACCAGCCAAGGTGCGCTGCCGAAATAGCTCTGGTTCTCGGAAATGATGTTGCCCCAGCTTGGGATTGGCGGCTGCACACCGATGCCGAGATAACTCAGCGTCGCTTCCAGCAGCACCGAGGTGGAAATGCCGAGAGTGCCGAATACCAGCAGGGTCGGAAACAGATGTGGCAGGATATGGCGCAGCAGGATGCGTGGCATGCCTGCTCCCAGCCCGCGTTCGGCCTCCACGAAATCGCGGCGGGCCAGCGAGCGGGTTTCAGTATAGACGATGCGTGCCACCTGCACCCAGTTCACCATGGCGATGACCAGGGCGACGATCCATAGGCTCGGGCTGAACAGTGCGGCCAACAGGATGGCGAGCAACTGGGCCGGAAACGCCATCATCAGGTCGGTAAAGCGCATCAGCGCGGCACCAAGCCACCGCCCGAAGAACCCGGCGACGATGCCGATGAACGATCCGATCATCACGGAAGCACCGTTTGCGACCACGCCGATCACCAGCGACGTGCGCGCGCCATAGATCAGGCGCGACAGCAGGTCTCGTCCGAGCAGATCAGTGCCGAGCAGGTATTTCACGTCCGGCGGCAGCGGCGCGCCGTCCAGGCTTATGCCGTCGGCAAGCTGCTGGTCATAGGGATATGGCGCAATCAGCGGCGCCGCTGCCGCCAGCAGGACCATCATGGCGATCACCGCCAAGCCGAACAGCGCCAGCTTTCGACGCGCCAGTGCCCTCAGCAATGCGGGAACGCGAGACTTGCCACGTGTTGACGGCGGGCCTTCGACCGTGACGCTGGGTGTGGTCATCGCCGGCGATGCGTTCAGGCCGGGCGGAACAACGCCTGCGCATTGTCGTGGAACAGGCGTGCCCGCTGCTCGCGGCTGAGCGGAAGCGGCAGGCACTGCGCCGGATTGTCATAGTCCCAGTGCGGATAATCGGTCGCGAACAGCAGCTTGTCCCAGCCGATCCATTCGATGATGTCGAGCAGGTGCGTCCACGGCTCCGGCTCTTCCATCGGCTGCGTCGTGAGCCAGACATGCTCGCGCAGATACTCGGACGGCAGCCGCTTCAGATACGGCGTCTCCGCCTTCAGCCGCTTCCAGTGCTTGTCGAGCCGCCATGCCAGGGAGGGCAGCCAGGCGAACCCGGACTCGATCATGATCACGCGGAGACTGGGAAACTGCTCGAACACGCCCTCGACGACCATGCTCGTCAGCACCGACTGGCAGCACGGCGCGTGGCCGAACATTTCCTCGATATAGAACGATGGCCAGCCGCCGCCGGTCAGCGGGGCGCCGCCATAGCCGAATGCGTGAATGCCGATCGGCAGGTCGGCGCGCACAGCCGCTTCATAGATCGGCCAGTAACGGCGCTGTCCCAGTGGCTCGGCGGTGCGGCTGAGCAACAATACCTGCGCGAAACTGCGATCTCCGGCGCGTCGGTCGATTTCCGCCGAAGCTGCCAAAGGCTGCTCGTACGGCACCATCACGGAGGCCCTCAACCGAGGCTCCCGCGAGGTCCATTCGGCCACCTGCCAGTCGTTCAGCGCCGAGCACAAGGCGGCGCTCAGCTCGGGGTTCTGGATGCCGCCCGGATGCGGCGAGATCATGTTGAGAATGCCGAGCTGCACGTTGTTCGGATCGAGATGCTGCGCGCGCATGAAGTCGAGGTTGCTGCCCGGCTTGCCGCCATTCGGCGGTGCCGCGTCGCGGCGATTGGCCCCCGGTGTCCCCTTCGGATAAGCGGAGCCGGTCAGGCATCCGTGCCGCCGCAGCATGCCGAACGTGTCGATATGTTCCCGCCAGCGGGGGTCCAGGTACGGATGGATCTCCTGCACGGAATTCGGCGTCGGATGGATATCGCAATCGGCGATCGCCATCGTGCTAACGGCGGTCGGCTCGGCTTGCAGCGGCGGGAACGATACGACGTTCATGGCCTTGTCTCCATCAGGCGCGGGTAGGTGGCCCGCGCATTGTCGATCAATAGCTTCTGCTGCGCCACGGCAGGCAGCATGGACGGCAGCGGGTCGTCACCGTCGAACTGCCAGTGCGGATAGTCCGACGAAAACAACAACAGCTCGTCGGAGCCCATATGATCCCAGAACCGCTCCAACTGCGCGGCCTCTGGTGGCGCGTCGATCGGCTGCAAGGTCAGCCGCACGTGCTCGCGCACGATCTGTATTGGCGAGCGGTCCACCCACGGCACCTCGTTGCGCAGGCCACGCCAGAACTTGGCCATGCGCCAGACGCAGGCGGGAAGCCAGGTGAACCCCGATTCGATCAGCACCACGCGCAATCCGGGATACTTGGTGAACACCCCTTCATACACCAGACTGGCCAACTGCGTCTGGAACGCCGCCGCCTGATTGACGTAGTCCTCCGTGTAATAAGATCCCCAGCCGGTCGGCGTGGTGGGATTGTGATAGTTGCTGCCGGCATGGATGCCGATCGGCAGTCCGTGTTTCTCAGCCGCCGCATAAACCGGCCAGTAGAGGCGCCGGCCCAGCGGCATGTCGCCCATCACCAGCAGCAGCACCTGAACGAACCGCCGATCGGGGGCGCAGCGCTCGATTTCCTCCACGGCAAGCTCGACATTCTGCATCGGCACCACGATGGAGGCGCGCAGGCGCGGTTCGCGATCCAGCAGTTCGCGCGCCATCCACTCGTTCATGGCGCGGGCGATGGCCGCCGCCATATCCTCACTGAACAGTAACTGCACGCCATACAAGCAGTTGCAGATCGCCAGGCTGATGCCCCAGGGGTCCAGCGCCTGGCTGCGCAACTGATCGAGCTGGCCTGCCGCTACCCCGGTCTGCGGACGCCAGTCCGGGCGGCAGGACAGCGGCGCGCCGGGCGGATAATTGTTGGACACCAGCTCGTGCATGCCGCGCTGCACGAAGATGTCGCGCCAGTGCTCCGGCAGATAGGGAAACAGCGTCTTCAGCCCGGGCAGCGTGGGATGAATGTCGCAGTCGATGGCGCCCGGGATCATGGTGTGGTCTTACTCCCCCCGCTCGACCGCCTCGAACTGCCCGCGGCGCCAGCGCAGGGCGGCCCCCAGTCCCTGCTTGCGGGTGATATCGACGAATTGCGCGCCCTCGTGCGTCTTCGCGGCGTACAGCGGCGCTGCCATGTCCAGGCCGGCCTGCAGCGCGTTGCGGAAACCTGCCGCATCGGCGCCGCGATTGATCGCCAGCTTGCTGGCATACAGCGCCTCCGGCGAAATCAGCGCCAACCGGCGAGCAAATTTCAGCGTCGCCGTCTTCAACTCGTCCAACGGCACAACCCGGTTGACCATGCCAAGCTCCTCGGCGGTCCTGGCGTCGATCATGTCGCCCATATACAGCAATTCCCGGGCTTTCTTGTAGCCGATGATCCAGGGCATCACGATAGCCGGCCCGACATTGGAAAAGCGGATCTCGGGCTCGCCGAACAGGGCGTTGTCGGCGGCAATGGTCAGGTCGCAGAACATGGTCAGCTCGCACCCGCCGCCCAGCGCGTGGCCTTGCACCGAGGCGATTACCGGCTTGCGCATGTACCAGGGCGTCATCTCGAATTCGAGCGATTTCACCAGGTGCGCGTGCCATTTCAGTGCGTCGTGCCGCCACGAATCCTTGTCCGCCTCGCCGCTGCTGATGTCGTAGCCGGCGCAGAAGCTGCGTCCTTCGGCACGCAAGACGACCACGCGGGTCGCCGGATCATCGTCGGCGCGCTGGAACGCTTCGGCGAGCCCGGTGCGCAGCTCCTTGCTGATTGCGTTCAGGTTGGCCGGCCGATTGAGCGTGATGATCCCGACCGAGTCATTGGTTTCATAAAGGACTGCTGCGTCACTCACGGTGTCTGCTCCTGTGCGGGTGGGGTCGTCACGATCAGCGCATCGACGATCCTGCAGCCCTGCCCCTCGGGCAACACTTTGATGGGATTGAGGTCGATTTCAACGACCCGCTCACCTTCAGTCAGGGCGCAGTCGGCGAGCGCGTACAGGCATCGGACCAGGCTGCCGAGATCGGCGGCGGGGCGCCCGCGGTGGGCGCCGAGCAGCGCCGCGGCCCTGGTTTCGGCGATCATCGCCTCGGCGTCGCCCTCATGCAGCGGCAGCAGCCGCAGGGCGAAATCGCGCGTCATCTCGATATCGACGCCACCGGTGCCGAATGCCAGCAAGCGGCCGAAATCCGGGTCACTCACCATGCCGGCAAACAACTCGACGCCCTGGGAGACGAATTCCTGCACCAGGAAGCCAACCAGAGCCGGCCGCAGCCCGGCTTCATCCACGCGGCGGGCGAGCAGCGCCCAGGATTGGGCAAGCTCCGGCGCCGAGCCGAGACCCAGCGCGACCAGGCCCAGCTCGGACTTGTGCGGGATGCTGTCGGACACGGCTTTCAGCACCACCGGATAGCCGATCTCCGCCGCCGCGCGCTTCGCCTCGGCCAGCGAGCTGACGAGCTGCTCGCGTGCCACCGGCAATCCGTGCGCGGCCAGTATGCGCTTGGAGGCAAACTCGTTCACGGTGCAACGATCCGCGCCGCGCGGGAGATATTGGTCGAGCATGCGCCGCGCGGCGTCGCGCGCCGCCCGTACCGGCGAAGGGGGCGCGGCGAAGCGGGCCAGCCGATCGATCGCGCCGAGCCCTTGCCGCGTGCCGCCGACCACCGGAATGCCGTGCCGGCCCAGCAGAGCAATCTGCGCGCGGTTCATCACTCCCGGCCGCATGTTCATCAGATAATGCGGCTTGTCGCTGCGTTCCGCCGCCTGCGTCAGGAACTCCGCATATTCGGCCAGCCGTTCCGGTGACGCCATCGGCTGGTCGTCGTGCGAATCCAGGCAATAGACGACCGCATCATAGCCACTACTCGCGCCCAGCGTCGCCAGCGCATGCGGCAGGTTGGTGCGGAACGCGCCGTTGCCCCAGTAATCCAGCGGATTGCCGTCACCGGTGATCGGGCCGATGACGCGCTCGGCTTCGACGCGGTCCGGCGTCGGCAATGGTGGAAGATCGAGCCCGATCGGCGTCGCGACGTCCAGGATCAATTCCACCTGCCCGCCGGAGCCGGTGGTCAGCCCGATGCGGCGGCCCCGCGGCCAGCGCGCGCCTTGGCAGACCGCCAGTACCTCGGTCAATTCGTCCATGTCGTGCACTTCGATCGCGCGGTGCGCCCGCAGCACTTCGGAAAACACGCGCGATTCGCCGGCCAGGCCGCCGGTGTGGCTGTGGATGGCAGAGCGCGCCCGCTCGCTGCGCCCCACCTTCAGGACAACGACCGGCTTGCCGTGCGCGGCCGCCCGGTCGAGCGCCGCGATGTAGCGTTCGGGCTCGCGGACCGTCTCGGTGAAGGTCGCAATCACCTTGGTGGCGGGATCGTCGATCAGGTACTCCAGATGGGCGGCGGTGCTGACGACAGCCTCGTTGCCGGTCGAAACCACCAGGCTGAAACCGAAGCGGCGCAGGTCGGCCAGCATGCCGTTGCAGATCGAACCACTCTGCGCGACCAACCCCACATTGCCCGCCAAGCCGGTGGGATCGCGCAGTGCGGCGAGATAGGTCGTGCTGCGCGCCACCGGATTGAGCACGCCCATGCAGTTGGGGCCGCACAGCGCAATGCCCGCTTCCCGGCACAGTGCGGCGATGTCCGCTTGCAGCCTGCTTCCGTCCTCGCCGCGTTCCGCGAATCCGCCATCGTAGATCACCGCGGCTCCGACCCCGCGTTCGGCCAGCAAGGGCAGAGTATCGCGGATATGGCTGGTGCCGATGCAGAAAGCGACGACATCCGGCGCTGTCGGTACCTCGGACAGGGTCGGATAGCAGCGCAGCCCGGCGACTTCGTCGTAGCGCGGATTGATCGGGTAGATTGCGCCGGGATAGCCGAACCGCTGCAGCGATTCGATCAACGTGCGCCCCGCCGAGGGACGCTCCGACGCGCCGAGGATGCCGATGGATGCGGGTGCAAGCAGCGCGCGCAAAGACAACGCGCGGGCGGACATCAGGCGAGTTCCGGCAGCAGGTGTTCGCCGGCGGCGTGGGCGACGCGGCCGGATCGCACCAGCGCGACCGCCGCGGCGCGATAAATGGCGCGCCGCTCGGCCAACCTGGTTTCGCCTGGCCGCAGGATGATCCCGTTCATGGCGTCAAATAAGGAACCTTGGTGGGATCGGTGCCCCAGGCTTTGGCGAGATAGGTGGTGGCGAGTTGCTGCAAGGTTCCGTCATCCTTCAGCGACTGGATGATCTTGTCGAAGGCGGCCTCGTTCACCGAGCCTTTGGGATAGATCGCGCCGTAGGTCTCGCCGGTGTGGTATTGTCCGGCGACGACGAGCATGCCGTTGGAGTTCTTGGCCACACCGAGCATGTCCGCGGTATCGTCCAGCGCCGCGTCGATCTGGCCGGCGGTCAGCGCCGCAATCATCGCCGGTACGTTGGGATACACCTTCGGTTGCTGCTCAGGTTTCAACACATTGGCGACGAAATCGGCCCCGGTCGTGCCTTGGTACACGCCGATGCGCAACTTTTTGACCGACGCGCTGTCCACCTTCGTTCCATTCTTCACCAGTATGCCGATATCGGAGTTGAAGTAGGGCACGGAGAAATCGACCGCCTTCTTGCGCGGCTCGGTGATCGATGCCTGTGACAGCGTCAGGTCGAAATTCTTCGCTGCTCCGGAAATCACCTGGGCCCACGCTGCCGTCACGACCACCAGCTTATCGAGGCCGGCGCGATAGGCGATGTTTGCCGCCATGCAGTATTCATAGCCGTCCTTGATCGTGTCCGGCGTGTCGCCGTTCCACCAGCCGGGCGCCGGCAGGTTGGCGCGCACCGTGAGCTGGCCGGGTATCAGCGGCGTGATGTGGACCATGCCTTTCTGGCCGGTCACTGTGCAGTTGCCGAAATTGTCCGCCGCGCCGGCCGATGCGGCGAGGCCAAAACTCAGCAGCGCGGCGACCAGCCACGCCGGACGCAAGCGATGAAACATCCGTTTCTCCCTCGATCGTTATTTGTTGTTGTGATGAGCCGGCGTATCGAAATCATGCCGGCGCGTGACACGAGCAGCCAGGGAAACCAGCCCCGCGTGTTCACGGCGAGACAGGTTTTCAGATCGTCCCATGACCAAGGCACTGCTGGCGAAGCTACCGCTTTGCCTATACATAATGGTGAAGGGCATCGTCAAGGCTCAATCCTGCCGCCGGTTGGCTGCGGCTGGATGTTCAGGTGCCGATCGTCGGGATAGCTGATCGTGTCTTCGGCAACCAGTGTATGAAGACCGCATTGAGGAAGCGCAGGCGGCTGGAGCACCGCCGCAGGCGAAGAACGTGGCGACGCCGGCGTGCGACAAAATGCGCGCGGCCGGGCAGTGGAATCAGGCCTGGGACCCATTCCTGGAACTCGATCCGGTCTGGACCGACGCGGCAATGGCGACGGGCATCGCGATCTACACCAGTGGCGTGTTTACGCCAAAGGAGGTCGAGCTGTTGAGCATCGCGCTGGACGCCTCCTATACCCACATGTACGCGCCGGGTACCCGCCGTCACATCAAGGGCGCGCTCGCGGTGGGTGCGACGCCGGAGGAGATCATGGAAACCCTGAAGCTCTGCGTCGCGCAGGGTGTGCAATCCTGCAATCTGGGTATTCCGATTCTGGCCGAGGAGCTCGACCGCCGGCAGTCGAACGATCCCATCGGATAGCGGTTGCGAACCGCAATCATCGGCGCGTGGCCGGTAGATCGGAAAATTGGCAGCCGGTGAAACAATGCGCCGGAGTTGATTGAACGGATCGACGCCGAGCGGCCCGATCTCGTCTGAATGCTCAGTCCCTTAGCTTGCGATACCGCCGCGCGGCGAACACCCCAACCATCCCCAACGGCAACAGCAGCAGTCCGGACGGTTCCGGGACCGCGGCGGGACCAATTTGCAGCGTGAATTTATCGGCGTTACCATCGCTTCCCCATGTCCAGGCGTAGGTACCGGGCGTCACGCCGAGGCTGGTGAAGGTCTTGTTGTCCCAGGTCGCGCTGCTCGACAGGGTGCTGTCGGAGACATAGCCCGCTGGTACGAAAAGTTCACCGCTGTCCTGGTCAATGCCGACGCGATCTCCGCTGCCGCTGCTGGCAGTGATAAGCCCCAGGATCCCGAAACTCGTTGGTCCGGAGAACCCTCCGTAACCATCACTTGGCTGGAAGCTCACCGGTCCGACGACGATTATGCCGAGGCCCCCACTTATTCCGGCTTCATCTCCGCTGCCGCTGCCGACGAAGATCAGATCGGCCAGGTCTATCGATCCGTTGCCGGTGGCCAGGACGTTCGGGCCGTCCTGCAGCAGCGTGACGGTATAGGCGGCTTGTGCTGGCGGGCTGGACAGGCCGAGCAGAACGCCCAGGCCGAGCGCGGCTGCGGCATTGATCTGTCCGAGTTTCATGCTGTTCCCTCCACTCGGCGCCTCTTGCATGCGCCCACGCAAGCCAAGAGAGCAGATAACTAACGGGCCTGCAACGTCCACGCCATGCCTCGGATACCATTCTCCCGCGGTCGCGCGACTGCTACGTTTTTTCATTTCCGGAACATCGTCCCGTCATCCCGAATGAGCAACAAGCCCGCGCTTGTGCACACCCCCGCGACAGGGAGGCGGGGTAGACCGCGCGGCAGGCGGGCGGTAAGCGCGGCTCAACACGCGCGCCGCCCGCATGAATTGCGGCCGAACTGGCTGCTGATCGCGGTTCGTGCCGGAAGGGAATTCTCTGTCGTTCCGGTATGGTTGGTAAAAATGAAGCAAGCTGCCTGGGTTATCCCAGACCGGATTGAGAATGACTCATCCGGCCGGTGTTTGCCCGGAGTAACGTGAAGCGAACGAGCGGCGCGGTGGGCGACAAAGTCATGGATGCCCGGGACAAGCCAGGACAAGCCCGGCCATGACGGGGGCGGGCGGGAATGACGGGAAGGGGAATGGGTCTGCGTGCAAGCCGGTTGGGTTGGCATGACTGGTGAGCCCGGAGGGACTCGAACCCTCGGCCCCAAGATTAAAAGTTTGCCCCGGCCTCCATGTCGCACTGTGTCACGCGCTTCTGATATGGTTGGCAACCTGAAAATACAGCATGTTACGATCCGTCCCGAGGTAATTCTTGACACACCCGGACAGAAAAAGCCTCCTGCGTGCGGACACAGTGCGGACACGGGGTCGGTGCGATGGCAGATCGGTTGACGGACCGGATCGTAAAGGACCTGCCGGCGCCTGCGACCGGCAACCGCATACAGTATGATTCCGACCTGCCGGGGTTCGGCGTGCGCGTCACCAGCGCCGGTGCCCGGGCGTTCGTGCTGAACTACAGGGCCGGCGGCCGCGAGCGGCGTATCACGATCGGCCAGCACCCGGCATGGAACGTGAGCCGAGCCCGCGAGCGGGCTGCGGAACTCCGGCGGCAGGTAGACGGCGGCGCCGATCCGATGGCGGAGCGTCACACCGGCCGAGCTGCCCCCACGATCAATGATCTCGCCACCCGCTACCTGGAGCATGCCGCCACTCGGAAGCGTCCGCGCTCACTGAAGGAAGATAAGGCGATGCTGTCCGGCTCTATCCTTCCCGTGCTCGGCACACATCGAGTAGCAGACCTGCATCGGTCTGACGTAGAGCGGCTATTCCGCACATACGAAGAGTGCGCCTGTTCAGGCAAACCGCATGTTATCGCTGCTGCGCCGCATGATAAATCTCGCCGCGGTATGGGAACTGCGCGCGGAGCCGAACCCGGCAACGGCGATCGAGCGCAATGCCGAAGCCAAGCGGGACCGCTACCTCGATGCGACGGAAGAGACCCGCTTACTGGTCGCATTGTCGGCGCATCGGAACCAGCAGAGTGCGAACGTCATTCGGCTGGCACTCCTGACTGGCGCGCGCCAGGGCGAGCTGCTTCTCGCGACCTGGGGTCAGATCGATCTCGGCCGCGGCGTGTGGTCCAAACCGGCCAGCATGACCAAGCAGCGCAAGTTGCACGTGATCCCGCTCAATGGACCTGCGCTGGAGTTGCTGCACAGCATGAAGGCCGCCGCGGATACAGAGAATGCCCGCCGTGTGAAAATGGCCTGCCACCCATCGAACATCTGTTCCCAGGCTACGGAGCGAACGACGCGCAAGGCGATCTGAAGCGCACCTGGCAGGCGGTGTGCAAGGCTGCTGAGATCAGCAATCTCCGCTTCCACGACCTGCGGCATATGTTCGCGTCGTTCCTCGCCAGCAGCGGTCACAATCTGCCGATCATCGGGCAACTGCTAGGGCATACGCAAAGCCCGACGACCGCAAGCTACGCGCATCTCATGGATGACCCGCTGCGCAGGCGCAACGAACGGTCGGAGCCATCATCACCAGCGCCAGCCGGCAAGGTGCCGAGGTGGTCCCGATACCCGGCCGGCGTGCCTGAGGTGGTTACATCTCTGTAATCTGCCATGAGCACAGGATTCATGCTCCTAGGTCAAGTGAGTGTTATCAAGGGGTTAGAGAGCGCGCGCTTATCAGTTCGTTTGGCGGAGTTCTGCGGTTTTCCGAGCCTGCTCAAATCTTAACCCATTGATAACACTCACTTGACCTCAAGATTCCTAATTCTGTGCTCTATTCAACAATTCCAATGGCTTAGCGAGCGCGCGCTTATCAATTATATCGATTGAAGCCTCATAACGGGGCTATTATGTCGGTCCCTGTCAAGCAAAGACAGGAAGTAGCACATGGAACAATCAGAGGCATCAGGGATTCGTGCTGGGCTGTGCACTCGCGAACAGACATCGGCGGAATTTGGCGTGCACACACGCACGCTGATCCGCTGGGAGCATGCCGGCCTGCCGGTGATCCGAATAGGGAAGCAGCGTCTACACCGGGTTGACTCTGTGCGAGCGTGGCTGTTGGCGCGGGAGCAGTCCGCCGGCAGTGAACCTCCCGTGCGTCGCGGGCGTCCTGCGAAGGTTCCTGTGGGGCCAGCCGTCGGGGCGACGGGGCGGTAGGTTCCGAGGCGTTGTAACCATTTCCGCGCACGAATACCACCCAACGCCTACTGCTACCGCGGTTATCCTTCCGGGCCTGTAAGTTACAGGAATGTCATAAAAATAATGACGGCCAAGCTCTAGGGCTCCAGGGCCAGCGCCCGGGAGGGTCCAAAAACAGGGGTGCCGGGATGATATGATGGTTGCGGTGCCCGTTGCACACGGAACACCCATCCTACCTGCCAGGCAGACGCTCACATAGCGCCGCCCGAGGGTCCTGTCAAGCGACTGCACCGGCGGGGCTGGTGTCCACCGGGGCCGGGGGCCCTCCCTGAGAGCGTAACCGGCCCATCTGGCCGCCCCGCCGAGAAAGCACATGAAGTGGAACGTATTGAACCCGAAGCCGAGGACGACGTGCCCGACACCGGCGAGCTGCTCGCATCCCGGCCAGCCGCCGGCACGTCCCGACGATCCCGCCGAACAGGTCACAGCGTGGCTGGCGGTGAACAAACCGACGCAATGCCCGACCATCGAGCCCGCGCTCGTGGATTTCGATCCCGCCAACATCCAGCGCCCCGGCAGGCGCGTACATGCGGAGCCTGATGACGCAGCAACCGCCTGGCTCGCCGAACACGACCCAATCGGCCCCGGGCGGCCAGTGCGGAGAGGCCCCCGCCAAGGCAATGGTCAGCCTTCCCCGACGCCGGGCTGATCTCATAGCGCAGACCAGCAACCACAAGTCAGTTGCCCGGCGTGCGGCGCTGATCGCCCTCGCCCGCGGCGCTGTCGCCGAGCTGCCGGTGCAGCGGCGCGAAGAATATGCGCTGCACGCCGACAACAGGTTTGACCTCGGCATCGGCGGCCGCAGTGAGGCCCCGGCCGGATCGGTGCTGGGCGCGTTGTATCTCGCCGGCATCGTGGGGGCGGAGATACTGGCACATGCCGCGGCGCTGCGCAAGCTGTGGCGTGCGTCGCTCGGCGGCAACGGGTCAGGGTACCCCCCGCACGCGTCCCTGAACGAGCCGATTATTTACGGCTGCACGATCGATTGCAGCCCGACTTCCTACGACCCGCGCGACGCAGACGACCCCGCGGATGACGCTGCCGCCTGGCTGGAGTCAGCGCGTGCGATCGTGGAACCATGACGTGCCCAGCCGGCTCCTGGAAACTGTTGGAAGCCGTCTGCACCGACAGTGGCGCACCCGCCCCGGCCGGCGCTGATCTGCGCTGGTTCGTCACCGCGCTGTGCCTTACCGGCGCTGCTCTCCGGAGGCCAGAGCCCGTGACCGAGCGCGAGCTGCGGCGCATGCGGGCGGAAGCTCACCGTTCTTATACCGGAACGGGATTGCAAGATATTCACCATAATATAGAGGGTGACTTTCGGGCAGCCGAGTTCAACCCCGCCCCCACGACAACAGCCGCCCGGCATGTGCCGGCGCGAGTGACACAAATAAGAGAAGGACATGCAACTCACGTTCGCGAAGCCTGCGCGCGCGCTCGTCAGTTTGCCAACGCTCTACCGGCGCATAAGGTCACCGGCTCCGCGTATCACGGTCGGCCGGCTCCGGTTCGTTCGGAGAACGACCTGGCCGACTGGCTTCAGCAGCGCGCTATCGCGGCTGACCACCACAACATGACGATCGTGCCAAATGGGCGGCGTATCGTCAATTCCAACGAACGCAGTCGCATCCACGAACAGCTTACCATTGCGTCGGTCTGCGACTCTGCGAATCAACGCAGCGCATCACGCAGCACGAAAAGCAAACGCGTCTGCCAAGTGCATCGAACAGGCCGGGCGTTCGCCGCGGCAACTGTCGCCGTTGCTGCCGCTGAAGCTGCCGCACAACATGCCGCCGCCGGCGAGAGCGACGTTGATCCGCTGACTGCCGAACACGATCTGAGCAACGCCAAGATCGCACTGGCATCCGCAATTCGCGTGCGCGACGCCGCCGCTGCCAGACACGCCAAGACAGAACGGAATCTAACCGCGTCGGAGAACGTAGCGTGGCGTCCAGTTGCCATCGCCGCCGGTAGGGCGAGGCTTGCCGCATGTGAGAAGTCCGCGCCCGGCTGCTGCAAGAAGAAGCCGCGGTCGAATTTAACGCCGCCGACAAGCACTCGCAACATGTTAGCGCGCCGCGTGCCGGCCAGCTGAGCCGACAGTGCATGTGAGCTGGCCCAGTACAGGGCATGGAACGCCATCAAGCTCGCGCTCGATGCTGACGACGCCACATTCGGCGGTGCCCGCCGAATGGCTTCATCAGCCCGATCTTGCGACGAAAATCCATGTCGCATGCGCTACGCGATCAGCGGAGCAACGCGCTCGCGGTTTCGCGCGAATTGCGACGCGGCGGCCTGCCGATCGGCACTGGAGGCGTAGCGCGCGACGCATCACTGGGCGCCAGAGAATTGCGCGGGCGACTGTCGCCGCCCAGCGCGACGCCGCGCGGCCGATGCTGCTGCGGCAACTGCGCCAATCACGCGGGCGGCGTCGACAAACTCAACCCGCAGCAGAAGATGGACGCCATCCCGGCAGGCCGCCCGCTGGTCGACGACATAAAGAAAACCCCCGCGCCGGCAGCAACCGGGCGGGGGTGGAGTTCAGGATAGCTGTCAACGTTCACAGGAGCGCCCAACATAGTCCGCACCGCAGCTGGCGCAAGAGGAAAATTACAGTGATCATCAATAAAATAACGTCCACGACATTGCCACGACGCGCCGGCACGCCGAAGCTGACAGATTCATGAGGCAAGGCGATGCCGCCGAGCTTATGCGAAAGCCTATGTGACGGCCAACAAGGAACGGACGCCGCCTGAGCGGCGAAGCGAAGTCTGCGAAGCGTTGCTACCGCTGCCCGACGGCGGCACTTGGCGCATGCGCACCGTGAAGACATGGCCCGCGGAATCCGCACCTCCCGCAGCGTCGCCGCTGCTTGATCATCCGCAGACGTTCCGCTTGACCGGCTGCACCGGCGTACAGGGGGGAATACGGTTAAAGGCGCAGCCAAATTCATCCCGCCGGCCGGTTGAACGTCGAAGGCGTGCAGCTCGCAGCAGTCGCCGAGCACCAAGCTGGTGTGTGGCATAACCCGGCGCTGTCAGTTGGTATCCATCGAAAACAACGTTCGTTCTCATCGTCACCAACATCTATGTCGACGCTGCGGCATCGCTTAGCTTCGTCAAACTCGCCTGACTCAACCCGAATACGAGGATAGTAACATGCGTAATCTTGATTGCAAAATCCGGCTGACTTCGTGCGCCGCCCACAACCCGGCTGCGACCGGCCGATTGTCAATATTTTGCCAGCCATGACGATGCCGGCGTCCGCGATTTTGACCGTGCGGATCGCGCCTGGCGCCGACCTTCCGACGGAGGCGCAGTGGAGTGTAATCGAGAGGCTCCAGCAGCCGCGTCAGGTATCGTTGAGGTGCGCAGATTAATGCTTTGACGTGGAACGCGCACTTGCAATTGAAACAGCCCGCTACGCTGATCCTGACCTGCGCGGGCGAAATTCGGCATCGTGATCGCCGCAAGGACGCCGCCAAGCGATCAAGCGCTGCACTCGACTGGCATCACAAGGCTGCCGGTGTCCCCTGCAAGCCAAGGATAAATCCCCGCTCGTATCCGCGGATCTATGCCGCCACTCGCGATCCTGCCGTCATCCGGCGTGGTCGGACGATGCTGGTGCCGATGCTAGCGGAGCCGAAGCGAGGCAGCGGCATAGATGCCGTTGAAGGACCGCGGAACGGCTGCGGCACATGGTTTGAGGATAACGACAAGCGCATACCCGCGACACGCATCCACACCACCCGTGGCGGCGGCAAGCACATCTCTTTTGCCACGCGCCGGGGCTCGGATGCAGCAGCGATACACGCATCCACGCCGGCGTTGATGTAAAAGCCGACGGTGGTTACATCATCTGGCACCCCGCCTCCGGCTGTGACGTTTGGCTCGACTGGAACTCCCCGCCTGGACCGATTGGTTGCTGCTGCTCGCACGTGCTGGGCAGCGTGCTACGCACGAGTCCAGCAAGGCGCCTAAAGCCCTCGCCCCGCACTCGTCGCTAGCCGTGGTGGAGAAACTGGATAGACTACCGAACCCACTTCAGTGGATCGCGGCAGTGGATCGCCATCGCTCGCGGCGCGGCTTCGTCAAGGATTGAAGCGATCGACAGATGCTCGCCGGAGAAGCCGACGCCATCAATGAGACCGCATGCGCGAATCGGATCGCTGGGAGGGTGGCAGCACTGTCGACGTGCGCGCCAAGTGGGATGAGGATCTGATGCTGCGCGAGACACCGCTTGCGAGCTGGGAGAACTTGCAACGGCACGCGGCTGTGCTGATCCCGGGTTACCGATTGGAGCAGGCACAGTCGGAATTTACTGCGGTGCCGTTGCCGGACACCGCAGCAGCACCGATGCCCGAGCCGCTAATACTTGACCGATGCGCCCCGCTTGCAAGTGCGAAGGAGCTGGTGCGTCGCCGCTACACGGTGCGCCAGCATCGGGTTCTTCACCACCGCGACGATACATCTTCATCTGGACCGGCACGCACTATCGCGAAAAAAATGCGGGGCACCTGACAATGCGACCTGCCGACATCTGACACCATCCCCGGCAGACCGAGTGCCATGTGCAGTGGCCGAGCGAGTACAATCGCCGCCATGGCAGTGGCACGCGATCGTCCGCCTCGCTCGGGCTGGTGCCGCGTCAGGACGGTACTGAAAAAAAAAAAAAAAAAAAAAAAAAAAAAAAAAAAAAAAAGTGGCAAGGTGAAGCTCGGGCTGGTCAAACAAACCCTGAACGCATCCGCAAGAATTCAAATCGGTACCTCTGACGATCAGCAAGCGCGGCAATGGCTATCTGCGCTGGCTGCTGGTGAACGGCGCCATGGCGGTGCTGCGCAGCAAGCGGGCGACCCAGGAGCCGTGGCTGGTCAAGCTGCTGGCGACCAAGCCGCGCCTGGTCGCGGCGGTGGCGCTGGCAAACAAAATGGCGCGCATCGGTTGGACATGATGATGCGCAATGAGGATTTCCGGACCGTGCCGGCGGCGGCCTGAACACAACGCGAAATCGCTCGGGAAACATGGTGCCGCGTACAGAACGGTAACGAGGTGGACAAAAAGGTGAAGCTCGAGCGCGATCAACGCGCGGCAATGGCTATACTGAAAAAAAAAAAAAAAAAAAAAAAAAAAAAAAAAAAAAAAAAAAAAAAAAAAAAAAAAAAAAAAAAAAAAAAAAAAAAAAAAAAAAAAAAAAAAAAAAAAAAAAAAAAAAAAAAAAAAAAAAAAAAAAAAAAAAAAAAAAAAAAAAAAAAAAAAAAAAAAAAAAAAAAAAAAAAAAAAAAAAAAAAAAAAAAAAAAAAAAAAAAAAAAAAAAAAAAAAAAAAAAAAAAAAAAAAAAAAAAAAAAAAAAAAAAAAAAAAAAAAAAAAAAAAAAAAAAAAAAAAAAAAAAAAAAAAAAAAAAAAAAAAAAAAAAAAAAAAAAAAAAAAAAAAAAAAAAAAAAAAAAAAAAAAAAAAAAAAAAAAAAAAAAAAAAAAAAAAAAAAAAAAAAAAAAAAAAAAAAAAAAAAAAAAAAAAAAAAAAAAAAAAAAAAAAAAAAAAAAAAAAAAAAAAAAAAAAAAAAAAAAAAAAAAAAAAAAAAAAAAAAAAAAAAAAAAAAAAAAAAAAAAAAAAAAAAAAAAAAAAAAAAAAAAAAAAAAAAAAAAAAAAAAAAAAAAAAAAAAAAAAAAAAAAAAAAAAAAAAAAAAAAAAAAAAAAAAAAAAAAAAAAAAAAAAAAAAAAAAAAAAAAAAAAAAAAAAAAAAAAAAAAAAAAAAAAAAAAAAAAAAAAAAAAAAAAAAAAAAAAAAAAAAAAAAAAAAAAAAAAAAAAAAAAAAAAAAAAAAAAAAAAAAAAAAAAAAAAAAAAAAAAAAAAAAAAAAAAAAAAAAAAAAAAAAAAAAAAAAAAAAAAAAAAAAAAAAAAAAAAAAAAAAAAAAAAAAAAAAAAAAAAAAAAAAAAAAAAAAAAAACGCCAAGCATGCTGGTGAACAACGTAACCAATTCACGAGCTAACGTTGCTAAAAACACGAAACGGCTGGTCAAGCTGCAAAATGGACGAACAAACCGCGCCTAGGAAAAATCGCGGCGGAGGCTGGCAAACAAAAAAAAAAAAAAAAAAAAAAAAAAAAAAAAAAAAAAAAAAAAAAAAAAAAAAAAAAAAAAAAAAAAAAAAAAAAAAAAAAAAAAAAAAAAAAAAAAAAAAAAAAAAAAAAAAAAAAAAAAAAAAAAAAAAAAAAAAAAAAAAAAAAAAAAAAAAAAAAAAAAAAAAAAAAAAAAAAAAAAAAAAAAAAAAAAAAAAAAAAAAAAAAAAAAAAAAAAAAAAAAAAAAAAAAAAAAAAAAAAAAAAAAAAAAAAAAAAAAAAAAAAAAAAAAAAAAAAAAAAAAAAAAAAAAAAAAAAAAAAAAAAAAAAAAAAAAAAAAAAAAAAAAAAAAAAAAAAAAAAAAAAAAAAAAAAAAAAAAAAAAAAAAAAAAAAAAAAAAAAAAAAAAAAAAAAAAAAAAAAAAAAAAAAAAAAAAAAAAAAAAAAAAAAAAAAAAAAAAAAAAAAAAAAAAAAAAAAAAAAAAAAAAAAAAAAAAAAAAAAAAAAAAAAAAAAAAAAAAAAAAAAAAAAAAAAAAAAAAAAAAAAAAAAAAAAAAAAAAAAAAAAAAAAAAAAAAAAAAAAAAAAAAAAAAAAAAAAAAAAAAAAAAAAAAAAAAAAAAAAAAAAAAAAAAAAAAAAAAAAAAAAAAAAAAAAAAAAAAAAAAAAAAAAAAAAAAAAAAAAAAAAAAAAAAAAAAAAAAAAAAAAAAAAAAAAAAAAAAAAAAAAAAAAAAAAAAAAAAAAAAAAAAAAAAAAAAAAAAAAAAAAAAAAAAAAAAAAAAAAAAAAAAAAAAAAAAAAAAAAAAAAAAAAAAAAAAAAAAAAAAAAAAAAAAAAAAAAAAAAAAAAAAAAAAAAAAAAAAAAAAAAAAAAAAAAAAAAAAAAAAAAAAAAAAAAAAAAAAAAAAAAAAAAAAAAAAAAAAAAAAAAAAAAAAAAAAAAAAAAAAAAAAAAAAAAAAAAAAAAAAAAAAAAAAAAAAAAAAAAAAAAAAAAAAAAAAAAAAAAAAAAAAAAAAAAAAAAAAAAAAAAAAAAAAAAAAAAAAAAAAAAAAAAAAAAAAAAAAAAAAAAAAAAAAAAAAAAAAAAAAAAAAAAAAAAAAAAAAAAAAAAAAAAAAAAAAAAAAAAAAAAAAAAAAAAAAAAAAAAAAAAAAAAAAAAAAAAAAAAAAAAAAAAAAAAAAAAAAAAAAAAAAAAAAAAAAAAAAAAAAAAAAAAAAAAAAAAAAAAAAAAAAAAAAAAAAAAAAAAAAAAAAAAAAAAAAAAAAAAAAAAAAAAAAAAAAAAAAAAAAAAAAAAAAAATAGCGGTTCAGCATCCAGATCGCCATCAGCCAATTGATCGCCTTCCTGAACTGCTCGACCTGAAAAAAAAAAAAAAAAAAAAAAAAAAAAAAAAAAAAAAAAAAAAAAAAAAAAAAAAAAAAAAAAAAAAAAAATGCTGCGCAAATCGGTCAATAAACAAATGATGATAGCGACAATGAGAACTTCCGACCAAGTAGCAAAACGGAACGGACGGCAAAAAAAAACTGAACACCGCGAAAAACAAAAGCGAAACCGGAAGAAAAGCAAAAAATTGCGAGGGAAAAATGAAAAAAAAAAAAAAAAAAAAAAAAAAGCTCAAAAACAGCAGCATGACCGTCAACACAGCCCAAAACCTGGAAAAAATGTTCAAAGCCCGAGCTCGTCCAGGTGAAACAAAAAAAAAAAAAAAAAAAAAAAAAAAAAAAAAAAAAAAAAAAAAAAAAAAAAAAAAAAAAAAAAAAAAAAAAAAAAAACGTATTCTCAACCACAATCAACCTGCATCGTCTAACATCCCGTGGAATGATCGCACCTCCACTTCCCATCACCTCTCAACACCCCACCACAATACCAATCCCCAACCTCACCAACAAAACCCTTCCACCGAAAGACCCGCGCGAGCATCCGCATCGAAGCTGTCAAACGAACTAGATACAGTCGATCGCAACTTACCCAACTGTATCCGCAATAGACGTGAAGCGCACGCGCTAAAATAAGCGCGACAAAAAAAGGAGCAGACGCGCCGGAAGGTATGAGTAAGGGTTAGAAACAGCGTGAATGGCATTGTAATCGTCAACCGACAGATGATCGTAGCGAGATAACTGCCATAAACTATTTACAGACCGTCCGCAGTGTTTCCTCATCACGAACGCGATTCTCCAAGTGCCACCGCGACTGAAATGATAAGGCAAGCAGCATCAAGCTTAGTACATAATCCTCTTAGCCTGCATCACGCTCTTGGAACAACGCGTCCCGTAGAAATGATTTTGATAAAAACAAACATGCAGGCGGCTGAAGCTGGGAGAAATAATCCATAAACACTCAGGTGTGCTTTGCGCCATCATCCGCCTCATCTGATAATATCGCACCGCCTTTCTGTGAGCCGGCGTAGAGATGTTGAGCCCCAATCTTGTCTCCGCCTATGGCATTTGACGCGGTCACGCGTTGCTAGTCCTTTTGCCAGCGTTTTCGCGCGCGCCGTTGATAGCACGCTGAAAGACTGCATCAAGAACGACTATATCCAGTGGTGATCTGAACGCTAATCGTGCGTCCGAAAATCTGCCGGCAGACCTCATCGTAGACGAGCGCCGCGAAGCGAGAAGCCAAGCCGTGCTGCTGCTGGAGAAAGAAAGAGCGGAAAGCGCGCGGTTCGAACATGATGTCCACAATCCGCGCGCACCCAATCAGGGTGCCTACAGTCAACCACCCGGCGCCAAGCAGCGATAGCGAAGCAGCCGAAGCATAAGAGTCACACGCGCACTCCGCCGGTCAAAGCCGCCGAACGCCGCCGCTGAACGCCGCGCCGGACGCCACGCGAAAGCCGGGTTTGCCGCAGATCGAATCTTACTCCTGCTCCACCCTGTATCCTGCGGATACAGTTTAACTCTCGCCTATTAAGTATTACAGTATCTCTCTTGTATCACGCGGATAATTTATGGCGTGTGGTGGCGGCCTGCGTGGAAGCTGTTAATTACGGAGAGTTAATTTGCCTTTACTCTGCGGTCGCGCTTTCGTGTGCGCCGGCGCCCGCAATCCTGCTGAAAACGGCCTGCGCGGATGAAACCAGGCAGCGCGCAACGGAACACGGAGAAACAGAATGTCCAGCACCACCGTTGACCATAACAAACGAACGCAGCGGTTGCTGCCTGCGACACTATCTGGCGGCGCCTATGCACTGAGCTCAGCAATCGCTAAGCTGCGCCGCATATCGCCCCACCCAAGCCCCAAGAGCCAATCACTGGAATCGCTACACCGTTCAGTTTGGAGACAGCATTCCGAGATATCCAAGCAGCGCGGCCTCGTATGGCCCGGGAGCCGTCGCGAGCCAAGAGCTGCCCAAATGACTGACGATGCCATTCGCGCGGCCTTCGTGAGTCGACTGACGAAGATACTCACGTCATCAGCGAGAGCAGCACGGCCCGGGAACAAACAACAGCGTCACGGAGTGTCCTGGCGCAAAGCGTTGACGGATAGCGATATGGTGGAACAGACGGCCGGCGGCCGAGCCAGGGTGAACGCGAATGCCTGGTCCGGCCTCGCCGAGCCATCATGGGTGAGCGGCCCGAGCTGTCCTATGGTGGGTGGCCGGCCGAGCACCCCCCTTGCCCCATCGATTGCTGGAGTCCTTCCCGTCAAGCGCACCAGCTCCAGCCAGAGCCGATCGGCGGCCTCCGCGGCGCTATCCGGGTCGGTGGACCAAAGCATCGGAGGCCGACCCGGTTTGCGTGCCACCACGATCCGGGCTGGCTGGGGTTCGGCCGGTGCTAACCTTGGGCGGGGGGCGCCTGATCTTGTTTGGCGGCTTGGCGTGGACGATGCGCGTCGGCATGCCTTGTGGTATAGGTAGGAAACGGGCGCTACCAGCCGGCCGCTGCGGTTGCCAACCGCCGCCTATTTGCTACGATCCCGGTATGTGCGGCCGATACGCCAGTTTCCTGCCCGCTGAAGCCCTGTCGCGCATCTTCGGGACGCGTAACCCGTTCCCGACCTTGCGTGCTCGTCGAATTGGCCCCCACGCAACCGGCGCCCGTGGTGCGGCGCCACCCCGACACCGGCGAGCGTCATCTCGACCTGCTGACGTGGGGAATCGTGCGGTGGTGGCAAGGGGGTAAGAAGCGGTCGCCAACGATCAATGCCCGAGCGGAGACTGTGGCGAAAGCATCTGCGTTCTGCGCTGCGTTCATCCGGCGCCGCTGCATCGTGCCCGCGGACGTGTTCTATGAGTGGCGGGTCATGGACAGCGGCAAGCAGCCCTCGCCATCGCCCGGAAGGATAGACAGCCGATGGCGTTTGCCGGCATCTGGGAAAGTTTCGGCCGGCCGGATGGCAGCGTGATGCGCACCTTCGCGATCATCACCACGGCCGCCGGCCCGGACGTAGTTGAGCTGCATGACCGCATGCCGGTGATCCTGGAAGCGGCGGACTGGCGGCCTGGCTTGGTGAGATGGAGGGCTATCCCCCCACGCTGCTGCACGCGTCGGCGGAAGGGACGTTGCGGGTGTGGCCGGTGGCTCGGCGCGTTGGCGACCGCGGAACAATGGGCCGGAGCTGATGACGGGTAAAGTTGACGGAGCGTTAGGCGGTTGCCGCTGCGTCCGAAGTGATAGAGCCGCGGCGCTGTCACGATCCGTGCAGGCGTGGCTTTCAGCGGGGCTTTCCTATCCGACATGGGCCAGCTTAACGTATACTGCCGGCCGGTGCAGCGGGTGCACTCTGATTAGGACAACAACAACATGGTTGATGCCGACCAGAAGCCCGGTGATGCGAGTCACAAGCCAAATATCCAGCAGAATATTCGGACGCTAGCTACTCCTGTCGGAGTGGAAGGCCGGCCGGAGGGAGGGGCGGACCAATTCTGGCATCGGGCTCGCGAATTGATCGAATTCGAAAGCCACTCTGCCTATCCCCCAGTGCAGTCTCGGGGGCATCGGCGTTAGGCGCCGGTCTCATTCCCCGCTCAACAACTCCACCCGCCAGCCAGATAGCCCGGGATGCCGGCTGCCCCGGCCGCCGTTGCCGACCAGGCCGACGCTACAGGAGCGCTGGTGGCACGTCTCACATCGGAGCTGGATTATCAGGTCGGCCACAGTCAACCCGGTGTGGGCTGCCAGCCGCAACGGCAAGGTGGCCGAGCGCCCACAGCCGCAGCGCACTTTGCGCAGCCAATAATTTCGGAGGCTCCGCACCGATCACGCAAGGATAATGGCTCTACCTCAGGGCGGCTGATCCGGCATGGGTGGCATGGAAGCACAGAGAACGGACAGAGAACAAGGATCGGTGGCGACCCGTGCAGCCGCCCTATTTCTGGAGCGTGGCGATATCGTCGCCGACAGGAGCAAGCTGCCTGTAACCGTCACGCCAGGATGGGATCAGGCGGCGGGTCTGGCGGCCCCTCTGGCAGTGGCGGCGTCTCGGGCGGTTCCCTCACGGGCGGCACGGGGTCAGGCAACGGAACTTCGGTCTGAGGCGGGCGATCTGGCTGCATGGCGAGATAACCCTGCGCCGGCGGCCTGGTTGCCTGCCGCCGTTCGCCAGCGCCCGCCGGAATACGGGCCGGTTTTGCGGACACTGTGCGGACATTTACGGCAGGGGTTTCCGGTTGTTCCGGCCGTAGCGTGTAAATTGTGTGGTATTTAAAGTCTTACTGGTGAGCCCGGAGGGATTCGAACCCTCGGCCCCAAGATTAAAAGTCTCGTGCTCTACCAACTGAGCTACGGGCTCGACCGCGCTGGCTTGAACGCCAAGCGGCGGCGCGGGTCAAGGTCAGGCCTTCACGTCAGCCGCCACCTGCATATGCACGATCCGGTCGGGGTTCTGCACCGTGCCGCTGGACCCGCTGCCGCGCTTGAGCTTGTCCACGAACTCCATCCCGCGCACCACCTGGCCCCAGATCGTGTATTGCCCGTCCAGGTGCGGCGCCGGCGCGAACATGATGAAGAACTGGCTGTTGGCGCTGTTCGGGTCGGCCGAGCGCGCCATGCCGCAGGTGCCGCGCAGGAAGTGCCGCCGGTTGGTGAATTCCGCCGGCAGATTGGGCAAGGGCGAGCCGCCGGTGCCGGTGCCGGTCGGGTCGCCGCCCTGCGCCATGAAGCCCTCGATCACCCGGTGAAACGGCGTGCCGTCGTAGAAATGCTCGCGGCACAGGGTCTTGATCCGCTCCACGGCATTGGGCGCGATGTCGGGAAACATCTCGATCACCACCCGACCGTAGGTCAGGTCCAGATAGATCGTGTTCTCCGGATCGAGCTTGGGCTGCTGCGCGGCGGTGTCGCTCATGTGAACTCCCATCATGAATGGCGCGACCGCGGCCGCGGTGATCAGGTGTCGTCGTTGCATTGCGTGTCTCCAGGCTAACGCGGTCAACCGCGCACGCGTTTCAGCGTGCGCTCCAGCGTCAGGGCGGGACGAAGGATGCGATGTCGCCACCGAGCATCACCACCTCCTTGACCAAGCGGGAGGCGATGAACTGGTGGCGCTCGCTGGCCATCAGGAACACAGTCTCGATGTCCGGCGCCATGCGATAGTTCATCCCGGCCATCTGGAATTCGTAGTCGAAATCCGAGACCGCGCGAAGCCCACGCACGATCATGCAGGCGCCGATCTGGCGGGCGAAGTCGATCAGCAGACCCTCGAACGGCCGCACCTCGATCACGGTGCCGTTGCGATCGGCGATCGCCGACATCTCCGCCTGCACCAGCTCCACCCGCTCCTCTAGCGGGAACAGCGGCGTCTTGCCGGTGTTGATCGCGACGCCGACGATCAGCCGGTCGAGCAGGCGCGCGGCGCGGGCGATCATGTCGAGATGGCCGTTGGTGACCGGGTCGAAGGTGCCCGGATAGACGCCGATCCGCTGCCGCCGGCATGTCATTCATTGCCGTCATCCGCGCCGGCGTCGTCATCTGTGCCAGAGGGGTCGTCGCCGTCGTCCGCGGATCGGCATCCGGATCGGCGGCGTTGTCGCCCGCCTCGAGGACCGGGAATACGCTGGTCACTTGCTCTCCGTTGCTCATGCGGAACAGCGTCACGCCCATCGCCTGCCGGCCGGTAATGCGCACCTGGTCGGCCGGCACGCGGATCAGCCGCCCGGCGTCGGTCATCAGCATGACGTCGTCGCCCGGCCGCACCGGGAAGGTGGCGACCACGGCGCCGCCATTGCGCTTGGCCAGCGCGATATTGGCGATGCCCTGGCCGCCGCGGCCGGTGACGCGGTACTCGTAGGCCGAGCTGCGCTTGCCGAAACCGCCATTGGTAACGGTCAGCAGGAACTCCTCGGCTTCCTGCAGGGCGGCGATCCGCTCGGTCGGACAGGGTGACCTCGGGCACCACTTCCTCCGGCTCGGCGGGGCTGTCCGCCTCCTCGTCTTCGCCAGTGCCGCGTCGGCGGGCGCTGGCCCATTTCAGGTAGGCGAGCCGTTCCTCGGTGTCCACGTCGACATGGCGCAGCACGGACAGGCTCATGACCTCGTCGCCGGATCCGAGGCGGATGCCGCGCACGCCGGAACTGTCGCGGCCGGCGAAGACGCGCAGCGTGTCGTCGGTGATCTGGAAGCGGATGCAGCGGCCACGCCGGGTGGCGAGCAACAAATCATCGCCCTCGCGGCAGGTGGCGACGCCGATCAGCCGGTCGCCTTCGTCCAGCTTCATGGCGATCAGGCCGGCGGCCCGCACATTGCGGAAATCCGACAGCCGGTTGCGGCGGACGTTGCCTGACGCGGTGGCGAACACCAGGTGCAGGCTGCTCCCACAGCGTCTCGTCCTGCGGCAGCGGCAGAACGGTGGTGATGCTGTCGGCGCCGAGTTCCGGCAGCAGGTTCACCAGCGCGCGGCCCTTCGCCGGTCGGTGACGCCTCCGGCAGGCGCCAGACCTTCTCGCGGAACGCCTTGCCGCCGGACGAGAAGAACAGCACCCATTGATGGGTGTGCGCATTGAAGCTGCGGGTGACGATGTCGTCGCCGCGCGTGCCGGCGCCGGTGCGGCCCGCGTCCGCCGCGATTCTGCGGCGCGGAACGTCTCCAGCGTGGTGCGCTTGATGAAGCCGTCGCGGGTGATGGTGACGACCATCTGGCCGGGTTCGATCAGGCTTTCGTCGTCCTGGTCGGCATCGGCTTCCTCGATCGCGGTCAGCCGCGGGCTGAGCCAGGGCGGCGCGGGCCCTCAGCAGTTCCTCGCGCATCACCTCCATGCGGCGCGGGTGGGAGCCGAGGATGTCGAGCAGTTCGCGGATCCTGCGCCGCGACCTCGGTCATTTCCTGCTGGATCTTCTCGCGCTCCAGCCCGGTCAGGCGCTGCAGGCGCAGGTCCAGGATGCCGCGCGCCTGCGCATCGGTCAGCCGCACGGTGTGTTCCGGCGGTGATGACGTTGCCCGGCTCATCGATCAGCGCCAGCAGGGCGCCGATATCGGCGGCCGGCCAGTCGCGCTCCATCAGCGCGGCGCGCGCGGTCGCCGGGTCGGCGCTGGCGCGGATGACGCGGATGACCTCGTCGATATTGGCCACCGCGATCGCCAGCCCGACCAGCAGGTGGGCGCGGTCGCGCGCCTTGGTCAGCTCGTGGCGGCTGCGCCGCAGGATCACGTCCTCGCGGAACGCGATGAAGCATTGCAGCGCGTCCTTCAGCCCCATCAGCCGCGGCCGGCCGCCATCCAGCGCCAGCATGTTGACGCCGAAGCTGATCTGCAGGTTGGTGAAGCGGAACAGCTGGTTCAGCACCACCTCGGCGGTGGCGTCGCGCTTCAGCTCGATCACCATGCGCATGCCGGAGCGGTCGCTCTCGTCGCGCATGCTCGCCGATGCCCTCGATCTGCTTGGCGCGCACCAGCTCGCCGATGCGCTCCAGCAGGGCGGCCTTGTTCACCTGGTAGGGCAGCTCGGTGACGATGATGGCCTGGCGGTCGCGGCGGATTTCCTCGATCTCGGCGCGCGCGCGCAGGACGAGCGAGCCGCGGCCGGTCTCGAACGCCGGAGCGGATGCCGGCGCGGCCGAGGATGATGCCGCCGGTCGGGAAATCCGGGCCGGGGACGATGCTGCATCAGCTCGTCCAGGCCGATGTCCGGGTCGGCCGACCAGGGCGAGGGTGGCGTCGATGATCTCGCCGGAGTTGTGGGGCGGGATGTTGGTGGCCATGCCGACGGCGATGCCGCTGCCGCCATTGATCAGCAGGTTGGGGAAGGTGGCAGGGCAGCACCCGCGGCTCTTCGGCCGCTCTCGTCGTAATTGGGCTGGAAATCGACGGTGTCCTTGTCGATGTCCTCCAGCAGCAGCATGGCGGCGCGGGCGAGCCGCACCTCGGTATAGCGCATCGCCGCCGGCGGGTCGCCGTCGACCGAGCCGAAATTGCCCTGCCCGTCGATCAGCGGCACCCGCATGGAGAACGGCTGCGCCATGCGCACCATGGCGTCGTAGATCGCCGCGTCGCCGTGCGGATGGTATTTGCCCATCACGTCGCCGACCACGCGGGCGGATTTGCGGTACGGCTTGTCCGGCGTGTAGCCGGCCTCCTGCATGGCGAACAGGATGCGGCGATGCACCGGCTTCAGCCCGTCGCGCGCGTCCGGCAGGGCGCGGGCGACGATGACCGACATGGCGTAGTCGAGGTAGGAGCGGCGCATCTCCTCCTCGAGCAGTCACCGGATGCAGGTCCTCGGGAGGGCCGGGAGGCGTTTTGTCAGTGTCGCTCACGCGGGGCTCTGGCTGGGGTTGGGGGCGCCGCTGCTGTGCAGCGCAACATGGGCGTTAGATAGGCTGATTTGCGGGAGATGACGAGGGCCTGGGACGGGAAGGGCAGGCGTGGGCGCTGCCCCGAACCCGCCAAGGGCTCGCCCTTGGAACCCACTATTTGGGTTGGGTGTGGGTGCCTACGGGGCTGTTGGCGGGAGATGTGTTGGCACCCACCCCCACCCCCAATCAAAACGGATGGCCCCAAGGGTGCGGGGCCATGGGGGCGCCCTGGCGGCCTTCGCTCAGGCGACGGCGAGGCCGCCGTCGACCAGCAGATCGGCGCCGTTGATATAGCTGCCCGCCTCCGAGCACAGCAGCAGCGCTGCGCCGACAAGATCATCCGGCCGACCGAGACGCCCGGCAGGAATCCGCCGCTCCGTCTGCTGCCGACGGTCCGGGTCCGCCAGCCGTGCGCTGTTGCGCCCGGTCAGGATTGCCCCCGGTGCCAGGTTGTTCACCGTGACTCCATGGCTTGCCACCTGCCGGGCCATGTTGCGCACCCAATTGAGCTGCGCGCCCTTGGTCCCGGCATAGACCAGCATTTCCGGGTGCGGCTTCACTTGCTGAATGCTACCGATCGCCAAAACCCGCCCCCATCCGCGCTCCGTCATGCCCGGGACGACGGCTTGCAGCAGCTCCAGCGGCGCGCGCAGGTTGATGGCGATCTGCCGGTCGAACCGGTCGGTGGAGATGGCATGGTACGGTTCCAGCAACTCGATCGACGCGTTCAGCACCAGGATGTCGATCGGGCCCAGGGCGGCTGCAACCGTGGCGGCCAGCTTCGTACCGGCGCCCGCCTGGACGAAATCGGCCGCGAAGAGTTCTCCCACGCCGCCACGGCGCTTTATGTCGGTGATGACCAACTCCGCGTCCGCCTGTTCCTCCGCCGTGCCGGCGTGGTGTACGCCGACATGAGCGCCTTGCGCTGCGAAACCCAGAGCGATCGCTCGCCCGATGCCGCGCCGGGCTCCGGTGATGAGCGCCCGTCGGCCGGTGAGGTCGAACATGGCAATGGGTGAATCGGCACTGCTCGTGGTCATCGCGGCGGGGTCGCTCCGGGTGGGTGGTACAGTTGCGGACCCATAGCGTGCGGGCATCGATCCATCCAGATGCCGCGGTTCATACGTCGAATGCGAGAGGCTGACTCTCCGTCGTCGTGCTCGCGCAGGCGGGCATTCATGGCGAGGTCGCGGGTTGCGTGGGCAGGCGTTGGATTCCCGCTTTCCGCGGGAATGACGAGAGAGGCGCGGGGATGACGAGAGGGGCGCGGGGATGACGGGGAAGGGCGATGGGTCTGCCTTCAGGGGTGTATTACTCTCCGCGGGTCAGGTCCTGTGCCGCGGCTCGCGCCCGGTTCGCCGCGTCGTGCGCGATTTCGGGGCACAGCCCGACATATCCCACTGGGTCCAATAACGCTGCGATCCCGTCGGCGGTCACGTGCGCGGTCACTCTTGCGTCCTTCGCCAGCAAATCCGCGAACGAAACGCCCGACACGGCCGCCGTCTGGGCCGCCTCGTACACCACGTCGTGCGCAGGTTGGCGGCCGATCGCCTCGCCCAGCTTCAGCATCACTGCCTCCGCCATGATCAGTCCGCCGCTCAGGTCCAGATTGCGTCGCATCCGCGCGGGATCGAGCTTCAGCTCGCCCAGCACCGCGATCACCCGCACCAGCACGTCGCCGGTCAGCACCGCCGCGCGCGATAGTGCCTCATGCATCATCAGCGTGTTGGCGCGGTCTGCTTCGTGCTCGGTCTGCGCCGCCTCCAGCGCCAGCGGCACGAGCGAGCGCAGTTCCGCCGCCGCGGCGATGATGTCCTGGCATAGTTGCGGATTGCGCTTCTGCGGCATGGTGGAGCTGCCGACCGTGCCGGGCGGCAACGGTTCCTCCACCTCACCGAACTCGGTTTTCATGAGGGTGTAGATTTCCCGCCCGATCTTGCCGCAGCTCGCGCCCAGCAATCCGAGCAGGCCGACATATTCCGCCAGATGGTCCATTATCGTCCGCGCCGGCACCCGCATCGGCTGCATGCCGAGATGCGCCGCCAGGCGTGCCTGGATCTCCGGCCCTTGCGCGCCCACGGACGCGAACGTCCCGGCGCCGCCGCCGAACATCGCGACGAACAGGCGTGGTTCCGCCTGCCGCAGCCGGTCGACATGGCGCAGCGTTTCGTCGATCCAGACCGCGGCCTTGTAGCCGAAGGTGAGCGGCAGCGCGTGCTGGCCATGGGTGCGGCCCGGCATCACCATGTCGGCGCCGCGCTCCGCCAGATCGGCCATCGCCTGCAATGCCCGGCCGATCAGTATCAGGAACAGACGATGCGCGTGGCGCAGCAGGAGCAGATCGCCGGTCTGGGTGATGTTCTGCGTGGTGGCGCCCCAATGGACCCAGTGTCCGGCGTCGCCGGCCACGCGCGACAATTCCCATACCAGGGGCACGATCGTGTGGCTCGTACGGCGCGCCGCTTCGTCGATCCGCTCCGGGTCCAGCAGGTCGAGGTGCGCCGCGCGGCCGATTGCGTCCGCGGCGTCGGTGGGGATGATCCCCAGCTCCGCCTGTGCCTTCGCCAGCGCCGCTTCCACGTCCAGCCAGGCCTGCCAGCGCGCGTCGCGGCGGAACAGCGCACGGACGCCGGACTTGGGTACGCGGCCGGCGGTGGAGCGTTCATCGCTCATTGGAATACCTGCCTGATTTGTCTCGGCCCTGTGGGTCAGAGTCCCGGTTCGGCCATTGGCGGCAATGGCTCCGCCAGTTCGATCACGCGCGCTGCGCGCAGCACCAGGTCATCGCGGTACTGCGCCGCCGCAAGCTGCACCGAACGCGGCAGCCGGTTGGCACCGAAACCCACCGGGACGGTAATCGCCGGCTGGCGGGTGAGGTTGAAGGTGAAGGTCCACGGCGCCCAGCTTCTCCATAGCGCCTCGACCGGGTTGACGGTCGGCGCGTCGGCCTCCGGCGGTCCGCATGGCACGGTGGGACACAGCACCAGTTCGTATCGCTGATGCAGCCGGGCCATCGCGTGTGCCGCGGCGACGCGCAACGCCTCGGCATCCATGAATTCGATCGCCGACATGCCGCCGTCGGTGCGCGCCACCTCCAGCAGTCCGGGGTCCAGCATGCTCCGCTGTTCGGCCGGGAACAGGCCGACCAGCCGGCTGAGTGCCACACCCCAGACGCGCGCGAAGATTTGGCGCGTATCCGGCAGCCCGGGATCGGCGTCCTCCACGAAGGCGCCGGCGTCGCTCAGTATCTGTGCCGCCTGTTCCACGGCGCCGACGAACTCGGCGTCGGCCGGTGCATCGAATCCGGGATTGCGCAGCACGGCCACCCGCAGCCCGGTCACACCATCCTCGATGTCGTCGCACCAGTCCCGGCCGTCGTCCGGCACGCAGAATGGGTCTCGCGCATCATACTGTGCCATCGCCGACAGCATCAGCGCGGCGTCGCGCACCGTGCGCGTCATCGGGCCGGCGCACGAAACGGTGGCAAACGCGCCGGCCGGCCATTGCGGCACGCGCCCGTAGCTCGGCTTCAGCCCGACCAGCCCGCACCAGGCGGCTGGGATCCGGATCGAGCCACCGGCATCGGTGCCGACATGCAACGGCCCGAACCCTGCCGCCCCCGCCGCGCCGGCGCCCGACGATGAACCCCCCGTGCTGAACGCGGTGTTCCACGGATTGCGCGTGATTCCGCGTCAGCGGACAGTCGCCGGGCGATTTCCAGCCGAACTCGGTCGTGCAGGTCTTGCCCAGGATCACCGCCCCCGCCGCTTTCAGCCCCACGACCATTGGAGCGTCGTCGGCCACCGGGGCGGGATCGGTCAGCCGGCTTCCCCGCCGCGTCGGAAACCCGGCGATGTCCACCAGATCCTTCACCGTCACCGGCACGCCGTCCAGAAGCCCCAGCGGGCGGCCGGCGCGCCATCGAGCGGCGCTTTCGCCGGCCGCCGCCAACGCCCCCGGATTCATCGCCACGAAGGCATTGATCCGCGGGTTCAATCGCGCCACCCGTTCGGTGACGGCCTGCAGCACCTCCACCGGGCTGAGCGCCTGGCGCGCATAGAGGCCGAGCATCTCCTCGGCCGACAGCAGTGCAATATCGGTCCCCGGCATCGCCATCTTCCCGCTTCGGTTTGACCGGCGCAGCATGGCGCTGCACGGAAGCGGAGAAAACCCTCCATGAGCGACAAGCCACGCAGCACGCATCCCGACGGTGAGCCCTGGCAGTGGCCGGAGGCGACCTGGCGCGGCATTGTCGGCCGTGCCCGCGCCGGCCGCAGCCTGCGGCCGACACACTGGCCGGACCGCGCGCGCTGCGCGGTGGCGATCTCGTTCGATGCGGATCATGAAACGATCCCGCTGCGCGACGCCGATGAAAGCCCGATGCGCATCAGCCAGGGCCAGTATGGCTCACGTTCCGCCACGCCGCGCATCCGCAAATTACTGGAGCGCGAGAGCGTACCGGCGACCTTCTTCTATCCCGCGGTGTCGGCTTTGCTGCATCCGGATGAGGTGCGCGCGATCGCCGCGGAGGGGCACGAGATCGGCATCCATTCCTGGATCCATGAGGCCAACACCACCTTGCCGGGCAATCACGAACGCGAGCTTACGATGCGTGCCGCCGATGTGCTGGCGAAACTCGCCGGGCGTGCGCCGGTGGGGATGCGGACGGCGAGCTGGGACTTTTCGGTCAACACGCTGTCGATCATTCGCGAGATGGGGCTGCTGTACGACAGCAGCCTGATGGCGGATGACGAACCGTACGAGCTGACGGCGGACGGTGAAGCGACGGGCATTGTCGAGCTGCCGCCGGAATGGATCCGCGATGATGCGGTCTATTACAACATGGTGCGATTTTCCGCGTTGCGCCCTTACACGCCGCCATCCGGGGTGGCGGAGATATTCACGGCGGAGTTTGAGGGCGCGTGGGATGAAGGCGGGCTGTTCCTGCTGACCATGCATCCGCACGTGACCGGTCATCGGTCGCGTCTGCCGGTGCTGGAACGGCTGATCAAGCACGCCAAGGTGAAAGGAAAATGCTGGTTCGCCACCCACGCGCAGGTGGCGCAATGGTGCAAGGACCACGCCGCCGCATGATCGACGCGGCGGATGCACAGGCAGCCTGGCGCACGCTGGCGGCCATCCGGCAGCATGCACCGCTGGTGCATAATATCACCAATCTTGTCGTTACGAACAGTACGGCCAACGCCCTGCTCGCGGTCGGCGCTTCCCCGGCGATGGTCGAAGGCACCGACGAGGTTGGCGAATTCGTCCGGGTTGCCGCGGCGCTGGTGGTCAATCTCGGCACCATGAACGCGGAGCGGGCGGCTGCCATGCGGTTGGCGGTCTACGCAGCCGTGGACACAGGGACGCCCTGGGTGCTCGATCCGGTGGCGGTCGGTGCCATCGGCTATCGCACGCAGGTTGCGCGCGAGCTGATCGGCCATCACCCGGCCGCTATCCGCGGCAATCCGTCGGAGATTCTCAGCCTTGGCGGAGAGACGGGCGGCGGCAAGGGCGTGGATACGCGAGCCGGAGCGGAGGCTGCACTGGACGCGGCGCGCCGCCTGGCGGAGCGCACCGGCGCCGTGGTCGCGACAACCGGCGCCACCGATTACGTCACCGATGGGCGTCGGACCGTCACGGTGAGCAATGGCCATCCGATGATGACGCGGGTCACCGGGCTGGGCTGCACCGCCACTGCGATTGTCGGCGCCTGCCTCGCGGTGGAGCGGGATGCGCTGGCCGCCACCAGTCATGGGCTGGCAATCCTTGGTGTCGCCGGGGAGCTGGCGGCTGAACGCGCGCGGGGACCGGGGTCGCTGCAGGTTGAAATACTCGACGCGCTGCATGGGCTTGACCAGCCAACGCTGGTCGGACGGGCGCGATTGGCGATGCTGGCAGATATGTCCGGCTGATATCGCCATCAGCCAAAACGCAGACGCCCCGGTTCTCGGACGCAATCCATCCCTGATTGACAGCCCAGGCGGCCCCCCGCGTACGAAAACGTGAGCCGCCGCCCGTCGTTCTCACTGCTTGTTGCGCCGTCGGTCAGGCCCATCGGGGTCTAGCATCGACGGCGTCGAGGCAGGGAGCGTTCAATGTCGCAGACGTCGCAGTCGGTACCGTACGGCCAGCGGACGCAGCACATACCCAATATCAAAGAGGTCCATATCTTGTGGATCACCGCGGGTCTTGGCTGCGACGGGGACTCGGTGTCGATCACCGCCGCCAGCGAGCCGAGCATCGAGGACGTGGTGCTGGGAGCGATACCCGGATTGCCGAAGGTGCATCTGCACAATCCGGTGCTGGCCTACACCGTGGGCGACGAGTTCCTGAAGCCGTTCCATCAGGCAGCACGCGGCGAACTGGAAAACTTTGTCCTGGTGCTTGAGGGATCGATACCGAACGAGAAGCTCAGTGGGGAAGGGTACTGGGCGGCGATGGGGACTGACCCGCAGACCGGACAACCGATCACCACGAATGAATGGATCGATCGGCTTGCACCGAAAGCACTTGCGGTTGTGGGTGCCGGCACCTGTGCGACGTATGGCGGCATCCATGCGATGGAGGGCAACCCGACCGGTTGCATGGGGCTGGCGGATTATCTCGGCTGGGAGTGGCGATCCAAGGCCGGGCTGCCGATCGTGAACGTGCCCGGCTGTCCGGTGCAGCCGGACAATTTCATGGAGACGCTGCTTTATCTTTTGCGGCAGCTTGCCGGGCTGGCGCCGGTGATCCCGCTGGATCAGGCACTGCGGCCGAAATGGCTGTTCAGCAATACGGTTCACAATGGTTGCGACCGTGCCGCTTATTACGAGCAGGCGGATTTCGCGAAGGAGTACGGCTCGCCGAAGTGCCTGGTGAAGATTGGCTGCTGGGGTCCGGTGGTGCAATGCAACGTGCCGAAACGCGGCTGGATTTCGGGCATTGGCGGCTGCCCGAATGTCGGCGGCATTTGCATCGGCTGCACCATGCCGGGCTTTCCCGACAAGTTCATGCCGTTCATGGACGAGCCGCCGGGGGCGGTGTTTTCGTCCGGGCTGATCCGACCGTACGGCGCGCTGATCCGCAATCTGCGCAAGATCACCAATCACACGCTGAACAAGGAACCCAAGTGGCGGCACAACAGGCCGGAGCTGACCACGGGGCACCATCCGCAATAACGCACCTGCAACGGGAGTAACCGGAATGGCTGATATCGTGCGCGATGTCGATACACGGGCGGGTGCGGGTGCGGGGCGGACGCCGGGACAACTGGTGGAAATGAACTGGGACCCGATCACGCGCATCGTCGGGAGCCTTGGTATTTACACGAAGATCGATTTCGATAACAGAACGGTGGCCGAGTGCCACAGCACGTCTTCGATCTTCCGCGGCTACAGCATCTTCATGAAAGGCAAGGACCCGCGGGATTCGCATTTCATCACCAGCCGCATCTGCGGCATCTGCGGCGACAATCATGCGACGTGTTCGGTCTATGCACAGAACATGGCGTACGGGATCCGCCCACCGGCGCTGGCGGAGTGGATCATCAATCTCGGCGAAGCGGCCGAGTATATGTTCGACCACAATATCTTCCAGGACAATCTGGTCGGCGTCGATTTCTGCGAGCAGATGGTAAAGGAAACCAATCCGGGCGTGTGGGAGAAGGCGAAGAACACGCCGGCGCCGCACGCCGCCGATCACGGATATCGCACGATCGGCGAGATCATGACTGCGCTCAATCCGTTTACCGGGGAGTACTATCGGGAGACGCTGCTGGTCAGCCGCTACACCCGTGAGATGTTCAGCCTGATGGAAGGGCGCCATGTGCATCCGTCCACGCTGTATCCGGGCGGGGTGGGCACGGTGCCGTCGGTGCAACTGTTCACCGAGTACATGACCCGCCTGGTGCGCTACGCCGAGTTCATGAAGAAGACGGTACCGCTGCACGACGACCTGTTCGACTTCTTCTATGAGGCCATGCCGGGATACGAGGAGGTCGGGCGGCGGCGGATCCTGCTGGGCTGCTGGGGCTCGTTCCAGGACCCGGAGATCTGCGATTACCAGTATCGCACCATGAGCAAGTGGGGGCGCGGCATGTTCGTGACCCCCGGCGTCATCGTGGATGGCGAGCTGGTGACCACGGACCTGGTGGACATCAACCTGAACATACGCATCCTGCTCGGCAGCTCGTATTACGACGGCTGGGAAAACCGCGAACGGTTCGTGCACAAGGACCCGCTCGGCAACGACGTGGACCAGAATCATCCGTGGAACCAGACCACTGTGCCGCGGCCGCAGAAGCGGGATTTCAAGGGCAACTACTCCTGGGTGATGTCGCCGCGCTGGCTGCACAAGGGCGACCACCTGGCGTTGGATACCGGCGGCGGGGCAATCGCGCGGCTGTGGGCAACCGCGTTGGCCGGGTTGGTGGATATCGGCTACGTGAAGTCCACCGGGCATAGCGTGAAAATCTACCTGCCGAAAACGGCGCTGAAGCCGGCGGTCGAGTTCGAGTGGAAAGTGCCGAAATGGAGCAACACGATCGAGCGTGACCGGGCGCGTACGTATTTCCAGGCCTATTGCGCGGCGGCGGCGTACCACTTCCTGGAGAAGGCGTTCGCCGAGGTGCAGGCGGGGCGGACCACCACCTGGACCGATTTCAAGGTACCGGATGAGGCGATCGGTTGCGGTTTCCATGAAGCGGTGCGCGGCGTGCTGTCGCACCACCTGGTGATCCGAGACGGCAAGATCGCCAACTACCATCCGTATCCACCGACGCCGTGGAACGCCAATCCGCGGGACATCTACGGTACGCCGGGCCCGTACGAGGACGCGGTGCAGGGTTCGCCGATCTTCGAGGAAAACGGGGCTGATAATTTCAAAGGCATCGATATAATGCGCACCGTGCGCAGCTTCGATCCGTGCCTGCCCTGTGGCGTGCACATGTTCCTGGGTCAGGGCCGCACGCTGGAAACCGTGCATTCGCCGATGTTTGGGGCGCGGCACTCGCAGCCATGAACGAAGCCGACGAATCTCTGCGGCGGATCGAGGCGCTGATAGCGGCGTTGGACAGCGGCGGCGATCCAGAGGCGCGCGAGCTGGCGCGCTGCTTGTTACAGGTGGTACTGGACCTGCACGGGCTGGCACTGGCGCGGGTCGCGGCGATCGTCGCGGCCATGCCGGACGGCACGGCGCTGCTGGCGCGGCTGGCGGATGATCCGCATGTACGCGCGGTGCTGCTGCTGCACGGGCTGCACCCGGAGGAACCGGCAGAGCGGGTGGCGCGCGCGGTGGCGAGGCTCAATCAGGAGTTTGCGGATACCGGTACGCGCGTGACTGTGCTGGGTGTGGACGGAACGTCGGCGCGGCTTGTGGTCCAGCGGCGCGGACCCGGTGATCCGTCATCGCTGCGACAGCAGGTGGAAGCGGCGGTGATAGAGGCGGCTCCGGAGCTGGAGGAACTGGTGATCGAAGGGCTCGATCCCGTCGGCGGAGAGGCGTTGGCGGCATTGGCGGGCTGAGGCGCGAAGGGGAACGAATGTTGGTGGTCGCGCCGTCGCGCAACTGGGTGCGGCAGGTCCGGCGCTTCGTGCAGCCGCCGAACGTGACGCGGTGTGAATTGTGCGGCCGCGTGCTGGATGATGAGCATCCGCACCTGGTGGACATCGCCGAGCGGCGGCTTCTGTGCGCGTGCGAGCGGTGCTCGGGTGGGCTGGCGGGAAGCGGGCCGTATCGCCGACTGCCGACTGAAGTCCGGGTGCTGAGCGACATGCGGATGAGCGAGGCGGAGTGGGAGAGCCTGCAAATTCCCATTGGCCTCGCGTTCATCTTCCACAGCACGGCGCAGGACCGTCCGGTGGCGTTGTACCCGGGGCCTGCCGGGGCGACGGAGTCGTTGCTGGGGCTGGACAGTTGGGGCGAGCTGGTACGCCGCAATCCCGTGCTGACGACGCTGGAGCCAGACATCGAGGCGTTGCTGATCGACCGCACCGAAGGCCGGCGAGACTTCTATCAGGTGCCGATCGACCGCTGCTATGCGCTGGTCGGGCTGATGCGCCGGCACTGGCGCGGTCTGTCCGGCGGCAGCGAGGCGTGGGAGGCGATCTCCGGCTTTTTCGCGCGGCTGCGTCAGTCGGCTGCATCCGGCGGGAGCTGGGCGCATGATTGAGCTCGACTTCGCCGTGCAGCAGGCGAGCGTCGCGCGGCATGCGGTCACGCCGCTGCTGCTGTTCGCGCTGCATATCACCAACCAGACGCCGGAGCTGCCGGTGCAGAACGTGATGCTGCGCTGCCAGGTGCGGATCGAACCCACGCGGCGCCACTACGACGCTGATGAGCAGGAGCGGTTGTCGGACCTGTTCGGTGTGCCGTCGCGTTGGGGTGATACGCTGCGCAGCTTCCTGTGGACGCATACCAGCGTGCAGGTGCCGGCCTTCGTTGCTGACTGCACGGTCGATCTTCCGGTGCCGTGCAGCTATGACTTCAACATCGCGGCGACCAAGTATTTCCACGGCCTGGAGGACGGGGACGTGGCGCTGTCGCTGCTGTTCAGTGGCTCCATCTTCTATCTGGACGCGGACGACCGGTTGCAGATCGACCAGGTGTCGTGGACACGGGACGCGAACTTCCGTCTGCCGGTGCGGGTGTGGCGGGAGATGATGCAGCATTACTATCCGAATGCCGGATGGCTGTGCCTGCAGCAGGACGTGCTGGACCGGCTCTATCGTTACAAGCGTCAGCACGGGCTGGCGAGCTGGGAGCAGGCGATCGACGCTTTGCTGGCGGGGACGGAGATGGAGGCGCGGCGGTGAATTTCGGCGCTGTTTCCCCCATCGTCGCGGCGGTCCTGTACCAGGGCTATATTCTGTATCCGTACGGGCCGAAAACGCTGAAGAACCGGCAGCGCTGGACGTTCGGCGGGCTGTTCCCGCGCGACTACGCGGACAGCAGCGGCGGCGATCCCTGGGTCGCGCAGGTGCAATGTGTGCTGCGGGGCGGCGCGGACACGGTGGTGGAGGTGCGTCCGCGGTTTCTGCGCATCGTCGCGCGCGAGATCGAGACGGGCGAGCCACCGTGCGCCGTCGCGGTTCTTGAGGTGGATGGCACGCGCTACCTGGCGTGGGAGGAAGCCACCGAGCAGGATATCATCGTGCCGGCGTTGCCGCTGCCGGAGTTGCTGGCGGGCGGGGCAGATGTGCCGTTCGACTTTCCGGCGGAGCGGCATCGTGAGCCGACCCAGGCAAAGGACGGCCGTGTCGCCGGGGAACTGGTGCGCAGTGCCGCGATGCTGTCGGGGCGGGTCACCGTGGCGGCGGAACAGGTTGCGGATAGCACGTTCCGGTTGACGGTACGGGTGGAGAATCTCACGCCGCTGGCAGCGGATGCGCGGACGGCTCGGGCGTCGGCGCAGGGTTCCAGCTTTGCCTCCACGCATGTGCTGCTGGGTGTCATCGGGGGAAGCTTCGTGTCCTCGATCGATCCGCCGCCGGCGCTGGCGGACGCCGTAGCGAGCTGCACGAACCAGGGCCTGTGGCCGGTGCTGGTCGGCGCCAGCAGCGCACGCGACATGATGCTGGCGGCACCCATCATCCTGTACGACTATCCGCAGATTGCCGCCGAAAGTCCCGGCGACTTGTTCGATGCAACGGAAATCGACGAGATCCTCAGTCTGCGCATCCTGACGATGACCGATGAGGAAAAGCGCGACATGGCATCGGCGGACGCCCGCGCGCGCGCATTGCTGGAGCGCACCGAGCGGCTGGGGGCAGGTGATTTCGCGCGGATGCATGGGGCGCTGCGCCCGCCGTTCTCGGTGGGCGATCACGTCCGGCTGCGGCCACGGGCTCGCGCGGACATCATGGATATCGTGTTGCGCGGCAAGGTCGCGGTGATTGAGGCAATCGAGCGCGATTTCGAGGATCGGGTGCATCTGGCGGTCACGCTGCTGGACGATCCGGGACGGGACCTGGGGCTGGAGCGAATGCCGGGACACCGGTTCTTCTTCGCCCCCGACGAGGTGGAAAAGCTGGGCGTGACGCCATGAGCAGCATCCTGATCGCCGGGATTGGCAATATTTTCGAAGGTGACGATGCGTTTGGCATCGAGGTGGTGCAGCGGCTGCGCGGTCGATCTCTGCCGCCGGGCGTTACTGCGGTGGATTTCGGTATCCGGGGGATCGACCTTCTCTACGCGCTGATGAACGGGCACGACGCGGTGGTGCTGGTGGACGCGGCGCAGCGCGGTGCGGCGCCCGGCACGGTAACGGTGATCGAGGTCGAGCCGGGGTGCGTGCCGGCAGGCCCGGCGACGCTATCGCCGCACGGACTGGATCCGGTTGCCGCCCTGGCGCTGGTGCGGGCGATGGGAAGCGAGGCGCCACCGCTGTTTCTGGTGGCGTGCGAGCCGCAGACGCTGGGCGGAGAGGACGGGCTGATGGGGCTCAGTCCGCCGGTTGCCGCCGCCATCGATCCGGCGGTCAGCGCGGTGGAGCGACTGGTCCATCGCCTGCACAACGACGTACAGAACAGGAGCGTGCAATGAACTCGGTGTGGAAGATCGGGCTTGGGCTGCTGGTGCTGGCTGTCATCGCGATGAACGCCAAGGACGTGGCACGGTACATCAGGATCAGCACGATGTGAGCGAGCCGGGAGGCCGCTTGTGCCGGGCACCCAGCTTTCCGAGCTGATCCGCGTGCGCGGACTGGTGCAGGGCGTCGGATTCCGTCCGACGGTGTGGCGGCTGGCGCGGCGCCATGGGCTGCGCGGATGGGTCGGAAATGACGGGGCCGGCGTCGCCATGGCAGTGTCCGGCACGGCGGACGATATCGCTGCATTTGTTACCGAGCTGCGGCGCGCCCCTCCGCCGCTGGCACGGATCGACGCAATCGAACGCGCGTCGGCCGCCGCCGACACGGAGGCCGGGGAGTTCCGTATTGTTGAAAGCCAGTCGGGCGAGGTGCGGACCGGCGTGGTGCCGGACGCAGCCACCTGCGCGGCGTGCCGGGATGAGGTATTCGACCGGGGCGCGCGGCGCTATCGGTATTCGTTCGCCAATTGCACGCATTGCGGGCCACGGCTGTCGATCATCGAGACGATTCCTTATGATCGGGCCAGCACGACCATGCGGGCGTTCCGCATGTGCGCGGATTGCGCGGCGGAGTATGCCAATCCGGCCGACCGGAGGTTCCATGCGCAACCGATTGCCTGCGCGACGTGCGGGCCCTCCGTGTGGTTGCAAACGGCCGGTAGTCCCGCGTCGTCCGATCCATTGAGCGCGGCACGCGACCTGGTGCTGGCGGGAGAGATTCTCGCGGTGAAGGGGCTCGGCGGGTTCCATCTTGCCTGTGACGCGACGAACCGGGCGGCGGTGGAACGGCTGCGGCAGGCCAAGCGGCGTGATGCCAAGCCGTTCGCGCTGATGGCGCGCGATCTGTCGGTGATCCGGCACTACGCGGTGGTCACGGACGAGGACGCGGCGGCGCTGCAAAGCCCGGCCGCACCGATCGTGCTGATGCAGGCGCGGTCGGCGGTCATGCTGCCTGGTGTGGCGCCCGGTCTGACGACGCTAGGATTCATGGTACCGGCGACGCCGTTGCATCACCTTCTGCTGGACGGGATCGACCGGCCGTTGGTGATGACCAGCGGCAATCTGTCTGACGAGCCGCAATGTACCGGCAACGAAGAGGCGTTGCAGCGATTGTCCGGCATCACTGCGAATTTCCTGCTGCACGACCGTGATATCGCGCGGCGGGTGGATGATTCGGTGGTGCGGGTCATGGGCGGCAGCGCGCGCGTGCTGCGGCGGGCGCGCGGTTATGCGCCGGCGCCGATCCTGTTGCCGGAGGGGTTCGGTGAAGCGCCGTCAGTGCTGGCGATGGGTGGGGAACTGAAGAACACGTTCTGCCTGCTGCGCGACGGCCAGGCCATCTTGTCGCATCATATGGGCGATCTGGAGAATGCGCCGGCCTGCGTGGATTATCGGCGCTCGCTCGGGCAATACGCGGCGCTGTTCGCGCACGCGCCGCGGGCGATCGCGGTGGATCGGCATCCCGGATTATCTGTCCACCAAGCTGGGTGCGGAGCTGGCCCGGCGGGACGCGCTGCCGGTGATCGAGGTGCAGCACCATCACGCCCATCTCGCTGCCTGCATGGCGGAAAACGGTGTCGGGCTGAACGCCGGGCCGGTGCTGGGCATCGTGCTGGACGGGCTGGGCTGGGGCGACGACGGCACGATCTGGGGCGGCGAGGTCCTGCTCGGGGATTATCGTGGGTGTCGCCGGTTGGCGTGCCTGCGGCCGGTGCCGATGCCGGGCGGCGCGCAGGCGGTCCGCGAGCCCTGGCGCAATGCGTTCGCGCAGATCGATGCATGCGTGGGGTGGGATCGGTTTGTCGCGGCACATGGGGGCAGTGGTTTCGGACGGTTTCTGCTCGGCAAGCCGATCGCGGCGCTGCGCTCGATGATCGAGCGGGGCGTCAACGCGCCGCTGACCAGTTCGTGTGGGCGTCTGTTCGATGCGGTGGCCGCCGCGGTGGGGTTCTGCCGCGATCGCGCGCTGTATGAAGGACAGGCGGCGATGATGCTGGAAGCGGCGGCCGAGATGGGCGACGTCGAACCGTACCCGTTCGGCATCACCGAAGCCGGCGAGCTGATGCATCTGGACCCGACGCCGCTTTGGCCGGTGCTGCTGGATGATCTTGCGGCGGGCATGCCGGTTGGCGTGGTCGCCGCGCGGTTCCATACCGGGCTGGCTGCCGGTGTCGCGCGGCTTGTGGACCTGCTTGGCATCAGCGCGCCCGTCGCGCTGTCCGGTGGCGTGTTCCAGAATCGGCTGTTGCTGGAACAGATAATGCAGCGACTGACGGCACAGGGGCATCAGGTGCTGACGCACCGGGCGGTACCGGCGAATGACGGCGGGCTGGCGCTCGGTCAGGCGGCAATTGCCGCCGCGCGGATGCTGTCCGGCAATGAAGGAGGCTGATCAGCATGTGCCTGGGAATTCCCGGTCGGATCATTGCCATCATCGATCCCGCCGACGCGCTGGCAATGGTGGACGTCAGCGGTGTGCGCCGGGCGGTGAATATCAGTTTCATTCTGGACGACCGGCCAGCCGAGGCGTGCATCGGCGAATGGGTGCTGGTGCATGTCGGATTCGCGATGAGCCGCATCGATGCGGACGAGGCCGCGCAGACGCTGGCGCTGCTGCAAGAGCTGGGGGAAATGCAGGCGGAGCTGGAGGCAATGCGCCCCGAGCCGTCTGTCTAGGAGAGACGTGATGTCCGACGAGCAACCGTTGAAGGAGCTGTATCCGTTCCTGCATGGCGGGCGGCAGGACCCGGCGGCGATGCGCGCCGCGCTGTTGGATTCCGCGCGGCGGAAGGCGGCGGACAGCGCGGCGATGAAGCAACGGTTTTTTGCCGAGCAGACCGAAGCGGTGGTTGCGGTGGCGGACGCGATCGCCGGGGTGTACCGCGGCAATGGGCGCATGTTCAGCATGGGGAATGGGGGGTCGAGCTGCGACGCCTCGCATTTCGCGGTGGAGTTCGTGCATCCCGTCACCGCCGGGCGGCCGGCGCTGACGGCGGTGAACCTGGCGTGCGACATGGCGATGGTGACGGCGGTCGGCAACGATATCGGGTTCGGGCACATCTTTCTGCGCCAGTTGATCGCACTGGCACGGGCAGGTGACGGCGTGATCGGATTTTCCACCAGCGGCAGTTCAGAAAACATACTGGCGGCGTTCGCCACGGCGAAGCGGCTCGGGCTGGTGACCATCGGGCTGACCGGGCACGACGGCGGCAAGATGGCGCACAGCGCCGACCTGGATCACTGCCTGATAGTACCGAGCGACAGTATTCATCGCATTCAGGAAACCCACCTGACCATCTATCACATCCTGTGGGACCTGGTGCACACACTGCTGGCGGAAGATCGCGGCAGCCTGGCGGAGACGCGGCCATGAAATATGTGGATGAGTTCCGCGACCCGGCCAAGGCGCGTGTGCTGGTCGAGCAGATCCGTCTGCTGCTGCCGCGCATTCCGGCAACTCGCCGGCGACCGTTGCAGATCATGGAAGTGTGCGGCGGCCACACGCACACGATCTTCCGTTACGGCATCCAGCAGATGCTGCCGGAGGAGGTGGAGTTCGTGCACGGGCCGGGCTGCCCGGTCTGCGTGCTGCCGATGGGACGTGTCGATGACTGCGTGGCGCTGGCGGAGCGCAAGGAGGTGATCTTCACCACGTTCGGCGACGCGATGCGGGTGCCGGGATCGCGCAAGAGCCTGCTGAAGGCGAAGGCGGAGGGCGCCGATGTGCGCATGGTCTATTCGCCGCTGGACGCGCTGGCGCTGGCACGCAAGAACCCGGATCGGGAGGTGATCTTCTTCGGGCTCGGGTTCGAGACCACGATGCCGAGCACGGCGATGACGCTGATTCAAGCGCGCGCCCAGGGCGTGCGGAATTTCTCTTTGTTCTGCAACCATATCACCATCATTCCCACCATCAAGGCGATCCTGGATTCACCTGATCTGCGGCTGGATGGGTTTTTGGGGCCAGGCCATGTCAGCATGGTGATCGGCACGCGGCCTTATGCGTTCATCGCGCGCCATTACCGCCAGCCGATCACTATCGCCGGATTCGAGCCGCTGGATTTGCTGCACGCGACGTACATGGTGCTGAAGGCAACTGGCTGACGGCCGCTGCGAGGTGGAGAACCAGTATGGTCGCGTGGTACCGGCGAACGGCAATGCGCGGGCGCTGGCAGCCATTCAGGAGGTATTCGAGCTGCGCGAGTTCTTCGAATGGCGCGGGCTGGGGTCGATCGACCATTCCGGCGTGCGAGTGCGCGCGGCCTATGCCGATTTTGATGCGGAGCGGAAATTCTCGGTGCCGAATGTCAGGATCGCCGACCCACGGTCCTGCCAGTGCGGCGAGGTGCTGAAGGGGGTCATCAAGCCGCACCAGTGCAAGGTGTTCGGGACCGCCTGCACGCCGGAGATGCCATTGGGCTCGTTGATGGTGTCGAGCGAGGGGGCCTGCGCGGCGTACTACAGCTATGGGCGCCGCACCGCGGCCGCCGAGCCAGTGCCGGCATGAGCGCACGGATGCGCGACACGCATATCAACCTGTCGCATGGCGGTGGCGGGAAGGCGATGCACCGGTTGATCGAGGATGTGTTCCTGGACGCGTTCGGCAATGAGCGGCCCGATGCGCTGGAAGACCAGGCGCGGCTGCCGCTGGCGGAGCTGACGCGGCTGGGCGATCGGCTGGCGTTCACCACTGACAGCTTCGTGGTCGATCCGCTGTTCTTTCCCGGCGCGGATATCGGGGCGTTGGCTGTCGCTGGTACGGTGAACGACCTGGCGGTGGGCGGGGCGCAGCCGTTGTTCCTGTCCTGCGGGATGGTGCTGGAAGAAGGGCTGCCGGTGGAGATCTTGCGGCGGGTCGCCGTCAGCATGCGACGGATGGCGGAGCGCGCCGGCGTCACGATAGTCACCGGCGATACCAAGGTGGTGGAGCGCGGGGCGGCGGACAAGCTGTTCATCAACACCGCTGGGATTGGGGTGATCCAAGCAGGCGTGGCGTTGTCGGCCGGCAATGCGCGTCCAGGCGACGTGGTGATCGTCAGCGGCGCGCTGGGCCAGCATGGCGTGGCGATCCTGATCGCGCGCAACCAGCTTGCCCTGGAAGCGGAGGTGGAGAGCGACTGTCAGCCGCTGCACGGGCTGGTCGCCGCCATGCTGGTTGCATGTCCGGGGCTCCGGTGTCTGCGCGATGCGACGCGCGGCGGGATTGCCACGGTGCTGAACGAGTTCGCGCACAGCTCCAAGGTCGGCATCCGCATCCGTGAGCGTGACGTGCCGGTGGGTGAAACCGTGCGCGGCGCCTGCGAGATCCTGGGGTTCGATCCGCTGTACCTGGCCAATGAGGGCAAGCTGGTCGCGGTGGTACCGGCGACGCATGCAGATCGCGTGCTGGCGGCGATGCGGGGCGACGCGGCGGGTGCGAGGCCGCCATCATCGGCGAGGTCACGCGTGAACCGGTCGGCATGGTGGTGATGGACACCACGTTCGGCGGGGAGCGGGTTGTCGATATGCTGGTGGGCGAACAATTGCCGCGGATCTGCTGAGATGCACGAACTCAGCATCGCCACCGCGGTCGTGGACGCCTGCGCGGAACGTGCGGCAGGGGCGCGTGTGTTGCGGGTGCGGGTGGAAGTGGGGCAACTGGTCGCGGTGCTGCCGGATGCGCTGCGTTTCTGCTTCGATGTGTGCTCGCAAGGCACCTCGGTGGAAGGCGCGGAACTGGAGATACTTGAAACGCCCGGCCGTGGGACGTGTGATGCGTGCGGTCGAACGGTAGCGCTGATGATGCCGTACGGGCGCTGCGACTGCGGCGGCTCGCTGCGGCTTGTCGCCGGAGAGGAGTTGCGGGTGAAAGAGATGGAGATCGTCTGATGTGTACGACATGCGGTTGCGGCTCGGACGAGATGACGATCGACGGAACGGTGGCGCATGGCGGGCATGAGCATGAGCACGCGCATGAGCACCACCATCATCACGATGAGGCGCCGGCGCACGGCCGGACCGTATCGCTGGAGCAGGACGTGCTGGCGAAGAATCAGCTATTTGCGGAACGCAACCGCGGCTGGTTTGCCGGGCGCGAGGTGCTGGCGCTGAACTTGATGAGCTCGCCGGGCGCGGGCAAGACCACGATCCTGGAGCGCACCATCCGCGAATGGGGTGGCGGCGCGCCGATCAGCGTGCTGGAAGGCGACCAGGCCACCTCCGCCGACGCGGAGCGTATCCGCGCGGCGGGTGCGGCGGCGGTGCAGATCAACACCGGTACCGGATGCCATCTGGATGCGCATATGGTGGCGCACGGCATGGAGCGGCTGGCGCCGCCGCGCGGTTCCGTGCTGCTGATCGAGAATGTGGGCAACCTGGTGTGTCCGGCGCTGTTCGACCTGGGGGAGCAGGCGCGCGTGGTGGTGGTCTCGGTCACCGAAGGCGACGACAAGCCGCTGAAATATCCGCACATGTTCCGGGTCGGCGACCTGCTGCTGATCAACAAGATCGATTTGCTGCCATATGTGCGTTTCGACATGGCGCGTTGCATCGCCGCTGCGCGCGAAGTTAACCCGCGCGTCGAAATCCTGCGCGTGTCGGCGGAGAGCGGGGAGGGGATGCAGGACTGGTATCGTTGGCTGATCGCGCGGCAGGCCCGGGCGGTCGCGGCAGCCGCGTGAAACACCAGTCGAAGCCGCGGACCCTCGGCGCTGCGCTGATCGCGGCGAACGTCGTCGCCTGGGGTTGGGCGTGGATGGCGTTTGCAACGCACCCGGCGCTGCTCGGCCTGGCGTTGCTCGCCTGGGTGTTCGGGCTGCGGCACGCGGTCGATGCCGACCATATCGCGGCGATCGACAATGTCGTGCGCAAGCTGATGCAGGACGGCAAGCGGCCGATCGGCGTCGGGTTCTTTTTCTCGCTGGGCCATTCCACCGTGGTGGTGCTGGCGTCGATCGTGATCGCTGTTGCCGCCGGGGCGATGCAGGGCCGGCTACAGGGGATTCAGGCGATCGGCGGGCTGATCAGCACGATTGTATCGGCGGCGTTCCTGCTGTTGATGGCGCTGGCGAACCTGATGATTCTGCGCGGCGTGTGGCGCGGCTTCCGCAAGGTGGCGCGGGGCGGCCGGGTGGACGACGCCGCGCTGAATACGATGCTGAGTGGCGGTGGGGTGCTCGCCCGCCTGCTGCGGCCGTTGTTCCGCTCGGTGAACCGAAGCTGGCACATGTATCCGGTCGGCTTCCTATTCGGGCTGGGCTTCGATACGGCGACGGAAGTCGGCTTGCTGGGCATCGCGGCGACGCAGGCGGCGCAGGGCCTGTCTGCGTGGCAGGTGCTGGTGTTTCCCGCCTTGTTCACCGCCGGAATGAGCTTCGTCGATACGCTGGACGGCGTGCTGATGCTCGGAGCCTATTCCTGGGCGTTCGAGCGGCCGCTTCGCCGGCTTTGGTACAATCTGACGATCACGGCCGCGTCGGTTGCGGTGGCGCTGGTGATCGGCGGGGTGGAGGTGCTTGGGTTGATCGGCGGACAGCTCCGGCTGGAAGGCGGCGTCTGGCCGCTGGTTGCCGGGCTGAACGAGCAGATGGGGACGCTCGGGTTCCTGGCGATCGCCATGTTCGTGCTGGTGTGGGCCGGTTCGGCCGCGATCTATCGGTGGAAGGGGTACGAGGCGCGAACCGTTCCGATCACCGGGCGATCGCCTGACCGGAGCTGATCATGGGCCACGCCAGGCCGGCGTTTTGGGCCACGCCGGTTTGATGCTACCACGGCGCGCGTGCGCGCAGCCGGAGCAAGCCGATGACCTACGAGCCTCAGCGGTTCGATTTCTCGATTCCCGTACGGGTCAATCTGTCGTCCGATACGCAGACCAAGCCGTCGCGCGGCATGAAGGACGCGATGGCGTCCGCGGAGGTCGGCGACGAGCAGGCGGGATCGGACCCGACCGTGTGGGCGCTGTGCGACCGCGTGGCGGAGCTGCTGGGCAAGGAAGCCGCGATGTTCCTGCCCTCAGGCACCATGTGCAATCAGGTGGCGCTGGCCACTCATTGCCGGCCCGGCGACGAGGTGCTGGCGCATGAATCCGCCCATATTCTGTCCAGCGAGGGCGGCGCGCAGAGCGCGATTGCCGGGGTGATGGTGAACGGGCTGACCGGCGAGCGTGGGCAGTTCAGCGTCGAGACGCTGGAAGCCGCGATCCGCCACCCGAGCCGTTATTCGCCGCCGCAGCGGTTGGTGGAGGTGGAACAGACCGCCAACCGGGGCGGAGGATCATGCTGGCCGGCGGCACAGCTTCATGCGGTTGCGGCGTGCGCGCATGCGCACGGGATGGCGACGCACATGGATGGCGCGCGGCTGCTGAACGCCGCTGTTGCGTTGGGCGTGCCGGCGGCAGAGCTGGCCGACGGCTATGACAGTGTGTGGCTGGATTTCAGCAAGGGCCTGGGCGCGCCGCTGGGCGCCGTGCTGGGCGGCTCGCGGCAGTTCATCGGCGAGGCGTGGCGCTGGAAGCAGCGGCTGGGCGGGGCAATGCGGCAGGGCGGCGTGTGCGCCGCCGCGTGCCTGTATGCGCTGGACCATAATGTCGAGCGGCTGGCGGAGGACCATGTTCATGCGCGCACCCTGGCGCGCGGCATGGCACAGCTTCCCGGCATGTCGGTCGAGACGCCGGAAACCAATCTGATATTCTTCGATACCAGTGGCACCGGTCTGACCGTGGGCGAGTTCGCGGCCCGGCTACGGCCGGAGGGGGTATTGGTGTCCGGCTCCGGTTCCTATCGCGGGCGCGCGTGCCTGCATCTTGATATCGATGCCGCGCAGGTGGAAGAGGCGCTGAGCGCGATGCGGCGCGTGCTGCGCATGTAACCGATCACCAAACCACGCGCACGGTGCTTGCACACTGCGTGGTCCGCACGAAGAGAAACGTCCCATCGTACCACCATGACGGGTCCGCTTGCGTTGCGCCGTGGACGTCCTCGATCAAGACCTGACGAGGCGAGCGTTTCGCGAAGATCTTGAACACGTAGGAGCGTCCCGACGCGCTACCCGTCGGTGGCGATATACGGCACACACAGCCTTCCGCGGTGGCCACGCAGCCAAGCTCGGTCACGGCATAGTCGTTGTCGAGATAGCGGTTGCTGTACCCGTCATCGTCGTACAGGCTGAACGACGCCTGCCCCCGCGGGTAGACCAGCACCACCAGTTCGTTCGCGACAGGCTCCGCGTCGTATTGCTTCACCGGCCCGAGCGGTATCAATGCCCCCGCGCGCACGAACAGTGGCAAGGTGTCCAGCGGTGCCGGCACCGTGACGCCACCTGGTCCCTGATAGGCCTGATGCGTCCAGAAGTCGTGCCATACACCCTCGGGCAGATAGACCGTCCATTGCGTCGACCCCTTGCGGGTCACCGGTGCGACCAGGATGTCGTCACCCCAAAGATACTGCGTGCCGAGATCCCAGACATTCGGGTCATCTGGGTAATTCAGCACCAGCGGCCGCATCATCGGCAGCCCGAGCGTGCGCGCCTGCCACGCCAGCGTGTAGCTGTACGGCATCAGCCGAGAGCGGAGTTCCAGATAGCGGCGGCAGATGTTCTCGACCGCTTCGCCATGCGACCACGGCAAATGCTGCCGCCAGACGAAGCCGTGACCACGGAAGATCGAGCAGAATGCGCTGAACTGGAACCAGCGGACGAACAGCTCGGCGTCATTCGCGCCGACGCGATAGAAGCCTCCGGTGTCCGTGCCCCAGTGCGGCACGCCCGACATGCCGACATTCAGTCCGGTGCGAATTTGCAGCTCCAGACTGGCGAATGTCGCGTTGATGTCGCCCGACCACGGCGCCGCGCCGAACCGCTGCATCCCCGGCCCGCCGGACCGGCACAGCAGGAACGGTCGCGCATCGGGGCGATCGGCCGCTTCGCCCTCGGCGAACGCCTGCTGGCGCATCAGGTCATAGCGGTTGTGCAGGACGCTAGCGGATCCTTCGTGCAGCGACGCCGATGCAGGAGGACCCTCGCCACCATCAAGCCACCAGCCGGAGACGCCGAGTAGCATCAGATGCCGATGCGCTTGCCACCACCACGACCGTACCTCGGGCCGGGAGAAATCGATCAGCCGTTGCCCCTCCTTGTAGACAACGGCACCAGGATGCGGTGGCGCGAGTTGGGGATAGGCCACGTCCAGCAGATATCCTTTGCGTTCCGCCTCGGCGAACAGCGGCGAGGCTTCGTGCAACACCGGATATTCATGCGTGATGATCTGAAAGTGCTGATCGCGAAAGCCGGACAGCGTCTCGTCGGCCGCCGTCGAACACATGCGGCTCGAACTCCAGATGTCCGACGCCTCGGTTCCAGCCCTTGGCATCGCCATAGGTGGACAGGAAGATCAACGCGTCGCACGGAAGCCGTTTTGAACGGAACTGGGTTGCCAGATCGCAGACCTCCGCCGCATCGACGAAATGTCGCGATGACTGCATGTAGCCCAGCGCCCAGCGCGGCGGCATCGTTGCACGTCCGAGCAGTGTCGCCACGTCGCTCAGCACTTGCCGCAGATCACTGCCGCCGATGAAGTACAGATCGAGTGGCCCGGCATCGCCGCGGTATTCGAGCCAGGCACCATCCGCGGCATCGCCAGGCTCCAACGTAGCCGCAGCGGAAGAGTCGAAGAACACGCCGTAGCCGGCATTGGACAGCAGCAACGGCATCGCGATGTCGGCGCCCTGGCCGCGGTTGACCTGGAAATTCCAGAAACGGCGGACCACACCCAGGCGATCGAATTGTGAACCACCTTCACCCAGCCCGTAAAAGTGCTGCTCGCCCATGATCTGCATGCGAACCAGGCAGTGCGGCTGAATGCACGTCTGATCGAGTGCCAGCACCAGCCCGGTCGTGCCCAGACGGTCTGCAAACGCGACGCGGTCGTTCGATATCAACACCGACAATTCGCCGGTGTCGATGGTCGTGGGTGATCCTGCGTGGGTTTCGCATGGGACGTCGGACCATGCATGCGGCGGAAGATACGATGCAACGCCAGGCGCCTGGCCGCCCAGGCGCACCCGCACGATGCGCGTCGTGCACGGCGTCACGTCGATAGGAAACGGCGCATCCAAATGCATCACTTCGCGAGATACTCCGCGATCGCCTGGAACGCCCGGCGGAAGGTGCCGTTCTTCACCTGATCGATGATGCGTTCCTCATCCGCCGGCGCGATCTCGAACTCCGCCCACCAATCGATGAAGCTGCGGTTGCCCTCCGTTATCGGCAGCAGCCGATATCCGGCGACATAGCCGGTCACCGGCAACGGGCTCTCCAGGATGCAGTAGATACATTCATGATTGCGATCGGACAGCGACAATAGCTGCTCGCGCAGATGTCCGCCGTTGGCGAGATGGAAATTGCGCACGCAGCCGACGGCGTCGCTGGGCAATCCGTTTTCCACGTGGCTGTCGCGAATGAACGGATGCCATTTCGGCATCCCGTTGAAATCCCGGATCAGCGCCCAGACCTTTTCGATCGGCGCGTCGATCACATCGCTTACATAGATCCGTACCATGCCAGCCTCCCTGGTCGCATCATCGAAGGTGTCGTCCGGCCACCGAGACCAGCAGTCCCAGCGCCAGCATCTTGTTGTACAGCGTCTTGCGCGACACCCCGAGGAACCGCGCCGTCTCCGCCCGTCGGAAGCGATTGCGCCGCAGTCCATCCAGGATCCACTCGCGCTCGCTGGCAAACCCGGCGCGTGCATCGCGCGGTTGCGGCGGCTGCAGCGGCGGCAGATGCGCCGCTAGGATCGTCGAATCACCTGCCGCCAGCAATGCCTGCTGCAGCACGGTAGCAAGCTCCCGGCTGTTGCCGGGCCAGTCATGGCCGAGCAGCACGCGATACGCCGAGGGGTCCAGTTCCACCGGCAGCTTGCCGACAGTCAACGCATCGAGCATGTGCTGAATGATCTGCGGCAGATCCTCGAGATGCTTGCGCAACGACGCCAGCTCGATGCGCACCGAACCCAGTAGGTCCAGCAGCCGCGGATCGAAGCGCTCCGTGTCGCGGCCGAGGCCGAATCGCGTCACCCCGACCAAGCGTACATCGAGCGGCAGATGATCGGTGCCGCCGACACGACGAAAGCCGCCGCTCTCGACCGCGGCACACAACAATCGCTGCGTCGCCAGGTCCAGCTCACCCAGATCGTCCAGCACCAGCGTGGAACCGCGCGCCAGTTCCAGCCAGCCGATCCGCCGCCGCGTGACACCGGGTGCGGCACCTGCTTCGCAACCAAACAGGTCGGCATCCGCGCGGTCCCGCCCGGTCACGCAGGTCAGCCATGTGAGCCGTCGGGCGCGGCGCTGGCTGCCGGCGTGCAGCGCGCGCGCAAGGTCGCGTCGCCCGGTGCCGGCCTCACCGATGATCAACGCCGGCAGATCGGTTGCCAGGGCCTGTTCGTACGCGGCACGTGCACTGATCACCGGTGGCGTCCCGCCGACAAGGCAGACCGGCATGCGGCGTGGATCCAACCGGCGCTCCAATCGCGTCATGCGACGCCGCAATGCGCCCATCGTCTTGAACGCCGCTGTTACCAGTTCGATCGCCGTCTCCAGCGGCACCCGGTCGATTGTCGATCCGCCGATGTAACCATCCGCACGCGAGGCGCGGCAGACTTCATCCATCTCCTCCGGGCGCACGATCGGGCCGCCTTCAACCACGCAGATGGTATCGGCAGCTATCTTGCGAACCGTGCGGATCATGCGGCGCGCGATATCCGATGCCTCGGCGATCGGCATGCGCGTGGCGACACCCAGCGCGCCGCCGGTATTCCAGCCCAAATCGATGTTGACGATGTCCACGCCAGCCATTGCCATCTGCCGCGCTTCCGCTCCGGTGTGGACATAGCCGAGCGTCGCCAGCCCCTGCACGCGCGCCTGTCGCAACAGCGCGATCTCCCGCGCCATGCCGAAGCCGGAGGCTTCCAGGAAGCGGCGAAAGCGTCCGTCGATCAGCGCCACGGTGGGGAAGTTCGTAATGCCCTCGAAACCGGCATCGCGTACCTGGCGCAGCAGCACCTCCATCTCCAGCCGCGGATCGAACGCCGCAAGGCCGACGAACACCGGCAGTCCTGTGCGCGGGCGGATTTCCGCCTTGGCGAATTCCATGACGAAGCGGTTGGTGTCACGCAACGCCAGCAGCGAGGCGACCGACGGCTCGCCCATGCTGCGCAGGTGGCCGGCGTTCAGCGCCACCAGGAAATCCGCGCCACCCCGCGCGGCGGCCTGCGCCGCCATGCCGGTGCCGATCGCTGCCGCCACCAGGAACGTGCCGTTGCGCGCCTGCGCCGCACGCAACGCCAACAGCACACGTTCCGCCGGCGCGGACATCGCTCAGCCGAAGCTGGCGATGTAGTCCTGCACCTTCACCAGCGAGTTGGTGCGCGCGGACTCGATCGATCCGAACACCAGCGCGGAGGCTTGCAGGTTCGCTTGCACCTCGGTCTCCATCGGCGGCCCGCCGTCGCGCCACTGGGCGAATTTCTCGATCAGCCAGATGTTGATCCACTTCGGCTGCATCAGCAGCGGCACCTTTTGCCCCGTTCCCTCGCGATGCTTTTGCCGTGGCAGGTCCTGGCGGGTGAACACCTCGATCTCGCGATGGTTGAGGATCGCGGTGCCGAATTCGCAATCGACGCGGACATACTCCTGATACCAGTCGTTCAAGCCGACGGCGGTACTGCTGGAGCCTTCGTAGATCGCGCGCACGCCGTTATCGAACACCATGGTGACGATGCCATCGGTGTCGCCAGCATATTCCGCCCAATCCGGCTTCCACGTCGATGCGAACAGCGTACCGCATTTCCCGCCCGCCAGATCGGCGACGATGTCCAGATGATGGATCGCACCCTCGATCAGCATCGGATCGTCCATGGTGTGACGGAACAACGCGCCCCATGCCATGTGCTGGCGCATGTCGGACTGATAACGGCAGGAGATGTTGTTGACCCGCCCCAACCTGCCCGAGCGGATGATCCGCCGCAGCGTCGTCTTGTCCTGGTCGAAGCGGTGACTCATCGTCACCGCCATCTTGCGGGCCGCCGCCTTGATCTTGCGCGCGATGCGCACCGACCCCGCCATGCTGTCCGCGATCGGCTTTTCGCTCAGCACGTCCACGCCATGCGCGATGGCGATATCGACGATTGCCTCGTGGTAATTCGGTGGCACGACGACGGTGCAGAAATCCACCTGCACCGCATCGAACGCCTGGTGCGGATCGGTGAAGCAGGCGCTGTCCGGCAACCCGAGCACCTGAGCGCCGTAGGCCAGCGCCTTGGGATCGAGATCGACCAGCGCAACAACCTCGATCGTGCCGTCGTCGACGTTGGCGCGGAGGAACTCGCGGCACCAGCGCTTGCCGAAGCTGCCGATGCCGACATGGATCACGCGCTGCTTCATCACACTCGCCCCGGCATGGGTTCCGCGGGACCGTGCATGTGGTTCCACAGATGGCCGGTGCGCTTGCGGCCATACAGCGTGGTTTCGAAGAACACCGCTTTCACCGGTGCATCGATCAGCGGGAAGTCATGCGAATGACCGGTGCCGATGCACAGGCAGTCGCCCGGATGCACCTTGGTATGGCGGTCGTCGACCACCACTTGGCCGGCGCCGTCCAGAATGATCCAGTATTCGTCGCAATCGTGGTAATGCCGATCGATCGCGGTGTGCTTGGGATAGGTCACCGGATCGCCCTTGTCGCCGGCATCCGAGCGTTGCACGCGGAAAATGCCGCAGCCCGCCATCTGCTGCCCCCAATGCCCGGACAACCGCACGAACTGCGCGGGATCGGATGCACCGAGCATGGTCCACTCACCAGCGGCCGGATCGATGTCGATGAACTGCGCCTCTTTCAGCAGCAGGCTGGTGTCGCCGCGCCGAAGCTGGCAGGTGCCGGAGGTGCCGATCAGCCGCTCGGTGCGCGATGTCGGCGTGCGCGTGACTGCCTGATTGCGTGGTAATGTGATGATCTCGAAATGCTCCAGCTCGCACCAGGCGGGCGGTGCGGTGTCGCTGCGAAACGTGGTCATGCGGCGGTGTCCTTCTTCGATGCGGCCCGTTTCGATGCGGCTCGTGACAGGGTCAATGCCCGGAATTGCCGCGTGCGTTCGGTGATCGCGGCTTCCACCGGCAGGCGCTCCATGGAACTGGCGCCGTAGAACCCGTTGCAATGGGTGCTGGTGTTGAGGATGTACTGCGCATCGTCCGGCGTTGCGATCGGGCCGCCATGGCACAGCACGATGATGTCGGAGCGCACGCTCTTTGCTGCCTCCGCCCATTCGTCGATCAGCGCCGGGCAGTCGGTGAGCTTCAACGCGGTCTCGGCGCCGATCGTACCACCGGTGGTCAGTCCCATATGCGCGATGATGATGTCGGCACCGGCGGTGGTCATCGCGGTAGCATCGGCGGCACAGAAGACATACGGCGTGGTCAGCAGGTCCATCGCGCGGGCGGTGCGGATCATCTCGACCTCCAGCGCGAACCCCATGCCGGTTTCTTCCAGGTTCTGCCTGAAGACCCCGTCGATCAACCCGACCGTGGGAAAATTCTGCACACCGGCGATGCCGAGCGCTTTCAGCTTGTTGAAGAAGTCCTCGGTCAGCAGGAACGGATCGGTGCCGTTCACACCCGCAATCACCGGTGTTTTGCGAACCACGGGCAGCACTTCGTGCGCCATCTCCAGCACGATATCGTTGGCATTGCCGTAGGCAAGCAGCCCCGCCAGCGAGCCGCGCCCTGCCATGCGATAGCGGCCGGAGTTGTACAGGACGATCAGGTCGATGCCGCCGGCTTCTTCACATTTGGCCGACAGACCGATGCCCGCGCCGCCGCCGAGGATCGGCTCGTTGCGACGCACCATGTCCTGGAACCGCTGCATCAGATCGCGGCGCTGGAACTTCGGCATGTGCTTCTCCTAACCCGCGATCTCGTTGAAGGCCGTCACCAGCGCCGCCGAGAACTGGGGATCGTTGATCGCCCACGGCAACCGCGTCACGCGCCGCGACGGAGTTGCGACGATGCGCGCCGACAGCGTATCGAATAGCGCCTTGTCCGCCGCCGGATCGTGGAACGGCTGTCCCGGCACATCGATCGCCGATACGCCGCCTTCGGGGATCAGCAGGCGCACTGGTCCTTCCATGCGGTTGAGCCGGGCGGCGATCCACTCCGCCATGCGCACGTTTTCGTCGACGGTGGTGCGCATCAGCGTCACCTGCGGGTTGTGCATATACAGCCGGCGATCGCGATAGCGCTCCGGCACCGAATCCAGCGGGCCGAAATTCACCATGTCGAGCGCACCGCAGGACGCGACATAAGGGATCCGCGTGCGGATGATGGCCTCGAAGCGGGTTTCATCGGCAGGAAAGACGCCGCCCATCAGCAGGTCGCACACCTCGGTCGTGGTGACGTCGAGTGCGCCGGTCAGCAGGCCCGACGCGATCAGCTTCTCCATTGCCTGACCGCCGGTGCCCACGGCGTGGAACACCACGCAGTCATACGTGTTTTCCAGTGCCGCGCAGGCCGCCTGCACGCAGGTCGTGGTGACGCCGAACATGGTCAGCCCGACCGCAGGCCGCGAATGCGCCGCGTCATCGGCGCGCGCGAAACGGATCATGCCGGCGAGCGCATGGGCGGCGTTGCCAAGCAGCCGGCGGGAGATGCGATTGAGCCCCTGCACGTCGGTTACCGATGGTACCAGCCACAGATCGCTGGCGCCGATATAGGCGGCGACATTTCCTGACGCGATGGTGGATACCAGCAGCTTCGGCACGCCGACCGGCAGCGATCGCATCGCCGGTGCCAGCAGTGCGGTGCCGCCACTGCCGCCGGCACCGATCATGCCGGCGATGTCGTCGCGGCTGGCAACGAAGCGCTCGAATGCGACGATCATGGCCGCGATCGCCGCGCCCCGATCGCCCAGGCCCAACACCGCCGCTTCGCCGGACGGGTGATGCCGCGCGACATCGGCCGCGGTCACGTCGCACGTTGTCTGGTGCGGCCGCGTCGATACATCAACCGTGCAGGTATCCACGCCGGCATCGCGCAGGCACGCGGCGATGTAGCCGAGTTCCGGACCCTTGGTGTCGAATGTGCCGCAGACATAGGCTCTGGGCATTTCACTCTCCCGTCGCGTGGCGCCTCTGGCCCGCCCGTGGCCCGCAAGCTATCAGAGGCGGCGGGGGGCGAAAGGCAGGAGCGTGCAGCAGAGGGGTAAAATTGAGCAACCCGCGCTTCGCCTGATCACGACGTGGCCACCGCCGCGGCGCACCGACGCACCGATGGTGTTGTGTCCGTTCCTCGGCGGCCTGGACGCCTCCGTTGCATTCTGGATCGGCGGACTGGCCTGGCACGATGCGAACGCGGAACTGCTCGCCGCCATCGGCGCGCCGGCGCCGCGTCGCGATCGTGTTTATGCCGGTGTGTTCTGCGTCGATCCGTTCCGCCGCGATGACGATGTGTTCACCGCGCTGCGCAATGCCGGCGTCGATGGTGTGGTGAACCTGCCGACGGTGTCGGTGATCGATGGCGAGCTGGGCGGGATTCTCGGCAGCTTCAATCTGGGCATCGACCGGGAGCTCGCTTTCCTGCGCCGCGCGCGTGAGGCTGGATTTCGCATCGCCGGCTGTGTCGCGACGGTCGAGGCAGCCGATCAACTGGTGGCATCCGGCGCGGACTTCATCATCGCCCACGGGGGGCCGCCGCAGCCGGGACTTGCCGATCCCAGCAACGTTGTTGCCAGCCGGCTCCGCCGCCGGTTCGCCGATGGGCCGCCCATTGTCAGCGCGACGGAACTGCTGGCGACGGTGGGACTGACGCGCAAATGACTCCCATGTCCCATGATGCGGCACACTAAACCGCTTCCGGCGCGTCCCACACTGGCGCGAAATCGACATCGACCACCCGCTGATCCTTCGGCAGCCGCGCAATGGCAGCACGATCGTCGTCGTCCAGCACCAACCGCAGCGCGTCGAATTCTCCTGCTGGCTCTCCCGCCGTCCCGCGCGAGGGATCGCGGCGACCAGATCCTGGTCCAGCAGCCACTTCAAGCCCACCTGCGCCGGTGACGCGCCGTGCTTGCGCGCAATCCGCTGCATCTCCGGCAGCGCCAGGAACCGCCCGCGCGCCAGTGGTGCGTAGGCGATCACCGCGATCCCCTTGCTCCGCGCATATCGCAGCACCGGGGATTGATCGAGCAGCACATGATATTCGATTTGGTTGCACGCGATCGGCGCGCCGATTTCCTCCACCGCCTGGTGCAGCAGCGCAACGTTGAAGTTGCAGACGCCGATGGCGCGGGCGTAGCCTTCATCTTGCAACCGCATCATCTCGGCCAGCGTCGCGCCCAGATCCATCCCCGCCATGTGCCAGTGGATCAGGTAAAGATCGACATAGTTCGTCCTCAGCGCCGTCAGGCTGCGTTCCATCGACCGGCGCAGCTCTGTCGGTTCCATATGTTCCGGCAGCATCTTGGTGGTGATGTGGATCTCGCCGCGCGGCACGCCGGATGCCGCGATCGCGGCCCCGACCGTGCCTTCATTGGTATACATCTCCGCGGTATCGAGATGACGGAACCCCAGCGACAGCGCCAGTTCGATCGACGCCTGCCCCGGCGCGTTGCGCAGCAGGCCGGTGCCGAGACCCAGCCGCGGCATGCGCAACCCGCGTGTCGTGATCAGTTCCATTGCGGCGATTACAGCGGCGGCAGATCGCCTACGGGCAGATGCCGCCATTGCTGGCTGATCGCCTCCAGCTCACCATTGGTCTTGATCTCGTAGACCACGGTGTCGAGGAACCGCAGCAGATCGATGTTACCGCGCCGGATCGCCATGCCGAAGTGCAGCGGCCGCAGGATCAGCTTCGTCTCATATCCCTTGCCGGGATCGTCGCGATTGATGAGCTGGTATTGCAACATGCCGGTGCCCGCCAGATCGACCTGGCCGGCGATCAATGCCTGCACCGCCGTCGCCTGGTCATCGAACCGCATGATCTGGGCGCCCGGCGGCGCGCTTTTCGACAGCACGATGTCCTGCATCGCGCCGCGCGGAATACCGATACGCTTGCCGGCGAGATCGGCCATGGTCTTCACGTGGACGCTTGCCGGACCGACCAGCACCGCGGCCTCCACCGCATACGGCATGGTGAACCATACCTGCCGGGCGCGCTCGGGCGTGATCCCCATCATGATCACGTCCACCCGGTTGGTCAGCAGATAGCCGATGCGGTTCTGCGGCGTGGCGGGCACGATTTCGACCGGAACACCGAGATATTTGCCGACCAGCCGGGCAACATCCGGCTCGTAGCCTTGCGGCTGTCCGTCCTTGCCGAGGGAGCCGAATGGCGGATTGGCCATATCGATGCCGAACACGATCTTGCCGTGCTTGATGATGTCGTCGACGGTCTGCGCCGTCGCCGACCGCGCCAGAAACAGGCCCAACGCAACGGCTGCGACGATCCTGATCAAACCCCCCCGGAACCTGAACATCCTTAACCTCCTGACCGCGCCCGTTCTGTCGCGGGGCGTCGCATCGAACGTACCCTGCGCGGTGCGGGCACGGCAAAACATATCGGCCACGATCTGGGTAGAACTGGGTAATCATGCGCCGCTACCGTGACGGCACGACCGTTTCTCCCTTGCCACCAGCGACGCCAGCACCGAGGGTCCGGCCAGGGGAGGCGTCGGCGTGGGCTACGTGTTCCATTTCGGCTTCATCTGGGACAGCCGTGACGCGCTGCTGCGCGGCACGTTGCTGACGTTGCAGTTGTCAGCGGAGACGATGCTGCTGGGCCTGTTGCTCGGCATCCTGGGCGCCTGGGCCAAAACGTCACGGCACATACTGATGCGCGGTATCGTCCAGGTCTACATCGAGGCGATCCGCAACACGCCGTTCCTGGTTCAGCTCTTCGTAATCTATCTCGGTCTGCCCAAGCTCGGCCTGCGCTTCACACCAGACGGCGCCGCGTTGCTGGCGATGGTCGTCAATCTCGGCGCCTACGCGACCGAGATCGTGCGAGCCGGCATCGAGGCGGTGCCGCGCGGCCAGATCGAGGCGGGGCGCGCGCTCGGTCTGCGGCCATGGCCGATCTTCCGTCGCATCGTCATCGTGCCGGCGCTGCAGACGGTATTCCCGGCGCTGGCCAGCCAGTTCATCCTGGTCGTGCTCGGCTCCAGCGTCATCTCGACCATCTCGGCCGAGGAACTGACGGCAACCGCGAACAATCTGCAGTCGCAGAACTTCCGGCCGTTCGAGGTGTATTTCGTTGTCGGCGGCATCTACCTGGCGATGGCCCTGGGTTTCCAGGCGATCTTCGCCGGCATCCAGCGCGTTGCGTTTCCCGCCGCGCCTGCCCCGGAAGACACGCCGATATAATGCGCCATTTCGGCATTAGCGAAGCCTGGCTGCTGATCTTCGCCACGCGTTGGACCGTGCTGCTCACGCTGACCGCCTTCGTCGGCGGTGGCCTCGGTGGCGCGATCGTCGCCGTGGCGCGGGTGTCGCCGTGGCGCGTCGTCCGGCTGATTGCCGCCGGCTACATCAAGGTGCTGCAAGGTATCCCGCTGCTGATCCTGCTGTTCCTGGTGTTCTTCGGCGCCAACATCATCGGCCTGCGCATCGAACCGTGGACCGCCGCCGCCGTCAGCTACGGGCTGTACGGCAGTGCCTTTCTCGGCGAGATATGGCGCGGCTGCCTGCAAGCCGTGCCGCGAGGCCAGCGTGACGCCGCGGTCGCACTGGCGCTGTCATTCACGCAACGCCTTCGCCTTGTGGTTGCGCCGCAGGCCGCGCGCATCGCGGTGCCGCCGTCGGTCGGCTTCCTGGTGCAGTTGCTGAAGAGCACCTCGCTCGCGTCGATCATCGGCTTCACCGAGCTGACATGGACGGGCCAGATGATCAACAACGTTACCTTCCAGCCGTTGATTGTGTTCGCCATGGTCGCCGGCATCTACTTCGCGCTTTGCTGGCCGTTGTCGCTGCTGGGCATCAGGCTGGAACAGCGCCTGCTGCGTCCCTGATCGCGGCGACGGCGTTACCCAATTTTGCCCAAGGTTCATCGCCCGGCGAATTGCGCCCGCGGCATCCTGTGTGCATCCTCGACGCCCGGGGCAGGCGTCCGACCGCCTCAACAATGGAGGAAACACCGTGCTGCGAAGGTCATTCCTGGCTGGGTCCGCCGCTGCCGCGGGTCTCTCGGCAACCCAGGCGCGCGCCGCGCCGACGACGGTGTCGCTGTGGCATGTCTTCAACCTCGAAACCGACATGATCTACGGCGGCATGAAGGCCTTCAACGCGTCGCAAAGTGAATATCACGTCGAGCCGCGCCTGGTGCCGGGCGTGCAGATCGTGACGGAACTGATCCGCGCGATCGCGACCGGGTCGGTGCCCGATCTGGTGACGATCGACAGTCCGGTGGTGGCCAGCTTCTCGGCGCAGGGCACGCTGACCGACCTGACCAAGCGCGTGGCGCAATCGAAGTTCATCAAGCCCGACGTGTACTTCAAGGGCCCGTGGGCGTCCGGGCAATGGCGCGGCAAGACCTATGGCATTCCGCGCGATGCCAACACGCTGGGGCTGTACTACAACGCCGACATGTTCCGCGCCAAAGGCCTCGATCCCGACAAGCCGCCACAGACCTGGTCGGAACTGAAAACCGCGGCCGAGAAGCTGCGCGATCCGGGCAAGAACGTCTACGGCTTCGGGTTCTGCGCGACCCAGGCCGAGGAAGGCGTGTTCCAATGGCTGCCGTTCCTGTGGCAGGCCGGCGGTGCGATCGACAAACTGGACCAGCCCGAGGCAGCCGCGGCGCTGCAGGTACGTCACCGACATGGTGCAGCACGATCTGGCCTCGAAGGACGTGATCAACGAGAGCCAGTACCGAGGTCACCAACACGTTCATGGCCGGCAACGCCGCCATCATCCAGGGCGGCCCGTGGGAACTGCCGCGCATGTCGAAGACCGCGAAGTTCGAATGGCGGCTGGCGCCGCTGCCGGTGAAGGACGACAAGCAGATCAAGGCCGACTGTCTCGGCGGTTATGATTTCGTCGTGCCGAATGGTGCCGGGCAGGTCGAGGGCGCGTTCCGCTTCATCGAGTTCATGTCGAATCCCGAAGTCCTGAATGAAGGTTGGAAGAGCGGCCGCATCGCGCCGCGCGAGGATGTGGTGGTGCAGAACCCGCTATGGCCGCAAGCCTATGCGACGTATCGCGCGGAAATGTCGTATGCCCGCCCGCGCGGACCGCATCCGCAATGGCCGGACATCTCGCGTCCCATGCAGACCGCGATACAGCAGGCGCTGACTGGCGCGAAGCCGCCGGCCGATGCGTTGAAGGAAGCCGCGGCGAAGATCCAACCCATATTGGCCAAGGTTCCGCTCTGATCCGCGGCTCGACCATTGCGGGAGGACAAACGCTGACGCTGTCTCGTCGAGGCGGCGCCGTCGGATCGCGGTCACGGCGTGGATCACCGCTGGTGCTCTACGTGTTCCTCGCCGTGTCGATGCTGTATTTGCTGGCATTCATCGGCGTGCCGGTCATCTACAATCTGGTGATGAGCGTCCAGGACGTCGAGCTCAGCAACATCGTCGACCTGGTGCGGCCGTTCATCGGTCTGGAGAACTATCGGGAGGCGTTTGCCGATCCGTCGTTCCGGAAGGTCCTGGTCAATTCGGCAATCTTCGTTGGCGTCAATGTGTTGGGGCAGGTCGGCATCGGCCTGGCGATGGCGCTGTTCTTCGCGCAGCGATTTCCCGGCGCGCACTTCATGCGCGGATTGCTGCTCGCGTCATGGATCCTGCCGGCGCTGGTCGTCGGTGCGTTGTGGAAATGGATATTCGCCACTGAATATGGCGTCGTCAACTACGTGCTGTCCTGTCTGCATCTGATTGGCAGCCCGATCCACTGGCTGTCCGATCCAGCCGTCGCGCTCAGTTCCGTGACCATTGCCAATGTCTGGTTCGGCACGCCCTTCGCCATGATCCTGATCGCGGCCGGTCTCACCAGCATCCCGGAGGAGCAATACGAGGCAGCGTCGCTCGACGGCGCCGGTCCGATCGCACGGTTGCTCCACATCACGCTGCCGTCCTTGTGGCCGACACTGGTGGCGGTTGCCTGCCTGGTGACGATCTACACCATGCGCGCCTTTGACCTGATCTTCGCGATGACCCAGGGTGGCCCGCTGGACGCCAGCAATGTGCTGCCGCTGTTGTCCTATCAGCTCTCGTTCCAGCGGTTCCACTTCGGTGTGGGCGCCGCGGTCGGCAGCTTCTCGTTCATCATCGTGCTGGCCGTTGCATTTCTGTACGTGCGGACGCTGCGCCGCGAGGCAGCCGAGTGACCGCCAGCCTGCGCCACATGCTCGGATCCCGCGGGATCGCGTGGCTGTGCTGCGCCATCGGCGTCGTGTGCGTGATTGGCTACCTGTTTCCGGTCTACTGGATGTTCATCTCCGGCCTGAAGACGTCGGCGGAAATCTTTGCAGACCCGCCGACCCTGGTGCCGAGCCATCCAACCCTCGCGGCCTTCCGCCACGTCTTCGAAAACGAGAACGTTGCGCGCTACATGCGCAACAGCCTGGCCATCGCGATCCCGGTCACGGTGGTGACGCTGTTGCTGGGGTCGAGCGGCAGCTACGCGCTGAGCCGGCTGCGCACGTCGCTGGTCGATGTCGCGCTGGTGATCGTGCTGATCCTGCAGATCTTTCCCGACGCGCTGCTGGCGACGCCGATATTCATCATGTTCCGGCACTTCGGTCTGTTGAACACGTTCACCGGTGTGGTCCTCGCGACGGGTGCCAAATCGGTGGCGTTCGCGCTGGTCATCTTGCGGCCGATGTACCGGCAGGTGCCGATGGAGATCGAGGAAGCCTCACGCGTGGACGGCTGCACCACGTTCCAGACATTCTGGCGCATCGTGTTGCCGATCATGCGCGTGCCGCTGATCGTGGTGGGCGTTCTGAGCTTCGTGCAGGCGTACGGGCAATTCGTCTATCCGCTGACGCTGCTGAGCAAACAGGAGCTGCAACCGGCGACTGTCGGCATCTACAGCTTCATCGGCGCGGAGTACGCGGACTGGGATCGCGTGATGGCATTCGCGTCGGTGTTCGCGTTCCCGGTGCTGATCCTGTTCCTGGTGTTGCAGCGCAAGATCGTAGCAGGGTTGACCACGGGCGCATTGAAATGAGCCGCAGGTATGCCGGGCCGCGATGATCATCGGTAGTGGAAGCATCTGGACCATGGCGCTTTTCTTATGGGATGCACGGCGCTAACCTTTCACCGGAAGTCGGTAGAGAGAGGCCATGATGCTGGCGAACACCCGAGTTGCCTGGTTCAACGGAACGATCATGCCGGAGGGGCAGATACTCATCCCTTATCGCGATCGGAGCTGGAAATCGGGTGACGGGGCGTTCGACATGACGCGCACGTTCAATGGGGCTCCGTTCCGTCTGGTGGAGCACGTGGAGCGATTCTATCGCTCGCTGCGCTACGTGCAGATCGACCCTGGCATCTCTCCTAACGAGATGGTCGCCGCGACCGAGGAGGTGGTGGAACGCAATGAGCATCTGCGTGCGGCGCACGGAGACTGGTGGGTGGGCCAGCGCGTCAGTCGTGGTGTCGACGCGGTTGGTGATGAAGGCTGGGAGCATACCGGTCCAAACCTGGTCATCGACGTCACCCCGCTACCGCTTGCAGCGCGCGCCACGATGTATCGGGACGGCGCGGAGGTCATGACCACCACGGTTCGCCGGACCGCGCCCAGCATGCTGAGTCCGCGGGCGAAGATGAACAACTATCTCAACATGATTGTCGCCGGTCAGCCGGTGAAGGCGGCGCGTCCGGATGCATGGCCGCTGCTGCTCGACGAGAATGGCAATTTGGCCGAGGGACAAGGAAGCAATATTTTCATTGTCCAGGATGGCGGATTGCGAACGCCCAAGGCGCGCTATGTGCTGCCAGGTGTAAGCAGGCAAATGACGATCGACCTCGCGGAGAAGCTCGGCATAAGCTGCGAGGAGGCGGATATCGACCTTTACGATGCCGCCAATGCTGATGAGAGTTTCCTGACGGCGACGAGTTTCTGCATCCTTCCGGTGCGGCTGTTTAATGGTCAGCCGGTTGGCAAGGGGACCTGGAGCGGCGCCGGTCCCGTTACCCAGCGGCTGATCGATGCCTATGTGGCTGAAGTTGGGTGCGACTTCGTGCAGCAATATCTGGACCGGCTTTCCAGGTAACGGCCATTCCGGAGCTGGCAATTCGAGGTCAGCGCTTTTGCTGTCGAGCAATCAGGCCGATCGTGTTCGCGACCAGCCGTCCGGCGACGAGGGCGCCCTGCTGCTGAATGTCGCGATCGGGATAATACTCAACCAGGTCGAAACCGACGATCCGGGCGCGCTGGGCGGCCCCGGTCAGGAGTTCGATCGTTTGCCAGTAGGTCAGGCCGCCTGGCGCTGGCCCGATGACGCCTGGGATAATTGACGGATCAAGCCCGTCGCAGTCGAGTGTAATGATCAAGTTCGCACCAGTCGGAATGGCTTCAATTGCCGTGCGGATGCCCTGAGCCGCGACCTCACGCGCCGTAACGAATGTGACGCCCGAGGCCTGCGCGTCGCGATAATCGGAAATGCGCGCACTGCCCGTAGCGCGCGCCCCGACTTGCACGATCCGCTCGATCCAGGGCATTTCGCTGGCGCGCCGCATCGGCGAGGAAAGGCCCAGTCGGATCCCCTGAACTTCGTCGCGCCAGTCGATGTGCGCGTCGATCTGTAGAATAGTGAACGCGCCGCGTCCCTCAAATGCGTGGAACATCGGGATTGGGACAGAATTGTCACCACCAAGGATGATGGGGACGGCCCCGCCATCGAGCAGGGTTCGAGTGGCGGCCGCGATAGCGGCGCGATTACCCGCGGCGTCATCGGGGTTGATCGGAAGGTCGCCGCAATCAACCGCCGTGATCCCGTCCGGCAGCAAGGGACCGCCCAAGTCGAAATCCATGTGACTGAGCGTGGCTGCCCGGCTCGCCATTTCCGCGCGGATGGCATCTGGCGCGGCGGCACAGTAGGCGCCAACGGATGGATAAGGCGTCGCCGTCGCCGCCCCGAAGATTGCAATGTCGGACTTTGCACCGTTCTCCAGCGAAGCGGCGGGCAAGCCAAGAAAAGTCTCCCCCGTCGTCTCACCGTACATGGCTCCGAGGTGTGGGGAATTACGCGATTGGTCGGACGGCATAGCTGTTCTCCCAACATTGCTGACGGCAAAGCGAGCCAGCGAGGTGCAACGGCCGGTCAATCACCTGGACCTTCGGGAACACTCTGATTGAGTTGGTGGTTGGTTGGAAGCTGGCACAAAGGGGGAGTGAGACCAACAAGATGGGTGAGGTGTCGGCTCTCGCTTTGTCAAGCTTGATAGGCTGTCGGCCCGACCCCGATTGAGGAAGTCGACCCCGGCAACGTGGCATGGTGCCCGCGCGATGAAAAAATTTAGTCTGACCCTCTCTGGACCGGGTGTGCGAGTGGAGGGTTCCAAGGGCATTGCCCTTGGCGGGGTGCGGCGGCAGCGCCCGGGCAGCGCCCCGGGGCCCTTGCGGTGTTTCCGCGACTCGGGGCGGGAGGTCATCATGGCCGCATGAACATGCTTGTCCCCGTGGGGCGGCAGCCGCCCTCCCTGACTGACAGCGAGATCATCCGGGCAACCGGCCGCAGCGCTTTCCATAATGGAGGCGACTACGCCGCGGTTGGTCGTGTGCGGCACGTGACGATCAGCGAAGATGGCAGCGTCGTCGAGGCGGAAACGCAAGGTAGCGCCCGGCGCCCATACAGCCAGCATGTCGTGTTGCGAAGGCGCGTCGGGTCGGCGCTGGAGATCCGGGGCACCTGCACGTGCCCGGTCGGGTTCAACTGCAAGCATATTGCGGCCACCCTGATAGCGGCGCGGCGCAAGGCCCAGGAGAGCGGAACGGCGCTGGTGGCCGTATCGACGCCTGCTCCGCGCGGCCGCGCGGTGAGTGCCGATCCGCCGATGCCGCTGGAACTGGGGCGCTGGCTGAACGAGCTGAACCCGCTGACGGCTGCCGCCACACCGCAACCGGCGGGACAGCGCCAGCAGGTTATCTATGTGCTGAGTGCCGCCAGCGGCGCACGCGGTATCGATCTGCTGGAAATCCAGCCGCACTACGCGAACATCCGCAAGACCGGCGAACCCGGCAGCCTACGGCCGCTGGGCCCGGACCGGTGGTCGGTTCTGCAAATGCCGGCGTACGCGGATGCGGCGGATCGTATCATTCTCAACCGTCTGTACCATCGCCGGAGCAATACGCCGTCACCCGAGGATGACCCGCCGGAGACACTGCGGCGTGTCCTGGCGACGGGCCGCGCCCGATGGATGGACAGCAAGGGCGCGGTTCTGTCGGAAGGACCGGCGCGTGCCGGCCGTTTGAACTGGCGCATTCACGATGACGACGGCAGCCAGGGGCTGACGATCGAGCTCGACGGACAGGCGCGGCCGGTCCGCATTCCGACGCCTTGGTATGTAGAGCCGGACAGTGGGCAGATCGGGCCGATCGCGCTCGATCTTCCGCCACCGGTTCTCGGCCCGCTGCTGACGGCGCCGCCGATCCCGGCGCTGCAGGCGAACCAGGTGCGGCAAGAGCTCATGCGCCGTTTCGGCGATACGGCGGCAATCCCGATGCCGGCGGAAGTGCCGCCCCCGGAGCTTATCCAGGTGGCGCCGGTCCCATGCCTGCGGCTGATGGCTGGAACAGGCCAGGGCGCGGCAACGCCAATCAGGTTCACGCCTCCGGCGCTGGCCAGATTGTCGTTTCGCTATGGTCCGGTGAGCGTCGGATATCACCAGACGGTGGGGGTGATCGCCGCCGGTGGCCGGTTCTATCGGGTGGCTCGCGCCGAGCGGGCGGAATCCGAGGCGGTCGAGGCGCTGATGGAGAGCGGATTCCGTCGTCTCGGCGATGTGTTTTCCTTCATTTTCGGGCTGCCGAACGCGGATGATTTCATGCTGCCCGATGATGACGGCTCAGCCTGGCTGGGCATCATGATCGAGGATGTTCCCCAGCTCCGCCGCGACGGCTGGGAGATCGCCATCGATGCCGATTTCCCGCTGCGGGTGCTGGAAGTTACCGGCGATGTCACGGCCGAGTTGGAAGAAGGGTCCGGCATCGACTGGTTGGAACTGCATCTCGGCGTCGTGGTGGAGGGCGAGCGGCTGGACCTGGTGCCCAGCCTGGTGCGAATGATCGCCGCCACGCAGGATAACAGCCTGGTCGGGATGCTCGAGGGCGAGCCGGACGATGCGCCGTTCGTGCTGCCGCTGCCGGACGGGCGGCTGCTGTCGATTCCGCTCGGTCGCATCCGTACCATGCTGTTCGCGTTGTCGGACCTGTTCGGCGGCGGCGGGATCGATGCGAACAGCGATCGCGTCGGGTTCTCGCGGTTGGACGCGGCCGATCTCGCGGCGCTGGAATCCGCGGTGCCCGACCTGGTGTGGCAGGGCGGCGAAATTCTGCGTGCGCTGGGGCGGCAGCTTCGGGAGGCCGGGGGATCGATCCCCAGCGTCGCTTTGCCGGCGGAGTTCCGCGGCGCGCTGCGGCCGTACCAGGAGCAGGGGCTCAACTGGCTGCAATTTCTTGCCGGCGCGGGCATGGGCGGCGTGTTGGCCGACGACATGGGGCTGGGCAAGACGGTGCAGACGCTGGCGCATCTCGGTATCGAGAAGGCGGAAGGGCGGCTCGATCGTCCGGCGCTGATCGTGTGCCCGACCAGCCTGGTGGCGAACTGGGCGCAGGAGGCGGAACGCTTCGCTCCCACGCTGCGCGTGCTCGTGCTGCACGGGCCGGAGCGCAAGCAGCATTTCGCCGGGATCGCCGAGCATGAGGTGGTGATAACCAGCTACAAGCTTATCAGTCGCGACGAAACCATCCTGAGTGCGCAGGAGTGGCACGTTGTTGTGCTGGATGAGGCGCAAACCATCAAGAACCCGCTGGCGGAAACGACCAGGCTGGCCTGCAGCCTGAAGGCGCGTCATCGGCTGTGCCTGTCGGGCACGCCGCTGGAGAACCATCTGGGCGAGCTATGGTCGCTGTTCAATTTCCTCTCGCCGGGCTTTCTGGGATCGGCGAAGTCATTCCGCAAGCGCTATCGCTTGCCGATCGAGAAGCACGGCGACGAGAGCCGTCGCGGTTTGCTGGCGAAGCGGGTGCGCCCGTTCCTGTTGCGGCGGACGAAGGAAGATGTTGCGCCCGACCTGCCGCCGAAGACCGAGATGCTGGAACCGGTGGAGCTGGAGGCGGCACAGCGCGCGATCTATGACAGTATCCGGCTGGCGATGCATGCCAGGGTGCGGCAGGCGATTGCCGAGCGTGGGCTGGCGCGTTCGGGGATCATTATCCTCGATGCGCTGCTGAAGATGCGTCAGGCGTGCTGCGATCCGCGGCTGCTGAAAATGCCGGCGACGCGGCGGGCGAAAGCAGGCTCCGCCAAGCTGGAGCGGCTGATGGAACTGCTGACCACGCTGCTGGACGAAGGACGGCGGGTGCTGGTGTTCTCGCAGTTCACCTCGATGCTGTCGCTGATCATTCCTCGGATGGACGCGGTCGACATTCCGTTTGCGCTGCTGACCGGCGATACCGTGGATCGCCAGACCCCGATCCGCCGCTTCCAGTCCGGGGAGGTGCCGGTGTTTCTGCTGAGCCTGAAGGCCGGCGGCACCGGGCTTAACCTGACCGCCGCGGACACGGTGATCCACTACGATCCATGGTGGAATCCGTCGGTTGAGAACCAGGCGACCGATCGCGCGCATCGCATCGGCCAGGACAAGCCGGTGTTCGTTTACCGGCTGGTTGCCACGGATACGATCGAGCAGAAAATGGAGCTGCTGAAGGCGCGCAAGCGGGCGCTGGTCGCCGGCATACTGGAGGCGGAGCGGGGTGGGGCGCTGCGGATGACCGAGGCTGATATCGAGCTTCTGTTCGGTTGAGAAAGGGATCCGCACTCGATGCGGGGTGAGACGTCGTGGATGCCCGGGACAAGCCCGGCCATGAGTGCGTCCGTGAGGACGCTTTGTCTGCACGGTGCAAGTCCGTGCCTGGGCTGGCCGCAGGTCCAGAAATTGAAGGTAACTGCGTCGCCGCAAGACGGGGTGGAGAGCAACCGGAGGTGAACCGGCAGTCCGTAGAATGACGAACCTGTTTCGGCGGGGTCTTGTGGCGAGCCTGCTCATGTGTGGCGAAGCCTGGAACCACCGTTGGCGCTGAGGCGACTGATACTCAAAGCGGCCATTGGACGGATCACGTGGTTGAGGACGGAATGTCGGGACGGCAGAGCGGCGTAAGCGGAGAGACCTGGCGGTCTGGGTGAGAGCGTCAGGGGTCAGAGCCTTCATAATACCGAGGCCGCTGCGAGCGGTGGAGAGGGCGGGCAGCAAAACCGCCTCGAGAGAAGGGAGGCAGGAAGCTGGATGCGGGAAGTGCGGTATGGAGCAAGAGAACCCCGGCAGTGCCGTCGAGGCTAAGCAAGGGAGAGACGCCACCGGTGGGGGTCCCACGGGCTGTGGTGGGCGGAAGCTTCGATCTGGACGGAGCGCATGGTGTCGGCGCTGGGCAACAGCCTGCCCCTGCGGAGGCGGGGGGCGTCAAAATCCTGGTTGGGCCGGACCCGGGGGCGGCAAATGGTTCAGCCTGATCGACAAGGCGATCCGGCCGGCGACCCTGGCCCTCGCGTGGCAGCGTGTCGCGCGGAACCAAGGGGCGGCCGGCGCGGATGGCCAGACGATCGAGCAGTTCGGCTATCAGGCGGATCGATATCTGCATGAACTCCAGCTCAGCCTGACGGAGGGCAGCTATCGGCCGACCCCGGTCAAATGGGTGGAGATCCCCAAAGCGGCGGGTCAGACCTGTCCGCTCGGGATTCCGACGGTGAAGGACCGGATCGTGCAAACCGCCCTGAAGATGGTCATCGAGCCAATCTTTGAAGTGCAATTCCGGCCGGGCAGCTACGGCTTCCGTCCGGGGCGAAGCGGCAAGGATGCGTTGCGGGAAGTCGATCGGTTGCTGAAGGAGGGCTGCACCTTCGTGGTGGACGCCGACCTGAAGAGCTACTTCGATACCATCCCACACGACAGGCTGATGGCGATGGTGGAGGGTTCGATCAGCGATGGCCGCGTTCTGGCCCTGATCGATGGCTTCCTGCACCAGGAGATCATGACGGAGATGGCGCACTGGCAGCCAACGGCGGGAACCCCCCAAGGGGCGGTGCTGTCGCCACTTTTGGCCAATCTGTATCTGCATCCGCTCGACTTGCTGATGGAGCGGAGCGGCTATCAGATGGTGCGGTATGCCGATGACTTCGTGATCCTCTGTGCAACCGAAGCGGAGGCGACCGCGGCACTGCGTCAGGTAGCGGCGTGGGTGGATGCCAACGGCCTGACCCTGCACCCCGACAAGACGCGGATCGGCGACAGCCATCAGCCGGGTCAGGGGTTCGACTTCCTTGGCTATCGGTTCGAAGCGGGCCGCCGGTTCGTGCGCGACAAGAGCCTGCGGGCGTTCAAGGACAAGGTGAGGGCGAAGACGGGCCGCAGCCGGGGCGATAGCCTGGGACGGATCGTTGCAGACCTCAACCCGCTGCTGCGGGGGTGGTTTGGCTACTTCCAACACGCCAGACCACGCTTGTTCCGCAAGCTCGATGGCTTCGTCCGGCGGCGGTTGCGAGCCGTCTTGCGCAAGCAAGACAGGCGGCCGTCGATGGGACGGAGCGAAGCAGACCACAGGCGATGGACCAATGCCTTCTTCGCGGATCAAGGCTTGTTCACCCTTCAGGCAGCCCATGAACGCGCGAGGCACCCCCGATGGGGAAACCAGCGACTGGAAGAGCCGTGTGCGGGAGAACCGCACGCACGGTTCGGAGGGCGGGGAGGACAGAGTCCTTCCCGACCCCTATCGACATGGGCGCGGGCGTGACGAGAAGCGTGTGATGAGGCGGGTGCGGGTGTGACGAAAAGGGTGCGGGTGTGACGTCGACAGTTTCGATGCGTGCAACATTCATCTCCACCGTGTAGCGACGGTTTCGTCCGGTTGCAGAACTTTTGTGTAGTACACCATCGGTGAAACGTTGCACGGCCCGTGGCGGAGGGAAATCGGGCAGCCCTACAATTTGCCGAGATGCGGCGGGGCGTGCCAGTGTGCGCGGTCATTGCGAAGCGGGCCGTGATGCAGGCTTCCATCAAATTGCGTGCCGCGATCGGGCCGTATGTGCATTTGCGTGCGCTGCGGACGGGGGCGGTGGCTTCGCCGCGGATCGCGTTCGAGTTCACCGATATAACGCCGATCGCGCGAGCGTTTCCGCGCATGCTGCGCACGCAGGAGTTCGATCTGTGCGAGATGGCGGTGACCGCGCTGGCGCAGGCGCACGCCTTTGGCAAGCCGGTGGCGGGATTGTCGGCGGTGGTGATGCGCGGCTTCCATCATGGCGCGCTGGTGTGCCCGATCGGGTCGCCGCTGCGCGGGCCGGCTGAACTGGCGGGCCGTCGGATCGGCGTGCGGTCCTGGTCGCAGACGACCGGCGTGTGGGTGCGGGCGATCCTACAGCATGAGTATGGGGTGCAGCCGGATGCGGTGCACTGGGTGACCGAGGAAGACTCGCATGTGGCGGAGTTTCGCGATCCGGCGTTTGTGGTGCGCGCGCCGGTGGGCGCCGACCTGGCGGCGATGCTGCTGGACGGGGAGATCGATGCGGGGATTGCGCTGCGCGGGGTGGATTCGGCGAACCGTGCAGAGCGTGATCCCGGACGCGGATGCGGCGGCGGCGGACTGGTTTCGTCGGACCGGGACCTATCCGGTAAACCACGTGATGTCGGTGCGGCGGGAACTGCTGGAGACGCATCCTTGGCTGGCGGATGAGTTGATGGAGCTGTTCGCGGAGGCCAAGCGGGCGGCACCGCCTTTGCCGCATCCGGTGGTTGGTGAGGATCCGCTGCCATATGGGCTGACCGCCAACACCAGGGCGATTGAAACGGCCTTGAAGTTCGCGGCCGAGCAGGGATTGATCCCGCGTGCATATGCGGCCAGGGAATTGTTTGCAGCGTAACCGTTGCCCAGGGAGAAGACATGACGGACATACCTCGCCTGAATGGCGTGATCCGCGCGTTGGAAGCAGGATCACCGGCGTTCGTGCCGTTCACCAGCGCGGAAATCGGCAATGCGCTGACCTTCAGTGCGTCGAAATGTGACGGGGTGGTGTTCGAGATGGAGCACAACCCGTATGACATAAAGGCGCTGCGTGACTGCCTGCAATATATGCTGAACCGGCGGCAGATTGCCGGCAGCGGCAGCATCGCTCCGGCGGTGAGCCCGTTCGTGCGCATTCCGCCGAATGGTGGCGAGCAGAGCCAGTGGATCGCCAAGCAGGTGCTGGATGTCGGCGTGTACGGCGTGGTGTGGCCGCATGTCAGCACGATCGAGGATGCGCGCAGTGCGGTGGCGGCATGCCGGTATCCGCGGCCGAAGGATGCTGCGTTGTATGAACCGGCGGGGCAGCGCGGCGATGCTCCGACGGCAGCGGCGCGGTACTGGGGGTTGACGGCGCAGGAATACTATCAGCGGGCCGATGTATGGCCGCTGAACCCGGCGGGCGAGATCCTGGTGGTGATCATGTGCGAGGAGAAGCGGGCGATCGGCAACCTGCCGAAGATGCTGGAGCAGGTGCCGGGGATCGGCGTGGTGCTGATCGGGGAGGGCGACCTATCGCAGGACCTGGGATATCCGCGGCAATACGACCATCCGACGGTTGCATCGGCAATCAGCGAGGTGCTGGCGATCTGCAAGCAGTACAACGTGCCGTGCGGGCATCCGCATGTGGACACCAAGAACGTGGTGCCGCTGCTGGCGCAGGGGTTCCGCTGGCTGATGCCGGGCCCGGTCACCTCGTTCGCGGCGGTGGAGACGGGGCGGCAGGCGGCTGGTCGGGCTTGAAGGGAGAGTTGGCATGATCGTCGATGTGCATGCGCACTATACGCAGGCGTCCGCCAAACTGGACGCGTATCGCGGCCGGCAGGTGGGATCGCAGAACAAGCCGGTGAAGGGGTCGCCGGGGATCAGCGATGACGAGATCGTGGCGTCGCTGCGGGGCAATATACAGCAGATGAAGGACCGGGGGATCGACCGGCTGATGTTCTCGCCGCGCGCCTCGGGGATGGGGCACGATTTCGGCAACGAGCTGGTCAGCCGGTACTGGACGGAGGTCAACAATGACCTGATCGGGCGGGTGTGCAAGTTGTTTCCGGAGCAATTTTCACCGGTGGGGCAGTTGCCGCAGACACCGGGGGTGGGCCCGGGGAATTGCCTGGAGGAAATCGATCGCTGCGTGAGCGAGATGGGGTTCGTCGGGTTCAATATAAACCCGGATGTGTCGGGGGGAGCGCAGCCGTTCACGCCTTCATTGGGGTCGGAGTGGTGGTACCCGTTGTGGGAGAAGATGGTGGCGCTGGACGTCCCGGGAATGATCCATGCCAGCTCCACACTGAACCCAGGGCTGCACGTGAACGGCTCGCATTACGTGAACTGGGATACCGCGGCGGTGGTGGAGCTGTGCAATTCGCGGGTGTTTGATGATTTCCCGAAGCTGAAGCTGATTGTTCCACATGGCGGAGGGGCGATTCCGTTCCAGTGGCGGCGGCATTCGGCGCTGCACGAGCTGTCGCGCAAGCGCCCGTTCGAGGAGATGGTGAAGCATCTGTATTTCGACATGGCGATTTACGACCAGGATTCGATGGAGCTTCTCGTACGCCGGATGGGGGCGGACAATGTGCTGTTCGCCAGCGAGATGTTCGGCACCGCGAAGGCGACGGACCCGAGCACCGGGCGCTGCTACGACGATACGGTACCGTTCGTGAAGTCGATCACGTGGCTGTCGGATGAGGATCGGTACAAGCTGTTCGAGGGGAATGCGCGGAAGCTGTATTCGCGGGCGCGGTTTTAGGCCCACTGGGATACAAATGAATCGTTCGGAGCACCGGCTTTCCCGTGTCATGGTGCGGAGGTGCACCATCCACGGCTTTCAGGGCGGCGCGAAACGAAGCGTGGATGGCCGGGACAAGCCCGGCCAAGACGGTTTGATGCGGCAATGGCGGTTCGACGCGGCTGGCTTCGCCGGCCGTGACGGTTTGATACGGACCCTTAGGCGTGCTGCGCGCGAAAGCAGGTGGCGAGATGATCGTCCACCATGCCGGTCGCCTGCATGAAGGCATAGCAGATGGTCGAGCCGACAAAACTGAGACCGGCTTTCCGCAAGCTTTTGCTCATGTGGTCGGAGAGGTCGGTGCGGGCGGGGATGTCCGCCGCGCGGCGCCGGCGGGTCACGATGGGTGTGTTGTTCACGAACGACCATAAGTAGGCGTCCAGGCTGCCGTGCGCTTCGATCGCGCGCAGCACGGCCTGTGCATTGGTTCGGACGGAGAACACTTTCAGCCGGTTGCGGATCACGCCTGAACTCGCGCAGCACGGTTTCCAGCTCGTGATCCGACATGGCGGCGACCCGGCTGATATCGAAATCGTGGAAGGTCCGGCGATACTCATTGCGGCGGTCGAGGACGGTGCGCCAGGACAGGCCCGCCTGGGCGCCTTCCAGCGTGAGCATCTCGAACAACCGGACATCGTCGTGCAGCGGCACGCCCCATTCCTGGTCGTGATACGCGATCATTGCGGGAGTACCGTTGGCCCAGTCGCAGCGGGTGATCGTTGACGCTGCGGCGGGGCGATCGCTACGTTCCGGCGGCGTTGAAGATGGAGTGCGGCTCATGGGCGGATCGCGGTTTGCCTATCAGATCGCGGCGGTGGGCGAGCAGGGATTGTCGGATGCGGAGATGTATCGCGAAGCGGTGATCGACGCCACCCTGCTGTGCGAACTGGGCTACGACGCGGCCTGGATCGTCGAGCATCATTTCAGCGACTATTTCCCGCATCCCAATCCGCTGATGTTCCTGTCGCATCTGGCGGCGGAACTACCGGGTTTCGGGCTGGGTACCGCGGTGATGGTGCTGCCATGGTACAATCCGATCCGCTTCGTGGAGGACCTGTCGATGCTGGCGGCACTCAGCACGGGGCCGCTGCATATCGGCATGGGGCGCGGAACGGCGAAATCAGAGTATGACGCGTTCGGGATGAACATGGCGGAGGCGCGTGAGCGATTCCGCGAGACGTGGGAGTTTACCCGCGCGGCGCTGGCGGGCGATGTAGTTGCTTACGATGGGAAGCATGTCCGTGTGCCGCGCCCGCTGCGCATCCGCCCACGTGTGGAAGCGGACCGCATCCAGTTCTATGGCGCCATCGGCAGCCTGGGAAGCGCGGAGGTGATGGGCGAGCTCGGTCTGCCGCCGTTGTGCCTGGCGACGTTTCCCGACCATCTGCTGGCACGGATCCTGACGCGCTGGCAGGATCGCATGCGCGCGCGGGGATGCTGCGCGGAGGCGACATTTCCGATCTCGATCAAGGGGTTCGTCGCACCCACCGAGGACGAGGCGCGCGAGCTGGCGTTGACCTATTTCCCGCGTTATTTCCAGCTTCAGGTCGATCACTACCAGGCGGACCAGGCGCCGTGGGGCGATATCCCCGGATATGAGCAGTTCAACAGGATTTTCGGCAACCTGAAGAAACTGACCGAGCCGGCCAACCTGGGGCCGTACATGGAGATGAACCTGGTGGGATCGCCGGAAACGGTGGCGCGGCGGGTGCGGGCGCTGGAGGCGATCGGGTTCAACTATTTCCTGATATCAAACGCAACATTTGGCGTGCCGCAACGGGTGCGGCACCAGACTATCCGGCTGTTCGCGGAAGAGGTGGTGCCGCGCCTGCGCCAAGTGAGCGCAGCAGGCGTGGCCGCATAGCAATGCCGCCGGAGATCGCGCGGCTGCGGCACCTGCTGGCGCAGGCGCGGCGGGCGGTGGTGTTCACCGGGGCGGGGATCAGCACGGAATCGGGCATTCCGGACTTCCGCAGCCCCGGCGGGATATGGACCAGACAGACGCCGATCTACTTCGACGCGTTCCTTGCATCCGAAAGCGCCCGGCGGGAGACTTGGCGGCGGCGCTTCGCAAGCGATCCGGTCATGCGGGCGGCGCGACCGAATCGCGGGCACGCGGCGGTGGCCGAACTGTTGCGCGAAGGGACGGCCGCCGCGGTGATCACACAGAATATCGATGGGCTGCATCAGGCGTCCGGCGTCCCGGCGGATAAGGTGATCGAGCTGCACGGCAACACGACTTACGCCACCTGCCTGGACTGCGCGCAGCGGTACGAGATCGACGCGCTGCGCCCGGCGTTCGAGCGGACGGGCGCAGCACCGCTCTGCGGTTTGTGTGGCGGCTTCATCAAGAGTGCGACCATCGCGTTCGGCCAGGCCATGCCGGCGGCAGCGATGCGCCGGGCGGAGCAGGAGACGCTGGAAGCCGATCTGTTCCTGGCGGTGGGATCGTCGCTGGTGGTTTATCCCGCGGCGGGCTTTCCCGAACTGGCGAAACGGAACGGAGCCGCCTTGGTGATCGTGAATCGCGATCCGACGCCATTGGATGATCTGGCTGACCTGGTGGTCAACCGGGCGATCGGGGAGACGCTGGGCACGGCGGTTGGGGTGCAATAGAGTGCGATCGGTTCAGGTTGCCGCGATCTGCCGGCGGCCCACCAGCCAGCAGCCTAGCCCGGCAATCGCGAAGCCCAGCACGGCCAGCGGCGACAGGCGCTCACCCAGCAGCAGCCATGCCAGCACCGCCACGGTGCCGGGGATCAGGTAGAAATTGGCGGTCGTGCGGGCGGCGCTGCCGCGTGACAGGAGAAAGAAATAGAGCGCCATGCCGCCCAACGAGACGGCGACGGTGTTCCAGGCGACCGCTTCTATCGTGGCGCTGGTCCAGTCGGCGCGCGGGGTTTCCAGGGTCAGCGCACCGATCCCGGCCACCGCCGCCGCGGCTACGAACTGCGCCGTCGCACCGGGCAACAGCGGGATGCCGCGGCAGAAGCGGCCGAAATACAAAGTGCCGCCGGCCAGTCCCAGCACGCCGAGACCGCCCAGCAGCAGCCCGTCCAGCCGCGCGGTGCTCGCCGCGGCGGCGAGCCCGACCACCAGCACAACCCCGGCCAGGCCCAGCAGCAACCCGAGCCATTGGGTGACGGCCAGACGCTCGTGCAACACGAACACACCCAGCGTCGCTGTCAGCAACGGCGTGAGCGATTGCACGAGCGCCAGCGGAGCCGCCGACACCAGCGTGAGCCCCACATGCGGGGCCATCAGCCCGACCGCGTTCACCAGCGCCCCGGCAACTGCGCAATGCAGCCAGCGCCGGTGGCCGAGCGGGCGCCAGGAGCGGCGCAGCAGCAGCATCAGCAGCAGCAGCACGATGGCGCAGGCGGACAGCCGCACGGCGACGAACAGCAGCGGGCTCAGATGCCGCAGTCCCACTCTCGCGGCGATGAACGAGGAGCTCCAGAGCAACACGAAGCCGAACGGAGCCAGCCGGGTCAGCATGTCTTTTCCATTCGACGGAAGCCTCGGCGTGGAGCGGTCTCGCCCGGGGTGAAATCGCTCCAGGTCATATTTCGCGAGCAATTTTATCAGCGTACCGCCGGCCGTTCGAGAGACTCAACTCTTGCTCGTCATGCTCGCGCAGGCGGATGTGACGCAGCCGCGGTTGCACGGAGTGGCGGTGGATTCCCGCTTTTCGCGGGAATGACGAAAGGGGGGCGGGGATGATGGGGAAGCGAGCATGACGGGGAAGCGAGCATGACGGGCGCTTTTGGTGGCGTGGGCGCACGGCTCGTAACTGTTACAGTAGTCTACCACAGATGGCATTGGATTCGACTGCGCGAGTGCGCTACGGTTGTGTCGCGGCGCACTCGGCGCCGGGGCGGGAGACGGGCGCCGGAATGACAGCACGCATCCTTATCGTCGATGACGTGCCCGCCAACGCCCGCCTGCTGGAAGCCAAGCTGGCCGCGGAATATTACCAGGTTACTATCGCCCGCGACGGGTTCGAAGGGCTGGCGCTGGCGCGCACCTGGCAGCCCGACCTGATCCTGCTGGACGTGATGATGCCCGGGATGGACGGGTTCGAGTGTTGCCGCCGGCTCAAGCAGCATTCGGATACATTGCACATCCCGGTGGTGATGGTCACCGCGCTCGGCGCGGCAGCGGAACGGCTGATCGGGCTGGAGGCCGGGGCGGACGATTTCCTGACCAAGCCGGTCGATCATGCGATGCTGACCGCGCGCGTGCGCAGCCTGATCCGCCTGAAGCGCGTATTGGACGAATGGCGGGCGCGCGGCGAAACAGCGCGTACGCTGGGCTTCGCCGACCAGATACCGGCAGTTCCGTCGATCGCCGGTACGCAGGTCCTGCTGGTTGAGCCGTCGGACGCCTCGGCCGACCTGATCGCGGCGGCGCTGCGCTCCGAAGGCCTGTTACCGAAGCGGGCTGCGACGCCCATGGATGCCCTCGCCCTGGCCGCGACAACACCGTTCGACCTGGTGGTACTGAGCGCCAGCATGGCGCCGGCGGATCCGCTGCTGCTGGTCTCGAATTTGCGGGCCGGCGACGCGACGCATCAGACGCCGATGCTGCTGGTGGGTGAACTGGCCGACCGCGAGCGCATCCTGCGCGCCTTCGACATCGGCGCCAATGACTGGGTGATGCGCCCGCTGGACTTCAATGAGCTGCGTGTGCGGGCGCGCAACCAGGTCCGGCGAAAGGTATATCAGGACCGGCTGCGAGCGAATTTCGGCCACGCGCTAAAGATGGCGATCACCGATCCGCTGACCGGGCTGCACAATCGGCACTATCTGCTATCGCACCTGCGCGGGCTGCTCAGCGGCTCGCCGGTACCACACGTCGCGGTGCTGATGATCGATGTGGATCACTTCAAGACCGTGAACGACGCGCACGGCCATGCCGCCGGGGATGAAGCTCTGATCGCCGTGGCGCAGACCTTGTGCCGACATGTGCGGGCATTCGATACGCTGGCCCGCTATGGCGGGGAGGAGTTCGTGGTGGTGATGCCGGGTACCAGCGCGCCGGACGCGATCGCGGTGGCCGAGCGCCTGCGGACCGGGGTCGAAGCGATCCTGCTGCCCGGCGAGGCCCGGCTGACGGTCAGCGTCGGGGTGGCGTGCGCCACCAACGGTGGCGAGGCGGACGCGCTGCTGCGGGCCGCTGACGCGGCGCTGTATCAAGCCAAGCGCGCCGGCCGGAATCGGGTGGAGCTGTCTGGCTGGAGGGAGCCAGCCGGCTTTACTTGATCTTGGCTTCCCGGAACGCGACGTGCTTGCGCACGACGGGGTCGTATTTCTTCAACTCCAGCTTGTTGGTCTGGGTGCGGGCGTTCTTCTTGGTGACATAGAAGAAGCCGGTATCAGCACTGGAAATCAGCTTGATCTGAACGGTGTTGGTCTTGGCCATCGGTATGTCCTCGCAGGGCGCGGAAGATGCGGATGACGGGCGGTCACGTCAAGGGCGGAGCCCCGCCGATATCAGCGCGCCGAGTGCTTCGCCTCGCGCCGGCGCGCGTGAAGGATGAACTCGGTGTAGCCGTTCGGCTGCGTGCGACCCTGAAACACCAGGTCGCAGGCGGCATGAAAGGCCGGCCCGTCGAATGACGGCGCCATCGGGCGATAGTTCGGGTCGCCCGCATTCTGCCGGTCCACCACCGCTGCCATGCGCGTCAGGGTTTCCATCACCTGCGCCTCGTTGGCGATGCCGTGACGCAGCCAGTTCGCGACATGCTGCGAGGAGATGCGCAGGGTCGCGCGGTCCTCCATCAGGCCGACATCGTGAATGTCGGGCACCTTGGAGCAGCCGACTCCCTGGTCGATCCAGCGCACCACGTAGCCCAGGATCCCCTGGCAGTTATTGTCCAGCTCCTGCTGGATGTCCTCGGGCGACCAGTTCGGGCGGTCGGCGACCGGGATGGTCAGCAGGTCGGCGAGCGGTGCGCGCTTGCGACCGGCAAGCTCCGTCTGACGCGCCGCGACATCCACCTGGTGGTAGTGCAGAGCGTGCAGCGTCGCGGCCGTGGGGGAGGGGACCCAGGCGGTGTTGGCCCCGGCACGCGGATGGCCGATCTTCCGGGTCAGCATATCGGCCATGCGGTCGGGTGCCGCCCACATCCCCTTGCCGATCTGCGCCTTGCCGCGCAGCCCGCACAACAGGCCGATATCGACGTTCTGGTCCTCGTATGCCTTGATCCAGGGCGTGTTCGGCATGTCGGTCTTGCGGATCATTGGACCGGCCTCCATCGACGTATGGATCTCGTCGCCGGTACGGTCCAGGAAGCCGGTGTTGATGAACACCACGCGGTCCCTGGCGGCGTGAATGCAGGCTTTGAGGTTGGCGGAGGTACGCCGCTCCTCGTCCATGATTCCCATCTTGATGGTGTTGCGTGCGAGACCAAGCATGTGCTCGACGCCGGCGAAGATCGCCTCCGCGTGAGCGACTTCGTCGGGACCGTGCATCTTGGGCTTGACGATGTAGATGGACCCCGCGCGGCTGTTGCGGAATCGGCCGCTTCCATTCAGGTCGTGCAGCGCGATCAGCGACGTGACCGCCGCATCCAGCATGCCTTCGGGGATCGGCTTGCCGGCCTCGTCCAGCACCGCGTCCGAGTACATGTGATGGCCGACATTGCGGATCAGCATCAGGCTGCGGCCGGCGAGCGTCAGCGTGCCCCCCTCGGGCGTGCGATAGTCCCGATCCGGCGCCAGGCGACGCGTCATCGGCCGCCCGTTCTTCTCGAACGTGTCCTCCAGCGTGCCGCGCATCAGGCCGAGCCAGTTGCGGTAAGCCTCTACCTTGTCGGCAGCATCGACGGCGGCGATGGAATCCTCGCAATCCTGGATCGTGGTGATCGCGGATTCCAGCACGACGTCAGCAACGCCGGCGGGATCGTCCCGTCCGATGCGGCTGGTACGGTCGATGACGATCTCGATATGCAGGTTGTTGTGCAGCAGCAGCACGGCATTGGGCGACGCGGGATCGCCACGGAAGCCGGCAAGCTGAGCCGGATCAGCCAATGCAGCGCGCCTGCCGCCATGCTGATGGATGGTCAGCCGGCCGGACTCGATCGCATAGGACGTTGCGTCGGCGTGGCGGCCACCGGCTAGGGGAGCGGCGTCGTCGAGAAACTCCCGCACGCGGGTCACCACACGCGCGCCACGGCGTTCGTTGTACGCGGTGCCACGGGCGGCCCCGCCATCGTCCGCGATCGCATCGGTGCCGTAGAGTGCATCATACAGGCTGCCCCAGCGCGCGTTTGCGGCGTTCAGCGCATAGCGTGCATTGGTTACCGGAACAACCAATTGTGGGCCGGCGATTTTGGCAATCTCGGGATCGACATTCGTCGTGCCGATGCTGAAATCGGCCGGCTCCGGCTGAAGATAATTGATATCGCACAGAAAGCCCTGATAGGCGTCCGGCTCGAACCGCTTGCCACGATGTTCGTCGTGCCACCGATCGATCTGCTGCTGCAGCGCGTCCCGTCGCTCCAGCAACGCGCGGTTGCGTGGCGCGAATGCCGCGATCAGCTCACCGAAGCCGCGCCAGAAGCGGGTTGAATCGATGCCGGTGCCGGGAACCGCCTCATTGTCGATGAAGTCAGAGAGAACCCGGGCGACCCGCAGCCCGGCATAGCTCCACGTAGTCCATAGGCGCGCCCCCTTTGCGCTGCTGCCGACGCCCGGCAGGGGCGCGAACGCCTTCTGTCCCAGGTGATGGCTGTCCGCAAGGGCAGGCGGGTCAGGCCTGGGTGGGTTCGGGCGGCAGCAGCTCGCGCAACGATCCCAGCCAGGGTTCGTATCGTTTCCAGCGTGCCAAAGATGAGCGATACACCGGCTGGCGCGCCTGCCACATGCTGGCGGTCTTGACCACGCGGCGGTTTTGCTCCGGCGCCAGGCAGGCTTCGTCCCATTCCAGGCCGCAGAAGCCAATCAGCCGGCGCGTCTCGGAGTCCCGATCGGCGATGAGGGTCTCGTAGTCGACCTCGGTAAATCGGTCGCGCGGCAATACGGTGCGCCAATGCTCCATCAGTTGTTGATATTGCCGGTAATAAGTGACCAGGTCCCGCCGGCTGCTGACGAAGGCCTGGCGCATCTGGAAATTGGTGAAATAGATCGACAGGCAGGTATCCACCGGGTGGCGCCGGCAGTGAATGATCCGTGCCCTGGGGAAGGCAGCCAGGATCAGGCCGAGCCAAAGGAAGTTGAAAGGCATCTTGTCGGTGATGCGCAGCGCGTCGGATGAAAAGCCGCGCAGAAGGGTGATGTATTCGGCGGCCAGTCCTTGGGCGACATCGGCCGTGACCCCTTCAGGTCCGTGCCGGTCCATGACGGATGCATGATTCATCCAGAACGGCAACTCGCCGGCGCCGACCACGGATGGGTGACTGGAGACGATGGTTTCCACCAGGGTGGTGCCGGAACGCGGCATCCCGAGAATAAGCACCGGGGTTTCGTCGGTGCTGCCGGTCGCGGCCCGATCGGCGAAAAACTTCGGCGAGCACTGGTCCATGCTGATCGTGGCCAGCCGTTCGAATGCCTCACGCCGGAAGCCTGAAAAGCGGTGACGAATGTGGTTGGCCGCATCGAAATGCGTCATTGCCAGCTCATATTCACGCAGGTCATCGTGGCACTTGCCGATGGCGAAATGCAGTTCCATGCGCTGCGACTCAGCGAGACCGGGACGCTTCAGGAAGTCGATCATGGTGCCGACGAACGGACGATCGGCCTCGGTCATCTTCCTGACCTGGGTGAAGGCGGTCATCGGCAGCACCTCGTTGGGTGCCAGCGTGATCGCTTTGGCATAATGATCCGCCGCCGCATCGACGTCGCCGGTGAAAACGAGGATGTGGGCGAGCAGCATGAGTGCGTCGAGATCGCCGGGCGAGCGCGCCAGAGTACGGCGCAGCAGGTCCGCGGCCTCGGTGAATTTCTCTTGCAGGACCAGCAGTCTCGCTTCGCAGACCCGGCCGAGGGTGGTGCGGTTTCCGGCCGCCACGCCGCGCCGGAATGCGTCAGCGGCCTCGGCTTCACGGCCGGCGGCCTGCAACAGGCAACCGAGTCGGCTGTACGCATCGGTGAGTTTCGGATCCAATAGAACGGCGCGCCGGAATGCCGCGATGGCTGGCTCGTCCTCGGCGATGGCCTCCAGCGCCAGCCCAAGGTGGTGATACGCGTCGGCATAGTCCGGTTTCAGCGCCGCCGCTTTTTGCAGGCTGGCGACTGCCTCCACGCGATTTTGGCACTTCAACAGCGTCAGCCCGAGATCGAAATGGGCGCGCGGATCGGATGGATCCGCCTCTATCGCGCGGCGCAACGGCAGGATCGACTCACGCAGTCTGCCGGCCTGGCGAAGGGCAACCGCCTGGGCGATCAATGCGCGTGCTGCGCGCGCCTGACCGGGAGCGGGCTGATGTTTCCCCGCGCCCGGGTCGTTGGGCGTTTCCAGCGCGCGCTTGATGTCGTCGGTCATGGGCGTGAGCGCGTCGAGCAGGAACCCGGCAGGGTCGGTGGGTGGACGCTGCCTCGGCTGCGCGACACGGGGTGCCGGCGCCGGTGTTGCGGTTACGCGCGCAGGTGTCGCTTCGCAGCAATGCTTGAATTTTCGCCCGCTGCCGCAACTGCACGGATCATTGCGGCCGAGCTTAGGGGTGCCAGCAGGCGATTGAGACGTAGACCGGGAGAGGCTCACGTAGGCACCTGTTTGCGTTGCATTCGCGCGAGATGCAGCTATGGCACGCCGGCTGCTGGCCAGCCACAACTAGAATGAATGCAGCGCCAAGAAAAAGGGCGGCGCCATCGCGCCGCCCGAACAAGCGAGTATGCCGGATCAGCCAGTCCGGTGCTTTCGCCGACGCACCAGACCAAGCCCGACGAGTTCGGTTCCAAGCAATGCCATAGAAACGGGTTCAGGCGTTCCTATCGGGTTCGATGCACCGAGAGTGACATTATCGAAGGCGATGAAATTGGCAGCTCCCGAGAAGATGACCGACAGCGCCGTGCCGGCAAAAGCCACTCCAATCGGTACAAACACGTTATACGGATCGGGAGTTGACGGGAGGGAAAGCGAGGCCAGAAGCGAACCGGTCCCGCTCAGGCCGCTAAACACGGAAACGCTGCCGGTGAACCCGACCTGGTCGGCATAAAAGAACGAGAAGCCGGTCTTGAACCCGGCCGCCACGTTCATCACGTCGCCGGGACCGCTCAGGAAGAAGGCGACGGTGTGACCGGAGGGTGCGTTGGAGAAATTTCCGCTTCCCCCAGCCGCGGCGCTGATCAGGGCCAGCGAGTTGGCGCCGAAGGTGATTCCGTCGCTCGGTCCGGGGCCGGAGCCGCTTCCGCCGAAGCCGCCGTTATAATAGTTGCCTATCAGCTCCTGATTCCCCAGCCCTTCGAAGGTCAGGGTTACAACAGCCGCGCTCGCCTGTTCGGCCGCGAAGGAGAGGGCGGCGAATGCCGCGGCTCCCAGCAGCGCTTTCTTAAAGCTCATCGTCATTCGGATTTCCTCGTTTCGGATGGTTATTGGGAGAGCTAGTCTCGGTTTCCGTATGGTTAACAAGTGTGAACCGTTAACGGATACATTACCTGATGTCAATTAAAAAGATTAACGGTCGGATAGGTAGAGCCCTGGGGGGTGCCTCCAGCCGGACTGGATTTCCACGGATGCCCTTAGTCCTACTGCGTCACTCATTCCGCACGACGGCCTTCTGACGCATCTGTCCGCAACAGGGACATCGCGGCAGTGCGTGGGCCAAAGCTCGCGCGAGGCGGATACGCAACGTGGCGATTGAGTGCGGCATGTGGCGTTGCGAACGCAGTGGCAGATCCTCTGGGTCGATAACCATCGGGAAGGCAAGATTGCGCGCCTCGCCAGGAGCGGGCTGGTCCTGAGGGGGGAATTGTCTCCTTCTCGGAAATCAGGAAACCGTAGGCAGCGACACAGAGAGTTGCGTGATGATGGAAGCCACGCCAACCACGGCCTTCGTAGTGACCCAGGCCGACTTCCTGTTTGAGTTCGAGATAGTCGCGCTCGATGCGCCAGCGCATCTTGGCCTGATCGACCATGCGCTCGAGCGAGATGTCGGCCGCCAGCGTGCAGAGCCAGTAGTGATCCGGTTCGGCCTCGCCCTCCGGCCACTCGATCAGCAGCCACTCCTCTGGCGCCGGTTCATTCCGCCTGGCGTTCCCCGGGCCGGGCCGAAGGCCCGCCCGAGGACAGGCTTCATGCGCCGGACGCACCCGCCATCGGGCGAACCGCGAGCTCAGCGGCGTGTTGCTGCCGTCCCGCCATTTGATCTGTTGCCAGGCAGCGGCGTCGAGCTCCAGAGCCAGCGTCTTGGCCGACACGGGACGATGCGTCGCGTCACGGCGCAGCCGCTTGCCGGGCCGGCCGCGGCCTGAGTGGGACGCCGGTGGCAACGCTGCCTCGCCGGGCCGCCACACCATCGTGGCGGGCAGGATGCCGGCCACATAGGTCAGCCCAAGTTCGCTGATCCCGGCTCGCAGTTTGCTGTCGTTGCCATAGGCCGGGTCCATCAGCACCGGCGCCGATGGCACACCATCCGCCAGCGCCTCGCGCAGCTGCTGCAACGCGATCTCCGGCTTGGTCTGGAAACCAACGTCGTCCGGCACGCCGGCGATCTTTCGGCGGGCCGCATCGTCGGCCCACTCCTTCGGTAGATACAGCCGGTAGGCAACCGGCAAGCTTCCCTGATGGGTCGCCACTGACAAACTCACTGCCACCTGGCAGTTGTCCCGCTTGCCCAACTGACCGCAATACTGCCGCGCCACCCCGACCGAATGGCTGCCCTTCTTGGGGAACCCGGTGTCGTCGATGATCCACGCCTGGACCGGTTCGTCCCGCGTGATGGATGGCAGCACACAGTCGCGCACACGGCGCAGCATCGCCCGATCCGACCACGGCGCCTGCGCCACAAAGTGCAGCAGCGATTGGTGTTGCGCCGCAGTTCGCTCCGGCGCGGTCACCGCCGCCAGCGGCTCGACACTCTTGCGACCCTCCGCCGACAGCAGTCCGATACAGTAGTCCGCGAATGGCCTGACCCGGTCGGCATGGCCGAGCACCGATGCCAAACTTGCTGTGTAATCCTCGAACCGCGCTTGCGTGCCGGTTGCATCGTCGAGACCCATCCCACCCTCCCTGGACGGCTTGAATCTCCACCTCTAACCAATCACTCTCGCGTCGCACCAAGCGGAAAATGCCAGATCACATCGCAGTTTTGCGACTCAGTAGGATTAGGCACTCGGCAACCGATGGGGCGGGCGGGCGAGGCTCGCTCGTGACGAGGCGGTTGGGATAGGCCGCGAAGCACCGGCCTGCATGAGTCTCTTCATTTCAAACTCTTCAGTGACGTACGTTTGTCATTCCCGCGAAAGGGGGAACCCAGGCAAACCATTGGAATTTCATGGGGTTTCGGCTGGATTCCCGCTTCCGCGGGAATGACGGGGAAGGGGGGACGACGGGTCGCGGGTTGGGCGGATCGCGGGTTGGTATGACAGCCCGTTCATGAAGGCGATGGCCCTGCCTATGGCGGGCGACGGCCGGCCGAAGCCGCTGGCATGAGCGCGAACAGGCCGCCGATGACCAATGCCATGACGGCGTCGGTTATCGCCGCCGAGCGCCCGGGCAGATGCGTCTGCGCGAGGCTGGTCGCGAGCAGGAGCGCGGCGGTGAGACCGGTGGCGGGCATCAGTCCAAGGCGCGTGTTCCGCAGTAACCAGATCAGCCCGCCGAACAGCAGGACCTTCTCGCAGAACGATTGCACCGCAACGGCAATCGAGCCGTGCATGAATCCGGCGAACGGCACCCACCCGAACGGGCGCGCTGACGCGGTGAAGGTGAACGGTACCAGCCGCGAGCCGACAACGAGGCCAAGCCAGAGCGCCGCCAATAGCGCCGTCCGACCGGGGATCCGGCGCAACAGCAGCCAGAACAAGCCCGCCAGCGCGGCGCCGGCAACGTCGGGCAGGGTCAGCCGCCCGTTCACGACCATGATGCGCCCGGTCATCTCGGTTCCGGCCAGCAGCGGGAACAGCAGCAGCCAGCGCCGCGGACCGAACATGGAATCCACGAGCCACGCCATCAGCAGCCATACGATGGTGAAGCGTGGCAGTTCCAGGCCGGGCAGGGTGGGCGCCAGTATCATCGGCCTGATCGCCCGCCAGTATTTGTGCAGGTCAATGGTTGGCACATAGGGATACAGCCGGTAGCCGAGCCATGCGGCAATCAGCATCGCCGCGACCGGGTTGGCGGCGAGGTCGGCCAGCAGCGCCCATCGCCAGGCGGCGGTGAACATCGTCCCGACCGCGGTGCCCAGCGCCGTGCCGATGGTGTTGGCATAGACGTCGCCCATCGAGGTTACCCGGCCGGCCAGGTGAAACTGCGTCAGCTCCATTGCGACGCTGAAGCCGGCGCCGGCCAGGATAGGCAAGCCGATGCGCACGGCGCGGCCGAGGCGCGATGGCACCGCGTGCACGGCGAAGAAACCGAACGGAAGATACAGGACGATATTGGCCAGCAGATCGCCCCGGTGGTCCCAGACATGCCAGGTACCCAGCAGGTACGCGACCGCTCCGACCGACGGATCGCGGGCGCGCCAGCGAAACGGGTAGAGCGAGCCGTACGCGATCACCGCCGCGACGACAATGAGCGCGATCGCGGTGCCTGCGCCGCCGGTTCCGTGACGCATCGTTTTTGCTGGTTGCGGCATGAGCCCTTCTTAATTCTGCTGATCGAATGACAGGCGTGGGCAGCCGGTCCGGCGACGATACGCGGCTGGTTGCCATGCGCAAAACTGGCGCGAGACCCTTTGCCGCCGCGGTTGCGGTTCAATAGGCCGGCCCTTAAAAGACCCGACGAGGTGAACGCAATGAATGATGTCAGCCCGGCCGCTTCCGACCGTTTTTCCGTCAGCAATCGCAACCGCCTGCGGCGCAAGCATGAGCGCGGGCGGCATGATCGCGCTTCGGTCTATCAGATACTGGATGCGGCGATGGTGTGCCACATCGCGTATGTGATCGACGGCCAGCCGTATTGCACGCCGACGGCGTTCTGGCGCGAGGGCGATCATCTGTACTGGCACGGATCCTCGGCGAGCCGCATGCTGCGGGCCGAGGCGAAGGGAATCCCGGTATGCCTGACGGTGACGCACATGGATGCAATCGTGCTGGCGCGCTGCGGGTTCAACCACTCCATCAATTATCGCGCGGTGATGGCGTACGGCCGCGCCCACATGATCGAGGACAAGCAGGAGAAGTTGCGGGCGATGGATGCGTTCATCGACCGATTCTTTCCCGGTCGGTCAACGGCGATCCGCCAGCCCAGCGAGCAGGAGATCAAGGCGACAACCCTGCTGGGCATGGAAATCGAGGAGGCATCAGGCAAGATCCGCGACCTCGAAGTACACGACGAGGAAGAGGATTACGCGGTGCCAGCGTGGACCGCACTGATTCCGGTGAAAACGGTGCTGGAGACGCCGATCGAATGCCCGCGCCAGCATCCGGACGCCACGGTCGAGGCGGGTGGGATGACGGCGTACCAGCCGGGGCGGCGGCTGGATGAAGTGATGACGGAGATGTACCAGAAGGCGTACGGGGACTAGTGTCCTGCTCTCGAAGTTCGCCGCTCTTCGCGGCGGACGGAGGGGACAAGCAGGCCACTGAAAACAAAGTGCTAGTGCTCCAGCCGCATCCGCGCCTGATGGCAAATCCGTTCCGGGGGAGCTGCTGAATGAAAATAACCGCTGTTCGCCTGCTGCAACTGCGCGGCACGATGCGCACCGGTGGCGCGTTCTGGGAGGACCGGCTGGTCCGGCCGATCGACATCTACCCGGAATACCGCATGCGCAACGACTTCGAAGGCGGCGTGCAGGCAGACGCGGACAGCTTCCGGCTGGAGCAATATTTCCTTCGCATCGAAACCGACGAGGGGCCGACCGGCATTGCCGGCCCCCTGCCGGAAATGGTGGCGATCTTCGTCGCCAGACGGCTGCGGCCGATCATCGCCGGCCAGGACCCGATCGCGCACGAGAAACTGTGGGACCAGATGCACCGGATTATGGTGCATGGCCGACAGGGCGACGCGATGCTGGCGATCAGCGCGGTGGATTGCGCGCTGTGGGACCTGAAGGGGCGGTGGCTGGGGCAGCCGGTGTTCCGGCTGCTCGGCGGGCCGACGCGCGAGGCGGTGCCGGCCTATGCCTCCATGCTGGGGTTCAGTGTGACCGACATGGGGCGCGTGCGGGCGCGCGCGGCGGAATATCGTGAACTCGGCTATCCGGCGCAGAAATGGTTTTTCCGCCACGGCCCGATGAGCGGCCATGAGGGGATGGCGAAGAATGTCGAGCTGATGCGCACATTGCGCGAAACGCTCGGCGATGAGTACGACATCATGCTGGATTGCTGGCAGTCCTTCGACCCGATCTATGCGATCGAGCTGGCGGGCCGGATCGCCGAATACCACCCGCGATGGCTGGAAGAGGTGGTGATGCCCGACCGCATCGACAGCTACGTGCGGGTGAAGGAGCGCACCGACATTCCGCTGTCTGGTGCCGAACACGAATATACGCGTTGGGGTTTCAAGCGTTTCATCGATGCCGGCGCGCTGGATATCCTGCAACCGGACATTTACTGGGCCGGCGGGTTGTCCGAGGTGCTGAAGATCGCGGCCTATGCGTCGGCGCACGACCTGATCGTGATCCCGCACGGGCATTCCTCTCCGGCGGGGATACATTTCTCGCTGGCACAGTCGCCGATCCTGACGCCTTACCAGGAGTTTCTGGTGAAATGGAACGCGATCAACCAGCATTTCCTGGCGCACCCGGTGGTGCCGCATAACGGGATGATTGCGGCACCCACGGCGCCCGGGCTGGGCATGGAGCTCGATCCGGGCAAGATCGAGCAGCAGACGGAGGTGTTTGGCTGAACGCGTCGTCAGGCCGGCAGCACCTCCATCTCGGCGTCGCGGGGGATGCCGCCATTGACCGCGGTGATATCCTGCGGGCAGCCGGAGATCGCCACGACAAGATCCAGCGCCGCGCGCAGCACCACGAAATCGCCGGGCGCGCTTTCGGGCGGCACGCGATCGAGCCGGCCGTCGGCAGTGACCGGCACGTTCATGAACAGATTGAGCGGCGACGGCGTCCAGGGCACCGATAATCCGATCGCTGCCAACGCCTCGTGCAGATTGTCGGCGCAGTTGCGGTGATACTCGGTGACACCGAGTTCCCGGTAGATCCACAGGTTGCAGGCGCAGAGCAAGATATCGTGCCGGCCTGGCGAGGTATCTTCCTCCATGGTCAGCAGCGTCCGGCGATGATTGCCGACCAGTGCGTCCCCACGCGACACGAAGATGCGGCTATTGCGGCTGCGGGTGTGGGCCATGGACATGTATTCGGTGGGATCGTCGGCATTGAAGGCCCAGGTATCGAGCACCTGGTTGCCGTGGGTGTTCAGCACCTTCAGCGCTTCGCCGGTACGCAGGCGCACGGCCTTGCCATGCCGGGCGGGAATTAGGATTCGCATGGTTCCTCCGTAATCATCCGCGAACCGGGCGGGGTCCGGACACGGGGCCGCGCAGTCGCCGTTCCAGCATACGCACGCCCAAACTGGCTGGAAAGCTGATGGCCAGGTAGAGCGCGAAGATGATGGTATAGACCTGAAGATATTTGAACGTATCGGCCGCGATAAGCTGCCCGCGGAAGATCAGGTCGGCGATCGAGATGGTGGACACCAGGGCGGTATCCTTGAACAGCGAAATGAAGTAGTTGCCAACGGGTGGAATTACGATCCGGATTGCCTGCGGCAGCACCACCAGGGCCATGGTGTAGGCGTGGCGAACGCCCAGCGCATCCGCCGCCTCCCACTGGCCGCGATCGACCGCCAGAACGCCGGCGCGGAATACTTCGGACAGGTAGGCGCCGTAGTTGATCGCCAGCCCCAGGATCCCCGCGGCCAGCGGCGGCAGTTTCAGGCCGATGAACGGAAACACATAATAGATGTAGAACAGTTGCAGCAGCAGCGGCGAGCCGCGGATGATCTCCACGAATGTGGCTGCCGGCCAGCGCAGCGCATTGCGCCGGCTCAGCCGGCCCAGCGCCAGGGCGAGACCAATGATCAGCGCCAGCACCATGCTGGTGAGCGTGAGCAGGATCGTCAGCCGCAGCCCGTCCAGCAGGTCGGGCGCCCAGGCGACCAGGTCGGACAACAGGGTCGCTCAAGTCGATGCGTGATCCCTTAGAGCTTGAGGAAGAAATCGGTGGGCTGCAGCCCCCATTTGGTGAACAGCTTCGCCGCCGTGCCATCGGCCAGCATCGCGGCGTACTGCTTGTTGAATTCGCTGACGAAGGCGGTGTCGTTCTTGGTCACGGCGAAGGCGCAGCCGGTCTCTTTCTTGTCCTCGGGGACGTAGTTGCCGACCAGCTCAAAGCTGAGGCTGGGATTCTGCTTCAATGCGTATGCCGACAAGGTGGAATCCACCACGGCCGCATCCAGCCGCCCGGCCGCAAGATCCGCGAACACGTTCTGGATGGTCGGATATTGTTTCACCGCCAGCACCTTGCCGGCCGGGCACGCAGCCGCCGCTTTCTTCAGCAGGTCTATATAAGTGGTGCCTTCATAGGTGCCCGCGGAGTGCCCGCACAGATCGGCCAGTGAGTGGAGGTTCAGCGGATTGCCCTTGGGCACGTCGAGGGATTCGGGATTGTAGAATACGATATCGGTGAAATCCATGACCAGCGCGCGTGCCGGGCGGATGTACATGGCATCGCCCATCAGGTCGATCCGACCGCTCTGGACCGAGGGGATCAGGCTGGCGAACGGCATCGCCACGATCTCTATCTTCGCCGCGATCTGCTCGCGGTTGAAGAATTCCCGCAGCACGTCGGGCAGCACGCCGGCGGCTTCCTTCGTCTGCGGGTCCACGTAGGACAGCGGCGCGTCGTTGGACGTGCCGATAACGATGGTGTGGGTCTGCCGGACCTTCGCCATCAAATCCGCCGCGGTGGCGGTCCCGGACCCGACGAGGCACGCAGCCAACACCGTGCAGAGGGCCGCTGCACTCCGCCCAAGCCTTCGCATCGCTTCCGCTCCCCGGTTCTGGTTGCGATTTGACGAACGCTTTCCGGGTCGAGTTCAAGCGCACGCAGGATTTCGGTGGCGGCACATTGGCGGTATGCTGCCGGCGCCGCGGAAGGAGTGTTTCATGCGCCGACGCGATTTCCTTGCCACCGCAACCGCCGCGCTTGCCGCCCCGGCAATCGCCCGCGGTCAGGCCAAACGGACCCTGACGTTCGTGCCGCAGGCCGACCTGTCCGTGCTGGATCCGATCTGGACCACCACCTACCAGACGCGCGATCATGGGTTCCTGGTGTTCGACACGCTGTTCGGGATCGACGCGAACTATCAGCCCCAGCCGCAAATGGTGGCGGGCGTGGAAACCTCCACCGACGGCCTGCAATGGACGCTGACCCTGCGGCCCGACATGAAGTTTCACGACAATGCGCCAGTGCTGGCGCGGGACTGCGTGGCCAGCGTGAAGCGGTGGGGTGCGCGGGACGCGTACGGCCAGGCCTTGATGGCCGCCACCGATGAGCTGTCCGCGCGCGGACGACAAGACCATCCGGTTCCGTCTGAAATATCCGTTTCCCCTGTTGCCCCAGGCACTGGGCAAGGCGCCCCCGAGCATGTGCGCCATCATGCCGGAGCGGTTGGCGGTCACCGATCCGTACAAGCAAGTGACCGAGATGATCGGCAGCGGCCCGTTCCGCTACAAGGCGGATGAACGCGTGCCGGGCTCGCTGGCGGTCTATGAGAAATTCGCCGACTACGTGCCCCGGCCGGAGGGGATACCCAGCGGCACTGCCGGTCCGAAGCGCGTCTATCTGGATCGTGTCGAGTGGCACATCATCAAGGATCCCAGCACCGTCGCCGGGGCGATGCAACAGGGCGAGATCGACTGGTGGCTGACGCCGGACGCCGACCTGCTGCCGCTGCTTGCCGGCAAGAAGATCACGGTGCGAACCAACGATCCGACCGGCTTCATCGCGACGATGCGGTTCAACCAGCTTCATCCGCCGTTCGACAATCCGGCGGTTCGTCGCGCGATGCTGGGGGCGGTGGATCAGACCGAGTACATGATCGGCATGGTCGGCACCGACCCCGAAATGCGCCACGTTCCGTGCGGCGTGTTCACGCCGGGAACGCCGATGGCGAGCGATGCCGGGCTGGATGTGCTGAGCAGCCCACGCGATCTGCCGCGGGTGAAGACCGCGCTGGAAGCGGCGGGCTACAAGGGCGAGAAGATCGTCCTGCTGGCGCCCACCGATATCGCCAGCGCCAAGGCGCTTGCCGACATCACCAACGACATGATGAAGAAGCTTGGGCTCAACGTCGATTACCAGGCGATGGACTGGGCAACTCTGGTGCAGCGCCGCGCCAAGAAGGAACCGGTCGATCAGGGCGGATGGAGCGTGTTCCACACCTCCTGGAGCGGCACGGATTTGCTGAACCCGGTCGGCCATCAGTTTCTGCGCGGCAATGGACTGGACGCCAACGTCGGCTGGCCGAGCGCACCCAAACTGGAGGAGCTGCGCACGCAATGGCTGCGCGCGCCCGATCTGGCGGCGCAGCAGAAGATCGCCGTGGCGATGCAGCTTCAGGCGTTCGCCGATGTGCCGTACATCCCGCTGGGGCAGTATTTTGCTCCCACGGCGTTCCAGTCCAGCTTGACGGGCGTGCTGACCGGCAACCCGGTATTCTGGAACATCCGAAAGGCGTGACATGACCCGACGCGTCTATCTGTCCTGTGGCGGCGACCGCACGATCCGCATTCACGAACTTGCTGTGGATGGCGCGCTGCGCCCGCTGGCAACCGTCATTATTCCGGGCACCGAGGAACCATCCGCCAGTACGCCGCTGGCCGTGCATCCCAGCCGGCGGTTCCTGTACGCGGCGCTGCGCACGCCGCCATTTCCGGTGACCAGCTTCGCCATCGACCCGGTGAGCGGCGATCTGACGCCGATCGCCACCGCGCCGTTGCCGCATAGCATGGCATACATTGCCACCGATCCCACCGGCCGGTGGCTGCTCGGCGCCTCCTATCCGGGCGCGGTGGTTTCGGTCAGCGAGATCGGTGCGGACGGTGCCATCCGAGCTGCCGCCAGCCAGGTGGTTGCGACGCCGCCGAAAGCCCACTGCATCCGCCACGCGCCATCCGGCGATTGGGTCTACGCGACCACCCTCGGCGGCAACGCGATTTTGCGCTGGCCGTTCCGCAACGGGCAGCTTGACGAGGCTTCGGTGCGAACGACAACGCTGCACGGGGGCGCCGGCCCACGGCACCTGGAATTCGGCCCTGGCGGTGCGGTGTTCTGCCTGAATGAAACCGACGCGACGCTCGACATGCTGGTGGAGGAGGCGGGTGAACTGGTGCATCGGCAAACCGTGCGGCTGCTGCCGCCGTCGGAGAAACGAGCCGCCGCCGACCTGCACATCACGCCGGACCAGACGCTGCTTTATGCCAGCGAGCGCACCAGCCACACGTTGCACGGGTTCCGAGTGACGGCGGGCGGGCTTTCGGCGCTGGGCTCGACGCCGTGTGAAGCCACGCCGCGCGGGTTTGCGATTGATCCGGACGGGCGGTTCCTGTTGTGTGCCGGCCAGACGGATGATGCGGTCGGGGTGTATGCGATTGATGCGGTCAGCGGGGGGCTGGCGCGGCGGGAGCGGCATGGCACCGGAGCCAACCCGAACTGGATTGAGATTGTGGATCTCTGAGCACGGCGGCCGATTGAGTTTTCTGCCATCTATTGCCGGCCAAGATGCTGTAGCAGCAGCACAGCCGCCGGCAGCTCGTTCTGTTTCTGCTGCAACAGTGCGGTCCCGCCGACCGCATAGGCGGCGATCGCCGCCAGCAGCTCGCGCAGCCGGTCGGGCGCGCTGGCATCGAACGGCACCACGCAGCCGCCGGTGCGACGCGCCAGATCCAGGAAAATCTCCGCGTCGCGCCGCGCGGACGGATCGCTGGTATCGTGCAAAACGATCAGCCGGGTCCCGCGCAGCCCCATCGCATCGGCAATCCGCCGCCCCGTGCCGAGCGATTCCTCATACACATCGCCGATATACACCACCACGCGCACGCCGGGTTTCGCCAGGCTGGCGCGCAGGATCGCCAGCAGCCGCGTCACGCCCGCCTGGCACACGATGCCGGCGGCGCGATCGCGCAGCGTCCGCGGATCCGATGTAAAATCGGTGAACGTGTGGAGGCGCGAGCCGCCATGCACCGCCAGCGCCACGTCCAGTTGCCCCGGCAATGCGCGCACCAGCGCATCGGTCACCTTGCGGGCGGTGTCCCACGCCGGTTCGCGTGAGGCCGTGGCGTCAAACCCGAACACCAGCCGCGGACGCTCCGGCACATCGGCAACGGCATTCACCGCGCCTCCTGGTCCGGCAATCAGCGCGCGCAGCCGTTCCAGCCACCACGCCGGCTTTGCCGGGGCCGGGCGCGTGTCCTTATAGGGAACCAGAACGAAATTGGGCCGCTGATCCGACATCGGGCACCTCGTAACCGATCCCGGCGGCGGCATGCGCCAACGCCTCCAGGAACCAGTCAGCATAGCTTGCCGGCAGGATCAGGTCGAAGCGTGGCGTGTCGTCGCGCCGGAACAGCAGGCACGACAGTTCGGCGACCGGCGTCGCCGCGACCCGGCCGGCGCCGAATTCGCCGCAGATGCAGGTCGATGCGGCAGATGCGCGCCAGCACATCGGCGGCCCGCGCGCCCGAAAGCGACAGGACGGTGCGCCCGTGCGTCTGGTCCACCACTGAGCCGACACCGGCGCACGTCTGCGCGATCCGGCGTGCCAAGCCGCCTTCTTCCCCGCGGGGCGCCATCAGCATCCAGCCGTCGGGCTGCATCCACAGGGCGATCAGCTCACCCGCGACACTGGAACATCCAGGCGCGGGAAGCTGCACGTGCAACGCATCACCGACCGCAGCGGCGAGCGCCTCGGTCTTGCCGCTGCGCGCGGTCAGTTGCACCAGATCGCAGGGCTGCGCTGCAATGCGTACCGGCTGATCGGTGGCGATCCCGTACCGTCCGGGACGCAGTCCACCAGCAAACAGATCGGCGGGTTCAGGCGCGGACACGCAAATTCTCCGGATCGACGAAATGCGGGCTGACGATTTCGACCGCAACAGTCTCGTTCCTTAACGGGAACGCCGCATCCAGCCGTTGCCCCGGCTGCCCGCCGCGCAGCAGTGCCAGGCCGATCCATCGTTCCAGCTCCACCGATCGGGTGACGCTGGTGACCCACCCGAGACTGACCGTACTGCCGGCCGCCACCAGATGCGCGCCGGCGCGCAGTTCCGTCGCGTGCTCGACAGGCATCACACCCACCAGCCGCGGCCGGTTCGGATCCGTCAGCCCAGGCCGCTGCCCCAGCGTGCGGCCAATGAAGTCGCCGCGCTTCTTCAGCATGCGCTCCAGGCCGAGATCGGCGGCCGTCGTCTGTCCATTCAGCTCCGGTCCGGCGACGTGGCCTTTCTCGATCCGCAGCAGGCCCAGCGCTTCCATCCCGTACGGCTCGATCCCGAAGGGCGCGCCCGCCTGCATCACTGCCTCCCACACACGCAGGCCATAGCCCCAGGGCGTGGCGATCTCGTAGGCCAGCTCACCGGAAAAACTGATGCGGAATACGCGCACGGGACAGTCGGCGACGCGCGCCTCACTGACCGCCATGAACGGGAACGCCTCGTTCGCCAGATCGAGCCCCTGCGACACCGCGCGCACCACGTCGCGGGCACGCGGGCCGGCAATCGACATCGAGGCAAACTGGTCGGTTACCGGTGCAATCTGTACGTCCAGCTCCGGCCAGCAGGTCTGCAAGTGGAATTCCAGATGGGCCAGCACCGGCCCGGCATTCGCGGTCGTGGTGGTGACGAAGAAATGGTCGGGGGCGAGGCGGGAGGTGGTCCCGTCATCGAACGCGATGCCATCCTCGCGCAGCATCAACCCATACCGCGCGCGGCCCACCGGCAGGGTGGAAAAGGTGTTGGCATAAATGCGGTCCAGGAACACGGCAGCATCGCTGCCCTGCACGTCGATCTTGCCCAGCGTGGACACGTCGCAGACGCCCACCGCGCGGCGCACCGCGCGGGCCTCGCGCAGCACCGTGGCCCAGGCGTCCGCGTCCTGCGGGTTCGGATACAGCCCGGGACGCAGCCAGTGGCCGGCATCGACGAACTCGGCGCCGTGCCGCGCGTGCCAGCCGTGCATCGGGGTCAGCCGTCGCGGCGCGTACTCCGGCCCCACGCGCGCACCGGCAATGGCGCCCCACGTCACCGGGCTGGTGAATGGTCGGAACGTCGGCAGACCGACGTCGCGAACGTGTTCGCCGCGCGCCTCCGCCAGCACCGCCGCGCCGACAAGACCCCCGGTCTTGCCCTGCTCGGTGCCCATCGTGTGGGTGGTGTAGCGTTTGGCGTGCTCGATATGGCGGTAGCCTTCGCGGCAGGCGAGCCGGATATCGTCCGCCGTCACGTCGTCCTGGATATCGACGAACGCCTTGCCGCGCGCCTTCACCTCCCATAGTGGGAAAACCGTGCGATCCGCCGCGGCGTCCGCCGGCGGCAATTCGATCGTTTCATCCGGGCTGAACCCGGCATCGCGAGCCGCCGCCGCCCCGGCGCGCGCGCCATCCTCGGCGGCCGCGGCGATGCCGGCAACGCCCGCCGCCGCGCCGGCCGAATGCTGCGCCTGTACCGGCGTGCCGGGGACGAAGCTCGCCAGCCGCTCATCCCAGGCCAGCGGCGTGCCCGACTGGCTGGCGAGATGCACGGCCGGATTGATGCCGCCGGACACGCAGAGCAGATCGGCTGCGACGCTGGTTTCCGCGCCGCCGCGCTGGCGAACGCGCACCCCGCGCAGCGACAGGCGCCCGGCGGTGCCGATCACTTCCGCGACGGACCACACGGTGATGCCGCGTTCGCGCGCCGCCGCCGCGCCGGCGCTATCCGTCCGCGGGTCGACCGCGCCGGCAATCTCCAGGCCGGCTTCCTGCAACGCGAACAGGCTGTGATAGGCGGCGTCGTTGTTGGCGAACAGCAGCCCGCGGCGGCCGGGCTTCACGCCGAACCGTGTCGCATACAGCCCGGCCGCGCCGGCCAGCATCACGCCGGGCCGGTCGTTGCCGGGGAAAGCGATGAAACGCTCATGCGCACCGGCCGCCAGCACGATGCAGCGGGCACGGATGGTCCAGTAGCGCTGGCGCGGCGTATGCGGCGGCGGCTGCGGCAGATGATCGGCGACCCGCTCCACCACGCCGACGGTGTTGCCGTCGTAGTAACCGAACACCGTGCTGCGCGGCAGCAGCATCACCTCCGGCATGGCGGCGAGCGCGGCGAGGCTCTGTTCACGCCACAGTTCATGCGGCCGTTCCGCCAGCAGCCCGCCGCCAAGCAGGAAATCCTGCTCGCACAGGATCACCCGCGCCCCCGCCGCTCCGGCGACCCGAGCGGCCGCCAGTCCGGCGGCGCCGCTGCCCACCACCAGAACGTCGCAATGGGCGTGCATCGACTCGTAGCGGTCGGGATCGGCCACGCCGGACGCTCGGCCGAGGCCGGCGGCACGGCGGATCCAGGGCTCGTACAGTTTCTCCCAGAACGATGCTGGCCACATGAACATCTTGTAGTAGAATCCGGCGGCGAGCAGCGGCGCGGCAAGACCGTTTGCCGCCATCAGATCGAAGCGCAGCGAGGGAAACCGGTTCTGGCTGGCGGCTTCGAGCCCGTCATAAAGCTCGATCGTCGTCATGCGCGTGTTGGGCTCGCGGCGGGCGCCGGTGCGCAGCTCGGCGAGCGCGTTCGGTTCCTCCACGCCGGAGGCGAACACGCCGCGCGGGCGATGCAATTTGAAACTGCGTCCTACCAGACGCACGCCGTTCGCCAGCAGCGCCGACGCGAGCGTGTCGCCGGAATGGCCGGAATAGGAGCGGCCATCGAACCGGAAGTGCAGCCCCGTGGCGCGATCGATATGGCCGCCGGACGGGGTGCGGAACGGCTGGGTCATTCGGGGGGAATCTCGATATTGTCGGCGGCGCGGGCGACGGCGTGGACCTGATGGGTCAGCGTATGGCGCACAACTCGCAGAAATTGCCGGCAGCCGTGCGAATGGTGCCACCATTCGGCGTGCCAGCCTCGCGGGTTGCGGCGGGCGTAGACGTAGTCATGGAATTCGTTGGCCGATGCGTCGGGTGATGGGCGTTGAACGGTGGCATCGCCGCGATAGGTGAACTCGATCTCGTCGCGCGGTCCGCACCAGGGACAATCAATGCGGATCACGTACACCTCTCCCGCTTGCGGGAGAGGTCGGATGGCGCAGCCATCCGGGTGAGGGTACCGCCCGCTCCACCCTCACCCGCCGCGCTGCGCGCGACGACCTCTCCCGCAAGCGGGAGAGGTGAGGGGGGAGGGGCGTGCGGCAGGCTGTCTTGCATGGGTCGTCTCTACTGCAACCAGGGGAACGGGCCGGCGCCGCGTTCGTCCAGCAGCCGGCCCTCGCGAAAGCGATCCAGCCGGAATGCGGCATTCAGCTTGTGCGGCTCATTCTTCGCGATGGTCCAGGCGTGGCACCAGCCGGACGCCGGCGTCGCCTTGAAACCGCCGTAGCACCAGCCGGCCGTCATGGTCAGGCCACCGATCGGGGTCAGCCCGATGATCGGCGAGCCATCGAACGTCATGTCCATCACGCCGCCCCAGTTGCGCAGTCCGCGCAGACGCGACAGGCACGGCATCATGGCAACGCCGGCGGTCCACACATCTTCCAGCACCGGCAGGTTGCCGCGCTGGGCATAGCTATTCCACCCGTCCAGGCCGCCGCCAAACACCAGTCCGCCTTTGTCCGATTGGCTGATGTAGAAATGTCCGGCGCCGAAGGTGATCACCGAATGCACCAGCGGCTTGATGCCCTCGCTGACGAATGCCTGCAGCACGTGGCTTTCGATCGGCACGTCCAACCCCGCCATCTGCGCCACGCGCGAGGTATTGCCGGCAACCGCCAGCCCGATCTTGTTCGCGCGTATGTCGCCGCGCGAGGTGCGCACGCCGGTCACGCGGCCACCTTCCACGTCGATACCGGTCACCTCGCAATGCTGGATGATATCCACGCCCCGCGCATTCGCCGCGCGCGCAAAGCCCCACGCCACCGCATCATGCCGCGCGGTGCCGCCACGCCGTTGCAGCAACCCGCCCATCACCGGGAACCGCCCGTTTTCGGTGTCGATCAATGGGCAGAAAGCACGTAGCTGGTCGCGGTCGAGCAGCTCGGCGTCGATGCCGGACAGGCGCATTGCATTGCCTCGGCGTGCGTACGCGTTGCGCGCGCCGTCGGAATGGAACAGGTTCACCACGCCGCGCTGGCTGATCATGGCGTTGTAGTTCAGGTCCTGCTCCAGCCCCTCCCACAGTTTCAGCGACCATTCGTAGAAATTGTGGTTCTCCGGCAACAGATAGTTCGACCGGATGATCGTGGTGTTGCGGCCGGTATTGCCCAGCCCGATCGGACCTTTTTCCAGCACCGCGACATCGGTGATGCCGTGTTCTTTGGCCAGATAATACGCCGTCGCCAGCCCGTGACCGCCGCCGCCGATAATAAGCACGTCGTAACGGGGCTTGGGCGGTGGGTCTCGCCACGCCGGTTCCCAGCCCGTGTTGCCCCGCAGCGCCTCTGCAAACACCCGTACGCCGGAATAACGCATGATTCTCCCCGTGCCGGGGACTATGCGGCGCGGCCGGACAGGGGGCAAGCTTCCCGCCGGCACCGAGGAGGTAAGATCATGACCGCAGTTGGCGACTCCAGCGCGCGCACGGCCGCACAACCCGCATGTGCAGCGGCTGCGCGTGCCCAACCTGAGCGAAATCGACATGCCGGCGCTGCGGGCCAACCGCCGCGCCCGCCTGCAATCCATGATGCGCCAGCACAACATCCCGATCTGCCTGTTCTTCAATCCGGCCAACATTCGCTATGCGACGGGCACCGACGTTATGGGGGTGTGGACCGCGACCACGCTGGCCCGCTGCTGCCTGATCGCGGCGGAAGGCGAACCGATATTGTTCGAGTACCGCACGTCCATGCATGTCGCTCAGAAGCTGGTGCGCGACGTTCGGCCGATGATTTCGTGGCAATACAGCGGCACGCTGGGGGCGGCGAAGGCGCGGCGCTGGGCGCAGGCGGTGAAAGACGCCATGGCCGAACTGGGCTGCGCCGGGGAGAAGTTGGCGGTGGACAAGCTGGACGGATTCGGGTTCCAGGCGCTTATCGAAGCCGGCATCCGCATCACCGATCCAAGCCCGGCCACGGTCGATGCGCGCGAGATCAAGACCCCGGAAGAAGTGCAGCTCATGATCCTGAACTGCGCCATCGCCGACGCGATGTTCGCCGATTTCGAGGCAGCCATCCACCCCGGCATTCGCGAATACGAACTTCTGGCCACCTTAAGCGATAGCTTGCTGCGCAACCATGGGGAGTTCATCTTCACCCGCCTGGTTGCATCCGGTCCGAACACCAATCCGTGGATGTCGGAGGCGCATGACAAGCTGGTGCAGCCCGGTGATCTCGTCGGCATCGATACCGACGCGAATGGGTACGAGGGGTACGTGCTGGATGTATCGCGTACCTTCCTGTGCGGCGATGAAGGCACGGTGGGACAGAAAGAGGCGTATCGGATCGCCTATGACTGTGTGAATGGCATGCGCGAGCTGATGAAGCCGGGCATGTCGTTCGAGCAGTTCTCGCACGCCGCGCCGAAGCTGCCGGACGCATACGTGAATGGCCGCTACGGCACCATGGTGCATCAGGCAGGGCTGGAGGATGAAGGCCCCGGCATCCCCTATCCGCAGGACCTGCGGGAGGATTCGCCGGGCGATCGGCTGATCCGGGAGAATATGGTGTTCTGCCTGGAATGCTACGCCGGCAAGGACGGAGAAATGTACGGCGTGAAGCTGGAGGATCAGGTGCTGGTCACCGCGAAGGTGCGGTGTCGTTGAATACGTATCCGTTTGAACGGAAATTGTTGTGAGGCCAGGGGCTCTGCCCCTGGACCCCGGCAAAGGCTATGCCTTTGCAATCCATCCGTTTGGGTTGGGTGTGGGGTGGGTGCCTACTTCACTCTCACCAACAGCGCGGTAGGCACCCACCCCAACACCCAACCCAAGTAGTGGGTTCCAAGGGCGAGCCCTTGGCGGGGTTCGGGGCGGCGCCCCGCGCTTCAGGCGGCCCGCAGTGCGCTGGGTAATTGTGAAATCGCGTGATCGATCAGTCGGCCATCCGCCGCCGGTGAAAGTCCCTCGGTGATCACGTCCCGCGCCGCAACCGTGGCGATATCGGCCGCGGTGGTCCGCACCTCGTCCACCGCGGCCTTCTCCGCCGCGGCGATACGATCGATCGCCATCTGCTCCCGCCGCCGTGCCGATGCTCGCGCTTCCGCGGCAGCGGCGGACGCGACTCGCTCGGCCTCGGCGCGCGCACCCTCGATCAGCGCCTGCGCTTCCCGCAGCGCGGTGTCACGACGCTGCTGCGCCTCGCGATGCATCGCCTCGGCCTCTTCGCGCAAGCGCGCGGCTTCCTCCAGCTCGCGCCGGATCTGGACAGCGCGATTGTCGAGCATCCCGGCAAGCGGGCTCCACAACTTCTTGCCGAAGATGATGAAGAACAGAAAGAACGCGATCGCGACCCAGGTGCGCGACTCGCCAAAGAAGCCGGGTTCCATCCGCGCCGCCTCCGCTAGCTCTGCCCGCGTGCCGTCAGCGCCGCGCCCACCGCACTGTCCAGCCGCTGGCGATCGGGCGTCGTGCCGGTCAGGCGCTGGACCACGGTCTCCGCGGTGTCGGTGGCAACCTGGCGCAGCGCCCGCATGGCGCCCTGCCTCGCCGCGTCGATCCGCTGCTCGGCCTCATGCAACTGCGTCTCCAGCCGCGCGTTCAGCTCCGCGGTTTGTGCTGCGGCCCGCTGCTTCGCCTGGTCCAGCGCGGCGTTGATCGCGGCCTGCGCGTCGGCCCGCGCGCGCGCAGTGGCCTGTGCCATCTCAGCGGCGGCCTGATCGGCCTCCAGCTTGGCCCGGCGCGCCGTATCCAGATCCGCCGCGATGGTGGCGGCACGACGCTCCAGCACGCCGCTCACCTGCGGCAGGCCCCAGAGCCAGGCCAGCAGGAAGAACACGATGAAGATCACCGCGCCCCACCCGACCTGGTCCAGCGTGAGCGGATTGGCGAAATCGAGCTGCGGCATGCCTTCGGCCATTGCCGTGGCCGGCGTGCCCAGGACGCCGAGCGAAATCAGCAGCGCCGCGCGGCGGGTCATCGGGCCGGGTTCGATCAGACGAACAGGATGATGAACGCGATAACCAGGGCGTAAAGCGCCACCGCCTCGGTCAACGCGAAGCCCAGGATCGCCAGGCCGAACACCCGATCGCGCGAGGCCGGATTGCGGGCGACGCTGTTCACCAGCGCGGCGAAGATATTGCCGATACCGACGCCGACGCCGGCCAGCGCGATGACAGCGAGGCCCGCACCGAGCTGCTTGGCCGAAGCAAGATCCATGTCCAATTCCTTCCGTGGGTTCGATCGAGCCGGGCAGGTCCCGGCATTTCGAAGTGGGTTGATGGGTCAGTGCAGATGCACCGCGTCGTGCAGGTAGATGCAGCTCAGCACCGCGAACACGTAAGCCTGCAGCACGGCAACCAGAATCTCGAAGCCGATCAGCGCGACATTCACCGCCAGCGCGAGGCCGGCCGGCACGATCCATAGCAGGCCAAGCCCGCCGAGCATGATAACGAACGCGCCAAACACCTCCAGCATCACGTGGCCGGCCATCATGTTGGCGAACAGCCGCACCGAAAGCGAGATGATGCGCGAGAGATATGACAGCACCTCGATCGGCACCAGCAGCGGCAGCAGCAGCTTCGGCACGCCCTGCGGCACGAAATAGCTGAAGAAGTGCAGCTTGTGGATCCACAGGCCGACCAGCGTGACCATGATGACCACGACCAGCGTCAACGCCAGGGTGACGGTGATATGGCTGGTGAAGGTGAAGAAATACGGGAACACCCCGACCAGATTGCCGATCAGGATGAACAGGAACAAGGTGAAGATGAACGGAAAGAAGCGCCGTCCCTCCGGCCCGATCGTCTCCACGCACATATTGTAGGTGAACTCGTAGATCATCTCGGCGGCCGATTGCAGCCGGCCCGGCACCAGGGCGCGCGGACGCATGCCGGCCCATAGCAGCAGCAGCGTCAGCACCATGGCAACGAGCATCATGACGTTGGACTGGGCGATATGCAGCGTGCGGCCGACGTCGCCCAGCACCGGGTGGAGCTGGAACTGGCTCAGTGCGTCGATACTGCCCGATGCCGCCACGTCCTGGTCCCCTTGCTTCACGTAGTCCCGACAGCCGCCCGGTGTGGGTCAGGGCAGGCGGCCGTCCGGTTTCGTCCTGCCGGGCTTGTCTGGTCGCGGCGCGAACACGCGCCAGACGTTCAGAATCCCGGCCGCACCGCCCAGCGGGACGAACAGGATGAGGAAGATCGGCCGGGTACCGAGCAGCCGGTCCAAGCCCCAGCCGATGGCACAGGCCACCAGCAGGGCCGAGACCAGCTCGACCGCGACACGGAACCCGATCCCAAGCGCGGAGGGCTCCTGACCGGACTGCTCACCCGCCGCCGGCGTTCTGGGCTCGAGCCCCTGCCGTTCACGGGCAGACCGCAACCGCTCCTCGAAGGAGGGCTGCCTGCCCTTATCCTCGTTCATGTTCGCTCCGGGCAAGTTGCCCTGCCGGACGGCGGGCGCTTGCTACAGGCGGGTGTCGGGACTGTCAAGAATGGGTAAGGCCGGGAGGTGTCGGTTCGCATAGGGGTTACGACATGGCGGGGGAGGCGGGGTCGATGGTGGCCGGGAAGCGGCGAGGCAGTTTTCGGCGGCACTTCAACCCAAAGTGGGTGTTGATGTTCGACATTCCGGACCGGGAATAGAACTCACGGAGCGGCGGTTCTCGAGGTCGAGGGGAAACGTCTCATTTGGGTCCAGAGGTCGCGGTTATGCCGTCTCGTTTGCCGGAAGCAGATCCTAATGATACCGGATGTGTGTCTCGCGCCAGCTTCTCGTCGGGTATATCGCGACGATCACACGCCGGCTGGACAGCGCACGGCAGCATGAAACCAGACGCGACATCCGTAAGGCTACCACGCGGCGGCTCAATTCGACCCAAAGAGGCCCAGGCGCGGCGGGCAAGTGCCTCGACAAATAACCCCTTGACATAAACTCTACATATATAGATTATGTGGCATGCCTCGCAAATCAAACAGCTCGCGTCAGACCCGCGCCCTGTTGGCCGCCTTCCTGGACCGTTCCCGATTATGGCGGCATGGCTATGATCTCTCCAGGGAAACGGGCCTGAGGTCGGGCACTCTCTACCCCTTGCTCATGCGCCTGAGCGAGCAAGGTTTGCTGGAGTCGCGCTGGCAAGACGCGGAGCGCCCGGGCCTGCCGCCTCGTCATGTCTACAGGCTGACCGCACGAGGACTGGCGCTTGCTCATGAACAGGAGATGGAAGCGGCCGCAAGCGATCGCGCCGGCGCCACGGCATGAATGCCGCGCCGAACTCGTGGCGGCGATTGGCGCTAAGGCTGGCGCAGCATGCGTCACGGGTTCTTCCCGGCGCAGGCCCATGGGCCGACGCGATGCGGCACGAGCTCGACTATATCGCGGACGATAGGGCCGCCTTGCGCTGGGCGTTGGGCGGGCTCCTGGCGAGCTACCGCGCGAGACTTGCCCAACTGCGGTGCTCCAGCCCGCGGGCCTCGTTGAGATACTTCGGGACGATCGGCGTCCTGCTGTTCGTGATCGGACTTGCGCTCAGGGGGCATGCGAGCGGCCAGACGGAGCCGTTTCAACCTGTCTTCGACGAGACGCCTTGCAATCTGCCCGGGGTCTCGCCGGAGGTTCGTCCGCGCCTCCGCTGCGGCACCATCAGCGTCCCGCGCAGTTACGATAACCCCGGCGCAGGCCGGTTCAAGCTGGCGGTCGTCGTCGTCAGGAGCTCGCAGCAGCCCGCGCTCCCGGACCCCGTTGTTTATGTCAGCGGCGGCCCGGGCAGTCCCCTCACCATCTACGCCGACCATCAGGCCCGGACCCAATACGCCGCGGGCCGCGATCTTATTCTCGTCGATCAACGGGGAACCGGCCGATCCGAGCCGAAGCTCTGCCCGGACCTCGATGGCGCGCTCTTCGATGCCGGTGTCGCGATCGCAACGAACCCGACCGACGACGCCTTGGCCAAGCGTCGGCCCGTCTATGCCGCGTGCCGCGCCGAGGCGATCGCGCACGGCTTCGATCTGAAGGATTTCGGTACCAGCGTCACCGTCGCCGATTTTGAGTGGGTGCGGCGGGCGCTTGGGATCAATCGCTGGAACGTCTACGGCATATCCTACGGCACGACCGTCGCCATGACCTTGGTCGCGTTGCATCCCGAGACCGTGCGCGCCGCCGTGCTCAATTCTATCTATCCCCCGGACCCGAGACCGATGCAGTCGACCAACGTCGCCGACGCGCTCGATGCGTTCTTCCGCTATTGCTCCGGCGACCAGGCCTGCGCCGCCGCTTATCCCGACCTCGCGGCAACCTACCGGGAGACGGTGTCTGGGCTCGCTCGCGCACCGCTGATCGTCGCCATGCCGCCGAAGATGCATCTTCCCGATGATCGGATCAGCCTCACTTCGACCCTGTTCGAAACTCTCGTCGGCGGTCTCATCTACTATCCCTCGGCCTATCCGATCTTGCCGCGCCTGATCGCGACCGTGCATGACCGCGACAGCCAGGGGCTCGGAAAGATTCTTGCGTCCACGTATGCGGCCATGGGGGCGGAGGTGAATCGCGCCACGTACATTGCCGTCGAATGCCGCGATCGTCCGCATTATCGCGACCCGCTTCCGTCCGGCGCGAGCGTGCTCGACCGCTTACAGCTTTATGATCTCTGCGACGATTCGTCGGAACTCGGGCCCGCGCCGCTCGTGCCGATGGGCACCGCCGTGCCGACGCTGGTACTGGCGGGACGAATTCGACCCCGTCACGCGGCCATCCCAGAGCCAGCATGTGGCGGCACTGATCGGCCCGAATGCGCGCTGGGTCGAGTTTCCCCGTATCGGTCACAACGTCAGCACGCCGCGCACTCGAAGGCAAGGTGTTCAGTCCGTGCGGCGCCAAAATCGCCGCGGACTTCATCGACAACCCCACGCGGCCACCCGACACATCGTGCGCCGATCGCGCCCCGCCTATCCGTTTTCTTCCGAAATAGCAGACACACTAAGTGTTCCGGCCAGCATGCACGCGCAGTTCACTCGGCTTCAAGAGGATGGCAGGTTGTAATTAGCCCGGGGCAGGGGGTGTCGGTTCGCATGTGGGTTGCGACACCGTGCGGGTAAGGCGGCGGAGTGAGGGTAGCTGTTGGCCGAGGAACGAACCCGCTTCGCGGGATTATCTAAGCATCTCTGGGCGTCGTCCCAGAAGGCGGTGAGATGGAAGGAGAACCTTGGCGTGAAAGGCGAGACCCCGTGATCGAGATGCGCCTGGATAGTACCAATGAGTTCCAGCGCGTCGCGTTGTTTCTGATCGACACGATTGTGACGGAGCCAGTCTGATAAGTGGGCATGGTCAAAACCCGCCGGAGCTTGTTGGAGCGCTGATGAGATCACAGAGGGGTAGGTACGATCCTTGTAGAAAATCCCCTTAGCGGCCCGGATCAGGATCCTTTCAACCTCCGGCGTGATAACAGCTTCCGAGGTCGCCCGTTCCAGGGTGACGCGCACATTCACCATCGCCTCGCTGACCGGCATAAAGCCAGTTTCGGCTGGACCATGGATAAGTGCGACTTCGTCATCATCCTGCAGGATGCCATCCCGAAAAAACTTGAATACCCGACCGATGCCCTGCATCCCGAACGGGGCGAGTTCGACCGCGCGCAATGCACCGATGCTGGAACTGCCGTAAACATGGACACCATGGGTAAGCGCCCAAAGGATCTCCTTGTGCCACACCGATGGGACAGAGTCGAAATAGCCGTCGATCAGTCCAATAATCGGCGCGCCGGAGCGAGCGGCGAGGTAAACATCACCCTGGCGGGCAGGACCTTTCAGTTCGATGCCGGCGGTGAGGCCGGGTGGCAATCGAGCGAACGAGGGGCCGGCGAATACACAAGCGGTCATAAGATCCGGAAGCGTGGGGAAGCAGGCGGAACGAGTCAACCGACCTGGAGGCGATTTATCGAATTCGCTTGCACTGGCGTTACGATTGCTTTTGACTGAGGGTGTAGTGGTAGCGGGGGAAGGTCTCGCATGGCCCGGCAATCAAAGCACAAGTGGGCTGGCACGACAGCGGCGATCGTCGGCTCTGGGGCGTTGTCGCTCGGTGTGGCGCAGGCCGATGTTTCGACAACCAAGGTCGATGCGGCACCGGCGCCGACGAGGAGCGGCGTGACGGGCGAGGCGACGCTGGAGCTGCGTAAGGGCCGGATTTTTTTGATCGAAGCCGGGCAAGAGGCGCACGAGCTGTTTCTACAGGTTGGCGGCCAAGCGGACCTGCTGAGGCGTCTTGTTGACGACGCGGGCCGAAGCGGCCCGGTTCGGATCAGCCCGCTCGTCGTCGCGGACGGAGCAGGGGGGGTGCAATGGGTCCGGCCGCGGCAACCGGCACCGGACGAGGGTTCGGGGAGCGCGAAAAAAGCCTCGGCGTCCGAGCAGAGCGATCCTAAGCCGAAGGCGCAGGGCGACAAGAACGCGCATTGAGCGAGGATGCGGCGCCCAGTTGGCGTTGCATAGAGCGGGCTCTCGGAGAGCGCGCGCCCAAACGGTTTTTAGCAGGCACGCATCGGATAGTGGCGCCCGCGGAGACGCTGGCGCGCTTCGGTCCGCTGGCGCCGGCGATGGGGATCACGCGGATCAGTGACGTTACTGGGTTGGATCGGATCGGGATTCCGGTGGCCATGGCGGTGCGGCCGAATTCACGGTCGGTTTCGGTCTGCCAGGGCAAAGGTCTGACGGTGGAACATGCGTTTGCCGTCGGCGCTGATGGAGGCTCGCTGAGCAGTTTCATGGGGAGGATATCGCGGGGCGATTTCGGCTGGCGAGCTATCGGGAGTTGTCGGCGCGGGCTGCTGTGGTTGATCCGTGGAAGCTGGCGGGAAATGGCGGGATTTTCGATCCGGAGCAGGAAATAGATTGGATTGAAGGATACGATCTGCAGCAGCGGGAACCATGCTGGGTGCCGGCGGAGATTGTACATACTGATTTTACTGTCGAGCCGCGGCCGGATAGCGGGGTGTTCCTGCGCGGGACGAACGGACTGGCCTCGGGCAACCATTTGCTGGAGGCGCTGAGCGCGGGGATTTGCGAAGTGATTGAGCGCGATGCGGTGGCACGATGGAGCGGGTTGCCGCTGCGGGAGCGGGTATCGCGCGGGCTGGATTTGGATTCGGTAGACGATGAGGGATGCCGGTGGCTGCTCGATCGCTTTGCCGCTGCGGGCGTGGGCGTGCGGGTGTGGGATGTAACGAGCAATATCGGGATCGCGGCATTCGTGTGCGACATCCGAGAGATGTCAGACGATCCCAAGCTGGGGATGCGGCGCTTTCGGGGCGCGGGGTGCCATCCGGATCGGGGGATCGCACTGTCGCGCGCGCTGACGGAAGCGGCGCAAACGCGGTTGACGTATGTTGTTGGGGCAAGGGATGATTTGCCGCTGTCGGATTATGAGGTACGTGGGAACATGGTGGTTGCGGAGGTTGTGCTGGACGTGCTCCGGGCCGCCGGCGCGCCAATGAAGTTTTCAGGATGTTGCGAGTGCTGAGAGCGAAGATATTGTGGGGGATACCGCCTGGGCTCTGGAGCGGCTACGAGATGCGGGCGCAGGCCAGGTAGTTGCGGTTGATCTGAGCCGATCACATCTCGCGATAATGGTGACGCGTGTGGTGATTCCCGGTCGAGAAGGCGATTTCCGGAACGCGGAGTATGTGGAACGCACGCGGGTTGGCTGAGATAGTTAGAAATTCCGCTATGAAAGCGACGTTGCTGACGCGGCGGGCCTAAGTTAGGCGGTTGTAGCCGAAACGGAGTTTCCTTCGGCACCTGAGAACACTCAGGGGTTGTAAGCAGTTTCGATGGCCTTCATGCACTGGCTTTTCTGCAGAAGCGTTGAGCCAGGGTTGTTCAGGTTTGTGATTTCCTGTGCCCACGGCCCACCATTGAAAGCGACAGAAATCTGAGCCAGCTTAAAGGACGACTGTTGAAGCATTGATGCCATGAACACAGATACAAAGTCGGTATCAGGTCCCCAGACTGAAATCAGATCAAGAAATTCTGGATGCTGAGAGTCATAAATCTGTTGGAGGTGGGGACTGAGATTTTTTTGGCTATCGTTGGTTTGCACGTCTTGAACGATATCGTCACTACCGGGGACCGATGAAAGGTGATACGAGTAAGTCTGCTGCATCGCGTAGGTTCTAATTGTGCCAAGGAACAGCGGTCTGGTGCGCCAGTTTTCGGTCCAGGAATACGAGTAATAGTCTGATCCATTGGGGCAGGTATACTGTATAACGTTGCCAGCACTGATATCCCGCTCCACAACGAATCCGGCTTCGCGCGCCAGGATAGCCAACACGGCTGCCCACGTTGGCCCCTGCCCGGGAGCACTGTCGGCCGGGATGGTCTGGGCAGCTACCTTCAAGGGAAACGTGCTCCCCGGGATCGAGTATTCGATCATGTTTTTAACCAGATCAGGCAGCCCGATCCCAGGGCCCTTCCATAACTGCCCACTAACCGCAATGAAGCGGCCATTACCGTTCCCCTGGCCCAGTGCCTTCTCTTCCCAGTACGCCCAGCCAAGCGAGAGCCTCCCGCCATAGTCCGTGTCGTCTACGAGCACATAATTCAGCTTGTTGCAGAGCAGCTTTTTTAGAAATATCGGGGCGCTTTCGAACGCTGTTCCCAGGTCCGCCCTGGTGCGGTTCGACAGGAAATTGGGGCCGGATACGAAAGGAGCTACGTATTGACGTTTGCCCGATACGATCTGCGTGCCGTTATGCGGGAAATCGAACCCCAAAGGAACGCCATTCGATCCCGTCGGGTTCAGGTACTTCACATGAGTAGTTACAAAATTTGCTCCGTTGCCGGTTACACAGGCATCGTCGCGTACCGGCGCTGACAGAGGTGGGGGTAAACCAGTCAAGCTGGTGGTTTCAACGGAGCCAGTTTGTGAGAGGTTCACGCCCGGTGCGCAACTAACTGCGCACGCGATAACTACACCAAGAGCAACCACCCCAAGATATTGATGCCGTAACATGCCGCCGACTTTCGCTTAGCCGCTGGGTTCGTTTAGTAGTTACGGGTCAGGTATGTACCAGTCCGTTCAACAAAGCGCCAGCCCTATTTCGGTAGTCGGGAGATATTCTCCCCCGAACCCACGACGGCACCTTGACGACCGACGTGATACTAGTCTCATCTGTGGGCACATCTTTCAATAAACACGCCTACGACTAACTTCTTGCTGCCTGAGCTTTTCGGGGGCCATTATGAAGCCCATCGCGAGGCTGCTCGCGGTTCGGGGAAAGAGATTGGTGGGGATGATCCCTTCGATCACAGGGACTGTTCAGGGACCTGGGCGTTGTCTGGCTCAAGAGCCACGCGTACCGATATCGAAGGATACGTAAAACACAACGCCCGCGGGCTCTTGCCTGCGAGACGGGGAGATTTCGTGGGGTGGGCCAGAGGTTGAGCGAGCAGCCTTTGAACCTGGGAGCCGAACGCCGGCCGCTTACCGTCATGTTTGTCGATCTCGAAGACTCCACTGCGCTTGGCGAACGGCTGGACCCCGAGGACCTGCTGGAGATGCTGCAGGCCTACCGCGCGTTCTGCGACGCAGCGGTCAACCGCTTCGGCGGCTCGGTCGTGCGGTATGTCGGTGACGGTATCCTGGCCTATTTCGGCCACCCCAGCGCACACGAAAACGACCCGGAACGCGCCGTCCGTGCTGCACTGGAGATCGCGGGCGGAATTTCCGCACTAATCACCCCGGCCCAGATGCCACTCTCGGTCCGGATCGGCATCGCCACGGGGACTGCCGTCGTTGGTGACCTGGATCCCGGCGGCGGGACAGATCATGCCGAGGCCACCGGCTCCGTGCTGAACCTTGCCGCGCGGCTTCAGACGCTGGCGCGGCGGAACGGAATCGTCATCGGCGAGCATACTCATTCCCGAGTGCAGCCTCTGTTCGAGTGCGAGCCGCTGGGATCGGTGGAACTCAGGGGTTTTCCGACACCGCGCGTTCCGTGGCGCGTCATTGGAGAAAAGCCGCACCGCGGTCTGGCAGCGCCGGCCCGGCTTACCGGACTGCACGGGCGCGAAGCCGAGCTTTCGGTATTGCAAGGCATGCTCAACCAGGCCGCGGCCGGAAACGGGCAGGCGGCGCTCGTTATGGGTGAGCCGGGTATTGGGAAATCGAGGCTCATCGAGCATCTGATCGCTCATCACTTGCCAGCCGGCATGCGGGTATCGCACCTGGCGACGACGCCTTTTGACGAGAACCGCCCGCTGGGGCCGGTCATTGACCATGTTCGCATCGTCAGCGGGCTGGAGCCGGAAGACACACCGCCTGTCGCGCGGCGGAAGATCGCGTATATCGTGGCCGGCACGACCGAGCAGCGCAAACGTGCCCTGCCGGTCTTCGCGAGACTGCTGGGTTTTCCGCTCGAAGGGCCGGATCAGGCGTCGCTCTCGCCGGAGCAAGTGCGGGATCAGACGGTCGCGGTACTGGCCGAGCAGATATTGGCGATTGCGACGAGGCAGCCCTTGTGTCTGATCGTCGAGGATCTCCACTGGCTGGATCCCTCCACGCGGGAATTGTTGGAAGCGATACTCCCCCGCGTAGCTGGCGCGCCGCTGGCATTGTTGCTGACCGGGCGCGACGGCGTGAACCTGGACTGGCTCGGTTCCGATGTGATGGTTCTTCGCCTGGATCGTCTGGCACAATCCGAGGTGGCGGACATGCTGAACGAGCTGTTCGGCGTTACGAGGCCTCTGCCGGCGCTCCTGGAACAAGTGGTTCACCGGACGGACGGCGTGCCGCTCTTCGTGGAAGAGGTGGCTCGGGTGTTGCTGGAACGAAGCGGTGAATCGACAGAACTGATCGATTTTGTCCCCGAGTCGCTGCAGGAATCGCTGATCTCCCGGCTCGATCGGTCAGGTCCGGGGAAGCAGCTTGCGCAAGTGGCGGCGGTCGCCGGACGCTCGGTGCGGCGGGATGTGCTCGCGCGCGCCTGCGGGCTGGCGCCCGAGGGGCTGGAGCCGTCTCTTTCCCTGCTCGTGGAAGCAGGAATTCTTGAAAGGCATACGAGGCTTCGCGTTGAAATCGTGAGTTTCAGCCACGCGCTGGTCCGTGAGGCCGCTTATAGCAGCCTGCTGCGAGGCCGCCGCCGCGAGCTGCACCGGCGCATGGCGCGCGCAATCCGGGAGAGCGACCCGGCGGCAGCGGCACGCGACCCGGATGTTCTGGCGCATCATTTGATGGAAGGCGGGTTGGCGGAGGAAGCGGCGCCGCTGTGGCTGGAAGCTGCGCGGCGAAGTCTTGCGCGATCCGCCCTGACGGAGGCGACCCGGATCCTGCGGCGCGCCCTGGCGGCACTGGAGGCTCTGCCGCCTGCCAAATCCATAATCGATCTGCGGATACAGGTCAGCGTGCTGCTGGGGCCTGCCCTGAGCGGTCTGACGGGGCCCAACTCCGCCGAGACACGCGCGCACTACGCGAAGGCACAGGAGCTGTGCCAGCAACTGCCAGAAGATCCGGCGCACTTCCCGATCTACTGGGGGTGGTGGCGGCTGGATATGAAGGTCGACCGGGCGAGCGCGCTGCTGAGTCGCGCCGTCACGGGCAACGACCCCGGCCTGATGCTGCAGGCGCATCATTGCAACTGGGCCAGTCATCTGAATGCCGGGGCGTTTGAGCGCTGCTGCGAGCATGTGCAGGCCGGCCTCGCGCTTTATGCCAGCGGCGACTTCAGCCACCATGCCCGTATTTATGGCAACCATGACCCAAAAGTATGTGCGCATGGCGCGCGGGCGCAGGCGTGGTGGATGCAGGGCCGGTTGCGTTCCGCCATGGCGGATGAGGCGGAAGCGCTCGCCTGGGCGGAGCGAACCCGTCATTTGGGAAGCCGCGTTCATGCCAAGGGGCTGACGCTGCTGCACCGGGTGTATCGGCGCGATTATCAGGAGGTGTTCGACCGCGCGGGTGAGCTGATGGCCTTCACGGCTGAGCATGGCGTGGCTGACCATGGCGCGGCCGGACTTGTATTCCAAGGATGGGTGATTGCGACGCAACGTGATGCTCACGCCGGTCTGCGCATGATCGAGGAGGGCATGGCGCGGCAGAAGATAACCGCGACCGACGAGGATTACTCAGTTTATCTCTGCCTTCTTGCGGAGGCTCTGGTTGCCGCGGGGCAGGCGGAGCGCGCGGTGGAGTTGCTGATTCGGGAGCGCGCTGCTTTCCAAGAAAACGGGTTTGGGATCTGGCTGCCGGAATTGCTGCGCGTCACGGGAGAGGCGGTGCTTGCGGCCGATCCCGCGGCCGCGGCGCGTGCGTGGAGCCTTTTATCCGAAGCAGCGGAGTTGGCCGCGACGCAGAATGTGCCGATGCTCGGGCTGCGGATTGCAGTCAGTCAGGCGCGGCTGGCGGCTCGGCTTCAGGAACAAGCCGACCACATTGACCGGTTACGCAGCGCTTTGCGCGCGATACCAGAGCCCGACCAGTCACCCGATATCGTCGAGTCGGAACGGTTTCTGGCTTGTCCCACGCCGTCGTGACCGAATGTCGGCTTTACGGGCTGTCAAAGGATGTGTGGAGGTCACGGATGGGTGCGAAGCGGACCCCTGCACCAACAGTTCCCTTAGCAGGCTGCTGAAAAAGTCCTCTCAAGATCAGATTTTGTCTGTATTCAGCTCTGATTTCCGATTTCCACGGGCGTTTTCAGCCATTTTCCGCGAGTTCCAAAGCCGCTGATGCGGCCTCGGCCAGATTTTGGGCAGACTCATGCTGTCACCAGCAGCCGCGGCAATCGGATCAGGTTGTAAGCCGCCGCCTTGAACACAAACATCCACTCGACCGATTTCACCCCGCGCAGCTTGGTTTGCGCCATGCCGCCAACCTCCTTGATCCAGCCATTCGCCTCCTTGATCCGTTTGCGGATGACCTGGCTGATCCGATAGCCCGCATGCCGCGTCGTCCACTCCGTCAGCAGCGACAATCTGCTCTTCCGTGAACCGGCTCTTCCTCATCCTCCGTCTCCTTCGGAGAACATTCCGTATTGGCGACGTCTGCGGCCTTGCCTATGAACGTCAGGTGCTGTTGCCGTTGATCCACAAGGGCGTCGAGCACGTCGCTCTCATTCACCATGCCCAGCTACTCACGTATCTGCGGCTGAGCGGGCACCAGCTCGGCTTGCTGATCAATTTCAACAGTGTGCTTCTGAAGCATGGAATTCGCCGTGTGGCGCTTTCGTCCGCCGCGACGAAACGCGCCTCTTGAGCGCTGTCGCAGCCAGGCGCAGGTTGTGACCCGTCGTACGGAGGGCAACTACATGGCAACGATCAAACGGACGGCTTCGGCGCAGTGGCACGGCGCCGGACGCGACGGCACGGGCACGCTCAGCACGCAAAGCGGCACGTTGTCGAACACGCCCTATTCCTTCACCACGCGGTTCGGCGACGGCAAGGGCACCAACCCAGAGGAGCTGATCGCCGCGGCACATGCCGGGTGTTTCAGCATGGCGCTGGCGTTCCAACTGGCCGGGGCGGGGCACACGGCGGAGACCCTGCGGACCGAGGCGCGGCTGAACCTGGAGCAGGAAGGCGCTGGGTGGCGGATTGCCTCGGTGGCGCTGACGCTGCGGGGGAAGGTGCCAGGGATCGACGCGGCGACATTCCAGCGGCTGGCGGGGGACGCGAAGGCAAACTGCCCGGTGTCGAAGGTGCTGAACGCCGAGATCACACTGGACGCACAACTGGAGTAGAGGCGGCTTGCCGCCGGCATCCTGGGCCGGGCTGACGCTCGATCGTCCGCGCGTCATGGGCGTCGTCAACGTCACACCGGACAGTTTCAGCGATGGCGGCGCCCTGCAGGATACGGACCACGCGGTCGCGGCTGGGTTGGCGATGGCGGCGGCGGGCGCGGACATCATCGACGTCGGCGGAGAGAGTACCCGGCCGGGGGCGGCGCCGGCCGATCCCGAGCGTGAGCGTGAGCGCGTGGTGCCGGTCGTGCGCAGGCTCGCCGCGGCGGGGCTGATCGTCTCGATCGACAGCCGGCATGCGGCGACGATGCGGGCGGCGCTGGATGCCGGGGCGCGGATTGTCAATGACGTGTCGGGACTGGCGCACGATCCGGACGCGGCGTCACTGGTGGCGGAGCGCGCATGTCCGGTGGTGCTGATGCACATGCGCGGCCAGCCGGCGACCATGATGGCGCATGCCAAGTACGCGGATGTGGCAGGCGAGGTGAAGGCGGAACTTATGGCGCTGGTGGCGGCGGCGGAGCGGGCCGGCGTGGCACGCATGCGCATGGCGCTGGACCCAGGGATCGGGTTCGCCAAGCGGGCCGAACACTCGATCGAGTTGCTGCGCCGGCTGGGGGAAGTGGCGGAGTTGGGATTCCCGCTGCTGGTCGGGCTGTCACGAAAGGCGTTCATCGGGCGGCTGTCCGGGGAACCGGTGGCATGCAAGCGGGTCGACGGGTCCGTCGCGGCCGGCCTGTTCGCCGTCAGTCGTGGCGCCTCAATCCTGCGTGTGCACGACGTGGCGGCGACGGTACAGGCGCTGAAAGTGTGGCAGGCGTTGTCGGGCTGAAATGTTGTGCTTCCATTCCAGGCTGCAGACGCGGTAAAGTTCCAAAAAAGATACATGGTTCAAACTTCAGTTGGTAGGCACACGATGATCAGCCACGCGCGGCGTCTGTTCGGAACTGATGGCATTCGCGGCACGGCCAATAGCGACCCGATGACGGCCGAAATGGCGTTGCGGCTGGGACAGGCGGCGGGCCTGCTGTTCACGCGCGGCACGCACCGGCATCGCGTGGTCATCGGCAAGGATACGCGATTGTCGGGCTACATGGTGGAGCCGGCCTTGACCGCCGGCTTCATCGGCGCCGGGATGGATGTGACCCTGGTCGGCCCGTTGCCGACCCCGGCGATCGCCATGCTGACGCGCAGCCTGCGGGCCGATCTGGGGGTGATGATCTCGGCCTCGCACAACCCGTTCGAGGATAACGGCATCAAGCTGTTCGGACCCGACGGGTTCAAGCTGTCCGACAAGACGGAAGCACAGATCGAGGTCCTGATGCGCTCGGACCTCTCGCAGCGCCTTGCCGCGCCGGCCAAGCTGGGGCGGGCGGCGCGGCTGGAGGATGCGGCCGGGCGGTATATCGAGGCGGCGAAGGCGACGTTTCCGCGCGGATTGCGGTTGGACGACCTGAAGATCGTGGTCGATTGCGCGCACGGTGCGGGCTATCGCGTGGCACCCACCGTGCTGTGGGAGCTGGGTGCCAATGTCGTTTCGGTTGGCGTCTCACCGGACGGTTTCAATATCAACCAGAAATGCGGATCGACGAAACCCGATCATTTGTGTGCGCAGGTGGTGCAAACCGGCGCCGATCTCGGGCTGGCACTGGATGGCGACGCCGACCGGCTGGTGATCTCCGACGAGCATGGCACGCTGATCGACGGCGATCAGATATTGGGCCTGATCGCGCGGTCCTGGGCGGGTGCGGACCGGCTGCGTGGAGCAGGCATCGCGGCGACGGTGATGTCGAACCTGGGGCTTGAGCGGTTCATCTCGGGACTCGGGCTGCGGTTGCAGCGCACTAAGGTGGGCGACCGCTATGTGGCCGAGGCGATGCGCGAGCACGGCATGAACGTGGGCGGCGAGCAGTCCGGCCACGTGATCCTGTCGGACTTCGCCACTACGGGCGATGGGCTGGTGGCGGCGCTTCAGGTGCTGGCGGTGATCGTCGAAAAGGGGCGCCCGGCCAGCGAAGTGTGCCGCGTGTTCACGCCGTTGCCGCAGCGGTTGAAGAATGTGCGGTTCAGCGGCGCCTCGCCGCTACTGAATGAGGCGGTGCAGGCGGCGATCCGCGATCGACAGGCGCGGCTGAATGGATCCGGCCGCGTGCTGATCCGCGAGAGCGGCACGGAGCGGCTGATCCGCGTGATGGCCGAGGCCGAGGATGAGGCGCTGGTGACCCGGGTGGTGGACGAGCTCTGCGAAGTGATCGCGGACGCTGCCTGAATATGCATGGACGCGTTCTGGTCATCGCCGGATCCGATTCCGGCGGGGGCGCGGGAATCCAGGCCGACATCAAGACCATTACCGCACTCGGGGCCTATGCGGCGACGGCGGTGACCGCGCTCACCGCGCAAAACACGCTCGGTGTGCATGCTGTGCTGCCGGTGCCGGCGGATTTCGTGCGGCAGCAGATCGCGGTGGTGCTGGACGACATCGGCGCTGATGCGCTCAAGACCGGCATGCTGGCAGATGCCGATATTATTGTCGCAGTGGCGGTGGAGCTGGAGACGCGTGCGCGCGGCGTGCCGCTGGTCGTGGACCCGGTGATGGTGGCAAAGGGCGGCGCCTCGTTGCTGGCGGAAGGGGCGGTCGCGGCGCTGACGACACGCCTCGTGCCGCTGGCCACGGTGCTCACGCCGAACCTGCCGGAGGCAGAGGTGCTGGCCGGCATGCCGATCGGCGATGTGGATGCGATGCGGCAGGCCGCGTCCGTGCTGCTCGGGCTGGGAGCGCGGGCTGTGCTGCTGAAAGGCGGACACCTGGCGGGGGACACCGTGGTCGATCTGCTGGCGAGCGGGGAGGGGATCGAGGCGTTCGCCGGCCCGCGCATCCAATCGCGCAACACGCATGGGACGGGATGCACGCTGGCGAGCGCCGTGGCGGCCGGGCTGGCGCAGGGGATGGCGTTGCGGGACTCGGTGTTGCGGGCACGCGCCTATGTGCGGGCAGCGATCGCCGCGGCGCCGGGGTTCGGCAGCGGTCACGGGCCGATGGATCATGCGGTGACGGTGGATACGGGGCGGCTCGGCTGACATTTTTCGCCCGCGCAACGGGGAAGCCGTTGTTCGGTTGCGTGTTTGCGTTGCCGGAAGCCACCGATCCGCGCATAATCAATGTGTTATATCAACCCGCGAGGACGCAGACTCTAAGATCCGTCATGCCCGCGAAAGCGGGCATCCAGGCGAGCCCTTCCGAAATTCCCAGGGGATGCCCGGATTCCCGCATGCACGGAAATGACGAACCTGGGTCACCCTCAATGCGGTCTGGTATTATCTTGCGTCGCGAGGCAGGCGTGGGTCTGGTTCCATCACCTACGGTGCTGAGCGTCGATCAGATGGGGCGCATCGCTCCGCCGATCTTCACCTCGGTCGGGCGCGGCGGAGCGAACGCGGCCGGCGACGTATTCGTGGTGCAGTCGCTGCTGAACGAGCGGTTGCCGCAGCCGCACGCGCCGGTGCCGGTCACCGGCGTCGAGGACATCGGCACCACGCTGGCGATCGAAGCCTACCAGGCCGTCGTCATGAAGATGACGCCGCCCACCGGGCGCGTCGATCCGGGCAGTCCGACCTATTACTCGCTGGCCGCGCGTCCACTGGTGGAGAATTTGCCGCCGCCCTCGGTCGGCCGGTTCGGCGAAATCCCGCCCGACGTGATTGCCAGCGCGGTCGCGTCGGAGAAACACTGGGACGTGCCGGCATCCGTCACCCTCGCGCAATGGGCGGTCGAGAGCGCCTGGGGCGCGGCCATGCCCCCCGGCAGTAACAACCCCTTCGGCATCAAGGCGGTGGCCGACCAGCCGTCGGTGGAGAGTCCGACCCGCGAGGTGCTCAACGGCCAGAACGTAACGGTGACGGCAAAATTCCGCGTATTCGACTCCCTATCGCAAGCGTTCGACGAACATGGCCGGCTGCTGGCGACCTCACCCGCCTACAAGACGGCGATGAAACAGGCGAGCAACGCGGAAGCCTTTGCTGACGCCCTGACCGGGGTCTATGCGACAGATCCGAACTACGGCCTCACGCTGAAATGGGTGATAGAGAATTACGGACTAACCCGATACGATCGGTAGGGCAGGGCAGCTATCGGCGGTCATTCGGAAGGAAAGGGTCGTGAGCGACAACCCATTTTCCGAACCTGCGCACGAGGACCGTACGATCATTCGTCCGGCGCCGGGCGGACGGCGGGCTGCGACCAATGCATCGCCGACGGCCGCGCCCCCCGTGGCGCACGCGCCGGCCGCCCGATCCCCGGACCCAGCGCCGGACCCCGCCGCGACACCGGCGATCACCGTGTCACCGCTGACCGAAGCGGCATCGACGTTGCTGCAACTGCTTGCCGGGCTGCGGCAGACGCGCCAGCCACCCGATCCCGGGCAGCTTCGCGACAGCGCCATCCGCGAATTGCGCGCGTTCGAGCTTCGCGCCCGCGAGGCGGGCATCAAGATGGACCTGTTGCGTCCGGCCCATTATGCGCTGTGTGCGAGCATCGATGATGTCGTCCTGAACACGCCGTGGGGTGCGGCCAGCGGCTGGGCCCGGACGTCGCTGGTGACGTCATTTCACAACGAGGCGGGTGGGATCGACCGGTTTTTCGACCAACTCGGTGAACTGCGGAAGCACCCGGAGAAGTTCCTGCCGGTGATCGAGCTGATGTATCTGTGCCTGTCATTCGGGTTCATGGGACGGTTGCGGCGATCGCCGGATCCGGTTGGCGAACTGGAGCGGCTGCGCGGCGAGACGCAGGCGGTCATTGCGGCACAGCGGAAAACGCCCGAACAGGCGCTGTCGCCACGCTGGAAAGGCATCGTTGCACCGCCGCGTTCTTCCCGCGGCAGATTGCCGGTATGGGTGGTCCTGGCCGCGGCGGCTGGCGTTTGCGGCGGGTTGTTTTTCTGGGTCTCGACCGGGCTCAACGCCCAATCGGACGTTATTCAGGCCGACGTGCAGGCCGCCCCGCCGTCCCGCATGCCGCGGCTGACGCGTGCGGCGTTGGTTCAGCCGCTGCCGCCACCGCCTGCTCCGGCCGAACCGAGCATGCTGGACCGAGTGCGTGCCGCGCTGCAAGCGGATGCGGCGGCTGGACGTGTCAGCGTGCTGGGCTCCGACGCCGTGCCGATTCTGCGAATTCCGGATCGTGGCATGTTCAGCGCCGGCAGTGCCGTGGTGCAGGCGTCTGCGCTGCCGTTGCTGGAGCGGATCGGCGCCGCCTTGAAGGACCAGCCGGGATCGCTGCGGGTACTGGCGTATACGGACAATCAACCGATCCGATCGGTGCGGTTCCCCTCCAATTTCCAGCTTTCCGTTGCCCGCGCGCAGGCGGTGCGGGCGGTCATTGCTCGCAGCCTCGGCGACGCGGCGCGGGTCAGCGCGGAAGGACGTGCCGATGCGGATCCCATCGCGCCCAACACGACCGCCGAAGGCCGCGAACAGAACCGGCGGATCGAGATCGTGCTGCGGCCCGCGAACCAGTGAGCAGGGCCGCCGCACGTGACACTGACCCACCGTGGCACGCCCCGTCATGCCCGCACCCCGCTCCGTCACGTCCGCACTTGGTGCGGGCACCAACAACTTTGGTCGGGGTCGAGCGAGAAGTCGTGGATGCCCGGCCTTCGTGGGGCATGACGAGAGGGCCGCCGGGCACGGCGAGAGAGGCTGCCGCTTCCCTCGTCATACCCGGCACCTCTCGCGTCATGCCCGCGCAGGCGGGCATCCATGCCGCGATCGCGGCTTGCGTCGGCGGTCGCTGGATTCCCCCTCGCGCCGGAACCACGGGAAATACATCGGTCCCCCGGGCGGCTGGTAGAGCCGGCCGGTGATGAAAGTCTTCACCTCGCGCTGGTTCATCAGCTTCGTCGGCGTCGCGTTGGTGGCCGCGCTGGTGTGGTTCTACGCGCCCCTGGTGCCGCAGCTCGAAGGCGGCCTGATCCGCCTGATTATCATCCTGATGCTGCTGCTGGTCTGGGGTTGCGCCAACCTGCTGCTGGACCTGCGGCGCGAACGGCGTGACGCCGCACTCGCGAAAGGGATCGCGGTTACCGATGGAACCGAAGCGTCGGAAGAAGCCGAGGCGCTGCGCGACAAGCTGACGCAGGCACTCGCGCTGCTGAAGAAGGCGCTGGGCGGCCGCGGGTACCTGTATGAGCAACCGTGGTACGCGATCATCGGGCCGCCGGGCGCGGGCAAGACGACGGCGCTCCTGAACTCGGGACTGCGGTTCCCGCTGGCTGAGAAGATGGGCCACGGCGCCGTTGCCGGGGTGGGCGGCACGCGGCTGTGCGACTGGTGGTTCACCGATGAGGCCGTGCTGATCGACACGGCGGGCCGCTACACCACGCAGGATTCCAACGCCGCGGTCGATCGGGCGGGGTGGGATGCGTTTCTCGATCTGTTGAAACAGACGCGGCCGAACCAGCCGCTGAACGGTCTGCTGGTGGCGTTTCCGTTGAGCGACATCGCGCTGGCACCGGCAGCGGAGCGGCTGGCGCATGCCGCCGCCATCCGCCGCCGAATCAAGGAGATGGAGGCCCGCCTCGGGTTGCGGATGCCCGTCTATGTGCTGTTCACCAAGGCGGATCTGATTGCCGGATTTATCGAATTCTTCGATGACCTGGATCGCGAGAAGCGGGCGCAGGTCTGGGGCACGACATTCGAGCCGACGAAGAACGAGGCGGGTCCGGTGGAAGGTTTCACCGAGGCGTTTCGTGCGTTGGTCGAGCGGCTGAACGAGCGGCTGTTCGGGCGCATGCAGAGCGAGCGTGACCCGCAGCGGAACGCCCGCATTGCGATGTTTCCAGGCCAGATCGCCAGCCTGAAGCAGCCGCTGACCGAATTCATGCAGGCCGCCTTCGGCGGTACGCGAGCCGATCCGGCGCCGATGTTGCGGGGCGTGTACATCACCTCCGGCACGCAGGAGGGGACGCCGATCGACCGGCTGGTGGGCACCCTGTCGCGCCTGATCGGCGTGGACCGTGCCAAGGCTTCAACTGTGCCACCAGGGCAGGGGCGAAGCTATTTCCTGGAACGGCTGCTGAAAGACGTGATCTTCACCGAGGCCGCGCTGGTCGCGTATCGCCCGGCCGCAGAGCGCAGCCGCGCCATCGCCCGCGTGACCGGGTTTGCCGTCGCCGGCGTGCTGGTGGCGGTCATGGTGGGGCTGCTCTGGCACGCCCGCAGTACCGGCGAGCGTGCGATCGACGCCACCCGTGCGGCACTCGCCGGATACGAGCAGGTGGCGCACGGGCTGAAGCTGGATCCGGTGGCGGATGACGACCTGGTTCGACTGGTGCCGTTGCTCGATGCGGCACGCGCACTGCCGCATGGCGCCGCGGCCGGTGAGGCGAGCTCCGGGACACCGCTGATGCTGGGCCTGTCGCAGAACGCGAAGCTGGCGGCGGCGGCGCGTGACGTGTACCGGCATGCGCTGGAATGGGCGCTGCTGCCCCGGCTGATTTGGCGGCTGGAGGGGCAGTTGCGCGGCAATATGAACCGCCCCGACTTTCTTTATGAGGCGACGCGCATCTACCTGATGCTGGGCAGTGCCGGCCCGCTCGACGCGTCACTCGTGCATGAATGGATGAAGCTGGACTGGCAGACGGCGTACCCGGGCGATCAGTATGCGACGCTGCGTGAATTGCTGCTGCGGCACCTCGATGCGCTGCTGGCCGAGCCGTTGCCGCCGGTGCAATTGGATGGCGAGCTGGTTGCGCAGGCGCGCAGCCGGTTTGCCGCGGTGCCGATGGCGCAGCGCGTCTATTCGCGGATCCGCACGTCGGTCGCAGCGCGGCAGATTCCCGAATGGCGGCCGAGCGAAGTGCTCGGGCCGGCCGGCGCGCCTCTGTTTGTGCGCGCCTCCGGCAAACCGCTGAGCGACGGCATTCCGGGTTTCTTCACGGTGGACGGGTTCGACACGGTGCTGCTGCCGTCAGTGAGCGCGGCGGCAAAGAATGTCCTGTCGGAAAGCTGGGTGCTGGGCGGGCGCATCTCGTTCGATCCGAGCGGGTCGCAGATGGACACGCTGAAGCGCGACGTCATCGCGCTGTACGAGACGGATTACGCGCTGGCGTGGGACCAGATGCTGGCGGATCTGAATATCGCCCCGCCGCGCAGCCTGTCGCGAGCGGCGCAGGATCTGTACATCCTTGCCTCGCCGCAGTCGCCGATTCGCAACATCCTCGCCTCCGCCAGTCGGCAACTGACCCTGTCGGCGCCGATATCGGGGGATACGCAGCCGGTCCCTGTTGTACTGCCGACCCCTCCCAGCGGCGACAGCGCCGAGCTGCGCCTGCGGGCGCTGCTCGGCGCGCCGCAACCCGAAACACCTGCCGCGCCGCTGCCGCCCGGGCACGAAATCGATGAGCGGTACAAGGCCTTGCACGAGCTGGTCGGCGGCGGCGGCAGCGCGCCGATCGATGCGGCACTGCGTGCCATTGGCGAAATGCAGCAGCAACTGGCGAAGATGGCGGCGACACTGGTCAGCAGCGGCACCGCGGCACAGGCGGCCAACGGCGGCTATGATCCGGTGCTGGGACTGCAGGCCGAAGCCGCACGGGAACCGCAGCCGCTGTCCCGCTGGCTGATAGAGATCGCGGCGAGCGCAAGCGCACTGCGCAGCGGCAATCCCCGCCAGCAACTGGCTGCGATATTCAACGCTGGCGGCGGCCCGGCGGAGGTGTGCCCGAGCGTCGTCAACAGCCATTACCCGTTCGTGGCGGGCGCCTCCGCGGACGTGCCAATCGCGCAGTTCGCCCGGCTGTTCGCACCGGGAGGGCTGCTGGACGGATTCGTGAACACGCTGCTGCGGCCCTATATCGATATGTCCGGCAGCACGTGGCGGTTGCTGCCGGCGGATGCGGGGGCGACGGCACCAGTATCGGCCGCCGACCTTGTGCAGTTCCAGCGCGCGGCGCTGATCCGCGATGTGTTCTTTGCCGACAAAGGAACGACCCCATCCATCCAGTTCGACATCGAGCCGGTCAGCGCCGACGAGGGGACCGCGAAGGTTTCGTTGGAATTGGGTGGGACCGCCATCGTCTATGCGCATGACACGCCACGATCAACGCAGATGACGTGGCCTGGCCCCGATTCTCAGCAAACGGCGCGGCTGGTGTTCGATCCGCCGCCGCCCGGCCAGGAGACCGCATTGCAGGAAACCGGACCCTGGTCGATGTTCCGGCTGTTCAGCCACGCGCGCATCCAGCCGCAGGCCGGCTCGCCCGGGCGATACAGCCTGACGTTCCAGTTGGGCGAGCGGCGAGCCGTGTTCAACATTCGGGTTCAGTTGCCGGCCGATCCGTTTGCGCCGGCGGTGCTGCAGGATTTCCGCTGCCCGAGCGTGCGGTAAGCGCGGGGCGCTGCCCCGCACCCCGCCAAGGGCATTGCCCTTGGAACCCGCTACTTGGGTTGGGTGTGGGGGTGGGCGCCTACTCGGGCGTTACCAACAGCACCGCAGGCGCCCACCCCCCCCACACAACCCAAACGGACGGATTGCAAAGGCACAGCCTTTGCCGGGGTCCAGGGGCAGCGCCCCTGGCCTTTACTCCCCCGCCGTCGGGCTGGCAGAGTCAGCAGATACCATCGCTCGCAGTGCAGGAGGAACAGTCGTGGACCTGCGATTCACCCCGGAAGAAATCGCGTTCCGGGACGAGGTGCGTGCCTTCATCCACGACAATCTGCCTCCCGACATACGTGAGCGCATGCGGCTCGGCTATTCACCGCGTAAGGAAGATACCATTCGCTGGCAGCGCATCCTGAACAAAAAAGGCTGGGCCGCGCATAACTGGCCGCAACAGTATGGTGGGCCTGGGTGGAACCCTGTGCAGCGCATGATCTTCCTGAACGAGAACCAGCGAGCGGCCGCGCCGGAAGTATTATCTTTCAACATCACCATGATCGGACCTGTGCTGATCCAGTTCGGCACCGACGCGCAGAAGCAGCGCTTCCTGCCGCGCGCCGCCAACCTGGATGACTGGTGGTGCCAGGGGTTTTCAGAGCCGGGTGCCGGATCCGACCTGGCATCGCTGAAGACCTCGGCCAGGCGGGTCAACGGCCACTACGTGGTGAACGGGCAGAAAATCTGGACCTCCACCGCACACAATGCCGACTGGTGTTTCGTGCTGGTACGCACCAATACAAATGCCGCCAAGCGGCAGGAGGGCATCTCGTTCCTGCTGATCGACATGAAGACGCCTGGCATTACCGTGCGACCGATCATCTCGATCGACGGCAGCCACCATTTGAACGAGGTGTTCTTCGACGACGTGAAGGTCCCGGTGGAAATGCGGGTGCATGAGGAAAACCGCGGCTGGGACGTGGCGAAATACCTGCTGGGCAACGAACGCACCGGCATTGCCCGGCTGGGCAAGTCGCAGGAGCGGGTGGCGGCGGCGAAGGAACACGCGCGTGAAGTGCGGTTCAACGGCAAACCGCTGATCGAGGATGCAGCGTTCCGGCAGCGCGTCGCGCAGCTCGAAGTCGATATGAAAGCGCTGGAGATCACGCAATATCGGGTGGTCTCGGCCTATGCGCGGCAACGCGACGGACGACCCGACCCGCTGTCGTCGGTGCTGAAAGTGAAAGGCACCGAGCTGCTGCAGGCCTCCACCGAACTATGCGTCGATGTTGCCGGGCCGCAGGCGATGCAAACCTGGGCGCAGGAGCTGGCCGCAATCGCCAACGAACCCGACCCGGAAGCGGAATGGGCGGCTCAGGCGACGGGCAGTTATCTGTTCCTGCGCGCCGCCTCGATCTACGGCGGCACCAACGAGATCCAGAAGAATATCCTGACCAAAGCGGTGCTGAGGCTCTGATGGATTTCGATTTATCGGAGGAGCAGCGGCTGCTCCAGGACAGCGTCACCCGCCTGATGGCGGACCGCTACAGTTTCGAGGCCCGTAAAGGCTTCCTCAAGCAGCCGGCTGGCTGGAGCACTGATCTGTGGGCGCAGTACGCGGAACTCGGACTGCTCGGGCTGCCGTTCGCAGAGGAGCATGGTGGCTTCGGCGGCGGTCCGGTCGAGGTAACGCTGGTGATGCAGCAGCTCGGCCGCGCGTTGGCGCTGGAGCCCTATTTGGCGACAGTGGTGCTGAGCGGCGCGGCGGTGCGGCTGGCGGGCAACGATGCGCAAACATCCGCGATCCTGCCGGCGGTTGCCGAAGGACGGTTGAAGCTGGCTTTCGCGCATGCTGAGCGCCAGGCGCGCTACGACCTGACCGACGTGCTCACCACGGCGAAGCGGGCCGGCGGCGGCTGGGTGCTGGACGGCGCTAAATCCGTCGTGCTGCATGGCGACAGTGCCGACCGGCTGGTGGTGAGCGCACGCACCGCCGGGGAGCGCGACGACCCGAATGGCATCACGCTGTTCCTGGTCGATGCGGCCGCGTCCGGACTGGCGCGGCGTGGCTACACGCTGCGCGACGAAACCCGCGCGGCCGAGTTGTCGCTGACCGGCGTGGCGGTGACCGATGCCGACGTGCTGGGCAGCGTAGGCGAGGGGCTTCCGGTGATCGAGCGGGTGGTCGAGGCAGGCATTGCCGCGATGGGCGCTGAAGCGGTCGGCGCGATGGAGGTGCTGCACGAGATGACGCTCGACTATTCCCGCACGCGCGAGCAGTTCGGCAAGCCGATCGGGCAGAACCAGGTGGTGCAGCACCGGCTGGCGGACATGCTGATGTCGCTGGAGCAGGGCCGCAGCATGACCATGCTGGCGACCGTGAGCGTGGAAGAGCCGGATGCCACCGAGCGCGCCCGCAACATGTCGATGGCGAAGGTGGGATACGGGCAAGCGGCGCGGTTCGTGTCGCAGCAGGCGATCCAACTCCACGGCGGTATCGGCATGACGGAGGAGTTGGCGGTCGGTCATTTTTTCCGCCGCTGCATGGTGATCGAGCACAGTTTCGGGGATGCCGCGTACCATCTGGCGAAGCTGGCCAGCGGGATCGCCAGGGAAATGGCCTGAGCGCGGCCTGCCTGGGGGTCGCGTCAAACTGTAACAGCGGCGGCGGCGGCGTTGCACCACTCGTCGTGACAGCGTAAGCGATTCGCGACGCAAGTGGGCCGAAGCGCGGAGAGTCCTTGGCTGTTGCCGGTTTTATAACTGACAGGCTGCCGACGACTCGCCGGCGAGGAACGCGGAGGGTGCCGCCGTTCCTCGTGTCGTTGCTGCTGCATGCAATGGTGCTGTTCCTGGTGCTGATCGGCATCCGGCTGCGCCCGCGCGAGGCGAACTGGCTGCCGCCGCCGACCATCCAGATGCAGTTCGAGGGTGGCTCGAAGGAAGCGCCGTCGGTCCCGAACCAGGCGCCGCAGACGCCGAACGCGCCGGCATCTCCGCCCCAGGTGCAGCCCGCGCCGCCGCTGCCAGTCCCGCCGGTGCCAGCGCCGGAGGCCCCGCCCGCCAGCGCACCGGCACCCGAAACGCCCCCCGCGACGCCAGCACCCGCCCCGACGCCACCACCTCCACCAGTGCAGGCGCCGACACCGCCGGAGACGGCGCCCGCCGCACCGGCTCCGACACCACCACCTCCACTACCGCCGACGCCGACGCCGCCGGAGACGGCGCCCGCCGCACCTGCGCCCACTCCCCCGACGCCTCCAGCGGTCCAGCCGCCAACTCAGCCGGTCACGCCGGCTCCGACGCCGACCATGCCGCCACCTCCCGCGGTGCAGTTGCCGCCTGCACCGCTCTCCCCCGCTCCGGCGGAGTCGGTGCCGGCGCCGACAACGCCGCCGCCGGCGAAAGTGCAGCCGCCGACCCCGGCGCCACCGCAGATGGAGAGCAACATTCAGTTGGTTCCACCGCCCCCGCCGCCGCTGCCACAAATGCCGGTGCCGCGGACCCTGCCGGCGCCGGCGAGGCCCGCTCCGCCGCGGCGGGAGTCCCGCCCCGCTGCCGCGCCCCCGCGCCGGTCGGTGATGCCGGCGCCCATGATGTACTCGCTGGGTCCGAGCACCGAGTCCGCTCCGTCGCGCGCGCAACGATCCCCTCGGCGATCCGGGGTCGATCTTGCGTTTGCGCCGGTCGGCAGCGGGTCAGCGCGGTTCCAGCCGACCGCGCGGTCGGATAATGACCAGGTCGGTCAGGACTGGTTGAACCAAGTCTCCGCCTGGTGGCACCAGCACGCCTATTACCCCGAGGAAGCCGGGGTCAACGGCGAGCAGGGCGACGTTACGGTGAAGCTGATCGTCCGGCACGACGGCACGGTGGAATCGGTACGATTGGAGGACCGCTCCGGGTCACCGTGGCTGAATATGGGGTCGGTCGCGATATTCCGTGGTGCCACGTTGCCGCCATTGCCGAGCGGCGTCACGGCGGATCAGATCCCGCTGCACTTCACCATTCACTACATCATCGTGAACTGACCCACGGCACCAACCGTCATTCCCGCTTTCGCGGGAACGACAAGATATATGAGCGGGTCTGGCATCAATGCCATTCCGACAGTTCGATCGTCACATTCTCCGGGCCGTAAAGAAAAACCAGCTTGCGGGAATGGAAGTCCATAATCTCGTTGCGCGTCTGGTAACCATGAGCCTTCATCGAACTCACCACAGCCTCGATATCATCAACGGCGAAGCAGACGTGATTCAGACCCACCTTGTTGAGGTCGCGAATGTGCGGATCATCGATGACCGCCGGATTTCGGTAGTGCAGCAGTTGGATTTCAGTTCTGGGCGAGACACCCGTTGCCACCAGAGTGACGTGATCCGCCTCGAGTTCCTGACACCCCCATGTAGTCGGCGAACTTTTTTCCGGAGATCACCACGGCAACATCTTCCCGAAATCCCAGCAATCCGAAGAATTGCTTTGCATCCGCAAGATCGCGCACGACGATCGTCAGGTGATCGAACCGCCTGATCATGTTTCACTCCCCGCTGTCGTTGTTGGGATACGAACCGTCATCCATCGCCAGGCCAACCGTGCCGTGAGCGTCAGCGACACCATAGCACAACGGAAGCGACGACCGCGGCGCCACCCGCCTCGCGCAAATAATTTGTCGGTTCGGGAATAACGCGGGCACCGATCAGGTCTCCGACCCATCTGCATTTGCAAGGAGGCTGTGATGTCGAACGAAGTCCAAACCCCGCCGACAACATCGGAAGAAGACGGGGGCCGGCGAGGCTTCCTGAAATGCATGATGTGGGCCGGCACCGGCGTCCTGTGGACGGTCAGCGGTGGCATTCCGCGTTCCGCGCTGCTGGGCGGCGGCGCAATGGCAGCCGGACCGGCCGGCGCGGATCTTGCCTTTGTTCAGATCAGTGACAGCCATATCGGTTTCAAGAACCCGCCAAACCCGGACACACCCGGCACGCTCCGCGAAGCGATCGAAGAAGTTACCCGCCTCAAGGGTTCGTCTTCCCTGATGATCCACACCGGCGATGTCAGTCATCTGTCACGCGACGACCAGTTCGATACCGCGGACCAGATAATCCGCGGGGCAGGGCTGGAAACCCACTTCGTGCCCGGCGAGCACGACGTGCTGGTGGATGACGGTAAACCCTTCTTCGCTCGCTTCACGAAGGGCGCGTCTCAGGGTGGCTGGTACAGTTTCGACCAGCAGGGCGTGCATTTCATCGGCCTGAACAATGTGCAAAATCTGAAGGCCGGCGGACTTGGCAATCTGGGTACCGAGCAACTCGAATGGCTCGGGCGCGATCTCAAGAACCGCTCGGCCAGCCAGCCGCTCGTGGTGTTTGCTCACGTGCCGTTATGGACTGTGTATCAGGAATGGGGTTGGGGCACCGACGACGGCGCGCAGGCTCTGTCCTACTTGAAGCGCTTCGGCTCGGTCACCGTCCTGAACGGCCACATCCATCAGATCATGCAGAAGATCGAGGGGACCGTTGCGTACCATACCGCCCGATCCACCGCATTCCCTCAGCCGGCCCCTGGCACCGCCAAATCTCCTGGTCCGATGAACGTGCCTGCCGACCGGCTTCGCGCCATGCTCGGCGTTGCCCGGATCACGCAGACGCACGGGCGGGAGCGACTGGCCATTATCGACACGCCGCTCGTCGCTTAGAGCGATATCAGCCTGCCTGGGACCACCTGCGCAGATCCGTCATGCCCGCCAGCTCCGTCATGCCCGCGCACCCTATCGTCATGCCGCGCGAAGGCGGGCATCCAGCCGAAGGCGCCCGAAATTCCGAGCGTTTGCCTGGATTCCCGCTTTTGCGGGAATGACGAAATGGGCGCGGGAATGACGGAGCGGGGTCACCCTCAATACGGCTTAGTATCAAACGAAGTATCCCGGAGACGCAAGATGACCCACATTCAGCGCCGCGTCGCGGCCGTGCTTGGCGCCAGCGTGCTGTTTGGCGTTGGTATCGCGTACAACCACCGTGCTGCCAGCGCCTCATCCGAAGCCGCCATCGGCATCGACAATTTCACCTTCAGGCCCGCCACGATCACCGTGGCCGCCGGAACCCGAGTCGTGTGGACCAATCATGATGACATTCCGCACCAGATCGTCGGAGCCAGCGATCCGCGGACCCTGAAATCGCCACCGCTGGACACCAACGACAAATTTGCCTTCACCTTCGCCAAGGCCGGGACATACAAGTATTTCTGCGGCTTGCATCCGATGATGCAGGGTACCGTCGTGGTGCAATGATCGCGTCCGCAACCCTTGTCGCCACCGCCTCGCCCTCGCGGCAACATCTGTGGCAGACGCAGGGTCAAGGTGCTAGGCTTGCCTCTGCGCCGAACCGGGAGTTGTTCGAGGTGCGAGCCGGTCCTGTGACGCCCGACAGATCGGCGGTGCATGATCCGGATCACGCCGCGCGCTTTGCCGCGACTGCGTTGCCCCACCTCGACGCCGCTTACAACCTGGCGCGATGGCTGGCGCGCGATCCGGGACTGGCGGATGACATCGTGCAGGACGCGATGCTGCGGGCGATGACCTACTTCGCATCCTTTCGCGGCGAGAACCCGCGCGCCTGGCTGCTCCAGATCGTGCGTAACGTCGCACTCGACATGCTGCGTTCGCGACGTGCGACACAGGAACTGGAAATCCCGCTTGAACGGGACCGGGACGACGACCAGGCGGATTTCGATCCGCCCGACCCGGGCAGCGGACCGGAAATGACGCTGGCGCTCAAGCAGGATCTGCAGGAACTGGATCGCGCTGTCGCCGGACTTCCGGCCGAGCTGCGAGAATGTCTCGTGCTGCGGGAGCTCGAGCAGCTCTCCTACAAGGAGATCGCCCGTATCGTCGGCGCGCCGATCGGTACCGTGATGTCGCGACTCTGGCGCGCGCGCCGCCTGCTGCTGCGATCGCGCGGGGAGGGACCAGCATGATCGACGCCCGTTGCCGCGAGATGCGGCTGCTGATCCAGGCGGAACTCGATGGCGAACTGGACACGGCATCCATTGCCACGCTGGCGGCCCATGTCGCCACGTGTCCCGGCTGTGCGAACGAGCGGCGGCACATGAGCGCGTTGTCGTCGCGGCTGCACGACGACCTGACATATTATGCGGCACCTGCCGCTTTGCGGCAGTCGCTGGAATTGCAGTTGGCGGCAGCACAGCATCGCTCCCCGCGGCCGACTTGGCGCGCGCGGGCGCGCACTGCTGGCAACGCCTGGCGGCAGCGGTTTGGATTGGGGACCGGTGCACTGGCCGGGGCTGCCGCGATCGCTGCTTCAGTCGCGCTCGTCACCTGGCTTCCGCGCGGCAATGCCATCACGGAGCAGTTGGTTGCGGACCATATTCGCGCCTTGCAGCCGGGACACCTGATGGATGTGGTCTCGACCGACCAGCACACGGTCAAGCCCTGGTTCGATGGGAAGCTGGATTTCTCACCGCCGGTGCACGATTTCGTCGCGCAAGGCTTTCCTCTGCTCGGTGGCCGGCTTGACTATCTGGGCGGGCAACCCGTTGCGGCGCTGGTCTATGGCCGGGCAAAGCACGTGATCGATCTCTATGTGTGGCCAGCCGGGCGATCCGCCCCGCGGCTGCCGGCCAGGACCCGAGCGGAACGGTTACAATGTGATCCATTGGACGCAGGGCGGCATGTCGTTGACGGCAATCTCGGACGCGGCCGAGCCGGCGTTGCAGGATTTCGTGAAGCTGTGGAAGGCGGGCGGCGATGCCGACACGGAGGAGCCGAAGTGAACGACGGGCTCCACCGACACGCCATGACGACGGAGTGTCAGGTAGCGCCGATCAGGGCTAGGCCTTCTGCAACCGATACGAACTCGCCGCCGCCCGCAAGTTTTTCCAACCCGAACCGCCGCTCGAACAATCGGCGAACCGCGGGCACGAAGGCCGTACCGCCAGTCAGGAAGACGCGATCGATCGCCTCAGGTGGTGTCGAGGCTTTCTCCAGTACCTGATCCACCGTGGCCGCAAGTCGCGCGAGGTCGGCCTCGATCCAGGATTCGAATTCCACACGCGTGATGCTGCGTTCCATGGCAAAGCCCTTGTGGCGGAAGTTCAGCACCGTGCTGTCCGCCCGCGACAGTTCCGCCTTGGCAGTCGAAACCGCCTGATACAGCGCGTAACCCAGGCCGTCCTCGATCAACGCGATCAGGCTGCGCAAACGCTCCGGGTGCTGCGACGTGCGTGCCACCTCGGCAATGCCGCGCAAAGTCCGCGGCGTGCGCATCAGGGACAGCAGGTGCCAGCGCGCGAACCCGGAATAATACTCCGGCGGCACCGGCAGCGCCTTGCCCATCACCCGGTATGTGTCGCCCTTGCCGAGCAATGGCGCGATGGCACGGTCGATAATGCGGAAGTCGAACACATCGCCGGCGATGGCGACGCCGGCGTGGCCGAGCGGGACGCTGCGTCCCTCTGGGCCGCGGCTCGGATCGAAGCGCATGACCGAGAAGTCGCTGGTGCCGCCGCCGAAATCGCCGATCAGCGCGGTGGCCGGCTCGGTCAGGGTGCGAGCGAAGCGCATGCCGGCCGCCTCCGGCTCGAGCGCAAGCCGCACGTCGTGCCATCCGGCTTCGGCATAGGCGCCGCGCAACCTTTCGGCGCCGAACGCATCGTCGGCGAACTCGCCGGCGAAACGCACCGGGCGGCCGACAACGACACGCGGTGGGGCAGGGAGGTCCGCAAGCAGAGCGCGAAGGAACCAGCCGATCAGGCGCTCCAGCGTGAACCGGTGCCCGAAGATGCGCGTTTCGGTGAAGCTTTTCTGGGCGAGAAAGGTCTTCATCGACATGATCAGCCGGCTGTCCAGCGGGTCTTCCAGATAGGCGGTGATCGCCTCGGGTCCGGCCGCGTGGTGGAGGACGGAGCGGCCAGGGCGCGGCTCGGTCCAGAAACACAGCAGCGAACGGAATACATCGAGGCTTGCGTGGCGCTGCGTGGTGACCGAGCCATCATCGTGCAGCAGGGCCACGACGCTATTGGTGGTGCCGAAATCGATGCCGACCGCCTTGACCATCCGGCCCTCCGCCCAAAGGGCGCGGTTTCAAGCCGAATTGGACGCGCGAGGCAAGAGGCGGGGCTTCCTAAGGAACCGCGTCAGGCCCCTTGCGCCTACATCCGATTGCCGCATAAGGAATATTATGGAAAGTAGCTATGCCGACCCAAATCACCACCCACTCGTCACGTCCGCCGCCATCTCCAGCATCTCCCGAAGCTTCGCCGCCAGCCCGCCATAGGTGAACGGCTTTGGCAACAACGCCACGTCGGCATCCAGCCGACCCTGATGAACGATGGCATTGCGGGCATAGCCGGTGGTGAACAGCACGGGCAGCCCGGGCCGCCGTCGGCGCGCTTCATCCGCAAGCTGGCGCCCGTTCATCCCGCCAGGCAGCCCGACATCGGTAAACAGCAACCTTGTCTCCGGGTGGCGTTCCAACCGCGCCAGCGCATCCGTGCCGTCGGCCGCTTCCACCACGCGGTAGCCCAGCTCGCGCAACGTCGCCACGGTGTGTGCCCGGACATCCGCCTCGTCCTCCACCACCAGGATCGTCTCCGCGTGTCCTGTCGCCACCGCTGCCGGGCGTGGCTGGCTGCGCTCCGGCTCGGCGCCATGCCGGCGCGGCAGATAAAGCCTTACCGTCGTGCCCTGGCCCAGCTCGCTGTAGATTTTGGCGTGCCCGCCCGATTGCTTGGCGAAACCATAGACCTGCGACAGTCCCAGGCCGGTTCCCTGGCCGACCTCCTTGGTGGTGAAGAACGGGTCGAATGCCCGCGCGATCACGTCCCTGCTCATGCCCGTCCCGGTGTCGCTGACCGCCAGCATCACGTACTGCCCCGCGTCGACCTGCTCCTGCGCGGCGTAAGCTTCGTCGAAGAACACATTGGCGGCCTCGATGGTCAGCTTGCCACCGTTCGGCATCGCATCGCGCGCATTCACCGCCAGGTTGAGCAGCGCGTTCTCAAGCTGATGCAGGTCCGCGTACACCGGCCACAGGCCGCCAGCCTGCACGCTCTCCAGCATGACTGTCTCGCCCAGTGTCCGCCGCAACAGCTCCGACATCCCGGCGACCAGCGCGTTGGCATCCAGGGCGGACGGCTGCAGCGGCTGGCGGCGAGAAAATGCCAGCAGCCGATGCGTCAGCACCGCCGCACGCTGAGCCCCGTTCAGCGCGTTCTGCGCCAGCCGCAGCAGGTCGGCGGAAGTGGCCTTGCCGCCGGACACCCGACGCTGCAACGATTCCAGATTGCCCATCACGATCTGCAGCAGATTGTTGAAATCGTGCGCCACGCCGCCGGTAAGCTGCCCGATCGCTTCCATCTTATGCGCTTGCCGCAGCGCTTCCTCGGCCTTCGTCCGTTCGGAAATCTCGGCCGTCACCCGACTTTCCAGCGTTTCATTGAGCTGGCGCAGCGCCAGCTCCGCGCGCTTTTCGCTATCCACGTCGACCGCCACCGAGATCGCCGAGACCACCGTACCGGAGGCATTGCGCACGGGAATTGCGCTCACGCGCAACCATCGCTGCTCGCCATCGCCGACCAGGCAGGTCATCTCGTGGTTCTGCACCACCTCGCCGGCCAGGGCGCGGGCGACCGGGTATTCCCGGGCGTCATAGAGCCGGCCATCCGGATGTTGCGCACGAAACCGGACGAAATCGGCGATACTCTCGATCGATTGCGGCGACTGGCCGAGGATCCGGGCCATGGCCGGATTGCCGAGCAGCATGCGGCCGGTCGCATCGACCATGATGATGGAGAAGGGCAGGTTCTGCACCACCGCCTCGAACCGCCGGCGCATCATTTCCGCCTCGGCGCGCAGCGCGCGTTCCTGCCGGGCGACCTCGCGCCGAGCCTTCGCCAGGCCGAGATTGGTATCCACCCTTGCCACCAGCTCGCGGGCGCCGAACGGCTTGGTCAGATAGTCATCGGCCCCCGCTTCAAGGCCTTCGACGCGGGCTTCCTCGCCGGCGCGGGCAGACAGCAGCACCACCGGGATGTCGCGCAGATCGGGGTCGGCGCGCAGCGCACGGAGCAGGCCAAACCCGTCGAGCCGCGGCATCATGATATCGGTCAGCACCAGGTCGGGCGGCTGGCGCCGCGCCGCCTCCAGCGCCGCGCCCCCGTCGGCCACCGCCTGCACCGCATAGCGGGGCGCCAGCAGCCGTTGCACATAATGGCGCATGTCGGCGTTGTCGTCGGCCAGCAGCACGCGCGCGCGGTCGCCGCCGCGGGCCGGCATGGGACCAGGCTCCAGCAGCTCGCGCTGGATGGCGGGCTCGTCGGCTGGCCCGGCCAGCCAGCGCATCGCTTCTTCCACGAAGGCGTCGGCGCGCAGGCCGGTGGAAGGCTGGTGTCGCGCAGCCTGAATCTGGTCGCGTGGCAGATGGTCCCGCCCGGAGGGGATGGTGACGCGGAAGCGCGTCCCCTGCCCCACCGCGCTCTCGGCATCAACCCTGCCGCCGTGCAGCCGCGCCAGCTCCTGCACCAGGGCAAGGCCGATGCCGGTTCCTTCATGCGTGCGTCCGCGCTGGCCCTCGATCCGGTGGAACCGTTCGAAGACGTGCGGCAGCTCGCTGTCCGGAATGCCGACGCCGGTGTCTTCCACGGTCAGCGCGATGGTTCCATCATCAACCGCCTGCAGCCGCACGGTGACGCCGCCATCGAGCGTGTATTTGAAGGCGTTCGACAGCAGATTGAGAACGATCTTTTCCCACATGTCCCGATCGACATAGGCCGTGGCGGGAAGCGGCGGGCAATCGATCGTGAAGCGCAGCCCGGCGCGATCCATCGCCGACCGGAAGCTGCTGGCCAGCTCGGCGGTGAAGGCGGCCAGATCGACCGGATCATAACTTGCCTGGATGCGACCGGCCTCGATGCGGGAAAAATCCAGCAGGGTGTTGACCAGCTTGAGCAGCCGCAGGCCATTGCGGTGCATCAGCTCCAGCTCGCCGCGTTCCGCCAGCACCGTGTCCTGGGCCGCGCTTTGCACCAGCAGGTTTTCCAGCGGCCCCAGCATCAGCGTCAGCGGCGTGCGGAATTCGTGGCTGGCGTTGGAGAAAAACGCGGTCTTGGCACGATCGATCTCGGCGAACGCCTCCGCGCGCCGGCGCTCCTGCTCATAGGCCTGCGCGTTGGCGAGCGCGGCGGCGATCGTCCCGGCCACCAGGCTCAGGAAGCCACGGTAGCTGTCCTCGTAGCGGCGGTACGGATTGAGGCCGACCACCAGCAGGCCGGCGCATCCACTCTGACCTTGCGCCGCGATCGGCAGCACGATCGCCGATGATGGCGGCCGATCCCAGGCGCCCCTCGGCAGCGGCGCGAGCCGCGCGTCCAGATCGCTGATGAATTCCGCGACCCCGGTCTGCAACACCGGTTCCATGGGCCAATTGGAAACCTCGCGCAGCCGCTCGGTATCCCAGCTCGGGCTGAGCCCGGCGCTGGCCGCGAAGATAGGGTTCCGGTGGTCGGCGTCGGTCAGGTACAGCAGGGCGAACGGCAGGTCGCGGGACGCGGTCTGCAAGGCGGCGGCGGCCAGCCGGCAGGCTTCCGTCGCGGTGCGCGCCTCCGCGGTCCTGGCTGCCAGATCGCGCAGCAGCGCCACCTGACGCTCGCCGATGATGCGCTGCGTATCGTCGGTATTGGCACACAGGATGCCGCCGATGCCGCCATCATCGCCGGACACCGGGCTGTAGGAGAAGGTGTAGTAGGTCTCCTCGGGATAGCTGTGCCGCTCCATGATCAGCAACAGGGCTTCGTCGTAGGTGCCTTCGTTGCCGCTGAGCGCCTGCGCCGCACGCGGTCCGACCTGGTCCCAGATCTCGCGCCATACGACGGAGGCCGGCTGGCCGAGCGCCTGCGGGTGCTTGCCGCCGAGGATCGCCCGGTACGGATCGTTGTAGAGGTTGATCAGCTCTTCGCCCCACCAGACGAACATCGGCTGGCGCGACGTGAGGATGACGCGGACCAGCGTGGTCAGGCTGCGTGGCCAGGATTCCGCCGGGCCGAGCGGGGTGCGGCTCCAGTCGGTGGCACGCAGCAAGGCACCCAGCTCGCCACCGCCGGCCAGGAAATCGGGACTCCCCGTCTGTTTGGTCACAGCAACCTTTGTCGCGGCCAGGCTGCGTGGGTGATAGCGCGGTCGGGGCGCAACGGCGAGTGTCGCGTTCAGCCGGGTGGCAGCAGAACCAGACCGTCCTGGCCGGATTCCACGCCGGGCGGCAGCCGCTCCTGCAACCAGGCCCAGTCCATGTCGGTGCCGAGATGGGTCAGCACGGTGCGCCGTGCACCGACCCGCTCGGCCCATGACAATACCCGATCGAGATGCGCGTGCGTGGGATGCGGCGTGAGGCCGAAACAGCCCACTACCCAGGTATCCACGCCGGCCAGCACCTCGAAGGCAGCGTCGTCCAGCCGAACCGCGTCGGTGGAATAGCCGAACCAACCGACCCGCAGCCCGAGCGTCTGGGTAAAGCCGTGATCCTGGGCGAACAGCCTGACCCGCATCCCCGCTGCCGTGATCTCCTGTCCCGGCGAAACGGGGCAGGCATCCAGCACCGGGCGGAAGAATCCCGGCGGCTTCCAGGGCCGGAACGCGTAGCCGAAACGGGTGCTCAACTCCTGCAATGTCGCTTCCGTGGCGAACGCCTCCAGCGGGCGATCGGCGATGCGGTTGAGGATGCGGACGTCGTCCAGCCCGGTGATGTGATCCGCGTGGGAGTGCGTGTACAGGATCGCATCGATGCGCGAAATCCGGCATGCCAGGAGCTGGGCACGCATTTCGGGCGAGGTATCCACCAGCAGCCGGGCCCCCTGCCCGCTCTCCACGACGATGCTGCTGCGCGTGCGACGGTTGCGCGGCTCGGCCGCATCGCACCGGCCCCAGTCGCCGCTACCGTCGGGCCCGCCGAGCATGGGCACGCCGGCCGACCCGCCACATCCCAGCAGAATGACGCGAGCCGCCTGCGCTGGTACCGGGTCCGCTTGCCGGGGCAGCAATCAATCCGCCTTCCGGAACAGGCGGAGGAAGTTGGCGGTGGTCAGCTCGGCGACATCCCGCGGCGTGATTCCACGAAGCTGGGCGAGCATGGCGGCGGTATGGGCGACATAGGCCGGCTCGTTGCGCTTGCCGCGGGCGGGAACGGGCGCGAGGTATGGGGCATCGGTTTCCACCAGGAGACGGTCGGCTGGAAGATCGGCGGCGATCTGCCTGAGTTCATTGGATTTCGGGAAGGTCAAGATCCCGGAGAAGCTGACGTATCCGCCAGAGTTTATTGCAAATTCAGCCAGTTGGCGAGATGAGCTGAAACAGTGTAGAAGGAAGTCGAACCCTCCGCCGCTATCCCGTTCTTCCTGCAATATTCGGGCGATGTCGGCGTCAGCGTCGCGGGCATGGATCGCCAGCGGCAGGCCAGCCAACCGGGCCGCGCGGATATGGGCGCGGAAATTGTCCTGCTGTATGTCGCGGGGCGCGCGGTCGTAGAAATAGTCCAGCCCGGACTCGCCGATGCCGATGATCTTCGGGTGTTCCGTCAGGGCGGCCAAACTGGCCGGATCGGGAATCTCCGCTTCGGCGGCGTGGTGCGGATGCACGCCGACTGTGCCCCAGACGTTGGGGCAGGTTTCCACCAGCTTCAGCACCTTGGCGGCCTGTTCCATCGTGGTGCCGATGGTGACCATCTCGTCCACGCCCGCCGCGGCGGCGCGTGCCAGCACGGCGGGGAGTTCCGCGTCCGTGTAGTAATCGAGGTGGCAGTGCGAATCGATCAGCATGATCGGTAAAATGCCTCGCCTGGTGCCGGGTTCCCGCCGATTTCCTCCATGTTCAGCGTATTAGGCTGCATTATCCACGTGACGCGGGAACACACCCTCCGGCGCGGGCAGCGGAATGCCATCCGGCAGCGGCGAAGCGAGTGCCGTCAGCATGCGGGCGTCGGGGGGCACGCCGAGCTGATCCAGCATGCGCGCCATGGATCCGGGCATGAACGGCTGCAGCACCGTCGCGATGACCCGCAGCACGTCGGTCAGGACGCGCAGCACAGTGGCCATGCGTGCCAGGTCCGTACGGCGGAGCGCCCAGGGTGCCTGCCGATCGATGTAGCCGTTGCTTGCCCGCACCAGCTTCCAGACCTCCTCCAGCGCTTCGTGAAAAACCTGCTCCTCCAGGTGCTGCCGCACGAGGTCGGGCACGGCGCGCGCGGCTTCCAGCAGTTCCGTGTCGTCGGAGCTGATGTCCCCCCTGCCCGGCAGCCGCCCGTCGCAGTTGCGCGCCACCAGCGTCAGCGTGCGCTGCGCGAGATTGCCGAGGTCGTTCGCCAGATCGACATTGATGCGGGTGGTCAGCGCCTGATGGCTGATCGTGCCGTCGGCGCCGAACGGCTTTTCGCGCATCAGGAAATAGCGCACCTGATCCAGCCCATAGGTGCCGACCAGTTCGCGCGGTTCGATGACGTTGCCGAGCGACTTGCTCATTTTCTCCCCGGCGACTGTCCACCAGCCGCTGGAGGAGACGCGTTTCGGCAGCGGCAGCCCGGCCGCCATCAGGAACGCCGGCCAATAGACCGCATGAAAGCGGATGATGTCCTTGCCGACCATGTGCACGTCGGCCGGCCAGTAGCGCCAGCGCGGCGCCGCCTCGTCCGGGAAACCGCAGGCGGTGACGTAATTGTTCAAGGCGTCCAGCCAGACATACATCACGTGGTCCGGAGCGCCCGGTACGGGAATGCCCCATTTGAAGCTGGTGCGGCTGATCGACAGATCGCGCAGGCCGCCACGCACGAAGCTGGTCACCTCGTTGCGGCGGCTGGTCGGCAGGATGAAGTCCGGCTGGTCCTCGTACAGCTTAAGAAGCGGTTGCTGCCATGCACTGAGTTTGAAGAAAAAAGATGGCTCGCGCACCCACGCCACCGGCGCGCCCGAGGGTGCCAGTTTCGTCCCGTCCTGGAGCGTGGTCAGCTCTGCTTCGTCGTAGAAGGCTTCGTCGCGCACCGCGTACCAGCCCTCGTAATGCCCCAGGTAAATCTGCCCCGCCGCCTCCAGCCGTTTCCACAGCTCGGCGCAGGAGACCTTGTGCCGGTCCTCGGTGGTGCGGATGAAGTCGTCGAACGAGGCGCCCATCTTCAGCGCCACGTCACGAAAATCCGCCGACACCTTGTCGGTAAAGGATTGCGGGTCGAGCCCGGCTTCCGCGGCCGCCCGTTCCACCTTCTGCCCATGCTCGTCGGTGCCGGTCAGGAAGAACACGTCGTAGCCGTCCAGCCGCTTGAAGCGTGCCATCACGTCGGTGGCGATCGTCGTGTAGGCGTGGCCGATATGCGGCGGCCCGTTCACGTAATAGATCGGTGTCGTGATGTAATAATGCTGGGTCATGACAAAGCCTGCACGGGTTCGGTCAACATGGCGAGCGCGGCGATGATCGCGTGACGCCTGTCCAGCGCGAACCGTTCGGTCTCGTCCTGCAACCGCGTCAGCGCGTGCCACACGTCGCTCCAGGCATCAAGGGGCCGCAGCGCGGCGATGCGGGCCTGCTCGGGGTCGGCACGCCCGCGCGCCGCGGCACGCACGGCGTCGGCCAGCGCGGCGCGCAGCAGGTCCAGAAAGGTGGAGAAGGCGGCGGCGTCCCGCCCGAGTTTGTCGGCGACACCGTGCGCCTGGGCTGGCGACAGGTCCGGCAGGGCGTTCAGGGTGTCATCGACCAATGCGGACAGCGCGATCCCTTCTGCCTCGGCCAGCAGCAGGGCGCGGCCGGGCGAGCCGTCGGCCAGGGTGGCCAGTCGCGCGCGTTCGTCCTCGCCCATTTCGGGAAGGTAGGCGGCCAGCAGCGCGGTCATCGCGGCGTCCGGCAGTGACGACAGGCGCAGCCGGCGGCAGCGGCTGCGGATGGTGGTCGGCAGCCGACCGGGTGAGGCACAGACCAGCAGCAGCACGGCGCGCGCCGGCGGTTCCTCAAGGATTTTCAGCAGCGCGTTGGCAGCGTTGCGGTTCAACTCATCGGCGCGATCGACCACCACCACGCGCCAGCCCCCCTCGGCGGGGGTCAGCCGCAGGAACTCGGCGGCATCCCGCACCTCGTCGATGCCGATCTCGCTGCGCAGCTTTCTGGTTTGCGGATTGATGGCGCGTTCGATGGTGCGCAGATCGGCGTGCGCGCCGGCCGCCACGCGCCGGAACACCGGATGCGACGCGTCAAGCGCCAGGCTTGCCGCCGGCGGCTGGCAGCCGGCAGGCCAGCCAGCAATCGGCGGGCGAAGCGATAGGCGAGCGTGGCCTTGCCGATTCCCTCCGGGCCGGTGATCAGCCAGGCGTGGTGCATGCGCCCGGACCGCAACGCGTCGAGCAGCGTGGCCTCGGCACCGTCATGGCCGAGCAGGAACGGATTGGCGCGGGGGTCCGGGGGTGCCATCAGCGCCAGTTGTCCGACAATCGGGCGAGGCAAGAAAGACCCAGGGGCGCTGCCCCGAACCCCGCCAGGGCTCCGCCCCTGGACCCCGGCAAAGGCTGTGCCTTTGCAATCCATCCGTTTTGGTTGGGTGTGAGGGGTGGGTACCTACCGTGCTGTTGGTGACAGACGCGTTGGCACCCACCCCTCACACCCAACCCAAGTGTGGGGTTCCAATGGCGAGCCCTTGGCGGGAGTCCAGAGGGCAGCGCCCTCTGGCAGGGTGCGGGGCAGCGCCCCCTGGCCTGGACGCATCCTGCGCATCGCCGACGGCACCTCGATCAGCAAGCCAGGCAGCAAAGGCACCGACTGGCGGGTGCATGGTGTCTATGACCTGGGCCGAGGTGGGTTTTCGCATCTGGAGCTGACCGACAGCCATGGCGCCGAGGGGCTGTGTCGCGGCGCGCCGGTGCCCGGCGAGGTGCGCATCGCCGACCGCAATTACGCTCGCCTCAGGGACCTGCGCGCGTTCCTTCGGCAAGGCAACGGGTTCGCCGACTTCATCGTCCGGCTGCGCTGGAAATCCCTGACGTTGCATTTGCCGGACGGCGCGCGGTTCGATCTGTTCGAATATCTGAGGGGTTTGCCGGTCGACCACGCGCCACATGAGATCATCGTCCACGCCCGCGACACCGGCCAAGCTGAGGCAAGCCTGCCGGCGCTGACGTTGCGGCTGATCGTCCGGCGCAAGTCGGCGGAAGCGACGCAAGCGGAACGCAAACGACTGCGCCAGTCGGCCTCGGGCAGCGCCCCGCGCGCTTGCGGCCGGCCCGGCCGCATGCACAGATGCTGCGTGGACGCAACCAACCGCCATGAGCTCACCGTGCTGCACGGCATCCGTGTTTCCATGCGGGACGGGATAGAGCTGAATCTGCGCATCACCCGTCCCGCTTGCGATGGCCATTTCCCCGCGGTGATGGAGTACAATCCGTATCGCCGGCTAGGGCCGGGCGTCGAGGATTACCCGCCGGCGGTGCACTATCTGGCACAGCACGGCTACGTGGTTGTGCAGTATGACGTGCGTGGCACCGGCAATTCGTCTGGCTTTTCCACCGACATTTACTCCGACAGAGGAACGCCAGGACGGCTACGACATGATCGAGTGGATTGCCGCGCAGCCCTGGTGCACGGGCGCAGTTGGCATGATCGGCAAGTCGTACGGCGCGGTGGTGCAGTGGCAGGTCGCGGCGCAGAACCCGCCGCACCTGAAGGCGCTGATCGTCCGCTCCGCCAACAACGACGTCTACAGCGAATTCACCAATCCGGGCGGGGCGCTCCGCCCCTGGATGTACGAGGTCCTACGCCCCGCTGATGAACGCCTATAATTTCGCCCCCCCGTTCGCGGAAATAACCGGCGATCGTTGGGCATCGATCTGGGCCGAGCGGCTGGAGCGCAGCGCGCCCTGGAGCCTTGGTTACATCCGCAACACCTTGCAGAACGAGTACTGGCGGCGGCGCAGCCTGGCGCCTGGCTTCGATCGCGTCCGCTGCCCGGTGTATCTGATCGAGGGCTGGCCCGACTGGTACGCGAGCGCGGAACTGAAGGCGTTCCAGTCCCTGCAAGTGCCGAAGAAGGTGCTGATCGGACCTTGGGGCCACTACTATCCCGAGGAGCCGGACGCCCTCCCCGGCCCGCGCATCGACACCCGCCCTGAATATCTGCGCTGGTTCGATCATTGGCTGAAGGGACTCGATACCGGCATCATGGACGAGCCGCCGGTGACGGTGTTCGTGCGCCGCTGGCGGCCACCCGCGCTGCTGACGCTGGAAGATGCCGGGGAATGGCGGAACGAGGCAGGCTGGCCGCCGCCGGACGTGCAGCCCACCAGCTTCCATCTGCATGCGGGCGGCGCTCTGTCCACCGAACCGGCGGCCGTTTCGGGTTGCGACAGTTATGACTACCGCGCGTCCTGCGGACTGACGACGGGCCGGCGCGGGTTGGGCAGCACGACGCCATTCGCGATGGCGATCGATCAGCGCCTCGATGATGCGTATTCCGTGCTTTACACCACGGCGCCGCTGGCAGCCCCGATGCTGCTGCTGGGCGCCCCGGAGGCGGTGCTGCATGTCTCGTCGTCCGCCGAGACCGCCTATTTTCATGTGCGACTATGCGATGTGTCGCCGGAGGGGGGATCGGCGCTGATCTCGGATGGCGGGCTGCTGGCGTCGCACCGGGAGTCTCACGAGCTGCCGCGGCCGATCGTGCCCGGGGATATCCATGAGCTGCGCATTCCCTTGCGGCACACCGCGTATGAGCTGGCGCCCGGCCACAGGCTGCGAGTGGCGATCAGCAGTGCGGACTTTCAGAATGCCTGGCCCACGCCGTTCAGTACCCGCAACAGCATCCATTGCGGGCCGGCGAATGCCTCGCTGGTGCTGCTGCCGGTGGCGGCAGCAGCACGGCAGGTTGTGGCGCCCCCTTTCCTGCACGTGCCGCCGCCGGCGATACCGGCGCTGACGCCGCCCGTGTACGCACTGACGCTGGACCTGGTGAACGACGCGGTGACCTGCCGGCTGGAGAATGGGGCGAACCGCTCCGCCTACACGGTGTCCAACCGGACGCCGGCACGGGCCGTGATCAAATCTTCCTATAGTTACATAGCACCGCATCCCACGCTGGACATCCACGTGGAGGCAACCTGCCAGACCGCAAGCGACACGACGAGCTACACGCACGCCGCCCAGGTGGAGGTCACGGTCGATGGCAGGCGGCATTTCCAGCGGAGCTGGATGGAGACGGTGCCCCGCCACTGGTCGTGACGGCTGGAATTAGTCTTCCTCGGCGAATTGCGGTGCGCCCCTCGGTATGATGACGCCCGGCAGCTTGCGCGAAACCCACACATGGATTGCCGTGGTCAGGTCCGGCGGCTGATCCAGCGAGCCGCCCTTGATGCTGAGCGTGTCCGAGGGCGCGCCGTCCGCTTCGTGCCACAGGCGCGCGCCGCAGGTGGGGCAGAAATGGCACCGCAGGCGACGGCCGCTGTCGGTGTCGCGCACCCAGCTCGTCGGGGCGCCTCGGGTGAGGCGAAACGCCGCGCGCGGCACGACGACGGAGATGCCGAACGCTGATGCGGACTGGCGGCGACATTCCCGGCAATGGCAGACATAGAGGCTGAGAGGCGCTCCGTCGCAGGCGTAACGCACGGCGCCGCACTGGCATCCGCCGGTCAGGGGTGGTTGCATAAAGCGGAGTTTACGTCGTTGTGCGGGGACGAGCTATGTTGCTGCCTCGGCGGGGGAGCTGCCAACCTGCGGGCAGCGTCGGCCGGGCGCCGACGCTGCCGGATCCGTTCACCTCAAAGATTCAGACTGCATTCTGCGCCAACCTGTTGTTAAAGTGATCCGGATCAAAACGCCCTGGCACAGATAGGTCAGGCTTCGATGGTGAGCCGCCGGTACATCAGAAAGGCTGGACTTTCTATTACTCACGGCCGCGAGCTTCGCAGGAATCCATATCGTATACAGATCTGCGCCCTCGCTGCTTGCTGCCTATGTAAAAAGTATGGTCGGCGAATTGTCGTTGGCAGATAGCCGAGGAGAAGTAGGGAATGTTGTGCTTGAATGGTGCGTTCCAGGCGCTAGGTACCTCGTCACAGTGATTTCAACTCTTTGGCGGCATCTGGATAGGCTCGGGCGAGCTTCTGGCGGGCTTTCTGCGTCGTGAACTTCCATTTGATGCCCGCGCCCGATGCGTTGCGCTGGCGCTGCCATGCCGCAACTTGGGTGTTGAGGACGGCTGGATCACCGACGCGCCGGTCCAGACACTGGCCGCGCAGCACGCCGATCTCGATCTCCACCCTATTCAGCCTACTGGCGTGCTTGGGTGTGTCATGAAATTCCAGCCGCTGAAGAATGCGGTGTGCTTCGGGTGCTGGGAGTGCTTCGTACCAGAGCTCCGGCGCCCGCTTCGCGGGCGAGAGCCTGCCCCCGACTTGATCGGGGGTCGGCGCGCTATTAGCGCGCCGGTTGAGGGTCGCCGGGCGAAGGCCGCCAATCAATCCAGCCCGGCCAGCACCCGCCACTCCGTCTCACTCACCGTGCGCACCCCAAGCTCCGTTGCCTTGCGTGCCTTCGATCCGGCATCGGCGCCGACAACCACGATATCCGTCTTGCGCGACACGCTGTCCGTCACCTTGGCACCCAGCGTCTCGGCGCGCGCCTTCGCTTCCGGTCGCGTCATCGTTTCCATCGTGCCGGTGAACACCACGGTCTTTCCCGCCAGCTCGGTCGCGGTCGCCTCCGCCGGCGTCGCGTCCTCGATCGTCAGCTCCGCCGCCAGCTCATCCAGCGTCGCGAGATTGCGCGGCTCACCGACGAAATCCACCAGCTCCTCGGCGATGGCCGGCCCGACGCCGAGGATGCTGCCGAGTTCCTCCCGCGCCTCGGATCCCACCGTCCGCGCGGCCAGCATCTGCGCCCGCCAGTTGGCGAAACTACCGTAATGCCGCGCCAGAAGCTGCGCGTTCCGCTCGCCGATCCGGCGAATGCCCAGCGCATAGATGAAGCGTGCCAGCGATATATGGCGCCGTGCCACGATCGCCCGCGCCAGGTTGCGCGCCGAGACCGCGCCCCAACCGTCGCGGCCGGCAATCTCCGCCTCCCGGGCGGGCAGACGGAACAGATCAGCCGGGCTGGACAACCAGCCTTCGGCGTAAAACTCCGCGATCGTCTTTTCGCCCAGTCCGTCGATGTCGAAAGCGGGCCGCGACACGAAATGGATCAGCCGCTCGACGCGCTGCGCCGGGCAGATCAGGCCGCCGGTGCAGCGGCGCACCGCCTCGCCCGGGGCGCGCACCGCGTGGCTGCCGCACACCGGGCAGGTGGCGGGAAACTCGTATGGTTTGCTGTGCTTCGGCCGATGCTCCAGGACCACTGAAAGGATCTGCGGGATCACGTCGCCGGCCCGTTGGATCACGACGGTGTCGCCGACGCGGATATCCTTTCGGGCGATCTCATCCTCGTTGTGCAGGGTGGCGCGGCTCACCAGCACGCCGCCGACATTGACCGGCTGCAGCTCGGCCACGGGGGTCAGTGCGCCGGTGCGCCCGACCTGAATGCGGATCTCGTTCAGCACCGTGGTCGCCTGCTCGGCGGGGAATTTCCAGGCAATCGCCCAGCGCGGCGCGCGGCCGGCAAACCCCAGGCGCCGCTGCAACGCCAGCGCGTCGATCTTGTACACCACGCCGTCGATGTCATAGTCCAGTTTCGCGCGCTGATCCGCCATGTCGGCCTGGAACGCGGCGGCCTCCGCCGCATCGGCCAAATGCCGCGACAGCGGATTGACCATGAACCCCCAGTGTCGCAGCCGTTCCAGATACGCCCAGTGCGTCTCCGCCACCGGCTCGCTGGCCTCGCCCATCGCATAGGCGAACAGCGACAATTTGCGCCCGGCGGTGATTGAGACATCGAGCTGGCGCAAGCTGCCGGCCGCGGCGTTGCGGGGATTGGCGAACAGGCGCTGTCCGGCCGCTGCCTGAGTCTCGTTCAACGCCAGGAAATCCGGCTTGGTCATGAACACTTCGCCGCGAATCTCGATCAGCTCCGGCGTGTGGCCTTTCAGCCGGGCCGGTATGGCCTCCATCGTGCGCAGGTTGGCGGTGACGTCCTCGCCCTCCATTCCGTCGCCGCGCGTCGCACCGCGAACGAAACGGCCGTTCTGGTAAGTCAGATTGATCGACAACCCGTCGATCTTCGGCTCGCCCACCAGCGCCAGCGAAGCGTCTGCCGCCAGCCCCACGAAGCGCCGCGCCCGCGCGATGAACTCGGCGAATTCGGCGGCATCGAACGCATTGTCCAGCGACAGCATCGGCACGCGGTGACGCAGCTTGGCAAACCCACCCTCCGGCGCCCCGCCCACCCGACGAGACGGTGAATCGGGCCGCACCAGCTCAGGAAAGCGTGCTTCCAGGGCCGCATTCCGCCGACGCAGCGCGTCGTACTCGGCGTCGCTGATCTCCGGGGCGTCGAGCTGATGATAGGCACGGTCGTGACGGGAGATCTCGGCTGCCAGCGCCGCCAATTCGGTTTCCGCTGCGGCTGCCGTCAGAGTCTCGACCGGCTTCGTCACGCCGGCTGACCCAGCAGATCGTCGGCGGCGGCCCGCGCTGCCTCCGTGATGGTTTCACCCGCCAGCATGCGGGCGATCTCCTCGCGTCTCGACACCGTGTCCAGCGACTCCACCAGCGTCGCCGCCCGGCCGCGCGCGGCCTGCTTGGCCACGAGCAGGTGCGCGGTTCCGCGCGCTGCCACCTGCGGGCTGTGGGTGACCACGAGCACCTGCACGCGCTCGGCCACCCGCGCCAGCCGGTCGCCGACCGCCGCCGCGGTGGCACCGCCGATGCCCGCATCGACCTCGTCGAACACCAGCGTGGGTACCGGCGACCCGCTTGCCAGCACCACTTTCAATGCCAGCATCAGCCGCGACAACTCCCCGCCGGAGGCTATGCGGGCCAACGGCCCAGGCTCCTGCCCGGGGTTGGTTGCGATCAGGAACCGCACGGCATCCGCCCCGGCCGGTCCCCAATCCGGCTCGTCCAGATGATCGACCGCCGCCTGGAACCGGGCTTTCAGCCGCAGCGGCGGGAGTTCCCTGGCCACCGCCCGATCGAGCCGTGCCGCGGTGGCCAGACGCGCTTCCGACAAGGCGCTGGCACCGCGCATATAGGCTTGGCGCATCTGCCCGGTTTTCTGCTCCAGGGCGACGAGTTCGGCGGCGCCGGTTTGCAGCGCCGCGAGGCGGGCGCTGACCTGGTCCAGCAGTGCCGGCAAATCCGGCACGCTGACACGATGCTTGCGGGCGGCGGCGCGCAGGGCGAACAGCCGCTCTTCGGCTTGTTCGAGCAGCCTTGGATCGGCATCGGCCTCGGCGGCGAGACGCGTGAGCAATGTCTCGGCTTCCGCCAGCGCCTCCTCGGCGCGTTCCAGTGCCGCGAGCGCCGGCGCGGCTGGGTTGACGGCGTCCGGCTGGCCGGGCGGGATCAGCCGTTGCAGCGCCCGCGACGCGGCGCGCAAGGCGGCAGCCGGGCCGCCGGCGCGCCGATCACGCGGCGTCAGCTCGGCGATGGCGGCGGCGATGGCCTCACCGCGGCGTTCGTTCTGCTGCAGGCGCTGGCGTTCGGCGGCGAGTTGCTCCTCTTCCGCCGGCCCGGGAGCGAGACGGGACAGTTCGTCGACCGCGTGGCGCAGCCACTCCTCGTCGCGCTCGGCGGTGGCGATCGCGGTGCGTGCGGCGTCGAGCGCCGCCACGCCGTCCCGCCAGCACTCCCAGGCGGCGGCGACGTGCGCGCGCAAATCCGGCGCCACCCCGAACGCGTCCAGCAGCCGGGCATGGCCCGAGGGGTCCGCCAGCCCGATCTGCTCGTGCTGGCCCTGCACCTCCACCAGCAAAGCACCCGCGCGGCGCAGCAGCGACACGCTGACCGGCTGGTCGTTGATGAACCCGCGAGAGCGCCCGTCGCGGGAGAGCACACGGCGCAGCACGACCTCGTCTTCCGGCTCGATCCCCTGCTCGGCGAGCAATTCCTGGACCGGATGGCGGGGCGCGAGTGTGAAGCACGCGGTCACGCTGGCCTGCTCGGCGCCCGGGCGCACCAGCCCCGCCTCCGCGCGGCCGCCCAGCGCGAGGCCGAGGCTGTCCAGCAGGATCGACTTGCCGGCGCCGGTTTCACCGGTCAGCACGGTCAGGCCGCGGCCGAACCCGAGTTCCAGCCGTTCGATCAGCACGACGTCGCGGATCGCCAGCGCGGTCAGCATGCCGCGCGCGGGCTCAGAAAACGGCGTTCCACGCGCGGGAGAACAAGCCGTGACCGGCGCCCGTCGGCCGCGGCATCCCCTTCATCAGGCCGACATTATAGAGGTCGGCATAGGTATCGGCGTACCAGGGACTGCCCGGATAGTTGTAGCCGAGCACCGCCGCGGTGTGCAGCGCGGCGTCGCGCATCCCGAGCCGCAGATAGATCTCCACCAGCCGGTGCAGCGCCTCCGGCACGTGGTTGGTGGTCTGGAAGTCGGCGACCACCCGCTGGAACCGGCCGATCGCCGCTTCATACAGGTGCTGGTTCTCATACCACCGGCCGATCGACATTTCGTGCCCGGCCAGGTGGTCACGCGCGAGATCGATCTTCAGCCGCGCGTCACGCGCGTAGGCGGTGTCGGGGTAGCGGTCCACCACCTGCTGAAGCGCGGCCATGGCTTTTGACGTGGTCTGCTGGTCGCGCTGCACGTCCTCGATCTGCTCGTAATAGCAGAGCGCCCGCAGGTAGTAAGCGTAGGGTGTATCGGCACTGACCGGATGAAGCTGAATATAGCGCTCCAGCGTGCCGATGGCCTCCGTGTAATGGTTCTGCAGATATTGCGAATAGCCTTGCATGAGCTGCGCCTTGGCGGCCCAGGCGGAATAGGGATAGTCCTGCTCGACCAGATTGAACTGGCCCTCGGCGGTCTGGTACCGCTGTCCATTCAGGGCGTCGAGGCCGTTATTGTACAACTGCTCCACGGGTTGGGGCTGCGCGTCCGCCGTGGCCGACGCGGGGTGCGAACCGCCGCCACAGCCGGCCAGCAGCGGCAATGCAAGCGCCAGCACAGCCCAGCGGGCGGGTGCGCAACGGGGCAACCGCGCGGTCATCGAATTCTGCTCCATGGCGGGCCTTATACCAATCCGCGGCCGCGCTGGAAAAGGTCGCGCTTCAGGGCCCCCTACCCTGCCCGCCGGCAAGCGGAAGGGTGGGGTCAGGCGGCCGGAACCAGTGGAAATACCTTGTGCGGGTTCAGCAACCAGTCAGGATCGAACGCGGTTTTGATGCGCCGCTGCTGGTCGAGTTCCGTGGGGGTGAACTGGACGGGCATCAGATCGCGCTTCTCGACGCCGACACCGTGCTCGCCGGTGAGGCAGCCGCCCACTTCGACGCAGAGCTTCAGGATGTCGGCGCCGAAGGTTTCGGCCTTGTGCATGCTGTCGGGGTCATTGGCGTCGAACATGATCAGCGGGTGCAGGTTGCCGTCGCCGGCGTGGAAGATGTTGGCGACTTTCAGGCCGTACTCGTCCGACATCTCGCCGATGCGGCGCAGCACGTCGGGCAGGCGGCTGGTGGGGATGACGCCGTCCATGCAGAGATAGTCCGGGCTGATGCGGCCGACGGCACCGAAGGCGCCCTTGCGGCCCTTCCAGATCGCCAGCGATTCTTCCGGGGATTGCGATACTTTCAGGCTGATCGGGTCGTGACGCTCGCAGATGGCGCGGATGCGGGCCAGCAGGTTGTCCTGCTCCACCTGGCTGCCTTCGACCTCGATGATCAGCATGGCCTCGGCATCGAGCGGGTAGCCGGCGTGCGCGAACGCCTCGCAGGCGTGAATTGCCGGGCGGTCCATGAATTCAAGTGCAACCGGAATGATACCGGATGAAATGATATCACTCACGCAGGCGCCGGCGATCTCGTTGGAGCGGAATGCCGCCAGCATGGCGCGGGCACCTTCCGGCGCGCGCAGGATGCGCACGGTGACTTCAGTGACAACGGCAAGCTGGCCCTCGCTGCCGGTGAGCAGGCCGAGCCAGTCGTAGCCCGCGGCATCGAGGTGGGCGCCGCCGATCTGGAGGATCTCGCCGGTGACGGTGACGATCTTCAATCCAAGCAGGTTATTGGCGGTCACGCCGTATTTCAGGCAATGCGCGCCGCCCGAGTTCATACTGACGTTGCCGCCGATCATGCAGGCAAGCTGGCTGGAGGGATCGGGGGCGTAGAAAAACCCATGCTCAGCCACCGCCTGGGTGATCCCGATATTGGTGACGCCCGCCTGCACCACGGCGAAGCGATCGCGGTAATCGATCTCCAGGATGCGGTTCAGGCGCATGAGGCCGAGCACGACGGCGTCGGCCAGCGGCAGGGCGCCGCCGGATAAGCGAGGTGCCGGCGCCACGGGGGACCACGCGCACGCCATTTTCGTGACAGAAGCGCATCACCGCGGCGACCTGTTCCGTGGAGCTGGGCAATGCCACGGCCATGGGGGGTTGCCGGTAGGCGGGCAGGCCGTCGGTTTCGTACGGCCGCACGCTGATCGGTTCGGAGATGACCGATTCACCGGGGAGGAGTGCGTGCAGGCCGGCGACGATGGCGTCCTTGCGGGCGAGCACGTCCGGCTTGGGATCGGGCAGACGGATCATCGCGCACCTCCCGCGGGCAGGAGCGAACATGGCGACGCTGGGATGGTCCGGCAACCGTCGGGCGGGGCGCCGACGGGAGGGTCGCGGCCGCGTCAGCCCTGGCGGGCCTTCATGCGCGGGTTCTTCTTGTTGATGACATAGACGCGCCCGCGCCGGCGGACCACGCGACAGTTCTTGTCGCGGACCTTGGCGGATCGAAGGCTGTTGCGAATTCTCATGGCGGTGAGCGGCTCTGGTTGCGGGCGGAAATGGAGGGCGGTGGGTAGGGGAGTGGGGTGGGTCTGTCAACCGAGGGGGCGGCGGCGGTTGTCCCCGAGGTGCGCAAACTCCTGGATCGAAGGGATTTTTGTATCGATAAAATCTGTAAAGGCCCGGAGCGGACGGGGTCTTGGGGATTGCTGTTGCGACGCATTCACATTTTGTGCGCGGCGGATGACGCCACGGTTCCGAGGGGTCCTCCATGCGCAAGCTTTGCGCCGTTGACGCGATTCTGTCCGCCTCGCGTGAGCCGTGCGGGCCGTTGCTGGTCCATGAAGGGGCCGCCGGGATGCGCACCTATTCCTCGGCGGGCGTCACAACGCTCCTGGCGATCATGGCGGCACATCGGATTGCAGCCATGAGGTGATCGCGAAGCCTGGGGCGTTGCAGAATGAGATCGACCGGATCGGCGCAATTTGGACGGCAGGTCGAGCGGTTCACGGCTTCCGCATAGGTCAGCCCGCTGCCATTTCCATCGTTTTCCTCATCGGCAGCTTCAGGACCTTGTATACGCGTTCAAATCGGTCGCGCCCGGCCAAACGCGATTTTCGATCGAAGGTGCCCAGGGTTGTCGGCATGTTTGATAGCGGGCTTTATGGAAAGAAGGCGCCCCGGACTAGACGGAGATGAAGCCCAAGCCTTTTAGGCGTTCCACGTCTGTCATCGATGAAACGCGGATTGAGGTGACTTTCGGTTGTCCATAATCGTTAATCCAGTCGAGCTTCACCCACGGGCCGCCGTCGCCTATATTACCTTCCGTCTTTCCCACCGGCTGAATGTGAAACCTGAGAATTGTTCCGACAAGGCGGGCCTCCTTGCCGTCTTCTTCGAGTAGCACTTTGGCTCGTTCATTTTGTGTCATGCGGTCGGACTCCATTCAGTGACAAGGGAAGACCTCTTTCAGCGCCCCAAGCAAGATCGTGCCCATAGGCCAATCCGAATGAAGCCGTCCCCTGTTCCTCGCAATATTGCGGTCAACGATGTCCACTATTTGGGGCGTGGTCACCGTCATTTTTTCAGGTGGACAGAACAAAGGCAGCTTGCCGTCCAAAGACAAGTCTATACTGGCGGTGAGAAGCCCATAATAAACGCCATCTAGCCACGTGAGGTTTTGGCCTAACGCCGGTTCCTGTCGTTGGCTGAGATACATACCCAGGGTGACGTTTCCTGCGAAACTGCCTCCCGCTACGGATGCTGCTACTCCTGTGGCAAAAGCGCATTTAAGCAGCAGCCAGCCTACCCGGCGCACCAACATCATACTGCCAGCCTTGAAATCGTCGCCCGGCCCACGTTGTAGCTCTTCGCCAGTTCCTTGAGCGTTGCGCCCTCCGCCCGCCGCCGCCGTGCTTCTTTCTGCTGCTGCGGGGTGAGTTTCGGCGGTCGGCCCATGTGCTGCCCGCGCGCCTTCGCACGGTTGCGCCCTTCCGCCGTGCGGGTGCGGATAAGATCGCGCTCTACGTCCGCCAGCCCGCCGAGAACGCCAATCATCAGCCGCCCGGTGCTGGTGGCGGTGTCCGCCCACGGCTCCGCCAGTGACCGGAATTGCGCCTTGGCGTCCACGATCTGCTTGACGATGGCGAACAAGTCGAAGGTTGAGCGGGCCAGCCGGTCGATGCGCGTCACCGTCACCACGTCGCCGGGGCCGATGGTTTTCAAAAGCTTCAGCAGTTCGCGCCGGTCGGCCCGCGCGCCCGTCACCTTCTCGCGGTAAATTTGGGTCGCAGCCAGCCGCGCGTAGCTGGTCAAGCTGCGCCTCAAGCGTCTGCCCGTAGGTGCTGACGCGGGCATAGCCAAGGCGGCGGTTTTGCGGTTTCTTTTCGGGCATATCTTACGAGCCTTGTAACCCATTGACGGCATTGGGTCAACCGAAATGCCCGAAAGTCTTGACTTATACATGCGCGGCCAACCCTTGCGCGCCGCAAGCCGTAAGTGCTTGGCTAGCACATAGCGCGGAGGTTGAGGAATGATTGACCTAGCGACTGCGGCACTGATCGCAAAGATGGCCTCTGACGCGGTAGGCGCGTTCGATAAGGTTTTCCGCGGGTATGCAGATGTGTTGAAGAAAAGGAACCTACGGCACCGCAAGTTCTTCCCCCAGACTTCGCCTATGTCGACAGCCCCCAAGAGGGCGCGTTTGTAGCTCGCTCGCGACATACAGGGGCCATCTACCAAACAGTCACTTATGAGGAGCTGCGCGCTAAGCTTGATGGTGCTGATCGTGAACATATCGAGACGCTGACACGTGCCATGGAGAATTATCAGAAGCAGTGGAATGCCGCGTTTGAACACAAGTCCATGGCAAGCGGGATGGATATTGGAAGGTTTGATGCACAACTAGAATACCTGTCGAAGCAGATTGCTGACCCGCTAATAAGGGTGCTTGCGTTCGTCGAAAAGATGGGCCTCCAGCTAGATGACCACTACCATATGGCGCGTATGGTGACCGAGAAATACTTGCAGGACATCAAAGCGCAAAGAATGTAGGGCTTTCTCCGTCACCGAGATCGGCTGATCATTGGCTATCAATGGCGGGGGGCGGTCACGGTTTCGGCGGTTGTGTAAGTCTCGGTCGTCGCCCCCGCCGTCCGCGTGGGCTTTCATCGGGAGTGGGCTGGTTCCTGTTCGCGGCGCTGCTGCAATAGCTGATCGATCTGCCGTTTCAGTGGGGGCAGGTCGTTTTTGACCGTGCCCCAGACAATGTTGATATCCACCTCAAAGTAGTTGTGGATCATCTTGTTGCGCATGTCCCCGCATATCGAGCCACGGCAATTCAGGGTGGGCCTTCACGAATTCGGGGTCGTGATTTTGAATTTGGCGAGCGGCCTCACCGATGATCTCGATGTTGCGTATGACGGCATCCTGATCCGCCGCTGGCTCCATCCGAAAGAGCGTCCACGCTGCCTAAACGCTTCAACGTATCCTGCTCGCCCGCGCGATTGCCTTTGCGATGTGTTCCAGATAATCCTCGACACGCTCCGGGTGCTTCATAGCGGCTCCGCCTGTGCCAGCACGCGATCCCGGAATTTCTCGGGCCAAAAACCCCGGCAGTCAGAATTGATACCCGAACACCGAGCAATTCTTGTGCGGCACGTTCCAGCCTTACGAGCGTGAACAGGGTTGTTTTTGCCGTCGCATCCACGAGCAGATCAAGGTCGCTTTCGTCGGTGTCGGCGCGGCTCAGGACTGACCCATAGACGCGCGGGCGCGCCAGGCCGTGGCGACCAACTAGCTCTCGCAACTCGTCGCGGTGGGCCGCAAGTGCTTCGGATGGCTTCATGGAAGGTATTGTAGCACACGACGGCGCGGCCAGAAAACGTTCCGTTAATGTTGAGTTTTGCAAAATTGGGATGCAGTCGCCTTCCGCCGCTCAGAAATCGCCAGAATCCGCCTCATCCTACCGGTTCGGGAGTGGGGAGCTTCCATTTGCCATTCAGAATCTCGGCAGATGGCCGGCGTAGCCTGACAGTGTAATTCCAGCCGGGTGTGATCGGCAGGCAGTTGGGGATTTTTCCATCGCAGCCACCGAACTGGACGGTGACAGCGCCGTCGGCGTCCCTTTTTGCAGTTATATTATTGAGTGAATAGGGATCATACGGATTTTTCTCAAAGTAACCGGCGGCATTGTAAACGCTCACTGACCAGAAAGCCCCCACCGGGACGTCGTTGGCGCGAAGCTTATGGATAGTTGTTCCGTCATTCTTGGGCACCGATGCGCCGATATAGGTTGCATCTTTATCGGGATTGCCGCCCCAACCCGCCGCAGTGCCGATCAGGTGCTTGATCGGATCGACTTCGCTCTTGGTGCCGAAGGCATGGCTGAAGCCGTCAGTGTGCCTGGCCAGCGTCAGCAACGCGTCGCGAACTTCCTTTAGCAGGCTGCTGAAAAAGTCCTTGCCGCGACGCGTGCGTATCGGATTTGATAATGCCGCGGATCGACGGCGAGGGGTAGTTCGGCATGCGTGGGTTTGATCAGCGACGGGACGGGCTTTTCAGCTATGTGCGGCCCGAGAGCCGCATCCCCCGAGAGCATCCGCTTCGCCTGATCGGTCGGTTTGCGGACGACGCCCTGACCGCGCTCAACGAGCAGTTCGCGGCGCTCTACTCAGAGAACGGCCGGCCTTCGATCCCGCCCGAGCAACTGCTGCGCGCGCTGTTGCTGCAAGCGTTCTACAGTATCCGTTCGGAGCGGCAGTTGATGGAGCAACTGAACTACAACCTACTGTTCCGGTGGTTTGTCGGGCTGTCGGTGGACGACCCGGTGTGGGTGCCGACGGTGTTCAGCAAGAACCGCGACCGGCTGCTGGCGGGCGACATCGCGGCGGCATTCATGGACGCGGTGCTGAACCTGCCGCCGGTCAAGACGCTGCTGTCGGACGAGCATTTCTCGGTCGACGGCACGCTGATCCAGGCCTGGGCCTCGATGAAGAGCTTTCGCCGCAAGGATGGCAAGGATGAACCGCCGGCGCCCGGGCGCAACGGCGAACGCAACTTCCACCGGGAGAAGCGCTCGAACCAGACGCATGCCTCGACGACCGATCCCGATGCACGGCTGACGAAGAAATCGAAAGGCCAGGAGGCGAAGCTGGCGTTCATCGGGCACCTGCTGATGGAGAACCGCAACGGCCTGGTGGTGGATGCGCGGCTGACGCACGCCACTGGAACGGCGGAGCCGGAGACGGCGCTGGCGATGCTGCAGGCTCTGCCGGCTGCGGGTCACAAGACGGTGGGTGCCGACAAGGCTTATGACACGGCGGCGTTTGTCGCCAGCAGCCGGGCCGCCGGGGTTACCCCGCACGTGGCGCAAAACATCACGGCGCAGCGGGGATCGAATATCGACGGGCGGACGACGCGGCATGCGGGCTATCGGATCAGCCAGGTGATCCGCAAACGGATCGAGGAGGCGAATGGCTGGATCAAGGAGGTTGGCGGCATGGCGCAAACCAAGCTGCGTGGGGTGAAATCGGTCGAGTGGATGTTTGTGTTCAAGGCGGCGGCTTACAACCTGGTCCGATTGCCGCGGCTGCTGGTGACAGCATGAGTTTGCCCGAAATCTGGCCAAGGCCGCATCAGCGGCTTTGGAACTCACGGAAAATGGCTGAAACCGCCCATGGAAATCGGAAATCAAAGCTGAATACAGACAAAATCTGATCTTGAGAGGACTTTTTCAGCAGCCTGTTAGGCTGGTCTGATCCCAGTTTCACCCGCGCCACTCCACTCCACACGGTTCAGCTCGGCGTGCTCCCGCGGGGACTGGCTTGACCCGCGTGCGAAGCGGATGTTAGGCAGGATTGCAATTGCGAGGCGTTCGCATTTTCTGCCCTGCCCGGCTTCGGAGGACTTCATGCATTCTGTTCGGCCTGTGTCGTATACAAGCCGCCGCTTTCTGCTGGGCGGGCTGACCGCCTTTGCGCTCGCGGCTGGTGGCCTGATCGTCAGCTCGCCGGCCGCGCGGGCGGCGGGAGCCCCCACTCTCACGCTCTACAGTGCGCAGCATCATCAGATGGTCGATCTGCTCGTCCAGTCCTTTACCAAGGAGACCGGCATCAAGGTTCGCGTGCATTCCGGCGAGGCGCCGGAGATCGCCAACCAGATCGCTCAGGAAGGGGCGCAATCGCCGGCCGACGTCTATTTCACCGAGAACTCGCCGGAACTGACGCTGCTGGATGAAAAAGGGCTGTTGGCGAAGATCGATCCATCCACCCTGGCCCAGGTGCCGGCGCAGTACAGCGCGGCGGACGGGAACTGGATCGGTGTGCTCGCACGTGAAAGCGTGCTGGCGTTCAATCCGTCGATGATCCAGGAAAGCCAGTTGCCGGCCGCGCTGCTCGACTTGGCCGGGCCGGAGTGGAAGGGCAAGATCGCGATTGCGCCCAGCGACGCGGATTTCCTGCCGCTGGTCGATGCGGTCGCGGCGCTGAAGGGCCGCGACGCGGCGCTGACCTGGCTCAAGGGCCTGAAGCAGAATGCGCAGATATTCGATGATGACGAAGGCGTGGTGGCTGCGGTCGATCGCGGCGCGGTCGCCACAGGTATCATCAACAACTACTACTGGGCGCGGCTGCGCACCGAGCAGGGTGCGGACAAGACACGCAGCCGGATCCATCATTTCGGCAATGGCGATGTGGGTGGGCTGGTGAACATCTCGGGGGCGGCGATATTGCGATCCTCGAAGCAGCAGGACGCGGCGCAGCGGTTCATCGCCTTCCTGGTCAGCAAGCCGGTGCAGGAGATGCTGGCAAGCAGCGATATCGACTTCGAATATCCACTGGTCGCAGGCGTGCAGGCGAATCCGCTGCTGAAGCCGTTCGACCAGCTTCAGCCACCGAAGGTCAGCATGGGGCAGCTCGGTGACGACCAGCAGGCAGCCCGGTTGCTGCGGCAGGCCGGGCTGATCTGATGTGTCTGAGCTGATGTATCTGATTCCAGCCGTTCGAGAGGCTGCCTCTCCGTTGTCATGCTCCCGCCGGGGCGCATGACAAGGGCGCGGTCGCACGGACTGTCGGTGGATTCCCGCTTTCGCGGGAATGATGGGGTGGATGGCCCCCTCACGGCATCGATGTGCCAAAGTTGGGGTATCGCAATTCCAACGGACAGGAGCCATCCATGAAGCAGGTTACCATCGTCGGTCTGGATCTGGCGAAGAAAGTCTTCCAAGTGCATGGAGTTGATGCCTGCGGGACAGTCCTGATCCGTCGCGCGCTGCGGCGGAGCAAGCTGCTGGAGTTGTTCGCCAAATTGCCGCCCTGCCTGATCGGCATGGAGGCGTGCGCGACGGCGCATCACTGGGCGAGAGAATTGGGCAAGCTGGGTCATGAGGCACGGCTGATCCCGCCGGCTTATGCGAAAGCCTATGTGCGGCGCAACAAGAACGACGCCGCCGATGCGGCGGCGATCTGCGAGGCGGTGAGCCGCCCGACGATGCGCTTCGTGACCGTGAAGACGGCCGCCCAGCAAGCCGCGTCAGGCGTTCACAAGGTACGAGAAATGCTGCTGAAACAGCGCACTATGCTGATCAACCACCTGCGCGGCATGATGGCGGAATTCGGCATCGTGGTCGCCGAAGGACGCCGCCATGTCGGCGAGCTGGTGGCCATCCTCGCCGATCCGAGCGAGCAGCGCATACCGGCGCCCCTGCATAGCTGTCTGCTGGCCGTGGTGGAAAGCCTGCGCGGCTTCGAAGCCCGCATTGAAGCGATCGACAAGCAGTTGCTCGCCTGGGGCCGCGACAATGCGACCTGCCGACATCTGATCACCATCCCCGGCTATGGACCGATCGTTGCAAGTGCAATGGCAGCGATGGTGGTCAATCCAGCAGCCATGCGCAGTGGCCGCGAGTTCGCCGCCTCGCTCGGGCTGGTGCCGCGTCAGGACGGTACTGGTGGCAAGGTGAAGCTCGGGCCGATCAGCAAGCGCGGCAATGGCTATCTGCGCCGGCTGCTGGTGAACGGCGCCATGGCGGTGCTGCGCAGCAAGCGGGCGACCCAGGAGCCGTGGCTGGTCAAGCTGCTGGCGACCAAGCCGCGCCTGGTCGCGGCGGTGGCGCTGGCAAACAAAATGGCGCGCATCGGTTGGGCACTGATGATGCGCAATGAGGACTTCCGGACCGTGCCGGCGGCGGCCTGAACACAACCGCGCAGACGCGACCGGAAGGCTTGCGAGGGTGAAACAGCGTGATGGCATTGTCGGTCAACCGACAGATCGAGCGAGACCTGGCATCCGTCTTGGGACAACGCGATCCCGTGGGAATGATCAGACCTCGATCCACGGTTCCCATCAGGGCCTGCGGTCAACCACCGCGCCAACAGGCCGGACACATGACCGCAAGTGGCCGCCAACGCAGATCACGCAACAAAACCCTTGCCAGCCGGGGGCCATCCACACATGACGGGGAGCGGGAATGGGTCTGCCTTCAGGGCGGTTGGTATCATCTGATGTATTCGATTTGATGTCAGGCGTGGTCGCCCCGTTGCGAGGCCGCCTGCTCGCCGCGCCGGTGGGGCTGGTCCTGGCGGCGGCAGCGGGCGCGTGCCTGGTACTGCTGCCGCTGGCCTATACGGTTTTCCAGGCCACGCAGGTGGATGCGGCCGAAGCAGCCGAGGTGCTGTTCCGGCCGCTGGTGGTGGAGCTGCTGACCAACACGATCGGCCTGATGCTGGCGACCACCGCGACCGCCGCCTTGCTGGGGACGGCCTGTGCGTGGCTGACCGAGCGGGCGCAGCTTCCGGGCCGTCAGGCCTGGGCGGTGCTGGCGACGGTACCGCTGGCCGTTCCCCCGTTCATCAGCAGCTATGCCTGGGTCTCGCTCAGCCCCGATCTGCAGGACTTTCTGGGCGCGTGGCTGGTGGTCACCTGTTCCTATTATCCGCTGGTCTATCTGCCGGTGGCGGCGGCGCTGCGCGGCATGGACCCGACGCTGGAGGAAACCGGCCGGTCGCTGGGGCGCGGGGCGTGGGCGTGCTTTTTCCGCATCGTTCTGCCGCAGCTTCGCCCGGCATTGCTGGGCGGCATGCTGCTGGTGGCGCTGAACGTGCTGGTCGAATTCGGCGCCTTCACGCTGCTGCGGTTCCGTACCTTCACCACCGAGCTGTTCGTTGAATACCGCACCGGCTTCAACGGTCCGGGCGCATCGCTGCTGGCGGTGGTGCTGCTGGTGCTGTGCCTGCTGTGCCTGTTTGCCGAGCTGCGCGTGCGCGGGAGCGCGCAGTATTCCCGCATTGGTCGCGGGACACGGCGGCCAGTCACGCGGCATTCGCTGGGGTGGGCGCTGGTTCCGGTGCTCATCGGATTTGTCGGTCTCGTCGTGGTTACGCTCGGCGTTCCGCTGGGGATGATCGTTTACTGGCTGACGCAACACGGATCGGCGGCGATCTCGCCGGTGGAAGTGTCGGCATCATTGCTGTTCGAGGCCACGATCGCATCGCTGGGCCTTGGGCTGGCGGGTGGCGCGGTGACGGTGGCGCTGGCACTGCCGCTCGGCTTTCTCGCGGTGCGCTATCGTGGACCGCTGGTCACGCTGCTGGAGCGGACTGCCTATCTGGCTCAGGGGGTGCCGGGCATTGTGGTGGCGCTGGCACTGATTTCGCTGACGGTACACAACCTGCGGCCGCTGTATCAGAGCACGCTGCTGCTTATACTTGCTTACGCGATCATATTCCTGCCGCTGGCCCTGGTCAGCGTGCGGGCGGCGCTGGTGCAGGTGCAGCCGATGCTGGAAGAGGCGGGGCGCTCGCTGGGGCTCGGCTGGGCGGCGGTGGCGTGGCGGATATTGCTGCCGCTGGCCGGCCCGGGGATCGGCGCGGCTGCGGCGCTGGTGTTCGTGTCGGTGGTCACCGAGCTGACCACGACCTTGCTGCTGGCGCCGATCGGCACGCAGACCCTGGCGACGCAGGTCTGGGCCGACACGTCAACGTTGGCGTTTGCCGCGGCGGCACCTTATGCCGCGCTGATGGTTACATTGTCGCTGCTGTCGACCTGGCTGCTGGCGCGCAAGTTCGCAACGCTGCGATTTCTCGCGGGTTGAGTCTGCATGGCGAACCTGCATATCGCAAACCTGGCCAAGTCGTTCGGCAGCCAAGCCGTGCTGCGCGATGTCAGCCTGGATGTCGCGCCCGGCCGGCTGGTGGCGATTTTCGGCAGTTCCGGCAGTGGCAAGACGACGTTGCTGCGGCTGGTCTGCGGGTTCGAGCATGCCGATGCGGGCGTGATCGAGATCGATGGGCAGCCTGTCGCCGGCCCTGGGCTGCATGTGCCTCCGGAGCGGCGGCGGATCGGCTACGTGGCGCAGGAAGGCGCGCTGTTCCCGCATCTTTCGGTGGCCGACAATATCGTGTTCGGCCTGCCGCGCCGGGCGCGCCGGGCTCGGTGTCGCGTGGCCGAGCTGCTGGAACTGGTGGGACTTCCCGGGAGTTTTGCCGATCGGCCGCCGCAGGCGTTATCGGGCGGCGAGCAGCAGCGGGTGGCGCTGGCGCGTGCGTTGGCGCCGACGCCCCGTCTGGTGCTGCTGGATGAGCCGTTCTCCGCGCTGGATGCGGCCTTGCGCGCGGAGACGCGAACCGCCGTGACGGCGGCGCTGGCGGCGGCGGACGCGACTGCCGTGCTGGTGACCCACGACCAGGCGGAGGCGCTGTCCATGGGCCACGAGGTTGCCGTGCTGCGCGAGGGACGGCTGGTCCAGGTGTCCGATCCGGTGACGCTGTATCGCCATCCTCGGGACGCGGCTCTGGCCAGTTTCGTGGGCGAGGTGATGGTGGTCCGGGGTGAGGTCAGAGGCGCGCGGGTGACCTGCGCGCTGGGCGAGCTTGCATTGGCGTCGTTTACCCAGGATGGGCCGGCTGACGTGCTGGTACGGCCCGAGCAGGTTCGGCTCGATGCCGATCCCCAGGGGGCCGATCCGCAGGGGCACATGGTACGGGCGCAGGTTTGCGCGGTCGCCTTCTATGGGCACGACGCCCTGGTGGAGCTGAAACTTCTGCCAGCCAGCGGGGTGCAATCCGTCAGTGCGCGCGTTGCCGGTTACCAGGTCCCCGCGCCCGGAACGGTGGTTGGGCTGTCGGTGGAGGGTGAGGTGACCGCCTTCCCGATCGATCGGGACGGCGACGACACGGCTTCCGAGCCGATATCTGCCCGCCGTGATAACGCCGGGCGTGTCGCGGTTTGAGTTTCCGGCGTGGGCGGAAACCGGAGCTAAGGGCTCGTCATGAAGTAACAGAATCAACCGTCATTCCCGCGGAAAGCGGGAATCCAGCAGCGGCAACCTGGATTCCCGCTTTCGAGCCTGTGAAAGAAATCCGCGCGGAGCGCAGGTTTGGTCATCGCATCGTCCCGGCGCCTCCCGGCCCGGCACCTCAGTGCATAGGCAACGCCGCGTCTCGCCGGCCCGGACGCCCGGTCATTGCCGGCACCAACGAGGCCGGCTTGCCTCCATGCCCTTCTACGCCGCCGCCTGGCGCAGACAGTGGCCGCGCCAGAGATTGTGGGCCAGTGCCTGCAGCAGAACCACGCAGGCGACCTTGGCCATCGAGCGCACCTGCAGCACTCCCAGGCCACGCCCTTTCAGGATGCCGTTCACCGTCTCGATCCGCGCGCGTCGCTTATACACCAGCTTGCCGGCCTCCCCGGCCATCCGCGCGCGCCATGTCTTGATCGCCTCTGGCTCGGCGTCCCGTCGTTGCGCGCGCTTGCGCTGACTCGCCGGAGTGGCCGTCGCCTTGTCGGGCGCGACCGGTGCGTAGACCTCGATCCCCGCCGCGCTCAGGCTGACAATGTCCTGCTGCGTCGCATAATGCGTGTCGGCAAGAACCCGCTGTGGCGTGATGCCGAAATTGGTCCTGACCTGCTCGGTCATCGGGCCCGCCAGGCCGGCGTCGTTGCGACGGTCGGTTACTGCGGTGGTGACAATGATGCCGCTCTGCGGCAGCACCGCCAGCTGCACGTTGTAGCCGGCGCGCACGGCACCGTCGGCGAAGCGCATCAGCCGCGCGTCGGGATCGGTGCGGCTGGCCCGCGGCTCGTTCTTCTTGGTTTCCGCCTGCTTGTGGGTCTTGGCGCTCGCGGCCCGTTCCGCACGCAACTTGTCCAGCGCCCGACGTGCTGCCGCGGCGCGCGCCGCAACGTCTTCAGCGGCACGCCGCCGCGCCGCCTGCCGGCGTGTCTCGCTCGCCGCCGGATCGGTCGCAACCTCCGCCTTCAGCGTCTCCACCAACTCGCGCGCGGCAGCTTCGATCGTCGCCAGCCGGGCCGACCGGCGGAACGAGCCGCGGCCGGCGCTGGCTTTAACTTTAGTGCCATCAATCGCGATCTCGTCCAGCGTGACCACACCCTCGGTGATCAACGCGGTGACGCTCTCGCGCAGCAGCCGGTCGAGCACCGCGGCGTGCTCGACCCGGAAATCGCTCAGCCCGTGATAGTTCACCGGCACGCCACCGCACAGCCAGCGATAGGCGAGATCGCTCTGGCACAGCCGATCGAGCTGCCGCGCCGAGCCGACGCCTTCCAGCGTGGCATACAGCCACAACGCCAGCAGCACCCGAGGGTCCGGCGGCGGACGGCCGGGGCCGCCGTCCACCGTCTTGATCCGCTGAAACAACTCCGTCAGCTCCAGCCCCGCCACATAGGCCCAGACGACGCGCGCTTTGTGGTCGGCCGCCAGCAGGCCTTCTAGATCGACAAACTCCCAGCTCGGCTGGTTTCGCTCCGGCCGCAGGTAACGCACTGCCATCGATGTCCCCGAGTCACTCATCGACGCCAGCGAATCCGATTTCGCCAGGGAATGCCAATTCTTTCACAGGCTCTTTCGCGGGAATGACGAGATGACGCGGTTGTTTCCGAACGACCCCTAATCCTACTGAGTTGCAAAACTGCGATGTGATCTGGCATTTTCCGCTTGGTGCGACGCGAGAGTGATTGGTTAGAGGTGGAGATTTAAGCCGTCCAGGGAGGGTGGGATGGGTCTCGACGATGCAACCGGCACGCAAGCGCGGTTCGAGGATTACACAGCAAGTTTGGCATCGGTGCTCGGCCATGCCGACCGGGTCAGGCCATTCGCGGACTACTGTATCGGACTGCTGTCGGCGGAGGGTCGCAAGAGTGTCGAGCCGCTGGCGGCGGTGACCGCGCCGGAGCGCACCGCGGCGCAGCACCAATCGCTGCTGCACTTTGTGGCGCAGGCGCCGTGGTCGGATCGGGCGATGCTGCGCCGTGTGCGCGACTGTGTGCTGCCATCCATCACGCGGGACGAACCGGTCCAAGCGTGGATCATCGACGACACCGGGTTCCCCAAGAAGGGCAGCCATTCGGTCGGGGTGGCGCGGCAGTATTGCGGTCAGTTGGGCAAGCGGGACAACTGCCAGGTGGCAGTGAGTTTGTCAGTGGCGACCCATCAGGGAAGCTTGCCGGTTGCCTACCGGCTGTATCTACCGAAGGAGTGGGCCGACGATGCGGCCCGCCGAAAGATCGCCGGCGTGCCGGACGACGTTGGTTTCCAGACCAAGCCGGAGATCGCGTTGCAGCAGCTGCGCGAGGCGCTGGCGGATGGTGTGCCGCCAGGCGTGGTGCTGATGGACCCGGCCTATGGCAATGACAGCAAATTGCGTGCTGGGATCAGCGAACTTGGGCTGACCTACGTGGCCGGCATCCTGCCCGCCACGATGGTGTGGCGGCCCGGCGAGGCAGCGTTGCCACCGGCGTCCCACTCAGGCCGCGGCCGGCCCGGCAAGCGGCTGCGCCGTGACGCGACGCATCGTCCCGTGTCGGCCAAGACGCTGGCTCTGGAGCTCGACGCCGCTGCCTGGCAACAGATCAAATGGCGGGACGGCAGCAACACGCCGCTGAGCTCGCGGTTCGCCCGATGGCGGGTGCGTCCGGCGCATGACGACGCCAGGCGGAATGAACCGGCGCCAGAGGAGTGGCTGCTGATCGAGTGGCCGGAGGGCGAGGCCGAACCGGATCACTACTGGCTCTGCACGCTGGCGGCCGACATCTCGCTCGAGCGCATGGTCGATCAGGCCAAGATGCGCTGGCGAATTGAGCGCGACTACCTCGAACTCAAGCAGGAGGTCGGTCTCGGTCACTATGAAGGCCGCGGCTGGCGCGGCTTTCACCATCACGCAACGCTCTGCATTGCAGCCTACGGTTTCCTGATCTCCGAGAAGGAGACGATTCCCCCCTCAGGACATTCCCGCACTTGGCGAGGCGCGCAATCTTGCCTTCCCGCCGGTTATCGACCCAGAGGATCTCCCGCTGCGTTCGCAACGCCACATGCCGCACTCAATCGCCACGTTGCGTATCCGCCTCGCGCGAGCTTTGGCCACGCACTGCCGCGATGTCCCTGTTGCGGACAGATGCGTCAGAAGGCCGTCGTGCGGAATGAGTGACGCAGTAGGACTAAATGCTGCCAGGCCTTGCCGCCTCGTCGTGCTCACGCAGGCGGGCATGATGTGGTGGCGATTGCACGGACTGTCGGTGGATTCGCGCTTTCGCGGAAATGACGGAAGGGGGCGGGGATGACGGGGAATGGGGATGAGGGGGAGCGCTAACCCTGCGCGGCGGCTTGTTCTATGGCGCGTGCGGAGGGCCGATGAGTGGAACGCGGACCGGCTTCGCCATGCCATAGAAGACGGTCAATCCGTTGCCACCGCAACGGGTTGACGTTGCCTCCGGCGGCTTGCCGAAGCACCGGTCACCGTCCTGCCAGTTGCTTGCCACCCAGACATCGCCGGCCGGATCGATGGCAATATCGGTCAGCATCTGCATATCGCCACCGACATATCCGCCCTTCGGGGATATGGGATCGCCCATCTTCATGCCGGGCGGACAGGTGTCGGTGCGCGCGCCGCACAACTGGGTAATGGAGCGGCCGACGAAGTCGGAAATCCAGACCTGATCGTTGCCGTCAATGGCGACGCCCCATGCGCCCCAGGTGCTGCCGCCGCCATCGAACGGCGAACCGGGCGCTTCACTGCCATCCGGCCGCAGCGCCGTGACATTGCCCACCCCAGGATGCGCCATTGCCCAATTGACAACCACGCGATCGATCTCTCCCAGGTTGCCGGTCAGTTTCAATTCTAGGAGGTGCAACTTCACGTCGAGTGGCAATCCGCTGCCAAGGGTGTTGGTGATCCAGGCGTTGCCCTTGCTGTCGATTGCCATGCCCTTGCCGCTGGCGCCCGCCTTGAACGTCTCGACTTTGCTGGGATCGCTCGCCGGAAAGCGCGTGACGGTGTCGCCGATCGCGTTGGTAATCCATATCCGGTCCTGTTGGTCGATCGCTAGATGGAACGGTCCGCTCAGTTTGCACGGGCCGTCCTTGTTCGGCGTGCCGGCCGGCGCCTGGCAGAAGAATTTGGCTTTGCTGGGATCGCCTTGTGGAAGATAGACGACTTTGTCGTCGCCGAAATCGAGCGCCCAGACATCGCCGTTGGGCACGACGATGATGCCCTGCATAACGCCGAGCTTGCCGTTGAAGTTATACCCCTGAGGGGGCGACAGCGGCTTCCCGTCGTTGTCGAACACTGAAATCGTCTTTCCCGCGGTGCTGTCGACCCAGACCTTGCCGTCCGCCGCGACCGCGGTTCCGAAACCGGGCCCAGCAATGCCACCCCCGGTGAAACCGGTGGTCATAGGCGAAAGAGGCTGACCGCTCGGCGCGATCTTGGACAGGTTGCCGTCCCACAATCCGTCCGTAGCCTGGGACCCGACGATGAAATTATCCCCGGTCCAGGCGTTGCCCTCGGCGTCGAACATGATCTTGCCCGGTCCGTTAAGGCCACCTCCGGTGAACTTGAGCGGCAGCACCCAGGCACTCGGGGCGTAGCTCAGGTAGGGCAAATAGGGGGTTGCACGCAGCAACTTTCCCTTGGGAACCGGATAGAACGCATCCAGCAACGCGAACAATCTGTCTGGTTTGAACGCGGCATTGCGAGCCACCGCTTCGGCGGCAGCCAGCGTGTTCGTGGGAGCCTCGCCCGTCGGCGGCGTCGTCGCGGCAAACAGCTTGTCGCAGGCATCGGGCGTGACCTGCGTCGTGCAGCCCGCCAGCAGCGTCGATAACGTGGCGAAATTCGCCATGGTCGGTGTTTGCGTGCTGTTGAATGGCGCCTGAATGGCGGTGCCATAGCCGCCGGTGGTGAGATCGATGAAGTTGGGCACGTTGCCCGCCGCGATGCGCAGGCCAAGCGCATGGCCTTTGATCGCCGTGCCATCGAGGAACTGCGCGTGGGTCCAGACCGATGCCACCGTCGTCATCTCGTTGATCGTAACCGTGGGCGGGAGCGTGCGACCCAACACTGTCATCAGCGCGATTGCCGGATTGCTGGTCGTCGCCTTGCCGACTGCGGGTTTACCCCCCGTGGCGACGAGGTACATCGAGGTATCCCGACCCACCGGCTGATCCACCGAGATCACGAAGTGGCCGTCGTCGCCGGTACTCGCCTGTCCGAGTTGCGTCGGCTGGTTCACGCTCGCGGCCCACAGGGTAACGGTGGATTGGGCGACCGGGCCACCGCCCGCCTGGACCTGCCCGTCAAGATGAACGGCGGCGGAGGCCGGCGCGCCAGCAAACCCAAGCGCCCCCATGATCAGCGCCGTGCCGAGCCGGCGGGCTGCAAGTTTGCTGTGCATCTGCTTTCTCCGGTTGCGGAACTCGTGGGCGATCGTTCGCTGGCCGCCGCAGCGAGACCAAGCGATCAGCGTAGCTGGCGCGGGCAGGAGGTCGCTTCGCTGTCATAATGACGGACTGGCCACCGGTCAGTATGCATTTCCGGCGAGGATGACAAGACTGGTGGGGGTAACTGACCGCGGCACGTCGCCGGGGGATGGCTGGCCGCGCGGTCGGTCCGCATGGGCGGGCTTCGGCCGTTCGAGAGAGTGGCTCTTCCTGGTCACATTCGCGCAGGCGGGCATCCACGCCGAGGTCGCGGTTGCACGGGCAGGCGTTGGATTCCCGCTTTCGCGGAATGACGGGGGGGACAGGAATGACGGGGACGGGGATGACGGCGAACGGGAATGGCGGCATGACCTGCCGGCCATATTGGCACATCACGATGACGACATCCTCGTGTTCGACGTGCCGGCCGCCGCTACAGTCGCGCGGCCTGGCTGAATATAAGGAGACCTCGGATCTCTTCTTCGCCTATCACCAACCCGGGCAAGCCTTCGACGTTGAAGAGCTGCAAATGTGCTACGGCGCCTGGCGCATCCGGCACGAGCACGCTTCGGTACCGGCGACGGATTGGAATAACCAGAGCGGCGATCGCCGGCATCGCCATTTTGCAATCCGTAGAGGAAAGGAAACCGCATGGCCACGAACGATACCTACCTCGCCGTGTTTCTCGGCAGCAAAACCAGCCCGCGCATGAAGGCGTGGATGGCGCTTCCCGAAGCCGAACGGCGCGCCAAGGAACAGGAGGGCATGGCCGCCTGGAAAGCCTGGGTCGAGAAGCACCGCGCGGCGGTGTCCGTCATGGGCGGGCCGCTCGGCAAGACGAAGAAGATCACCGGACGCGGCATCGAGGACGTGAGCAACGAGATGGGCGCGTTCATGGTGGTGCGGGCGGACTCGCATGAGGCGGCTGCCAGGCTGTTCGAGAAGCATCCGCATTTCACGATCTTTCCTGGCGAAGTCCGTGGAGATCATGCCGGTTCTGCCGATACCAGGCACCTGATCGGCGACAACGTCGGTTCCGTCAATTTCATGAGGATAAACGAGCATGCCCAACACCGTGCGCTTGCACCGCGTGCTGGCAACCAGCCCGGAGAAAGTCTATCGCGCGTTCCTTGAGGCGGACGCGCTGGCGAAATGGCTGCCGCCCAACGGCTTTGCCTGCACCGTGCATCATCTGGAAGCGAAGGTCGGCGGCACGTTCAAAATGTCGTTCCGGAACTTCACCACGGGCAAAAGCCACATGTTCGGCGGCAAATATGTAGAGCTCGTTGCGGGCGAACGCGTGCGCTACACGGACAAATTCGACGATCCCAACCTGCCCGGCGAGATGCAGGTGACGGTGGCGTTGAAGAAAGTATCGGTCGGCACCGAGCTGGATATCGTGCAGGCAGGCGTGCCGGACGCCATTCCACCCGAGGCCTGCTATCTCGGTTGGCAAGACTCGCTGCGAAACCTGGCACAGCTCGTCGAACCTGAGATCAATCAATAGCGCATCAGGCGTGATGCAGATGCCGCCGGGACCGGATCGCGCGATCCGGTCCCGCGCGCTCGCGACACTTCCGGCGCCTGACCCCGTGAGTTTCACCGATAACTGGTTTTGTCAAACCACCCGGCAGTCGGCGGTCAAGCGACCAGCAAAACGATTCCAGGTCTGTGTTTCACCCAGTAGAAGCACCGCAACGAAGCCGCGCACGTTAAGGCGACCGACATCGTCCACCCAGAGTTTCGCCTGATACTTCCTCCCGCTGCGCGGATCGGTGACGTGGCCCAACCAGCTACCATCCTGAGTCGGGCTTTCATCAGTGATGATGGTCAGGCCACATTGCGAATGGCCCTGGTAATCGGTAGGGATCGGCTCACTTGGCAGCCTCGCGATACCGACTATCCGGCCACACAGGGTCGCGCCGCACCACCCGATCTCGATCACCCCGCCACCGTTCGTCGTGGTCCATCGACCGAGAGGTGCGGGATGCTGCTGCCCTCGGCGCCGAACCGCTTGATCGCCTGCTGCACCGTGAGCATCGACCCGAGCACGTTGATGTTGTAGTGGAAGTAGAAAACTCTCCTCGGTGATATCCGCGACCGCACTGAAGCGAAACACGCCGGCGTTGTTGACGAGGACGTCGAGCCTTCCAAAGGCAGCATCCACTTCTTGGAAAAGCCGTGCGACATCCGCCGCCTTGGACACATCGGCCGCGACCGCAATCGCCTCACCCCCGCTGTCGCGGATCGCCTGAACGACCCGTTCGGCGCCATTCCGGTCGGAGGAATAGTTCACCGCCACGCGCGCACCGGCGGCGGACGACGCCGCTGCAATCCCGCTCCCGATGCCTTTCGATGCGCCTGTTACTATTGCCACTTTGTTAGCTAAACGGCTCATGTTCACCGCCTCATGCAGGGGTTCAAGCGCTTCAAGCGGGCTTCCGTTCACGACGGGCAGTTCGATCGGATGTCCTCATTGTGCGTTCATGCACCAGACAGTCAACCCGAGACGGTCGCTGCCGCAAGTTGCAACTGTCGGCGCGCCAAAGGGCCCACAGTACGACGGCGGCACCGGCCGACGATGATGAACTAGTTGGTGATCTGCCAACCGAACCGAGGCCGTGCTTGAGAATGGCGATGCCAAGACGACGACCGGGGAGCTTACCCAGAAAATACTGAATGGAACCAATCTCTCGGCCCGTCAAGGCCGAGGGCATCGGGGGTGTTTCAGCAACTTCGAAGCACAAACGTCTGGTTGTCACCGTTGGACACTCCAGACCGGCTATTCCGGATTCGGCCAGCAGCCGCCGGCCCGCGTCACTGCGCGATTGCACGCACTGTCGGTGGATTCCCGCCTTTCGCGGGAATGACGGGGGGAGCGGGAATGACGGGGAACGGGGATGGGTGTGCGTCCAGGGCCGCTGGTGCGCGACAATGCCGCAGCGCCGCAAGGCTGGGAGTTCCGCCGGACTTCGTCTATCTCGGGGACCATGTGACTGGTTGGAGCACCGGGCGATGGATCAGACGCTGGTTGCCGGCCTGGCGAAGGCGGCGGGGCTGGAGAAGGCATTAGCGGAATTTCCCGACGATGTTGCCGCGGCCATGGAACAGGCCCTGAGAAGTGTCGCCGCCATCCAATACCCGGCCGATCCGGCGGTTGAACCCTGGCCTCCGATGCGGGCGGGGGAAGGCCGGTGACCGAACTGCACTGGTTCTCGGCGGGCGAGCTCGGTCGGGCTTATGCGATGCGGCGGCTGTCGCCGGTGGAGGTGACGAAGGCGCTGCTGGCCCGCATCGAGCGGCTGCAACCTGGATTGCACGCGTTCACCCGCCTGGACGCCGAGGCGGCGCTGGAGAGCGCACGCGCGGCCGAGCACGAGATCGCCGCCGGGCGGCCGCGCGGAAAGCTGCATGGTGTGCCGGTCGGCATAAAAGACATCATCGACGTAGCCGGCCTGCCGACGACGTGTCATTCGAAGATATTGCTCGACAACGTGGCGCGGGCGGACGCGACGGTCGTCGCGAAGCTGCGCGGTGCCGGCGCGGTGATCCTGGGCAAGCTGGCGACGCACGAGTTCGCCATTGGGGGTGCCAGCTTCGATCTCCCCTTCCCGCCCGCGCGCAACCCCTGGAACACGGCGCATCATCCCGGCGGCTCCTCGTCCGGGTCCGGCGCCGGCGTCGCCGCCGGGTTGTTCCCTTTGGCGCTGGGTTCCGATACCGGCGGATCGGTGCGCAACCCGGCAAGTTGTTGCGGCATCGTCGGCCTGAAACCGACCTATGGGCTGGTATCGCGGCGCGGTGTGTTCCCGCTGGCCTACACGCTGGATCATGTCGGGCCGCTGACCCGCACGGTGGAGGATTGCGCACTGCTGCTGGACGCGATTGCCGGGCACGATGCCGCCGACCCGGGGAGCGCCCGCGCGACGGCACGGGACTTCACGCGCGACCTGGGACGCGGGGTGCGTGACCTGCGCGTTGGTTTCGTGCGTCACTTCCACGAAACGGACATGCCGGCGGATCCGGAAGTGACCGCGGCGATCGAAGATGCGGCACGGGTGCTGCAGTCGGAAGGCGCGGAAATCCGCAGCATCCAACTGCCGACGTTGAACGAATTCGCCGGGGTGAACCGGGTGATCATGGCGGGCGAGGCATGGTCCATCCATGCTCCGTGGCTGCGCACCCGGCCCGGCGATTACGGCAAGCTGGCGCGCCGGCGCCTGATGCCGGGTGCCTTCATCTCCGCCGGGGATTACGTGGGCGCACAACGCCGGCGCGGGCAGATGATAGCGGCGGTGGAGGACGCGTTCCGCGACGTCGACGTGCTGCTGTGTGCCAGTTCGATGGACCCCGCTTGCCGTATCGACGATGCCGAGGCGGCCGCCCGCACCTATCCACGCCAGGCTCGCACGCCGTTCAATGTGACCGGACACCCGGCATTGGCCATGATGGCGGGGCTGTCGGGCGACGGGCTGCCGCTGTCGGTGCAGATTGTCGGCCGCTATTTCGACGACGCGACGGTGCTGCGTGTCGCGGCGGCGTATGAGAGGGCGACCGAATGGCACAAGCGCCATCCTCCGATCGGCTGATTGGCATGCCGCGTAGTATGCCGCCGGATCTGCCTGGTCCGACCTCGCGGACGTGGTTCTCGCAGCGGCTGCGGCTGCATTACGTGGATTGGGGCAACCCGGACGCGCCGCCGCTGCTGCTGCTGCACGGCGGACGTGACCATTGCCGGAGCTGGGACTGGGTGGCGACGGCGTTGCGCGACGAGTGGCACGTGATCGCACCCGATCTGCGCGGCCATGGCGACAGCGCCTGGTCGCGGTCGGGCCATTATACGATGGCGAACTATATCTACGACCTCGCGCAATTGATCCATCAGCAGAAGCTGGAGCCGGTGTCGATCATTGCGCACTCGCTCGGCGGCAACATCGCGCTGCGCTATACGGGAATTTTTCCGCACACGGTACGCCGGCTGGTGGCGATCGAGGGCATGGGGCCGGGCCCACGTTCGGCGACGAAGGATCGCGAGCCGATCGATGTGCGGATGCGTGCCTGGATCGAGGCGGTGCGCGCCATGGCCGGGCGATTGCCGCGGCGCTATGCCTCCATCGAGGATGCGCTGAGCCGCATGCAGGAAGCCAACCGCCGGTTGACGCCGGAGCAGGCGCTGCATTTGACGCAGCACGCCGTGAACCAGAACGAGGACGGCACGTATAGCTGGAAATTCGACCCGTACGTGCGCATCTGGCCGCCCTATGACATGACCCGCGAGGAGATCGCGGCATTGTGGTCGGGGATTTCCTGCCCGACCCTGCTGGTGTGGGGCAAAGAGAGCTGGGCCACCGATCCGGTGGCGGACGGCCGGGCGGGCCATTTCCAGGCTGCGCGGGTGGTCGGCGTGAACGGCGCGGGCCACTGGGTCCATCACGACCGGCCGGAGCTGTTTCTGGCGGAAATCCGCCAGTTTTTGGCTGATTGAGCGGCGGTTCGGCGAACCTCTCGTAATTCGGCCGGGCCGTCACCATATAACGCGAGTTGGCGCTTTTCGGTTTGGGCTGTATGTGCCCTGTGCACGGCGTTTCCGCGCTTCTGTACTTCCCCCGAATGGAAAGTTGTTGATCCTGCATGGTGCGGGAAGCCAATTCGTGGAGTTTGGAGTAGATGACGACAGGTACAGTCAAATGGTACAATGGCCAGAAGGGATATGGGTTTATCCAGCCGGATGACGGGTCGGCGGACGTGTTTGTACACGTCTCGGCGGTCGAGCAGTCCGGATTGGGCAGCCTCAATGAAGGCCAGAAAATAAACTTCGATGTGGAACGGGGGCGGCAGGGTAAGTTGGCCGCCATCAATCTGCAACGCGGCGGCTGATTGCGTAAAACCGGTGCCGCTCCGCGGCGCCGGTGATTTTCGGAGTGCTCCATGGGCAGCTACAAATTCGCCATCGGCGAGCAGGTCGTGTTTTTGCCGCAGGCGACGGACTATAACGTTCCACGGGGTGTGTACACGATCGTGCGGCAGTTGCCGTTCGAGCGCAATACGTGCTCGTACCGGGTGAAGAACTCGCTGGATGGCCACGAGCGCGTGATCCAGGAAAGCCAGCTCGACCGCCGTTAAGCGCGGTTGCGGTTGCCGCTTGTCCGCGCCAGCATAGCGGCGCGGAGGGCTGGTGATGGATCTGATTGTTCGCAATGCGCGGCTGGCGAACATTCCTGACGGCCCGGTCACGGATATCGGCGTTTCGGATGGGCGCATTGTCGCCATCGAAACTGCCCTGCGCGCCGATGCTCAGGAATATGACGCGGCGGGATGCCTGACCTGCGGCGGCCTGATCGAAACCCATATTCACCTGGACAAATCCCGCATTATCGACCGCTGCTCGCCGGAAGCCGGCCGGCAGGCGGATGCGGTGTCGCGCGTCGCCGCCGTCAAGCACAGCTTCACGGTGGAGGACGTCTATCAGCGGGCGTCCCGCACGGTGGAAAGCTGCATCAAGCACGGCACCACCCGTATGCGCACGCATGTGGAACTGGACCCTGGCGTGGAGATGCGCAGCTTCGAGGCGATCGAGACACTGCGCCGCGACTACGCCTGGGCGATCGATATCGAGCTTTGCGTGTTTCCGCAGGAAGGCCTGACCAACAATCCACGCGCCGATGCCTTGCTGGTGCAGGCGTTGCGGCGCGGCGCCACGGTTATTGGCGCGGCACCGAACTACGACCCTGATCATGCCGGTCAGATCCATCGCGTCTTCGCGCTGGCGCGCGAGTTCGGCGTCGATATCGACATGCATCTGGACTCAGGGGGCTCGCCTGAGGCGATGGATATCCACCTGGTCTGCGAGCTGACCGAAGAGTACGGGATGGGTGGCCGCGTGACGATCGGCCATGGCAGCAAATATTCGACGCTTCCACCTGATGCGCTGAAGGCACTGGCACAGCGTATCGCCGATGCCGGTGTGGCGGTGACAGTATTGCCCGCAACCGATTTGTTCATGGGCGGGCGGGATCAGGAGCACAGCATCCGGCGCGGTGTCGCGGACGTGAACCTGCTGGTGGCGTGCGGGGTGGCGTGCTCGATTTCCACCAACAACGTGCTGAACCCATTCACGCCGTTCGGGGATTGTTCGCTCACCCGCATGGCTAACCTGCAGGCCAATATCTGTCAGATCAGCGGGGGCGACCGACTGCGCGACTGCTTCGCCATGGTGACGGAGCGGCCGGCGCGGATGTTGAACTTGCGGGATTACGGGATCGCGGTCGGCAATCCCGCGGATATCGTGGTCATCGATGCGGATTTGCCGGAACAGGCGGTGGCGGAGATTTGTCACCCGCTGGTCGTGTTCAAACGCGGGCGGCGCACCGTGACCCGTCCCCGCGCTGCGCTGCATCGGCCACAGGCGTCGGCCGGGTGATCGGGGGGCCGGGGATCCGGGCAGCTTATGCCAGACCGCGTTGAGGGTGACCTACGTCCGTCATTCCCGCGGAAAGCTCGGAAAGCGGGGCATGACGGATTTTCGCGGGCGTGACGGATCAGAGTCGGATTATTCGAACGGCGGAACGTTTGACCGTCCCGTCACGTCGTCATGGGTGCGCTTGAACTGGCACGCAGCAGGAACAAGAAAGGCTCAACGCAAGGCGCAGAAATTCACGCGGAGGTTTCGCAATCTCCCGGCCGGCTGACCCATCATGTCGCCCCGCTTGATGGATGCCGGCTTTCCGCGGGCAGGACGAATGGGTCAACGCGGACCCAGGCCGTCACGGATTGACGGATTTAGCGGCGGTGGCGCCCCAAAACGCGGAACGCGGCAACCAGCCACGATATTCCCCGATCTGTACTCGGCACCAGGCGGCGCTGACCGCACATGAACGGATCCGCCCGATCACACCCGCCTCCAGCGTCGCGACCGCGTGCGCGGTATCGTTTGGCTCCGCGCGTAGGGTCTGGCGTTCACCAATGACGATCAGGTCACGGCGCGGTACCAGGGTCGCCTCGTGCATCCAGCCCTCCTGGCCGTCGGGGGTTTTGACCAGGCGCCAGACATCAAATTCCCGCACGATCTCCACCGGCATGCCGACCCGCTTGTAAACCCAATCGATCGGGTAGCGGGTGCCGGGGCCCGCACGCAGATTGACCGCATCCGCCCGGAGCGACGCATAGCGAGGCAGCGGCAGGCCGGTGACCGAGCCTTTGTTGGTATCCTGCACCGGTGCCCGAGGCGTTTTCGGAGCCGCCGCTTGCTCAGCATCTGACGGCGGGATGGGTGGTACGGGGAGTTTAATCACCGCGGCACGCGGCGCGGAGGGCTTGGCAGCGTGGGACGTGCCGGTTGGCCGCGCCGGCGCTGGCGGCACCACGCGTCGGGTGGGCGGTTGTCGTGCGGTGGGACCGGCGGTCTCCGACCAGGCTGGGCCAGAGATCGCCAGGATCATCACGCCAAGCAGGACCGCGAAACGCCGGGAGAACATGCAATGTGGTGCCAAACCCTGCGGAATCGCGTCAAGCGATCACAGCGTCACGATCTGAGCGAGTGGCCCGATCGCGGAGAGAAACGTTGCGATCCCAGCCACCTCCACCCCGGCGAGCAACTCCGCTGAATGCAGGCCCTCGAGGCGCAAACCGGCCTCACACGCGATCAGTTGTACGCCCAGTTCGCCGGTGGCTTCGCGCAGCTCGTCCAGTCCCGCCACACCGACCGCGCGCGCGCGCTCCTCGCGGCCGGCATCGGACAGCCCGCTCCAATCCGCGAGCAGGCCACGGCATCCGCCATTGGTGGCGAACAGCACCACCCGCCGGCCGAGCGCGGCGGCGCCGGCGGCCACGACGAAGGCATAATGCACACGCTCGTATTCGCCGGAGATCAGCAAAATGCCGAGCGGCTCAGACGGCACAGGCCGCTGCCATCGCGCTGCTGATGCCGCGACAGATCCTTGATCGTCGCGGCCGGGCTGCACAATGCGCAGTTCGGGTCCTGGCGCAGGCGAACCAGGCGGAACCGGGTCGCCAGGGCATCCCAGATCAGCAGCCGCCCGGAGAGCAATTCGCCAACTCCGAGGATTTCCTTGAGGGCTTCGGTCGCCTGCAGCGTGCCCATGACACCGGTGACCGCGCCCAGAACGCCGGCCTCGCTGCAGCTCGGCACCATGCCGTCCGGCGGCGGCTCGGGGAACAGGCAGCGGTAGCACGGGCCGCCGGGGTGCGCGTGCGGCTTGAAGACCGAGAGCTGGCCTTCAAAGCGCAGCACCGCGGCCGAGACGAGGGTTCGTTGACCGAGCACGCAGGCGTCGGCCACCAGAAAGCGGGTGGCGAAATTGTCGGTGCCGTCGCACACCAGATCGTATCCGGCGATAAGATCAGCCGCGTTGTCGGCATCTAGCCGGATGCGATGGATATCGATCCGCACGTCCGGGTTGATCGCCCGTGCCGCACTTGCCGCCGAGTTCGGCTTTCGGCGCGCCGATCCGTGCGGTGGTGTGGGCGATCTGGCGCTGCAGGTTGGAAATCTCCACCAGATCGTCATCGACGATCCCGATCGTGCCCACTCCAGCGGCGGCGAGATAGAGCGCCACAGGACTGCCAAGCCCTCCCGCGCCGATCACCAGAACGCGCGCCGCCTTCAGTCGTGCCTGACCGGTGCCGCCCACCTCCGGCAGCAGAATATGGCGGGAGTAGCGGCGGATTTCCTCCTCGCTGAAATCAAGGTCCATGGCTGTTTATAGGCTCCGAACATGGGCGGCGCGAGCGGTATGACGCGCGGTCGCGGTTACACGGACTGTCGCTGGATTCCCGCTTTTTGTGCGGGAATGACGGGAGGGATGCGGGAATGACGGGGAACCGGGATGGCGGGGAATCGGGATGACGGGGAACCGAGGATGAGTCTGCGTCCAGGGCGCAACAGGCGGTTGGACGCGGTGTGCAGAAAAAAGCGGCACCCGAAGGTGCCGCCAAGTTTAGGGAGGAAACGTCGAACGCAGCGACCCGACACTGCCGGTTCGCTGCACCGCGGCATATGGAGTCTGGGCGGTATCCTGCAAGCCCCAGTTCACAAGCTATTTGCTCTGCACGTTTGGCGGGGGCTTCACAACCGGCATCGTCCCGGTCTGCGGTGGCACTTTGGCCATGTCGGGATCCACCGGGGGCGGATGAATCGTACCGTTCGATTCCGAAAGCTTCTGCGCCAGCGTCCGGCTCGCGTCCGGCGTTCCAGGCTGGGCCGCGCCGGCTGATTGCGGCGTGCTCGGCGACAGGGCGAAAGGTGGCGCCGGAGATTGGTTTGGCGCCACGTCCTGGGCGGCGAGCAAGCAACTCGGCGCGAAGACCGCCAGGCCGGCGGCCAGCATCAACTGCTTCAACATTGTCGTTCTCCGGTCGGGGTGGAACACCGGTTCCGGAAACGCTACCCTACGGGCAGGGTTGCTTATTGACGGGTATCAGCGGTCCCCGGCAGGCCGCAAACCGCCTGCTCCACGTCATCGAAAAAAGCCGCGATCACGGCGGACATTGCCTGCGCCAGGCCGTCCTCGCCGCTGTCGTGCTCCATGACATGCGCCGCCCGCAATGCCAGGACCTTGCGTGTCGCCAGCCAGCGCGATGGATCGTCGTCGCGCACCGCCATGTGCGAGACCAGGTGGCCCAGCACGGTTTCCAATGCCAGCAATCGCACGGAAAGTTCCTGCAAGTCTGGAGACATTCGGCTCCCCTTTCCTCCTCAGACGTGGACCCAAAATGGCGCCTGCCGACGCATCGCACCACGTGCCCTTCAATGACGGATTGGTGATATCGGATTCGTGGAGCCGGGAGGTGGTTGTACTCGGCGGTCGAGAAGGTGACTCTTTCTCGTCATGTCGCCCGGGCGGGCGTCCACGCGAAGGTCGCGGCGGTACGGGCCGTCGTTGGATTCCCGCTTCGAGCCTGTGAGGATCGGTTTGCCCCGTTCGGAAGCCGTTCCGAGCAGCCGAAAGATCCGAATTCCGCGTGCGGTTTGCACGATATTGCTCTGGGCCAGTGCTATTGCGACAGAATAAAATCCAGCACTGCGACGGCGGCATTGCATTCTAATTCTTTCACAAACTCTTCGCGGGAATGACGGGGGCGCGGGAATGACGGGGAACGGGGATGACGGGGAACGGGGATGACGGGGAACGGGGATGATGGGGTGGATGGCCCCCTCACGGCATCGATGTGCCAAAGTTGGGGTATCGCAATTCCAACGGACAGGAGCCATCCATGAAGCAGGTTACCATCGTCGGTCTGGATCTGGCGAAGAAAGTCTTCCAAGTGCATGGAGTTGATGCCTGCGGGACAGTCCTGATCCGTCGCGCGCTGCGGCGGAGCAAGCTGCTGGAGTTGTTCGCCAAATTGCCGCCCTGCCTGATCGGCATGGAGGCGTGCGCGACGGCGCATCACTGGGCGAGAGAATTGGGCAAGCTGGGTCATGAGGCACGGCTGATCCCGCCGGCTTATGCGAAAGCCTATGTGCGGCGCAACAAGAACGACGCCGCCGATGCGGCGGCGATCTGCGAGGCGGTGAGCCGCCCGACGATGCGCTTCGTGACCGTGAAGACGGCCGCCCAGCAAGCCGCGTCAGGCGTTCACAAGGTACGAGAAATGCTGCTGAAACAGCGCACTATGCTGATCAACCACCTGCGCGGCATGATGGCGGAATTCGGCATCGTGGTCGCCGAAGGACGCCGCCATGTCGGCGAGCTGGTGGCCATCCTCGCCGATCCGAGCGAGCAGCGCATACCGGCGCCCCTGCATAGCTGTCTGCTGGCCGTGGTGGAAAGCCTGCGCGGCTTCGAAGCCCGCATTGAAGCGATCGACAAGCAGTTGCTCGCCTGGGGCCGCGACAATGCGACCTGCCGACATCTGATCACCATCCCCGGCTATGGACCGATCGTTGCAAGTGCAATGGCAGCGATGGTGGTCAATCCAGCAGCCATGCGCAGTGGCCGCGAGTTCGCCGCCTCGCTCGGGCTGGTGCCGCGTCAGGACGGTACTGGTGGCAAGGTGAAGCTCGGGCCGATCAGCAAGCGCGGCAATGGCTATCTGCGCCGGCTGCTGGTGAACGGCGCCATGGCGGTGCTGCGCAGCAAGCGGGCGACCCAGGAGCCGTGGCTGGTCAAGCTGCTGGCGACCAAGCCGCGCCTGGTCGCGGCGGTGGCGCTGGCAAACAAAATGGCGCGCATCGGTTGGGCACTGATGATGCGCAATGAGGACTTCCGGACCGTGCCGGCGGCGGCCTGAACACAACCGCGCAGACGCGACCGGAAGGCTTGCGAGGGTGAAACAGCGTGATGGCATTGTCGGTCAACCGACAGATCGAGCGAGACCTGGCATCCGTCTTGGGACAACGCGATCCCGTGGGAATGATCAGACCTCGATCCACGGTTCCCATCAGGGCCTGCGGTCAACCACCGCGCCAACAGGCCGGACACATGACCGCAAGTGGCCGCCAACGCAGATCACGCAACAAAACCCTTGCCAGCCGGGGGCCATCCACACATGACGGGGAACGGGGATGACGGGGAACGGGGATGACGGGGAACGGGGATGACGGGGAACGGGGATGACGGGGAACGGGGATGACGGGGGACGGGTCTGCGTTCAGGGCGATTGCTATTACTCTCAGCGGAGCAGAGATGCCAGCAAGGCGTCGAGCCGGAGTCGGCCTTCGGCCGTGGCACGCAGAGAATCGACTGTGCGCACCAGGTAATTTTCGGTAACTGCTCGGTCGAGAATCGCCGGATCGATGGCATGGTCGAGGTCCATGCCGGTGCGCAGACGGAAGCGGCTGTCGGAAACACCTTCGCTCAGCCGCAAGCCCATCAACAGCATCTCTCGCGCACGCTCGCTGGTGGTCAGCGGCGTTTGCTGCATCGTGCCGTGGCCGATGCGCTCGACTCGTTCCGCCCAGCTTTCCGGGGCTCGATGCCGTCGCGTTGCCAGCAAGGCGCCATCCAGCATGATGCGTCCATGCGCACCGGGGCCGATTCCCGCATAGTCGCCGTAGCGCCAATAGGTCAGGTTGTGCCGGCTTTCGGCGTCCGGAATGGCATAGTTGGAAACCTCATAACCGAGCAATCCAAAGCGCGCCGCTTCCTCCGCGGTCGCCTCATAGAGCGCCGCCGCGGTATCTGCGTCCGGCAGCAGGATCTCGCCGCGCCGGTACTGCGCCTCGAACGCGGTGCCGGGCTCGATCGTGAGCTGATAGAGCGACAGATGATCGGCCGCGAGCGCGAGCGCGGCACGCAACTCGTTGCGCCATTCCGCCGCGGTTTGCCCGGGACGGGCGTAGATCAGGTCGAACGAGAGGCGCGGAAACAATCCCCGCGCAATCTCCAGGGCCGCGATCGCCTGCGCCGCGGAATGTCGGCGGCCCAGCATCGCCAGCGCAGCCGGATCGAGGCTCTGCACCCCGAGCGAAATCCGGTTCACCCCGGCTGAGCGGAATTCGGCGAGTCGTTCGGCCTCCACGCTGGTCGGATTTGCCTCCAGCGTGATCTCGATGTCGGCGGCGGGATCGAACAGCCGGGCGGCGTCCTCGATCAGGGCGGCGACCGTGGCCGGCTGCATCAGGCTCGGCGTGCCGCCGCCGAAGAAGATCGAGGTCAGCCGCCGCCGCCCCAGCCGTGCCGCTTCCCAGGCTAGCTCGGCCCGCAATGCAGCGGCGAAGCGCTGCTGCGGAATGCGTTCGCGCACATGGCTGTTGAAGTCGCAGTAGGGGCACTTGGCCAGGCAGAACGGCCAGTGGATATAAAGCGCGAGCGACTCCATCGGCGGGAGATAGTGATCCATGGGACAAACGGATAGCTCAGGCGGCTCGGTGGAGCGGGTGCGCGCGGCACTGCGGGCAGCCGATCACCCGGATACGATCACCGTGTTCCCCGCCGGCACCCGCACTGCCGCCGATGCCGCCGCCGCGGTCGGCTGCACCGTTGCGCAGATCGCCAAATCGATCGTGTTCCGTGCCGGGGATCGGCCGGCCGTGATCATCACCTCAGGCGCCAATCGCGTGGATCGGGCGCGCGCGGAAGTCGCGCTGCAGGTCCGGCTGGCGCGCGCAGACGCCGACTGGGTGCGCGCGGTGACCGGCTTCGCCATCGGCGGCGTTGCACCGGTCGGGCATTTGACGCCGCCTCTGCTGTTGCTGGACGAAGACCTGATGGCGCTGGACCCGGTCTGGGCCGCCGCCGGCTCGCCAAGCCACGTGTTCCGCACCACGGCCGGTGACCTGCAGCGCATCACCGGGGCCACGATCGCCTGCATACGGCAGGCAGGGTAAGGTTCGGGGCAGCGCCCGGGGCGCTGCCCTGGGCTTGCCTTCGCTTTGCCCTGATTGACGCCGCACGCCCTGCCGGACCACGATCCGCGGCCCACTGCATCCGATCGGGACATTCGCAATGCTGCCCCCCAAAGACCAGTTGACCATCTGCTTCGCGCACGTCGCTTATCAGATGCAGGCGTGTTTCGACGCGCGCGGCACCGGCATACGCTGCTTCGAGGTGCGCACGTTCGACGAGTTGCGGGCCCGCGTTGCCGAGGCCCATATCGTCAGCGTCTCCATGATGTGGCGCAACGAGCTGCTTGAGCGGGCGGAACGCCTGCGCTTCATTCAATCGATCAGCGCCGGCATCGATCAGTACGACCGAGAAAAACTGGCCGCCCGCGGCATCCGGCTGGCGAGCGCCGCTGGCGTGAACGCCAATGCGGTCGCCCAGCACGCGATGGCGCTGATCCTGGCGCTCGCCCGTCATCTGCCGGAGGCGCGCGACAATCAGGCAAAGCGCGTCTGGCGTGGCATGATCAGCGACCTGAGCCGGCGCGAGGACGAACTCGGGGGCAAAACGCTGCTGATCGTCGGCCTCGGCCGCATCGGCAGCACGTTGGCGCAGCTTGCCAGGGCGTTCGGCATGCGCGTGATCGCCACAAGGCGGAACCCCGGCAACGGTGGCGATGCCGAACTCGGTGCATGCGACGCAGGATCTTCCGGACCTGCTGCCGCAGGCGGATTATGTCGCCTTGACCTGTCCGCTGACGCCGGAAACCGAGCGGTTGATCAACGCAGCCACGCTCGCGCGCATGCGGCCCTCGGCCAGCCTGGTGAATGTCGCCCGCGGCCGCTGCGTGGACGAGCCGGCGCTGATCGCAGCGCTGAAAGCCGGCCAGCTCGCCAGCGCCGCGCTGGACGCGACCGTGGAGGAACCACTGCCGGAAGCGTCACCGCTCTGGACCATGCCGAACGTGCTGATCACCCCGCATACCGCCGGAGAAACAAGGCGCTATGAGGACAACGTCATCGATATCCTGCTGGACAATATGGAACGGCTGTGGCGCAGCGAGGAAACGCTCCGCAATCAGGTGATCTGATTGGGGGTGGTAACGCCGTATTGCTCGCCTATCCGGCCGGCGACAGCACGTGGATCACCCGGCTGGCGATCAGGTCCCTGACCTTCGCGCCGTAAGCCGCCATGTGCGGGGCCGCCCCGTGGGCCTTTAGCGCCTCCAGGCTGTCCCATTTTTCCACCACCACGAACGTATTCGGGCCCAGCTTCGTCTGGATCGCGCCCACACCCTCCGCATCGACCGCCGGGCCGTATTCGATGCAGCCCTGTTCGGCATGGACCGCCGGCACGTTGGCGCGGAATGCCTCCAGAATCTGCTCACGCATTCCGGGTTTGGCGGTGATGATGGCCAGTACGTGGATCATGTCGGCTCCCTCGGGTGATCGTTCATCGGAGCCGATTGGGGCGGCGACGGCAAGTCGTCTGCGTGCTTGGCGCATGATCGCTTCATGACGCGTGGCTCTGTTCGTCGTGCCGGCGGAGGCAGGTAGCCGCTGGGTGGGAGATGGATTCCCGCTTTCGCGCGAATGACGGAAGGGCGCGGGGATTATGGGAGGGGTGCGGGGACGGCGGGAGGGGTGCGCGGACGACGCGGGGGTGAGCTGCGCGAGAGCAAAAAAATGGCGGGGCTTTTGGCCCCGCCAAGTTTAGGGAGGAAACGTCCAAGAAAGCAGACAGCGCGACCGAAGCCGCATTGCTGCGATGCACAACGTAAGGCTTCCGGCTCCCGCGTCAAGTTCTTTTTTGCGATGCAGCATCGCCGGACTGTGGGCATCAACGTCTTGCTAAGGAACCTCCGGTAAATCACGGTCGATGCGCGGATTTTTCCTGCTCGGCTTGCTGCTTGCCGGGACCGGCGGGCCAGCCTTTGCGGACGGCGGCCTGCCCAGTCCGTCGGCTCGGTTGCTGTGTCCGCAAGCGATCGCGGCGGCGGAGCAGGCGCACGCCATACCCCCTCGCCTGCTGGCGGCCATCGGGCGGGTGGAAAGCGGCCGCCCGGATTCCTCCGGCGAGGTGCTGCCCTGGCCCTGGACGATCAATGCCGAAGGCCAGGGGCGGTTCTTCGACAGCAAAGCGGAGGCGGTCGCCGCGGTCCGCGCCTTGCAGGCCCAGGGTGTCCAGTCGATCGATGTGGGCTGCATGCAGGTGAACCTGATGCATCACCCGGATGCCTTCGCCAGCCTCGATCAGGCATTCGACCCGGTGGCCAACGCCGATTATGCGGCGGGTTTCCTGCGCCGGCTGTTTGCCCAGACCAATAATTGGGCGGATGCGGCGGCACAGTACCATTCGGCCACGCCGGGGCTCGCGGATGATTACCGTCGCAAGGTGATGACGGCCTGGGGCGGCGCGGATGGCGCTGTGCCGGCGGCCGGCTGGAATCCGACCGTCACGCCGCCATTCGCGATCGTTCGGCCCGGTGGTCTGTCACCCCACATAGCGCAGGCGGGAGTCTCCGCGACCGGCACTGGCGGTGGATTCGCCGCGCGCGGCCGCGGGCTGGAGTTCTATCGCGCGCGTCCGATCGCGATTGCCGCCGTAGGGACTCGTGGGTAGCGCGGGTTTGCGGAGACGATCCACCGCTAGACCTCTCCGGGATCGATTTTCGAGTTGCCTCATGCGCGGAATTCGAGCGTCACGCCGAATGCGGCGGTTGCCGGCACCACCAATCGGTCCTCTGAGTGGCGGACGGGGATGTTGCCGGCCTGCAAGACCGCCTTCGCGGCAGCCAGGGATCGCGTGCGCAACGTCAACGCCGCCATGAACTGCTGGCGGCCTTCATCATCCGGCGCTGCGTCGCCGAAGTGGGTGCGCAGAGCCGCCGGCGTCATGACGTCAAACCGGGACAGACCCACAACGAGGGAGCATCCGTCTGGCAGTGGCGTTACCGCTGCCTGACCGAACATGCGGGCAAATACCGCGCCGAGCGCCGCTGGATCGGTCGCGGCGATGACGGCACGGATCACACCGACGACGCCGTTTGCATGATGCCGCCACTCGTCGCGCCAGACCAGATCGCGGGTGAAATGATGGCAGAAATAGACCCGCCCGGCGTCGATGACGCCAGGCTTCAGGCGCACGGTGCGGAAGGTCGCGTCCCGCGCACCGGAGGTCAGCGCGACGGGGCGGGAAAATTGCAATGGCGGCTCGGCGGCGATGCCGGCTGCGTCGAGTGCCGCATACACCGCATCGGAGTCCTCGGTGCCGAACACCAGGCCGTTCAATCCGATGGGAGACTGCATAATTTCCGGCCGCCCGGTATCGCCGGGCCTGGCGGCGATAAGCTCCAGATATTCGGTTCCGAAAATCGCCAGATGGTTCATCGAGCCGAGCGTGTGGTGGCCGCGCGGCGTCATGGTGAAACCGAGGCGGCGATATGTCTCGTGTGCCTCGTCGAGCCGGTCGCGTACATTCACGACAACGTGATCCAGCGTCGGTACCGGCAAATCTCGCATTGTCGATCCATGAGCGGTTGCAGCAGCCGAGGATAGGCGCGACCGGACGGCGGCAGCAACCAGCGCCGTTACGGTTCGGTCGTGGCAAGCTGCGTTGTCAGGTCGGCCGGTGCGGCGGCGACCCGACGCCTGGCTCGACCGACCGATGGTGGTGCCAGATGCGACAGGAATGCTTCGCAATACCGGGTGGCCGTGCTCTCCCACACGCACGCCCGCAGGGACTGGAAGCGCTGCCGGCGCTCATGGATGCTCATGACCAGCGCGGAATGCATCGCCTCGGCGATCTCGTCCGCATCGAATGGATTTACCAGCAGCGCATCCTTGAGCTCGTCGGCGGCTCCAGCAAAATGTGACAGCACCAGCACGCCGGGGTCTTCCGGATTCTGTGCGGCGATGAACTCTCTGGCGACCAGGTTCATGCCATCGCGCAGCGGCGTCACGACTGCCAAGCGGGCGATCCGGTAAAATCCCGCCAAGGTCCGCCGCCCCACCGCACGTGTCATGTAGCGCAGCGGCACCCAGTCGAACTCGGAAAACTGCCCATTGGTATCGCCGACGACACGGTCGAGTTCCTGCCGCAACGACTGGTACGCGCCAAGATCTTCACGCGAACGCGGCGCGATCTGCAGCAGGCTGACCTTGCGTCGATGTTCGGGATGGCGCGCCAGCAGGCGGACGAACGCTTCGAATTTATGCACCAGGCCCTTCGAGTAATCCAGCCGATCGACGCCGATCGCCAGCACGCGCCCGGCCAGGCTGGCCTGCATGCGCTTGGCCTCCGCACCGCGCACGGAGGTGCGGGCGACAGCGGCAAATCCCTCCGCGTCGATGCCCACGGGATCCACGATCGGCTGCAGCCAGCGACCATCGCACGCGATACGACCGCTGCGGTCGGGAACGCGGCCCAACAGTTCACGCATGCATGCAAGGAATGCGGCACAGTAACCGCGGGTGTGGAATCCCGCCACGTCATAGGCGCCGAACGCACTCAGCATATCCTCGGCATGCGGCAAGGCGCGGATGAGTTCCGGCGGAACGAAGGGAACGTGCAGGAAGAAGCCGATCCGGTTGTTCACGCCCAGACGCCGCAGTTCCTCGCCGAGCGGGATCAGGTGATAGTCGTGCACCCAGATCAGATCGTCCGGCCGCAGCAACGGCGCGATAGAGGCCGCGAAGCAGCGGTTCACCGCGCGGTAGCCATGATATTCCTCGGTGCGATAGCGCAGCAGTCCGAGCCGGTAGTGCAGCAGCGGCCACAACACTCCGTTGGAAAATCCAGCGTAGAACAGCCGGTAGTCCGTTTCGGACAGGTCGATCGTCGCATAGGTGGTGCCACCGGCTTCCTGCAGCTCCGGCTGCGAGGTGGTACGGGCGGCACGCTTGCCGCTCCAGCCGAACCAGAGCGAGCCCGGACGCAACGCATCAGCCACCGCGACCGCGAGCCCCCCTGCCCGCGGACCACGTTCGGATGGCAGCGGAACCCGGTTGGAAACGACCACCAGACGCGTCATGGCATCCCATCCCACTCTGCATATTTGGCGAATTTCGGGCTCAGTCAGCCGCAAAAAAACCTGATAGCCGGCGTTCTAGGGTGCCATGGCACTCCCGGAATGCTGGAAAGATTGGATCACATGCGCATAGCCCAGATCGCCCCTCTGACCGAATCCGTGCCGCCGCGGCTTTATGGCGGCACCGAGCGGGTCGTCTCGTTCCTCACCGAAGAGCTGGTGCGGCTGGGCCATGACGTAACCTTATTCGCCAGCGGCAATTCGGTCACCGCGGCAAATCTTGAAGCGGTGTGGCCCAACGCACTGCGCTTCGACGCCGATCTCCGCGATCCTGGGGCGCCGCAGACGTTGCTGCTGGAGACGGTGTACCGGCACGTCGCGGATTTCGATGTACTCCATTTTCATTTGGACTACTGGCCGTTTTCCTTGTTTTCACGGCAACAGACGCCGTTCGTCACGACTTTGCACGGGCGGCTGGATCTTCCTGAGATCGTGCCGCTGTATGACCAGTTTCCTCGCGTCCCCCTGGTATCGATTTCCGATTCACAGCGCCGGCCGCTGCCGCGGGCAAACTTCATTCGCACCGTGCATCACGGATTGCCGGCGAACCTGTTGCGGCCGCAGCCGGTCAAGCCGGGTTACCTGGCCTTCCTCGGTCGCATTGCCCCGGAAAAATGTCCGGACAAGGCCATCCGGATCGCCCGGCGCGCCGGCATCCCGCTGAAGATCGCGGCCAAGGTCGATCGCGTGGACGAAGCCTATTTCCGCGAGAAGATCCGTCCGATGATCGACGGACGTCACGTGGAGCTTATCGGCGAGATCGGTGATGCCGATAAGTCCGACTTCCTCAGCGGCGCCATCGCGTTGCTGATGCCGATCGATTGGCCGGAACCGTTCGGACTGGTGATGATCGAGGCGATGGCCTGCGGAACACCGACGATCGCCCTTAATCGGGGCTCCGTGCGCGAGGTGATCGAGCCCGGCCTCACCGGCTACATCGTGGAAACCGAGCAGGAGGCTGTAGCAGCGGTTGCCTTTGCCGCCGAGCTGCCGCGCCCCCGTATCCGCCAGCGCTTCGAGGAGCGGTTCACCGCGTCGCGCATGGCGGCCGATTACCTGGACGTGTATGCGGAGCTGTGCCACACCCGTCAGCCGCGACTTCGCGTTGCGATCTGATCGCAAATACAAGTGCGCCATCACGTTGACTTGAATTATACCCCCGTCTCATACTTGCCATGACAGGTGCGCATGCGCCTGTATAAAGCAAATGGAGGGGGACTTGGCGACAGGGGTGAGCAAAGGGGACCGCGGCCTTCTGGCCGTGGTGGCGGGGCTGGCAATGCTGCTTTTCGGCCAGGTCGCCAGTGCCGCGACAGTCGGGCCGGTGACCGACCCGCTGGGGGTCATTCGGGTTCCCAAGGGTGCGCCGATCGTGATCGGCGACTACCTGGTGCTATCGGGTCCCGATACGGCATTGGGCCTGGACGAGAAGCGGGGCATCGAGATCGCCATCAAGGATGCCGGCGGCAAGCTGCTGGGTCACCCGCTCAAGCTCGATTCCGAAGACGACCAGTGCAACGCCGAGGGCGGACAGACCGCGGCAACCAAGCTGGCTTCGACGCCGAACATGGTGATCGTGCTGGGGCCGGCGTGTTCCTCGGCGGCGACGCCGGGTGCGCCGATCCTGTGGCAGGCGGGGATCGTCAATATCTGCACGGCGTGCACGGCGCCGGCGCTGACCGCTCCGGACCGCAAGCCGGAGTATGACGGCTTTGCCCGCACCGTGTTCAGCGACAAGGACCAGGGCGCGGCGGACGCCGAATACCTGTTCAAGGTCGCCGGGTACAAGACCGTGGTGACGGTGCATGATGGCAGTCCGTATGCCCAGCAACTGGCGACGGTGATGGGAGACGATTTCGAGAAGCTCGGCGGCAAGGTGCTGTCTCGCGAGGCTGTCGCGCCGACCGATGTGGACATGCATCCGGTGCTGACCCGCATCGCCAGCGAGAAGCCGGACGTGGTCTACATGCCGATCTTCACCGCCGCGGCGGCGCAAATTCTGCGTCAGTCGAAGGAAGTGCCGGGGCTGGAGAAGACATCGCTGTATGGGGGTGCCTCATTGCTGTCGGCCGATTTCATCGAGGCGGCCGGACCGGCAGTAGTCGGGTTCCGCATCGGCTACCCGGATTTATCGGCAGCGGCGATGGGCAAGGGATATCCGAAATTCGTTGACGAGTACAAGGCGGCCTACGGCGAAGCGCCGATCTCCGGCTTCCATGCCAACGCCTATGACGGCGCGGTGCTGGCCTTCAAGGCGATCGAGAAGGTCGCCAAGACGGATAAGGCCGGCAATCTCTATATCGGCAAGAAGGCCCTGCGTGACGCCGTGTTCAGCACGAAGTTCGACGGCATCAGCGGCCCGATCGCCTGCGATCAGTACGGCGAGTGCTCGCAGTTCCATGGCTCGGTGCTGCAATTCACCTCCGCCGATCCGAAGACCTTTGGGGTCGGCAAGAACCCGATCAAAATCTACCCGAAGTGAGCCAATCCGTTGTTGCGCGCGAGCCATGGCTTTCCGCCCTGGCTCGCGTTAACGCGGTCGATGTCGTTCTCTGGCTGCTGCGTGCCGGCATTGTGGCGGTGGTGGTCGGGGGCACGATCGGGTCACTGATCAAGGACCGCTACACCGCCGCGCAGTGGTTCGATTTCGTGCTGTTCGGGCTGACCATCGGCAGCATCTATGCGCAGATCGCACTCGGCTACACCATGGTTTACGGTGTGCTGCGGCTGATCAACTTCGCGCATGGCGACTTCGTGATGTGCGGCGCGTTCGCCGGCTATTTCGTGGCGACGCCGCTGGAGAGTTCGGGATTTCTGGAACGCCAGCCGGTGCTGGGGATGGCGGCCATTCTGGCGGTTTCAATGGCGGTTTCCACCGCCATTGCGGTGTTGACCGAGCGCATCGCCTACCGCCCATTCCGGCGCGTGGGCGGGTTGGCACCCTTGATCTGCGCGTTCGGCGTTTCGTTCTTCCTGGAGCAGACATTCCGCGGGATGTTTGGCTCCGCCGTGAAAGCTTACCCGACCCCGTCCTGGCAAGGCGTGGCGTATCATTTCGGCCAATTTTCAGTCCCACGCATCGATGTTCTGGTGATCGGTCTGGCGGTCCTGTTCATGGCGGTGCTGTACCTGATCGTGCAGCGCACCCGCATGGGCACGGCGATGCGTGCCACCTCGGAAGATCCGGAAGCCGCCGCCCTGATGGGGATCGACGTCAACAAGGTGGTGGTTTTCACGTTCATCCTGGGTGGCGCGATGGCCGGCATTGCCGGTGTGTTCTACGCATTCGTCTATAAGCAGGTGTATTTCTTCATGGGCTTCACGCCCGGCATCAAGGCATTCGGTGCCGCGGTGCTGGGTGGCATCGGCAACATCCCGGGTGCCATGCTCGGCGGATTTTTCCTTGGCCTGGTAGAGTCGGTGGGTCCATCGCTGTTCCTGGACGGGCTGGGCATTCCGGCCCCGTATCAGTTGCGCGACCTGATCGCCTTCACCCTGCTGATCATGGTGCTGATCTTCCGCCCGCACGGATTGCTGGGCGAGCGGATGGCGAAACAGCGAGCGTGACATGATGCCGCATACCGCCCTGCGCACCGCGATCGCGCGCGGGCTGATGTTCGGTGCCGGCGGCGTGCACCTCGCCGCGGTGGGCGTGCTGCTCATGCTGCACAACCGCTGGATCGTGGTGGACACGATCACCCTGGGGCAGGCGACGCTGGTGTCGCTGGCGCTCGCCGCCGGTGCCGTCGCCGTGCCTCGGGCACTCGTGCCGGCCGTCCCGACGCGGCTGCTTCTGGGCGTCGCCGCCGGTGCATCCACCGGTGTGGTGATGGCGATTCTCGCGGTGCTGGTCGGATGGCTGCATCCGCAATCAATCTTCATCGCGTTGTCTCCCGATCTGCTGAAGATGCTGACGTCCGACCTGGGGCTCGGCGCCGGATCGGCGGTTCTGATCGTTGGCGGGGCGGTCGCCGGGCTGGTCGGCGCGGGGTTACGGATCAGTCCGGTCGGGTTCCGGGGAACCGTGCTTGCCGGCGTGGTGGCGGTGATCATCGCTGGGGTCTTCCAGGAACTGATCCAGCTCATGCTGCAATATGAAGGACCCGTCGGCGCGATACGCGATGCGTTCTATAACTGGGACGGGCTAATGCCGCAGGGCGCCGCAATGGTGTTCGTGCTGGCCGCGATCGGTTACCAACTGCGGATACGATTCGGCCGTCACCGCACCACGCTGGATGACCGTCAGCTTCGCCGCCAGCGCATGCAGCGCGCCGCGGTCGCGGTGCTGATCCTGGCGGTCATGCCGGTGCTGGCGGGGGCCTATATCGGGCAAGTGCTGATGCTGGTCGGGCTGTATATCCTGATGGGCCTTGGTCTGAACCTGGAAGTCGGCCTGGCCGGTCTGCTCGACCTTGGGTTCGTGGCGTTCTTCGCGGTGGGCGCGTACACCACCGCGCTGCTGACCGCGGACAGCCCGCATGCGCTGCTGCATCTGTCGTTCTGGCTCGCCATGCCGGCATCGGTGCTGCTTGCTGTCGGCGTCGGCGTGATATTCGGGTTGCCGGTGCTTGGCGTCCGCGGCGACTATCTGGCGGTCGCCACGATGGGACTGGGCGAGATCGTGCGTGTTGTCGTGCTGTCGGATTTCGCCGCCCCTCTGCTCGGCGGCGCACAGGGCGTGCTGCAGATCCCGAAGCCGCATCTGGGCAGTATGTTGCTTGGCAGCCCGGTGCAGCTTTTCTATCTCACGCTGGTGGCCTCGGGCATTGCGGCGTTCGTCGCCTGGCGACTGGAGAATTCACGCCAGGGACGCGCCTGGATGGCGCTGCGCGATGATGAGGACGTGGCACAGGCGCTGGGCATCAATCTGGTGCGCTCCAAGCTGATGGCGTACGGGCTCGGCGCCGCGTTCGCCGGGCTGGCGGGTTCGATCTTCGCGGTGATGCTGACTTCCGTCTATCCGTCCAGCTTCCAGTTGCTGATCTCCATCAACGTGCTGGCGCTGATCATCGTCGGCGGGATGGGCAGCCTGCCGGGCGTCGTGCTGGGGTCGATCGCGCTGATCGGGTTGCCCGAATTGCTGCGCGAGTTCGGCGAATATCGTTATCTTTTCTATGGCGCGGCGCTGATCGTGATGATGCGCTGGAAGCCCGAAGGCTTGTGGCCGTCGGAAGTGCGCCGCCGGGAGCTGCACTCCGGTGAGGCGACCGCCGCACTGGACGAAGGTGCCGACCTGCTGCCGGCTGAACCGCGATGAGCGACCCGATCCTTCGCTGCGAGCGCATGAGCATGCGGTTCGGCGGCCTCACCGCGGTGGGCGAGCTGGACCTGTCCGTGACGGAAGGCTCCATCCACAGCATTATCGGACCGAATGGTGCCGGCAAGACCACGGTGTTCAACTGCATCACGCAGAATTTGCATCCGACCGAGGGCGCGGTATGGTTTCGCGACGGCCGGATCGACGGCATGACTCCCGACCGCGTGGCCGCGGCCGGTATCAGCCGCACCTATCAGAACATCCGGTTGTTCCGCAACATCAGCGCCATCGAGAATTTGCTGGTCGGAATGCATCTGCATCTGCGCTCCACCTGGTGGGGTGCCGTCCTGAACACTCCGGCGACGCGCGCCGACGAAGCCCGCGCGCATGACGAAGCGGTGCGGCTGTTGGCGTTTGTCGGCCTGCGCGGCCGTGGCGATTATCTTGCCCGCAACCTTCCCTACGGCGAACAGCGTCGGCTGGAAATCGGCCGCGCGCTGGCGACCCAGCCGAAGCTGCTGTTGCTGGATGAACCGACGGCGGGGATGAACCCGAATGAAACGACCCGGATGATGCGCTTCATCGAGGATGTGCGTGCCCGTTTCGGCATCACCATCCTGCTGATCGAGCACCAGATGCGGGTGGTGATGTCGATGTCCGACACCGTTACAGTGCTCGACCATGGCGTGAAGATCGCCGAGGGCCGGCCGGCCGAGGTGCAGCGCGATCCGGCGGTGATCGAGGCCTATCTGGGCGCCGGCGCGACGGCGGCCTGAACGATGGCGCTGCTCGAAATCGATGACATCCACGTTTTCTACGACAAGATCGAGGCACTGAAGGGCGTGTCCCTGGCGGTGGAGGAGGGCCAGATCGTCACGCTCGTCGGCGGCAACGGCGCGGGCAAATCAACCACGCTGCGGGCGATCAGTGGGCTGCTGCATCCGCGCGAGGGTGAGATACGCTACAAGGGGAAAGCACTGTCCGGGCTTGGCGCGCACACGATCGCCGCGATGGGGCTGGTGCAGGTTCCGGAAGGACGACGGATTTTCGGCCGGCTGACGGTGGACGAGAACCTGTCCATGGGCGCGTTCACCCGCCGCGATCGCGCTGGCATTGCCGCTGACCGCGAGCGCATGATTACGCTGTTCCCGCGCCTGCGCGAGCGATTGCACCAGGTTGCCGGAACGCTGTCCGGCGGTGAGCAGCAGATGGTGGCGACGGCCCGCGCCTTGATGGCGAAGCCGCACGTGCTGCTGATGGATGAGCCCAGCATGGGGCTGGCGCCGATGGTCGTGGAACAGGTGTTTGAAACCATCCGGGCGATCAATGCGCAAGGGGTGACGATCCTGCTGGTGGAGCAGAATGCGCTGATGGCGTTGTCGATCGCCGCGACCGGGTATGTGCTGGAGAGCGGACGGGTGCTGCTGAGCGGTCCGGCGAAGGACTTGCTGCATGATGAGCGGGTGAAGGAGGCTTATCTGGGGTAGCGGTCTGCACCACAAGACGGACATTGTGATCCGTCGCGCCGCCGCCCCTTCGTCATGCCCGGGCTTGTCGCACGGCTGTCCGGCACGGAATTCGCTTGTACGAGCGCACGACATTGATTCTACTCGCATCCGACGTTTGTCGACGCCACCGGACGCGAGGAGGTCAACGCCGTGCCGCACCAGAATAGCGTGTTCCATGCGATGCTGAAGCTGCTTCCGTGGGGCGAGTTCGATCAGGCGGTCGAACGGCATGGCGCAACGACGGATGTGCGCGGCTTCAGCTTCAAAAGCCAACTCGCTGCCATGCTGTATGCCCAGCTCTCGGGCGCAGCCAGCCTGCGCGAGATCGAGACCGGGCTGCGCAGCCATGCCGACCGGCTCTATCATCTGGGGGTCAGCCTGCCGCATCGCTCCACCCTGGCCGATGCCAACCGCCAGCGGCCGGTCGGCGTCTTCACGGCGCTGCTCGGCGGCATGATCCGAAGCGCGCACCGGCGGCTGCGGCGCACCATGGATGGCGTCAGCTACCTGATCGACAGCACCGGTCTGGCGCTGAACGAGCGCAGCGCCGACTGGGCGCGGTTCTCGGCCTCGGCATGCGGCGCCAAGCTGCACATCATTTATGATCCGGACGCTGATTGCCCGATATATGCCAGCTTCAGCGCGGCCAACGTCAACGACATCACCGCGGCCCAGGCGATGCCGATCGTGAAGGGCGCCACTTACGTCTTCGATCTCGGATACTATGACTACGCCTGGTGGGCAAAGCTGCACGGCGCGGGGTGCCGGATCGTGACGCGGCTCAAGCGCAACACCCCGCTCGCGGTGAGCGAATCGCGCGACGTGCGGCCGGGCGGCCCGATCCTGTCGGATCGCATCGGCAAGCTGCCGCAGCGGCAAGCGAACAACCGCCACAACCCGTTCTCCGACGCGGTGCGGGAGGTTCAGGTGCGCATCGATAGCGGCAAGGTTCTGCGCATCGTCACCAACGATCTCAGCTCTCCGGCCGAGGTCATTGCCGAGCTTTACAAGCGCCGATGGGCCATCGAGCTGTTCTTCCGCTGGGTCAAACAGACCCTGCGCATCCGCAAGTTCATCGGTACCTCTGAAAATGCGGTTCGCATCCAGATCGCCATCGCCTTGATCGCCTTCCTGCTGCTTCGCCTGGCTCAGAAGGCGCAGCATGCCGTCCACAGCCCTCTGGCGTTCGCCCGGCTCGTCCGGGTGAACCTCATGCACCGACGCAGCCTCGCTCAGCTGCATCGGCCCGCCGAACGGCCCCCGCCCATCGCTGGCCAAGGGCAGCTCATATGACACAAGCGACACAAGCAAGAACCCTGCCGGACAGTCGTGGGCTTGTCCCGGCCATCAGCGATTTGGGCTGGTGCCGAGCAGGACGTCGTGGGTGCCCGGGACAAGCCCACGGCTGTCCGGCACGGAATTCGCTTGTACGAGCGCACGACATTGATTCTACTCGCATCCGACGTTTGTCGACGCCACCGGACGCGAGGAGGTCAACGCCGTGCCGCACCAGAATAGCGTGTTCCATGCGATGCTGAAGCTGCTTCCGTGGGGCGAGTTCGATCAGGCGGTCGAACGGCATGGCGCAACGACGGATGTGCGCGGCTTCAGCTTCAAAAGCCAACTCGCTGCCATGCTGTATGCCCAGCTCTCGGGCGCAGCCAGCCTGCGCGAGATCGAGACCGGGCTGCGCAGCCATGCCGACCGGCTCTATCATCTGGGGGTCAGCCTGCCGCATCGCTCCACCCTGGCCGATGCCAACCGCCAGCGGCCGGTCGGCGTCTTCACGGCGCTGCTCGGCGGCATGATCCGAAGCGCGCACCGGCGGCTGCGGCGCACCATGGATGGCGTCAGCTACCTGATCGACAGCACCGGTCTGGCGCTGAACGAGCGCAGCGCCGACTGGGCGCGGTTCTCGGCCTCGGCATGCGGCGCCAAGCTGCACATCATTTATGATCCGGACGCTGATTGCCCGATATATGCCAGCTTCAGCGCGGCCAACGTCAACGACATCACCGCGGCCCAGGCGATGCCGATCGTGAAGGGCGCCACTTACGTCTTCGATCTCGGATACTATGACTACGCCTGGTGGGCAAAGCTGCACGGCGGGATGCCGGATCGTGACGCGGCTCAAGCGCAACACCCCGCTCGCGGTGAGCAAATCGCGCGACGTGCGGCCGGGCGGCCCGATCCTGTCGGATCGCATCGGCAAGCTGCCGCAGCGGCAAGCGAACAACCGCCACAACCCGTTCTCCGACGCGGTGCGGGAGGTTCAGGTGCGCATCGATAGCGGCAAGGTTCTGCGCATCGTCACCAACGATCTCAGCTCTCCGGCCGAGGTCATTGCCGAGCTTTACAAGCGCCGATGGGCCATCGAGCTGTTCTTCCGCTGGGTCAAACAGACCCTGCGCATCCGCAAGTTCATCGGTACCTCTGAAAATGCGGTTCGCATCCAGATCGCCATCGCCTTGATCGCCTTCCTGCTGCTTCGCCTGGCTCAGAAGGCGCAGCATGCCGTCCACAGCCCTCTGGCGTTCGCCCGGCTCGTCCGGGTGAACCTCATGCACCGACGCAGCCTCGCTCAGCTGCATCGGCCCGCCGAACGGCCCCCGCCCATCGCTGGCCAAGGGCAGCTCATATGACACAAGCGACACAAGCAAGAACCCTGCCGGACAGTCGTGGG
>CAVZRO010000036.1:0-16413 GCA_963777625.1 uncultured Pseudomonadota bacterium | reverse complement strand
ATCTCATGGCCAAACAGGTGCGCCGTCCAGCCCCGCGGTTTCTGGCAGGCCGCAGATCAGGTTCGCATTCTGCACCGCCTGGCCGGCCGCTCCCTTGCCGAGATTGTCGACCACGCCCATCGCGATCACCAGGTTGCGCTCTGGATCGGCCGCATAACTGACGAACGCGAGGTTCGAGCCGGTCGCCCATTTGGTCTGCGGCGGCTTGTCGGTCACGCGGACGAACGCCCGCCCGGCGTAGAAGCGCCGGGCCGCGTCCAGGCACTGGCCCGTGGTGGCGCGGCCGCGGCAGTACATGGTGGCGAGTACGCCGCGGGTCATCGGCACCAAATGTGGCGTGAACACCAGCCCGGCCGCGCTGCCGCCGCTCAGCCGCTCGATCGTCTTGGCCATCTCGGGCATGTGGACGTGCTTGAGCAGACCGTAGGGCACCAGGTTCTCGTTGCTCTCGGCGTAGCCGAACCTGCTGTCGGCGCCGCCCCGGCCGGCACCGGAGATGCCGGTCTTGGCGTCGATCACGATGTTGCCCGGCTCGATCAGCTTGTTGGCCAGCAGCGGCGCCAGCGCGGTCAGCGTCGCCGCGGGGAAGCAGCCGGGGTTGGCAACGCGGGTCTGACCCTCGATCTGGGCTGGCCAGACGTCGGCCAGGCCGTACGCCCAACCCTCGACGTAGCGGTGGTCGCCGCCGATATCGACGATCTTCACGTCCTTGGGGACGCGCGCCAGCGCCTCGGCCGAGGCGCCCGTGGGCAGCGACGCGAACAGCACGTCGAGCTTCGGCAGGGTCGCAGGGTCCCACTTCTCGATCACCAGTTCGGCCAGCCTGGCCGGCACACCGGGGAAGCGGTCCACCAAACGGCTGCCGGCGCTGCCCTCGCCCGCGGCGTAGATCAGCTCGAAAGACGGGTGGCTCGCGACCAGGCGCATCGCCTCGCCGCCGCCAAAACCGCTGATCCCGACAATGCCGACGCGAATGCTCATGGTGGTGTCCTGCTGCTGGAGTGAGCGAACAAGTTTAGCGAACTCGCGCCGCCGGCGCCGCCGTTGACATCCACCAAGCACAGCTATTTGGTCAGAGCCGCAGCTCGTTGGTCAGAGCCAAGTTGGTCATTGCGAGTCCCCGCGAGTGCGTCGTTCGACCTTGAAAATACCTGGTCTTCGGAGTACCTGGCCTTCGTCCAATGGTCTCGGCGAACTCATGCCGTGGCATTGGGCGACCCAGCAGGTTCACTGACCATCCCGCCCCTACAGGGTCGCAGAGCACCGCTTACGCTGATCCTGCCGTCCTGGCTTGCCCGCGTCACGCGCGCGGAGATGCGGCAATCAGCCGACGACCGGCGTGCCGGATGCCCCCTGTCCACGCGCCAGCCGCACTACTTGCTCGGCAGTGTATCGACCAGCATGAGCGTCCCGGTCACATCCGCGCCTTTGTGGCGTGCGGCATCGATCGCCGCCTGCAATTTGCGCAGGTAGTCGCTGCCATTTGCCTCCACGTTCCGCGCCGGAGGGCGATCGAACAGCGGGATCGAGGACGCGACGGCGATGATCATGTCCGTCCCATAGGGTGGGCCGACGACCCATTCCGGGTGCCCGCTGCCGGGATCGCCGATCGCCAGACGTTCCCCTGGGTGCAGGGTACGAGCCGGCATGGCAACGAAATGCTGCTCCGCGTCGGCCGCGGTGGGATAAAGATGCGCCAGCGATCCGTCATGCGCGAGATAGTCCACACGAACCTAACCGGCGAACCCGGCCATGGTTACGCGCGGCAGGTATCCGCTCGCCGTCGCGCAGCGCGGTTTTTCCATCGGCCAGCTTCAGTCCCAGCTCCGCACCCGGCCCGCCGGCCGGCACGGCAACGGGGCGGATCGCGTCAATGGCTGGACAGAAGACCGGGTCGAACTTGCTGCACACGCCAATCCACGGCTCGCGAGGGGGCTATATCGTCGATCCGCTGCCGCAACGCGTCGTCCCCGGAGCGCCCGGCAACGCCGGTCACCGTGATCGTGCCGCTGTCCTGCACGATCCCGGTTGCGAACGCGCAGCGGGACGACAACAGCGCCTGCCCGATCTCGCGGCGCACCGGCGCGAGATCGACCGCGGCCACCTGCGCGGAGGGGGGCTGCGCCGCCGGGGCGGTTTCGGCGGGTCGGGCAGGGGGCGGCGGGGCGACGGGGGAAGTCGTGGATGCCGCCGTCCCCACGGCAGCGGCCGGCGCCGGCGGTGAAACCAGCCCCGCCGTCGCCGGCATAGGCCCATCAGAGCCTCCGGTCCGGCCCGGTGACGCCGGCGTTGAAACCGGCGCCGTCGTCGCCGGTGGCGCGGTCGGCGCTGGCTGGCTCGGCGGTTCCTGGATCGAAGCGGTTGGGTGCTGGCGGAGCGGGGATGTCACGGGCTCCGATGCGGGCGCCGGGGCGGCTGCTCCGTTCGGAACTGCCTGGGTCTGCCCGTTGATCGCCGGTACAGCGGGCGGGTAAGCGGGCGTGGGTATAGCGGGCGTCGGAGGCAGCGGGGTGAGTGTGACCTGCCCAGCAGGAGGCGTCGCCGGGCCTGGGCCGGCGGCAGGGGCGGGCAGCGCCGGCTGCGGCGCGGGGGTTGCCACGACGGCCGGTGCAGCGGGAGTTGTCTCGGGAACCGGTGTTGACGCAACCACCGTGGCGGATGAGGCCACCTGGGTCGCCGTGTTCGGTCGCAGGACGAACCACCATGTTCCGGCGCCAAGCACCGCGACCAGAACCGCGCCGGCAATCAAAGCCAGCATTCGCACACCGTGGCTGCGGGCCGGTTCAACCTCCAACGCGCGGTTGGGCACCACAGCCGGTCGTTCGGCGGGGTGCCGCGGCCGCGCGGCCGGCACCGGGGGCGGTGCCGTCGGCGGCACGGCCACCATCGTAAGCTCTGCCTCCGGCGCGGCTGGTGCCACTGGAGCGGTGACGGCGGTGCTGATCGCCTCCGCGAACTCGGCGGCGGACGGGAACCGTTCGTCTGGCCGCTTGGCCATGGCGCGGCGAACCACCGGGTCGATTGCCGGCGGGACCGTGCTCGCCAGTTGGGAGGGCAAAGGCGGTTCGGTGTTCAGCACCTTGTGCATGATCGAGGTGGTGCTGCCGTCGAACGGACGTTCTCCGGTTAAAAGCTGATAAAGTACGACCGCGGCCGAATAGATGTCGGTCCGTTCATTGACCACCTGGCCCATGAACTGCTCGGGCGACATGTAGGCCGGCGTGCCCATGACCGTGCCGACCTGGGTCAGGCTGCTGCTCTCGATCCGGGCGATGCCGAAATCGGCGATCTTGGCTTGCCCGCTGCTGGTCAGCATGAGGTTCGCCGGTTTGATGTCGCGGTGGACGACCCCGCGCTGATGGCTGTACTGCAGCCCGGCCAGGACATCGCGCATGATGCGTCCGATATCCGGCAGCGCGAACCGCTCATGTCTGTCAAGCAGCGACTTCAGCGTGTCGCCGTCGACGAACTCCATGACGATATACGCCAGTTCGGCGGTTTCACCGTAATCGTACACGCCGACGATATTCGGGTGAGTGAGCCGTCCGGCCGCCTGCGCCTCGCGGCGGAAACGGGCAATCTCGTCCTCCGTGTCGGGGTCCGGATGCTCCGGCAGGCGCACCGCCTTGATGGCGACCCGACGCTCGATCCGCGGGTCCCAGCCGTCATGGACCACCCCCATGGCGCCGCGGCCGAGCGTGCCGCGAATCTCGTACTTGCCGAGGGTCTGCAAGACCTCCATCGTTCTCCTCGTCCGATCGCCCCGAACAGATCATAAACCGATGGACGAACAATAAAAACCGCTTTGCGGTCGAGACGACGTGTCGGCGTGTTCCGGCAGGCCGCCGCGACGGCCGCGCGGCAACGTTGCCGGAATCCACGTTTCAGGAACCGGCGCCGTTCGGGTCAGCCGCCCGCCGTTCTCTCCAATGACGCCGGAGAGAACCGGCGGGCGAGCGTTTGCCGACTGGCCGATCAGGCAGGCAGCGCGCCCGAGGCCTTCGCGACATGGGTGGCAATCGCGTCCATCAGCGGCGGCGACAGGCAGTCGTACGGCTCCAGCCCGAGTTCGTGCAGCCGGCCCCTGATCGCGCCCATCCGGTCCGGGCTGACGCCGGATTCGATAATGGATGACACGAAGGCGGCGAATTCCGGCGCCGGCCATCCGCCCTGCGTGAACCGCTCCGGATGGACGAAGTCGAAGCCATAGAAGGGGTGCTTGGTGTTCTCGATCCGGCCGTACATGTGAACGCCACAGTTCTTGCAGGCGTGGCGTTGAATGGTGGCCGCGGCATCGACAGGCGCCAGCTTGTCGCCATTGGCCGTCACGCTCAGCTTATCGCGCGACACCACGGCGACGATGGAGAAGACCGCGCCTTCCGGCTTCCAGCATTTCGTGCAGCCGCAGGTGTGGTTATAGGCGATCTGCGACTGCACCGCGACGGTGACCGGCCGGTCCGCGCACATGCAGCGCAGTGTCCCGCCGGCAAACTCCTTGGTACCCGGCTTGACGCCGTGATCGACCGCCGGGTGAATGTGAACCGTCTCGTCCGCCATGAATTTTCCTCCCTGTAGCCGGCGGCGCTTCCGCCACATCCGCGACGGATGCGCGCCAAAACGCTGCTGTGCGGAAGGTAGCGCAACGGCGGAACATCCGCCAAGCTGCATCTGGAGCGCCGCTTGCGGGAGGGGCCAGGGGAGGGGGGAACCATCTCTACCGGGTGCGGAAACAGGCATTTCCGAGACCGGTGCCGATAGTCAGAACACCCCAGTGCATCGCCTCCCGCATCCAGGGCGCCTCGCTCAGTCCCTGTACCACCGCGTCGTTGTGCATCATCACCATGGTGTCGTGGCCGTCGATCGCCGGGATCGCCTCGCGTATCCGTCCCGGCAGGTTGAAATCGGGGCTTTCCCAATCGCCGGGCAAATTCTGTCCGCCCCGATCGATCGACCCGTCCGGGGTGATCAGGCCGGGGCAACCGATGCCGATAAAGGGGGCCAGGCGCCAGCCTTTCTTGCCGGCCGTGTGGATCAGCTCGCTCAGCATGCCGGTCAGCCGCTCGATCGCGTCGTCGCGGCTCGGACCGTCATCGCCGTGCCGCCACAGGTCGGAGACACGCACCCGGGCGTCGCGAAGCCGGTCGGTCCGACCCTTGCCGAGGGTCACGATGCCGGCGCGGAAATTGGTGCCACCAATATCCACCCCGATGATGCTGTCATGGCCGGAGAACACCCAGGTCGGCGCCAGATGCGCGCAGCCGATCAGGCCGGCCTCGTCTGGGTCGTGCCGGATCGGTCGCAGCTCGATCGCCCGTCCGTCGGCCTTGAGCAGCACGAGCGCGCGCCCGATCGCGATCTCGCCGATGCGGCTGGCACGAAAGCCGCCGCCGACCACGATCGTGGTCACCTCGCGCCAGGATTCCAGGCGCAGCAGGCGTCGACACACAGTGGCCAATTCGCCGGCGAATTCCTCGACGGCGCTGAGGACCAGGCCGGCCGCTTCGGGCTCTCCGCTGATCAGCAGCTTGTCGAGCTTGCGTTTGCCGACCGCTGTGTCCGCCTCCTCGGTGCCAAGCGGGTCCTCGCCCACCTGGCGCACACGTTCGCGCCAGTCCTGCAGGATGGAGCGAAACGCGCGGTTGCTGGCACGGTCGCCCAGGAACCCCTCAGCGTCGCGCAGCTCGGCGTTATAGGTCTCGACGGTGACCTCGGGCAGCACGGCGGCGCCATGGGTGGGAATCGTCGGTTCGACAGATGTCATGCGGGCTCCGGTTCGGCGGCGACACCATAACCGTCCGAATTGACCATCGTCACGATCAGGTTCCGGTGACAGCTTGGCCGCTTCGCTGCCCGCTGGCATTGTTGCCGGCAGACAGCAGGAGGCAGTGATGGCGGATACGTGGGTGCGGGTGGCGGCGAAGGCGGACGTCCCCGAGGATGGGGTGATCGGCGTCCGCGTCGGCGACCGGGATATCGCGGTGTATAACCTGGGCGGCGGCGAATTCCGTGCCACTGACAATGTTTGCACGCACGAATACGCGCAGCTCTCCGATGGCTGGCTGGAAGACGGGCAGATCGAGTGCCCGTTGCACGCCGGCCGCTTCGACGTGCGGACCGGGAAGGGACTCTGCGCCCCGATCGAGAAGGATTTGCCGGTTTATGAACTGCGCGTGGAAGGGGAGGACCTGTTGGTAAAGCTGCCGGGGTGATGGCAACCGCCCGGGATGTTGACGCTTCCCTCGTCATGCCCGCTTCCTCGTCATGCCCGCTCCTCGTCATGCCCGCGCCGGCGGGCATCCATGCGACCCGGCGGTCTGGCACGGGCAGTCGTTGGATTCCCGCTTTCGCGGGAATGACGGCGGATCGGTCGAGTCGGCTCAGCCAGCCCCTTGCAGGACCAGCTCCGGCCGGCGGCAGGCGCTGAAATGGCCGGGCGCCACCTCGCCGAGCGGCGGCACCGCCTCGGCGCAGGCCGGCTCGGCGTAGCGGCAGCGGGTGCGGAAGCGGCATCCGGACGGCGGGTTGACCGCACTCGGCGGATCGCCCGCCAGCACGATCCGTGCGTGGTGCCGGTCGGGATCCGGCTCCGGCGCGGCCGATAGCAGCGCCTCCGTGTACGGGTGCCGGGGTGCGCGGAACAGCGCCTTGGTGGGCGCCAGCTCGACCAGCTTCCCCAGATACATCACCGCCACGCGGTCCGAGATATGGCCGACCACCGCAAGGTCGTGGGCGATGAACAGGATCGACAGGCCCAGCTCCGCCCGCAGTTCCCGCAACAGGTTCACCACCTGCGCCTGGATCGACACGTCCAGCGCGGACACCGGCTCGTCGGCCACCAGGAAGCCGGGGCGCAGGATCAGCGCGCGGGCGATGCCGACGCGCTGGCGCTGGCCGCCGGAAAATTCATGCGGATAGCGGGCGGCGAATTCAGGCGTCAGACCGACCAGGCGCAGCGCGCTGGCCACCACCTCCCGCCGTTCGGCGCCGGTCAGCTTCGGGCGGTGGATCAGCAGCGGGGTTTCCACGATCCGACCGATCGTCATGCGCGGATTGAGCGAGGCGAACGGGTCCTGAAACACCAGTTGCATGTCGGCGCGGATCGGTCGCAACGCATGCCGCGACAGGTGGGTGATATCGCGTCCACGGAAATGGATGGTGCCGTCGGTGGGCTCCATCAACCGCAGCACTGTGCGTCCCACGGTGGTCTTGCCCGAGCCCGATTCTCCGACCAGTCCCAGCACCTCGCCCTGCACCACGAAGAACGATACGTCGTCCACGGCCTTGACCGTATCGCGCGGTCCGAGCGGGAGCCGGCGCCGCAGCGCGAATTCCTTGCGCAGCGACTGGACGGAAAGGATCGGTGCGGCGTCCGCCACCGCGCTACGCCGCGAGGTCGCGCCAGCGGGCGCAGCGGACCAGATGGTTCAGGCCGATCGGATCGAGCGACGGCAGCGCCGCCTCGCATGGATCGGGGCGCATATGGGCGCAGCGCGGCGCGAACGCGCAACCGTACGGCAAATTCGCCGGATCCGGGACGTTGCCGGGAATCGCCGCGAGCGGCGAACCCAGCGCCTCCAGCGGCACCATCCTGGGCACGGACTGCAACAGGCCGCGCGTGTAGGGCATGCGCGGGGCATGAAACAGCGTCCGCGCCGATGCCTGCTCCACCACCCGTCCGGCGTACATCACCATCACCCGGTCGGCGACTTCCGCCACCACGCCGAGATTATGGGTGATGAACAGCATCGCCATGCCGGTGCGCGCCTGCAAATCCTTCAGCAGCTCCAGTATTTGCGCCTGCACCGTGACGTCGAGGGCGGTGGTGGGCTCGTCGGCGATCAGCACGTCAGGGTCACAGGCCAGGGCGATGGCGATCATGGCGCGCTGGCGCATGCCGCCCGAGAGCTGGTGCGGGTAGCTCGCCAGCCGCTTGCCCGGTTCGGGAATGCCGACCCGATCCAGCAGCCCCGCTGCCTCCTTCCGGGCGGCCGCCCGGGGCATGCCGCGATGGTAGCGCAGCGGCTCGGCGATCTGCTCGCCGATCGGCAGTACCGGGTTGAGCGAGGTCATCGGTTCCTGGAACACCATTGCGACCCGGCTGCCGCGGATATCGCGCATCGCCGGTTCCGGCAGCGACAGCAGCTCGCCGGTACCGGCCAGCGTCACCCGCCCGCGCACCTCGCAGCCGGGCGGCGGCGGCAGCAGCCGCATCATGGCCAGGCTGGTGACGCTCTTGCCGGAGCCGGATTCGCCCACCAGCGCCAGCGTCTCGCCGCGTGCGAGCGAGAAGGACATGTCGTTCACCGCCGGGACGGTGCCGGCATCGGTGCGAAAGCGGACCGACAAGTCGGCCACCTCCAGCATCGTGTCGGTCATCGAATATCGAGCCTCGGGTCCAGCGCGTCGCGCAGCCCGTCGCCCAGGAAATTGAAGCCGGTCACCGCCAGGGTGATCGCCGCGCCGGGCAGGATCGCCAGCCAGGGTGCGCTGACCAGATATTCCTGCGCGTTGTTCAGCATGTTGCCCCAGCTCGGCACCGGCGGCTGAATGCCGTAGCCAAGGAAACTGATATAGGATTCCAGCAGGATGGCGCGGGCGACATTCAGCGTCGCCGCGACGACGATGGGTGCCACGGCGTTCGGAAACAGTTCCCGGAACATGATCATCCGGTCGGGCGCGCCGAGCGCCAGGGCGGCCACCGCGAAGTCGCGGTCGCGCAGGGAGCGCACCTGCGCCTCCACCAGGCGGGCGACCTCCATCCAGCCGGTGGCGGCGATGATGATGGTGATGGAGAACAGGCTCGGTTCCACGAAGGCGGCCAGCGCGAGCAGCAGGAAGATCGAGGGGAAGCACAGCATCGCATCGACGATGCGCATCAGTGCCGCGCCGATCACCCCGCCGTAATAGCCGGCCAGCACGCCGACCACGGTACCGACGATCGTGCTGAGCACCATCGCCGCGCAACCGACCGTCAGCGAGATGCGGCCGGCCATTTCCAGCCTGGTCAGCATATCGCGTCCGAGCTGATCGGTGCCCAGCACATGCGCACCGCCGAACGGGGCGGCGAAGCGGTGGCGGATGTCGATCGTCAGCTCGTTGTACGGGCTGACATCGGGACCGAATGCGGCCAGCAGCACCAGCACGAGAATGATGGCGACGCCGGCCAGCGCCAGCCGGTGACGCATGAAGCGCCGCACGCCTCGGCCGAGGCGGCGGCGCGTCGCGGCCGGTACCTGGACCGCCGGGGCGCCATCTGACGTCGTTTGCAACGATGCTGACATGCTGCCGCACTATCCGCGCAAGGTGAAATCGCTATTTCCGCATTCGCCCGACCGTTTCGACCAGTTCCTCGATTTTCTGGCGCTGTTCGACCACATCGCCCGAGGCAAAAGCTCCGGCGACGCAATGCGAGACGTGATCGCGCAGGATCTGCTCTTCCACTTTCTGCAGGGCCGAGCGGACCGCCGCGATCTGGGTCAGCATGTCCACGCAATAGCGGTCGTCAGCGACCATGCGCTGCAAACCGCCGACCTGGCCTTCGATGCGTTTCAGCCGGGTGAGCACCGATGCTTTTATCGCCTCACGCATGCATGCTTTTCCATGACCCCGAATTGTCCCAGACCGGCTGAAGGAAGGCCAGGGGCCCTGCCCCCATGGTTCCCTTGGGACCCCGGCAAAGGCTGTGCCTTTGCGATCCAACCCAAGTAGCGGGTTCCAAGGGCATTGCCCTTGGCGGGGTTCGGGGCGGAGCCCCGCGCTTACCTTCGCTTCGCATGCCTCGAGACAGCGTCCTCAATACCCCAGTGCCAATCCATCCTTCCGTGGCTCGGATCCGGCGATCAAGCAGCCGCGTGCACGATCTATCCAGATTGCCTGCGCGCCGCCATGCGGACGCTCGATCAGTTCCATCTCGTGCCCCAACCGTGACAGGCGGTCGCAGATCTCCGGCGATATGCCTCGTTCGATCTGTACCTTTCCGTGCAATGGCAGCAGCCGCGGCGCATCCATGGACTCCTGAATATCCAGGCCGAACTCCAGCAGGTTGGTCAGGAACAGCGAGTGCCCCATCGGCTGGAAATGCCCGCCCATCACGCCGTACGGCATCACCGCCTGGCCGTTCTGCATCACCATGCCGGGAATGATGGTGTGCAACGGTCGCTTGCCGGGGGCGATGCAGTTCGGGTGGCCGCGCTGGACCCGGAAGCCGAAGCCGCGATTCTGCAGCATCACGCCGGAGCGTTCCGCGAGGATGCCGGAGCCGAACCCTTCGAACAACGAGTTGATGAAGCTGCACGCGTTGCCGTCCCGATCGACCACGCAGAGATAGATCGTGTCCTTGTGCGGCGGCAGGATGGATTCGCCGGCCGAGGGCATCTGGCGCATGGCTCGTTGGTCGCTGATCAACGCGCGCAACGCCCCAAGATAGGCGGGGTCGAGCAGCTTGCGGACCGGCACATCCGCCTGGGCGGGGTCGGCGATGAAGGCGTCGCGGTCGCGATAAGCCAGCCGGGCGGCCTCGATATGGCGATGGAAACGCTGGGCGCTGATCGGTCCATCCGGCGCGGTCTCGATACCGCCCAGCATGCCGAGGATCATCAGCGCCACGAGCCCGGAACCGTTCGGCGGGCACTGGTAGACGTCGTAACCGCGCCAATTGAGGGTGATCGGCTCGACGAATTCCGCGTTGTGCAGGCCGGCGGCGAAATCCTGCTCGGTATGCAGGCCGCCGTGGGCGCGCAGGGTGGCGACGATGTCGGCGGCGACCGGACCTTCGTAGAAGGCGCGGGCGCCGCGGGCGGCGATGGCGCGCAGCGTCTCGGCCAGGGCGGGCTGGCGGAAGAGATCGCCGGGCTTGGGGGCGTGGCCGCCGGGGAGGAAGGCGTGGGCGCCGTTCTTGCGCAGCTTGTCCTCCAGCCGGCCCCAGTCCCACGCCACCTTGTCGTGCACCGGCCAGCCCTCGGCGGCGAAGCGGATCGCCGGCTGCAGCAGCTCGTCCAGGCCCTTGCGGCCGTGCGCCGCGAGCAGCGTCTCCCACGCGTTGACCGCGCCCGGCACGGTGACGCTGTGGGCGGAGGTCTGGTCCAGCGTGGTCATGCCATGCTGCTCGTACCAGTCGATCGTTGCGGCCGCGGGGGCACGGCCGGAGCCGTTGAGCGCGATGACCTTCCCGGCACCGGCCGGCGCGTAGAGGCAGAAGCAATCGCCGCCGATGCCGGTGGATTGCGGCTCGATCACGCACAGCACGGCGCAGGCGGCGACCGCCGCATCCAGCGCGTTGCCGCCGGCGCGCAGCACGTCGAGCGCCGTCAGGGTGGCGGCCGGCATGGAGGTGGCGGCCATGCCGTGGGTGGCATAGACCCGGCTGCGGCCGGGCAGGTGGAAGTCGCGCATGCGTGGGGCCTCGGGGGTGGAGCGGTTCGTTCGTGACGGCAAGACTGGCCGCGCCCCGGGCATTTAGCAAACGGGCGTTTAGCAAACCGGCGCGACATGGCATCATTGCCGGAGAGGGGGCCTGCCATGCCAGAAACGATCGCGTATGCGGACTTCGAGCGGGTGGATATCCGCGTCGGCACGATCATCGAAGCACATCCGTTTCCCGAGGCGCGCAAGCCGGCGCTGAAGCTGACCATCGATTTCGGGGAGGAGATCGGCACCAAGCGATCCTCGGTGCAGATCACCGTGCATTACCGGCCGGATCAGTTGATTGGCCGGCAGGTGTGCGCGGTGGTGAATTTCCCGCCGCGCCAGATCGGGCCGTTCATGAGCGAGGTGCTGACGCTGGGGATGCCGGACGACGACGGCGCGGTCGTGCTGGTGCGGCCCGACTTCAAGGTGCCCGACGGCGGCAAGCTGTTCTGATGCCGGCGCATTATTACACCGTCACCTGGGACCAGTTGCATCGGGATGCCAAGGCGCTGGCGTGGCGGCTGATGGACAAGGGTCCGTTTGCCGGCGTGGTGGCGGTGACGCGCGGCGGGCTGATCCCGGCGGCGATCGTGGCACGCGAACTGGAATGCCGGGTGGTCGAGAGCGTATCCATCGTGAGCTATGGCGGCGAGTCGGAAGCGTCTCGGCGGACGCCCGTGGTGACCAAGCCGCCCAGCGCGGCGGGCGACGGGACCGGGTTCCTGATCGTCGATGATCTGGTGGATACCGGCAGCACTGCACGAGTGGTGCGGGCGCTGCTGCCGCGGGCGCATTTCGCCTGCATCTACGCGAAGCCGGCGGGGCGCGAGCTGGTGGACAGTTTCATTACGGAGGTGTCGCAGGATACCTGGATCCTGTTCCCGTGGGACACCGAGCCGCAGTTCATTGCGCCGCTGGCGCAGCGTGGGGCTCGGTAGGCGGCGTTGCCGATCGGGTCAGGATGCGGCGATCAACCGATGAGCGGCGTGCCGGAGGCGCTCCTTACATCATCCGCCGTCAGTCCAGGGGCGAGTTCGCGGATGCGGAAACCCTGATCGCCGGCGGGTTCGAACAGGCCGTAATTGGTGGCGACCAGCGTCACCACGCCGCGCGCGGTGACCGGCAGTGCGCAGCGTTCCACCAGCCGCGCGGCGCCGCTGCGGGTGGTGTGCTCCATGATGACGAAGACGCGTTTGGCGCCGGCGGCAAGATCCATGGCACCGCCGATACCGCCGCCCTTGGCGCCGCCGATCTTCCAGTTGGCGAAATCGCCGGACTGCGCGACTTCGTAGGCGCCGAGCACGGTCACGTCGATCCGCCCGCCACGGATGATGGCGAACGAGTCCGCGTGGTGGACCACGGCGGCGCCGGGATTGAGCGTGACGTTCTGGCCGCCGGCATTGACCAGGTTCAGGTCTTCGGTGCCGGCGGGCGCGATGGGGCCGTAGCCGATCACGCCGTTCTCGGAGTGGTAGATGATGCGGCGGCCGCCGATATCGGTGTTGGAGCAGAGCGTCGGCATGCCGACGCCGAGATTGACGATCCAGCCTTCCTGGAACTCGTGGGCGATGCGGTCGGCCATCTGCTGGCGGGTCCAGCCTTTGGTTGCGCTGGCGCTCATTGCTTGCGCTCCTGCCGGCGCGTGGGCCAAAGGCCGTCGGGCGGCGGCGGCACCTTGACCAGGCGGTGGATGAAGATGCCGGGCGTATGGATCTGGTCGGGGTCGATGGCGCCTTCGGGCAGGATATCCTCCTCCACCTCCACGATCGCGACGCGAGCGGCCATCGCCATCACCGGATTGAAGTTACGTTGCGAACGATGGAATTGCAGGTTGCCGAAGCTGTCGGCGCGGCGGGCACGCAGGAAGGCGTAATCGACCGGCAGCGCGTATTCCAGCAGGTATTCGTGGCCGTTGATCACGCGGGTCTCGCGCCCTTCGGCGAGTTCGGTGCCGACGGCGGTGGGCGTATAGAAGGCGGGAATGCCGGCGCCGGCGGCGCGCAGGCGCTCGGCCAGTGTGCCCTGCGGGACCAGTTCGGCTTCGACCTCGCCGGACTTGTAGTAGCGGGTGAAAGGAAGCACGTCGGAGGCGCGGGTGGCGGCGGTGAAGGCGCAGATGACTTTGCGCACCTGGCCGCGCTCCACCAGCATGCCGATGTCCGGCATGCGCGGCTGCTGGGCGCCGCCGGTGGTGTTGGCGATGCAGGTGAGGTTGCGGGCGCCATGCTCGGCCAGCGCGCGGATCAGGTTGAACGGCGTGCCCGGCATCGCGAATCCGGCGAAGGCCACCGTGGCGCCGTCGGGGATGTCGGCGACGGCTTCGCGAAAGCCTGGACAGGTCTTGCCGTGCATGAAGCCGTTTCCCCCGTTGCTTGCCTTGAGCGGCGATGAACGGCGAGGGCCGGAAGCATGTCAAGCCGGAGGGGCAGCGGCGCCCATCTGGGCGGCGTTTCAAAGAGGTTTGAAACACCGCCCAGATGTCTTGGTCTGGTCCCGATTACCCCATACTCGGTCGCGGCCGCGCTCTAGCAGCGGTTGAAGACCTTGCCGGCGAGATCAGGCCACGTCGTAGCGATCGAGGTCCATTACCTTGGTCCAGGCAGTCACGAAGTCTTTCACGAACTTTTCCTTCGCGTCCGCGCACGCATAGACTTCCCCAAAAGCGCGCAACTGCGAGTGGGAACCGAAGATCAGGTCGACACGTGTGCCGGTCCACTTGATCTCGTTCGTCTTCCGATCGCGCCCTTCGAACACGCCGTCGGAGCCGGCGACGGGCTGCCATTGCGTGCCCATGGTCAGCAGGTTGACGAAGAAATCGTTCGTCAACGTCTCGGGCTGTTTGGTGAAGACGCCGTGGTTGGACCCACCGGCGTTGGCACCGAGGACGCGCAGGCCGCCGACGAGAACCGTCATCTCCGGTGCCGTCAGAGTGAGCAATTGCGCCCGATCCACCAATGCCTCCTCGGGCATCATGAGCTGCTTGCCGCGGAGATAATTGCGGAATCCGTCAGCGGTCGGTTCGAGTGGTCCGAAGGACTCGACGTCGGTTTGCTCCTGCGACGCGTCCATGCGGCCCGGCGTGAAGGGAACCTTCACGTCCTGCCCCGCGGCCTTCGCCGCCTTCTCGATCGCGGCGTCGCCGCCGAGAACGATGAGGTCGGCGAGCGAAACCTTCTTACCGCCACTGGCCAAGCCGTTGAAGTCCTTTTGGATCGGCTCGAGCGTTTGCAGCACCTTCGCGAGGTAAGCCGGCTGGTTGACCTCCCAGTTTTTCTGCGGCGCGAGGCGAACGCGGGCGCCGTTGGCTCCGCCGCGCTTGTCGGAGCCGCGGAATGTCGACGCCGACGCCCAGGCCGTCGAAACCAACTGGGAAATGGACAGCCCGGACGCGAGGATCTTCGCTTTTAGCGCAGCAATGTCCTGCTCATCGATCAGCGGATGATCCACGGCCGGGATCGGGTCCTGCCAGATCAGCGTTTCCTTCGGAACCAGCGGGCCGAGATAACGGATGCGCGGGCCCATGTCGCGGTGGGTCAGCTTGAACCATGCGCGGGCGAACGCGTCGGCGAACTGATCCGGATTCTCGTAGTAGTGGCGCGAGATTTTTCCGTAGGCGGGATCGAGTTGCAGCGAGAGGTCGGTGACCAGCATGGTCGGCACACGCCGCTTCGACGGATCGAACGGATCCGGCGTCGTGGCAGGCGCGTCCTTGGCCTGGAACTGCCAGGCGCCGCCCGGGCTTTTGGTCAGCTCCCATTCGTATTTGAACAGGTTGTCGAAGTAGTAGTTGCTCCACTTGGTCGGCGTTTGCGACCAGATGACTTCCGGGCCGCCGCCGATGGCGTCCGCTCCGACGCCGGTGCCAAACTTGCTCTTCCAGCCGAGGCCCTGATCCTCGATGTCGGCGGCTTCCGGCGCCGGACCGACATGGGACGGATCGCCGGCCCCGTGGGTTTTGCCGAAGGTGTGGCCGCCGGCAATCAGCGCAACGGTCTCCTCGTCGTTCATCGCCATGCGGAGGAACGTTTCGCGGATGTCCTTGGCCGCCGCGACCGGATCCGGCTTGCCGTTCGGCCCTTCCGGATTGACGTAGATCAGGCCCATTTGCACGGCGGCGAGCGGGTTCTGCAGCTCACGTTCGCCGCTGTAGCGTTCGTCCCCGAGCCACGTGCCCTCGGGACCCCAGTAGAGCTCTTCAGGTTCCCACACGTCGGCGCGGCCGCCGCCGAAGCCGAAGGTCTTGAAGCCCATCGAGTCGAGGGCGACGTTGCCGCACAGGACTATCAGGTCGGCCCAGGAGATTTTCCGGCCGTATTTCTGCTTGATCGGCCACAGCAGCCGGCGTGCCTTGTCGAGGCTCACGTTGTCCGGCCAACTGTTAAGGGGCGCGAAGCGCTGCTGCCCGGCCCCGGCGCCGCCGCGGCCGTCGGCGATGCGGTAGGTGCCGGCGCTGTGCCACGCCATGCGAATGAACAAACCACCGTAGTGGCCGAAATCCGCCGGCCACCAATCCTGGGAGTCGGTCATCAAGGCATGCAGGTCCTTGATCACGGCATTCAGGTCGAGGCTGTTGAATTCCTTCGTATAGTCAAACGCGTCGCCCATCGGATCGGACAGCGACGAGTGCTGATGGAGAACCTGAAGGTTGAGCTGGTTCGGCCACCAGTCGCGATTCACCCTGGTCCGAACGGTCGTGTGTCCCTGATGGCCGCCCGACACCGGGCACTGGTCGTCATTTGGCATCTTTCCCCCTTCTCACAGCAAGCAATCCACGACGATGTTCCGACGGTAGCACTTCGGCACCGATCGGCCTAATCGCGCGCCGACGGCTTGTTATATACCCAGCTTCCTGGGGAAGCTGGGTATCGCCTTTGGTTTGCGCGCCGCCGCCCGCCAACCCGCGCGGACGAAGACGGTAGATCCGTCATGCCCGCGAAAGCGTCGGGAAAGCGGGCGTCCATGCGAGAGCCCACGAAGTTCTGGGCGTTGGCGTGGATTCCCGCTTTC
>CAVZRO010000035.1:0-315359 GCA_963777625.1 uncultured Pseudomonadota bacterium | reverse complement strand
GCACAGCCTTTGCCGGGGTCCAGGGGCAGCGCCCCTGGAGTATCCTACGCCGCCAGATCGTGAAACTGCTTGACGTAACAAAGTTTGCGACGGCACAGTGCCACGACGATGTACCACGTTTTGAACGCCGCTGACCGACGCCGACGCCCGAACCAACCGCGGCGGGTTTCGTCGTGTCCGCAGGAGCCGGGTCAGGATCGTGAGGGATAATACCGTCACCTGAGCCAAGGCTCTCCGAGGATAGCGCTTCAACCCCCCGCGACAACCGTCGCGGGGGTTTTTGGATTTGGGGGAACCCGCAATGGACGCCAGCAGCGCCTCCGACAATGAACTGCCCGTGCAGAAGCAACTTGACGCCTACAACGCACGCGACATCGACGCATTCATGCGGTGGTGGGCCGATGATTGCCATTATTATGAATTCCCCGACCGCCTGCTTGCGTCCGGTGCGGCCGAGATACGCGAACGCCATGTCGCCCGGTTCAGGGAGCCGAACCTGCATGGTCGGCTGATAAAGCGTATCTGCGTCGCCAATCTGGTGGTGGATCATGAAACGGTCACGCGCACTTTCCCGGACGGTCCCGGCGAGGTTGACGTGGTGGCCATCTACCAGGTCGAGGACGGCCGGATCGCCAAGGCCTGGTTCAAGATGGGGAAGCCACGCCTGCATCAGGAGCCAGTGTTGCGGCGTGCCGTTGCGTCCGACGCCCCAGCCGTTCACGAGTTGACATGTGCGGCGTATGCAAAGTGGGTTCCGGTGATCGGCCGCGAACCGACACCGATGACGGTGGACTACGGCGCGAGAGCGTTGAAGCACCACATTGACCTGTTGCATGTGGGAGGCCGCCTGGCGGCTCTCATCGAGATGGTTGCCGAAACCGACCACCTGCTGATCGAGAACGTCGCGGTTCTGCCCGCCTTCCAGGGGCGGGGATACGGGCGCCGACTCATGGCCCATGCCGAAACGGTTGCGGCGTCGCTCGGGCTGCCTGCAATGCGGCTTTATACGAATAAGCTTTTTGATGGGAACGTGCAGCTCTATTGCCGGCTCGGCTATCAGGTGGACCGGGAGGAGCGCTTCAAGGAAGGCTTCACCGTTTACATGAGCAAGCCGCTTCGCCCAGTCGGTGTCCAATATCTGCGTCAAAAAGATCCGTCATGAGCGGTACGGTCGAACTCGCTGCCTTATTGGCGACCATGCAACCGGAGCTGTCGGATGACGAGATGGTCTTCTGCTCATTCCGGGACGACACGGTCGACGACCAGCTGTATCTTTGCCCATCCGGATTCTTCAAGGAACGAGAAGGGATCACACTGATTGTCCGTAGGTCGGACGCGGAACGGCACGGCGTGCCGTTCCGCACTGTTTTGCGGGCGATCACCCTCAATGTGCATTCCAGCCTGGAAGCGGTCGGGCTAACGGCCGCGGTCGCCAGCAGGCTGGCGCAGCATGGGATCAGTGCGAACGTCGTGGCTGCCTACTACCACGACCACATTTTTGTCCCCGCATCGGATGCTCGGCGGGCTCTCGTGGCGCTCCAGGCTTTGCAGGCGGAGGCAGCCGATTCCTGCGTGACTCCGATCAGAAGCCCACCCGATCGCCGCCCTTCAGCTTGAGCATCGCGCGCGCTTCCTTTGGAGTGGCGATCTCCAGGCTCAACTCTTCCAGAATGCGCCGGATCTTTCCCACTTGCTCGGCGTTCGATGTCGCCAGCTTGCCGCGACCGATGTACAGGCTGTCTTCCAACCCGACGCGGACATTCCCGCCCATGATGCCAGCCATGGTGGTGAACGCCATCTGGTGGCGCCCGGCCGCCAGCACCGACCAGACATACTGATTGCCGAACAGGCGGTCCGCCGTCTCCTTCATGAACAGCAGGTTGCGCGGCTCCGCCCCGATGCCGCCGAGGATGCCGAGGATCGTCTGCACGAACAGCGGCGGTTCCACGATCTTGCGATCGAGGCAATAGGCCAGATTGTACAAGTGGCCGACATCGTAACATTCGAACTCGAAGCGCGTGCCGTGTGCGCGGCCCAGCCGTTCCACGATGCCCTCGATATCCCGGAACGTGTTGCGGAAGATGTGATCGTCGGTGCGGTCGAGATACGGTTTCTCCCATTCGTGCTTCCAGGTCTGCACGCGATCGCCGGCCCGGGAGATGTTGAAGTTCATGCTTCCCATGTTCAGGCTGCACATCTCCGGCCTGGCGAGCAGCGGTGCTGCCAGCCGGTCTTCCAGTGTCATGGTCAGCCCGCCGCCGGTGGTGATGTTCACCACGGCTTCAGTGTTCTGTTTGATCACCGGAAGGAAGCGCATGAACACTGCCGGGTCCGGCGTTGGCGCTCCGGTGTCGGGGTCGCGTGCGTGCAGGTGAATAATGGCTGCGCCGGCTTCCGCCGCTTCGATGGCGGCACGCGCGATCTGCTCCGGCGTGACCGGCAGATGGTCCGACATGCTGGGGGTGTGGATCGCGCCGGTGATGGCGCAACTGATGATCACCTTGCCGGCCATTTTTTCGCTCCCGCGCAACCGGCCGGCATTGTGCATCGCCGGCGGGTGGGCGCAAAGCCGGTTAGTGTCCTGCCACCACTGCCGGTTTCGGCTCCGCGGGTCCTTGCGTCTGGCTGCTGGCGTTTCGTGCTGCTTCCAGGCAGGCTTGCACCGCCCCGTGCAACGAGCTGACGTAGTAATCCGCCCCGATTGCCGCACGCTGGCGTTCGTCACGCAGTATCTCGTCCGTGGAGGGCCACAGGCCGACCAGGATCGGCTGTGTCGGGAAACGCTGGCGCATCCGGCGCAGCAGGAATTGAAGATGCGCCGGACTGCCTGCGATCTCGAGATAGCAGATGCATAGCATCGCCACTCCGCTCGGATCGAGCATCGGGATGGCGCTGCGCGACACCGCTTCATGCGGCACGGGGCGGGCGCCGAGGCCGTGCTTCACCAGCAAGCGGGACAGCATCAACGCAGCCGCGTCATCCAGCGGCCCGCGTCCGGCGACGCACAGCACGGGATGCTCGCTGCTCCATTCCGGCGCGAGAACCGGAAGCTTCGGATGTTCGCGCTTCGTGGTGCCGGCCGGACGGTCGTCATGATCGTCCAGGTCGTGCACCAGCGCGGCGATCGCGCCCCTGATGTGCGCGGTCTGATCGGGTGTCAGCACGCCGCGCGCCGCATCGTTGGCGGCAAGCTGCAGGCCCTTGAGCGCCACTTCGTCGTAATATGAGGAAAGCGGCATCTCGCGCAGCATCTGTTCGGCCTGTTCCTCGGCCTCGTCAGGATCGCCGGCGAGCAGGCGCTGGTAGAAGCTTTCCACTGGGCTGAGCGCCGGGCGGTCGCCGAGCATGACGTCGAGAAATTCGAGCCGTTTGAAATGACGCCCGAGCACAACCATGCAGAGCGTCATCGGCGTGGACAGGATCAGTCCGATCGGTCCCCACAGCCAGGTCCAGAAGATTGCCGCGATCATCACCGCGGCGGGCGACAGGCCGGTGCTGCGGCCGTAGAGCACCGGCTCGACGGCCTGGCTGGTGATGGTTTCGCAGACGATGTACAGCCCGGCGGTCCACACCACGCGCGACCAGCCGTTGGACACGGCGGCTGCCAGCAGCAGCGGCAGCAGCGCGGACATCGGCGCGCCGATATAGGGAACGAAGCGGAGCAGCATGGCCAGCGTGCCCCACAGGATGGGGCTTGGTATCCCGATGACCGCCAAACCCAGGCCGATCACGCAGCCATAGGCCCAATTGATGCAGAGCTGGACCAGGAAGTAGCGGCTGAGCCGGCGGGCGGCGTCGTCCATCGCCGAGGTGGTTCGGTGCAGATCGCCGGATCCGAACAGGCGGATCAGCCGGTCACGCAGATCCTCTCTTTGCAGCAGGACGAAGATCGTGACGACCACCACGATCAACATGGTGGCGAGTGGGCTGACCACCGGCCCGACCACGCTTTCCACGATGGCGATCGGTGAGATGGACGGCGTCTGGTTCTGTGCCGGGGCAGGTTGCGCGGCCGGGCTGCCCGGATGCTGCGGCGCCGGCGGATTGTGCAGGCCGACGCGTTGGCCGAGTTCCTGCAGCGCGGTCGAGAGGCGCCCGACGGTCATGTCGCGAACCGTCGTTATCTTCTGCTCGACGGTGGCCTGGTAAGCCGGGAGCTCGTCCGAAAGCTGGGCGATCTGCATGCCGATCAGCCCGGCCAGGGCGAGGATGACGCCGAGCGCGACGACGACGGCGACGATGACCGACGGAACCCGGCCGAACCTGATCCTGTGCAGCAGATTGACCAGCGGCGCGAGCAGGAAGCTCAGCAGCACGGCGAGGGTGACCGGGATCAGCACCTCGCGTCCGAAATACAGGCTGGCGACGACGACCACGCCGACCAGCAGGGCGAACATGGAGGTCAGGCCCGGTCCTTCCGGCTGGACCTGTGTCGGGGGGATACGGGCAGGGGGGGCCGGAAGGTCCGGCATTGGTTTCTCCACGTTCGACGATCCTGGCGCGCGGGTCTGGTGCGCGGGTGAAGCGGGCATGGTAAACCAGCGATGCGGGTTGTTGGTTGCCAAATGTCGAGGGTTTGGCAAGCGGCGGCGCGGGCGACGCGCCTCGCACGCGCGTGGCGGGTGAATGCGCCGATGACTGCCGGTCCGCGGTGGGTCGGCTCTCAGTTGTGGCCAACGTGGAGAGGCAACTGTAACTATCGCGAGCACGAGCTGGCGCTTTTGCATTCACCGGATGACCAGCCGCAACATCAGCAACAGGTTCAGATGATCGCTCACTCCCTGGGTGTCCAAATGCCGTCGACGCGAATGTTCGCCAGCGGCAGTCGCCCGGTAGAGCACGCGCCCGAGGCCATTATAGCAGCTATATACTGTGCGGCTTTACGCCCAATGGAATTTATATGCCCGGGTTCGATATTCTGGCGCAGCGCGCGGATGTCACCGCGCGCTTTTGAGTGTGGCGATGACGATGCATGCGATGGGGCACCGGGACCGCGCTCTTGACTGCTGGGGAGTGCAAGATAATGCGCATTATTGCTGCTTCGATTATAGTTATGCTTGCTACCATATGCTCCGGCACCTCGGCTGTCGCTCAAACCATGGCGCCGGCTCCGGCTGCGCCAGCCACAGCGTCTGGTCCGCCCTCGGCCAATATCACCCTGCCAACTCCCGGTATGAGCGGCCCTCTGGCATTCAGTCCCACTCCGATGAGCGTCAATCTCGGCCCGCTCGGGAAAAATTACATCACCGGGGTGCTGAGCGGGCTCGGCTTCGAGCAGAGCAACCCGGTGCCGGGGAACAGGAACGGCCAGATCGACCTCAGCAACGCCCAGATCATGATCCAGAAGACGGACGGGCTGCTACAGTATTATGTGCAAGTGGGTGCCTACACGCTTCCAGCCTTGGGTAGCCAGTTCATCTCGGTTACCAACACGAACCCTGACTTTTTTGGTCCCGTGCCGCAAGCCTTTATCAAAATCGCACCCACAAGCAACTTCTCGATCGAGGGCGGAAAGCTGCCGACGCTGATCGGGGCGGAATACACGTTCTCTTTCGAGAACATGAATATCGAGCGCGGTTTGCTGTGGAGCCAGGAACCAGCAGTCAGCCGCGGCGTGCAAGCAAATTATACCTGGGGACCGGTCGCTTTCGCGATCTCATTCAATGACGGGTACTATTCCGACGTATTCAACTGGATCTCGGGTTCCGCGACCTGGACCATCAATAGTTCCAATACTCTGGTGTTCGCGGCCGGCGGAAATGCCGGCAGCACCGGGAGATCCACTATCGCCACTCCGCTCGCGCAAAATAACAGCTCAATCTACGACATTATTTATACGTACTCGTCCGGGCCGTGGACGATTACGCCCTATGTGCAGTGGAGCCATGTCCCGAAGAACGTCCATTTCGGGTTCCAGCAAGACGCCTGGACCTATGGTGCTGCGGCCCTCGCGAACTATACGTTCAATTCGCATTTCAGCCTCGCCGGACGTATTGAATATATCGGGTCGACCGGAAGCCTCTCGGAAGGCGCGCCCAACCTGCTCTACGGCCCCGGCAGCAAGGCGATGTCGCTGACACTGACGCCCACCTTCCAGTGGAGTCGCTTCTTCGTCCGTGGCGAAGTTTCCTATGTGGCGCTGTCCAATGCCGTGGACGGGTTCGCATTTGGACCTGGTCTCAACAAAACGAACCAAGTCCGCGGGTTGGTCGAAACCGGCGTGCTGTTCTGATTCTGGTTCTAGCCTGGCCGGCGAACGACGGGCCATGTTGGGAACGGTCATGAATACCTGGCTCGCTGACTACCACCACTTGCTGCTGGTTCGGTTGGTGTTGCTGTTCTTTGCGTTCGGCGTCATTTGGCCTTGTCTGTGGTTGGTGGCCGCCATCGGTGTCCGAACAACGCGGGGGATACTCGTGCGGTCACAGATCAGGGGCCGTGGACCGCGGCGCGGAGGTGCTGCCGAACGACCGTTCCAAGCATCCCCCCAAGCCTTGAGGCGTCGGCCGTGATAACCATGAGACCATGCCCAGCCTCACCGCGTACGCACTCAGCCCGCTCCCCCCGAGCCTGTATGCCGATACCGCGCGTCCCCCGATCGACGCGCCACCGCTCGATGGCGACAAGCGCATTTCCGTGGCCATCGTGGGCGGCGGCTTCACCGGTCTGTCCGCGGCTTTGCATTTGGCGCAGCGCGGCGTGGACACGGTCGTGCTGGAGGCGCATCAACCGGGCTGGGGCGCGTCGGGACGTAACGGCGGCCAGGTGAATCCCGGCCTCAAATACGACCCGGACCAGATCGAGGCGGATTTCGGCTCTGACCTGGGGCGCCGCATGGTGACCTTCTCGGCCGACGCCCCGACCAGAGTGTTCGAGCTGATCCGCAGCCACCAGATCCAATGCGAGGCCCGGCAGGGCGGCACGCTGCGTGCCGCCTACGCTTCGAAAAACGCCGAGCAGGTGCGGAGCACGGCCGAGCAATGCATTCGCCGCGGCATGCCGGTGGAATTGCTCGAGGGGAGCGGCGTTGCCGGGATGACCGGGACGCGTCGCTATCTGGCGGCGGTGCTGGATCGTCGCGGCGGCACGGTGAACCCGCTGGGCTACGCACGTGGGCTGGCCGAGGCGGCGACCCGCGCCGGCGCCGTGGTGCATGGCGCATCGCCGGTGCTGTCGATCCGCCGGGATGGCAAATACTGGGCCGTTCGCACTCAATCGGGGACGGTGCGCGCGGAGCGGTTGGTGCTCGCCACCAACGCGTACACCGATGAGATCTGGCCGAGGCTTCGGCGCAGTGTGGTGCCGGTGTTCAGCGGCATCGTTGCGACCGAGCCGCTGCCCAGTGAGCTGGTTGCCTCCATTCTGCCCGAGGGGACCGCGCTTTATGAGAACGGCCAGATCACCGTCTATTACCGCGTGGACACCGGGGGCCGGCTGCTGATGGGCGGCCGCAGCCCGATGCGCGACGGTGTCACGCGGGAGACGCTTGGTTGGCTGGTCCGCTACACTCAGCGGCTGTGGCCGGAGCTGCGCGGTGTGAATTGGACGCACGCGTGGAATGGTCAACTGGCGGTTACCACGGATCATTATCCGCACTTCCACGAGCCCGACCCGAGCGTGCTTGTCAGCTTGGGTTACAATGGCCGCGGTGTGGCCATGTCCACGGTCATGGGCGGGGAGATCGCGCGGCGTCTGACCGGGACGCCGGTCGAGGCGTTGAACATGCCAGTCACGGAGCTGAAGGAGATCCCGTTCCACGGATTGTGGAAGGTGGGCGTCGCCGCCCGGGTCACCTACGGGCGTATCCGCGATTCGCTGGGGCTATGATGGTGGGGCGCTGTTCAGATGCGTCGGGTCGAAGGCCGGGGTGGTGGAGCTGAGGGGGATCGAACCCCTGACCTCCTCATTGCGAACGAGGCGCTCTCCCAGCTGAGCTACAGCCCCATCCCGGCGGCGCGGAAAATGCGGAGAGGGAGGGGAGGAGTTAAGCGAGGCGCAACAACCAATCTGCCGGAAGGGACTGTGGTAACGGCGTAGCTACCCCGATCCAACAATCGGGCTGATTTAAGCCGGAAATAGCGTTGACTGCTCCCGGTGTTCTCGATATGTTGCCTCAAATAGCTCCTCCGGAAAACCTGGACATTCATTTGGGTAGCACGTCTTTCCGCTTGACGAATTGCCGCGCGGATGAGGCGATACAGTACAAGAAGGGGCTCCAATGGCGGACGAAGACCATCGCGATGCAGCAGAGGACTTTCGCTCAGCCACGAAGGGATCCCGCTTTGGGACGATTTTGGTCGACCCACCTTGGCGGTTCACCAATCGAACCGGCAAAGTCGCGCCCGAACATCGCCGTCTCCTTAGATATGATACGATGTCCACTGAGGCAATTGCTGCGCTGCCAGTCGCGGCGTGCGCCGCGTCAGTTGCTCACCTATATCTTTGGGTGCCGAACGCGATGCTGCCAGAGGGCCTGCATGTGATGCAGAGCTGGGGTTTTACTTACAAATCGAACCTCGTTTGGCACAAAATCCGTAAGGACGGCGGAAGTGATGGCCGTGGGGTAGGGTTCTATTTCCGTAACGTTACCGAGCTGGTTCTGTTTGGTGTACCAGGTAAGAACGCTCGCACTCTGCAGCCGGGCCGAAGCCAGGTGAATATCATCGAAACCCGTAAACGGGAGCATTCCCGGAAACCGGATGAGCTTTATTCGATTATCGAAGCCTGCAGCCCCGGTCCGCGTATTGAGTTGTTTGCACGAGGTTTAACGTCGGGTTGGGCAACATGGGGCCATCAAGCAGATGGAGAGTACAAGCCGACTTGGAAAACCTATGCCTACAATTCGACCCAAGGACTGCTTCCTATTGCGGCCGAATAGCGGATTGCGGTCGTCCTCCTGTGAGAACATCACCGCACTGAACAGAGAGGATTCTCGGATGCGCACCCCGGCAACGGGTCAGTTTCGGATGACGTCCTACCCTTCCCAGACGCCGCTTGAGTGCGCCATGATCGGTCCATGTCCACACTGCATCTTGTCCCAACCGACATTTGCGTTCGGTACCACGTCAAGGAATGGCGGAACGCGGCCGGCGTGCTGAGAACCGCCTGCCCCGACGAATGGCAGGACGTTCAAGACGTTCTAAGAGGCTTTCGGCTGCTAAAGTCCGAGGTGCTGGTGGGAGGTGGCAATCGGTCGTTAATAAGCCGACGTATCGATGGCGCCTTCTACGCGAAGGGCTGGCAGGAAAAGGGTTTCGCCACGTCAATTACTGTTGACGAGGTGAAAACCGATAGCCCTACCCACGCAGTTGACTGCCTCAAGGGCGGCGTAGCCGTTGAGATGGAATGGAACAATAAAGATCCGTTCTTCGACCGCGATCTGAACAATTTCCGCCTGCTATTTGAGCTAAGGGCGATACAAGTCGGAATTATCATCACACGCTCTTGGGAGTTGCAGGATATATTCAAACAACTCGGTAAGGGCTCCTCATACGGGAAAGCCACGACGCACCATGAAAAGCTATGGCCGAAGATTGAGGGTGGCGGCGGTGGCGGATGTCCGGTGCTGACCTTCGCAATCAGACCTGTCAACTTTGAGGACGATGGCCCCGCCGCCTTTGCTGCGCTGAAGGAACGCATCGCTGCAGAGAAGGCGACGAAGAAAGCAGCAAAGCAACAAGGACTGCCAGTTCCCAACGATCACCAGGGGGAGGCCGACGACTGTTAGTTTCAGTGGGACGCTTGACATTGTCAACGTCTCGCTTGAAATCGAATTCGAGCAATGAGGATTCGTCCTACGGCCAAGGCCTTGAAAGCTGTACTTACTTTCACACTCAGGAGTTGGTTTCCACCGCTATCATCGTAACCTGGACAAATCACTCCGTAGGAGAAACATGGGAGACCTTTGTCCGGCGGTTATCGATGAGCGACTGGTTCAGACACGCGATGTCCAGGCGACTTGCGACGGCCACGGCCTGATTCGGACGCTGTTAGAATGACCCGATCCAGAGACGGCTGTGTGCGCCGGCCGACGAAGGATCCGCCTTCTCCGGTGCGCACACCCGTTCACGCTCTAACGACCACCGGGGAAAATCCTTGCCATGCCCATCGCCGCCATCCTGGTCGCTGCCGGCACCGGCACCCGCTTCGGCACCGACATCCCGAAGCAGTTCGCCCCGCTGCTCGGGCGCCCGCCGATCCGACACGCGGCGGAGGCGCTCGACCCTTATGTCACGCTGCTGCAACCTGTGGGTGACACCGGCCCGATCGCCCAGGCGCTCGCCGGCCTCCATCACCTCCCACCGGTACAAGGCGGCGCCACGCGACAGGAAAGCGTCCGCGCCGGGCTCGAAGCTCTGGCGCCCCATCATCCCGATCTCGTCCTGGTGCACGACGCAGCCCGGCCATTCATTCCGCCAGGCACCATTCAGGCTCTGCTTGCCGCGCTGGAGGCCGCGCCGGGCGCCATCCCCGCCATTCCCGTCGCCGATACGCTGAAGCGCGTCGCCGGCGATCGCATCACGGAAACCGTGGCGCGCGCCGGACTGTACCGCGCCCAGACCCCGCAGGCGTTTCGCTTCCCCGCCCTGCTCGCCGCCCACCGTGCCGCCCCCGCCGCTAACGCCACCGACGATGCCGCCCTGCTGGAAGCCGCCGGTGGCGCCGTCGCCATCGTCCCCGGCTCGGAGGACAACATCAAACTCACCTACAAGGAGGACCTGTTGCGCCTGGAACGCATCCTCGCCGGCCGGATGATTCCCCGCACCGGCACCGGCTTCGACGTCCACGCCCTGGCATCCGGCCGTCCGTTGGTGCTGTGCGGCGTCACGGTCCCCCACGACCAGGGGCTTGCCGGCCACTCGGACGCCGATGTCGGCATCCACGCGCTGTGCGACGCCATCTACGGCGCCCTGGCCGAAGGCGATATCGGGCGTCACTTCCCCCCGACCGAGGCCGCCTGGAAGGACGCCGACAGTGCCCGCTTCCTGACGCATGCCGCCGGGCGCATCGCCGCGCGCGGCGGGGTGCTGGCCAATGCCGACGTCACCCTGATCTGCGAGCGCCCGAAGATTACGCCGCATGCCGATGCCATGCGCCGCCGTCTGGCCGCGTTGCTGGGCACCGATATCGCGGCCGTCTCGGTGAAGGCGACCACCACGGAGCGCCTCGGCTTCACCGGCCGCGGCGAAGGCATCGCCGCCCAGGCCGTCGCCACAATCCTTCTGCCGCCCTGAACTCCCGGCTACCGCCATGGACAGCGCGGGCCGGCTGCGCCATCTCTTGCATATCGCGAATGGACCCAGGGAGACAGACCGGATGAAACACCCTGTCCTTGCCGCCGCCCTGCTGGGCGCGGCCTGCCTGCTATCGGGCTGCGTCGTCGCCACCACGGCCGCCTATCCTCCGGTTCCGCCGCAGCGGGCCGAAACGATCCCGCCGCCACCGGTGTCTGCCACGCCGTTGATCTGGCAGCCGGGTCACTGGGACTGGAACGGCGCCGGCTACGCGTGGGCGCCGGGGCTGTATGTCCCGCAGGGCACCCACAGCAACATGTTCATGCCTGGCTATTGGCAGCAGACCACCGCCGGATGGGCGTGGCAGCCGGCCCACTGGATGTAAGTCGGAGCCCACAGAGCACGCGCCGGCTCGCTGCCGAAGCAGGGATCAGGCGGTCTCCGCGTGGGCGAACGATGCCAGCCGCGGCGACAGCAGTAGGATAAGCGGCACGACCCCCAGCGCCGTCGCGGCCGCCGCCGCAGTCGCCCAGGCCGGTCCGCCTGCGTCACCGAGCCGCCCATAAAGCACGGGCGCCAGTGCGCTCGATCCAAGCGTGCCCGTGTAAAACAACGCGAAGGCGCGCTCGACTCTCTCGGTGGCCACGAGTTCCGGCACTGTGCCGTAGAGCACCGATGATGTGCCGTTGAGCATCACCCCCAGCAGCGGCAGCAAGGTCAGGCTCGGGGTGAGCGGCAGGGCGAGTACGGCCAGGATCGCCATGGCGGTACCAACCTCGGTCACGATCACGGTTGCAACTAGGCCGAGCCGCACACCCAGCCATCCGCAAGCCGCCTTGCCACACGCGCCGCCGATGAAGACCAGGGACAGAGCCAGTCCGACCGTGGTCAACGGCGCGCCCTTGGCCCGGAGAAGGAACGGCAGGAACAGCAGGAAGCCCATGCGCGCCGCACTGTCCAGCACGCCGATCGCAAGAAGCAGCCCGAAGCCACCCTTGCCGGGAATGTCAGTGACGGGGGCAGCGGACCTCATGGCAGCCATACGAGGCATCGAGACCAGCGGCATGAGCCACCAGATCAGCAGCGCCACCCCGGTGCCCAGCCCCGCCACGACCCAGAGCGTCGTGCGCCAGTCCATGACGGTCAGCAGTAGGGCGACAGCCGGCGGGAGCGCGGCCTTGCCGACATCCCCGGCGAAATTGTAGGTGCCGAGCGGGCCGCGGGCCGCCCCGCCATAGGCTCTCGATACGGCCGCCGAGGCAAGCGGGTGCTGCGTGCTGCCACCGGCTCCGGCCAGCGCGAGAAAGGCGCACAATCCCGCCAGGCTGCCCGAAAACCCGGCCAGGGCGTAACCGCCGGCGCTCAGCAGCGTGCCAAGCACGAGCACCGTCCGCGCGTCCACATGCTGCGCCAGATGGCCGGACGGCACCTGCAGCGCGGCCAGCGCGCCCACGTACAGGGCGCGCAGAACTGCCAGCGAGCCGTACCCGAGGTCGAACTGTACCTGCCACACCGGCAGGAGCACGTAGATCATATCGGTGAAGCCGTCGTGCAGTGCGTGGGCGAGCCCGGCAAGCGCCAGGGTGCGTTGGGCGCGCGCCTTCCCAGGCCGGTCCAGGATGGCAGGCGGGGAGACAGCAAGGTGGCTCATCCGTGGTTCCTCCACGCGTCTCACCTGGCTGATGGCTCAGGCGACGAAATCTCACCTCCGACAGCATGGGCATTTGCCGTGCACCCCACAAATGATCTATTTTGCGGGATTAGGTCAGGAAAACTCACATCATGTTGCGCGCATCTCCGCAACGCCGGCTTCTGCCGCCGCTGAACGCGGTGCGCGCCTTCGAAGCCGCTGCCCGCCGCGGCAGCTTCAAGGACGCCGCCGCGGAACTCGGCGTCACCCACGGCGCGATCAGCCGCCAGGTCCACCTGCTGGAGGAATGGCTCGGCGCGCCGGCGCTGTTCCGGCGGCTGAACCGCGGCGTGGCACTGACGCCAGACGGCGACGCCCTGCTGGCCGAGTTCAGGCCGGCGCTCGACCGCATCTCAGCGGCGGCACGGCAGCACAGGGAGCGGCGGGGTGGCCCGATGGCCACGGTGCTGCGCGTCAATGCGCTGGCGACGTTCAGCCTGCGCTGGCTGCTGCCGCGCCTGACCTTGTTCCGCGAGGCGCATCCCGGCATCGAGGTGCGGCTGACCACCTCCAACGAGCCCGTCGATGCCTTGCCGGAGGAGTACGACGTGGTGATCCGCGGTGGCCCGGACACGTTCCACGGCTTCACCGCCCGTCCCGTGCTGGGCGAGCGCCGGCTGCCCGTCTGCAGCCCTGCCGCCATAACGCGGAATCCGCTGAGGATGGTCGCCGACCTGGAGCGGCACACGTTGCTCCACGTCGCCACCATGCCGAGACTCTGGCATGACTGGCTGACCGAGGCCGGTCATGCGGGATTGCAGCCGGCGGCGGCATTGACGCTGGACCATTTCTATCTGTCGATCCAGGCCGCGATCGATGGCCTCGGCGTAGCGGTGGGACCGACCGCGCTGGTCGGCGATGATCTTGCCGCGGGACGGCTGGTGACGCCCTTTCCCGAGGTCAGCCTGCCGGCACGGACTTACTTCGCCTATCTTCCGACGCACGGTCCGGAGAATCCCGTCAGCACCGAATTTTGCGAGTGGCTGGCGAAACTGGCCGAGGAATTGACCAGGGTGCATCGCCGGACCGATTGAAGATGTCGATGACGGCATTGGCCACCCGCCGCACCGTGCTGTTCGTGGCCCCCACGGGATGGCAAGTCGGCGACAAGACCGGATCGGGCGATTGCGGCACGGCCAGCGACATTGCCGTGGTCTGGTCCCCGGCAAGGGGCCGACAGTTCTCGCGGTCTATTCCACGCGGGAGAAGAAGGACGCCCGGCGCGCGACGATTTGGTGGCCGCCGCGGCGAAGCCGCGCTCGCAGCGATCGGGGCAGATCGGCGTGAATTTGCCCGCGAAAAACAGTTCGACACAGCGTCCGACGCGCTGAAAATGGAAGCCTGGGGCGGCCTCCAGAGCCGGACCCCCGGGGCGCCGGGGCCTGTCATCCCGCCACTTGCGGCGCCCGGTACGGTGTGGTGTTAGTGCCCCCGATAGCAGGGGTCGGTCGATTTATGGCGTCTACGTTCGACACGGTTGCCGGGATCATATCGGAAACGTGCGACATCCCGCGGGAGAAGATCACCCCGGAGAGCCACGCCATCGACGATCTCGGCATCGACAGCCTGGATTTTCTGGATGTCGCGTTCGCCATCGACAAGGCGTTCGGCATCAAGATGCCGCTTGAACAATGGACGCAGGACGTGAACGAAGGCAAGGTCACCTCCGACCGGTATTTCGTCATGCAGGACCTCTGCTCGAACATCGACTCGTTGGTCGCGACGAAGGCCTGAGCCGCCAGTCATGCGGCTGGAACAGTTCCAGATGGTGGACCGGGTCGCGGCGATCGACCTCCCCGGCGGCTTGGTGCGGGCCGAATGCGCGGTGCCGGCAACCAGCCCGGTGTTCGAGGGCCACTTCCCCGACTACCCGATCCTGCCGGGCGTGCTGATGATCGAGACCATGGCCCAGACCGGCGGCTGGCTGCTGCTGGCGCTGCACCGCTTCGACCGCATGGCCTTCCTCGCCCAGGTGAAGGAGGCCAAGTTGCGTGCCTTCGTCGCACCTTCCACCCAGCTCGCCGCGGAGGTACGGCTGCTGCATGACGGGTCCGGCTATGCCATCATGTCCGGCCGGCTCGAAGCCAGCGGCAAAACCGTCGCCGAGGCGGAACTGACCTACCGCCTGGCGCCGTTTCCCAATCCGTCGCTGCGTGCCCGGATGCTGGAGGCCGCCCATCGCGTCGGCATCCCGCGGGAGCTGCTGGATGCCACGTGACCGTGACGCCCTGATCACCGGTATCGGCCTCGTCTCCTGCCTGGGTGAGGGGCTGGCCGCGCATCGGGCCGCGCTGTCCACCTCCACCCCGTCCGGCTTCACCCCCGTAGTGGACGAAACCAGCTTCGCGCCATTTTCCGTGCATCCGATCGTCCCTCTGGAATTCGACCGCCAGATCCCCAAGCGCGGCGACCAGCGCCAGATGGAGCCGTGGCAGCGCATCGGCACCTATGCGGCCGGACTGGCCCTGCAGGAAGCCGGCATCAAGGGCGATCCGGCGCTGCTGGCGCGCACTCACATGATCGTCGCCGCCGGCGGAGGCGAGCGCGATCCGGCGGTCGATGAAGCGATCCTGTCGGCGCTGCCCGCCGCACCGGATCCCGCCGCGCTGCTGAACGAACGGCTGATGACGGATTTGCGGCCGACCCTGTTCCTGGCCCAGCTATCCAACCTGCTGGCGGGCAACATCTCGATCGTACACGGGGTGGTCGGCTCGTCGCGCACCTTCATGGGGGAGGAACCGGCGGGAGCGGACGCGGTGCGCATCGCCTGCGCCCGGATTGCGGCGGGGCAGGGGGACCTGTTCCTGGTTGGCGCGTCATGCAACGCGCAGCGCCCGGAACTCCTGCTGCACTACGCGATGGGGCGCACATTATGGGCCCAGCCGTTCCAACCGGTCTGGGCCCGCCAGGCCGAAGGTGGCGGAATTGCCCTGGGCTCGCTCGGTTGTTTCCTGGTGATCGAGAGCCGCGCACATGCCGAGGCGCGTGGCGCCTCGGCGTTCGCCGCCATTGCCGCGATCGGTACCGACCGCAGCCGCCGGCAGCCTGGGGCGGCGACCGCCAATGCCGCCCGCCAGCTTGAGGCGATGGGCGACCTGCTGGATCCGACCCGCGCGGCCGTCCTATCGGCGGCGTCCGGAGCCGGCAGCGCCACGGCGGAAGAACGCGGCCTTCCTCGACCGCATCGGCCTGCCGGTCCGGGCCGTCGCCACGGCCCTCGGCCACTCGCTGGAACCGGCCTTCCCGGCGGCAATCGCCCTCGCTGCCCTGGCGGTCTCGGAGGGACAGTTGTTTCCACCGCTGGAACCGGCCGAAACCCCCATGCAAGGCAAGCTGCATCAGGTCCTGGTCACCGGCTGGGGCCATTGGCGCGGCGAGGCGCTCGCGCTCGTCACCGAGGCATGACAGAAGCAGCCATGCACGCCCGACTGGACCATGCCCAATTGGACCACGCCGGCCGCCCGATTGTCGTGATCACCGGCCTGGGCATACTCAGCTCGCTCGGCCAGGGTGTGAGCGACAACTGGCGCCGGTTGACCGCGGGGGAATTGGGGCTGCACCGGATCAGCCGGTTCTCCGTTGCCGGGCTGCGCACGACGGTTGCCGGGACGGTGGACTTCGTGCCGTTGCCGCAGCCGTCCTCCGCCGCCCTGGCCGAAGCGATGGCCGGGCTGGTGATCGAGGAAGCCGTGGCCGCTGCCGGCATCGGCAGTCCGGGCGCCTTTCCAGGCCCGCTGTTCCTGGCGCTCGCTCCGGTGGAGATGGAATGGCCGCAGCGCCAGGCCGTTGCCGCCGCATCGGGCGCCGCCCCGGCCACGCTACGCCGACCTGCTGCGCGCCGCCGCGGCCGGCGACTTCGATCGCAACTATCAGCGTTTCCTGTTCGGCTCGGTCGCCGAGGCGCTTGCCGCGCGCTTCGGCACCATCGGTTCGCCGATTGCCACCTCCACGGCCTGCGCCTCGGGCGGGACCGCGATCCAGCTCGGGCTGGAAGCGATCCGGCGTGGCGAGACCGGCGCGGCGCTTTGCGTCGGCACCGACGCCTCGGTGAACCTGGAATTGCTGATCCGCTTCTCTCTGTTGTCGGCTCTGTCCACCCGCAACGACCCGCCCGAATTCGGCGGCCCGGCCGTTCAGCAAGGATCGCGACGGCTTTGTGATGGCCGAGGGCGCAGCGGCGCTGGTGCTGGAAAGCCTGGCTCACGCCCGCGCGCGCGGCGCCAGGATTCTGGCGATTCTTGAAGGCAGCGGCGAGATGGCCGATTCGTTTCACCGGACGCGATCGTCTCCCGACGGCAAGCCGATCATTGCCTGCATGCGCGACGCTATCGGTGACGCCGGCCTGCGGCCCGATGATATCGGCTACATCAACGCGCACGGCACCGGCACGCCGGAAAACGACAAGATGGAATGGCTGGGCGTGTCCGCCGTGTTCGGCAACCGGGCGGGTTCGCTGCCGATGTCCTCGAACAAGTCGATGATCGGCCACACGCTGTCGGCCGCCGGCGCCATCGAGGCTGCGTTCACCGTGCTCAGCCTGCGCCATCACCTGCTGCCGCCGACCATCAATTACGAGCATCCCGATCCCGCGCTGCCGCTCGATTGCGTGCCGAACCGCGCGCGCGAAGCCACCGTGGCGCATGCGCTCTCCAACTCGTTCGGTTTCGGCGGCCAGAATGTCAGCCTGGTATTCGGCGCGGTTACGGAATGACTCCGGCCCATTCCCGTCGCGGCCGACCGCCGCCCCCCACGCCGCGGCCGATCGCCGGTCCCCGTCATGGCCGGGCTTGTCCCGGCCATCAACGCACCGCTCGCCACCCATGACTGTTACATCGGCAACATCCTGAGCCATGCGCGCTCTGCAACTCCTCGCCGACCGCGAGATCGCCCTGCGCGACCTGCCGCCCCCGCCGCCGCCCGCCCCGGACGAAGCCCAGCTTCGCATCCGCAATTTGTCGCTGAACCACATCGACGTGTGGGGCTATCGCGGCATGGCCTTCGCGCGCCGGCAGTTTCCGCTGACCGTCTGCGCGGAGGCGGCCGGCGAAATCGTGGCGCTCGGTGGCTCCGTCACCGGCTTGTCGGTCGGCGACCGGGTGATCCCGTATGCCGCGATCACCTGTGGCACCTGCAAATTCTGCCGTGCCGGCAAGGAGAATCTCTGCGAGAACCCCTCCGGCGTGCGCGGCTTCCATATTGGCGGCTTTGCCCAGGACCTGGTGAACCACCCCGCCCGTCTGCTGGTGAAGCTGCCCGCTTCCGTCGCCATGCAGCACGCCGCCTGCGTCCCAGTCGCGTATGCCACCGTGGAGCACATGCTGTTCGACAACGCCGTGCTCGAACCAGGAGAAACCATCCTGGTGCATGCCGGCGGCTCCGGCATCGGCAGCATCGCGATCCGCATCGCCCATGCCCTCGGCTGCACCGTGATCACCACGGTCGGCAGCGACGTCAAGGCTGAAAAAGCGCGCGCGCTCGGCGCCGATCACGTCATCAACTACCGCCAGGACCGGTTCGAGGGCGTGGTCCGCAAGCTCACCGCCAAACGCGGCGTCGATGTGGTGTTCGAGCATGTCGGCGCCGACACCTGGGCGGGCTCGCTGCTGAGCCTGCGGCGCGGCGGCCGGCTGGTGACCTGCGGTGCCACCTCCGGCCCGTCCGGCAGCATCAACCTGATGCAACTGTTTCAGCAGCAATACCGGATCATCGGCTCGTTCGGCGCACCGATCAGCGCACTGCATCGCGCGCTTGCCCGCATCGCCGACGGCGTGCCGCCGGTGATCGACAGCACCTATGGGCTGGATGCGTTCCAGGCCGGGCTCGACCGACTGGAAAGCCGGGACGTGTTCGGCAAGATCCTTATCTCGCTCTGACTTTGTTCTCCGGCCCCTCCGAGCGGCTGCTGGGCGGCGTGGTGTCCGCCACGCTGCGCGGCCTGGCACGCACCGACCCGGACCGCGCGTCCGATCTCTGCGGCGCGGCGGCGCGCCGGTTGGGGCCGCTGCTGCCGGTGCACCGGATCGGCCGGGCCAACCTGCGCGCAGCGTTTCCCGAAAAAGACACCGACTGGATCGAGCAGACCCTGCGCGGCGCCTGGGAAAATCTCGGCCGCGTCGCCGGCGAATATGTGCATCTGGGGCGGCTGTGGGATTACGACCCGCAGCGCCCCAATGCCGGGCGCATCGAATCCGACGACGAGCCGTTGTTTCGCCAGTTGCAGGAGGATGGGCAACCGGCGCTTTGCTTCACCGCCCATCTGGGCAACTGGGAATTGCCGGCGGTCATGGCGTCCGCGCACGGGATGCCGTCCGCCGTGGTGTATCGCATGCCCAACAACCAGGTCGGTTGCGGATGAAATCACTCGCATCCGTGCGCCGCTGATGGGCCGCCTGATCCGCACCCGCGCGCAGGCGCCGCTGGAAATGGCCGCCGCGCTTCGCCGCGGCGAGCATCTTGGCATGGTGGTCGATCAGCATTTCTCCCGTGGGGTCGAGGTTACGTTTTTCGGCCGGCGGTGCATGGCCAATCCCAGCATTGCGCGCCTGGCCCGGCAGTTCGATTGCCCGGTGGTCGGCGTACGCGTGATCCGGTTGCCGGCGGGCCGCTTCCGGATTACCGGGTGCGGACCCCTCACATTGCCGCGAGACACAGCGGGCGAGATTGACGTCCCGGCAGCCACGCAAATGATCATCAGCACCATCGAAGGCTGGATTCGCGAGCATCCCGACCAGTGGCTGTGGTTCCACCGCCGCTGGCGGTGATGCCGGATCAACTCACTGCGAGCGCAACGGGGTCGCATCAGCATCGTTACCGCGATGCCCATGTCACCCTCATCCGAATTGAAGGAGATCGCCCTCATGCGCTCGCTGCTTCTCTCGTTGACCGCCCTGTCGCTACTCGCCGCCTCGCCCGTCCTTGCTCAGACCTATTCCGGCGGCGCCGTACCGGCCGGCCCCGGCAAGGTTGTCACCGGCCCGCGTGGCCTGCCCAGCGTGGAACCGCTGTCGCGCAGTGCGAGCAACATCAATCAATCGAACACCCGGAGCACGATCGCGCCGGCGCTGCCGAGCACCAATCTTGGCCCGAACGCGACCGCGTCCGATTACCTCCGTGCGGCGGAGAATGCCCTCGGCGCCGGCCAGACGGGCCGTGCACAGGAGGCCCTGGAAAATGCCGAGACGCGGTTGCTGACACGCTCCACCCCGATGGGGATGTCGGGGCAGCCTGACCAGAACCCCGCGGTGAACAACATCAATTCGGCCCTGCAATCGCTGGGCTCGCACGATGTGCAAGGCGCCATGCGGATCGTGCAGCAGACGATCCCGATGACTGACCAGATGCAGACCGCGGCGACCGGTCCGATGGGCGCGACCGGCCACATGGGCATGCCAGGCCCCATGGGAACGCCAGGCTCCGTCACCACGCCGTAGCTGCCGGCAACCCGGTTGCTCTACCTCCCCTCCCATCGCGGGCTACCGTGGTCCCACAAGTGCGAATTGATTTGGCAATTCGGGGGATTTTCGATTCGATGCCCCGAGATAACCAGCGGGATCGAGTTGCATGGATCAGGAGGACCTGGGCCGTTTCGGTGATGCCCGACGGGCCGTTGTCGGGGGCGAACTGCTGGCAGCGATGCAGACGAAGCGGACCATGTGCCTGAACGCGCTGGCCAACGACCGCAGCCAGGCCCGCCAGTTCGGCCGCTTCCTCGACAGCGACGCCGTCAGCATTCACGAGATGGTGGTGCATGCCGGCCGGCTAACCGGTGCGCGCGTGGCCGGGCGGCATGTGCTGGGGCTGGCCGATACCTCGGAGCTGAACTTTGCCACCCAGACCGGTCGCAAGCGCGGCTTCGGCACGGTCGGCAATGGCATCGATATCGGCGTGTTCCTGCATCCGGTGATCGCCGTCGATGCGGAGCAGGGCGGCCTGATTGGCCTGGTCAGCCTGGAGGTGATGAACCGCACCGGCGGCAAAGTGGCGGACCACAAGAAGCGGCCGGCGGATGCCAAGGAATCCCGCCGCTGGCTGTCGGGCACCGAGACCGCCGGCACGGTGCTGGCCGAGGCGGCGATGATCACCATGGTGCAGGATCGCGAGGGCGACATCTACGACCAGTTCGCGCGAAGCCCGAAGACCGTGCACCTGCTGGTACGCGCGGCGCAGGACCGCGCGCTGGACTCGGGTCAGCTGCTGTTCACGCAGTGCGCCGGTTGGGCGGAACAGGCGCGATGGTCGATCGCGATGGCGCCCAAGGCGGGTCGGCCCGGACGCACCGCAACCGTCGCAGTGCGGTTCGGCGAAGTGGTCTTGCGCCGACCGGCCCAGGCCGACCGGACCCGGCGCGAACCGGTGACGCTGCGGGTGGTGGATGTCGCGGAAGTCGGTCCACCGCCCGGCGCGGAGCCGATGCACTGGTGCCTGCTGACCACGCATGCGGTCAGCACGGTGGAGCAGGCACGTCAGATCGTCACCTGGTATCAGATGCGCTGGATTATCGAACAGGTGTTCCGCACGCTGAAATCGGCCGGCACGGATGTCGAGACGTCGCAGATCACGCTGCCGGGCAATTTCGCCAAACTGGCGGTCGTGGCGCTGATCGCGGCGGTGCGGGTGATGCAACTCGTGCTGGCGCGCGAAGGCGGTAGCGGGCAGGCGATCACCGATGCCATCGATCCGACCGATCTGCCGGGCCTGCAGGCGATCAACCGCACGCTGGAAGGCCGCACGGCCAAGCTGAAGAACCCGTTCGCGTGCACCAGCCTGGCTTGGTATGTCTGGATCGCGGCGCGGCTGGGCGGATGGTCGGGCTACACCTCCAGGGGATACCGGCCCGCCGGACCCAAGACTATCGCGCGTGGGCTCAACCGTCTCGATCCGATGCTCGCCGGGTGGAAACTGGCAGAATTTCATTCCGCGGATCTGGGACTCCCCTAGCCCATCGCGGGAGGGGAGGACTTGTCACGAAACAACGGAATCCACCGTCATTCCCGCGAAAGCGGAATTTGTCGGCGGCTGTGGCTCCGCGTCTTCGCGACCATAACGAAAACGACGCAGTTGTTTCCCAGCGCTCCGTAGGAGCGGACGCGGCGCGGCGACGTCCTGGTGCATCAGCCGACCTCGACTTTCAACACTGATGAAGGCCATGATCACCGGGGCTCCCGCAACGAGCGTAGGCTGGGGATTTGCAATGGTCGATGCTGTCAATCCGGCCGGTGTGTGGTCGCCATTCGGAGCGTTCTCGATGGCAGTCATCCAGGGCGACGGTCAGGTCGTCCACTTGAAGGGTCAAGTCGCCCTCGACCAGCAGGGCAATATCGTCGGCCCTCGTGACATCCGTGCCCAGGTTCGCAAAACCCTGGAGAATATTCGGGATGTTCTGGCGAGCATGGGCGGGCAAATGAGCGACGTTCTATCTCTCGTGCATTATGCGACGGATATCGAGCGATTCATGGAAACAGGCGACATCCGCAAGCAGTTTTTTGGCCCGCCGTACCCTGTCACAACGACCGTCCAGGTTGGCCGGCTATATCACCCCGATTTGCTCATCGAGATCACTGCCATCGCCGAGATACCGCGGGAGCGATTTCATCGCCCGCTGAACTGATCGGAGGTCTGCCGGATGTCCACCTACACTGCGGATGTAAATTGGACGCTCAAGGGCGGCGAGGATTTCCTGGCTGGCCGCTATAGCCGTGGTCACACCGTAGGCTTCGACGGCGGGACGGTGGTCCCGGCGTCCGCTTCGCCGCACGTGGTCGGCAAGTGGGCCGTGAAGGCGGCCGTCGACCCAGAGGAGATGTTGGTTGCCGCTCTATCGAGCTGTCACATGCTGTCATTCTTGCACGTGGTTCGGCTGGCCGGGTTTTCGGTCGCCGCCTACCGCGATCATGCGGAAGGTGTGATGGAGGAGATCGCACCAGGCAGGCACGCCGTAACAAAGGTTGTGCTGCACCCAGGAATTGAATGGACCGGTTCGGCTCCTGACAAGGAGACGTTGGAGCGCATGCACGACGAAGCCCATGAGGCCTGCTTCATTGCGAATTCCGTAAAGACACAGGTGACCGTGGCGTAGGTCTGCTCCCGGCCTGCTCGGCTACGCCCGGGCACCACCCACCGGCGTCTCCATGGGTCGGAACCGGCCGGATGCCTGATCGCCACCGCTGACCGCCGAAGGTCGCACGGCGCGGCCCACCCTGGTCCCCGCCCGGCCACCCTGATAGGCTTTCGCCCGTCGCGGAAACCGGAGCGGGGAGGGAGCGTTGGCGAAGATCACCATGCCTGTCGAAGCGTCGCACATCATGATGTTTGCGCGCGCCGTTGGTGACACTAATCCGATCTATCACCACTCCGCCGCCACCATCATCGCCCCGCCGACCTTCCCGCAGGCAGTCGCGCAGTTCGATCCGGAGTATCATTTGCGCCCGAAACCAGGAGAGCCCTGGTTCGGCTCCGGCAAGACTCCGTCCGGCGTCGAAAAACCCGCATCCTCCGGCGGCCTGCACGCCGAGCAGCACTTTGAATACCACCGCCACCCACGCGCTGGCGACGTGCTTACGGTCGAAATCAAGCCGGGCAAGAGCTGGGAGAAGGAAAGCAAGCGTGCCGGCAAGCTGACATTCCGCGAGCGCATCGCCGAATATCGCGACCAGCACGGCGAGCTGGTGATCACCGCGCGCAGCGTCGGCGTCACCACCGAGCGTCCCGTGGACCAGGGTTGAGGGCACCGCCATGGCACTGCAGGCGAGTTGGCTGAAGGTCGGCGACACCCACACCGAGCGCGTGGTCGATAATCTCAGCCGCACCCAGATCGTGCAGTACGCCGGCGCATCCGGCGACTACAACCCGATCCACACGGACGAAATCTACACCACCCAGGTTGCCGGCTATCCCAGCGTGTTCGCGCACGGCATGCTGACCATGGGACTGACCGGCAAGATGCTGACCAACTACGTCGGCGACGGCCGCCTGACCAAATTCGGCGTCCGCTTCACCAACCAGGTCTGGCCGGGCGATACGCTGGATACCACCGCCACCGTCACCGCCATCGATGGCGATCGCGTGGCGCTCGATGTCGTCACCACCAATCAGGACGGCAAGGAAGTGGTAAAGGGTTACGCGGAAGCCCGCATCGATCCGTAACACGCATCACGGAGGCCGCCCGATGAACGATCATACTGCCCCCGGTAATGGCGCGTTCTGGACGCGCGCGAGGCGGCATCTGCTCAATTACGGCGGTAACTTCGTCGCGTTCGTGCCGGTTCGCGCCGAGGGCTCGTTCCTGTATGATTCCGGGGGCCGGCGGGTGCTGGATTTTACCTCTGGGCAAATGAGCGCGATCCTGGGCCATTCACACCCGGAGATTGTTGCAACCGTGCGCGATGCGGCCGGGCGGCTGGACCACCTGTTTTCCTCCATGCTGTCGGAGCCGGTGGTGGCGCTGGCCGAGGCACTGGCGGGGCTGGTGCCCGACCTGCCGCGCGTGATGCTGCTCTCCACCGGCGGCGAAGCGAACGAAGCGGCAATCCGCCTGGCGAAGCTGGTGACCGGCAAATGGGAGATCGTCGGTTTCACCCGGTCCTGGCATGGCATGACCGCGGGCGCGGCGGCGGCCACCTACAAGGCCGGCCGGCGCGGGATCGGCCCACTGACACCTGGATCGTTCGGTATTCCGGCGCCCAACCCGTTTCGGCCCCGGTTTGCCGGCGTAAGCTGGAAGCAGGAACTGGACGACGCGTTCGACCTGCTGGACCGGCAGAGCACCGGCAACCTCGCTGCGTTCATTGCTGAGCCGATCCTGAGCAGCGGTGGGGTGCTGGACCTGCCGCCCGGCTACCTGGCCGCTTTGCAGGCGCATTGCCGCGCGCGCGGCATGAAGCTGATCCTGGATGAGGCGCAGACCGGCATGGGCCGCACCGGCCTGATGTTCGCGTTCGAGCGCGACGGGGTGGTTCCCGACATCCTGACCTTGTCGAAGACGCTCGGCGCCGGACTGCCGCTGTCAGCGGTGATGACATCCGATACCATCGCGGATGAAGCCGCCGCCCGCGATTTCCTGTTCTACACCACGCACGTAAACGACCCTCTGCCCGCGGCGGTCGGCTGCAAGGTGGTGGAAATCGTGATCCGCGACGGGCTCGCCGCTCGGGCAAAACAGATGGGTGCGCGTCTGGCCGCGGGGCTGCGCGGACTTCAGCAGCGCCACGCCTGCATCGGCGACGTGCGCGGACGCGGGCTGCTGATGGGCGTTGAATTCACCGGCGTCGCCGGCAAGACGGCCGCGGTAATTTCAGACGCGGTGACAGACGCCGCCCTGGATTTCGGCCTGTCCGCCAACATCGTGCGCGCCGGCGCCTCCGACGGCACCATGCGCATCGCGCCGCCGCTGACCGTCACCGAGGCGGAGATCGACCTCGGGATCGACCTGCTGGACCGGGCCGTATCGCGGGTGGTGCCGCCTGGATAATCGGCTCTACCCGTTCACCTTCCGCATCAGCGCCGCGCAGCTATCAAGCACCGGCAGAACAGTGTCGGCTTTCTCCGACTCGACGCTGAACACCACACGCTTTACGCCGAGATCCTCGTATCGCTGCATCAGGTCGGATTCCTGCCGGGGGTTCCATACCGTGATCTCGATCGCATCCGGATCGCGCCCGGCCTCGGTGGCCATCTTGCGAAATTCGGGGATCATGTCGGCAATCTCGCTGTAGCCGCCGCGCGCCGCCTGGGGGATCCATCCGTCGCCGTACCGCACGGCACGTCGCGCGGAATACGGAAAGGCGCCACCGACAATGATCGGGGGGTGCGGTTTCCGCACCGGCTTCGGCCACGCCATCATCGGGCCGAACTGCACCATCTCGCCGTGATATTCCGGCTTCGTCTCGGTCCAGATTTTCTTCATCGCCTCGATGCGCTCGCGCGCCAGTTTGTGCCGCGTGGCGAACACCGTGCCGTGGTTCTCCATCTCGTCCTGGTTCCAGCCGTTCCCGACACCGAACAGGAAACGGCCGCCCGAAATGTGGTCGATGGAAGCAACCAGCTTGGCGGTCTGGATCGGGTCGCGCTGGGTGATCAGGCAAACACCGGTACCGACGTTCAACGTGCGCGTCGCCAGGGCGGCCGCGGTCAAGGTCACGAACGGATCCATGGTGTCGTAATATTTCTTCGGCACCTCGCCGCCGCTGGGGAATGGCGTCTTGCGGCTGAGCGGGATGTGCGAGTGCTCGGGCGCCCAGACCAATTCGAACCCGCGTTGCTCCAGGGCCACCGCAAGCTCGCCGGGCGCCATGGAATAGTCGGTGAAGAACATCGCCGCGCCGAAGGACAGCATGGGCCGCTCCTGTGATGATCGCCACATTTTCGGGCACTTGCGCCGGGGATGTAAAGCTCGGGGGCTCCGCCAGAGGGCGCTGCCCTCTGGACTCCCGCCAAGAGGCGCGTTGCTCGACGCGATCCTGGGGCGCGCCCATATTGGCCAGGAATCGTTCCTGGGGATGGAGCGTGCCGTGCCGATCAGCAAGGATGCCTATCGGGAGGCCATGGCGAGGCTCGGTGCGGCGGTGAATGTGATCACCACGGACGGGCCCGCCGGGCGTGCCGGATTTACCGCCTCCGCGGTGTGCAGCGTGACGGATACACCGCCCACGCTGCTGATCTGTGCTAACCGTACCAACGATTCCTATGCCGCGTTGAAGGGCAACGGCGTGGTTTGCGTCAACACGCTGACCGCGGCCCAGCAGGAGATGTCGCCGGTGTTTGCCGGGCTGACGCCGCATTCAATGGAGACGCGGTTCGATGCCGGCGCATGGGGCATGCTGGTAACCGGGGCGCCGGTACTCGAAGAGGCAGCGGTGGCGTTCGATTGCCGGATCGACAAATCGGTGACGGTGGGAACCCATGACGTGTTCTTCTGCATCGTGGAGGCGGTGCAGTTGGGGGCGGTGCACGAGGGGCTTATCTATTATGCGCGCGGATATCATCGCATCGTGCATGGGGGGTAGCGGTTTTGGTGGTTCGGGCGTCGGTGGGCGTGTGGCTCCGATCGGGCGTGCGGGATGGGTTCCCGCTTTCGCGGGAATGACGAAGTAGCGCGCGGGGCGGGGGTCAGGCGGGCATGGCCACGCCCGCCATCTGCCGTTCCACCAGGCGGGCGTAGGCGCCGCGGTGGGCGAGCAAGCTCGCGTGCGTGCCGGTTTCGATAACGCGGCCGGCGGCCAGCACCACGATGCGATCGGCGTGGCGGATGGTGGAGAGCCGGTGCGCCACCACGATCGTGCTGCGGTTGGTCATCAGCTGGTCGAGTGCGGTCCGCACCGCCTGTTCGCTGATGGTGTCGAGGTGCGAGGTGGCCTCGTCCAGCACCAGGATCGGGGCATCTTTCAGGAACGCGCGGGCGATGGCGATGCGCTGGCGCTGGCCGCCGGACAGTTGCACGCCGCGCTCGCCCACGCGGGTGGCAAGCCCTTCGGGCAGGGCGGCGATGAAGCTGTCCAGGGCGGCGCGGCGGAGGGCGAGCTCCACCTGCTCGCGCGTGGCGTCGGGCCGGGCGAGGCGGACGTTGGCCTCCAGCGTGTCGTTGAACAGGTAGGTGTCCTGCGCGACGAGGGCGATGCGGCCGCGCAGTGCGTCGAGGCGCAGCGCGCGCAGGTCGTGGCCATCGACGCGGATGGCGCCGGTGTCGGGGTCCCAGAAGCGCAGCAGCAGGTTGGCGATGGTGGTCTTGCCGGCGCCTGAGGGGCCGACGAGGGCGAGCATGGAACCTGCCGGCAGCTCGAACGTGACGTTGGTCAGGGCCGGACGATGGCGGCCGGGGTAGGTGAAGCGCACCGTCTCGAAGCTGACCGAGGAACCGTTGGCCGGCACCGGGGGTGTCAGGGGGCCGTCGGTGATCAGCACCGGCTCGGTTTCGACCACGTGCAGCCGGCGGGTGGACGCGATGGTGTCGGCGAGCTGGCGTCCGACCTGGGCGATTTCGGACACCGGAAGGAAGGCGGCGACCGAGATCAGCATGAGCAGCGGCAGCATGGCGGGGGCGATCCAGCCCGCCGTGACCAGCGGCGCGCCGACGACCGCGACCGCCAGGCCACCGAGGCCGGTCGCGACCTCCAGGCCGGCGGTCTGACGGGTTAGGTCGTGCAGCAGTTCGAGGCGCATGCGCTGGCTGTGCCGGGCGATGGTCATGAAGCCGTCGCGGCGGTTTGCGGTGGCGTCGAAGGCGACCAGTTCGGCGAGGCCCTGGATGGTTTCGGTGGTGTGGGCGCCGAGTTCGCCGAGCGCGCCGCGGGCGGCGGAGGCCTGCCGGTCGATGCGGGCGCGGCCGAGGATGGGCGAGGCGGCGGCGTAGGCGAGGAACGGCAGCAGGGCGAGCGCCAGCGGCCAGGCGATCCAGGCCAGGGTGCCGAGCACGGCGGCGGGGACCAGCACGGCGACGAGCGCCGGGGCCACGGTGTGGGCGAAGAAATACTCGACGGTTTCGATGTCCTGGGTGGCCAGCGCGACGAGATCGCCGGATCTGCGCTTGAGGAGATAGGCGGGGGTGAGGGCGTCGAGTTTGGCGAAGAACTGGATGCGCAACTCGGCGAGGAGCTGGTAGGCCATGTAATGGGCCAGCCAGGATTCCAGCCAGTGCAGCAGGGCGGCGGTGGGGGCGGCGGCGAGCAGGCCGATCACCAGGGCCTCGGTCGGGCGGCCGGCCTTGACCGCGCCGATCGCCAGGGCGCCGAGCACGCTGACGCCGATGAAGGCGAGCACGCGGCCGATCCCGCACAGCGCGGTGACCGTGAGCATCCGGCGCCAGGGGCGGATGAAGCCGAGCAGTGTGCGGATGGTGGCGGGCCAGCCGACTTCGGCGGCGTCCTCGGCCAGCGCGCGCGTCTCGGGCTCGGTGTCCTGGGCGGTGGTGGCGCGCGGAAGCTCCGGCAGAAGGTCCGAGGTCGCGGTGGTGGTGGCGAGTTGCGGCCCCATCAGGCGGCGGTAGGGGCCGTTGCGGCTGATGAGTTCGGTGTGGGCGCCGGTCTCGGCGACGCGGCCTTCATCCAGCACCAGGATGCGGTCGGCGTTGATGACGCTGGACAGGCGGTGGGCGAGGATCAGGGTGGTGCGGCCGACCATGAGCCGGTTGAGCGCGGCCTGGATGATGGCCTCGTTCTCGGCATCGACGGAGGAGAGCGCCTCATCCAGCACCAGGATGGGCGCGTCGCGCAGCAGGGCGCGGGCGATGGCGATGCGCTGGCGCTGTCCGCCGGAGAGCCGGGTGCCGCGCTCGCCGATCATGGTCTGGTAGCCGTCGGGCAGGGCGGAGATGAATTCGTGGGCGTTGGCGGCGCTGGCGGCGGCGACGAGTTCGGCCTCGGTGGCGTCGGGGCGGCCGAGACGGAGATTGTCCTCCACACTGCCGTGGAACAGGTAGGTGTCCTGTGCAACCACCGCGATCATGCGGCGGATGGAGTTCGGGCGGCAGGGCGCGCAGGTCGCGGTCGCCGATGCGGATGGTGCCGGTCTGCGGGTCATAGAGGCGGAGCAGCAGGCGGACGATGGAGGATTTGCCGGACCCGCTGGGGCCGACGATGCCGACGCGCTCGCCGGGGGCGATGGAGAAGGTGAGAGCGCGATGGGCCGGGCCGCGGGAGCCGGGATAGGCGAAGCCGACATTTTCAAAGGCGATGCCGGTGTCTTGCTGCACCTCTCCCGCTATGCGGGAGAGGTCGGATCGCGTTGCGATCCGGGTGAGGGCGGGCGTGCCCGGCGCGGTGATTTCCGCATCCAGCAGGGCGTTGATGCCGGCGGCGGCGGCCTGGCCGTTCATGCCCTGGTGCAGGACGGTGCGCAGGTCGCGCAGCGGGCGGAAAATCTCGGTGCCGGCCATCAGCACGATCAGCAGCGCGGTCAGGCTCATTTCGCCGTGCTGGACGCGCCAGATGCCGAGCGTGAGGGCGGCGGCGGCGCCGAGGCCGCAGCCGAGATCGGTGATGCCGCGGGTCATGACGCTCTGCGACAGCACCCAGAGCGTGCTGGCGGATAAGGCGCGGGCGCGGTCGGCGAGGCTGCGGCCGTAGGCGGCGCTCTGGCCGAACGCTTTCAGGGTGGGCAGGCCCTGGATGGCGTCGAGGAATTCCTCGCCGAATTCTTTCATGGCGCGCTGGCGCTCGACCGAGGCCTGGCCGGTGCGGTTATGGGTGAGCGAGGGGAGCAGCAGGGTGAACAGGGCGGCGGCCAGCATCACGGCGGCGACCGGCAGGTCCCAGAGCGCGATGAAGAGGAAGATGGCCAGGGGCGCGCAGATGGCGATGGCGACCTGGGGCAGGTACTGGCCGAAGAAGGTCTGCAACTGCTCCACGCCATCGACCATGGAGAGCATGACGCCGCCGGTGCGCTCGGCGCCGAACCAGGCGGGGCCGAGGGCGACGATCTTGTCGTGGAGCTGGGCGCGGAGGGTTTCCTGCACGCGTGTGGCGGTGCGGTGGGCGATCATGGTGCGCGCGTCGTCGAGCCAGGCGCGCAACAGGATGGAGACGGCGGCGGCGGCGAGGGGCCAGGCGAGTTGCGGGGCGGGGGCGCCGCGGAACACGCCGGCGAGGAAGCGGCCGAGGAAGGCGAAGCGGGCGATGCCGACGAAGAGCGCCAGCAGGCCGATCAGGACCGCGCTGGCGATGCGGCCGCGCAGGCCGCGGGTCAGGCGCCAGAGCCGCAGGTCGAAATGCATGGAGTCTCCTGGTTGGGCGCGGATTGGATCACGGATCGGGTGGGGAGATAAGGGCCAGCGTGGGGGCGGGCAAAGGATGGTTTCTCAAGGGGTGTTGAGGGGGATTGGATGGGGGAGCCGTCTCGCACCACAATGCGAGGTAGTGCCTCCGTTTGAAATTGTGCCCGTAGGCGGCTTATTGGTGCCGCGTTCGCGGAGCCACCCACCCCTAGGAGGTCGACAATGAAGAGCACCGTGGAAGCCCCCGATTGGGCGACGATCCCGGCACCACTTGACGATGGAGCGACCCGCCACCTCGCGGGCGCTCGGATGGCCACGGTGCCCCTCCGGGCCACCAACGGTGACACGGTCGATCTATCTGCGCTACCCGGTCGGGTCGTTGTTTATGCGTATCCTCGGACGGGGAAGCCCGGCGTTGAAAACCCTGATGGATGGAACATGATACCGGGCGCGCGGGGTTGCACGCCTCAATCCTGTTCCTTCCGTGACCACTTTGCCGAATTGAGGGCCCTCGGCGTCGACCATCTATTCGGTCTCTCTACCCAAGACCCTGACTACCAACGCGAAGCGGCGGAACGCCTGCACCTGCCGTTTGCCATCCTGTCGGACGAGCACTTGAAGCTGACACGTGCGATGAATCTGCCCACCTTTGAAACGAGCGGCATGACGCTCCTGAAGCGTTTCACTCTGGTGATCAACGACCGCATGGTGGAACACGTTTTCTACCCGGTGTTCCCGCCCGATCGGAGCGCGAGCGACGTTGTCGAGTGGCTTTCGCAAAGGGTGCAACCTTAGGCCGGAAGTTCAAACTGAGACATTATCCAATGCGACGCTGAACTTACATTTTACATCCCGAGGCGAATATCGAAGGGTTTCGCCATCGCGGATTGAAACGGCTGTTCAGGAACGATGATCCCCGCAAGCTGGTTCGGGATAACATCGCGGATCCAGGGTGCGGTCTGGAGGCGTTTGCGACGACGAGTTCCAACCAGCATTGGATTGGAGCCATCAATCCGTCGTCGATAATTCCATAACCAGAGGCACGATCGCCGAGGCCAAATGAAGCAGCGGCGCCGATCGCGCCGGCGCCATTTCGTCGCCGCGCGGTTGCGTCCATGCCTCCTGGCGACGCCAGTCGCGAGGTAGACTTTCAAATCCAACCATCCCGGTTGCGAGTGAGCCGGGCGCCCCCCTGCCGGATTCGGTATCAAAGAACGGCAAGACGGGGTGAAAACTGCGGTGGCATGAGGAGGAAGTCGGGGGCACCTATCGCGAGGTGACGCATTTTCCATGGCCCGATTACCGACGTAGAAACAAATATAGCGGAATTGAGACTGATATCGTAAAGTCGGGAATGGTGGGCTGATTGTCGGCGCATTCGTTCTCGAGGTGCATATGACTGACCGCAAATTGGCTCTCGCCGGGTTGGAGTGGTTCGCGCTGCTGGGCGTGCCGGCGAGTGTCATCGAAGCGGGCCGCGCCGAGTTCAGCGATGAGGCGGAGGCTGGCCTCTCTGATGCCGCCGCCGCGGGGCCGCCGGCGAATGTCGTCGAGCAGCGCGTTGGGGTGGAGATCGAGCTGTCGCCTGACACGGTCTATCTCTCACCTGGGGACGTGGTGCGGATCATCGCAACGCGCAATTATTCAAGCGGCCTGCCGGATTATGACGTGGATAACCTCGTCTGGAGTTCATCGAGCACCGTGGTTTCGGTGGACACGAGGGGGCAGGTCGCGACAAACGGCGTGAGCGGCCCGGCGCAGCAGGTAGAGATCAAGGCATTCGACCCGCAGACGTTGCGGGAGGGAGTGGCCGAGGTCTGGGTGAACGCGTCGAGCCCGTTGGAGCTGAAGATAACGCCCGGCAGTCTGGAGCTTGCGCCAGACGAAGCGAAGACGCTGAAGGTCGCGCGCGTCTATGTGGGCGGCCGGGCGGAGGACGTGACCGGGACCGTCCAATGGAGCACCTCCAATCCGCTGGTTTCGGTGGATAGCAATGGGGTGGCGCATGCCGCCGGGATCGGTGGCGATCCGGTTACGGTGGAGATCAGCGCCGTCGATCCGGAGACGAACCTGACCGCCAAAGTGCTGGTCGTGGTCAAAGTGCCCGACGACCTGACGCTGGAGATAACCCCGGCGACGGTCATTTGGCCCCTGGCGGTTCAGCGCAGTTCAGCGCGAGGCGCGTCGCCGCCGGGGGGAGCGGTATCGATGTCACGGCGAGTGTCGTGTGGCGGCCGTCGAGTGCAGCTATCTCTTTCGATACCAAAAGCGTCGCGACAGCGAGGCAGGACCTGACGAAGTCGGAGACGGTGGACGTTACCGTGACTGACATGGCGATGAACCTGACCACCAAGGTCCTGGTGTGGGTGAACGTGCCTTCGCACGAGACAAAAAGATTCAAAACCCCGTTCGGCGAGGTTTTGTATTTCGCCGGATTTGAGGATCAGGCGAAGCCGCGGCTGGATAATGCATCCAAGGCGTTCCTGCTGGCGGAGACGTCCGGTACCGCGATGGACGATTCGTATGACAAGATGCTGCGCGTGCAGATGCAGAACGAAGCGGCGTTGAAGAATGCGGTGGCGGATGTTCGGACCAACAGCCGCAAGTTTAAGGGAGATGCCGTCAGTGCCCAGGGCAGCGACCTGAGTACGGAAGAAGTGCAGCAGATCATCGACATCGTGAGCGGACTGATCGACGACGTGAAGGGTCACATCGCCTCGGCGGAAGCGAAACTGAAGAACGCCAAGGATACAGCGCAGTTGCATGATCTGCAGAAGAGGATCGCGGCATTCAACGCCTCGATCGACATCATAACGACGAGTCTGAGTGCGGTAGCGGGGCTTGTCGCGGAGGGTCCGATGGCGATTGTGGGCGCGGTGACCGCGGTGGCCTCCGAGATCGGGATGATGCTGAAGCAGACGAACAGCCTTCTAGGTGACGCGAGCAAGCTTCAGAAGACGATCGACGACGACAGCCTGGCTGCCGCGAACGCGGAGCTGGACAGGGTCAATGCGTCTGCCGCGGCCTGGAAGGAGAAGCACGACAAGGCGCTGATCCTGTTTCAGAAGCGGGTGGAGAATGCGGTTGCTGCCTGGAAGGTGGTCGAGGACAAGTATGACACCGACAAGGGCAACAAGGGCGACTTCCGCTTCACCAAGATCAAGGCGGTCATGGACGCCGCGCACGCGGCTCTGCAGACCGTCCCGAAAGCGGCGGAGCACGCCGATCTGGCGCAGCGAATGGCCAAGGATCTGATCGAGGACAGGCCGCATCCGGACGAGTGGCTTGCGCACCCGGAGAAGGACATGGAGAAGCTGCGCACGCTGCTTTCGGAGGCGAACAGCAAGGGGCAGCTCGCCGAAGAGCGACAGGACGAGGTGGAGGCGCTGCAGTGGAAACTTGCGGGCCTGCTGGGTGAGGCTCGAAAGGAGATGGCGGACACGTCGGGTCTCAATGAGCCGTGAGTTGCCGAAGGAATAGAGCCGACCGGGTTTGCCGGTGACGCCCCTTCTGGCGTTTCAGTCGGCCGCGGATAATTGCTGCTCGATCATCCGCTGCAGCCGTTCCAGTCGGCGGTCGTGCAGGTGCAACTCGTGCAGATGCGCGACCGTCTGGTGCAGGTATTCGCGACAGGTGCCGAGTGCGCCGGAGGCGGTTGCCAAGTGGGATGCCACGGCTTCGTCGCTCAGGTTCGGCACGTAGCCGTCGTGCTTCGGGTTGGCGACGAAGGTAACGGCACGAACGATACCGTCGGCGGTGGCCAGGTTCACCCACCGCGCGAGATAGGCGCTGGCGAACATCTCACGGCGCCAGACCAGCAGCAGCTCCGGCCGGGCGTCGGCGGCGGCGATGCGCCAGGCGATGCCCTGGCAGGCGCCGCCGCGCACAAGGCCAAGCATCAGGCCGGGACGCTCCGGCGTGCCGCGGCCCATACGTAGCCAGAAGCAGAAGCGGCGATGCCAGCCGCGCAGCAGGGCGGGGCGGTGTCCGATGGTGTAGATCGCCGGATTCCACATGAGGGAGCCGTAGGCGAACAGCCAGACGTCTTGCGCCGGATCGTGGGTGGCGAGGGTGGCGTCGAGCGAGGCTTCGATCTCCGCGTCGGTGCGCACGACCATGCCGGGCAGCCGGTTGGCGCGGACCCGCGCCAGCAGGGAGCCGTTGCGCAGCGCGTCGCGGGTGATGACGATCGGCTCGCCGGGCAAAGGCGGGTCGGTAGGGCTCATGGGCGTGCCGGCGCGGAAGGGCGGTTCAGATTGCGGCGAGGAAGATGTTGATGATGCCGAGCAGGAGATTGATCTCGATCAGGCGGCGGATGCGGCCCAGTGCCTCGGCCGCGCGTGCGGAGCTGACCGCGGAGCGGAACCGGCGGTAGGGGCCGAACACGACCAGCAGGAAGAGTGCTGCCATGATGATCCCGATCGTCATCATCGCTTGCACGTTCCAGGGCACGGCGGCGAACCCGCCGAACAGCCCGAATATCATGGCGAAGCCGCTGAGCAGCGCGATCGGCATGACGTGCCAGATGACCAGGAAGAAGCGGCGGAATACGCGGTTGTGAACCGCAATGCGCGGCGCCGGTTCCAGTGCGCCAAGGCTGGGTCGAAGCACGACGAGTGCGAAGAACATGCCGCCGACCCAGATCGTGATGCAGAGAACGTGGATGGCGAGCACCCATCCCCAGGGACTGGTGGCCGGAAAGATCATGGACGTACCTCGGGGGTTCGGCGGTGGGAGTCGCCCTCATCTGCCCGGCTGAGACAGCTCACGCAAGCTCCTCCAGTTCGGCGACGAGCGCCAGCAGTTCGGCGGCCGCCGCGGTGCGCGGTGAGGCTTCGGTGACGCCCAGTCCGGATGCGAACGCCTGGGCGAAACCGATGCGGTTGCCGATCCCGCTCCGCAGCAGCGGCAGGCCGCGTGCGGCGATATCGGCCCGCACGGTTTCGCGCAAGCGGGAGGCGGTGGGAACGCGGTTCAGCACGATGCGCACCGCGCGATGTTCGGCGCCGGCCAGCTTGAGCGTGCCCTCGGCCGCCCAGAGATCGGGGGGGCTCGGCTGCACCGGGATCAGCACCAGGTCGGCGGCGCGGACGGCGAGCCGCGCGTCGGTGTCGATCTGCGGCGGACTGTCGATCAGCACCACGTCATGCGTGCCGCGCAGCCGTTCGATCTCGGCGCCGACGCGCCAGCCGGCCACGTGGGAAAAGGTGAGGGGGGCCGTGCGGGCGCCGGCAGTGCGCAGTTCGTGCCAGCGGGTCAGGCTGCGCTGCGGGTCGGTATCCAGCAGCGCCACGCGGTGCCTGCCGGCCAGCGCGGCGGCGAGATTGGCGGCCAGGGTGGTTTTGCCGGTGCCGCCCTTCTGCTGTGCGAGCGTGATGACCCGCGCCATGGCACTCGACTCCGTTGCGTCAGACGGTAGGGGACCAGAATGGCGGCGAGGACGCCAGCGCAGCTAGTTCCGATGGGGGCTGGTTCTCGTGCTGGCGGTGGGTTTCCGCAGCGATCAACGGCTGCTAATGGTTTTCACCTGTTAATGTTTTCTCGGGTATGTCAGAGAGCGGGAGCGGGCGGACACGTGCCGAAAGATTCGAACAGCTCGGCGACACGGTCGAACAGATTGTCCCGATAGTCGACTTTTTCGGAGAGATCCACTGCCGGCTCGCCTTGGAACTAATGCCGGCGAATGCCGGCTGAGATGGAGGAACGAGTGCCTCTCCCGGTCCCCGACATGTCGCGGAACCTTTTCGACCTGAGCGGCTACTGCAGCATCGTCACCGGTGCCGGTCAGGGGATCGGCCTCGCTCTGGCCGAGGCGCTCGCCTATGCCGGCAGCGACCTGGTTCTGAATGCGCGCAACGCCGAGCACCTCGAGGTCGGCGCCGGTAAGATCAAGGCCATCGGCCGTAAGGTCGCCATTGTTGCCTGCGACGTTGCGGCCGACGACGCGCCGGATCGGCTGGCCAAGGCGGCGCTGGATCTCAGCGGTCGCATCGACGTGCTGATCAACAATGCGGGCTTCATGACTTTCGCCGACATGCTCACTGTCGAGGATGCGGTGTGGGACAATATCTATGCGGTCAATGTGCGCGCGCCGATGCGGATCATGCGCGCCGTGCTGCCGGTGATGGTCAAGGCGGGACGCGGCAGCGTAATCAACATCGGCAGTTCATGGTCGTCGCGGGCTTCCGTGTTCAACCAGGATGGCGGCGGGGTCGACTATTGTTCCTCGAAGGCAGCGTTGCAAAGCCTTACGCGCGCTGCCGCGCAGGACGTGGCGGCGAAGGGGGTGCGGGTCAATACCATCGCTCCCGGCGCGGTCGATACGCCGATGCACGCCGATCACCGCGCCAAACTATTTGAGTACGAAAAATACATTCCGCTTGGCCGCATGCAAGTCGCGGAAGATCTTGCCGGTACAGCGATCTTCCTCGCGTCGGACGCCAGCGGCTACATCACCGGGCAGACCCTGCACGTCAATGGCGGCCTGATCATGAACGACTAGTATCTCCCACAGAGGTTTTGACCGAACGCATGGTGGCTACCCGGACCTCTAGCTCCCAGGTGGGGAGCGGGTTTCGACCCAAAGCCGACCTTTGAGGCTCTCTGTGCGTTGTCTGCATTTGGCCGAAAGGAGACCGGCAGGTTTCGGGCGCCAGGCGCGAAAAGTTGCCCTTCGCGATCAGTTAGTGGCGGAAGACCGTGGCTGTGATGCTGAGGCAATTCTGCCTAGCTCGGAGCTTCACCCCACCTGAGGGACGCAGGAAATCAGCTCTCCGCAAAATTCAGTCCCTAGGTGCTAAGCGTTGAAAAGTAAGCCGCTATCGTGTGTCCCTGCTTGCCTTCCGAAACGATAACGAGCATTCAACCGACATGAGGGACCGTGCCACACCGATATCAGGCCATGAGTGGCAGTCATGAGCAATGTTCTCACGGTGCTGAAAGCGGCCAAGCCGCGTGAGAAGGCTGGTGCCCATACCACGACGCGATATGGCTTCCAGATAAACGTCTCTATTCTCAAAATTCTGGACCTGCACGAAGCGGGCTTGGATTATCGCGCCGCCTTCGATCACTTCGACGATTTGATGATTTTTGACAAATCCATGGATCCTGACCGGGTCGGCTTCTACCAAATAAAATCTAAGGCCGACGGAGTGGTAACGATGAAGGAGATAGCGTTGGCGCGTGGGACCGGCCCGAAGCCACGCTCCTATCTCGGCAAGATGAGCTACCATATGGGCAAATTCGCGGACGTCGTGGATTGTCTCGGCTTCATCTCAAACCTGTCGTACAAATTCACCCTGGCGGACGGCTCGACGTCCGGCCCTGATCATCATGTAATCAGGACGGCGGACCTGCATACGAGCGAGGTAGAACTCATCAAGAAGACGATTGCGGCCGATTGCACGACGCGTTTACCCGACGGATCAGATTTTCTGGTCTTCGAGCGCACCTTCCTCCCGCTTGAGAAGCAGGACCTGCACGTGAAGGGACGCTTGCTCGAGCATTTCCACCATTACGAGGGCGGCGCTGAACATGTCCCGGTCATCTCGCTGTACAATACCCTCTTCGGCAGCGCTTTCGTGAAGACGGGCATTACGCAAGAATTCACGACGCTCGCCGATTTCTACGACCGTAAGACGCTTTGCCGGGGCGATATCGCGGCGATGTTTGCAAGGGCGGCATCAGGCCGCCGCTTTCTCGACTACTGGTTGGCGATCCAGCAGGAGCTGACTATCCGTGGGATGCCTGTGAGAGAAGTCATTGGCCTTCAAACCGATTGTATCCGGTACATAACGGCGCGCTCCGCCGGCGAGCCGGGAGCGCTCGGCTTCAACACTGCCGCCAAGGGTGCCATACTAGCGAACCGGGCAGCCGTTGACGCGTGCGCGCACGTTTCAGATTTGGCGGCCCTATTGGATCAGTGGGTTGCAGACACCTACGACAATCGCCGGGGTGGGCTGTACGTAGAAGCGTTTGAGGCATAAGACATGAACCGACCGAATGTCATTGGCTTGCGCCGCTTGCTGACCAGCATGAGGGGGACGAACCGTGCGCATGCTGCAATTCTCAAATCTCTACCTATTGTCCCAGCACGAGCGCCGGGGACTCAGCATGCGCTTCAGCTCGCTCCCGACCGTCATTCAGTCGGGGAACGGATTCGGGAAGTCCGCCGTCGTAAAGAGCCTGTATGAGACCTTCGGAGCTGAGCCGCACCGTGTTGATAGCTCGTGGCGTTCCGCCCAAGTTTCCTCAGTGGTTGAGTTCACCGTAGACGGCAAGCAGTACGCGATCCTGAAGACCGGCGGCAGTTATGCTGTTTTCGACGAAAAGCAGCAGCTTCTCATGCGCACTGCCGCGGTCACACGCGAGCTGTCTCCATTCCTCGCGAAGCTGTTCGACTTCCAGCTCGTGATGAGCGGGCATGATGACGACGTCGTCACCCCTCCGCCTGCCTACATTTTCGCGCCATTTTATATTGACCAGGATCAAAGCTGGACGAAGCCATGGGATTCGTTCACTCGCATGCACCTGCCCGATTCCAAACGCATTCTTGCCGACTATCATTCAGGCTTGAGGCCCAATTCTTATTATGAAGCGAAGGCCCGGCAAGCTCTTCTTCGTAGCGAACGAAAGAAGATAGAGGCAGAGAGAGGGATCCTCGACCAGACGCTGCGAGGCATGCAAACCCTCGTCACCGACATAGTGCTGTCCTACGACCTTCAGGACTTCAAACAAGAAAGCAGCAACCTCCTTGAAGAGAGCGACCGGCTACACAACGAGCAAATCCACTATCGTCAACGTCTTGTCCAAATCGCAGACGAGCGTCGGCTATGGATAGAGCAGCGCGATCTTGTGAAAACAGCGCTCGCCGAGATGGACGCGGCTTTCGCCGAGGCGCTCGAGCGGCCGTCGGAGATCGCCTGCCCGACCTGCGGCCAGCACTATGACAACTCGATCACTGAGCAATTCGCACTCATTGAAGATACAGACGGGCTCTACAATGCCCTCGTCATCGCGACGGGCAAGCTCCATGAGCTTGAGGAAATGGCCAACGCCGAACGGGCGAATATCGATAAGCTGTCCGACCGCATCACCGCCATCAACCACATACTCGGCGTGCGCAAAGCAGACCTTTCGTTCCGGGACGTGGTTGCCGCGGAAGGCCGCAATGAAGCCGCTCGCATCATTCGCCAGCGCATAGCCGACACCGACACGGCCATCGGGGAGAAGCGTCAACTCGAGGACGCCGAAGATGAACAGATGTCTGCTGCCGTGAGCCGTAATCGCTCGGCGGAGATTCGAGAGTTCTTCTATGAGCGGCTTGAGAAGTTTGCATTTGATCTTGGTGTTCGCCTCGAAGAGACGCGCGGAGCACAATTATCTTCAGTCAGCCTGCGGCGGGGAAGCGAAGGCCCGCGCGGACTGCTGATTTACTATTATGCGTTCTTGCAAACCGCCCGGAAATATTCCTCATCGACATTCTGCCCAATTGTCATCGACGCGCCTAACCAGCAGGGGCAGGACACCACCAACATGCCACGCATGATGCGTTTCATCCTCGATGAGAAGCCAGCGGATAGCCAGGTCATAATCGCGAGCGAGCAGTTGTTCGGCGTGGCAGCCTCAGAGGTCGACGCGGTGGAGGTTGGAAAGCGCAGTCACCAGGTGCTGCGTGAGGAGGACTACGAGCGCGTATCCGATCTAATCCGCCCCTACTACGGCCAACTTATCTAACTACATCTGCCATCCCTTCCCTGCTTACAGACAGTAGACCGAACGGCTCTTCGTCCGCTTTGGAGAGCGGCAAAGTAATCACGTAATGACCGAAATTGGCGCAGAGCGGACCTCTGTGCGAGCAGCCCTCTTTGTCCGCTCCCCCCAACGCTCGGAGGAAACCTACCCTGCCTCCAGACCGAGGCGGCGTGGAGTTTTGACACCGGGAACCGTTACGGCGCCGGTCAAAAACATCTGTGGAGTTGTTCTCGCCGTTCGCAACTGGTGAACGCCGCCGGAGTCCGGGCTCGGCTCAGCCCACGATCCCGTTCACCGCGCGGCCGACCGGGCGGCCTTGCTCCATCTCCCACTGCACGCCCCAGGGATCGATCCAGTAGAAGAACTTATAGGGAAACGGCGTGAGTTCCTCGGGAATGTGGTCTTGGCCCAGGATGTCGATGTCGAGGCCGCGTTTGCCGTATGTCTGTTGCTGAAGACGGATGAACGCGTGGGCCGCCACTGCATCCGGCACTTCGACCGCCACGTGGCGAATGCCACCCAGATCGTTCGTCCCTCTGCGGTGGATGGTTTGGTCACCCTTGGGGTGATGATAGGTGAACAGTTCCAAATAAACACCCATCTCGGGATGCTTAAGAAAGCGGACGTGCAGGCTGACCCGGCCATCCTCAAATCCGGCATCGCGGGCGAAGGAGGCCAGATCTACACTCGGGTAATCCATGGGACCGTCGGCGTTGGCGGCCGGCTCGAACCCGAGCACGGTGCGGTAGAACTCGGTGGCGACCTCGATATCGTCCACGACGACGTTGATGTGGGAGATAGCTTGAATGTCTCGTCGCGGGGTAAACTCGGTCATGCTTCCTCCCTACAAGAGATTTTCGCCAGGATTGAATTCAGGCTGCTCGGCGACGCGCCGCGCAGCCCAGCAACGCCGCACCGGTCAGAAACATCATGAGAGATGACGGCTCAGGAGCCGGGAATGCCGGCGTATAGATAAACGTTGTCCGCAATGTCCCGGAGAAAAAGCCGCCTGAATCATCCGAGAAATCCTCAATGCAGTTGCCCGCGCAAAACGCCGCCGCGAAAGGGTTTACCACTAAATCTTCCGGGTTGGACGGGTCCTGGAATAGGCTGGGATCATCGAAAAACGACCCCTGAATCGCCACCTGTTGTGAGACCCCTTCTATCAGGTAAGTAAAATTGTGGAACTCAGTTGGTCCATCGATCTCCCAAGTAGCGTCATTGCCGAATATGAAGATGGAACTGATTGTTTCATACGTGCCTGGACCAGGCGATTCGGTCTCTGCGATGAGCGGTTCTCCCCACTCCAGCACTCCAGCCAAATGCACCCGAACGGCCGTTAGCGTTCCGAGCGATGGGTCAAATGTCGGCATGTAGTTGTCATCATACGCGCCGAAAGCAAAGTCACCCGCGGCAAAAACATCCTGGCTGTTCCTGACAACCGCAGCATCGGCCTGGCTGCCGACTGCTGCCAAAGCTGCGAGCGACATGACAATCTGCCTGAATGACATTACGTTTCCCCCATAAGACGGTTCGGAAAACGTAACTTAGAATGTGGATGAAGTGCAAGTTCGTTAACAGATTACAACCGCTTGTCAATCATCAAAATGCCGAGCGGCTTTCCGCGTGATCTCGATCAGGCGGCGACGAAACAGCTCGGATTGACGCTTGGGCCAGTCCGCGATCTGGGTGCGCTTCATGAGCGCCCCAAGTTCTGCAATGAGGAACAGGGCCTGTTCTGCCTCGGTGGGCAAGTCGTCTGTCTCGGGTTCTTCCTGCTTGCTCATGGATCGCGGCATCGGCATGTCCTGACTCCGGCTCGTGGCACCCGATAACCCATGCCGACCCGGGGCGGTTGTCAGGGCGCGGGCGTGCTGCCGCCAATGTGCGGCCGTCAGGCGTCCTTCGTGCCCGCTGAAGCACTGTCGCGTATCTTCGGGACGTGCGATCCGCTGCGGAATGTCGAGGCGACATGGAACCGGGCGCCGACGCGCCTGCGCCCGTCGTCCGGCGTCACCCCGAGACAGGGGAACGCCATCACCGTCTACTGACGTGGGGCTTGCTGCCGGTACTGGGCTAACGAACCGATGTCGGCCGTGCAAGACTCTCGATGGAATGCCAGCGTGTCAGGACAAGGAATTCGATTTTTTTCTTCGATGGACCGCTTACTCAGACTGGCGCTGATAAAGCCGGGCACGTGCCTAGCTCAGGGACTACATTCTGGCTTTGCCGGACTGAAAATACGCTGCAAATCTGTCGATAGAATGGGGGACCAATGGCCCGGGTGCTGGTGATCAATCCGAATAGCTCGCTTGCCTGCGGGGCCGGCATCGAGGCGGCGATCGCGCCGCTGCGCTTTGCCGATGGGCCGGCGATCGAGGTGGTGTCGCTGGCTGACGGTCCGACGGCAATCTATTCGTGGCGGGACTGGCACGCGGCGGTGGAGCCGATCTGCCGGTGTATCGAGCGGGAAGCGGCGGATGTGTACGTGATCGCCTGCGCGTCGGACCCGGGGATAGAGGCGGCGCGGGCGGTGACGCGGCGGCCGGTGCTGGGCGTGTTCCGCGCGGCGGTGGCGACGGCGGTCGCGCGGGCGGCGCGGTTCGGGGTGGTGGCGATCGTCGATGCGTCCAAGGCGCGGCATCTGGCGGCGCTGCGGGCAATCGGGCTGGAGTCGCGGCTGGCGGCGGAGGTGGCGCTGAATGTCAGCATGGACACGCTGCTGGAGCCGGATGCGGCGCGGGGCCGGCTGATCGAGGCCGGGCGGGCCTGCGTGCGAGGCGGCGCGGAAGCGGTGATCCTGGGGTGCACCGGCATGGCGCACCACCGCGCGGCGGTGGAGGACGCGGTGGGCGTGCCGGTGATCGAGCCGTGCCAGGCGGCGGTGGCGATGGCGGTTGGGTGGTGTCCGTCGGTGAGGTGATTGGGGATCTTGTGCGGACGGGTGGCTTTGATGGTCAGAAGACGTGGGTGCCCGGGACAAGCCTGGACAAGCCCGGGCATGACGCGGAGGAGGCCCGGGCATGACGGTTGGTGGGGCAGGACGGCCGGGTGGTTATCGTGTCGCCTGTAACCTGCCCAGCAATGGCGCAGAGGGCACGCCATCGACGGGCAGTCCGGACGCCTGCTCATACGAACTGATAGCGGAGCTGGTGCGCGGACCGAAAACGCCGTCCGGTGCAGTGGGGAGATATCCGAGCCGGTAGAGTTGCACCTGCACCGCCCGGGTCAGGTTCGGGTCATAGCCGACCGGACCGGGCGGGGGAGGCGACTGCATCATCATCGGCGCATAGCCGGGCACCATGTTGCCCTTGGTGTACATGCACTGGGAGAAGGCGTTGTCGTATTGCTGCTGGATGCCGCCCTGCGCGGACGCGCTGCCGCTGGCACCGATCGCGCCGCCACCAAGTGCGCCACCGGCTGCGCCGATGCCCGCGCCACGTCCGCCGCCGATCGCGCCACCCAGCCCGGCTCCCAGCGCCGTGGTGATCGCGCCGGCCGCCACGCCGCGGATATTCGCATTCTGCGCCTGGCCGGCGACGGCCTGTTCGGCGAACTGCTTGCAGCCGGCCTGGTCGTAGGAGAACGCTTCCAGCGACTTGCCGGGGCCGGGCATGACCTGCACCGTGGGGCCCATCGGAGTCTGCGCGCATCCGGCCAGCAGCAGGAGCGGGCTGGCGGCGACGAGAAGGCTGTCCGCCAACCACGTGCATTCCCGGATACAATCATCGCGGCAATCCTCCTGAATTGTCTTTTTACTGATACTGCACCGTAAAGGTCAGGCAGCCGGAGGCAAGCGCCGCGTAACGCTTCGCGAACGCTGACTGATCCGAATGGCGCGAATCCCGCTATGGATGGGCTGCGCCGACCATCTCTGTTTGAACTCGCGGCAGAATACGTTGATGGCCGGGACAACCTGCAAGCCCGCCTGACGACGAGGTCGGTCACGCCCGGCCGTTGGATTCGTCGGCATTAGGTTGGTCAGAACGGGATTTCGTCGTCCAGGTCACCGCCCTTGGGGGCGTCCCAGGAGGGGCCGGATTTTGGCGCGGCCCCCGTCGTCGGGCGCGATGCGGGCGGGCGGTCGCGGCTGAAGCCGCTGCTCGGCTCCGTGCCGCCTTCCTCGCCCCGGTTGCTGTCCAGCAGCACCAGTTCACCTTTGAAGCGGCTGATCACGACTTCCGTCGATGTATCGCTCCTGGCCGGACTGGTCGGTCCATTTGCGGGTCTGCAAGGCGCCCTCGACATAGACTTTGCGGCCCTTGCGCAGGAATTGCTCGGCCACATCGGCGATCCGGTCGTTGAAGATGACGACCCGGTGCCATTCCGTGCGTTCCTTGCGTTCGCCGCTGCCGCGGTCGGTCCAGCTCTCGCTGGTCGCGAGGTTCAGGTTGACGATCTTTGTGCCGTCCTGGGTGGTGCGCACCTCCGGGTCCTTCCCGAGATTGCCCACCAGGGTCACCTTGTTCACGCTGCCTGCCATCGCTCGATCCTCAATTGCGGTCGCGGTACATCCCTTGGGCCGCCCGATCGACCCTAGCCAATCCCACGCTACGGGGCCATTGATTAACGGGCTTCCAAGCAAGCCGCGAACCTGCCATATAGACCAGAACATCCCGCGAACAAATAGATCGGGGACCAGACTCCACATGGCGCAGTCACCATGACGGGCAGCATTCATGTGCGCGGCGCGCGCGAGCACAACCTGAAGAACGTGGATGTGGTGATTCCGCGCGATTCGTTGACGGTGATCACCGGGCTGTCCGGCTCGGGCAAGTCGTCGCTGGCGTTCGACACGATCTATGCCGAGGGTCAGCGCCGCTATGTCGAAAGCCTGTCGGCGTACGCCCGGCAGTTCCTGGAGCTGATGGGCAAGCCGGACGTGGACAGCATCGACGGGCTGTCGCCGGCGATTTCGATCGACCAGAAGACGACCAGCCGGAATCCGCGCTCCACGGTCGGCACCGTCACCGAGATCCACGATTACATGCGGCTGCTGTGGGCGCGGGTCGGCGTGCCCTATTCGCCGGCGACGGGGCTGCCGATCGAGGCGCAGACCGTCAGCCAGATGGTCGATCGGGTGATGGCGATGCCGGAGGGCACGCGGCTGCTGCTGCTGGCGCCGGTGGTGCGCGATCGCAAAGGCGAGTACCGGAAGGAGCTGGCGGAGTTGCAGCGCCGCGGCTTCACGCGCGTGAAAGTGGACGGGAAGCTGTACGAGATCGGCGAGGTGCCGGCGCTCAACCGCAAGGTCAAGCACGAGATCGAGGCGGTGGTGGACCGTGTGGTGGTGCGCGAGGGGCTGGCGCAGCGGCTGGCCGACAGTTTCGAGACCGCGCTCGCTCTGTCGGACGGCGTGGTCTATGCCGAGAATGCCGATGGCGGGGAGCGGACGGTGTTTTCCTCCCGCTTCGCCTGCCCGGTAAGCGGCTTCACCATCGAGGAGATCGAGCCGCGGCTGTTCAGCTTCAATAGCCCGCATGGCGCTTGCCCGAAATGCGATGGGTTGGGCACCGAGAGCGTGTTCGATTCCGAGCTGGTGGTGCAGGACGAGCGGCTGTCGCTGGCGGAGGGCGCGATCACGCCATGGACCGGCGGGCAATCTGCCTATTACGAGCAGACACTGCAAAGCCTGGCGAAGCACCTGAAGGTTTCGCTGCGCACGCCGTGGCGCGAGCTGCCGACCAAGGTGCGGGACGCGATCCTGTTCGGCACGGACGAGGAGTTGGTGGCGTTCGCGTACAAGGACGGCGTGCGGTCCTATACGGTGACCAAGCCGTTCGAAGGTGTCATCCGCAACCTGCAGCGCCGCTACCAGGAGACGGACAGCGTCTGGCTGCGCGAGGAGCTGGCGCGGTACCAGGCGGAGCGGCCGTGCGAGACGTGCCATGGCGCGCGGCTGAAGCCGGAAGCGCTGTCGGTGCGGGTGGCCGGCAAGAACATCGCGGAGGCGTCGGATCTGTCGATCAGCGCGGCGCTGCCGTGGTTCGATGCCGTGCTGCCGACACTTACGCCGCAGCGGGCGGAGATCGCCCGCCGCATCCTGCGGGAGATCGTCGAGCGGCTGCGGTTCCTGGTGGATGTCGGGCTGGATTACCTGACGCTGGCGCGTGGCTCCGCCACGCTGTCCGGCGGGGAGAGCCAGCGCATCCGGCTGGCGAGCCAGATCGGCTCCGGGCTGACCGGCGTGCTGTACGTGCTGGACGAGCCGTCCATCGGGCTGCACCAGCGCGATAACGAGCGGCTGCTGGGCACGCTGCGGCGGCTGCGCGGCCTGGGCAACACGGTGCTGGTGGTGGAGCACGACGAGGACGCGATCCGGGCCGCCGACCATCTGGTGGATATGGGGCCGGCGGCGGGGGTGAATGGCGGTCGGGTCATCGCCGAGGGCACGCCGACCGAAGTTGCCGCCAATCCGAAATCGCTGACCGGGGATTACCTGTCGGGTCGGCGGCGCATCGATGTGCCGGCCATGCGGCGGCCGATGCAGCAGGATCGCGTGGTGCGGGTGGTGGGTGCGCGCGGGAATAATCTGAAGAGCATTACCGCGGGTTTTCCGCTGGGGACGTTCACGTGCGTTACCGGTGTGTCGGGCGGGGGGAAGTCCACTCTGGTGATCGACACGCTGTATCGCGCGGCGTCTCGCCGGCTGATGGGGTCGGCGCAGGTGCCGGCGCCGCATGAGCGGATCGAGGGGCTGGAGCTGCTCGACAAGATCATCGACATCGACCAGTCGCCGATCGGGCGGACGCCGCGGTCGAATCCGGCCACCTACACCGATCTGTTCGCGCCGATCCGAGACTGGTTCGCCGAGCTGCCGGACAGCCGGGCGCGCGGCTACAAGCCGGGGCGGTTCAGCTTCAATGTGAAGGGCGGGCGATGCGAGGCGTGCCAGGGCGACGGCGTGCTGAAGATCGAGATGCACTTCCTGCCGGACGTTTATGTGACCTGCGACGTGTGCAAGGGGAAACGGTATAATCGCGAGACGCTGGAGATAAAGTTTCGCGACAAGTCGATCGCCGATGTGCTGGCGATGACGGTGGATGAGGCGGTGCCGTATTTCAGCGCGCAGCCGCGCATCCGCGACCGGTTGAAGATATTGCAGCAGGTCGGGCTGGGATATATCGCGCTGGGCCAGCAGGCGACCACGCTTTCGGGCGGCGAGGCGCAGCGCATCAAGCTTTCCAAGGAGCTGGCGCGGCGGGCGACCGGGCGCACGCTGTATATCCTGGATGAGCCGACGACGGGGTTGCATTTCGAGGATGTGCGCAAGTTGCTGGAGGTGCTGCACGCGCTGGTCGATCAGGGCAACACGGTGGTGGTGATCGAGCATAATCTGGAGGTGATCAAAACCGCCGACTGGATCCTGGACCTGGGGCCGGAGGGCGGGGACGGTGGCGGGCGGATCGTGGCGGAGGGGACGCCGGAGGACATCGTCGCCAGCCCGCACAGCTATACCGGGCGGTTCCTGGCGCCGATGCTGGAGCGTAGCGAGAAGCCGCGGGCGCGACGGCGGGCCTGACGATGCCGGGTGGAGCGGTGCTTGCGGAGGCAGCGCCGAGCCCGTGGCGGCCGCTGCTCGCGCTGGGGCTGCTGCTGGTGATCTGGGGCTTGTCGGTGCCGGTGATGAAGCTGGCGCTGCGCGATGTCCCGCCGCTGGCGTTCGTTTCGCTGCGTTACGCGTTTGCGGCGCCGTTTTTCGCGCTGTTTCTGGTGGGCCAGCCGTTGCCGTCACGGCGTGGGCTGGCGCGGATGGCGGCGCTGGCGGTGCTCGGCCTGGCCGCCGGGCAGGTGTTGCAGATTGCCGGTATCCAGCGCAGCTCGGCGGTGGTGGCGACGATCATCACCGCAACCATCCCGATCTTTACCGTGCTGCTGGCGGGGATGCGGCTGGGTCAGCCGGTGCGATTGCAGCATCTGATCGGGCTGGCAGTGGCGCTGGCCGGGGTTGCGCTCTGCACGCTGGCGAGTGGTACCGGCGATACGGACGGGGCGACCGCGAGCGGCGACGTGTTGCTGCTGCTGTCGTCGGTTTGCATTGCCGGATACTACGTGTTCGGCGTGGAGCTGGCACGGGCGCATGGCGTGATGGCGGTGTCGGCGTGGAGCACGATCTTCTGCGCGGTGCTGCTGTCGCCGCTGGCGGTTTGGCAGTTGGATGAAGGCGTGGTGCGGTGGACGCCGATCGCGATTGGTGTGCTGGCCTATGTCAGCCTGCTGGTGACGGTGGTGGGGATTTGGATCTGGCTGCACGCGTTGCGTGCGCTGCCGGTGCGTATCGCGGCGTCATCGCAATACGTGCAGCCGCTGATCGGTATCTGCGCGTCGGCGGCGATATTCGGCAGCACGCTGGGGATCGGCTTCGCTGCCGGAGCTGCCCTGGTGCTGGCCGGCATTGCGCTGACCAGCGTGCCGAGGCATGGGCGGATGCGCTAGTGTTACGATTTCGGAAGTTCACCGCACCGAAACGCGGGTGGAATTGGGGATACGAGCCCGTTGTTTTCAGTGGCCTGCTTATCCCCTGCGTTCGTCGCAAGTGCGACGAACTTCGGGGGCAGGACACTGGAGCGCGTGATGGATTGCACATCGCGTCTTGATTGCGGATGTAACCTGCTGTCTCCGGCGGTTATGTTCTGATGGCGGTGGGGACATTCACGCTCAGCACGGTCAGCCTGGTGCTGCTGTCGGGGGCGTCGGGGGTTATGGACGGGCTGAGCTTCCTGCAGCTCGGGCATGTGTTCACCTCGGCGATGACGGGCAATGCGGCGCTGCTCGGGCTGGCGATCGGCCAGCTTCAGGGGGGAGCGGCGTTGCGCGCGCTGACCGCGTTTGCCGGCTTTGCGTTGGGCGCGGCGGTGGTGGTGCTGATATTGGGCAGGGATGCAACGGATCGGCGGTTGGCTGCCGCGTTTGTGGCCGAGGCGGGGTTGCTTGGGGCGTTCGGGGTGCTTTGGGTGGCTGTTGCCGACCGGAGCGCGTCGGGTACGGCCCATGTGCTGATCCTGCTGTCGGCGGTCGGGATGGGGATGCAGGGATCGACGGTGCGGCATTTCAATATACCGGGCGTGACGACGACGGTGTTTACCACCACGCTGTTGAGCATCATCAATGGAGTACTGCCGCGGCTGAGGGGCGATACGGCGAAGCTGCCGGGCAGCACGTGGCGGCAGATCGGTGTGCTGGTGGCGTATGGGTCGGGAGGGGCCATCGCCGGGATTGCGGTGCTGCATCGGGTGGAACTGGTCGGGTTTTTGCCGTTTGCCGCGGTGGTTGCCGTGCTGATGCGGCATTTCGTGCTGCGTTGAGGAAATGGCGCGAGGGTGAGTGACGTTCTTCTATTGTACGTTGATTCGTAAGCAGGTATGATTCGGCGCGCCGGCGAGTTGCGTTGCAGGGGAGTTGTGCGGTATGCCTTTCGACGACCTTCGTCGGACGGAGCAAATGCAGGGGATGCCGCCACGATGGGCGGCTGGCGCTCAGGAGGTGATCCTGGGCGACTGCCTGGATGTGCTGCGATCGTTTCCGGCGGGGATTTGCGACGTGATCGTGACATCGCCGCCCTATAATATCGGGGTGGCGTACCGGAGCTATGATGATCGGCGCCAGCGCACGGAGTATCTTGCGTGGCTGGCGCAGGTCGGGGGTGAGTTGGGCCGCGTTCTTGGCGACGATGGTTCGTTCTTCCTGAATGTCGGCAGCACGAACGCTGACCCGTGGCTGGCGCAGGATGTCGCGGCGGCGTTCCGGGACAGCTTCGTGCTGCAGAATCTGATCGTCTGGGTGAAGTCGCTCAGCATCGGGGAGGATACGGTCGGTCATTTCAAGCCGATCTCCAGCCGCCGCTATCTGAACCACAATCACGAATCGATTTTTCATTTCACGAAATCGGGCAGGGTCGCGGTTGACCGGCTTGCTGTCGGGGTTCCGTTCAAGGACAAGTCGAATATCGCGCGGTGGGGTCACAAGCGGGACCGGCGTTGCGCCGGGAACGTGTGGTTCATTCCGTATGAAACGGTGAAGTCGAAAGCGCAGAAGTTCCACCATCCGGCCGGGTATCCGGTGGAGCTGCCGATGCGGTGCCTTCGGTTGCATGGTGGTGATGGGGGTGTCGTGCTCGACCCGTTCCTGGGGGCGGGGACGACGCTGGTTGCGGCTCAGCGGTTGGGGTACCGAGGGATCGGGATAGACATAGATCGCCAGTACGCGGAAACGGCGCTTGCGCGCGTCCGCGCTGAGGCGGGCTGTCAGGGAAGCGGTGCCGGTTGTTCGGACGTCGCGTTGGGTTGAGGGTGGATTCCTTGAGTTCACACACCAAGTGCAAAACCCCTGGAACCGCGGAAGATGGCCCTTTTCCTGGGGTGGAAGCGGTGCTGTGGATAAGTGGCCGTGCGAAGCGGCTTGCAGCGTCCCCGTTCCACGGAGCCACTTATCCACGGCAGAAAGCCCCGTCAGAGGGTGTTGCACTTCGAACGTGAGTCCACCTTCCCGCTTTCGCGGGAATGACGGGGCCCGAAGATCGCGGCCATTGCACCCGACACAGTCCCGGCGTCGATAAAGCATGTTCGCGTCGCGGCGGCTCACTCAAACGCGCGTGATGCTGGATTGGCTCAACCGCGTGTGCGACCATCTTAACCGACAGCAATTCCAACGCATTCGCGCAGGAGGCATTGCGATGGCCGTGCGGCCGATCTGGCGGGGACATCTCCGTCTGGCTTTGGTGTCATGTCCCATCGCGCTGCACACGGTGCATCGCGCGAGCGGCGATCTGCATTTCCATTACATCAATCCGAAGACCGGCCACCGCGTCCGCACGGTGACGCTGGATGCCGACACGGATGACGAAGTCTCGCGCAGTGACCTGGCGCGCGGCTACGAGTTCGAGAAGGACCGCTACGTCGTTCTGGATGCGGAGGATTTCGAGAAGGCGCGCATCGAGTCATCCAGCACGCTGACGATCGACAAGTTCGTCGATATGGCGGCGATCCCGCCAATCTATTTCGACGCCAGCTATTATGTCGCTCCGGACGGCGAGGCCGGGCTCGATGTATATACCGTGCTGCGCGAGGCGATCGAGAAGTCGGGGAGGGCCGCCCTTTCGCGCGTGGTGATCGCGCGTCGGGAGCGGGCGGTGGCGATCCTGCCGCTGGGAGTTGGCCTGGTGCTGCATACGCTGCATGAGAAGCGCGACATCTACGACCCCAAGGCGCTGTTCGATCCGCTGGAAGGCGAGAAGCCCGATCCGGAGATGGTGAAGCTGGCGACCCAGTTGATCGAGCGGCAGGCGGCGCGGTTCGAACCTGCCGATATGGAAGACCGGTACGAGGCGCGGCTGCGCGACGTGATCGAGGCGAGGCTGCGCGGTGAGGGCGTGGTCAGCGAGCCGCCGCCGCCTCGGCGCGACAACGTGATCGACCTGATGGCGGCGCTGAAGCAGAGCCTGGGCCGGGGTGCGGGGAAAGCCCGTGCGGCGGAACCGCGCGCGCGTGCGAAGCAGCCGAAGAAGGCCGCCGCGGCTGGCCATCGGCCGGGCCGCAAGCGCGCCTGATGAGCCGTGCCGCCCGAGTTGCGAGCGGCACGGATGTGCTTATTCGCCGGCGTTCGGCAGCAGCACCGAGTTGACGACCTGGATGACGCCGTTGGACTGCATGACGTTCGCAACGGTGATTTCGCCGACGCCGCTGTTTTCACCCTGAACGTAAAGATGCATCCCGTTCTCGCTGATGGTGAGCGGATCGCCTTCGACGGTTTTCAACATTGCCTTGCCGCCGTGCGCCTTGACCAACTTCATGAGATCGGCGGTGGTGTAGCGCCCGGGGACCACGTGATAGGTCAAGATCCTGGTCAGCATTGCTTTGTTTTCGGGCTTCAACAGCGTTTCCACGGTGCCTGGCGGCAATTTGTCGAAAGCCTCGTTGGTTGGGGCGAAGACGGTGAACGGACCGTTGCCTTCCAGCGTCGTGACCAGGCCGGCGGCTTTCACCGCGGCGACCAGCGTGGTGTGATCCTTCGAGTTGACGGCGTTCTCGACGATATTTTTCGATGGATACATCGGTGCGCCGCCGACCATGACGGTGGGTGCCGAGGCCATCGAGGCGCCTGACATCTGCGCCATTGCCGGCGGCGCGGGCAGCGCAAAGCCGGCGAGCAGCAACATCACAGTGCGATTGAGTTGCATCGGGGGTTCCTTTACCAATTACGCCACTCCGCGGGCGCATTCGGTCTACGGCGCAGCGTGCCGACTGGATGCGGGCAAGACGAAAAACTTCGTAGCGGGGTTTCACGCATCCATTGTCGGGCGTCGCGTGTAGCCTAAGGGAGCGCAGCACATCGGACCGAACGACCGATGGACGACAGTCCATGCAGCCTGTTTCTTTCACATTGTTTTCGTTATGGTTCGCCCGGGCGCCCATGCGGCGCGGCAATGGCACGGAATGGCGACGCCACGTGGACGACAAACGCCTGCCGTCGAAACAGGAACCGGATACCGCTGTGCTGCTTCGCCGCTGCGCGGAGGGCGATGCGGTGGCCTTTCGCGCGCTGTACGAACAGCAGGCGCCACGCCTTTATGGACTGGCCTTGCGCATGACGCGTCAGTCCACCCTGGCGGCCGATGCGCTGCACGATGCTTTCGTGCAGGTCTGGCAGCAGGCGGGGCATTTCGATCCGGCGCGCGGCTCGGCCGAAGCGTGGCTGATCGGCTTGCTGCGCTACCGCGCCATCGACATCCTGCGCCGTCGCCGGCGCGAACAGCCGGGCTACGAGCCGCCGGCCGACGTTGCGGACGACGCGCCCGACCCGTTTGAGCAATTGCGCGCCAGCAGCGAGAACGCGGCGCTATCACGTTGCCTGGCTACACTGGACACGGCGCAGCAGCGCATCATTCATCTCGCTTTCGTGGAGGGGCTGTCACATGCGGAACTGGCGGTGCGTCTGGCCTCGCCTTTGGGAACCGTGAAATCCTGGATCCGTCGGGCATTGCTCGGCCTGAAGCGGTGTCTCGAGCAATGAGCGCGTCAGGCATGGGCGGGGCGGGCACAGGACCGGATGATGAGCGCGATCTGCTGGCCGGCGAGTACGTGCTCGGTACGTTGGACCCGGCCGAGGCCCAGGCGGTGGCCGCACAGGCGCGACAGGACGTCGCACTGGCCGCGGCGATAGCTGCATGGCAGGCGCGGTTGGCACCGCTGGCGGGCATGGCGAAGCCAGTCATTCCACCGGCAACGGTATGGGACCGGATCGCCGATAGCACCGGTCTGGAGCAGGCAAGCCAGACGCCGACGAGCAGCCGCTGGGCGTTCTGGAACGATGTGGTGCTGTGGCGCTGGACGACGGGTGCGAGCCTGGCGGCGGCCGCGGCGTTGCTGGCTTTCGCCCTGCTGCGCCCGGCGGCTGCGCCGCAGCATGTCGCGGTGTTGCTGCCGGCGGGTCGGGCGGCTGCCGGTTTTCTGGCCGAGGAGACGCAAGACGGAACGCTGCGCCTGGACGCGGTGGCGCCGATTGCTGTCGTCGCCGGCAAGGATCTGGAGCTATGGGCCTTGCCGGCTGGCGCGACGCGACCGGTCTCGCTCGGGGTAATACCGGGCGTCGCGCAGCGATTTGTCGTACCGCACCTGCCGGTGCGGCTGACGCAACGCACGCAGTTGATGGTGAGCCTGGAGCCGAAGGGTGGGTCGCCGACCGGGCAACCGACAGGGCCGGTGCTGTTTGCCGGCACTTTGGCCGATTAGGTCAATCGCCCAGGCTTGGCATCCGCACGGCTGAATCGCGGCGGTCGTGGATTGTGTCTTCCATGGAGCGGGGATAGCGGCGCGGCGGGGCCGAGACCGCATCGAGCCGCGCCAGGGCATCGGCCGGGAGCCGCCAGCCGCCGGCGCGCAGTGTATCGCGCAACTGCGTGGCGGTGCGCGCCCCGACGATCGCGCTGGTGATGAAGGGCTGGTCCAGTACCCATCGCATCGCCACCTGGGCAGGCGACCGCCCGACCTGCTCGGCCACTTGCAGCAAGGTCGCCAGGATGTCGTCGCGGTTGGCGGCGAAGAAGCGGATAGGGAAGCCCCAGCCTTCGGCGGAGCGGGCGCCGGCGCGGCTGGTCTCGCCGGGCTGGTATTTGCCGGTGAGGAATCCGCCGCCGAGCGGCGACCAGACCACGACGCCCAGCCCTTTCAGTTCGCAGACCGGTACGATTTCTTCTTCGATGTCGCGTACCACCAGGCTGTATTGCGGCTGGTAGCAGACGAAACGTGACAGGTGCTGCGTGTCGCTGATCCAGAGCGACTCCATCAGCCGCCAGGCCTCGTAGTTGCTGCATGCGGCGTAGCGGATCTTGCCGGCCGTTATCAGGTCGTCGAACGCGCGCAGCATCTCGTCCAGTGGCGTCTGCACATCGACGTGGTGGATGTAATAGAGGTCGATGTAGTCGGTGCGCAGCCGACGCAGGCTGGCCTCGATCGCCTGCATGATGTGGCGGCGCGACATGCCGCTATCGTTCGGTCCGGTGCCCGTCGGGTTGAACACCTTGGTGGCGAGGACAAGGTCGTGCCGCCGTGCGCCGAGCAGTTCGCCCAGCATGGTTTCCGACGCGCCATCGCTGTAGCTGTTCGCCGTGTCGATGAAGTTCACGCCGGCATCCAGGCTGAGCGAGAGGATACGTTCCGCCTCCGCCGGGTCGGTGCCGTTGCCGAAGGTCATCGTCCCCAGGCAGATCTCTGAGACTTTCAGCCCCGAACGGCCCACGCGTCGATATTCCATTGCCGCCAATCCTTGTTGACTGATTAGGCCAGTATGGCGCCGGGCGTGCGATCCGCGCTAGAACGCTGCTCGGCTCGAACCGCTGGGAGACGATCATGCCGTTCGATGAAGCCGGCCGGCGCCCCGGACGCCGCCCGTCCCGCAATGTGCTCGGCGGATTGCTGGAATCCTGTTCGATCAACCCGGTCACCGGTTTCTTTCGTAACGGATGTTGCGAGACCGGGCCGGAGGATGTCGGCAGTCACACCGTGTGCGCGGTCATGACCGTGGAGTTCCTGGCCTTCAGCAAGGAGAGCGGCAACGATCTGTCCACGCCGCGCCCGGAGTTCGGTTTCCCTGGCCTCAAGCCAGGCGACCGCTGGTGCCTTTGCGCGCCACGCTGGCAGGAGGCGCTGGATGCCGGCGCGGCCCCCCGCGTGGTGTTGCGGGCGACCGAACACGGGGCGCTGAATTTCTGCTCCCTTGAGGATATCAAGCGGCACGCGATCGATCTGGCGTGATAGCGAGCGGCTTTATTTGCACGGTCTTCCTGGTGGCAAGAAGTCGTGGATGGCCGGGACAAGCCTGGACAAGCCCGGCCATGACGTGGGGCAAGCCCGGCCATGACGTTGGTAACGGTCTTTAATTGCGACGAGCGATGACGCAGGCCTGGGCTTATTTCTGGAACTGGATCACCAGCCCGTCGGCGCCGAAATTGAGCGCCAGACCCTGACGGCTCGGGACCAGGTGCATGCGCACGCCGCTCGGATTCTGCAGCCAGACGCCGCCGCGAAGCTGATCGTCGGCGGCGACCGCGCCTGCCGCGAGCAGCCCGTACAGGCCGCTGAAATCCTCCAGCTTGGACAGGCCGAACACGTTTCCGCGCGCCGACATCTTGCTGTAGCCGATCCCGCCAACGCCGAGATTATGCAGGCGGAATTTGTAGGCGTGACCCTGGAAGTCGAGCGTGCCGTGGCCCCAGCCGGCGTTTGCCAGCAGGCTGACCTGGGTCTGTTCCATCGTCACGGTGCCGGAAGCGGAGCCCGCAGACTGCTGCGCGTCAGCGCGCCGCGCCAGGGCGACCGGGATCAGGCTGCCGGCCGCCAGCAGGCCGACCATCGTGCGGCGATTGAATTGCTGTGCGGGGAGGTTCTCGTGCATCGTCCTGGTCTCCTTCATGTGTGCCGAGCATTAACCGCGTCCCGAGGGCGCGACCACCCCTCGCGCTTATGAAAGATCGTTGCCGTGTCTTCCGGGCAGCACGGCTTCTCCGGTGTTCGGCGGTCGCGCCACGACGCGGAACAGGCGGTAGCGCTCGATCACCAGGCCATCGCGTTGGCGCACCGCTTCGCCGATCGGCTGGATGTCCGCCCAGGGCGCGCGGTCGATGTCGTCGCCGTGCCGCTCGCTGCGCACCAGGATCCCGACCTGTCCGGCGGTTTGCGGGCGGGGCAGGTTGAACAGGGTCCAGCGGGCACCGACGCCGATGACCGGCGTATCCGGGATCAGCCAGGCGAGCTCGGATGATAGCCCGTACTCATCGGCGGCGACGAAACGTGCGCTGACGCGCGTGCGGGCGGCCTCGACCTGCGCGGCCAGTCCGCTCCAGCCGGCGAGGCGCAACGCGGTGGGGTCGATCCGCGCGGGCAATGCGAACGGTGCGGCGACGGCCTGCACATAGACCAACAGCGTGATTGCCAGCCCGAGTGCGACGGCGGGCGCTCGAAGCCGCCGCCAGATCGGTTGTTGCAGCCCGGCGGCGGCGATTGCGGCGGCCGGATAGATGATTGCCGGCCAGTTGCCCTGGACGCGATCGCCGAGGGCGTGCTGCGCGAATAGGGCGATCGGCGGGAGGGTGAGGGCGGCGAGCAGCGTCCAGGCGGGGTCGCGCGGGCGCCAGGCAAGGCGCGCGGCGAGCACGATCCCGGCGGCGCAGAGCACGAAGACCAGCGGGGTGGCGAGGCCGAGCTGGCTGCCCAGAAGCTCGCTCAGGAACTGCGCGGCGCGGGCGGGCTGCCAGTCGCCCACGCGGCCGCCCTGCTTGGCGAAACTGGCCCAACCGTGCGCCTGGTTCCAGGCGATCACCGGCGCGAATGCTTGCGCCCCGAACAACGCGCCCCACCAGGGGGCCGGATGCAGCAGCCAACGGCGGAGCGGGGGCGTGACCAGCAGCCACAGGAAGATGCCGCCGACCAGCAGGGCGGCGGTGTATTTGCTGGCCAGCGCGAGACCCGGCGAACACGCCCGCCGCGACCAGCCAGGCGCCGTTGGCTTCGCGGACGAAGCAGGCCAGCGCCCACAGGCAGCAGGTCCAGAAGAACAGCAGCGGGGTATCGGGGGTCATGATCACCGCGCCGACGCCGAACAGCAATGTGGCGTTCAGCAGCGCGGCGGCGAGCAGCCCGGCGTGGCGGTTGGGGAGCAATGCCTCGCCCGGCGTGCCACAGCAGCATGGAGCCGAGGGCGGCCGAGACGGGCGCGAGCAGGCGGACGCCGAGCGGAGTTTGGCCGGCAATGAGCGTGCCGAGCCGCACCCAGATCGCCACCATGGGCGGGGCATCCAGATAGCCGGGCTGCAGGTGGCGCGACCAGACCCAATAATAGGCTTCGTCGGGGGCAAGCGGGACGATCGCCGCAACAACCAACCGGACCAGCGTGAGCGCGGCGAGCGCCCCTAACCCGATCGTCAGCGGGCCGACCGTCAGCGGGCGCGCCACACCAATGTCGCCGAGACGGCGTAGTTCCAGACGACACCGATCATCGCGCCGGTCGCGCCGGCCAGCGTCCAGGCGGTATGTTCGTCATAGAGCGCGCGGGCGACACCGATATTCGCCGCGGCGCCCAGGCCGCAGACCACCATGAACAGCAGCAGGCCGCGCCACAGAGCGGGGCCGCGCAGGCGCTGGTCGCGATAGGTGATCTGGTTGTTCAATTCGAAATTGAAGCCCATCGCTACCACCGTGGCGATGGCCTGGGCGGCAGCGAACGGCACCGATCCAAACTTTATTGCCGGCGCCAGCACCGCCAGATGGACCAGCACGCCCAGCGCGCCCACCGCGGCGAAGGCGATGAAACGCAGCGGCACCAGCCCGTGCAGCAGCTTGTCGAGCAGCAATCCGCCGAACTGCGCCAGCACCAGGACGTCGAGCTTGCTCTCGCCGGTGACGCGCTCGCGGAAACGGCTGGGGACTTCGGTGACCTGCAAGCCGGGGGGCGCGCTCAGGACGAGGTCCAGGAGGATCTTGAAGCCCTGGCCGGTGAGCCGAGGGGCGAGCCGTTCGAACAGCTCGCGCGGCAGCAGGAAGAAGCCGCTCATCGGGTCTGTGAGGCGCACCGGCAGCAGCCGGCGGGTCAGACGGATGCCGCTGTCGGAGAGCAGGTGGCGCCAGCGCGAGCCCAGGCCGGCGTTGTCGCCGCCGGCAACGTGGCGGCTGGCGACCACCAGGTCGGCGCCGGCCCGCGCCGCGGCCAGCATCTGCGGCAGGCGGGTTTCGTCGTGTTGCAGGTCGCCATCCATCACTGCGACGTAGCGGGCGGAGGAGGCGAGTGCGCCCTCGATCACCGCGGAGGCCAGTCCGCGCCGGCCAATCCGGCGAATGCAGCGCACGCGCGGGTCGTGGGACGCGATTTCCCGGACTTCGGCGGCGGTGCGATCGGGACTGTCGTCGTCGACGAAGATGACTTCCCAGGCGATGTCCCGCAGCGCCGCGCCGAGCTTGGCAACCAGCGGGCGCCACGTTGGCGCGCTCGTTGTAGCAGGGGACGACGACGGTCAGCTCCGGCGCTTGCGTTGGGGCGAGCGGGCGGGCTGATCGTCGGACGACGCGCGGCGTCGGCGAGGACACTCATGCCCAGGGCTGGTGACGCGGGGGGCGAGTGGCGTCAAGGGCCGCCGGATGAGCGGGGTATTTTATTCCGCGGCTGCCCGCTTCAGCCGGTCGGCGTATTGCTTGCGGAACTTGGCCACCTTGGGGGCGACCACGACCTGGCAATAGCCGGTCCCGGGGTTGCGGGCGTAATAGTCGTGGTGCTCCGACTCTGCCGGGTAGAAGGCCTGGAGCGGGACCAGTTCGGTGGTCAGCTTGCCGGGCCACAGCTTCGCGTCGGCGATTTCGCGCATGACGTCGCGCGCGGTGGCGGCCTGGGCGTCTGAGTGGGTGAGGATGATCGAGCGGTATTGCGGCCCGACATCGTTGCCCTGGCGGTTTTTGGTGGTCGGGTCGTGGATGGTGAAGAAGATGCGCAGCAGGTCGGCGTAGGAGATTTCCGCGGGGTCGAAGTGGATTTGCAGCACCTCGGCGTGGCCGGTGGTGCCGGTGCAGACCTGCTTGTAGGTGGGATTGGCGACGGTGCCGCCGGCGTAGCCGGACATCACGCTGGTGACGCCGCGCAGGTCCTTGAATACCGCTTCCAGGCACCAGAAGCAGCCGCCGCCGAGAGTTGCGAGTTCTTCGCTCATGCGCCGAATTCCTCGTGCAGATGATTGGGAGCATATCGGGTGTTGGGGCGGGGGGCGAAAGGGGGCGGGTGCTGGGGAGGTTCGGGTTTGGAGTTGGGGTTTGGGTGGCTTTTGGTCCGTCCGCTTTCGGGTGCCCCGGGGACGGGCTGGTTCGAATTCTCAGATGACAACCGTTGAGGTGGGGTATAGAAATTGTTCCTTAGTGTCAGAGGGGCCCGCGCACCCTGATTTCGGCACTCCAGATCGGGAGGTATCATGTCGAGTTTCGCAGGCGACCTAGCCTACCGCGTTGTCAAAGAAAAACTTGGTGCTCTGATCCAAGCCGCGAGTGGAAGCCCGTCTTTGCGCGCTCAGCTGGTAGCAAATCCGAAACAGGCGGTGGAGGATTTCCTCGGCTTGACCCTGCCGGCGGGCGTGAAGGTGCGTGCAATTGAAGAGGATGCCGATACGCTTACGATTGTTGTACCTCGGAAGATGCCCCGGTCACCCGGCGGTCAGACTTTGAAGCTCGACGACATAAGCGCTCTTGTCGGCGCCGCCTATTCGAGCATCATTGAGTGTCCCGCACCGTGAGGTCACTCTCGTACGGTGAGGTCGCCCGCGCATTTACAGAAGCCTTTCTCTAGATAGCCACCATCAACGCTGTAGGCCGGGAGCTGACGCTGATGATCAGCCGAAGGGCGATTTTACAGCGGACAGGAAGAAGCGACGTTCGCTCCAGCGACACCATTATCTTTGCGGGCCCTAGCTTAGGCCCTCACGGTAGGGCCAGAGCGGCCCAAGCGGGGTATGTGGTCGGCGCACCCGCCCGCCGAGGAGATTCTAAATCTTGGCTGCGCGCGAGTACCCAAGACTTGTTCTGATCGATGGATATTTCGATTGGACGCTGTCCGTATCACACATTGAAATAAAAGAAGTTCTAAGAGCAGGGCGTCTCCTGATAGGAGCTGCCAGCTTGGGAGCCTTGAGAGCAGCTGAGACGTCGCGGCTCGGAATGATTGGTGTCGGCAGGATCTATGAAGCCTATTCATCCAGGCTAATTCATGACGATGATGAGGTTGCGGTTCTGCACGCACCCGGGGAATTTGGATATCAAGAACTCACCATCCCGCTTGTGAACTTGCGGTTCACTATTGAGAACCTACTGCATGACCATAGCCTATCGGGCGCGCTTGCAAAGACATTGATAGAAACGGCGAAGAAGATTTTCTTCAAACAGCGTGATTGGGGGCGGCGTAGGAGCAGCGCTGGCAGAAGCAATCGGAACCGAGCGAGCTCTCGGCCTCTCTCACGAACTGAGAGCACACTATATTAATCAAAAGCAGCGCGATGCGGAGCTTGCCATCGAATTATCGTTAGCGCGCTCTGAGATCGAAAGGCAAGGATCAATCCGACGACTATCGGTATTTCATCCACGTTCTGGACTCGCCCCTCTTCATAATCGCCTAATATCGCGCTTTTGCTGGCTTTCCGGCCTTGATGACATGCCTGTCGAGATCGTTGCTGCTGTTCGGAGTAGCTTTCGTGCAAATCCCATTTCCCTCGGATCTGGCACAACACGCCTTGAAGCTCGGCAGAATGCCCTGGCTGAGGCACTAGAATTCGATGCGGTTGAACGACCCGCTACGGCCGCGACTACTGCAAGCTATCTTGAAGTTTCGAGTAGACACCGAGTCCCCGACCTGACTACGCTGCCCGGCTATGATGAAGCTCAGTTCGACAAAGCGCGTGTCGTGGACTGGGTCCCTTGCGATGATCTTATGAGCGGTAATGCGCACGTATTGCCATACAGCGCTCTTGCGTTCTCCGACGATCCCGCGTTTCGGTTCACTACCAATGGTATGGGCGTAAGTGGTGATCGGTCACTTGGTTTACGTCACGCCATCGAGGAAGCGATCGAGAGGCATGTGATATCCACCTCGGCAATTCGATTAGGTTGCTTGCGGACTGAAAACCTGGAATTATTCGACGTCGACGGCGTGTTGCCGCGGACATTGTCGGATTGGTTGGTCCGCCGGGATGGAGCTCTCTACCCACTCTGGATAGCAAACGACTTTGGCTTTCATGTCTTTATGACATTCCTATCAGCGCGAAGCGGCAAGCACGATGATGCGTTCGAAAGCCGGCGAGCCATCACCGTTGGCTATGGCTGCTCTGATGACATTCGCGCGGCCTTCCAGAAGTCCCTAAAGGAATCTTTGCAGGTTCGGCTAGCCTACGCCAGTGGGGCACGATCGGGGTTGCGTGAAGATCATTTTCATCAATCGCCTTCGAACGTGCAGACTTGGCTGGAGGGGCTGTCTCACACCGGTAAATTCCAACACTTTCGTGCAGTTGGGCGTGAAGGTAGTCCGCAAGAATGGTTGAAGTACAGCCTGAGCCGACTTTATGGGAAAGGCATAAGATCGCTGCTCGTATACGAATTTTCTGCGGTGTCCGCCTTCCAAGTCGTAAAGGTCATTGTGCCCGGTTTCCGCTTTGAACATCGGATATTCTGATGCCTCGACCACGCGAGGCCGCAAAGTGGTCCATGGAAGATTTTGTACGTGCCACTAGCGAAACACTAAGCTTGCCACTTCCTACGCATTTTTTCGATCTGTCTCCCCTCGCTGCACGAAGACATTCTTGAAATAATTGGACAATTGGTGGCTCAACCAGTCCCTAGTGCTATCTTTTGCAATCCGAGAGCCGCCAAAGGTCCCTTTACGCCCTTCCGCATGCTTGATACTGTGAGATCGTTCTTGCCAGCACTATTTGCAAGGATGGAAGGTGGCTCGGGTGACATCGCCACACAATTCCTAAAAGTGGCGGCTGATGCGCTTGCAGCCCATGCACTTAGGGACGTGGCTACTTCCTTGGGAAGTAGAGGCAACCGCACCCTGCGCAACTCAATCCAAGAGATGGCAGGTCGAGAACTTGCGATTCGCCTTGGGCCTGCATTGCATTCCATCCGTCCGCACAGCGAGGGCGGTGGATTGGTCCATGGCTTTTGGGGCGATGTTACACTTGACAACCCCAGCCTCCATATGTAGATTTCCTACCGAAAGGTAGGCAGCCATGCCCGTGCCAACGATTACGATCTACCAGACTCGCATGATCGACGTTGATCTTAGCGAAGATGGCCGCACCGCAGTCCTGACATTCAAGCCGCAATCTGCCCCTCCGGTGTCGGTTCAGTTATCCCGTGCTGCGTTCGAGGCTTTTCTCCAACGAGCCGCCGAAGCGATAAAGCGGTGAGTTCCGGCAAATAGCTGTCCATGAACGCTTCAAACTCCTTGTCTGTCATCTGATCGGTATCAGTCATGCGCTCCGAACTCTCCGCTTCTAATTTCCATAACGAAGAAGCCGCTTTCGCATATGTCGAAAGCAAGCTTTGGCCGAATGGTCCGGTCTGCCCGAAGTGCGGCACGATCGGCAAAGCCGGCCGCCTTCAGGGCAAGTCCAGCCGCCCAGGCTTGTGGAAGTGCTACGCCTGCCGCCAGCAGTTCACCGTTCGCGTCGGAACCATCTTCGAGTTCAGCCACGTCCCGCTGCGTATCTGGCTGCAAGCCTTCTATTTGGTTTGTAGCAGCAAGAAGGGTATCGCCACCCGGCAGCTTCAGCGCACGTTCGGTGGCAGTATGAAAACCGCATGGTTCCTTGGGCACCGCATTCGCGAAGCTATGAAGGAACTCGGCTTTGAGCCAGGTGGGGACATGGGGGGCGCCAACAAGGTCGTCGAAGTCGATGAAACCTATGTTGGCGGCAAAGCCCGCAATCGGAAGAATATCATCCCGCCCAAGGAAGCCGTTGTCGCCTTGGTCGAACGCGAAGGCCGCGTCCGCAGTTTCCACGTTCCGAATGTCACTGCCGAAACCCTGCGGCCGATTATTGTCTCGAATGTCAACAAGGCAAGCGCCGTGATGACCGACGAAAGTCCGGTCTATCCCAACATCGCAGCGACTTTCGCCAGCCACGGCACCGTCAACCATTCGCAAGAAGAGTACGTCCGCGCCTACTTCTGGCACACCAACACGGTCGAGAATTACTTCTCCATCTTCAAGCGCGGCATCTATGGCTGTTATTTCCACGTTTCCGCCGCTCATCTGCATCGCTACGCCGCCGAGTTCGACTTCCGGCATAACAACAGGGCGAAGCTTGGAATTGACGACCTGATGCGCACTGACCGCGCTTTGTCGGGCGCCAAGGGCAAGCGGCTTACCTATCGAACAGTTGGTGGAGGCCGGACAACGGAGGCGCCATTCTAGACCAAAAGGAAAACGGGCACCGAGGGTCATCGCTGATCCTCGGCAATTATGTCTGCCATTGGAGGAAAGCAGAGAAATGACGAACAACGAGCTGGCGGAGCTTCGTGGCGAGATATTCGGCGTAAAAATCTTACTCATGAGCTGCTTGACTTAGGTCGCTGGGACATCACCCGACCCGGTTGGCTATCTTGATCGGCTACAGGAGGAAGCGGTCCAGGGGATTGCCCGAGCCGAGCCTTCGAATATCCGCCCGCAACAGCTACGTGCCTTTCAGAACGCAGCCGCTGGGATCGTGGTGCAAGCCGTTGAAGCTGCGAAAGTTCCTCACGTGCCAACGCCTCCACGTGGCAAGCTGCAATAAGAAACGGCCCCACGCTTGCCTTGGTCAGAACTTTACCCATTATCACACTCTATGACGTTGCCCCGTAAGCCATCCCCGCCTCCCAACGCCGACAATCCCGAAGAATTTCGCCGCTTCATCGACATGGCGCGAGAGGTGGAGGCGGACGAAACGCCAGGGGCGACGGATCGGGCATTCAGAAAGATCATTCAGCCCCCACGGGAGAAACCTCGGACGAAGGAATAGGTGACAAAAGCATCCTTGGGTTGGGCGACAATGACTTTAACATATGAACCATCACCGCTTGTATTGCGCCTAGCAGCGCGATCGCTTCATCGATCCATTCCAGAGAATCTTCCGGATGAGCTAGCGGATTACGATGGAGGTCCTTCAGGTCTCTCAAAGAGGCGATAACTTTCTTGTCCGCCCCATCGACTTCGTCGAGAAGCTTTAGGTAGTCACCCATATTGCGGGTCTTGGGTGCGGTGATTCCCTTTGCTGAAACCTCAAAATATCGGCGCAAAACGCTTTCGTTCGCCCTATGGAGATGAAACGCCGTGGCATTTGGGAGCTCAAAGGCTAGACATTTCCCAGCTTCGCGAAGGTCTGGAATAGCCTCTGGCACCTTTAGAATCAGATCAATAGGGAACAGGACTTCGCCGTACCTGAATTAGCGTATTTGTCTTAAACCCTCTCTTTGAGGTAACCACGTAAGTGTCGGCAACGCTGCTCTCCGCATTGAATGCAGTATTAAATTGAGTGAGTTCACTCTGGAGCTGGAACACTTCGAGCATCTGAAGGTCGCGATTTGAAGTCTCCCAGTTGGACCACCTGAATGGCTGCCAATAGCTTCTGCGCAAATGGTCTGCTACTTTCGAGTGAGAGGAGGTTCTGTTCTAATAAGCCCCTCAGAACCGTCTCTGCTTGAAACAATTGATAATTAACATCGCCTAGCTTTACACCCGGTCTAATCGAGTTAAGCGCGCCAAGTGCGGCGCCGCTCTCATAGAAATAAAACAACCTGATCCGGACCATGACATCCCCGCTTATGGCAGCGCCATCGCCCTTCCAAGAGGCGCTCACAACGCACCCCCACCATCTACCCCTAGCCTATGGGTTTGGCAAGTGTAACTCTGCCGCTTTTGGTTTCAGTATCCGCAGGCGTTTTACTACTTGGTTGCGTTGGCTGTGTGCCTCCGCCAGAGCGTCGAGCAACTATGCGAATTATTTGCATGTAATGCTCTACCGCCGAGCTGGGCTGTAGAGATAGATATTCTTGACTCTGATTATCACCCATCTAGTGGTTTCGGGTTCCTGGTTTCTGGAGACCGGGTGGAACCATCGGTTTTGAAGCCGCGAAATGGCAAATCCCAGGTAATTCTGTGCTGCCTGTACTTCCAGATCCTGAAGACATCTGGCCTCTTTCCAGTTCATGAAATTGCCGCTGTTGACCCGCGCAACCAGCGCGAGTGGGCCGGGTTTCTTATGTCTCCAATCACTCGGCAACATCGCTTTCGGTACGAAAGAGAGATCGAGCTTTACTACTTCGCAGCCGGTATACTGGTCCTATGCGGTTATGTCCTGGATGCCGCGGACCTTCACTATCAAAATCTCGTGGCATCCACCGTCCCGGTGCCGGTGGATGTAGAGTTGATATTTTACTCCGTATATAGCGGCTCGGCGAGAGAAGATCGTGGCGGTGTACTTGCTTCGGGTTTGCTCCCCTATTCGCCTGGTATCACGTCAGTTAAGAAGTACGATCTTAGCGGCCTCGGCTGCAATCATGAACATGAGACGCCATTTCGAAGGCGGCCGGCATTCCGACCCGATGACCCGGATTGGTCGAGCATAAAGGTGCCCGTGATGGCTAGGCCGCGCCAGAACCTAGTGATGCGGTCTGACGGATCTGTTGTGGACGTACGCCACTATAGCGAGTTCGTTTGTCGCGGTTTCCTTTTTGGGTCGCAATATGTCATTAAACATTCGCAGCGGATTGCAGAAAGTCTTTCCAAAAATGTGAGCCCTGGTATGTTCTCCAGGATCTACTATGATAGTTCATTCGCGTATGAGGCTGTTCTCGAAGCCCTCAGCGAACCATGCATTTTGTCAAACGCCAGAGCCTTTGAGGCCGTGATTGGGGCCGCAACCGGGCGCAGAGCAGACAAGCCCGATCTGATTCGAGAGCTAGAGAGCGCAGATCTGTCCGTAATGGGGATTCCGCGTATCCTTCAATCCGCGGATGCAGTGACGATTGATATACTCCTCGCGGACTTCCGACACATCTGTCGGGAACTGGCCAGAAATTCCGTTCAACTGGTTAGCCTCGTCGGAAAGGCCTGTGGGACATCATAGGACATCTGGCCTGTGCCTGATCTGCTTCCAAACCAGAGTTTTGGGGGCTCGATCTGCGCGTGCCCCCCACCGCCACCCTGGGGGTGAATGTCCGGGTCCGGGATTGCTCGATTGGCGGTTTAGCGCCCGGCTTGGGTCGAAACCGCACATTCAAACTGAGACACGGCTGACTGGCGCTTGCGTTCAGCCGGGGCGCGTGCTGCAAGGCAGCGGACCCAGACAGTAGCTGAGGCGCCATGTCCGAGTCCCTGGCCGACCCCGCCCCCGAACGTGTCCTGATCCTGGATTTCGGCAGCCAGTTCACGCAGCTTATTGCGCGACGCGTGCGGGAATCCGGCGTGTATTGCGAGATCTGGCCGTTCAACGCGGATCAGCAGCGCATCCGGGCCTGGGCGCCGCGGGCGGTGATCTTGTCCGGCGGGCCGGCGTCCGTGCACGAGGTGGGCGCGCCGCTGGCGCCCGAGGTGGTGTTCGAACTGGGTGTACCGGTGCTGGGCATCTGCTACGGCGAGCAGCTTCTGTGCGCGCAACTCGGCGGGGCGGTGGCGGCTTCGGATCAGCGGGAATACGGCCGGGCGTTGGTCGATGTGACGGACCGGTGCGCGCTGTTCGACGGGGTGTGGCCGGTGGGCGCGCGCGAGCAGGTGTGGATGAGCCATGGCGACCGGGTGATGCGGCTGCCGCTGGGGTTCCGTTCGGTGGCGGCGACGGACAACGCGCCGTTCGCCGCGATCGCCGATGAGGCGCGGCGGTTCTATGGGCTGCAGTTTCATCCGGAGGTGGCGCACACGCCGCATGGCGGGCAGTTGCTGCGGAATTTCACTCATGGCGTCGCCGGACTGTCCGGTGGATGGACGATGGCGGCGTTCCGCGAGGCGGAGCTGGTGCGGCTGCGAGAGCAGATCGGCGGCGGGCGGGTGATCTGCGGGCTGTCGGGCGGGGTGGATTCCTCGGTGGCGGCGGTGCTGATCCATCAGGCGATCGGCGAGCAACTGACCTGCATCTTCGTCGATCATGGGCTGTTGCGGGCGGGCGAGGCGGACGAGGTGGTGGCGACGTTCCGTGACCGGTTCAATATCCGGCTGGTGCATCGCGATGCGTCGGAGCTGTTCCTGGGCGCGCTGGAGGGCGTGACCGACCCGGAGGCGAAGCGCAAGACGATCGGGCGGCTGTTCGTGGAGGTGTTCGAGCAGGAGGCGGCGAAGCTGGGCGGCGCGGAGTTCCTGGCGCAGGGGACGCTGTATCCGGACGTGATCGAATCGGTGAGCTTCACCGGCGGGCCGAGCGTGACGATCAAGTCGCATCATAATGTCGGCGGGCTGCCGGACCGGATGCGGATGAAACTGGTGGAGCCGCTGCGGGAGCTGTTCAAGGACGAGGTGCGGGCGCTGGGCCGCACGCTGGGGCTGCCGGAGGCGATCATCGGGCGGCATCCGTTTCCGGGGCCGGGGCTGGCGATCCGCATTCCGGGCGCGGTGTCGCCGGAGAAGCTGGAGATATTGCGGCGGGCGGACGCGATCTACCTGGAGGAGATCCGGGCGGCCGGGCTGTACGACGCGATCTGGCAGGCGTTCGCCGTGCTGCTGCCGGTGCGCACGGTGGGGGTGATGGGGGACGGGCGCACCTATGACCAGGTGTGCGCGCTGCGGGCGGTGACCAGCACGGATGGCATGACGGCGGATGTGTATTCGTTCGACATGGGGTTCCTGACGCGGGTTGCGAGCCGGATTGTCAACGAGGTGCGGGGGGTGAATCGGGTTACGTACGATATTACCAGCAAGCCGCCGGGGACGATCGAGTGGGAATGACGGGTCGTGGAAAAAGCGGCGTTTGGATAGTAGCGGATAGGATTAGAAATTCGGTTTAACAGATCGTCTTCGATAGTGTCGAAATGAACGGGTCACTAAACGTTCATCGAGGCACTCATGAGTCCCGCATCGATGGAGTGATTGTTAGTCCAACCAGAAGTCCTTCCGGCGAAAGGAACCGTGTGACAGTCTGACCCCATGGCTCCTTCTTGTTCTTGATGAGCAGTCGATAGCCTCGCGATTCCAGTTCCGCGGTTGCGCCTTCAACGTCCTCGACATCAAATTCGAGCCATGCTTGGGGAACAGGTGTATTGTCTGGCCAGGAATCTTTGCCAAAGCAGGACTGCGCCGCCTGATCGAGCGGCCACAAGGCGAAAGTCCGAACTCCTTTCAGAGCCTCGGTATGCAGGTAACCGCCCTGCTCCATCTTGAATGAGATATTGAGGGTCTCGCCGTATAATTTTCCGCCCGCGACTCTATCGCGGACGATTGGCCCAAACCCGGCAACGAACAGGACTTTGATACCCTCGAACTCTTGCATATGAGCTCCTCATGCGGAAGCGGGACTACGGTTCCATCATGGACAGACCCACACGGTGCGCGCGCGTAGGCGCTGCACAGGTCGGCCGTTGTATGAACGCCTGTGCCGCCATATGGGTTTCCTACAAGGGAAACACTGCGGACGCGAGTTTGGACCGGCCCTTCGGGGCGCTCGCAGATCCGACGCGCCATATCGGCGGCGACGGTCTTTTTTCACCAAGGCGCTTCTGCCTGCCACGCGCTGGGTTTCAAAAAAATGGACCGATCGTCAGCGATAGTCGCCGAAACCGAGCAGATTCCAAATCGCGAAAATTCTCCTTTGAAATCAAGAGCGCAATTTTCCGACGGATTGGTGAGACGGTTCTTCGTCGGGCGAAGAAAGAATTTGCGCTTCTAAATCAGCACGTTACCATTGCTCAAAACAATCGAGTGGGAATGATGGCGAGTATCGTGGAGTAGTATCGGATAGCAGAGGACACTCGGGCAAATCCTAGGCCATCTATAGCAGTCGGTAGATTTTAGAGCGTGATCGCTTGAGGCTGACGGTCGGAAAGCGTGAATCACGCTCTCGAACAATGAATTTTAGAGCTTGAGCGCTTCATCTTGAAGCGATCACGCTCTAAGCGACCCGCAGATCTGCCGTTCCGCCGATTACTGCTCCTTCTTGAACAAATCCTGGAAGATGAGCTGACCCCAAGTGCGGCCGCGTGCGTGCACCAGCGCGCCACCCTCGTTGAGTTTTCCCAGCTTGACGGGTGCGAACCCGAGTTGTTTGGCCAAATCCGCCACGGGAGCGATCGCGTCCTCGTCGTCGCTCGACAGAAAGATGACCCGGTGGCCGCCCTCGACGATCGGATCGGCAGCCAGGGTGGCCGCAATCAGGTGATTGAAACCTTTCACGAACTTGGCGCCGGTGAACGCCTTCGCGACGAAGGCGGAGGACGGGAGACCGTCCAGCTCCTCAGGGGGAACTAACGCGTTCATCGCGTCGATGACCGTCTTGCCTTTCCAGCTCGGCAGGGCCTTCGCAACCTCGCGATGCTCCCCGAACGGGACCGCCAAGATGATTGTGTCGGCCTCGAGTGCATCCCGCAGCGACTTGGCGACGACCGTGGGTCCAATCGCCCGAGCCTGCGGCGCCAACGCCTCGGGAGGCCGGCGGCTCGCGACGGCCACGTCGATGTTTTTACGGGCGAAGGCGTGGGCGAGGGCCTGGCCTACCGCACCGAATCCCACAATCGCATAGCTCATAATACTTCTCCGATCCGTGTTGATATTGATTCCGCGGCCTTCAACGCCGCTGGGTCAGATGGCCGAGAAGCCGCCGTCGACAGACAGCTCCACCCCATTCACGAAGCTCGAATCGTCTGAAGCAAGAAACACCGCGACCGCCGCAATTTCCTCAGGACGACCCATCTTTCCCCGCGGGATCAGGGATTCGAACATCCGCTTCGCCTCCTCGGTGAGAACTTGGTCCTGCATCGGTGTGGCGATCGGCCCCGGGCTCAGCACGTTCACCCGGATATTCCTGCCCTTCAGTTCGTTGAGCCAAGTGCGTGCGAATGAGCGCAACGCCGCCTTGCTCGCCGAATACACGCCGTAACCAGGAAAACCTTTCACCGAAGCAACTGACCCGGTCATGAAGATCGATCCGCCATCGTTGAACAGCGGCAACGCCTTCTGAACCGTAAACAGCGTGCCGCGCGTATTCAGGCCGAAGGCCGCATCGAAATGCTGCTCGGTAATCTCGCCCAGTGGGACGGCTTCGCCCATGCCGGCGCTCGCGTACAGGACGTCGATCCTGCCCTTTTCCCGCTTGACCGTGTCGAACAGACGGTCGAGGTCGTCGAGATTGGCCGCGTCGCCGCGCACGCCGATCACGTTCCGGCCAATCAGCTTGACGGCCTCGTCGAGCGCCTCCTGCCTCCGGCCCGTGATGAAAACATAGGCGCCTTCTTCAACGAACCGCTTGGCGCTCGCCAGTGCCATACCGCTCGATCCACCCGTGATGACTGCAACCTTACCCTCAAGCTTTCCCATAACTTCTCCTTTCGTGGTGTCGGGACAGCATCTGCCCCCGAGAACCTCGACATGGGTCTGCCGGCGTCAGGCGTTGAGTGCAGAAGCGCGCACATCGGTGGTGCGAAATCGATCCGGCTGGACAGCCGCGATGATCGGTGTCCGCCGTTCGGAATTGGGCCGTGCTTGTCGGCATAGGCTATGATGACCGCCCGTACTGCTGTTCGATGCGTTAGTTACGGGCTTTGGAAGGCGCACCGCGCGGTGCGGGATTGCACCATGATCGACTGGGATGACGTTCGCTACTTTCTTGCCGTCGCGCGCGGAGGCTCGGTGCGGGCTGCCGCCGAGCGCCTCGGTGTGAACCACGCGACCGTGCTGCGACGCATCGCCCAGCTCGAGGAACGCCTCGGGGTCCACATGTTCGAAAAGCTGCCTTCGGGCTACCGCCTGACGGCTGCGGGCGAGGAGGTCCTCGAGTTCGCGGACCAGATGGAAGCGTCGTCGCACCTGCTGGAGACGCGCGTCTTCGGGCGCGACCAGAGCGTGCGCGGGCTCCTGCGGGTGACGCTGGCACCGGACCTCGCGACACACCTGCTCATGCCGGACTTCACCGATTTCGCGCGTCTGCATCCGGACATCGAGATGGAAATCTTGTCGTCCGGCGAGCTGGCAAATCTGACCAACCGAGAGGCCGACGTCGCGATCCGCGTCGTCTACGATCGCAAAACCCTGCCGCTCAATCTTCACGGCCTGAAGGGACCGGAGCTGTTCGGAGGCGTCTACATGGCCCGCGATCGACTAGCCGCGTGGCGTGCGGGCGTGTTTGATCCCATCCGGTGGATCGTCATAAGCATTCATGGAATCCCGGACTGGGTCCGCGAGGGTGAGGTTCGCATCACGGGGGTTCCGTTCAGGACCACGGACGCCGAGGCGCAGATCGTTGCAGTACGGCAAGGGCTTGGGATAACGACACTGCCGTGCTTCGTCGGAGATGCCGATCCCCTACTGGTGAGGGTGCCGGGCACCGACCTGCACAGGTACGGTACGCTCTGGCTTCTCACGCTGGGCGAGACGCGCAAGACGAAACGCGTGCGGCTCTTCACGGAGTTCGTATCCCGCAGGCTCGCCGCGTACGCTCCGCTTCTCGCGGGGCTGTCCATATCGCGCGACTGACGCGCGGCAGGTCGCCGGCGACGCTTGCCGTAATCCGGTCGGAAGCCGAGCTGCGATCGCTTGAAGCGGCGTCGTTCAATCCGCGAATGGTGCGCCGTATCGCAACCGGCGCGAGGGCCACACTACTGATGGACGACGGGCTTCACCATCGCTGACGGTCTTTTTGGGTAAGCTGGAGACGCCGCTTTTGCGGAGGACTCCGAGAAAAAGCGACCATTCGATATCGATAGTCGCTGAAACCAAGCTGAATCCGAATCAGCGAAATTCCCCTTTGAATTCACGAGCGTAAATTTCTGACGGCTCGAGGCGACGGTTTTTCGTCGCACACGGAGATAATTTGCGTCGCTAAGTCAATGCATTACGATGGCTCGGAACGATCGAGTGGGAGTGAGGGGGGATACTGCGGAGTGAGGCAGGATAGCAAAGCGTACTATGTGATGTTGCCGCAGCAATCGTAGTCGATAGTTCTCGCATACCGCGTTCTTTTGTCGTGGCTGACCCTGATACTGGCGAGATCCTGCCGACCAGTGGCCTGAAATTACTCCGCCGTTGACATCGAGGGCCGAACGACGCAATTCGTTTCGCTATTCTAAATAGGGCGCGAGTACATCTTCGATCCATTTCATGAATGCGCGGACTCGGCGCGACAGATTGCTCCGATGTGCTACGACGAGGGACACGGCGAGCGCCCGGCGACGAGAATCGGGTATGATCTCCACAAGCGCTCCACTCTCTATGTATCGGCCAATCCCCAGGAGTGGCGCCTGAATCAGGCCAAGGCCGGCGAGGGCAGCGGCTTCGTAGGTCTGCGCGCTGTTGACGTGTAGCGCACCTGGCAACTGAAGCGTCGCGTAGCTGTCGCCGTCCGGATATTCCCATCCAATGGGTCTTGCGCCCAGCATCGTCGAAAAATGAATTGTCCGATGTTCCTGACGCTGGAGATCTTCTGTCGATCGAGGGACGCCATAGCGCGCCAGATAGGCGGGACTGGCAGCGTTGACCATGCGCAACAGGCCCAGCGGGCGGGCAATCAGCGTCTCGTCCCGGATGGGACCAAGTCGCAATACGCAGTCAAACCCCTCTTGAACCAGATCAACTTGCCGATCCGTACTCGACACCTCCAACTCCAACTCGGGGTGAGTCGCCATGAAATCCGGCAGAGCCGGCACGATCGTTGTGCGCGCCACCTCGGTCGGAAGATCGACCCGTAAGCGCCCGCGAAGTGCCACGCGATCGCCTGCGAACATCGAGTGTAGGTCATCGACTTCAGCAAGCAGATCGCGGGCACGGGCATGAAATGCGCGTCCGTCCTCCGTCAACTGCACGCTGCGCGTCGTCCGGTGCAGGAGCCTGACACCGACATCTTCTTCCAGCTTCCGGACCGCCGTTGAGGCCCTCCCCTTTTGGATGCCCAGGCTATCGGCCGCGTGGGTGAAGCTCCCCATTTCCGCTACCGTTATGAATATGCGGATGGGTTCGAGATTTTGCATTTTCGTGCCTCGATATTGTTCACCACAGAGAGAACAGTGAGTTCGCTTCCTCGGTGTTTATCATACCTAAGAGACACAGTAAGCTCCTGAATATGGGGATCCCCCCATCGGAGAATGACAAGTGTCCGAAACTATGAACCTGCATCACATGCCTGAAGCTATGACCTTGCATCACAGCCTGTGGGCCGGCCGGATAATGAGCGCGATTGTCGTTATCGCTCTGGTGGCAGACGGCACTATTCAGCTTTTCGCGCCGGCACAGATCGCGAGCATGTTGCAGGAAACCGGGTTCGCGATGGACCTGACCCGTGTCGTGGGTCCGATCATACTCGCCTGCGCCATCCTTTACGCCATCCCGGCCACCACCGTCCTCGGCGCGATCCTGGTGACGGGATTTTTGGGAGGTGCCATCTGCGCCCATGTCCGTATTGGTGAGTTGGGGTCACCGCCGGAAATCATTTCGCTGCTTCTGGGCGCGATGACATGGGGCGGCCTCTACGCGCGCGATCGCCGTATCCGGGCCATTCTGCCGCTCATCCGTTGAACCAACAGGGGCAGTGCTCTGTCCCTCAAGATCAGGAGAAAACACATGTTTTTAGTAATGGGAATCACGGGAAAAGTGGGCGGCGCAACGGCAGAACATCTGTTGGCGCACGGCAATAAAGTGCGCGCGCTGGTCCGCAATCGCGAGAAAGCGTCAAGCTGGGCGAACCAGGGCGTGGAACTGGTTGACGGCGATTGGAATGATTCGGCAGCCATCGAGCAAGCGCTCAAAGGCGTCGAAGGCGCGTTCGTCATGTTGCCGGCTGTCTGGGCGCCCTCGCCCGATTACAAAGAAGCAAAGGGCGTGATTACAAACTATGTCGAGGCGCTCACCAAGGCAGCGCCGCCACTGGTGGTAGCGCTTTCGTCGATGGGTGCGAACAGAGCCAGCGGGCTCGGGATGATCACGGCCTTGTCGCTTCTGGAGCAAGGTTTTCGCGACCTGATATCGCCAATCGCATTTGTGCGCGCAGGCGGATTCTTCGAAAACTTCCTCTACGGCTTGCAGGTCGCCCAGGGCGGAACGCTACCGGTCTACTACAATCCGACAAACCGGAAATCGACCATGGTCGCGACGAACGACATCGGCGCGGAGGTTGCAACCCTTTTGACTGGGCCAGCGTGGTCAGGGCAGCGCGTCGTCGAGCTTGGTTCGATGGTCAGCACGGATGAAGTCGCGGAGCAATTGGGTGAAGTCCTGAATCTCGACGTGAAAGCCTTTGCAGTCCCGCGTGCGGGGTGGGCGGAAGCATTCGAACAATTCGGCATCCCGAAGGGCCACACCGGACCTGCCGAAGAAATGTTTGAGGCCGTGAATGCAGGATGGATGGACCTCGGAGTCGAGGGTACGGAGCACGTAGCGGGTACGACGTCCGCACGCGGTGTATTCGAGGCTGCACAGAACGTCGCCAAGGCGTAAGGCCGGGACGGATCAGGCATGAGAGGAACTGCGTGCTGGCAGAGTGTGCCTGGCGTATCGTTCAGGCTCTTGCGAGCCGTGACGGTCTTTTTGCCGACGGGGCTAATCGTGAAGGCACAGCTAAAGAATGTCGAAAATCGACCAATCGATGCCGATAGTCGCTGAAACCGAGCAGATTTTGAATCGCCGAAATTCTCCATTGAATTCAAGAGCGCCGTTACGATCACTTAAAATAATCGAGTGGGAGTGGGGGGAATACTGTGGGGTACAACGGGATAGTTGGGGACACCAGGCGAATTGCAGGCCGTCAATAGCCGTCGATTGAAATCGAGTGATCCCACCCGAACCAGTCGCGACATCTGATCTCGATCAGCACCGGACGTTCAGCGCCGCTCCAACACGTCGCCCTGGTGCCAACAAGCGACATGGTGAGATGCATGCGTTCGGTGTCTAACTGCCGACGACGGCCGACAAATGGTCGATCATCCACTGTCCTGCCAGGCCTAGCCGATGGTCGGCGAGGTAGGCGCCGCACATCACGAGTTGTGCAACTCTCGAGTTCGAACTCCACTGGTCGAATGACTTTTAGCCGCCCTTGCGCAATGTCATTCTGGACCAGATGGGAGGGCATGTTGCCCCATCCGAGACCGGCCAGCAGCATCGAGTGCTTTGCGCCCAGGTCCGCCAGGCGCCAAGCACGGCCCGACAATACGCCATAATCACGTCCCGCCGTCAGCGACGAGCGATCCGTGAGCACGAGTTGAACATGCCGGTGCAGGACGTGTGTATCGATTGGGCCCTCGAGTGCCGCCAGCGGATGGTCGGGTGCCACCACCGGGATCAGATCGATCGTGAGCAAGGGGAAGCGCTTCAAGAGCGCGATGTCGCTGAAGAAAAGCTGCAGCAATCCAATCATGCAGGTGCCGTCGAGTACCAGTTCCGCGGAGGCGCCGAGCGATTGCACATAGACGCGCGGCGGAACGGTCGGGAACTTCGCGGTGAAAGCGCGGAGCGCTTTGACGACCGCAGGCATCGGGAACATGGAGTCGAGCACGATCGTCAACTCTGCTTCCAATCCGCTGGCCAGACTTCGCGCGGTATCACGAAAAGCATTTGTCTCCTCGGCGATCCTGCGCGCCCGCGGCAGCAGCGCGCGCCCCGCCTCCGTCAGTGCTGGTCGATAAGTTGTGCGGTCGAATAGCGGAACTGGGCTTCGAGTTTCTGGATTCCGTAAGTCACCGCCGACTGGGCGCGGGTCAGCTGTTTTGCAGCCTTAGAGAAGCTTCCGGTGTCGGCAACCGCGAGGAACAGCCGAATTTGGTCCAGGGTCAGCGAATCCAACATGATCATATATGTAGATTATCTTGATCGAAATTTTATACATTTATTTCGATCATGTGGGCCTCGTAGCTAATGAGCCGAGGTCACGTCCGACGTCGCGGCGTGACCGTAACTCGACCCGGAGAGCGACAGTGATAGAGATTTACACAGATGCGACTCCCAATGGCTTGAAAGTCTCAACCATGCCAGCGTGATCTGGGCAGGCGTTGCGTTCGTCCTGGCGCCGAACGTCGTCAGAAACTCGATGATCGGGTGGTTGTTCTTCATGACCATGGGGGAGAAGCGCGGGAACGCCGCTCCCAGGTCGGTCTTCGGATCGAAGGTGGACTGTGCATTCATATCCAATTTCCCGGGCAGGAAACCCTGCCCCAGTGGCCCCACGGAACGAAGCCGATGCCAAGCTCCTCGCAGACCTGCAGGACGCCGTTATGCTCCGGGCTTCTGTCTATCAGCGAGTGTTCGGTCTGAATGGCCGCCACCGGTTGGACCGCATGCGCGCGGCGAATGGTTTTCGCGCTTGGTTCCGACAGACCGAAGTGCAGGGCCTTCCCGGCCTGGATCAGATCCTTCACCGTGCCGGCCACGTCCTCGATCGGAACGGTCAGAACGACCCGGTGCTGGTAATGGAGATCGATGCGGTCGGTCCTCAGACGCCGCAGCGATTCCTCGACCACGCGACGAATACGCCCCGGCCGGCTGTCGCCCTTCAACGAGGTATCTGAAGCGGCAGCGCTGATAGAACCGAGCCGCCTTGTCGTCCTTGGCGTCGACGATGAAGGCGTAGGACGCGATCTCGTTCCGCAGCACGCGGCTAAAGGCGTCGAGGAGCATGAACTCGCCGTGTCCTCGCCCTTGATGGCGCGCATCGACCGCCAGCCGGCCCATCAGCGCCGCGGGTACGACCGGATAGCGCGGCAGTCGCTTCGCAGACGCCTCGGGCAATTCGGCAAGAGCGATGCTGATCGCCGCAAGCGTGTGATAGCGGATCGGAACACGATCGCCGTCGCTGACCAGCACGAAGCACGAGGCGACCCGCCGCCTTGCGTCCTGCCCCGCCTGGTTGTTGCAGATACCTGTCCAGTGGCTCAGCGCCGCTGGCGAAGCTCTCTCGATCGTGCTGACCCGATAAAGGCTCGATACGCAGTGCCGGCGCAGCGGACGCCACTCAAGCACTGATCAGCTTGAGGTATCGCTGCGCGGCCGCTTTGAGCCGGGCGTTCGGCTCTCGCGGATTGAGGAGCGCCTCCGCGAAGGCCCGGCTGTCGGCGGCGCTCAACCGGATCATCTGGGTTTCCTGTAAGACGCGTATGGCGGTGTCATGCACGCTGGCGATCACGAAATCCGTCAGCGTACGCCCTTGCAGCTCGGCGGCCCGTTAGAACAGCGCCGTCTGGTCGCGGGAGACCGCGCGTTCAGACGCTCGTCTCGCGCCTTGGTCGTGGTTTTTCCTGACATGTCGCGCATACCTTGAGTTGCACCCGGAACGTGGGCATTATGTACGACTAATAGACGGACACTTCGAGGACGATCTCAAAGGCGTCCGTTCATGACAGGTCTGGGGGGAGGGACATGACACCGACTGGAGCATCACGCAAAACGTCCGGCGCGATTTAGACCCCGCACGCGGATGAGCGCCGCCCCGCAGTCGTTCCCAGCTAATTTTTCTTACCTGACCGGCCTTTCGCCGATGCGGTGGCAGCATCGTCTGTTCGGTGAGTTTATCAACGGCAAGATTCCCGCCGCGCTCGATTTGCCCACCGGGCTCGGAAAGACCTCGGTGATGGCGATCTGGCTGATTGCGCTTGCCGAGCAGTCCGCCGCCGGCGCGGTGCGGCTGCCGCGGCGGCTGGTCTATGTGGTCGACAGGCGGACAGTCGTGGATCAGGCGACCGACGAGGCGCTCAAGCTGCGCAACATGCTGAAGGCGCTCGATGCGAACGGCGCCACCGGCTGGATTCGAAGGGCGCTGGATAAGTTGTGCGTAGACCATAACGACGACGCTTCGCCGCTCGCCATTAGCACCCTTCGAGGCGAACTGGCCGACAATCGCGAATGGCAGGCCGACCCGGCGCGCGCCGCCATCGTCGTCGGCACAGTCGATATGATCGGCAGCCGCCTCCTGTTCTCGAGCTACGGCAACGCCGCTTTGTCGAGGCGTTCGAGCGTCGTCTCTCCCAGGAGACGACGCATCCGGTCTTCGGCTATCAGGTGAGCATGCGCCGCATGCTGCTGGTTCAGGCGCGGTTGCTGTCCCGGTTTCTTTTGGGAGAGCTGCCGGTCTATCCTCACTATTTGCCGCGGTGAGGATGCGCCCCATGGCCGACGAACGCCTCTTCATCGTGACTTACGACATCTCCGACCAAAAGCGCTGGCGGGGTGTGTTCAAAGCCATGCATGGGTATGGCGAATGAATACAGCTTTCCGTTTTCCAGTGTCGTCTCTCGCAGCGGCGCCGCGCCGAGCTCGAGACGCGATTGCGCGAGTTGGTGAAGAATGGCGAGGACCACGTCCTCCTGATTGATGTCGGACCAGCGGACAAAATCGAGCTGGCTATGGAGAGCATCGGCAAAACGTTCTCGAAAATGGAACGCCGCGCTACTGTCATATAGTAAGACTGTGTAGCTCTGGAAAAGGAGGCCGGCCCTGGTTAAACGTGTTTCGTACCCGCCGGACGCTTTCGAGCGGCGATGTGCCGCGCGAAACCCCGCACCCGCTCGAATCTCGGTAGATTGTTGGAATCGTGCAGCTCTTTGACATGGTGAATACGATGTCGTGTAGAATTTGGCAGGTTTCGCCCATCGCCGTGGGCCACCGGTCGAAAACGCAGCAAGATTGCCTTGGTATCCGAGGGCTTGTATGGTGGCAGCATCCGAGGCGCGCGCGCCTCGGCCTCATTGAAGCCGGATTGCGCTGCTTCAGCCACCACCAAACAGATCCAATCGTGGCGGCCAAACGGCGTTTCATCCCCGGCCGCAGCAGTCGATTCCGGCCAAGCGAGCGGTGCCGCGTTTGCGTGGAAACGACGCCCTATGATTGACACGGAGGGTGCTGCGCCCTTGATAGAACTCCTCGGAGCGTTTTTCCCCTTATCCGAGGAATTGTCCCGAAGGACTGGTTCCAGCGCATGAGCGAATATCAGTATTACGAATTCCATGCGATCGATTCGCCGCTCGATCAGGCCGCGCAAGAGGCATTGCGGTCGATCTCGTCACGGGCGCGGATCACGGCGACGACCTTCACCAACCATTACGAATGGGGTGACCTCAAGGGCGATCCGCGTAAGTTCATGGAGCAATGGTTCGACCTCCATCTCTATCTCGCCAATTGGGGCACGCGACGTCTGATGATGCGTCTGCCCAAGCGCTTGGTGAGCCGGGCGGATATCGATCCCTTTCTTCGCGAAGACGATTGGGTTGAGATCTGGACCTTCGGCGATAACTTGATCATCGATATTTGCCGTGACGACGAGATGGAAACTGACGATGACTGGGACGATGGTTCCGGCCGGCTTGCCGCGCTCGCGCCGCTGCGTGCCGATATGCTTTCTGGTGATTTCAGGCTGTTTTATCTTGTATGGCTAAGGGCGGTGGAGGAAGAACTGGTCGCTGACGACGAAGTTGAGCCGCTGCCGGGTATCGGTCCATTGACCGGCGCACTCCAAGATTTCGTAGAGTTCTTTGGCATCGATCCGGACCTCGTGCGGGCTGCTGCCGAGCGGGGTGCAGAACTCGCGGTGACGTCCAAAGACGATCTGCGCGCGATGCTCGCGGGCATCCCGGAGCGCGAGAAGGTCGAGTTGCTGCTGCGGATCGTGGAAGGTGATACTCATGTGGCCGCCGAGATAAGGCGCAGACACCGAAAGAAGCATCCGGCGTCTGCGGCGCACCGCACGGTCGGTACGCTGCGAACGCGGGCTCAGGAGATCGCAGCGGCCCGTGAAGGCGCGGCAGCCGACCTCAGAGAAGCCGAACGGCATCGCCAAGCTGAAGAAGCTGAAAAGGCGCGCCGCGTTCGGCTCGAGGCGCTCAAACAGCGAGGCGCCGGTGTTTGGCTCGAGATCGAAACGGAAATCGAGCGCCGCAACGCCTCCGGCTATGGCCGGGCTACAGATCTGCTTTTCGACCTACAGGCGCTGGCCGTTGAGGAGGGAAGCCAAGCTGACTTCCGCCATCGCCTGGTCTCGATCCGGGCACGGCACGAGAAGAAGGGTAAATTCATCGAGCGGCTGTCCAAGCTCGGATGCAACAGTGACGACGGAAGCACCTGGACTCTCGGGGTCTTGGGGGCGCGCCGAGCCAGGTGCAACTCATAAAGCTTTCGGAGTGACCTTTGAACCGCGCCGAGATCGAAGAACAAAATCGTTATCTGCTGCATCTGCTGCGTCAACAGCACGATTTCCGCAAGGCCGCGGATATCGCGACCAACGCGCTGATGACGTTCGAGGAAGTCGAGGCCATCGCTGTGATCGGCTCGGTGGCCAAAGCTTTGTGGAAGGAAGTGCCGCGGTTCCGCGAATTTCGCCGCGCCGGGATCGAAGTCTGGCACGAATGCAAAGATCTCGATTTGGCGGTATGGATTTCGTCGCAGCTCAGGCTTGGTGCGCTGCGGCGCGCCCGGGATTCGGCGCTACGCAGCGGATATGAGAGCGGAAAAGGTCCAAGCATCGCCAATCACCAGGTCGAAATCTTTTTGATCGAACCGGGGACCGACAGATATTTGGGGCGGCTATGCAAATTTAACGAGTGCCCAAAAGGCAAGCCGGAATGCCGCATGCCCGGCTGCGGCGCCGTTCCCTTCAACAAACGCGTCGACGGCTTTGTGCCACACGCCGATCTGCTTGCGTCCGTCTCATATGCGTTGCTGTATCAACGAGGAGCAGGACGTTTGCGTTCTGCTCTTGACCTGCCGTGAACTTTACGCACGGGACTGATCTTCATCGTTCCGAGGCAAAACCAGCATCGGCCAATACTTCCAGGCAAACAGAAGGAAACTTGTCACCCATAGCAGAGCCGAAATACCGAGCAGGGCCAAGGAGGATGTGTCCGTGAACGCTGCTGCGACTCGCGTCACACCGGCCAGTGTGACCGTCGCGTAGATCAAGGTCGTGACGTGATCCGCTTCCAGCGGTCGGCCCGTGTGTCCACGCGTCACTCGCGTCATCACAGCCAGCACCATGGTGCCGATGGCGCCGGCTGTAAGAGCATGGATCGCGGCTGGCTCCGGTATCGCGGCGGTCAGCAGGCTTCCGCCCAGCAACCCGGCGCCGATCGCCACCCAGGCATATCCCACATGCAAAATCGCCAGCAGCGGTTCGCGCAGGGTCGCCGTTCCGCGCCAGCGTGCCAGACGCCAAAGATTGAGCGCGGCACCAAGGAGCAACACCGCGCCGACCAGTCGTAGAGTCGGGAAACAACGCCCAGCCAAGCAGGCCGGTATGGAGTGTTGCGAGCGCGACGCTATCGATCCGACCATGTGCGGCAGGAAGCGGAGAGGCTCGGCGCTTCACGAGCCAATTGCGCGTGAAGGCGGGAATGATGCGGCCGCCAATGGCCGAGATGAGGGCGATGATCGCGGCGACTGCGAGCCGCCACCCCAATCCTGTCGGCACATTGAACTGCGCCAACTCAAGATACATCACCAGGTTCGCGATCGCGAGGACGCCGATCGGGAGCGGCATCATCAGATTCCGCCAGTTGCGTGCGGCGATGATCTCGCGCGCGGCCAGGGCGCAAAGGGCGATGGGAAAGGCCAGATCGACGGCGGCGCTCAGCCAGAGCGGCAGCGCTGCGGAGATCAGGCAGACGATGCGGCCGAGCAGCCAGAGCGCGACGAGCCCGATCAGCCGCGCGCCTCGGATCGGTGGCCGCCCCGTCCAGGTGGGGATCGCCGTCAGCATGAAGCCGGCGATGGCCGCCGGTACAAAGCCGAACAGCATCGCATGGATGTGCCATGTCAACGGATCAAAGCGGCTCGGCAAGGTGGCGCCGGTCACGAAGAGAGCGATCCACAGGGCAAGTGCCAGCGCCGCCCAGACGGCGGCCGCCAGGAAGAAGGGCCGGAACGCCAGGGACCACAGGGCGGCCGCACGCTCTTGCGCCGAGGCGCGCGTCGCTATTGCCACCACACACCTCGCCGTGGCCGCACGCAGGCCTGCGCCAGGGGCGGACTCTGCCGTGTCATGGACCCACGATACGTCACAGACGGCGGTGCGGGTTTGCGCCGGCGCAAACCCCCTCTGGACGCTGCCGCCTCAGTCGGTGCCTTCTTCCGCGATCCGCAAGATCTGTGTGGGCTGGCGAATTGTCAGATGCTGAGTATGGCTGACGAGAAGCCCCACCTTCTCCCAGGCGGTGAGAATACGGCTGGCGGTATGCAGCGTGGTACCGGCGATGTCCGCCACATCCCGGCGTCGGAGTGGGAAATCGATGGCGGTCCCTTCGACGGTGCTGTGCCCGGCCTGGCGCGCCAGCCGCAGTACCGCATGAGCGACCCGGCGCTCGGCGCTCTGGGTAGCAAACTCGCGCACGCGTTCCTGCACTTCCTGCAGGCGCTTGCCGATGATCCGAATGACGTTGATCGCGATCAGCGGATAGCTGGCCATGAGATCCAGCAGTTCGGCCTCGCTCCAGCTTGCTTCCAGCGTCTCTGACAATGTGACTGCGTCGGCCGGATAACGGCCATCGGTGAACAGCGCGACGGTGCCGAACATCTCACCGGGCCCGACGAAGCGGATGATGACCTGGGCGCCGTCGCTGCCGGATTGCGCGATTCGCACGCCGCCCTCGATCACTGCGTGGGCGTGCACCCCGTCATCGCCCTGGCCGAAGATGCGCAGATCCTTGGGTAGTCGGCGCACCCGCGCCGCGACCGCGACCTCCTCCAGCGCCGATGCCGGGAGACCCTGGAAGAGCTCCATCGTAGCAACGGTTTCCGGGGAAACCTGGACATTGGCGGCCATGCCGATAGGTTACCCGTGTGCGCTGAAGAAGGGGAGCGGTTTGCGCCAGCGCAAACGGGCCCATCCGTGTCGGCGGTAAAGACGCTCTGAATGACGATGTGGTGCGATGGGTGTTCTGAAAGCCGACGGTAAAACGGGGCGGCTCGGCCCTGGCCGCGCCGCGTAGGGTCATGGACGATATCGTCATCGCCCGGGCGTTGCATGTCCTCGCCGTTGTGATCTGGATCGGCGGTGTGTCGATGGCGACGACAGTCGTGCTGCCGGCCGTGCGGCGGGGCGATCTCGGCGAGGACCGGCTGCGCGCATTCCAGGCGATCGAGCATCGGTTCGTCCGGCAGGCGCGGGCGGCCGTCGTTCTGGTCGGCCTGACCGGCTTCTACATGGTCTGGCGGCTCGACCTCTGGGACCGGTTCCGCAATGCCGGCTTCTGGTGGATGCACGCAATGGTCTGCCTTTGGCTGCTGTTCGCCTTCGTCCTGTTCATCGCCGAGCCCTTCATCCTGCATCGGCGTTTCCAGCGCTGGGCCACAGCTCAGCCAGCAGCGGCCTTCGCCTTGCTGCATCGCGCCCATTGGGTGCTGCTGGCGCTGAGCGCCGTGACAATTCTGGGCGCGGTCGCTGGAAGCCAGGGATGGTCGATCTTCTGAAACCGGAGACCGGGCGCTGCGCCCGTGAGTAGGCGCGCGGTCGGGACAACATGACGGGTGGGAGCGCAATATGACCTTGGAGGCCGAACGGATCGATCCGCCGGTGAAGGATGCGGTGAGCGCCGTACTCAAATGGGTGCTGCTCGCTGTCGCCATCGCCACCTTCGCGCTGCTCGCCTGGGCGACGACTGCGACTTACCGGCTCGCGCCGCCCCAGCCGGACCGCTTCGTGAGCGCGGATGGCGTGGTGTTGATGACCGATGCCGACATCGTCGCCGGCAAGGGCGGCTTCCAGAAAGCCGACCTGATGGATTACGGCAGCCTCTATGGCATGGGCTCCTATTACGGCGAGGATTATACAGCCTCGACGCTGGTGCGGCTCGGCACCGCAGCGCGCGAGAACATCGCCCAGGCCACGACTGGAAAACCATTCGCCAGTCTTTCGTCCGAGCAGCAGGCCGCCGCCACGGCCGCCATGCAGCATGACCTGCATAGCATCGATCTTACGAAGACGGAGGTCGTCCTGCCGCAATCGGTCGCGGCCGCCATCGTCAGCGTGCGTGACGAGATCGCCAAGGCGCTGAATGTCGCCGACCCCGCGACCGGCTGGACACCCGCCTATAGCCTCGATCCGCAGCTCGCCCGCCAGACGGCGGACTTCCTGGTGTTCTCCGCGCTCACCACCGTCGCGCGCCGGCCGGGCCTCACTTGGTCATGGACCGAGAACTGGCCTTATGAGCCGCTGGTCGGCAATGCACCGACAACCAACACCTTCAAATGGACCTGGATCAGCTTCTGCTTCACCTTCTTCACTTTCGGTCTCGTGCTGTTCATCTATGAGTTCTTCCTCAACAATCCTGACGACGCGCCGATGGACCCGGTGCTCTCGATGTTCCGGCCGCTGACGCCGAGTCAGAAGCGGATCTGGAAGTATTTTCTAGTCGTCGCTGCGCTGCTGCTGGTGCAGATCGGGGCCGGCACGATCATGGCGCATTCCTACTACGACCGGATCAGTTTTTACGGTTACGACGTCAACCGGCTGTTGCCCTTCAACTTCCTGCGCGACGTCCATATCCAGGCGCCGATCGTGTGGATCGGGCTTTCCTGGATCGGCTCGGCGCTGTTCCTGGCGCCGGCGATCGCCGGAGGTCAGGAGGCCAAGGGTCAGCATTGGCTGGTCGATCTGCTGTTCTGGGTGACGTTGTTCATCGTCGCCGGCGCGCTGATCGGTGACTATCTCGGTATCATGGGGGTGATCGACCGGAACTGGTTTTGGTTCGGCAACCAGGGCCTCTCTTACATCCAGCTCGGCCGCTTCTGGCAGATCGGCTTCTTCGTTGGCCTGGCGCTGTGGAGCGTGCTGGTGATGCGGGCGCTCTGGCCGAGCGCAGCCCAATGGTGGAAAGCGGCAGGGCAGTTCTGGACGGGCCGCATCCGGCTGGAGCATCTGATCTGGGCGTCCACGATCAACATCGCGGTGCTCTATGCCTTCGGCATGATCCCGCTGACCGGCATCGAGACGTCGTTCACGCTGACAGATTTCTGGCGCTGGTGGGTGGTGCATCTCTGGGTCGAGCAGTCCTTCGAGTTCTTCGCCGCCGCCATGAGTGCCTATCTGCTGATGGCGGTGGGGCTCGTGTCGCGCAAGCTTGCCGAGCGCGCGACCTATTTCGAGATCATCCTGATCTTCCTTGGCGGCGTAATCGGTACCGGCCATCACCTTTACTGGGCCGGCGGCCCGAGCATGTGGGTGCCGATGGGCAGCATGTTCTCTTTCATCGAAGTGCTGCCGCTGGTGCTGCTAATCATCGAGGCGATCAATCATTATCGACTGATCAAGGTGCATCAGGAGTTCAACTACCGGCTTGCCTACACCTACATCATCGGCGCGGCGTTCTGGAATTTCGTCGGCGCCGGCGTGTTCGGCGGCGGCACGCTGAACGCGCCGCTCGTGAACTACTACGAGCACGGCACGTTCCTGACGCTCAACCACGCCCACACTGCGCTGTTCGGCGCATTCGGCGAGCTGGCGATCGGGCTGATCTACTTCTGCCTGCGCTACATCCACGCCGAGCGGCTCGCCTTCAGCGAGAAGCTCGGGCTATGGGCCTTCTGGCTGTACAATGGCGGGTTGGTGCTGTGGATTCTGCTGAACTTCTTCCCCATCGGCTGGCCGCAACTCGACGCCGTCTATGAGCATGGGCTCGCCTACGCCCGCAGCGCGGAGTTCTACAATACGACGCTGTTCTGGCAGTGGATGCGCCTGCCGGGCGATGTGGTGTTCGCGATCGGCGCGCTGCTGATGGCGTGGGACTTCATCGTCAAGCTGCGGCCACTCTACCCTCCCGCGATCGACAAGCTGCTTTTCCGCAAGCCGCTGTCGTTGCTGCCCGGGTCACAAGCGGCGGAGTGACGATGGCACGCCCAATACGGGCGGGCAAAGGATCGCTTTTCTCGATTGCGGTCGGGGCTGGTCGGACGCAAGCTCCTGGCGCTGTTGCGGGGTGTTGGCGACGGATCGGGCCGCCGCCGAGACAGAGCCAGATAACCGTCATGACCCGGGCTTGTCAGCCAGGTGATGGAAGGTTGGTCATGTCGAAAACAGTACTTATATGTGCAAGACTTTTCGACGGGTTGAACGACGCACTCGCCGGCCCGGCCTGGACATAGTTCACGCGCTCAAGCTGGCTTCAGCCGGGGCATTCATTTCACGTAGACAACAGGGAAACGCAAGCGGATGGCCAACATGCTTCCCGCAGTCTTTTTCGGCCACGGCAATCCGTTGAATGCCGTCACGCATAACGACTACACCGAGACGTGGCGGCGGATGGGCGCGGAGATACCGAAGCCTAAGGCGATCCTATCGGTCTCAGCGCACTGGTATGTGCCTGAGACGGGCGTCACCGTCTCGACAGCGCCGCGCACGATTCATGATTTCGGCGGTTTTCCGCAGGAACTCTATCAGGTTCAGTACCCGGCGCCGGGCGATCCCGCGCTCGCCCGCCGGGTTCAACAGCTTCTGGCGCCGCTGGCCGTAAAGCTCGATAATTCCTGGGGTCTCGATCATGGCACATGGTCCGTGCTGCGACATGTCTATCCTGCTGCCGACATTCCCGTCGTACAGCTCAGCATCGACGAGACCAAGCCCGCTTCGTTCCATTTTGAGATCGGCAGGAAGCTCGCGCCGCTTCGGGACGAGGGCGTGCTGATCGTCGGCAGCGGCAACCTCGTGCACAATCTCCACACTTACGCGTGGGGTAGGCATCCGCGTGATCCCTACGACTGGGCGGTGCGCTTCGAAAGCGTTGCCAAAGATATGATGCTGGCCGGTGAGCACAAGCCGCTCATCAATTACGAGACGCTCGGACGCGACGCGGCCCTCTCGATCCCGACGCCGGATCATTATCTGCCGCTGCTCTACGTTCTTGCCGCCCAGCAGAAGGGCGAAGGCGTCGGTTTTCCAGTCGCCGGCGTTGATGGGGGATCGATTTCGATGCTGACGGTGCAGGTCGGATAGGTTGAGGTAACTCCGTTTCACAACTGCCTGGAACATTCGCGTAAGCAACCTAAGCAAGGAAGACCGACACGAGACCGCTAGAGTTCAACTTCGAGAGGCCCCCAATGTGACCCAGCCGCGCGTAGTCCGGATCGAAGGCGATCGACCTTTCCTGAGCAGCGCGAGCCCGATTTCCTCGGCAGGCAAGACTGTAATGTCTCACCTCGAGTGGCGCCGCGCGGATGCGTCGTCCATGTCGTCGAAGTGACTGCGATGGTCGCCGCCGAACAAGGACACGAGTTGCATCGCATCGTCATTGTGGGCGGCGGCATCGGCGGATTGGTGACGGCGACCCACCTCGCCCGAAGGCTGCGACGTTCGGGCAAGACCGAGGTCTTGCTAGTGGATCGCAACTGGGCCCATGTCTGGAAGCCCATGCTGCACGTTTTCGCCGCGGGAATGTCGGACTATGCGGACGAGAACGTCAGCTTCATTCCCCACGCGAAGCTGACGGGCTACAAATATTGGCCCGGCGATTTCGGCGGCCTGGATCGCGAGACACGAACGATCAAGCTCGAACCTACGCCTCTGCCGGCGATTGGTGAGATGCTGCCGGCAACGGAAATCCATTACGATACACTGATCCTTGCGCTTGGCAGCCAGGCCAATGATTTCGGCACGCCCGGCGTTCTGGAGCACTGCCACTTCATCGACGACATAGGCCAGGCGACCGCGTTCAACGATCTGCTTCGCAGCCGTGTGGTTCTCGCGGCGAATGCGGGCAAAGATCTCGTTATTGTGATTGTGGGCGGCGGCGCGACAGGTGTCGAGCTCGCCGCCGAACTGACCCAACGCACGGAAATCGTCTCAAGTTACAACAGCGACGTGACCCGGACGCATGTGCGTCTGACTTTGATCGAGACCACCTCCAGGGTGCTGGGTTCGTTTCCTGAGAAGATCTCGCGCTCGGTCGAGGCCAAGCTCAGGAGCCTTGGGGTCGATGTGCGCACCGGTACGAAAGTCGTGGGGGTTGACGCGCAAGGCGTGTCGATCGACGGAGATCGCGCGTATCGACGCCGGCCTCGTCGTCTGGGCGGCGGGTGTTAAAGGCCCGGCCGTCATGTCGAAACTCGACGGTGTGGAAATCAACAGGCGTGGGCAAGCAATTGTTGGCGACACCCTGCAGACGAAAAGCGATGAGCGCATCTTCGCGCTGGGAGATTGCTCGGACCTCGCCGGTACGGATGGAAAGCCACTGCCCTCCACCGCTCAGGTGGCGCGGCAGCAGGCGCTGTTCCTGGCCAAGAGTCTGGCCAGCCATATCAAAAGCGGCGCGCCATTGGGTCATTTCAAGTATCGCGATATGGGCAGCCTCGTGTCCCTGGGGGAGTATGCCGCCTACGGCACGTTGGGGTCGTATGGCTTTTTGAAGGGCGCGGCGTTCAAGGGCTGGCTGGCGCACATGGGACACGCGGCGCTCTACCGGATGCACCAGCTTGACATCAACGGGCCTGTCCGGGGTGCGGTGATCTGGCTGGCCGCGGACCTTCGTCGTTTGGTACAGCCGCGCGTACGCACAAGCTGATCGTGTTTCGAAGCTGAACCGTAACCCGTTTGCAGGCTTGGCCGACGGCTTCCGGGCTCACCCGATCAGGGGGCTATCGTCCGTCCGCGACACGCCTGACACTGCAATCCGTTGGCGGGGTTTTGCCGCGCCCATTCGAAGGGAGAAGACTGGTTTGCAAGCATCATCACCGGTGCCGTCTACCCGATAGACGGCGCGCGTACCGCTCACTGATCAGAGAAGGAAACAGGAATGGACAAACTACAGGACGTAGCCGTGATCGTTGGCAGCCTCAGGAGGGATTCGATCAACCGCAAAGTGGCGCACGCGCTTGCCGAGTTGGCGCCTGCTAGTCTGAAGCTGTCCATCGTCGAGATCGGACAATTGCCGATCTACAACCAGGACGGCGATGAAAATCCGCCGGCCGAATGGACGGCGTTTCGCGAACGGATCCGCGTGGTTGACGCGGTTCTCTTCGTCACACCCGAGCACAACCGTTCAGTGCCCGCCGCGCTCAAGAACGCGCTGGATGTCGGCTCGAGGCCCTACGGCAAGAACGTATGGAGCGGCAAGCCGGGCGCGGTCGTCAGTGCCTCGCCGAGCGGTATCGGTGGATTCGGCGCCAACCACCATCTGCGCCAGTCGCTTGTCTTCCTGAATGTCCCCGCGATGGCGCAGCCGGAGGCTTATATCGGCGGCGCCGACAGGCTGTTCGACGCTGACGGCGAGCTGGTCAATGACGAGACGCGGAACTTTCTGCAAAGCTTCATGCAAGCTTATGCCGAGTGGATTGGAGCAAACCAATGATTGTAACGTTGCAGACGGAAGACGTCGCCGGCGGGAGTGCAATTTCCATGGTGGTCGTTGACTATCGAACACGTTGGTCTTGAGAACTCGTGCGTGAGCTATAAGATCGAGATGAGTGGGCGTTTGATCACTGCGGCCCGGGCCCTAACCGGCGTCAGTCAGGCGGACTTCACCGATGAACGCGCCACCTCATGCTTACAGAAGGCAATCCCACTATGCCAAATTCATCCTCGACAAAGACCGTTCTGATAATCGGTGCCTCACGCGGCCTGGGCTACGCCATGGCCGAGGAATATCTCAAACGTGGCTGGAGCGTGGTCGGGACCGTCCGCGGCGCCAGCCGAACCAAATTGCATGACCTCGCGGCTAAACCCGGCAGTCGAGTCCAGATCGAAACTATTGACATCAATTTCCCAGACCAGATCGCTGCACTGCGCTCCCGCCTGGCTGGAAGGACATTCGACGTACTGTTTGTAAACTCCGGCATCACGAACAATAATCCGGATGAAACAGTTGCCGAGGTCTCCACGGACGAGTTCGTGCGTGTGATGGTGACAAACGCGCTGAGCCCGATGCGTGTCGTCGAAGCTTTGCAGGATCTTGTTCCACCCACGGGCACCATTGGCGTGATGTCTTCCGGTCAAGGAAGCGTGGCAAACAACACGAACGGGATGCGCGAAGTGTACCGTGGCAGCAAAGCGGCCCTGAACACGTTTATGCGCAGCTTCGCGGCGCGTCATTCGGACGGTTCGAGGGCGATGGTGCTGATGGCGCCCGGCTGGGTCCGCACGGAACTTGGCGGCCCAGGCGCACCCCTGACTATTGAAGACAGCGTTCCAAGTCTCGTCAGTGTCCTGATGGGCGTACAAGGAAAATCCGGTCTGCAATACCTCGACTACCTGGGGCGCACGATTCCTTGGTGACTTCCAAGGAACTTCAAACGTTGCGCTTTGACGCGACCTGGCGGATATCCCCGCAGATGGAGTCGGCCAAGACAACAGGCTCGGCCGAATGGGCAGGCTTTCCCCACCAAACAGCCGTCTCGCCTAGCAAAGGTCTTCTGATGGAATCGAAACGCGGCAGACAAGGCCGGAAGGATCAAAATCGAACTCGGCGCCTCCGCCGGCAGCATATTGAAGGCTTCTCGCAACAACCGTGTGTCCGAATCCCTTTCGTTGCGGAGGTATGACACGCGGACCCCCGGATTCGCGCCATTCAAGGACAAAGGCGCCAGTTTTCCCATTGTCGCGACCAAGCGCGCGCACGGTGACGTGGCCCCCCTGTTGTGAGAGCGCACCGTACTTTACCGCGTTGGTCGTAAGCTCATGCGCTATTAGCCCAAAGGCAATCGCGGCGCGGGGTGTGACCGCGACGTTCAAACCCTCGATCGTGACCTGGTCTGCCGCTGCTTCGATATAGGGTGCGAGTTCGGACATCACGATATCGCACAGTTCCAGGGATGACCAGGAATGCTCCAGGAGCAACGTATGGGTCGCCGCCAATGCCTGGATGCGACCGGAAAATGCCTTCTGGAATGCCTGCACCGTATCTGTATTGGACGCCGTCCTGGTACTGATCGATAGAACCAGGGTAAGTGTATTTTTCACGCGATGGTCGAGTTCTCGCATGAGCAGGCTTTGTTGCTTTTCGGCAGCCTTGCGCTGAGACAGATCGACCATGGTGATGACGACGCCGCTGATCCTATCACCTGCAATCCGCAGCGGCGCCGCACTGAGCAGATAGTCCTTCACCTTCGGCGCGTTCGGTGCGGTGGCCTCAATCCCTCGCAAAGCTGTGCCGTTCGCGACCATCGCAATCATGTCATCGGCCTGCAGGAGTCCCGTGATATCGCGAAAAACAAGCGGAATGACTTCGGCAAAGGCTTGCCCGACCGGGTTGCCTTCATAGACGACGTTGGATGCGGCGTTAGCGTGGGTAATGATCCCGGCGCGATTGCACACCAGAACGGCCTCGTTGGCGGAGGCGATGACCGCACGGGCGGCGTGTTCACTCTGCTCGGCGCCCTCATTGAGAACCCGCTCGGTCACATTGGTAAAGGTTACGGCATGGCCTGAAGTCGTGCCGAGCTGCAATGGGCTTGCCACTGCGATGAAGTGATGATCGCTCTCTTTTCCCCGGGAAAATCGAACTTCGCGACTCTGTCGGGTCGTGTGTGCTTCGCTGAGCAGGCGCCCGATTTCCTCGCCGGTGTCGGCTGCAAAGGCATCCACCAACAACTTTCCCTGCAATTGAGGGAGCGACGTGCCGAGCAGCCGCGTAAGCGCGCTGTTGGCGTAGAGCACGCGCCCGGATCCGTCGAGCGCAGCCGCGCCGGGCTCCATGACTTCCATGAATGTTCTGTAGGATTCGGGGTCCCCCCCGATCATGAATATCTCCTCAGCCTGAGGGCCGCGCATCACCAGCGCGTCGACCTCGTTCTCCCGGATAGCTCGCAGCGTTTCCTCCGCGTCCGCGAGCCGGTGACGAAGCTCAGCGATGAGACGGTCTTTCTCTGAGGACGAAGCGGAAGTCACGCGACGTCGCTGAGGCTGAGATTCACCAGCACCTTCTGGGTGTCGGAAAGATCGCCAATGAGCTTGCGCAAGGGGATCGGCAATTCACGCACAAGCGTCGGGATCGCCACAATGCCATGCTCGCGTGCGAGCTTTGGATCCAGCCGCAAGTCGATCACTTCCACTTCATACCGGCCAGGAAGATCTTCGGCACATATGCGTTCCAGATTGGCGATCGCGGCAAGAGATTTCGGTGTCTGACCCGCGACATATAGAATGAGTTTGCGAGGGCGCTTTGCTGGTTCCATGGGTGTATTCTCCGGTGTAATTCCCAGCCGCTACGATTTGCGACTCCTCTCCATTTCGATCTTGTCTTCCGCGGCCTGGCGCAGAAATTCGTCTTCGGTCTGGGTCATCGCAGTGAGCTCTATTTCGTCGGCATCGAGTTCCGCCTGCAACGCTTCCATCTGGGCCTTGGCACGCCGCCGTTTCTGCTGGATCTGCTGCTGGGTTTTCGAAACTTCCGCTTGGCGCCGGATTTCGGCGCGTCGGGACTTGGCTTCCTCGTTCTTTCGGGCGGACCCGGTGAGAGCGCCACTCTCGCCGAGATACGGAGGGATCAGCTTGATGCCTTCGTCGCTCATGATGAATTCGCGAACTTGATTGGAGTGCGACAAGCCGCGGGCCTTGAGCAGATAGAGTTCGCGATTGAATTCGCCGTTCACCTCTCGGTTGAGCAAAAGGATCCAGGCGTCCATAAGCGAGGAAAGGCCGGCGTCGGTTTGGACCCGGCCATCCTGGCCATGCATAAGGTGAGTAAAGACTGCGGTCACGCCGCGGCCCTTCAGAAAATCGACCACGCGCAACAGCATGGACTGGATCTCCATGCGATCGCCGCTCTCCAGGAAGGAGGAGATCGGGTCGAGGACGACGAGACTCGGATCGAACCTCGTTGCCTCGCGCAACATCACGGCCAGATGCATTTCAAGGCTGTAGAATGTCGGCCTTGTGGCGATGAATCGAAGCCTGTCCGATTTGATCCATCGACCGATATCTATCCCGACGGACCTCATGTTTCTAACGGATTGATCAGCGGATTCTTCGAAGGAAAAAAAGAGCGCACGTTCGCCCGCGGTACAAGCAGCGTCGACGAAGCTTGCAGCCACCGACGATTTGCCGGAACCGGCAACGCCGGAGACGAGGACGCTGGACGCCCGATGGAAGCCGCCTCCCGTCAGCATGTCGTCGAGGTCCGCAATCCCGGAAGAGATTCGCTCATCGAAGACTTTGTGGCTCAAGCCAAGCGAGGACACAGGCAGGACGCTGAAGCCGTCCTGATCGATGAGAAACGGATATTCATTCGTGCCATGCGCCGTGCCGCGATACTTCACGATGCGCAGGCGCCGCGTCGAAACCTGATTCTGCACGCGGTGGTCGAGCAAAATTACGCAGTCCGAGACGTATTCCTCCAACCCTTGCCGCGTGAGCGAGCCTTCACCACGCTCCGCGGTAATGACCGTTGTCATTCCCTTATCTTTTAGCCAATCGAACAAGCGGCGAATTTCGGCGCGCAGGATCGCCTCATTGGAAAAGACCGCGAACAGACTTTCGATGGTGTCCAAAACGACCCGCTTGGCGCCTACTAAATCAATCGCCGCCTCCAGCCGGAGGAAGAGACCTTCCAGGTCATAGTCGCCGGCCTCCTCAAGCTCCGAACGGTCCAATGCGACGTATTCGAAAGCGATTTTTTGATTGTCGACCCACTCGTTGAGCGCGAATCCCAGAGAGGCGACATTGCTGACGATATCCCCTGGACGCTCCTCAAAGGTGACGAAAACGCCGGGTTCGTCAAAGTCGCGCGCCCCGTGGATCAGGAACGTTGTCGCAAACAGCGTTTTGCCGCAGCCGGCTGAGCCGCAGACAAGCGTCGGGCGACCGCTCGGGACGCCGCCGAGCGTCAGGTCATCGAAACCGCCAATACCGGTGGGGGACTTTGGAATGCCTTGGGAACAGGACATTATTGGCTCACAAAAGGAATTCGATACAACGGGCGATATGCAACGGGCAGTCGTCGTGCGATTTGTTTCACGACGTTGGTCTCATTTGGGTCATCCGCTCCGGTCGTCATACAATGACCCCGTCGCGCGTTCCCTCGATCGGGATACGGTGATCAGCGTGCACCTCGCCGACAATAAGGCGATGTGGCGCGTATGTCACTATGCCGGTCCGATCAGCTATGCCGATCATCGCGTGCGGCCGTCTAACCAGGGTGGCGGGCTTCGCCGATTTCGTTCAGCCGGGCGAGCACCTCTTGTGATAGCGCAAGTTTGGCCGCCGCAAGGTTCTCACGCAGATGATCGAGCGACGAGGTGCCGGGAATCAGCAGGATGTTGGGCGCGCGGTGCAGCAGCCAGGCCAGCGCCACCTGCATCGGCGTCGCGTCGTGCGACCTGGCGACGTCGGATAATGCTGTCGATTGCAGTGGCGTGAAACCGCCGAGCGGGAAGAACGGCACGTAGGCGATGCCCAAACGCGTCAGTTCGTTGACCAGCGCGTCATCATCGCGATGGACGAGGTTGTAGTTGTTCTGCGCACAGACGATCTCCGCGATGCTGCGGCCTTCCTTTAGCTGGGTGGATGTGACGTTGCTCAAGCCCAGATGGCGGATCAGGCCCTGGCGCTGAAGCTCGGCGAGCACGGTGAGCGGTGCCTCGATCGATCCTTCGCTCGGGCCGTGGACCTGTCCCATGATGCGCAGATTGACGATGTCCAGCACGTCGAGGCCGAGGTTGCGCAGGTTGTCGTGAATCGCGCGCGTCAGCTCGGCGGGCGTCATCGCCGGGTTCCACGATGCGTCTTCGCCCCGCAGCGCGCCCACCTTGGTCACGATCACAAGGTCGTCCGGATAGGGATGCAGCGCTTCGCGAATGATCTGGTTGGTGACGTGCGGGCCGTAGAAGTCGCTGGTGTCGATGTGATTGACGCCGCTTGCCACCGCTTGCCGCAACACGGCGAGCGCGGCACTGCGATCCTTGGGCGGTCCGAAGACGCCGGGTCCGGCGAGTTGCATCGCGCCATAGCCCAGCCGGTTCACGGTGCGGTTGCCCAGCGGGAAGGTACCCGCGGCGGCAAGGTCGGTCATGTGAGGGCTCCGGTATGATGACGTCGCAATATGGGTGGCTTGGCGTTGCGCGATAATCCCCTATAATCCTCGCAGGCCGTCCGGAAATACGGACAATAGCGATGGAGCTGGACGATTTCTCTGCCTTCGCGCCGGTAACGAAAGCCGGGGGATTTCGCGAAGCGGCGCGGAGGAACGACGTCTCGGCCTCCAGCCTGAGCGAGGCCATCGGACGGCTCGAATCCAGACTGGGCGTCCGGTTGCTCAACCGCACCACGCGCAGTGTCGCTGCGACCGAAGCGGGCGCCCGCTTGCTCGAACGGCTCGTGCCGGCGCTCGGTGAGATCGAGGCGGCGATGGATGTCGTGAACGCTTTTCGCGATCGGCCGGCCGGAACGCTCAGGCTCAATGTACCGGCGAATGTCGCTCGTCTGATGCTCCCCGCGATCGTGGCGCCGTTTCTGAAAGCCTATCCGGAGATTCGGTTGGAGGTCATCGTCGAGGACGGCTTTGTGGACGTGCTGGCGGCGGGCTGCGACGCCGGGATCCGTTATGATGAGCGGCTGGAGCAGGACATGATCGCGGTGCCGATTGGCCCGCGTGTCCAGCGCTTTGCCACCGCCGCATCCCCTGGATACCTCGCGGCGCGCGGCCGGCCTGAACATCCGCGTGACCTGCTTGCCCATGCCTGTCTGCGCGGTCAGTTCGCCGGCGGCACAATGCCCGTTTGGGAATTCGAACGCGCGGGCGAGGTGGTCCGGGTCGATCCTACTGGTCCGTTGGTGGTGCGGCTCGGCGCAGCGATGGACCTGGCGACGAGCGTCGCCATCGCAGGGATCGGCATCATCCATCTCGTCGAGGATTGGCTAAGCCCGCATCTCGATGACGGCACGCTCGTGCCCGTGCTGGAGCCGTGGTGGCAAAGCTTCTCGGGGCCGTTCCTGTATTATCCGGGCCGACGGCTTCTGCCCGCACCGCTGCGCGCCTTTGTCGACTTCATCAGGACGTAACGGCGGGGAAGGCAGGCATCGGATAATTCCGGCCGGTGGCGATCCGAAGCTGTTGCTACTGGAACTGGCGGTGCATTTTCCGGCAAAGTCGATAACACCGCTTTCGCCACAGGTTTCGATAACACTGGCGCGCTGTTGGTTAAATACTGGGACTTATACCGGGCCGCGTTGAGGATGACCGATCCTGCCGGTGTTGCCCGGAGCAACGTGAAGCGAACGAGCGGCGCATGGATGGCCGGGACAAGCCTGGACAAGCCCGGCCATGACGGGAAGGGGCCGGCCATGACGGGAAGGGTCAGCATCAACGCGGGTGGGTATTATTTGCCGTTGAGGACATCCGCATGGGCGCGAGCGAATTCCCTGACGGTCATCGGCCGCCGTCCGGTGATCTTTTCGACGTTGTTGTCTGCTCCCGACATATGGCCGTTCTGGTAATCGGCCATCGCACCACGCAGGTGCTGGACGACGTAGGGTGGAACGCCCATCTTTTCGATCGATGCGCAGTATTCGTCGATCGGAAGGTCCTGGAAGACGATCTTGCGGCCCAGCGCTTCAGTGAGTTCTGCCGCTATCTGCTCATGGTCCATCTCGACCGGGCCAGAGAGAGGAATGGTCGTGCCGATATGCGCGTCAGGGCGTTTCAGCAGCGCGGCGATGGCGCGACCCTGATCATCCGCTGCGATCGGCGAGTGCCGCCCCTTGCCGACCGGCATGCGCAGGATACCCTGCTGCAGGTAGGGCAACTGCCAAGGGTAGAGCAGCCACTCCAGGAAGTAGGTCGGGCGGAGATGGATAACCGGAAGCCCCGACCAGTTGAGGACTTCCTCAGCGATGAAGGTATCGCGGCACGAATCGCTCGTGGAGTACCGGTTCGCCGAGCGCTGCGAGAGATTGATGATGGTTGCTACACCTGCTTCCTTCGCGGCCTGCGCGAAATTCACGGTCGCCTGAATGACGCCGGGTTGAACGGGCCATACGAAATAGGCCGCATCGACGCCTTCCATGGCCGCGCGAACAGTGTTGATCTCCAGGAGATCGCCCGGCACGACTTCAGCGCCGAGCTTCTCCAGAGCTTCTGACCGGGCGTCCTTGCGGTGGACCATTGCCCGGACCTCAAGCCCGAGGGGGATCGACTCTTTCACAGCGGCACGGCCAGTGTCTCCGGTTGCCCCGGTGATGAGGACCATTCGTTTACCGGTGAGATGACAAGATACCTCTCCTCGAAATGCGCGGCACCGGTGTGCGGTGCTTCGCGGACGCCCGTGGTCAGCCCAGCGGAGCTAGTTCGCCGGTTCGCGCAGCAGCAGCCCCAGGGGCCAGAGGGGACCCAGGGGAATGATTTCGAACGTCATCATTCCGGCCCGGCCCAGAGGCAGCTCTTCGAGCAGCGCGTGCGCCTCGGCAGGATCGGTCATGTTCATCAGGAACACGGCGCCAGATCCGTCGGTCTTGGCGAACCACTGGTCGATCTTTCCGGTCAACTGCAACCGAAGAGTATCGCGCGCCTCGAAGGGCATGACCGGGGGGCGCGTTTCTGGCGTGGCCTTGGCGGTCCAGACGCCGATCGCCAGTAGCTTCGTTGTCAGGGCTTGCGCAGCCTTCATTTCGGCGGCACCGGTTGTGGATCTTTGCTCGTTGGGCATGGCCTTCAATCCCTTCGATGGTGGTCCCAACTTGGGATGTCATTTTTGGGCTGAACAAATAGCGCCAACTAAAACCTGACCTACAGATCGGGCTAACCCTTAGCCGGCCGAGCAATTTCGGGGCAGGTCGTTTTTGCCACCATTTATGACATTGCCGTCTGGAAAGGGGGGCCAACCTGTGTCATTCGTCGGTTTGACGCGTGGGGAGCAGACATGCATCGGGTCGGCCTTATCCTCCCGCCCGACTTTCAGCTACTAAACCTCGCGCCGCTGACGGTTTTTGAAATCGCGGCGATGGTTTCGGTACCGCCGCCCTACGATCTCCACCTGCTGTCGGAACTTGGTGGGTCTGTTCGGTCATCCTGCGGCCTGACCGTCGAAACCAAGGCTTTCGGTGATCCGGCCTTCGATACAATCATCGTCGGCGCGATAACCTCGTTCGTGATGCCTGGCCCGTCGCCGGCCGGGCTCGTTGCGTTCGTTAGGGAAGCTGCCAAGGCGTCCAGGCGCACGGCTTCATTTTGCAACGGGGCGTTCGTTCTCGCTGAAGCCGGGCTGCTTGATGGGCGACGCGCGACAACGCACTGGATCCAAGCCGCCAGCTTCAGGGCCGGTTTCCTGATGTCAGAATGGAAGAGGACCGGATCTTCATCAATGACGGCCCGATCTGGACGTCGGCCGGAATGACTGCGGGGTTCGACCTCGTTCTGGCAATGGTGGATAAGGACCTTGGGCCAAAAGCTGCGAAAGAAATCGCCAGCCTTCTTGTCATGAGCCAACGCCGGATGGGTGGACAAAAGCAGCATTCGGCGCTGCTCGATATGACGCCCAAATCTGATCGCATTGAGTTGGTCCTAGCCCACATCCGGCAAAATCTGCGCGAGCACGCTCTCGGTTGAGGAGCTCGCGGGCGTCGCCAACCTGAGCCCTCGTCAGTTCAGTCGCGCCTTTCTGTCCGAAACCGGTCACTCCCCGGCGAGGGCGGTCGAAAGGCTTCGGTTGGAGGCCGCCCGGTTCCTGATGGAGGGAGGGCGGCTCTCTGCCAGCCAGGTCGCGCAAGAAGCCGGTTTTGCGGATCGCGAACGCATGCGTCGCGCCTTCGTCCGCGCTTTCGGCTTGCCCCCGCGAACCTTGCGGAGAAATGCCCGGCTGGAGGCTCGAAATTGAGCCGCCGACGCGGCGGTCGTCGGGTGACCGCCGCGTCGGCTCTTTGGTTGGGGGGTCGACGAGGGTCTCCGGGCTGCTGCCCGGAGTAGAGAATCACCTGGGCCGGCGGACGACTTTCACCTTCCCGCTGCTTCCGCCGCCGCAGAAGAACTGATCGCCGCCGTCGGACTCGAGCCCCGACACGCCCGTTCCCGGCGGCATCTCGAGCGTCTCCAGGGCCTCTCCCGTTCGCGGATCGACGCGCCTCAAGTCGCTTTCGTCACCGTCCCAGGTGCCGTGCCAGAGTTCGCCGTCGACCCAGGTGACCCCGGTGACGAAGCGGTTGGACTCGATGGTGCGAAGAATCGCTCCGGTTTGGGGATCGACCTGGTGGATCTTGCGGCCCCGATACTGCCCCACCCAGAGCGTCCCTTCGGCCCAGGCGAGCCCCGAGTCACCGCCGCCGCCAGGCGCCGGGATCGTCGCCAGCACACGGCCGGTCTTCGGATCGATCTTCTGGATGCGATCCTCGGCGATCTGAAACAGGTGCTGACCATCGAAGGCGGTTCCGGCGTGCGCGGCGACATCGATCGAGCGCAGCGTTTTTCCACTCGCCGGATCGAGGGCGTTCAGCTTGTCGCCGGACGCAAACCAGACGTGCCGACCGTCATGCGTGACGCCATTCACACGGTCGGCACCCGGAAATGGCCCGATTCTTCGCTCGCCGCTCAGTCGATGTAGAACTCCTCGGCGGACACCATGATCCCCGGAGGATCGAGCCTGATTTCGCCGGACACGAAAACCTGTGTGGTAACCTGGTCGTTCGGCATTCGTGAGTGTCGAACGATACGTTGCTCTTCAGGCCAGACAACCAGGTAATGCTGCACCGACGGCAGCTTGAAGTAGCTACGTAGCTTGGTAGCCCGATCCCTCTGTGCCGCTGTCCGGGGACAGCACTTCGACAAGCACCAGTGGGTCTGAGACTTTCGTGGAGTCAGCCCGGCAGCGGCGGTCCGCAACGCAGGAGAGCATCGGGCTCGAAGTCGCTGTTTTCGACCTGAACGGTCATGCCGTCGCCGAAGACCTGGCAGGAAGTCAGTCCCGCGTCTCTTATCGGCGCGCCGCAAGGCATCGCGCGCCGCGCCCTTGCGCAGGTTGTGCGAGGCACGCTCGGGGGCCATCGCGACCACGATACCGTCGATGCGCTCAAACCGGCCGGAGGGCCGTTGCCCCTCCCAGGCCAGGAACTCCTCCCGGGTCATGGGGGCCTCCGGTTCGTGAGTCTCGGCGCGTGCCATGGTGGATCCTAGTCTCTCATTCTAGAGGTAATGCGCGCGAAAGGACGGTCAACAGCGCAGATCGACCGGACCGCCACGCGTCCAATGGGTCCCGGAGCCCGCATTCCGGACCAGTCATCCTGCGGCCTCCCATGGGCGCTGGCGCAACGGCTCCGGCCGGCCCTTCCAGGACGTTTGCGCCACCAGCTACTAGGTAACTCATTCGAGGTGGCGGCAATCTGAGTGATCATCTATCACATGAAACTTCGAAAGTCGAACACATTGTCTACGATTTCCGGGTTCTGTTGAATTATACCAGCGAACGCCTTCGAATAAACGAGTGTAACGGGCAGCTTTTTGTATAGTGTGTTGTTGTTCCAATCCATCTTTGTCAGGCCAATGATCCCGGCGCAGGTATCTATGCCAACCTCCCTCGCCGGTGAACCGGCGCACCAATATCGGAGACGGGGTGGGCTTGAGAGCGCCTTCCTTGTACACGTCGTAGCCAGCGTTCTTCAGATTGACCCCGCGAACGCTTCCCTGAGTTCATAGGAGAGCCTCGTCCTTTTCGATCGGGACATAAGTGCCGCGCTCAACCGGGTACCCGAACGCCTGGGGCGGCCGGCCCGTGGTGAACCTAATGCCCTTCCAACTTACTCTCTTGACTATCTGAACAAGCTCAACTTCCGTTCCTTCGGAAAGCTGTCACGCACGCCCAGGATCTCTTCAGCTTTGAATTCGTGTTCATGTGGATGGTGATTTTCTTCGGCAGCTTGCCAAAGTAGCCGTGCTGATAGACTTCGAGGCTCCGGGAAATTACCGATTGCATCTCGTAGTATGAAAGGTACAGATTCTTGCTTTTGTCCTGCGTGAATTCGCGGGCGTCATATGCGACAAACCGGAATCCAGTACCGTCCGGATCAAAGACTTGGCTACAGCAGGTCCTGTATTCCGCGCCGGACGAGAGCCGCTTCAGGGCGTAGCTGATACCGATAAATGCCTCGTCGCGATTGAGACCAGTCAACTTCCAAGGCACCCCGCCTGCTTTGGCGTATAGCGCAACGCTGAGACCCCACATCACGTTTGATCGGCATGTCCGATCAAAGCTGGTCTGACGCAAAATCTGGACGGGGATGTTCGCGGGCGCGCAAAACGCCTTCAGGTAGTCGTGAAAGTCAAAGCTTTCGTCCTCAAAGCATGCCGCCCATGTTGGTGGCAGATAGACCAACGCAACATCAAAATTCGCGCGGACGGGCAGCAGCTGCGCAATCCGTTGAAAGAGGCCGCAGGCAAGGGCGCGCTTGTCCCGATTCGGTACGTGGTCATCAAGTTGATCTGGAAACGGAAAGATCAGCTGCTCGTCGACCGGTGCGATCGGAATTCGGAAAACCCTCTCGAACCCGGGATAGTCAGGGTAATATGCCGGAACCTCGCGAGTTTTCGCATTTCCAACGAGCTCTAACGCCAACTTCCGCAGTTGTCCCATGTTTGCGCGCGGTCCTACCAGTGCGAATCGGACCGCCACGGGTGTCCCATACCGTGCGCTGTAAGGGCCATACTCAATCAAGCCCCGTAACGGGTGCTTGTCGAGGCCGCCGGCGGCGAACATCAGGTCTGGTTCCGGAATGGAAGTAATCCCGGAAGCTCGCTGCGGTTTCCGCTCATGCGACCTTGCGCGAATACGCTGTTTGGGTGCCGATGGTGAAAGATGGGTTCTCGGCAATAGTACCCGCCGCACAAGTAGAGATTTTGACCTCGGCATTGCGGTCGGTACCAAGCAGAACCTCGCGCCACGCATCCAGCAGTGTATTGTACAACTTATTGTAGCGACCTCCCCGCCGGTCATCGAGAAACTTAGTGGCATTCTTTCTCGCCCGCGGAGGCCAAATCCAAACATCAGGATCGAGAATTAGCCAGCTCCTTCCGTCTGCAATATCGATCGACATGCGCACGGCCTCCGCCCAAAATACCTTTTCGGCATATGGGTAATCATCGTCAATCGGGGTGAACAATCCGGTAATCTGGCCAGCGGTTTTGCCCACCGCCTTGTTCAGCCCCTCAAGAGCGGCCTGATCCCTGCTGTGCGCGTCCGCGATGAGGTAGGAGCCACTCCTTGTCGTTCGGGTCAGGAGCGGCTTACCGCGCGCGAGAGCGTGAGAGAGTGCCTCTTCCAGAAACCCCTTTATGTAAAGGTTGTGGCCAATGTTGGCGATCTTCGTGGATATGTCGTGACTGGCTATCACCTCGATATCGCTGAACTGCGCGCGTATCAACGCCTCCGGCCCCCAGCACAGGACCGTGTCCGACTTGGTGAAAATGAGCTTGCCCTCAGTGGCCGCCCTGGCGGCGCGCAGGTCGGTCCATTCCTTGCTGCTCCGGAAGGTAATTGCGTGACACTCTCCGGGCAGACTTAGCACCGGGACGGCATTCATTCGAACGATGGCCCCTTTCCCGGGTTTGGACATAGGGATGGCGACGCCGGTCCCGGTGGACTTCCGCACCTTGCCATCGATTCCCGGCTCTTTATCCTCGATGTTGCGCCAGATGCGGAGCATGAATGCATCGAATGTCTCAACCTCGGCGAAAGCGGCGTTGACACCTGCCCGGACCGCATCCTCGATAAGTCGCGTGACGGCGGGTAGCACGGGCGCATTCTTCATACCTGTCCAGAACAGACCGTGCGGGTATGGGTTTGGTGTCGAAAGCGCAGAGCGAAGTAGGTCCATCACGCTTTCATCGCGACCACTGTAGCCGGCGACGACGAGTCCGAACCTGTTCGCGGCAACCAGAAGCGCCTTCGATAGGTCCTCGTTTTGCGCCGCGAGATCGTGGTGAAGGTTTCTAATACTGTCGTATCGGAAGTCACCATGTAGTTTACAGTAAAATGGATACTCCTCGTTGCTCAAGGCCCTATAGGCCGATGCGGCCCCTTCCAGGTGATATGCAGAGAGCGACCGGCCGCACACTTCGGCAAACGCGTGCTCGACAACACTGTCGAAATTGGTAGTAAAAGCTACCCGGGCTCGCCCCGTTCCCAACAGCGCGGCCAGAACTCTGTTACCGACTGAAAGGGTAACTTTGTCTTCCGAGAGACGTGCCTTTAAGTACCTGCCGCTGCCGCTCTCCGTTTTCACCAAATATTCTCTCAAAATAGGCCGTGTACTCACCGGGATCACCTTCACTTGGAAACCCCTGGGACACCATGTAGGACTGGATACGCGTTCTGATCGCAGCAAGCTGAACATCTTGAAGTGAAATTTCCTGGTTTTCTTCCCGGCAGTAGTAACGCCGTTTGAGGTCCCAAATGATATCCCACGCAGTGGGTAATCCTGCGACTGCTGAGGCCCCTGCACCGATAAACCATGCAAACTGTTGGGGCCTCTCGCAGAGAGTCGCGGTGAGCTCATACTGATCTGACATACCAATTCTGTTCGGTAGACGTGTAGCGCTTTGTGATCCCTCGGGTCTTTGTTCCCGATTCGAGCTGAGACCCACCCCAACCGCGTTTACTACTGGAATGTGCTCCGAGTTCGCGTCAACCAAAATATGGCATCACACGCGGCCGGGTTCACGACGGTCGAACTGGCATGGAGTTAAATCTGGCAGAAGCGCACGTTGCTGCACATGCCAGACCGGCTCGCCCCGCGCTATGGCGCCGAGCAGCTCCGCGTCGATCTACTACTCACTCGGTAGTGGACCGGGGAGTAACAAGATTGTCGGGAATCCGGGCACGGGCGAGGTGATCCAGCGACGCGCCCGCCCACGACCGAATGACTGCACCTTGCCTGCCGCCGCAAGCGAATCGAGCGCCCGCTGCACGGTGCGCGGACTGGTTCCAAGCGCAATCGCCAGGGCCGAGCTCGACCATGACTCGCCGTCGGCCAGAAAGGCGAGCACCGCGCCATGCTGCTCTTCGACGGGGGGTGCCAGCACGACGACTTCGCGTGCGCGGCGTGGCGCCAGCGCAAAACCTCGCTGCGTCGCGCGCAAATCTATCAGCGTCCGAAGCTCCACGCGAAGCCGCCCGACTTCGACCCGCAATCGTGCGCGATGCGATTCATCGGCGTGCTTCGCCCGAAAGGCGCGTGCGACGAGCGTGCTTCTCGGCACGTCTCCGGGCCAGGCTTCACCCAGCGCGCGTGCAAGTGCGAACAATACCGGGCGGGTCGCGAGCGAGACCACCATGGCTGCGTCACGCACGACATGACGGCACGCGTCCACGACGAGCGCCCCTGACGCCAGGAGTGCTTCGACTTGCTCAAGCACGAGGGGACGTTCCTCGCCACGCGCGATCACGCGTGCCGCGGTCGTGTTCATCACCAGGGACGCGCTTTCGACCTCCGCCGTCAGCGCGGGGATGTTCGCTTCGCGCGCAGCGTGCTCGGCCCGAGTGAGCGCGGCGCGCGCCGCCTTGGTGTGCAGGCGCCGGATCGCGATTCCCGCAACCACCAGCTCGTGAGCGGCCCTCGACGCCGGTGGGAGCGGTGTCGGGTCGAGCTCGGCGAGCACGCACTCGGCCTCGTCGAGGCGGCCGATCAGAAGCAGGCGCCGGACCTCGAGGTTGCGTGCATGCGCGGCATTTATACGGTCGCCGTGCGCTTCGAGCGTCGCGCGCGCGGCGTCGAGCGTCTTCGCCGGCCAGCCCAGGTCGCGCGAGACGAGTGCGATCTCGGCCTCGGCAACGACACATCTTGCACCGGCCACAGCCTCTTTCGGACCGAAGGCGTGCGCTGCGCTCCGCAGGAGAGTTTTTGCCCGAACGAGATCGCCGAGCTGCGCCATCGCGATGCCCCGCAACGCGAGCGCCGGCGCATCGTCACGCAGGGCAACCCGGTTCAACGCACCGAGGGGATCACCTGCCGCGAGTGCGCGTGCCGCGGCTGTGATCAGCGAGTCCATCTGAATCCCGTCACACTTGTCACTCTCACCCTTCGATGCGCGGCGCTAGCTCTTTCTCACGACACCCAACCAACGGAGAGAAGGCGATGACGACACATATGACGGGGACACGTGAAGAGTGGCTGGCGGCGCGGCTTGAGCTGCTCGGGGCGGAGAAAGAGCTTACGCGGCGCAGCGACGAGCTGGCGCGGCAGCGGCAGGAGCTGCCGTGGGTTCGGATCGACAAGGAGTATCGGTTCGAGACCGACGAGGGGAGCGCGTCTTTGGCGGATCTCTTCCGCGGGCGCTCGCAGCTCCTTGTCTATCACTTCATGTTCGGGCCTGACTACGAGGCGGGCTGTCCATCCTGCTCGATGATCGCGGACGGCTTCAACGGGTTCGTGGTTCATCTGGCCAACCATGACGTGATGCTCTGGGCGGTCTCGCGGGCGCCCCTCGGGAAGCTGCAGGCGTACGAGCGGCGAATGGGCTGGAGCTTTCCCTGGGCATCCTCGCAAGGCAGCGACTTCAATTTCGACTTCAACGTCTGGTTTACCGAGCAGCAGCAGCGCGAGCGGGACATCGAATACAACTATCGGCGCGAGGCTGGGTTTAGACCGCGCGCGGATCAGGAGGGCGGCGGCGGGGGGGCGGTGGCCAAGTTTGCGGCGATGTGCGGAACCGACGCGGCCACGTTCCAGCGAGATAGGCCGGGCATGAGCGCATTCGTGCTTGAGGATGGCGTCGTCTATCACAGCTATTCCACCTATGCGCGCGGTGTGGATGGCATCTGGGGCATGTACCCGTGGCTTGACCGCGCCCCCAAGGGACGCAACGAGGCCGGCGTCTGGTGGCGCCGCCATGACGAGTACGACAAGCGGTAAATCCCGGCAAACAGGAGGTTCGCTATGCGGGATCGTGTCGTTTCGTACGAGGGATGGCTGCGATGAATGTGCATTATACCAACGTCGACGTTGAGGCGGCGAAGGGCATTTCGGCGTCGTCCCGCTCGACCGGCACGAAGAGGATGTTCGAGGGCAGTCGTGGATCCGCCACGATGATTGCCGCCCTTGGCGCGGCCGACTGGCTATCCCTCGCGGCCGCGCCGACCTTTGCAATTATGGGGCTGCTTTCGGGTGTTCTTGGTGGCGGCCGAATGGATATGCTCTGCTCGGCCGCGCAGGATGCGCCGCCGCTGAGCGGAATGGTGCCGATGTACTTGCTGATGAGCGGCTTCCATTCGGCGCCCTGGCTTAAGCTGATCTCCGGGTGGTGGAGCGGTGCCGGCCGGTCCTGATGCGGCGTTCCAGCTCCGCTGGGTGCAACTGTGGCAGCGTCCGCAAACCTGCATCGATCGACCCGTCGCGATCGGTCAACCCTCGCTCATAGCGTCTCAGCACCGCGACCGGTTATCCGAAACGCACCGCGCGAAGCTGTGCCACATCCCGGCGCCCGGCACTCAGGATGTAGCCGACGTCCGACCCGCCAGTCAGATAGCGCATGCCCAGCTTCAGCAGCCAGGACTGGAAATCCAGGTCGTCACGCACGCCGCCGACGCCGAACGATTTGCCGTGCGCCTTCGCGGCGCGGGCCGTTGCCTCGAAGGCGGCGCGCATGCGGTCGTGGGCGTACTCGCCGGGAATGCCCATCTCGGTGCTGAGATCGGTCGAACCGATATGCAGCATGTCGATGCCCTCCACCGCGGCGATCGCATCGGCCTGCGCGATCGCCTCGGGCGTTTCCAGCATGGCGATCAGCAGGCTGTTCTCGTTCAGCGTTCGATTGATCTCGCCTTGTTTCAGCGCCGCGTAGCCGAGCGCCGCGCCGCTGCCAGAGGCGGAACGGTGGCCGGCGGGCGGGAACCGGCACGCCTCGACCATCGCCCGCGCCTCGGCCACCGAATTCACGTGCGGTACCATCACGCCTTGCGCGCCGCAATCCAGGATGCGCGCGGCATCGTGCGGGTCGTGCGAGGTCAAACGGACGATCGGCGTGACACCGGTTCCCAGGGCGGCCACGCAGATCGCGGCGGCGGTCTCGACCGAGGTGGGATTGTGCTCCAAGTCCAGATAGATCGCGTCGAACCCGCAGGCTCCGGCGATCATGGCGATGTTCGGGGTGCGCATCTGGTTGACACCCATGCAGAGTACCAGCTCGTCTCGCTGGAGCTTCTGGCGGGCCAGGTTGGGGCCGATCGGTTGGGGCATCGTTTGCTTCCCGTTGACTGTGCGGCGGAGCATCGCGCGGTTGCGGTTGCCGGCTCAAGCGCGCGCAGCGTGCTGCCGGCATTTCGCTCCTTTAATCTTGTTTGGCTCCGCTGCCCGCTACGGGGGAGAACTCCCGGCCGAACGATTAGCGGGGTCCCCCATGTCAGCCGCCATCATGAAATCCCGGATTACCGAAGGCTCACCCAATCCGCGTGGCGCGACCTGGGACGGGCTGGGGGTGAATTTCTCGGTGTTTTCCGCCAACGCAACGAAAGTGGAACTGTGCCTGTTCGATGATGCCGGTACCACCGAGCGGGAGCGGATCGAGCTTCCCGAATACACCAACGAGATTTTCCACGGATACCTGCCGGACGCCCGCCCTGGAACGATCTACGCCTATCGCGTGCACGGGCCGTACGAACCCACGCACGGGCATCGGTTCAATCCCAACAAGCTGGTGCTGGATCCGTACGCCAAGGCGCATGTCGGGGAGCTGAAATGGGACCCGGCCTGTTTCGCTTACACGCTCGGCGCGGAGGGGGAGGACCTGACCTTCGATGAGCGCGACAGCGCGGCGTTCGTGCCGAAATGCCGGGTGATCGACCCGGCTTTTACCTGGGGCCGCGTGCGCAAGCCGGAGATCCCCTGGTGGCGCACCATCATCTATGAAACACACGTGAAGGGGTTCACCAAACGCCACCCGGGCGTGCCTGAGCACCTGCGCGGCACTTACGCCGGGCTGGGGCAGAAGGACGTGGTGGATTATATCCGCTCGCTCGGCGTGACCTCGGTGGAGTTGCTGCCGATCCACTCTTTCGTGACCGACAGCTACCTGGCCGACAAGGGTTTGACCAATTATTGGGGCTACAACACGATCGGCTTCTTCGCGCCCGACGTGCGCTACTCCGCGATCCCGAGCTTCGTGTTCTCCGAGTTCAAGGAGATGGTCGCGCGACTGCACGATGCCGGGCTGGAGGTGATCCTGGATGTGGTTTACAACCATACCGCCGAGGGCAACGAGCGTGGGCCGACGCTGTCTTTCCGCGGCATCGATAACGCCAGCTACTACCGGCTGATGCCGGATGAGCCGCGCTATTACATCAACGACACCGGCACCGGGAACACGCTGAATTTGTCGCATCCGCGGGTGCTGCAAATGGTCACCGATTCGCTGCGCTACTGGGTGACCGAGATGCATGTCGATGGGTTCCGCTTCGATCTTGGCACCATCCTGGCGCGCGAGGTGGATGGGTTTGACGAGGGCGGCGGATTTCTCGATTCCTGCCTGCAGGACCCGGTGCTGTCCTCGGTGAAGCTGATCGCCGAGCCCTGGGATATCGGGCCTGGCGGGTACCAGGTGGGCGGGTTCCCGCCCGGTTGGGCCGAATGGAACGACAAGTTCCGCGACACGGTGCGCGCCTTCTGGAAGGGCGACGAGGGCAAGCTGCCGGATCTGGCCACAAGGCTGGCGGCGTCGGCCGACGCATTCAATCGGCGCGGGCGCAAGCCGTGGGCGAGCGTGAACTTCGTGACCGCGCATGACGGGTTCACGCTGCATGATCTGGTATCATATAACGAGAAACACAACGACGCGAACGGGGAAGACAACCGCGACGGCCATGACAACAACCTGTCATGGAACCATGGCGCCGAAGGTTCCACCGACGATCCGGACATACTGGAACTGCGCGACCGGCAGAAGCGCAACCTGCTGAGCACATTGCTGCTGGCGCAGGGCACGCCCATGCTGCTGGCGGGCGACGAGTTCGGCCGCACGCAGCAGGGCAACAACAACGCCTATTGCCAGGACAACGAAATAAGCTGGGTGGATTGGGAGATCGACGAGTACGGGCGGCAGCTTATCGATTACGTGCGCAAGCTGATCGCCATCCACAACGCCTTCCCGATCCTGCGCCGCAACCGGTTCCTGACCGGGGAATACAACGCGGAGCTGGATGTCAACGACGTGCGCTGGCTGTCGCCCGACGCGACGGATATGTCCGAGGAGCAGTGGGGGGACGGCAACGCACGCTGCCTGGGCATGCTGCTGGACGGGCGCGCGCAGGCGACGGGAATCAGGCGTCCGTCATTGGATTCCACTGTCCTGCTGGTGCTGAACGCGCACCATGATGTGGTGAAGTTCCGCTTGCCGGAGGTGGTCGGCGGCAGTCAGTGGCGGCGGCTGCTGGATACCAATGTGCCGGATGCGGAAGGATCGTTACGGGTCAAATCGGGTGACGAATACGAAGTGACTGGGCGGTCCCTGCTGCTGTTCGCGGTGGACCGCGATCAGCAACCCTCGGTGGCGCTGCGCCGGGCGCGGCAGGCGCTGCGGGATCTGGCCGAGACGCCGGCGGTGTTGCCCTCGGACTCTGGTGCCGCGGGGGCCGAGCCGCCGGTTCCCGCGCATCAGGAGAGCGATTGAGGCGTCCGCCCCGTCTCCGGTGCCGGCCCGCCCGAAGTCTCGGCACCGGAGACGAGGCGAGGCCGTGATACGGTTGTGAAAACGTGGAACCGGCAACCGGACCGCGGCGTCCGTGCAACACCCGAACTATTCGCTTAGGCACTGCGACTCGTCCGGGCGAAACCGGTTGTAGGATCAGGCAGCTTTATTCCTGTCCGTCAAGCAAGCAGTTGTCCGCATGACCGAGCAAGCGCCCCTCCGGTTGCAACTGCCCACCGAGGCAGGCTTTCGGCATACCAGCGTACCGAATGCGTCGGCCGAGGAGCTGTGCGCGCCGGCGGCCGGCCTCGATTTGCAGGAATTGGCGGACTCTCCCCGCCGAACGCTGGAAACCGAATACAAAGGCTGGCGCAACCTGGACAATCCGGAAGACCAGGTGGAGCTTGCGCGCGATATCGCCGCGATCGCCAACAGTGGCGGCGGCCAGATCCTGTTCGGCTTCAACGAGGCGACGCTGGCGCCGGTCGATACGGACCCGTTCGGAACGGTCTGCACGCAGGAGCATGTACCTGAGACTGACGCGTCGCTGGCTGGAGCCGGTGCCGCGCTGCGAGGTGCTTGCCGTGCGGTCCTCGGCGGGCGATCTGCACCCGGTGATACGCATCGCCGGTCATGGGGCGGTGCCGGTGTGCGCGCGGCGGAGCGCCCCGTTCGTTCCGGAATCGTGCCGGATCGAGCGCGGCGCGGTGTATATCCGCCGACATCGGCAACCTCAGCGGCTGGGACCTCCTTTGATCGAGACCGGCTGCATCGAGGCGGCGCAGGAATGGGCGCCGTTGATCCGCCGCTGCGTGCGGCAGGACCGTGAGGCGGTGCTGGGCATGATCGAGGCGGTGCTGGAAGACCGGCGGCCGTCGCGGCCGGTGCAGCAGGAACTGACCGGCTGGCATGTGGCGGCGCGGCGGGCGTTCCTGGCGCTGGTGCCGCGCAGCCCGTGGGCGGAACGACTGGCGCGTTCCCATTATGCGCTGAGCTACACGCTGGAACTGCAATCGCCGGATCTGCTGGACCATGCACAGGTGCCGGAGTTTTTGCGGCGGTGCGCATTCGACGCGCAGAAGCTGTTCCCGGCCGGGCAGCGCATGTTCGACCCACCGACGCGGCTGGCGGTGCGGCCACGGTTCGTCACCGATCCGGCGTGCGATGATGATACGGATTTCCTGGAGACCGCATGGCTGCGGGCGTATCCGCCGACCGAGGTCAGCGATTTCTGGCGCGTGTCACCAAAAGGTTTCGTTGCCATCGTGCGGGGATATGGAGAAGATGCCGCGGGCATAAACCACGCGCTTGGGCGACAGCCAGGGACATGGCTGAACCCGGATCTGCTGGCGCGCGACCTGGCCGAACTGGCGATCCATGCGCGCGGGTTTGCGCGGTTCTTTCCGGCGCCGCGCCGGGTGCTGTTCCGCTGCGACTGGTGGGGGCTGGCAGGGCGGGAACTGTTCGATCCGGCGGGAAACTGGCCGCGCAGCGGCGTCGCGATCGGCGATCATCGGGCGGTGTCGTTGACCGTGCCGCTCGCGTCCCTGGCGACGGCGTGGCCGGAGACGGTGGCGCGCCTGATGGCGCCGGTGATGCGGGCGCTGGAACCGGATTTGTTGCTCGGGTCGGATTGGGTGCGCGGGCAGGCGGCGGGATGGGGGGTCCGGTAGCAGCGGAACCGAAAATGCAGTTCAGCTGCGCAAGAGAGTTGGAGACATAGTGAAGACGCTAACTGAGGGCGTTACCACTCACTTTGCGCCTGGCGCGTCCGATGCCGGACTGGGCTGCCAAGCCCGTAAGAGCTCCTCCGCCTGTGCAATCTGTTCCGGTGTCATTCTGGAGGCTACGGTTGCGCGTTGCGAGGCCTGGAGATCACGGACCCGATCTGTTGATCGGAGCATCGCAAGGCTGAACCACTTGTAAGCCTGTATGTTGTCCTGCGGGACACCGTTCCCGGCCGCGTACATCGCGCCCAGGTAGCTTTGGGCCAAGCCGTTTCCGTGTTCTGCGGCTTTCTGAAACCAGGCAAACGCCTCGGCAGCATCCTGTGGCACGCCGTGCCCAGCGGCGTACATGCCCGCAATCATCACTTCGGCTCTGCTGCTCCCACGCCCGGCGGCCTCGCGGAGCCACTTCATAGCCTCAACGTAGTTCCGTTCGATCCCCACGCCGTTGCTGTACGCTAGGCTGAGGAAGATCTGCGCCTCGACATCACCCTGCTCCGCGGCCTTTCGATACCACGCGACGGCATCGACCATGCTCTGCGGCACGCCTTGCCCAAACTGGTAGCGGTTACCGAGCAGCCGCTCTCCGGCCGTATCGCCTTGCTCGGCGGCCTTGCGAAACCACTCTGCCGCCGCGGCATAATCTCGAGGGAGAGCGGTGCCGTTGAAGTAGAGGAGGCCGAGATTCACCTCTGCCGCGGCGTTTCCCTGTTCGGCCAGGGCAAGCCATAGTCTCTGGGCAGTCTCGTAATCGCCGCGCTCGGAGGCAGCCCGTGCGTCATCAAGCGGGTCAGCTTTCGCGCGACCTGGCCCAAAAGCGGATGCTGCCAGCAAGGACAGGCTGCAGGCGAGCACACGATCAATCCTTTGGTGCTTGCCCGCTATCATGCTCCATCCTTCTTGCGCGCGCGCTTTGCCGTGCTGCTAGGGTAGACCTTTGCGGAACGGTAGCATGGGACACGTTCTGCGTGCCGTTAGGGTTGCTTCTGGCATTCTGGAACGGTAGCGTTCCAGGGTCTAGACCCTTTCGGAACAAAATGGCCTTCTACGGTTACGCACGCGTCAGCACTCTCGACCAGGATCTCACAATCCAGCGCGCAGCTCTCAAGGCGGCGGGCGAGGTAGCAGGCGCGCTTCCTACCCGCCGGCGATTTTTGGAATGAGATAGATCTCGGCGCCTTCGGATAAGGGGGCGCCGTAGGCATCCTGATAGATGACGCCATCGATCACGACCGCCATGCCTTCCTCCACCTGATTGCCCAGGCCAGGGAAACGCTCGTCCAGTTCCTTCACGAGACGGCGGAAGGTGGTGGCGGAGACGTCGAGTTCAGTGCGGCCGCCGGTGAAGCGGTTGGCGGCTGTGCCGGAAAAAATTACGCGGGGCACTTGCTTCCTTGGCCGGGGATTGCGCGGTAACCCTCACCCGCCACGCTGCGCGCGGCGACCTCTCCCGCGGAGCGGGAGAGGTGTCGTGATCGGCTAGGCGGCCTTTTGGCCGCCATTCGCGTCGACCGCGGCGCGAACCTTGGGGGGTGACATCGGCAGGTCCGTCATGCGGATGCCGATCGCATCGCGGATGGCGTTACCAACTGCCGCCATTGGGGGAACGATCGGCACTTCGCCCACCCCACGGGCGCCGAACGGATGGCGGGGGTTCGGCACTTCCACCATGATGGCCTCGACCATCGGCAGGTCGGAGGCAACCGGGCAACGATAGTCCAGGAAGCCCGGATTCTCCATTTGGCCCTTGGCGTTGTAGATATATTCCTCGTTCAACGCCCAGCCGATGCCTTGCGCCGCGCCACCCTGGATCTGGCCTTCCACATAGCTCGGGTGGATCGCCTTGCCGACATCCTGCACCGCCGTGTAGCGCAGGATGGTCACCTGCCCGGTCTCCCGGTCCACCTCCACGTCGCAGATATGCGCACCGAAACCGGGGCCGGCGCCTTGTGCGTTCAGCGACACTTCGGAGCTGATCGGTCCGCCGGTCTTGCCGGCGCGCAGCGCGATCTCGGCCAGATCCAGCGGCTCGAAGGCACCCGCGTTGGAACCGGCCGGGTAGGCCTTGCCGTCGCGCCAGTCCACCGCCTCGGGCGGGATTTCCCAGATCTGGGCGGCGCGGTTCTTCAACTGCTCGACGACGCCCTCGGAGGCCTGCGTCACGGCCATTCCGGTCGCGAAGGTGACGCGGCTGCCGCCGGTGACATGGGTAAAGCCGATCGAGCTGGTGTCGCCGACAATCGGACGCACCTTATCGACGGGCACGCCGAGCACCTCGGCCGCCATCATCGCCATCGAGGCGCGCGAGCCGCCGATATCCGGGCTGCCGGAGACGACGCTTACGCTGCCGTCCTCGTTGACATGGACTGCGCCCGAGGATTCGCCGCCGATATTGAACCAGAAGCCGCAGGCGATCCCGCGGCCGACCGCGCCGCCGTTGCGGGCCTTCAGCGGGGTCTTCCAGTGCTCGCTCTGCTTCGCCGCCTCCAGCGTCTGGAGGAAGCCGATGTTGTGGTGGGTCGGACCGTAATGCGTCTTGGTGCCCTCGCGCGCGCCGTTCTGTTCGCGCAGCACGATCGGATCGATGCCCAGCTTGCGGGCGAGGTCATCAAGGGCGCTTTCCACCGCGTAGGACGACATCGGCGCGCCGGGGGCGCGGTAGGCGGCGACCTTCGGACGGTTGGAGACGACGTCGTAGCCGATCACCTCCACGTTGGCGATGTCGTACATGGCGAAGCCGCACATGCAGCCGGGTTGTACCGGCGAGCCGGGGAAGGCGCCGGCTTGGTATTTCAGCACCTCCCTGGCGGCGACGATGGTGCCGTCGCGCCTGGCGCCGATCTTCACTTCGATGACCGTGCCGGAGGTGGGGCCGGAGGCGCGGAATACTTCCTCCCGGGTCATTTGCATCTTCACCGGCCGGCCGGACCTTTGGGCGAGCGCGAGGGCCAGCGGTTCCAGATAGACCAGCGTCTTGCCGCCGAAGCCGCCGCCGATCTCCAGCGGGACGGCGCGGATGTTCGCGATGTCCCAGCCGAGCAGCTTGGCGCAATAGGCGCGCACCATGAACTGACCCTGGCTGGAACTGTACACGATGGCCTGGCCGTCCGAGGCGACCTGCACGACGCAGGCGTGCGGCTCGAGATAGGCCTGGTGGACGGGCGCGGTGGTATAGCGTCCTTCGACGACGACATCGGCCGACGCGAATGCCTGGGCAGCGTCGCCCTTGGTGAAATAGACCCGCTTGGAGACGTTCGATGCCTTCGTCGGCTTCGGCTCAACATTGGCGGTGAACAGGTCGTCGTGCAGGATCGGCGCGTCGGGCTGCATCGCCTGCTCGACGTCGATGACGTGCGGCAGGACCTCGTAGGTGACGTCGATGAGGTCGAGCGCCTGGTCCGCAACGGCCTGGCTGATCGCGGCGACGGCGGCGACGGCGTGGCCTTCATACAGCGCCTTGTCGCGGGCGATGCAGTTGCGCGACAGGTCGCGGAAGTTCATCGGCCCTTCGCCGACGAAGGCTTCCTCGCTGGCGATGTTCGGGAAGTCCTCGGCGGTGATCACCGCCTTTACGCCGGGCAGCTTGAGCGCCTTGGATGTATCGATCGAGACGATGCGGGCGTGCGCGTGGGGGCTGCGTTTCACCTTGCCCCACACCATGCCGGGCAGCACCATGTCGGCGCCGAAGGTGGCGCGGCCGGTCACCTTGTCCACGCCATCGGGGCGCACCGGGCGGGTGCCGACGACTTTCAGCTCGGGCTTCGAGACGATGTAATTCATGCTGCGACTTCTCCTCGCATTTCGGCGGCGGCGTCCATGACGGCGCGGATGACCTTGTCGTATCCGGTGCAACGGCACAGATTGCCGGCCAGCCAGTAGCGTGCCTCTTCCTCGGTCGGGTTGGGGTTCTCGTCGAGCAGCGCCTTGGAGGCGACGATCAGCCCCGGCGTGCAGAATCCGCACTGCAGAGCGGCGTGCTCCAGGAATTTGCGCTGCACGGGGTGCAGCTCGTCGCCATTGGCGACGCCCTCGATGGTAATGATTTCGTGGCCGCCGGCCTCCACGCCCAGCATCAGGCAGGAGCACATCAGCTTGCCGTCGCAGATGATGCTGCAGGCGCCGCAATCGCCGGACGCGCAGCCTTCCTTGCTGCCGGTGAGATTGAGTGTGTTGCGCAGAACGTCGAGCATGGTTTCCTGCGGTTCGCACAGGAATTCCACCGGCTCTCCGTTGATGGTGGTGGTGATATGATGCTTGCTCATGCTGTCAGTGGGCCTTTACTGGCGCGATGCCTTGTGCGCGTTGGAATGCGATGGCCGCGGTGCGGCGCGCGAGCACGCCGGCGACCTTGGTGCGATATTCGATGGTGCCGCGCTTGTCGTTGATCGGCTTGCAGATCGATTGCGCGGCAGCGTCCAGCCTGGCCAGCGTGGCGGCGTCCAGTTTGTGGCCGATCAGCGCGTCGGCAGCGGCCTTGACCACAAGCGGCGTGGGCGCGACGGCGCCGAGCACGACTTTCGCGGCGGTGCAGATGCCGCCGGCGTCGAGCGTGAGGCAGACGCCGCAGCCGACCACGGCGATGTCCATTTCCGTGCGGGGAATAAACCGCAGATAGGCGTCACCGGTACGCGGTGCCTGCTGGGGCAGGTGGAATTCCAGGATGAATTCGTCCTTGGCGAGCGAGGTACGGCCGGGGCCGACAATCACGTCTTCGACCGGAACCTCGCGCCCGCCGTTCGATCCGACGATCACGGCGGTGACACCGGCCGCGATCATGGCCGGGACGCTGTCGGCCGCCGGCGAGGCGTTGCACAGATTTCCGGCCAGGCTGGCGCGGCCCTGGATCTGGGTCGAGCCGATCAGGTCCATGGCCTCGACGATGCCGGGCCAGATACGCTTGAGGTCGGCATTGGCCTCGATCACCGCGCCGGGCGTGGCGGCGCCGATGACGAAGCCGCCGGCTTCCTGCCGGATGCCCATGATGCCGGGAATTTTCTTGGTATCGACGATCAGATCGGGCTTGGCCCGGCCAGACCGGAGCTGGACCAGAAGATCGGTTCCGCCGGACATCAGTTTGGTCTGGCCGGAGGCTCCGGCCAGCAGTGCGACGGCTTCATTGACCGTCGTCGGTGAGGCATAGTTGAGGCTTGGCATGTCCGCTCCTGGATGCGCGCAGCAATAATGCCCGGTCCGCTCCCCGGCGGCCGGGCGGGCAGTTACGGCTATTCTCCGCCGACCGGCGGGATGGGGTCAAGCGCACGGGCAGCGCGGCTGCTTTGCTGGTTTTATGGAATTGGATGGTGAAAATCAATTCGCGGCGGATGATTGGCCGGACTGGGCCTGGCGAGCACCGACTAACCGCGGTGAACGTTCGCGCACGAGCACGGTGGGCTGGGCGTCGCCGCATCTGAGCGTCGGATCGGGGCGGGCGATGCCAGCGAGCTGAAGGTTCCGCGGCGGGCTGATGTTACGGATGCGGGTGCGGTGCGGGCACTCGGGCGTGACGATGCCGAGAATGCGTTCGTGGTGATGGCGCTGTCGGGCGAGGCGGTGGACAGCGACATGCTGATGCAACGGTTGCCGCACTTTTCCACCTGAAACGGCAGCCGCCGCGCCGCCGCGCAGGTGCCGCGGGCGAAACGGACGCAACAGGCATGGCAAAGCCGGCAGAAAGGACACGCCCTGATTGCAACCGTGCTTGCGACGTATCGAAACCGTCGCGCACCAGTGCGATCGGTGGCTGGCGCCCGCTCCGTGGGAGCGGTCGCGCCGCCGCGGGTGGGGCGGCGCGATCGGTCATCGTGCGCGGTCCTGGCTGCCTTCCTGCCAGTCACGAGCATTTCTCACCGGCTTGTCGGTTGGAATTGAAGCGATTGTCATGACGGAAGACACAAAATATTGACAATTCGCTACCATTCGTGAACAGTTACGCTGGATTTCGTCGGTTCCGGTGCTGCACAGGCGGGCGGACGTTGATCCGGGGAGGGCTGGCGATGATGCGTCCATTGCGCGCTGCGCTTCTTGCCGCCGTCATCGGGGGCGGCCTGATGCAACTGGCATCGGCCGATCCGAAACCGATGCCGAAAGATGCGGAGGTGTATATCATCTGGCCGCCGGACGGAGCAGTGATCCACGGCGGCAAACTGTGGGTCCGCATGGGCCTGAGCGGAGCCGGGATCGCGCCTGCCGGCGTCGATGTACCGAATACCGGCCACCACCATCTGCTGGTTGATACGGACCTGCCGCCGCTCGATCAGCCGATCCCGGCGGACAAGAATCACCTGCATTTCGGTGCCGGTCAGACCGAGGCTCGGCTGGACCTGCCGCCAGGGCGGCATACGCTGCAACTGCTGCTTGGTGATGCGCAGCACATACCCACCAATCCGCCGCTCTATTCCAAGAAGATCACCATCATCGTAACGCCATAGGACAGTGCCATGAAAAATGCCCGGCACGTTGCCCTGTTGTTGCTGACTTGTGCCTCTGTTCTCGCCGGATCTGCCTGGGCGCAGACCGCGGCGCCTCCGGCCGCTCCGGCGACGGCGGCTCCGGCGACGGCGCTCCGGCACGGCTGCCCCGGCACCTGCAATGCCCGGGCATGCCATGCCGGCCGGACAGACCGCGCCGGCTCCGGGCACGCGCATGACATCACCGAAGGATGCGTACGTCTATATCGGCTGGCCGGTGAACGGGACGGTGATCCATTCCACTCGGTTCAAAATCTGGTTCGGCACACGGAATTTCGGCGTGGCGCCGGCGGGTACGTTCGTTCCGAACACCGGCCATCATCATCTGCTGATCGATACCGACCTGCCGCCATTCGATCAGCCGATACCCAGCGACAAGCAGCACCTGCATTTCGGCGGTGGCCAGACGGAAGCGATCATCGAGCTGCCGCCCGGCCGACATACGCTGCAGCTTTTGATGGCAGACGGCAATCACGTGCCGCATGACCCGCCGCTCTACTCGAAGAAGATTACAATCTATGTGCGGCCGGAGTGAGCTCTTCATCGCGTATGCCGCGACGACCGTGGTCATGACATGCCCGGCTTCGTAATCGCCCTGCTTGCGTGCGCCACCGCCAATTGCGACCTCACCAATCTGGAGCCGGGCGTTTCGTTTCCCACCTATGAAGCGTGCCAGGCCGAGCTGACGGCAAAGGCGCCGTCGTTCAAGGATCAGCTCGAGCGGGCGGGCGGTACCGGCCGCAGCGCGCAGACGCTGTGCGTGCGTGAAATTGCCACCATCATCGATGTTGAAGAGCCGTACGACGTCATTGACACGGCGATCGTGCACAGCGATGCCAGCGCCAGCTCTCCGTTCGTCGGCATTGTGGAAGCCGGGCAGAAGACGTTGGTCACCGGTGTGGTCGCTGGTACCCAGTGGTTGCGGGTCGTGATGGCGGATGGCAAGAGCGGCTTCGTGTTCGGCGACCATTTGCGGAAGCTGGGCGGCACGCCGCCCCGGGTTGCCACGGCCACTCCGCCCGCCGCACCTCCGCCCGCTGCATCGCCACCCCCCCTCGCTCTCACCTGCGGCCCCCGCCAACACCCGGACGGCACAGAACCAGGCATCCGCTCCATCAGTGCCAGTGCCGCCAGCGCCAAAGCCAGTGCCAGTGCCAGCACCGCCGCCCGCCCCGCCAACCGCTGCGGCCAATGTTCCAAAACCTCCGCCGGCGCCCACGCGTCCGCGCCCGTGCCGACCCGCCGCCACCAGCACTCGCCGCACCGTCGCCGGTGACCGCCGCGCCGGGCCGCCCCGCCACGCAACCTCCGCAACTCGCGCGCAAAGGCGAGTTTCGTGATTGCGCGCATTGCCCGACGATGCTGACGCTGCCCGCGGGGGAGTTTGCGATGGGATCGAATGCCGATCCCAGCGAGCGGCCGATCCATCGGGTTCATATCCGCCCTTTCGCGATCGCGAAATTTGAAGTTTCGCTCGCGGAATGGCAGGCCTGTGTGGATGCTGGCGGCTGTTCGTATCGGCCGGCATCGCCGGATCCCGATCCGGAAAAGCGGCCGATGGCCAATCTGAGTTGGGATGATTCCAGGCAATATGTCGCATGGCTGGAAAAAACCACGGGAAAACCGTATCGCCTGCTGACCGAGGCCGAATGGGAATATGCGGCGCGGGCTGGTACGACCGGGCGCTATAGCTGGGGAGAGGAGCTTAAGCCGGGTCGAGCGGATTGCCAGGGATGCGGACCCACTCATGATCGCGCTCGTCCGGCCGATCTCGGCAGCTTTCCGCCCAACCCGTGGGGCCTGTTCGACATGGAAGGCAATGTGGCCGAATGGGTGGAGGATTGCTGGCATCCGTATTACCAGGGTGCTCCAATGGACGGGGACGCTTGGCGCGCGCCAAACTGCACGACGCATGTGCTGCGCGGTGGGTCATGGAATAATCCACCATCGGATATTACCGTATCAAGCCGCAATTTCTACGACGGCAGCGTGCGTTATGTGGGCAACGGCCTGCGGGTGGCGCTGACGGTGCGATAGCGGGCGTGGTGCAGGACCGCAACAGGCTTGTCGTCAGCAACCTGGCTAGGACGCCACGGATCAGCCGATCGCGTCCATCAACCCTCTGATATACCCGTAGCAGAACGCGAACGCGGTGCCCGACGGATCCGGCCCATCAATATGCGGCACGTGGTCGGGCATCAGCATGTACTGGTATCCGACATCGCGGTAGATGCGCAGCGACGCGGCCATATCCATGCTTCCCTCGTCCGGAAACACCTCCATGAAGTCCAGCCGCTTGCCGCGGATGTTGCGGAAATGCACATTGAACAGCTTGCCGCGCTCGCCGAACCAGCGGATCACCGGCCCGATTTCCTCGCGCGGGCTCTCCAGCATCTCGCCCACCGTGCCCTGGCAGAAATTCAACCCGTGGTACGGGCTTTCGTGCATGGCGACGAAGCGCTTCAGGCCCTCCACGGTGCCCAGTACCCGGGTCACACCGCGATAGCCGGGCGGCGTGTACGGGTCGTGCGGATGGCAGGCCAGCCGCACCTTCGCGGTGGTTGCCACCGGAACCACATGGCGCAGGAAATGATCGATGCGCGTCCAGTTCTCCGTCTCGTCCAGAACACCGGCGAGGCCGGGCGCCGCATCGTGATCGGCCTTGCTCCATCGGAACGCGGCGTTGCGGGAGCCGCCGCGGCCCGGCTCATTCCCGGTGCGCGGGATGCCGATGATGTTCAGGTTGTATTTCGCCGCCGGGATCCCCGCTTTGGCCAGCCGCTCGATCAGCGCGCAGATCGAATCGATCTCCCGCTGCCGCTCCGGCTCGCGCGCCAGCAGGATGTTCGGACTCTGACCCTGCTCGATCGGCCGCGACGATAGCGGCAACTGCACCATGTCCAGCACCAGACCAAACGATTCGATGTGTTCGCGATGGCGCTGCAGATCATCCAGGGCCCAGTGATGCGGGTTGCCGGGCGGATCGACGCAGACATGCTGCACGCCGAGTTGCGCCCACACGCGGTAATCGGCGTCGTCACGCGGGCTGATCTGGGTGCCGAGATACATGCTTTACGACCTCGCAGTCCGCATGAAGCTTTGGACGAACTGGCGCTGGAACAGCAGGAATGCCACGACCAGCGGCGCGGTGGACAACAGGGTTGCGGCGGTGATCACGGCCCAGTTGGTGCCCTGGTCGGTGGTGGAGAACATCGCCAGGCCGACCGTGATCGGGCGCACATTCACGGAATTGGTAATAACCAGTGGCCAGAGGAAATTGTTCCAATGGAAGCTGACCAGCACGAGCCCATAGGCAATATAAGTCGGCCGGGCGAGCGGCACATACACGCGCCATAACCGCCTGAGCAGCCCCAGCCCGGCCAGCTTCGCCGCATCGTCCAGATCCTGCGGCACGGTGCGGAATGTCTGGCGCAGCAGGAAGATGCCGAACGCCGAGCCAAGATAGGGCAGCGCAATCCCCAGCAGCGAATCCACCAGCCCGATCGAGCCGATCGTCTTGTAATTCTCCACCATCAGCACGTCGGGGGTGATCATGAGCTGCACCAGCACGGCGGCAAACAGCACGTCGCGGCCGGGAAAGCTCAGCCGCGCGAAGGCGAACGCCGCCGGGGTGCACAGCACGAACTGCGCCGCCAGCACCATGCTGACCAGCAGCACGGTGTTGATCATGTACTGGCCGAACGGCGCCATCCCCCAGGCGGTAACGAAATTATGCAGCGTGACCGGGGCGAGCAGGTCGAAGCTGGTGGCGCTGGAAGACGGGTGGATGGAACTCCATGCCGCCCAGAGCAGGGGAAGGACCCACAGCAGTCCCAGCAGCCATGCGCCCAGTATCTCCAGCCGGATTTTGGGGATCCGGATACGCGCCGCCGGGAGGGGGAGGGCGGTGACGCTCATCGATAATGGACCCGTCGTTCGATAAGGGCGAACTGCAACCCTGCGACGATGGCCAGGATCGCCAGCAGCACGACGGTCAGAGCCGCAGCGTAATTGGTATCCCAGGTACCTGGAACCCGACCTGGTAGATGTAATAGAGCAGCAGGGCGGTGGCATTGTCCGGGCCGCCCTTGGTCAGCACGATGATCTGGTCCACCAGCCGGAATGCGTCGATCACAGCATTGACGAATACGAACAAAGTGGTCGGCATCAGCAGCGGCCACACGACGCGGCGGAAGAATGTCCAGCGCGAGGCGCCCTCGAGGTCCGAGGCCTCCTGCAGCTCCGGCGGCAGCGTCTGCAGTGCGGCCAGGTAGAAGATCATGTAGAAGCCCGCCATCTTCCAGATCGCGATGATGATCATCGCCGGCAATGCGGTGGAGGCGCTGCCGAGCCAGTTCCAGTCGCCGAAGCCAAAAGGTGACAGTGCCCGGTCGATCAGGCCGTACCCGGGGGTGAAGAAGAACAGCCAGATATTCGCGACGGCGATCATGGGCAGGATGGTCGGGGTAAAATAGGCCAGCCGCAGCAATGCACGCCCGGGAATATGCCGGTTCACCGCCAGCGCCATGATGATCGACAATGCCATGGTGGCCGGGATGGTGCAGGCGGCATACACGGCGTTGTTGCGCAGCACCTGCCAGAACACCGGGTCGTTCAGCATGGCCCGGAAATTGACCGTTGCGTCGAACTGCGACGGGTGGCGCGGGATCGGGGCGGTGTGGACGCTGGCCCAGATCGTCTCCAGTGCCGGCCAGTGGGTGAACAGCGCCAGCAAGGCGACCGCCGGAAGTACGAGCAGCCAGCCCTGGATAGTCTCCCGCTTCATGGGGGAAAGGCAGGCCGGCGGCGCGGGGCGCGGTGGAACATCCTGGCATACTCCGGCGACCGGGCCTTTCCAGCAAGCCTGGCGGCACAATTCAGTTGCTCGAATCGGCGCGGCAGGGCATGTGCGCTACGTACGGGATCAGCCCGAACCGGGAGCGGGTGTTCATGGCCAAAGCAGCGAAGGCCGCCAGCGCGGTGGCAACAGTTACCCTGAAGCAGATGGCCGCCGAGCTGGCGGAGCGCCACGAGCTGCCGAAACGGCAGGCGGAGGCGATACTTGGCGATATGGTTGCGTTGACGACCCGCCATCTCAAGAAGGGGGACCGGATACGGATCTCCGGCCTGGGCATCCTGCGCGTGCAGAAGCGTGCCGCCCGGATGGGGCGGAACCCGGCGACGGGTGAGGCGATCAAGATCAAGGCCAGCAAGAAAGTGGCATTTCGCGCCTCCAAGGAGCTGAAAGAGGCGGTCTAGCCGAGGGGTGCGCGTGGCTCCGCCCAGGGATTTCGGGGGCTGCTGGCCCGTGGGTCAGGAGCAATATCTCGGCTAGCAGCCGGGATGGCTGGTTGCCGGGAGCTGTATCGGCACGACCGTCCCGTCGCTACCACGCCGTCGGCTGCCAATCATGGGCTTTCCGATTAGGTGGATGGCTCGTTGCGGAGCATTCACTCGGCTGACGCACGCGCAGTCGGTAGCTTTGCGCGAAAGGTCGGATGAGCTATGAAATCGGAGTGACGCGACAGCCGGGACTACATTTCCGCATGATTTCCTTTGGCCGCTCTGCGAACCGGTCCGGCAAATTTTTTACCGTGCTTGGCCTCCTGGCGGCGGTCGCCGTAATGACCACGCTGGTGTCCTATTCGGTCACGCTCTATCGCCTGTTCTGCGAGGCCACCGGCGCGCTGGGAACCACTCAACGCGTCGCCGCCGACACCGCGGCGCAATCTGCCCGGACAGTGACGGTCTCGTTCGACACCAACGTGGCTCCCGGCATGCCGTGGCGGTTTACGCCGGTGCAACGCCAGGTGCAGGTGCATCTTGGCGAGGAAACGCTGGTCTTTTTCCGTGCTGAAAACCTGTCGGACCGAGACATTGTCGGTCACGCGACATTCAATGTGACTCCGGGCAAGGTCGGCCTCTATTTCAAGAAGATACAGTGCTTCTGCTTCACCGAGGAGAAGCTCGGCGCGCACCAAAGTGTGGAGATGCCGGTGGATTTCTTTGTCGATCCCCGCATGGCGCAGGATCATGATGCCACCGACGTGCGGAATATCACGCTGTCATATACGTTCTTTGAGTCTCTGCGGCCGACGGGTGCCCAGAATCTGGCACGCTTCGATAACCAGGCCCCGGATCCGCAGGCCGGCGCCAAGCTGTTTGCAACCAATTGCAGCGCCTGTCATGCGCTCGACCGCAGCAAGGTGGGCCCCGCATTGGCCGGTGTCGTCGGACGAGAGGCGGGCAGCGAAGCCGGATATCCCTATTCGACGGCGCTGGCGCACGCCGGATTTGCCTGGGATCCGGCGCGGCTCGATCGCTGGCTGACCAACCCGCAGGCGTTCGTGCCCGGCGCTCTTATGCCGTATCGGCTACCGGATAGCACCGAACGCCGCGACGTCATCGCCTACTTGGAGACGCTGAAGCCTTCGACGAACTCAGCGGAAAATCCGCCGCCGGATTCGCATTCGTCCGGCGGGTGAGGGGATACTCAGGGCAGTCGTTCGAGAGGCTGACTCTTCCGCGTTGTGCTCGCGCAGACAGGCATGACGCGGTCGCGCTTGCACGTACTATCGGTGGATTCCCGCTTTTCCGCGGGAATGACGGGAACGGGTCCGCCTTCAGGACGGTTGATATCAGGCCAGCGACACGGAACCCGCTTCCGGCCCCTTCTTCCCGGCGATCACTTGCAGGCGAACCGTCTGACCGGGGACCAATTCAGTCAATCCGCTGCGCCCCAGGGCTGAAACGTGCACGAACACGTCCTTTCCCCCGGTTTCCGGCGTGATGAAGCCGAACCCTTTTTGGCTGTTGTACCACTTCACAACCCCGCGGACCTCTTGCCCCGGGGTCGGTCCGGCCGACTGCCGGCGCGGCGGTGAGGCAGGGGCTGCCCCTGTGGCCTCGCCGAGTTCGGTAATCTCGGCCACCTGCGGACCCTTCGGCCCGCGTCCCGTTCGCACGCGTATCGGCGCGCCCGGGCCAGGCGTGCCGCTGCCAAAGCGCTCGACGACGCTGATATGAAGGAACGCGTCACCGGATCCGTCCTCGAGTTCGACAAACCCGAACCCTTTTCCCGGATCGAACCATTTCACCACGCCGCCAATTTCCGGGCCGGACGCGATAACCGGTGGCGCTCGCCCCGGGCGCTGGGAAGTGGGTGCGAAGGACGGCTGTTCCTGACCCAGTGTGGGTCCGCGCCGCCAGGGCATATCACCGCCGGGCGCCTCATCATCAAACTTGCGCTTCCGCGTCTCCCGGTTGCGCCAACCCTCTCGCCTGTCCATCCTGCTAACCTCATCGGTGTCCGCTTGCCGCGGACTGGTACTGATCCTGCCAATAGTCCCATCCGTCAGGCCGCCATGGAGGGTCGCGGAGCGTACCGTGAGTGGTCGACCGCGAGCGCAACATCGTGACCCGGCGCCCTCTATCGCCCGACCTGCCGACCCGGGCAATAGCCAGCTCGGATGATGGTCGGAGCGGCGGGATTTGAACCCACGACCCCCAGTCCCCCAGACTGATGCGCTACCAGGCTGCGCTACGCTCCGGCCTTCGACCATGTAGCAGCCTCGACCCTGGCCGAGCAATGGGATCGCCGGCAGTCAGCGCAGCAGCGCCCGCAGCGCCTCCAGTTCGAGGAGCGTTTCGTTCAGCACCATTCGCAGCCGCTCGGCTTCCTGCTCGCCGCGTCGCCCGGCGCGCAGCGCGGAGGAGTTCATCGACGGGATATCGGCGTCGACCAGACCCGGCATTGGCAGTTGCGGTTCCGCCGGCACCGTGGCGCGCTCCGCCTCGGCGGCCGCTCGTTCGGCGGGAGTTGCGGGAGGGATATCGTCCGAGAGTTTGCCGCCGCCCTCGCGCAGCAGCCGCTGCACGCCTTTGATTGTATAGCCCTGGATGTAAAGCAGATCGGAGATCCGGCGCAGCAACGCAATGTCGTCAGGCCGGTAATAGCGTCGGCCGCCGCCGCGCTTCAGCGGCTTCACCTGAATGAACTTGGTTTCCCAAAATCGCAGCACGTGCTGTGGGATATGCAACTCGTCGGCGACCTCGCTGATGGTACGAAAGGCGGTTGGAGCCTTGCGCGGGCGTACGCGGGCGGGGGCCGCTGGATGATCGCTGGTACCGCTCATTCGTCGTCATCGTGCGCCAGTGCACGCCCGTCTGGTGCGGAGGGCGAGGCGCCGTTCACGCGCGCTTTCAGGACATGGCTGGGTCGGAACACGAGTACCCGGCGCGGCAGGATAGGTACTTCCTCCCCGGTCTTCGGATTGCGGCCAACGCGCCGACTTTTTTGGCGCACAGAGAACGTGCCGAACCCGCTGATTTTTACGGATTCCCCGGATTCCAGCGTCGCCGCCATCCGATCCAGCACCGTTTCCAGCAAATCGGCAAACTCGTTACGCGACAACCCCACCTGCGTGTAGATGGTTTCGGCCAACTGCGCCCGGGTTACGGTGCTCATGTCCGGACGCTAAGAACCTGTTTAGCTGACGTCAAGGAAAACGAAGTAGATCAGGGGGTTGCAGGCAGACGGCCAGGCTGGATGAAAGCTTTGCGGCGCGGTCGGCCCCGGAGTTGCCTGCCGGATCGGCAAGCCTGCATGGTCGTCGTGAGGTTTCGCCGCGGAGGCGATGATATTCCCGGCGGCGTTGTCCGGCCCGGAATGCTGGTCGTGTAACCGCGGTGAGCTTCCGCTGTATTCTCGCGGCTTGTACGGTTATGGGGATCGGGTGGCGGGCGGCAACCGACCGGCTGACTGCCAGGCGACTGTGTAGCGACCATTCAGCAGCCGAAAGTCCGTTAGCTCGATGAAATCCGTCGGATCGTTCCTGCATGACGTTTGGCGCCTTTCCAGGCCGTATTTTCAGTCGGAAGAAAAATGGTCAGCCTGGGTTCTGCTGATTTCGATCATCGCGCTCAATCTGGCGATGGTCGCCATGAACGTGGTGCTGAATTTCTGGCACGGGCTGTTCTATAACTCGTTGCAGCAGAAGGATTGGCCCACTTTCCTGCAGTTGCTGTTCACGTGGCACAGCACTGGGACGCGCTTGCCCATGCCGGGGTTTTGCGGGATCGCGGCGGTTTATATTCTGCTCGCGGTCTATGCCACCTACCTTAATCAGTGGCTGCAGATCCGATGGCGCCGTTGGATGACGACGCGCTTTCTGGACGAATGGCTCGCGGACCGCGCCTATTATCGGATCAGCCTGACCACCGACCGAGCCGCTGTCGGAACTGACAACCCGGATCAGCGGATTGCCGAGGATTTGCGTGACTTCGTCGCCACCACGTTGTCGCTGGGCGTCGATTTCCTGTCCAATATCGTCTCGTTCGCCAGCTTCGTGGGGATCCTCTGGACGCTTTCCGGGAACATCAGCGTGTGGGGCGTGACCATCCCCGGTTACATGGTGTTCGTCGCACTGGGTTATGCCGTGATCGGAACCGGGCTTACGCATCTGGTGGGCCGCCCGTTGATCGGATTGCGTTTCCGCCAGCAGCGGGTTGAGGCCGATTTCCGCTATGCGCTGGTACGCTTCCGCGAGAACATGGAGGGCGTTGCGCTCTACAACGGCGAGCATGAGGAGAAAGGCAATCTGGTCGCGCGGTTTTATGATGTGATCACCAACTGGTGGGGCATCATGATCCGGACCAAGAAGCTGAACGCGCTGGTCTATGGCTACAACCAGGTTGCCGGGATATTCCCGATCGTGGTGGCCGCGCCGCGTTATTTCAGCGGCGCGATCGAGCTCGGCGGACTGATGCGGATCGCCGGCGCGTTCGCCCAGGTGCAAAGCTCGCTGTCCTGGTTCGTCAACGTGTACAGCACGTTGGCGCAGTGGAGTGCCATCGTCGAACGACTCACCACGTTCCATCGTGCCATCGTGGTGGCTCGCGCGGCTTTCGGCAGGGGTATTGTCCTCGATCCGATCGCCGAGGGGCCGGTACAGGTGACCGACCTCACGTTGGAATTGCCCAGCGGAGAGAAGCTGCTGGAAAACACGGCAGTCACCTTCACGCCCGGCAGCTCGACCGTGATCACTGGCAAGACCGGTTCCGGAAAATCAACGTTGTTCCGTGCCATCGCCGGCATCTGGCCATTTGGACACGGCCGCGTGCAGCTGCCGGTCGAGCGTTCGTTGTTCCTGCCGCAACGCCCGTACATTCCGCTTGGAACGCTGCGCCACGTCATCACCTATCCGAAGGATTCCGAAGCATACCCGCAAGCCGACATAGCTCAGGCGCTCGTCGATGCTGGGCTGCCGGGGCTTGTCCCGCACCTGGATGAGGATCGGAACTGGCCGCAGATGCTGTCAGGTGGAGAACAGCAGCGCGTGGCGCTCGCGCGCGCGTTGCTGATCAAACCTCAGTGGCTGTTCCTGGATGAGGCGACCGCCAGCCTGGATCCGGAGGCGGAGGCGCATCTCTATCACATCCTCAAAGAGCGGTTGCCGAAGACCACGCTCATATCGATCGCGCACCATCGGGGTGTCGCGGCCTTCCACGACAGGGAATTGTCAGTTCAGCGTGAGGACGGACGACCGGGCCGGCTGGTGCCACAGGCCCCCGAGACCGCGGTTGCGGACTGATCCTGACAAGCGCCGCCTCCAGGGTTATCTAAGCGGAACCGCGGGTGGGAAAACGCCACACGCGCGTCGCGCCTGTTACTGACCTCGGAGGAGGACCGCCATGCTCAACCCCGTATCCCCGCTTCCCCTGAAGGATCCCACTCTTTTCCGGCAGGCAAACTGCATTGACGGGAAGTGGGTCCAGGCCGACAGCAACCGCACGCTGGTGGTGAAAAACCCGGCCACGGGCGAAGCGGTCGGCGAGGTCCCCGCCCTGGGCGCTGCCGAGACGCGACGCGCGATCGAGGCCGCTGCCCGCGCCTATCCGGCCTGGCGGGCCCTGCTGGCGAAGGAGCGTGCCGCGATCCTGCGTAAAATGGCGGAGCTCATGCTGGCGAACACCGAAGATCTGGCCATGATCATGACCGCCGAGCAGGGCAAGCCGCTGGCCGAGAGCAAAGGTGAAATCGCTTACGCAGCCAGCTTCATCGACTGGTTCGCGGAGGAGGCGAAGCGCATCTACGGCGACACGATCCCACAGAACGCCAAGGGTCGCCGTATTGTCGTGCTGAAGGAGCCGATCGGCGTGTTCGCCGCGATCACGCCCTGGAACTTTCCCGCGGCGATGATCACGCGCAAGGCAGGACCCGGCTGGGCTGCCGGTTGCACCGGCGTGATCCGCCCGGCCAGCCAGACCCCGTTTTCGGCGCTGGCGCTCGCGGTGCTGGCCGAACGCGCCGGCATGCCGCCAGGCGTCTGCAACATCATCACCGGCCCGTCCGCGGAAACCGGCGGCGAGCTCACGTCCAATCCGCTGGTCCGCAAGCTCTCTTTCACCGGGTCGACCGAGGTCGGCGCGAAGCTGCTCGCGCAATGCGCACCGACGATCAAGAAGACCAGCATGGAACTTGGCGGGAATGCGCCCTTTATCGTGTTCGACGACGCCGATCTCGATGCCGCCGTCCAGGGCGCGATGGCGAGCAAATACCGCAACACCGGGCAGACCTGTGTGTGTGCCAATCGCATCCTGGTCCAGGATGGGGTCTATGAAACCTTCGCCGGAAAGTTCAAAGCGGCGATCGAGCAGATGAAGGTTGGCAACGGCATGGAGCCCGGTGTCAGCCAGGGCCCCTTGATCAATGCCGAAGCGGTCAAGAAGGTCGAAGAGCATGTCCAGGACGCCACCAAGCGGGGTGCCAAAATACTGACCGGCGGCCATCGCCACCGGCTCGGCGGCAATTTCTTCGAGCCGACTCTACTTACCGAAGTGCCCAGGGACGCGCTGATCTTCCGGGAGGAGACCTTCGGGCCGGTCGCACCATTGTTCCGTTTCAAATCCGAGGAAGAGGCGATCCAGCTTGCCAACGATACCGAGTTTGGGCTGGCCGCATATTTTTATGCACGTGACGTGGGGCGGGTATTCCGGGTCGGGGAGGCTTTGGAGTACGGACTGGTCGGGATCAATGAAGGCGTCATCTCCACCGCGGAGGCGCCTTTCGGCGGGATGAAACAATCAGGCCTCGGTCGCGAAGGGTCGAAATACGGCATCGAGGAATATCTCGAGATCAAGTACCTCGCTGTCGGCGGGATCGGCACCTAGAGCAATATCAGCCGGACTGGAATCGCGGGGGCGGTTTCACTCCAGGTGAAACCGCCCTACGCAGCCCGTCGTTCCACCTGAGTGCCGTGGGCGGCTGCCGCGTGGCCGGCCTCGGTCGCGGCCGAGCGAAAATAGTGCAACAGGAAAACGCGTACCGCGCTGGTGCGTCCACCGGTTGCGCGTGCTGAATTCGACGCTGCGGATCAGCGTATGCAGATCCTGCCCCTCGCGCTGACAGACCTCGATCAGTGCCTCCCATAGTTCCGGTTCCAGGCGCATACTGGTCCGGCCGCTGCCGGCGACCACATTGCGGTTGACGAGGCGACTGGCTGACACGACACGCTCCATCCTTTGATTGCGCGAGGAAACCACAGCACCGTTAAAGGAGAGCAAAAGGTGCCGCTCCGTTCGTTGTCATCGACCGACGCGGCGCAGAAAATCGACCTGCCAGCGCATTTCGTCCGACGACAGCGGATATCCGCCATCGGCTCCTGCCGACAGCACCGCCGATGGAGGCAAATGGGCGAGTGCCGTTTGCAGGGACCGCGCGACATCCATCGAGAATCCGGCCTTCCATGCCAGGCCGACCAATCCTTTGGCGCTGCGCAGCGATACCGCCCGCTCCACAACCGTTACCGGGACGCCGGCAGCCGTCGCCAGCAGTGCCGACACCAACCGCAACTCGTTTCTTTGAATTGCGTCAAAGATCACGGTCTCGGACAGCTTGCCCCGTTGCAGCAGACGATGTGCTTCGGCCAGGGCCTGTTCGGTGCTCAGATCGCCGCGTGTGACCCGGGCCGGTTGCCGATCGTGAAGCCGTTGCGTGAGACGCTGCCCAAGCTCTTCGAGCAATTTCGGGTCGAGATCGGCACGGTTGGCCAAAACCTGCAACAGATGCGTCGCCACGATCTGGGCGAGGATTTTCGCGCTGCGTGGCGGCAATGACGGCCGCTGTACCAGCGGCTCGTGCCAGTCGGCGTGGTCAGCGGCACGCGCGATGAGCGCGTCCAGGGTTGCTTCCCTTATCTGCGCCGACGGATTGGCCAACAGCTCGCGGATCGCCTCATGGTGTTCGCCGTCTGCAATCGCGTCCGCAACGCGGGCATTGAGATCAGGGCGCCGCGCCACTGCGATGAGGGTCGTGGGAGCGGGTGGCCTGCTCACCAACGCCAGCAAGTCCTCCGTGGTCAACATCGGGGAGAAGCGAATGACGGGTTCGTTCACTTCCAGCGCGATGTCCCGGGCCAGCCGCAGGATCAGGCTGCGGGGCGCGTCAGGCATCTGCTTCAAGACGTCGGTTATGGCGGCGCGGACCCGGACGGCTTCGTCCTCCACCAGAGCGATCAGTGTCTCGTAGGCCTCATGCTGTAATCGGCTGTGCTCCCCCGCGGTCAGACCGGGAGCCAGGCCGGCTAGCTTACGTGCCAGCAAGGCCCGCACCCGCTCATCCACGTCGCGCGCCAGAATCCGATTTGCTGCCGGGGGAGCCGCCGGGTTCAGCGCGAGTGCCGCGCGCACCATCACAGCGGTATCGACCGCAAGCCGCTCCAGCACTGCCGGCGGCGAGTTCGGGGTTGGCACCAAGGCGTACGCGGGTCTCCTCGTCCGGTACCGTGGGCGCACTTCGCACCGCAACCTCGGTCATTGGTCGCGCTCCTGTGCGACGCGCCAGTGGCCGCGGCCGTCCCGTTTCACTTGGTACATGGCGAAATCGGCGCGCCGCATCACCGTTTCCACCTCCTCACCGGAGGCGCGGGTCGCAATGCCGATCGAAAAACCCAGGGCCGGGCTGTTGGAGCCGATGACTTTGGCCAGCACGGTGGGGCCATTGACGCGCAGGTGCTCGGCCCGCTCGGCCGCCGTCAGGTGATCGGCACCGTTCATCCAGATTGCGAACTCGTCGCCTCCCAACCGCGCCACAAGATCGGTCGGTCGCACGGTGTCGCGCAGAAGCTGTGCGGTACGGCACAGTATTTCGTCGCCGATCTCGTGCCCGAGCACGTCGTTGACGGCTTTGAAATTATCCAGGTCGGCGAAAACCAGCGTCCCCGGCAGTTGCTCGCGCTCCAGCCGGTCGATGTGCCGCGGCAGTTCCTCCAGAAAGGCGCGACGATTGATCAGACCGGTCAGCGGATCCGTCCTTGCCTGCCGCGCCATTTCCCGCTGGATCGATTGATGTTCGAGGACCACCCGAATGATCGTGGTGGAGGACGCCGCAAGCATGCGGTCTTCCGAATCCCAGTCGCGCGCGCCGCTCGGGCGCCAGATCGCCAACCCGATTTTTTCTCCGAAGCGGGTATGGCACGCGGAAACCAGGATCGGCTGATCCTGCGGGTCCCCGGTCTGTATGGGATTGGCCTGATCGGCGCGGTCCAGCAGATCAGCGAGCCGGTCCAGCACCGCCCCGGCTCCTTCCCCGCTCTGATGCAGGATTGCTGGGCCGTCGGTCAGCACGGCGACCCCCTCTGATCCCAGCGCATTGGCCAGTTCGTCCAGCACAACGCGCATCATCCGCGGCGCCAGTACCTCCTGCCGCATGCGGCAAAGAATGTCGTCCGTCACGGCGGTTCGGCGCAGCGCGGACGCCTTCCGGTCCTGTTCTTCGTCCTGGTCGGTAATGTCTATTCCCAAACCGCGTGCGCCGATCGTGTGACCGGCGGGATCCAGCAGCGCGGCCGCTGACAAGACGATGCAGGCCAGAGATCCATCCGCGCGTCGCATCCACACGCGCTTGCCGCGAGTTGGTCGTCCCGGACGGAATGGGTCGCCGCCGGCGACCACCGGGGGGTCCGCCAGCAGCCGGCGTCCAGGTGCCCCGAGCAATTCGCCGGCCGACCAACCCAGGACGGGGTCCGGGAAGATGAACGTGAAATAACCGCCGGCGTCGGTTTCGAACGCCAGATCGGCCGTCATGGTCACCAGGTCCCGCCACCGCTGTCGGCTATCCAGCAGCGCGGCTTGCAACGGCTGGTCCGCATGGCGGGCGTTCCCCCCTCCGGAATTGGCGAGATCGTGCATGGCTTGTTCCGTCTGGAAGGCAGCGTATTTCACTGCGATAACAACTAAAGAATCGTTTCCAGGCCGCTCGCCGCCGCCGCGGCGCTCATTTGACAGTCTGCCGGCCGCTGCGCATGGTCCCGCCGCCTGCGCCCCCAACGACCGACCAGATAGTGATGAACATGCCGGAACCGGATATCCAACCGATCATCGAGGCCCTGTGGGAACGTCGTGACACGCTTTCCGCCGGCTCACGTGGCGAACCGCGAGAGGCCGTCGAATCGGCGCTGGAAGGGCTGGATTCCGGAACTTTACGTGTCGCCGAACCATCCGGGACCGGCTGGCACGTCAATCAATGGCTCAAGAAAGCGGTGCTGCTGTCATTTCGCCTGACTGATTCTCATTCGATGCAAGGCCCAGGCGGGGCATTGGCGTTCGACAAGGTTCCGCTCAAGTTTGCCGGCTGGGGCGAAAACCGGTTCCGCGATGCCGGGTTCCGCGCCGTGCCGGGTGCTGTCGTGCGTCGTTCGGCCTACATCGCGCCAGGCGTCGTGCTGATGCCGAGCTTCGTCAACGCCGGGGCGTACGTCGATCGCAATACCATGGTGGATACCTGGGCCACGGTCGGAAGCTGCGCCCAGATCGGGAAGAACTGCCATCTGTCCGGCGGCGTCGGCATCGGTGGTGTTCTCGAACCGTTGCAGGCCAATCCTGTCGTCGTGGAAGATGACTGCTTCATCGGCGCCCGCTCCGAGGTCGCCGAGGGCGTCGTGATTGAACGCGGGAGCGTGCTGTCGATGGGGGTCTTCATCGGCGCTTCGACCAAGATCATCGATCGCAGTTCCGGCGAAATCTACATTGGCAGGGTTCCGTCTTATTCGGTGGTGGTTCCAGGCTCACTGCCAGGACGGCCATTACCGGACGGCTCGCCTGGGCCGTCGCTCTATTGTGCCGTCATCGTCAAGCGGGTCGATGCCCAGACCAGGGCAAAAACCTCGATCAACGAATTGCTGCGCGATTGAGCAGTCAGCCAGAGTCGCCCACTGACCCGCTGGGGCTTGCGCAGGCGCTCATTCGCTGCCCATCCGTGACGCCCGACGATGCCGGCGCCCAGCCGGTCCTTGCCGCGGCGCTGGAACAGCTTGGATTTGCAGTTACGCGGCTGCGTTTCGGGCAGATCGAGAACCTGTTCGCGCGGCACGGTTCCGGCAGCCCGCATATCTGCTTTGCCGGACATACAGACGTTGTGCCGGCCGGGAATGCAAGTTGGGCCGAGGATCCGTTCAGCGGGACTGTGCGCGATGGCGTGCTGTACGGGCGCGGCGCCTGCGATATGAAGGGCGCGATCGCGGCTTTTGCAGCCGCTGTCGCGCAACACCTTCTCCAAGGACCGGCGCGCGGTTCGATCAGCCTGCTTATCACCGGCGACGAGGAAGGCCCGGCTATCGATGGCACCGTGCGCGTTCTGGAGTGGATGGTCGCGCAAAACCACGTCCCCGATTTCTGCATCGTGGGTGAGCCGACCTGTCCGGTAAGGCTCGGCGACATGATCAAGATCGGTCGACGCGGCAGCCTGAACGCAAAAATCACGATCAACGGAACGCAGGGGCATGTCGCCTATCCTCATCGCGCCGATAATCCGGTGCATCGGTTGGTCCGAGCGCTTGCCGCGATCACCGCGGCACCGCTCGATGCTGGGACGCAATGGTTCGAACCGTCCAGCCTGCAACTGACCAGCATCGATGTCGGCAATCCGGCGACCAACATCATCCCAGCCGTCGCTGCCGCCGCGCTGAACATCCGTTTCAACGATCGCCACAGCGGTGCGTCGCTGATTTCATGGTTGCGGGCAGCGCTGGCGCAGCACGCTGACCGGTTCGATCTCGACGCTTCGATCAGCGGCGAGTCTTTCTTGACCTCACCAGGTGTGATGGTGGATCGTCTGCGGGCGGTTGTGGCGGCCGAGACAGGCATCGAGCCGAAGCTGGACACTGGCGGCGGCACGTCCGATGCACGTTTCATCGCGCGGGTCTGCCCGGTCGCGGAGTTCGGGCTGGTCGGCGCAACCATGCACCAGGCCGACGAGCGCGTTCCGGTCACCGAGCTGCGCCAGCTCGCCCGCATCTATCGCGCGGCGCTCGCGGCGCTCAGTGAATGAGCGGGCAGTTGCGGCGGCAGCATCCGATGCGGACCAGCATACCACTCGGTATCCTGTTGCTGGCGCGCGGCCGGGCTGATGGGCTGCGCCAGTTCGGCGACACACCATCGGCTTTCCTCGGCAGTCTGGCGCCGCTGATCGCATTCCCGTTGGTGGGCGCGGGCCTCATGCTTATCCAGGGCGGTGGACTCGCCGCCGTGTCGGACCTGCTCGCCACGTTGTGCGCGCTGCTGGCGCCGCCGGTGCTGTCGTATGAGCCGGCACGGTGGTGGAAGCGCGAGGCGCAATGGCTTCGCTTCGCCACCGCGCTGAACTGGTGCCAGTGGGTGATCCCGCTGCTGGCGAGTATTCTGCTGATCCTGGTCTATCCGCTGCTGCTGGCGATCATGCCGCTTCAGGCTGCCGGAGCCGCGGTGATCTGCGCGGTCGCCGGGTACGGTCTGTGGCTGCACTGGTTCCTGGCCCGCCATGCGCTGATGATCTCGCGTTTGCGGGCCGTGGTGCTGGTGGCGGTGGTCAATCTTGGGACCGGGCTGCTTGCCCTGGGTCCATATCTGCTGAGCCAGCCCGGTCTGTTGCGCGCTGTCGGGATCCGATGAACGGAGTTGCAGGTGTATTCTCCGGCTTGCACGGGGCGCTGCTTCTCGCGCGCGGCCGGGCCGAGGGTGTCCGCTACGTTTCCGATGACATGCGTGTGGCCGCCCGGAGTTTCTGGGCTGCATTGATCTGTGTGCCGCTGTTCATCGCCGTGCTGTTGCTGACCTGGGGGATGGACGGTCGGCCCAGCAACCCGCCGCATGCATTTATCCTGCAACTGCTGTCGTTTGTAATCGGTTGGGCGGGATACGCGGTCCTGTCGCATCCGCTGGTGGCCGCATTCCGACGCGCGCCACACTGGCCGCGATTCATCGCGATCTGGAACTGGTGCAATGTCGTTCAGTACGGGCTTTTGCTGATCGCCTGCATCCCCGCCGTGCTGGGCGCGCCCGGCTGGTTGGCGGAAACCGCGCAACTGGTCGCCCAGGGCTGGGCATTGTGGCTGGAATGGTTTGCGATACGGCTGACACTGGACGTCGGCGGTATGACCGCCGCGATCGTGATGGCTCCCGATGTATTGCTCGGCGTCGTTCTGGCGACAGTCGTCACCGGGACATGAGGGCGGAAAGGGACCCGCAGGCCCGCTTCAGCGGATCTCGACCCGCCGCTTTCGCAACTCCGCCTCGTTCAGCCGCAATCCCAGCCCGGGGCCATGCGGAAGGTGAAACAGCCCATCCTCGGGCCAGGGCGGGTTCTCGAACACGGCATGGGTGCGCGGCGAGGGGTCATTCCATTCGCACGGCTTCGTCGCGTGCAGTTGCGTTGCCGAGAAATGCAGGTTCGCGGTGTGCCCGATGGTCGGCTGAGTTTGGTGCGGAACCAGTTCAACACCATGCGCGTGGGCCACCGCGTTGCACCGCATCAGTCCGGTGATGCCGCCCATCTTCACGATATCCGGTTGCACCATGCGCACGCCGGCGGAGATCAGGTCGGCGAGCCCGGCCAGCGTGTAGGTCTGCTCGCCGGCGGAAATGGTGATGTCGAGTGCGCGGGCGACGTCGCCCATCGCTTTCGGGTGATAGTGCTGGACCGGCTCCTCGAACCACCAGTAACCCAGCTCTTCCAGCGCGCGTCCGACGCGGACGGCACCCCCGGTCGTGTATCCGTTGTTGGCGTCGAAGGCGAGCGGGAACCCGTCACCGACCAGTTTGCGTACTGCACGCGCCTTGGCGATGTCGCCTGGAATGTCGGCGTCCAGTTGGGTGCGGTTGTTGTCGAAGCGGATCTTCACCGCGCGGGGCTTGTGTTGCATCCGCTGTTCGACCACGCGCAGCACATCGTCAAGCGGTCGGTCGCCATTGCCGCCGATGGAGGCATAGAAGGGAAGGGCGGTCCGCCACGCTCCCCCGATCAGCTTGTAGATCGGCTGGCCGAGCAGCTTGCCCTTCAGATCCCACATGGCGATGTCCAGCGCCGCCAGCGCCCCGCTCAATGCGCCCTCCGGCCCGAGCTTCACCAACTCGTGCAGCAACGTGTCCAGCAGCACCGCGTGGTCCAGCGGATCCTTGCCGATCAGTCGTGGAGCGATGTCGTGGACGATGATCCCGAGCGAGGCCAGGCCGCCCTGCATGGGCGACGCCTCGCCGATACCGGAAGTGCCGTCTTCGGTGTGGATGCTCACAAAAGCACTGCGTTGCGCCGGCTTGTCTTCGCTGCTCCAGCGGACCTGAAATGCGTCGATCTTGGCTATTTTCATGCGCACCCTCCTTGAGCATCAACACTCGAAATATGCGTTGACCACCGGCGGAACGCCCGCCGAGCTGCTTGCATTCATTCCTCGATCAGCACCGGGACTACCGACAGGACCAGCAGGCCCGCCATCGTGAGGTTGAACGCACGCAACCGGCCCGGCGAGTGCAACAAGCGACCGCTGCCACTGCCGATCAGTGCCCAGACAAGCAGGCAAGGCATCGCGCAGGCAAGAAACACCAGGCTTAGCCGCAGGAGCTGGGGCGTAAGCGAACGGTCGGGCATGATGAACATGCTCGCCGCGCCAAGCCCGATGAACCACGCTTTCGGGTTGATCCACTGAAATGCCACTGCTCCCATGAAGCCGAGCAACCTGGCCTGACGACCGACGTCCGGCGGCGGAGCGGAAGCGATCTTCCAGGCAAGCCACATGATCCAGGTAACGCCAATCCATCGCATGATCAGCAGCAGCGGCGGCCAGAACAGAATGGCGGAGCCCAGGCCCGCACTGACCAGCGCCAGCATCAATGCGAAACCCACCGCGATTCCCAGCATGTGCGGGATTGTGGCGCGCAGCCCGTAATTGGCGGCAGAGCATGCCACCATGACATTGTTGGGCCCTGGCGTAATGTACATCGCCACGGCGAAACCCAGCAGGGAGGGCAGCAAGGAACCCATCCCGACAGCAGAGCACGAAGACGGGCCGTCAGCGATGTCGGGTGTGCATTGCTCCTCCGCTTGCCGCCGCGGACCATCGCAAGGGAGTGGATGGGTCGCGTTCGATTTTTCCGACCGCCAAGATATGATCCCCCTCCGCGTGAAGAGGCCTCGCGTCCATGAATCAGATCGACCAGATCCTGCATCAGGCGGCCCAGACGGAGACCATCCCGGGTGTCGTCGCCGTGGCGGTTAATGCCGACCAGATTATCTACCAGGGTGCCTTCGGCCGCCGCATGCTGCCGGACGGCCCGCCCATGACGCTCGATACCGTGTTTCGCATCGCCTCGATGACCAAAGCCGTTACCGCCGTGGCCGCGATGCAGTTGGTGGAGCAGGGACGGCTGTCGCTCGATGCGCCCGCCGCCAATGTGGCATCCGAACTCGCATCCCGGCAGGTTCTGGAGGGGTTCGACAGCACCGGACGGCCGATCCTTCGGCCGGTACGCTCGCCCATCACCTTGCGTCAGTTGCTCACGCACACCGCGGGGTTCGGTTATGACACCTGGAACGCCGACCTGCAGCGGTACCACAGGGAGGCAGGCGTGCCGGCGGTGCGCACCGGCCTGCTTGCCGGACTGGACGCGCCGCTCACGTTCGAGCCAGGCACAAGGTGGCAATACGGCATCAACATCGACTGGGTCGGCCGCATGATCGAGGCGGTCAGCGGGGAGGATCTGGAAACCTATTTCCAACGGCACATCTTCACGCCGCTCGGGATGGAGAACACCAGCTATCTCGTCCGGCCCGACATGGAGCCGCGGTTGGCGACAGTGCATGCGCGGACGGATCAGGGGCTGCAGCCGTTGCAACTCGACACCCGGCCGCCACGAGAGTTCTACCCGGGCGGCGGCGGCCTGTATTCGACTGCCGGCGATTACCTGATATTTCTCCGCATGCTGCTGTCGCAAGGCAGCGCGGGCGGAAATACGGTTTTGCAAAAGCGCACCGTCGCCACGATGCTGCGGAACCAGATCGGCCCGCTTCTGGTGGAACCGATGCAATCGGCCGTGCCCACGTCATCGAACGACGTGGAACTGTTCCCGGGTATCCCAAAGAAGTGGGGGTTCAGTTTTCTTATCAACACCGAGGCGGTCCCGCACGGTCGAGCCGCCAACAGCTTCGCATGGGCGGGCCTGTACAATACCTATTACTGGCTCGATCCGAGCAGGAAAGTTGCCGGATTATTGATGACGCAGGTGCTGCCGTTTGCCGACCGGACCGTTTTGGACCTGCTCGCGCGCTTTGAGGCAGGGGTTTATGGAAACAATTTGATATAGGGTAAATTTACAAGATTGCAACTTGACCGCTGGCGGCCCAGCGGCTTGATATTGGATTGTACACGAAAAGTTGAGGTCCGGCTCATGGTCAGGGCCCCACTCCCTGACTTCCAGGTAATCTTTCGGCGCATCCCCGGGCTTTACCTGCTGCTCGGTACGGATTCATGTATCTTCGAAGCAAGCGAGACTTGGCTGCGTCACACAGGATTCTCCCGTGCGCAGGTACTCGGGCGCAATCTGTTTGAACTTCTGGAGGATTGCCCGGGCGAAGGGGCCGAGCGAGGAATTCGTGAGTTGCGCGAGTCACTTGCCCGGGTGCTGCATCTGCGTCGGACCGACGCCGTTTCCTTACACTGCTATGGCGTCCGTCACCGGCAAGATGAGCTGCATGAGCGATATTGGACCCTTCTGAACGAGCCGGTGCTCGATCCAGACGGACAGGTCGTCGGGGTCATCCACAGGGTCCGTGACATGACCGCGCTGGTCAATCCTGACCGGGAAGCGGTCGAACGCGACGAGATCGCTCGCGAGCAGCAGCTCCTGATCGGCCGGCTGCGTGCCGCGAACGAAGAACTGGCGCGGCGGGATTTCTCCCTCGGCGAAAGTGAGCGGCGCCTTGCCATTGCCATGGCCGCTGGCCGGCTCGGCGCATGGGAAATGACGCTGCCAGATCGGACCATGGTCTCCTCGGCCCTGCATAAGGCCTGCTTCGGCCTCGCCCCCCAGGACCCCTTCGCGCATGACGATCTGCGGGCAGCCGTACATCCGGAAGATCGTGACCAACGCCAGGCAGCTCTGGATGCGGCGTTGCTGCACGGCGCCGATTACGATGTGGAGTACCCGGACGCTTTGGCCGGATGGCAGTACCCACTGGGTGCAGATACGTGGCCAGGTTATCCGGGGGCCAGATGGCGCGCCGGAGCGGATGGTCGGCGTGTCCCTCGATGTTACAGATCGGAAGCGCACCGAGGAGTTGCTGGAAGCCGGCGTTGCCGATCGCACGCGCGAACTCGCGCTGGCGAACGCGCGGCTCACCGCCGCCATCGCCGAACGCGACAAGGCGGAGCATGCCTTGCTCCAGGCGCAGCGGCTTGAGGCGATCGGTCAGCTCACCGGCGGGGTCGCCCATGATTTCAACAATCTTCTCGCGGTCGTGGTCGGCAACCTCGAACTGCTCAGGGCCAGACTGCATGATAACTCGACGCGCCGGCACGTGGAGGCGGCCCTGGGTGCGGCATGGCGAGGCGGCCGGCTCACACAGCAGTTGCTTGCCTATGCGCGGCAGCAACGGCTCGCGCCGCAGCCGGTCGATCTGAATGCACTGATCGCCGGCCTGCAAACTCTCCTGGCGCATAGCCTGGGCGGCCTGATCCACGTCGAATTCGCGCTTGTCCCTGGATTGTGGCTTGCAAGCACCGATGTTTCGCAACTTGAAATGGTGCTGCTCAACCTTGCCATTAACGCACGCGACGCGATGCCTGAGGGCGGTACGCTCCGCATCGCCACCGGCAATGCGGACGAGCGGAACGATCTCCCGCCGGAGCTTGCGGCGGGCGATTACGTGAACATCACGGTCAGCGATACCGGAACCGGAATGACCCCCGACGTGATGGAGCGTGCCTTCGAGCCGTTCTTCACCACGAAAGGGATCGGCAAGGGCAGCGGACTCGGATTGGCTCAGGCTTATGGAGTGGCCCGCCAGTGCGGGGGGACGGTGCGGCTGCATAGCCGCCCGGGCGCCGGCACTGTCGTCGAGGTGTTCCTGCCGCGTGCGGAACAGCCCGCCAGCACCAAGCCGGTGAAGATATCATCGCTTGACAGCCATCAGCCGCTGCAACCGTTGCGGCTGCTCGCGGTGGACGACGAGCCGGATGTTCGGGCCATCACCTGCGAACTGCTGGTCGACGCGGGATATCGGGTAGAAGGGGCGGATAGCGGATCGGAAGCGCTGACCCTGCTTGCCCTGCGCCGGTTCGACATCGCGGTGGTCGATTATGCCATGCCGGGAATGTCCGGTGCGGAATTCGTGCGCCTGGCAAGGAAAATCCAGCCGGAACTGCGGGTGCTTTTCACCACCGGCAACTCAGAGATGGTCAGCCGGAATGACCTCACTGCTGCGGATCGGATGTTGAGCAAGCCGTATGGTCAGGCTGATCTGCTGAGCGCCCTCGGCAGCTTCGACACCGCCTGATCTCAGCCCATCATCATACCGGCAGCGGCGCCGCTTTCATGCGTTCCATGGCAAAGCGGCTGGTCACGTTTCGCAGCGGGACCGCCGCGATCAACCGACGGTAGAAAACATCATACGCGGCTATATCGGATACAACGACGTGTAAAAGGTAATCGACATCGCCGCTCATTCGCCACGCATCGACAATCTCGTCCATGCCCGCCACCACCGTGGCAAACCGCTCCAGCCACTCGCTGGAATGATCGGCTGTTTCGACCGCCACGAACGCCGAGACGGGCAGGCCGACCTTGACCGGATCCAGCACCGCCACACGTCCGACGATGATGCCGGCCTGTTCCATGCGGCGGATGCGCTTCCAGCACGGCGTCGGCGTCAGTCCCACCCGTCCGGCGATTTCAGCCAGCGACAGCGATGCATCCGCCGCCAGCAGGCGAAGGATTTCCCGATCGAGACGATCCATATCCTTGTCAATCGCCATAATAGAATCCTTGCGCCGCGCACGCCCGGTTAGCCTGACTCGAGGAAAAATCCTACTCCCTCAACACGGGAAGGCGCGAAAAAACTGACTTGGGGCGACCAGTTCGTCCTGCGCGTCCACAATTCTCAGCTCACGCGCTCCGGCCTCCGCCGTCCGGCGCAGCACGCCGTACACGGATGATCCAGCCGCTTCCAAAGCCAGCGCGGCGCTGCCCTGCCGCAACCGATGAAACAGAAACAGGGCGGCCATGATATCGCCGGTACCGTTCAGCTCCAACGGCAGCAGCGGCGTCCGCAGCAGATGAAACTGCCCGCTCTCGGCCACCAGCATGTCAATCGCATCCGCCGGCGTCGTCTCGGTGCGGAGACTGGTCACCAGCAGGCTGCGCGGACCGTCCGGCCGAAGTCGCGCCGCGAGGGTGCTGGCCGCTGCCTTTGCTCCGTCCAGCGTGGCACAGGACATGCCGGTCAGCAGTTCGATCTCGAACCGATTGGGACACGCCATGTCGGCGGCAGGAAGCGCCGCGTCATGCATGAACTCGGCAATGCCGGGGCGGACGTATACCCCGTCCCGCTCGTCACCAATCACCGGATCGCAGCAATAGAGCGTGTGCGGATTGGCCGCACGGACGCGCGCCACGGCGTCCAGGATCGACTCCCCGATCCCGCGATCGCCCATATAGCCGGACAGCACGGCGTCGCAGGATGGCAGGATACCGCGTGCCTCCACACCGTCCACCAGCTCATGCACCATATCGCCGCTGAACACCTGGCCGGTCCAGTGGCCGTAGCCGGTGTGATTGGAAAACTGGACGGTGTTGATCGCCCACACCTCCGCGCCGAGTCGTTGCAGCGGAAACATGGCGCTGGCATTGCCGACATGGCCGTAGGCAACCCAGGACTGGATCGACAGGATGTTCATTCCGGGCGGGTGGCGATCCGCTCCAGGCCTCCCATGTATGGCCGCAGAGCGGCGGGCACCAGGATCGAGCCATCTGCCTGCTGGTGGTTTTCCATGACGGCGATCAGCGCCCGTCCGACCGCGACACCGGAGCCGTTCAGCGTGTGAACGTAGCTTACTGATTTGCCGTCCGTGGCGCGAAAGCGCGCATTCATCCGCCTGGCCTGGAAATCCCGTGTGTTGGAGCAGGAGCTGATTTCCCGCCAGGCCTGCTGCCCGGGAAGCCAGACTTCCAGGTCGAAGGTTTTCGCCGCGCCAAACCCGGTGTCGCCGGACGCGAGGACGACGCGACGGTATGGCAGTTCAAGCAGCCGCAGCACCGTTTCGGCGCACCCGGTCATGCGCTCGTGCTCGGCAACGCTATGGTCGGGATGCGTGACCGAGACCAGCTCCACCTTGTAGAACTGGTGCTGGCGAAGCATGCCGCGGGTGTCCCGCCCGGCTGCGCCAGCTTCGCTTCGAAAGCACGGCGTCAGCGCGGTCATACGCCAGGGCAGCTCGCGTTCCGGGATGATCTCGGCCATTGCCAGGGCAGTCAGCGGCACTTCGGCGGTGGGGATCAGCCAGCGACCGTCGGTGGTGCGAAACATCGTGTCGCCGAACTTGGGCAGCTTGTCGGTGCCGTACGCGGTCGCGTCGTTCACCAGCAGCGGGACGGAGGTTTCGCGGTAGTCGTGTTCTCTCGTGTGCAGGTCGATCATGAACTGACCGAGCGCACGCTCCAGCCGCGCCAGCGGACCGCGCAGCAGCGTGAACCGAGCGCCGGCCAATTTCGCCGCCGCGGCGAAGTCCATCAGGCCGGAGGCTTCCCCCAGCTCGAAATGCTGTTTCGGCTGAAACCCGAGATCGCGCGGCGTTCCGTGCCGCGCCAGCACGACGTTGGCAGCTTCATCGGCACCGTCCGGTACATCGGGATCCAGCCGGTTCGGCAGCACTTCGAGCAGACGCGTGATCTGTTCATCGAGCGTGGCGGCCTGGCGTTCCAGCGCTTCGGTCTCTACGCGCAGGCTCGCGGCCTCAGCTTCGAGCGGTGCGGTGTCTTCGCCGCCACGCTTCTTCTGCCCGATTGTTCGCGCCAGGGCATTGCGGCGGGTTTGCAGTTCCTGGAACCGCGTCTGCGCAGCCCGGCGTGCACTATCGCAGGCAAGTATCTCGGGTGAAACCGGCGACAATCCGCGTCGCGCCATCGCCGCGTCGAAACCGGCGGGATCGGCGCGAATGGCGCGGATATCGTGCATTGCTCAGGGTTCCACCGGCTTCCGCTCGACCATCCGCGCCGATACGACCGAGATTTCGTAAAGCAGGATCAACGGCAGGGCGAGACTGCACTGGGTTATGACATCCGGCGGCGCCAGGATGGCCGCGATGACAAACATGCCGACGTAGGCATAGCGGCGGAACCGGCCGAGGCCCTTGGAACTGATGATCCCCACCTTGGCCAGCAATGTCAGCAGCACGGGAAGCTGGAACGTAATGCCGAATGCAAAGATCAGCTTCATGACCAGATCGAGGTACTCGCTTACCCGCGGCATCAGCTCGATTGGCACGCCGCCGCCGCCCGTCTGCGACTGAAAGCTGGCGAAGAACCGCCAAGCGAACGGGAACACCACGAAATAGGCCAATGCCGCGCCCATCACGAACAGCACCGGGCTGGCGATCAGAAACGGCAGGAGTGCCCGTTTTTCGCTGCGGTAGAGTCCCGGCGCGATGAACAGCCATAATTGCGAGGCGATGATTGGAAATCCCAAAAAGAGCCCGCCGAACATCGCCACTTTGATCTTCGTAAAGAACACCTCGTAAAGCTGCGTGTAGATCAGGTGCGGCGCCGGCATGCCTTGTTGTTGCAGCACCCGCGCCAGCGGCTCCGCCAGGAAGAAAAATATCTGGCCCGAGAAGAAATAGCAGACCCCGAACGCCACCAGGAACGCCGCCATCGCAAACATCAGCCGGCGACGCAGCTCCATCAGGTGATCGAGCAGCGGCATCGGCTTGTCGTTGATCGGGTCGTCTAGCTGCTCGATATGGTCCACGTTCGTTCCGGATAATCGGGATGTTGTGCTGGGATCAGAGCGCGCCGCGCGAGCGCGCCAGCGCGACGACGGCGGGTGGAACGAAGGCAGGTGCCTCAGCGGCGTCCTCGCTGATTACATCGGCGGCAACCTGGGGCGGTATGAACGCCGGGACCGACGGCTGGGCCGCCTCTGCCGCCTCCATGGTCGTGCCAGGTTCGGGCTGACGCTCGAGTTCGGCAACCGCGGCGCCGCCCACGGGTTCGGTCGCGAGATCCCCGGACGTGGTGGGGCTGACGGTCGGATCGAGCGGGTTGGACGCGAAGGTGTCGCGCAGGGAATGGTCAGGATCGACCGTCGTCTCCACCATCGACTTGATGTCGAAATTGCGGATCTGATTGATCTGGTCGCGCACCTCATCCAGGTTCGCTTCGCGCACCATCTCGTCGACATGGGTCTGGAACTCCGACGCCATGCGGCGTGCCTTCTTGATCCACCCGGTGACCGCCCGGATCGCTACGGGCATGTCTTTCGGGCCGATCGCGATAAGCGCGACGACGGCAATGACGGCGAACTCTGACCACGCGAAATCGAACATGTCCGGAAATCGGCTCCCGCCGGGTAGCTAGCAGGAAACGCCTCTAGCGGAAACACAGGGGCGGTGAAGTTCAGGCAACGCCGTCAGGTCTCCTGGCGGTCCTCGTCCGGAGCAGCCTCGACGGAAGCTGGGGCAGCCATCGGGGCGGCGGCGCTCGGTCAGCAGATCCTCCCGCCGCGGCAGGTCGCGCAGGTCTACCAGCCCGAACTGGGCCAGGAAGGCTGGCGTCGTACCCCAAAGCGCCGGCCGACCCGGTACCTCCTTGCGGCCTCGCGGCGCGATCAGGCCGGCTTCCAGCAACGCGTCAAGCGTCTGCTGTGACAGGCTGGCACCACGGATCTCCTCGATCTCGGGCCGTGTCACCGGCTGGTGGTAGGCGACGATCGCCAGGGTTTCCATGGCCGCGCGCGGCAACCGCCGAGGCACCTCCACCACCTTGCGCAACATCGGCGCGAGGTCCGGGGCGGTGCGGAACATCACGCCGCCCGCCGCGTCGACCAGTTCAACCCCGCGTCCGGCGTAGTGCGTCCGCAGGGCCGCGATAACCGCCTGCGCGTCGGCTTCGTCGGGCAGAAGCTGGCCCAGCCGCCGGAGGGTGACCGGCTCGGCCGATGCGAACAGCAGCGCCTCGGCCAGCCGCAGCCATTCTGGCGGGATCGCCTGTGGGGTCGCCGGTGGGATCGGGGGCGGCTCAGGCGCTGCGTCCGTCATGTCCCTCCACTCGCACTGGTCCGCGGCCCACGAAGATGGCACCAAATGCGTGCTCCTGGCGCAGGTTCACGGCGCCGCTGCGTGCCATTTCCAGGCCCGCCAGAAGCGTGCTTGCCAGGGCGGCGCGGCGTTCGATCGTGCCGCTCAGCCGCTCCGGCAGGAACCGCTCCAGGCTGGCCCAGTCCGGCAGACTGCCGAGCAGCGCACCAAACCGGGCGAGCGCGTCCCTGACCGTCCAGATCGTCAGCGGCTTCGGCCGATAGCGCCGCGTCCGTGCGCCGCGGCCGGTGGCGGCCAGATAGGCCCGCAACAGGCCAGGAACATCCGCGACGGTGCGGGAGCGATCGATCTCCGTGTGGTCTTCCGGCATGCCGCGGGCGAACACGGTTTGACCGAGCACCGGGCGCGCGCCGAGCCACAGCTGCCGCGGCACGGATCGCCTGCAGGTCGCGCAGCCGGGCGGCGAGCACCTCCGCCATCTGCTCGCCCTCGTCGTCGGCCGCGCTGTCCTCCGGCAGCAGCAGTCGCGATTTGAGCCAGGTGAGCCACGCGGCCATGACCAGCCAGTCCGCTGCCAGCTCCAGCCGCACACGGCGCGCGCCTTCGATCACCGCGAGATATTGTTCCACCAGCGCCAGGATGGAGATGCGGGCAAGATCGACCTTTTGGGCGCGCGCCAGCTCGAGCAGCAGATCGAGCGGTCCGTCGAACCCGTCCAGATGGACCATCAAGGCGTCCAAGGGGATATCGTCCGAGGGGATCCTCCAAGGGGATATCGTCCAGGGGCATGTCAGAGAAATCGTTCATGCACCGGTACACCGACATCGTGGCCGGACAACGTCAACAGCAGCCGCAGTCCCCAGGGGATGACCGACCCCAATGCCTGATGGAACGGGTCGAAACGGATGCCGAACTGCTGCAGCAGGTTAGGCAGCAAAAACACCACCATGAGCACGACCAGGATACCCGCACGCTCCACCTGCGCCCAGGCACGGGCGATGCCCAACGGCAGCAATCCCACCGCGATCCGCCCTCCATCCAGCGGCGGGATCGGGATCAGGTTGAACAGCCCCAGCACCAGATTGCTGAGGATGAAATAGAACAGGAATGTGCCGACGATCGGGTGCTGGTACAGCACGGCATCCAGGTATGCGCCGACGCCCGGCATAACGCGGCCGGGTCGCGGCAGCAGGAGCGCGCCGATCCACGCCAGCGCGAAGTTCATTGCCGGACCGGCCGCGGCGACGAGCATCATGCCGCGCCGCGGATCACGGAATTTCCACGCGGAAACGGGCACCGGCTTGGCCCAGCCGAACATGAACTGAACATTGTGCCAGACCAGGAGCTGAAAGATCAGCAGGAAGCCGGGCAGCAGGATCGTCCCGACCCGGTCGACATGCGCGAGCGGGTTCAGCGACAGTCGTCCGGCCTGCCGGGCGGTGTCGTCGCCCAGAGCCAGCGCGGCGTACCCATGCGCCGCTTCGTGCAAGGTGATCGCCAATATCGCCGGTACCACCGCGAGCACGAGTTGCAGGATGAAATTGTTCACGCGAACAACCGGTCCCGCTCGGCTGACAGGTCCGCGGCGTCCAGTTGCGTCCGCCGGGCGCGTACCATTGACCGTGCTGACCCGATACGCTCGGCGGCGGCCGGCGAGATGTCGGGACAGACCGCCAGCAGCTCCGCCGTTGGCGCCAAATCGCCGGAACAGTAGAGAGCGAGGTCGCATCCGGCGGACAATGCCAGCCTCGCCCGCTCGGCCGGCGACCCCGACAGTGCCCGCATCGCCAGATCGTCGGTCACCAGAACCCCCGCAAAGCCAATGTGCCCCCGGATAATGCTGCCGATAACGGTCGGGGACAGTGTGGCAGGCAGTTCAGGATCCCAGGCCGTAAAGAGGATATGTGCCGTCATGAGCCAAGGAAGCCCGGCATTCAAGGCGAAGGCACGCCAATCCGCCTCGAGATCATTGGCTTCGACGACCGGGAGGACCTCGTGGCTGTCCACCCGCGCCCGGCCGTGCCCCGGAGCATGCTTGCCGACCGGTTGCACCCCCGCCGCCATGAGGCCGGCGGCCATGGCCTGCCCGAGCCGGGCGACAATGTCGGGATTGGCATGAAACGCCCGATCACCGATCGCGGTGGATGCGCCGAGAACTGCCAGATCCAGCACGGGCGCGGTCACCACGTCGAACCCGGCGCCGGCACAATCGAGGCCGATGAGCGCACCATTCAGCCAGGCTGCCCGCAACCCCGCTGGCGGGGACTGGTCGAACAGCCGGCCGACGGAGGCTGCGGGCGGATGCGCCAGCCAATGCGGTGGACGCAAACGGGCGACGCGCCCGCCTTCCTGGTCGATCATCAGCAGGGCTCCGTCGGGAAGCGCCTGGCGCAGAGCCCGGGTCAGCGCGCCAAGCTGGCCGGGATCAAGGATATTCCGGGCGAACAGGATCACGCCGGACGGCGGATAGGCCGCCAGCAGCGAGATCTCCTCCGCCCGCAGCACCGGTCCGCTGATGCCGACGATCGCTGCTTTCATTCTATCCTAAACTCTCCCGCAAGCGCGGAAGAGGCTGGCGGGGCCGGCGTTGTGGGGGAATGACGGGTTTGAGTCCGTTATTTCATGACGAATCCTAAGAGCGCAGCACGTCACACCCTTCGCCTTTCGCCCTTACCTTGTCGCAGAACCCCTTGGCGGCCGCGGGATCGGCGAACCCGCCGGTGCGGACCCGCCACCAGGTATGACCGCTGATCTCGGTTCGGGTGACCATCGGCTGGCGTCCCTGTAGCAGGTCGGGCAGACGGTGCTGGAGCAACGACCACTGGTCCTTCGCGGCCTGTTCGGTGGGAAGCGCGCCGAGCTGGACCATCATGTGGCCGGCTGGCGGATGCAGACTGGGCGGCGGGCGGCGGCTTCGGGGCGGCAGGCGTCGCGGTCGGAACTGGCTTCACGGCAGTGGCGAGGGCGGGAACCGCAGGCGTTATTGGCTGCGGCGGAGCAGCGGCGGTCGTCGCCGGCGCGGGCTGAACCGGAGCACGCAGCGCCTGCGGATCAGGCGTCTCCGGCGGTGGAGCGAGCTTGCCGTCGGCCGGATCCATGGGTCCCTGAGACAGCAGGTCCTCGTTCCCCGAAAGCTGCATTCCCCCGGCATCGGCCGGCTTCACGCGCATTGGTCCGGCGGGCGGGGCAATCACCGGGACGCCGTGGCTGGTATGGCCGATAACGGACCACGCCCCCACCAAAACGAGCAGGGCGCTGCCGAGCGCCACGGCGATGACGGCCAGACGTTTCGTCGCCGGGTCCATGCCACGCGAGGGAACCCGATAGGTCGGGGTCCGCAGATTGACCTCATCCGTCACAGAAGCTCCTTTCCGCCAGGTCAGCGCATTTCCTCGACTGGCGTCACCCCCATGACTGCGAGGCCGGAACGGATCACCACCGCTGTGGCAGCCACCAGCGCGAGTTGCGCGAAGCTGTCGGTGGGTCGGTCGGCTTGCAGGAATCGGAGCGTGGCGTCGTCCTTTCCTCTATTCCACAGCATATGAAAATCGGCCGCCAAGTCATAGAGAAAAAACGCGATTCGGTGTGGCTCACGTGCCTGGGCCGCGGCTTCGACGGTGCGCGGCCAGGCAGCGAGACGGCGGGTGACGGCAAGCTCCGGGTCGGCTTTCAGCGACTCCAGGGACTGCCCGGCCAGCACGGCATCACCAGTGCGATCGGCGCCGAACATCTCCGCCGCGGCGCGCAGCACCGAGCGGCACCGCGCATGGGCGTACTGCACGTAGAACACAGGATTGTCGCGGGTCTGAGCCACCACCTGATCCAGGTCGAACTCCATCTGGGCGTCTGCCTTGCGGGTCAGCATGGTGAACCGCACGGCATCCTTGCCGACCTCCTCGATCAGGTCCCGCACGGTCACGAAGCTGCCGGCGCGCTTGGACATGCGGACCGGCTCGCCGCCGCGCAGCACGTGCACGATCTGGCACAGCACCGCCTCCAGCTCCGCCTCGCCGCGCGAGACCGCCTTCACCGCCGCCTTCAGGCGCGGCACATAGCCGCCGTGGTCGGCGCCGAGTACATCGACCAGCAAACGGAAACCGCGCGCCACCTTGTCGGCGTGATAGGCGATGTCGTTGGCGAAATAGGTGTTGGAGCCGTCGGATTTGCGCAGCGGCCGATCCACGTCGTCACCGTATGCGGTCGAGCGGAACAAGGTCTGCGGCCGTGGTTCCCAGTCCTCGGGCGCCTTGCCTTTCGGGGGTTCCAGTGTGCCCTCGTAGACCAGCCCTTCGCCACGCAGGCGTTCGATCAATGAGTCCGCCGCGCCGCTTTCCAGCAATGCCTGCTCGGAGGTGAACACGGCCTGATCGACGCCGAGCGCATGCAGGTCGGCGCGGATCTCCTGCATCATGGCATCGATGGTGAAACCGCGGACGATGGCGAGCCAGAGTTCCGGGGCGGCGACGCCGAGATCGGGCAGCGCCAGGGTGGTGCCATACCTGGCTGCGAGCTGCTCTCCGATCGGGATCAGGTAGTCACCGCCATATTGCAGTCCGCCGGGAACCTGCTCGCTGAACTGCTGCTCGGTCAGCTTGGTGCCGATCGCCTGCAGGTAGCGCCAATAGGCAGCCCAGGCGAGCGCGGCGACCTGGGCGCCGGCGTCGTTGATGTAGTATTCCTTGGTGACCGCATAACCGGCCTTGGCGAGCAGGTTGGCCAGCGCGTCGCCGACGATGGCACCGCGGCAATGGCCGACATGCAGCGGACCGGTGGGATTGGCGGACACATATTCGACGTTCACCGGCATATGGTAGCCGATGATACTATCGCCGTATGATTCGCCGGCCTCGAGGATCGACTGAAGCACGCGGCGGAGCCTGGTCTTTTCAAGTGTTATGTTGACGAAGCCGGGGCCGGCGGGCTGGGCATCCGCATAGCCTTCGTAGCCCCTGATGGTTTTGCTCAGGGCCGCGGAGATGGCGCGGGGGGCCTGCCCGATCGCCTGCGCCGCGACCAGCGCGACGTTGGACGAGATGTCGCCGTGGCGAAGGTCACGCGAGGGGCTGACATCCACCTTGTCCAGTATGTCCTGGGGCACCCCGGGGTAATCCTGCTGGAGCGCCCTGATTATGTCGGCTTTGACCTCGGTGAAAATATCCGTGGTGAAAGGCGGCTTGGTCATGAGATTTTACCTTGTCATGCGCGGTGGCACATTCAGCCCAGGACGACTGATGCTGCGCCGGTATCGTGGCCTGCCGCTATGGCATTCCAGTGTCGAGCAGTGGCACCTTTTCGGCACGTGCGGCGGTAACCAGCTCGGCGTCGAGTGTCGCCAGACAAACACCATCGCGGCGCGCCAGTTCGAGATAGCTTGCGTCGTACACCGAGAGCCGATGACGGCGGGCCAACGCGAGAACGGTACTCTCGTGCGGTGCGCGATCGATGATGATGCCCAGCGTCGCCAGCCCGTGCAGAAAAATCGCAGTGTCGGATTCAGCCAACCGGCCACGCCGTTCGTTGACGAAAAGAGTGTTGCGTACTTCGAACCACCACAGCGCGGGCACATGCGCCTGATCGGTGCGCAGGCGGTCGAGCGCCTGCGCCGCCACCGGATGGTCTTCGTCAATGAATGCCCAGCACGCGGTGACCGATGCATCCAGGACGAATGGCATCAGTATTTGTGCCCTTCATGCCTGGCGGAGAGAAGCTCCTCGGCGGTGATCCGCCCGGTGCGCTTCTGCAGCAGCCTGATGGCGCGGATCGCCCGGTCGATCTCCCCCTGCCGCTGCGCCGGCTCGGGCACGATGCGCGCGATCGCGCGGCCGTGGCGGGTGATCACAACGGTTTCTCCCGCTTCTACCTCGTCGAGGAGGCGAGGGAGATGGGTTTTGGCCTCGGAGGCCTGAATGTGGCGCATTGGCGAACTTCGATCGGTCCATTCGACTAGTCTATTCTAGGGAATGCCGCGGGGTCGGGCAACGGCCCGCTGACGGACCGCTCGCGGCGCTTCATCCGGATAGCGTGATATCCGTCAGTCGTCGGTATTCGTCCATCGCGTAGCGGTCCGTCATCCCGGCAACATAATCGCCGACCGTGGTCGCGGCACGCTGGGTACCGGATTCACCGGCCCGGGCGCGCCAGTCGTCGGGCAGCATCGACGGGTCGGCATGCAGCAGACGGAACAGCTCCTCGGTCAGGCGACGGGCCTTCGCTGTCATGCGGTTGACCCGCCAGTGGCGGTACATTCGCGCGAACAGAAAATCCTTGATGGCCTGGTTCGCCTCCGCGATCGGCTCGCTGAAACCCACGATCCGCCGCTTGGCTCGCCTGATCGCGTCGGCATCACGCGGCGCCAGCCTGGCCAGGCGGCGCTGCGTCTCCTGGATGACGTCGGTCACCAGCGTGTCGATCACGCGCCGGATCGTCTCATGCCGCAGGCGCGGCGGCGGAACATCGAGGCTGGCCACACGGGCCGCCTTCACGGCCTCTCCCACGACCGGCAGATGCATCGCGTCCTCCGGGCTGAACAGGTGGGCCCGCAGTCCGTCGTCCAGATCATGGCTGTGATAGGCGATGTCGTCCGCCAGTGCCGCGACCTGCGCCTCGGCCGCGGCGTGCGTGCCGAGATCGAGCTTATGCCGCTCGTTGTAATCGGCGATGTATCCGGGCGGGCGCGGCAGAGGACCGTTGTGCTTGACCAGGCCCTCCAACGTTTCCCAGGTCAGATTCAGCCCGTCGAACGCGGCGTAGCGGCTCTCCAGCAGGGTGACGACGCGCAGGCTCTGGGCGTTATGGTCGAACCCGCCATAGGCCTTCATCGCCAACTGCAGCGCGTCCTCCCCGGCGTGGCCGAACGGCGGGTGGCCAAGGTCGTGGGCCAGCGCGAGCGCCTCCGTCAGGTCCTCATCCAGCCCCAGGGCGCGTGCCACCGATCGCGCGATCTGCGCCACCTCGATGGAATGGGTCAGGCGGGTGCGGAAGAAATCGCCCTCGTGATTGACGAAAACCTGAGTCTTGTACTGCAGGCGGCGAAATGCGGTGCTGTGGATGATGCGGTCGCGGTCGCGCTGCCAGGGCGAGCGGGTCGGCGCCTCGGGCTCGGGGTGCAGCCGGCCGCGGCTGGTCTCGGCACGAACGGCATAGGGCGCGAGCGTCATGGCGGCCGGGCTTACACCGCGGCATCGGCGGCTTCAAATCGGGGCGGCCTGGGCCTATGTTGCATCCATGGATGTCACCTCGGAATTTGGCCTTACCGAGCGCGCTGCCGCCCGGATCGCCGAGATCGTCGCGGCTGAAGGCCGCCCGGCCGCCCTGCGGGTTGCCGTGCTGGCCGGCGGGTGCAGCGGGTTTCAGTATCGCTTCGAGCTGGACGAAGCCCCGCAACCGGACGATCGCGTCATCGAGCGTGGCGAGGCCAGGGTGCTGGTGGATCCCGCCAGCCTCGATTTGCTGGCGGGCGGCGAGCTGGATTACACCAACGAACTCATGGGCAGCCATTTCGCCGTGCGAAACCCCAACGCGAAATCCGCCTGCGGCTGCGGGACGAGCTTTTCCGTTGACTGATGTCAAACGGCATTGAGCCCGCGTGAAAGTCGCCACCTGGAACGTCAATTCCATCCGCCAGCGGGAAAAGCATGTGTGCCGCTGGCTGGAGAAGGTACAGCCGGACGTCCTGCTGTTGCAGGAGATCAAGTGCGAAGCCCAGGCGTTCCCCGCGCTGACTTTCCAGGGGCTGGGTTACACATCCGAAGCGGTGGGGCAGAAGGCCTATAACGGCGTCGCGGCGCTGTCGCGCATTCCGTTCACGGTAAGTCACCGTCGGTTGCCGGGCCAGCCGGATGAGGACGGTCAGGCGCGGTATATCGAGATCGAAGCGGACGGGGTGACGATCGTCGGAATTTACCTGCCGAACGGCAATTCGGGCGGGGAGGCCGGTTACGCCTATAAACTCGCTTGGACCGACCGGCTGGTTGAGCGCGCCGAGGCGCTGCTGGAAGCCGACCGCCCGACGCTAATCGCCGGCGATTTCAACATCTGCCCGGCGCCGGAGGATGCGGCGCCTGGCACGCTGGGTCCGATGGATGCCCTGGTACGGCCGGAGAGCCGCGCCCGGTTTCGCCGCCTGCTGTGGGCCGGCATGACGGATGCGGTGCGTGCCGTCCATCCGCACGGACCTGTCTATACGTTCTGGGATTATCAGGCTGGTGCGTGGCAGCGCGATCTCGGGCTGCGCATCGACCACGTGCTGCTGTCGCCGACGCTGGCGGAACGAGTCACCAGTGCCGAACCGGATCGCGGTGAGCGCGGTGAGCCGCAGCCGTCCGACCATGTCCCCGTCGTCGTCGAACTGAACTGAGCCTTGCTGGCGTATCTCAACCGGTCGGGGAGCCGCAGCTCAGAACGGCACATCGCCCTCCAGCGTGGTGCGCTGCATGTAGCGGATGTAACGGGTTTCGTCGAACGGCGTCGCACAGTGCAGCATGCACCTGTTGTCCCACAGCACCCCATCATGCAGCCGCCACTTATGGCGATAGACGAATTGTGGCTGGCTGGCGAACGCGAGCAGTTCCTGCACGAGCGCTCGCCCTTCCTCGTGCGGCATTGCCTCGATGTCGCGCGCCCATCGACCGATATAGAGCGCCTTCCTTCCGCTGCGCGGATGGGTGCGAATGATCGGATGGTGCACGTCGGGACGCGCGAGCTTCTCCGCTTCCGTGAGATCCGGCTCTAGCGGGTACCACACCTTGTGCATCTCGATCCGGCTGTAGCGCGCACGCCGTCCCTCCACGCGTTGCCGCACTGCGTCGGGCAGAGCGCGACAAGCCGCGTACATGTCGGCGAACAACGTGTCCCCGCCTTCCTCGGGTATGCGCATCGCATACAGAAAAGCTCCGGCATTTGGAATCGCCTTATCCTCGCCGTCGGTGTGCCAGCCCATGCCGGCCCGGCGAATGCCCTTCTGCTTGCCGTCCGCCATCTCGTTGGTAAGCACCAGTATCTCCGGATGGTCGGGCAGGCAGTAACGCAGCGGTGTCATCTGGTGCAGCGGTCCCAGGCGGCGCGTGAAAGCGATGTGCTGTTCCGCCGTCATGTCGAGGTCGCGAAAGATCAGGAAGCTGTGGTCGAACCATGCCTGCTCGATGCGTCGGAACTCATGATCCGAAACCGCCGCCATATCGAGGCCGATGATCTCTGCCCCAAACCCGCCCGGCCGGGGGCGGATTTCGCACGCGGCAGACGCTTCCACGATGGCACTCATGTTGCCTTGCCTCCTCCGGCTGCTGCTTGCCTGCGCAGGCTCAAGCCGCGTTCAGGTCACGCAACGCCTCATCTACTGCCGCGCCGAGCCGCTCGACGATTTCGTCGATCTCGTTCGGGGCGACGATATAGGGCGGTGCAACGATCACGTGGTCGCCTTGCTTCCCGTCAATCGTGCCGCCCATGGGATAAATCGCAACACCGTTGCGTATGGCCGCCTGTTTGACCCGCTCGTTCAGTTTCAACGCCGGATCGAACACCTGTTTGCTGGCTCGGTCACGGACGAACTCGATCGCCCAGAACAGCCCCCGGCCACGGATATCGCCGACATGGCGGTGATTGCCGAAGCGTTCGATCAGCGCGGTTTCCAGGCGTTGCCCCGTAGCACGGATATTGTCCAGCAGGTTCTCTTCCCGGATGATCCGCTGCACTTCCAGCGCACCAGCGCAGGCCACGGGATGCGCCTGATAGGTGTGGCCATGCATGAACCCGCCCGACCCGGCGTTGATCGCGTCCACGATTTTGCCGCCGATCAGGATGCCGCCGATCGGCTGATACCCCGCGCCAAGTCCCTTCGCGACCACCTGCACGTCGGGTGACACGCCCTCCTGCTCCCACGCGTGGGTCGTGCCGGTGCGGCCCATTCCGCACATCACTTCGTCCAGGATCAGCAGCGCACCGTGCCGATCACAGATTTCCCGCACGCGCTTGAAATAGCCGGGCAGGGCGGTCGCGCATCCGGTGGTCGCGCCGACCACCGTCTCGGCCACGAAGGCGACCACCTGGTCGGGGCCGACGCGCTGGAACTCACCTTCCAGCTCATCGGCCAGCCGGCCCACATACTGCGCCTCGGTTTCATCATCGCGTTTGAAACGATAGGCGAAGCAGGGCGACACATGACTGAACGCCTCGCTCAGCAGCGGTTCGTACAGTCGCCGCCGCATCATGTTGCCGCCGGCCGCCAGGGCACCCAGCGTGTTGCCGTGATAGCCCTGGCGACGGGCGATGAAGCGTGTCCGCTGCGGCTGGCCGATCTCCACGAAATACTGCCGCGCGATCTTCAGAGCCGCCTCGGTTCCCTCCGACCCGGAGGAACAAAAATATGCGTGTGTCAGGCCGCCTGGCGATCCTTCCAGGATCATGTCGGCAAGCTGCTCCGCCGGCTGGCTGATGAAGCTGCCGGTGTGGGCATAGGCCATCGATGCGGCCTGTCGCCCGATCGCCTCCGCGATGCGGCGATTACCGTGTCCCAGGCAGGCCACCGCCGCGCCACCCGATGCATCGATGATCTGCCGCCCGTCAGCCAGCCGCAGGCGGATGCCCTCGCCGCCGACCGCCATCGGCGGCACCGCGCCGGAGCGGTGCAGGACGCGGCTCATGCTGCCACCTGCTCGCGTGCCGGCGTCAAATGGCGCACCCGCGGCAGCACTTCCTCGGCCAGCAACCCGAGCGATGTGCGCCAGGCCTCCGGCTTTTCGGCGTAGTCGAAGCCGAACACCAGCAGACCGCCGAAACCGCCGACTTCGTCGTGAATCGCTTCCAGCTTCTCGGCGACCGTCGCCGGAGAACCGATCACCCAGTTGTGGCGGGCGCAGTATTCCGGCGTCACGTCGCTGTCCGGGACGTCGGGGTCGTGCTTGAGGAATTCGAGGAAGCCAAAATTACCCAGCAACTGGAGGAAATATTCCCGCATCATCCGCCCCATCATGCCGCCCACCGAAAGCCGCCAGGCTTCCGCATCGGTTTCGGCCACGAACACCTCCCGCACCAGGCGCCAGTCGCTGCGGTGCGGCGTGCGCCCTGTCCGCCGCGCGCCTTCCTGCACCGCGTCCCAGTGGCTGGCGACGTAGCCGGCGTTCAGATTGAGGCTGAGCGGCAGGAAACCACGCTCGCCGGCGATTTTCAGCGTATCCGAGTTCTTGGACATGCCTGCCACCCCGATCGGGGGGTGCGGACGTTGCAACGGCCGGATGTGCGGATACAGGAACCCCATCGACGGCTTGGGTTTCGACACTTTCCAGAATTTGCCCTGGTAGTCGAAGTGTTCCTCGGCGCCCCATAGCCGCAGGATGATGTCCAGCGCCTCGCGCGTCATCTCGCGGTTGACACCTGAGGTGCCATCGACCTGGAACATTTCCCAGTCGCTCGGCAGGCCGGATGCGGCGACGCCAAAATTCAGCCGCCCGCCGGACAGGTGGTCGAGCATCGCCACGCGGTTCGCCAGCTCCGCCGGGTGATGATAGGGCAGCAGGAAGCCGCCGGGACCGATGCGCAGGCGCTTCGTCTCCCGCAGGGCCTGTGCGATCAGCAGGTCGGGCGCGGGATGCGGCTCCCAGATCGCCGTGTGGTGCTCGCCGATCCAGGCTTCCTTGTAGCCGAGCTCATCGAGCCACCGCAGCGTGGTCAGGTCGAAATCGTGCCCGTCCTTCAGGCTGCGTTCCGGCGGGTGCGACGGCATTGCGAAGTAGCCGAATTCCATGACGGTCCCTCCTGAAGCGGGGGCTTTGGTGCGCCCTGTCCCCAGGCTACACAACCTGCCGTTGGGCTCAAAATGCGGAAGCGGCCGATGGACCTGCAGCAGGTTCTACGAGAGTGGCACGATTTCTACCTGCTGATGGGCGCTGCCTCCGGCACGCTGCTGGGCGCCATGTTCGTGGTGGCATCCATCGGCACCGGGTTCCTGACCGCCGACCGCGCCGACAGCGTGCGCGCCTTCGTGACGCCGACGGTGGTGAATGTGTCGTCCGTGCTGATCGCGTGTGCGCTGCTCGTTACGCCGGCGATTACCTGGTGGCGACTATGCGTGCTGACCGGTGTTTCGGGCGTGGCCGGGCTGACATATTTGGCCGTGATCGGTCGGACAATATGGCTCCGCCATGTCGATGCCAGTGACCGGTTCTGGCACGGCTTCGTTCCCCCCGCCGGCTGCCTGATGGTCATGGCGACATCGGTGCTGGCGGGGTTGCGGCGCGAGGCGGCGGTGGAGCTGCTGAGCACGGCCTTGCTGGTGCTGCTGATCGCCGGGATTCGCAACGCGTGGGATTTGATCGTGTTCCTGGTCTCGCGCGAGCGGCAGTGATATTCGATCGCCGCGCGCGATCACCCGACAGGAGCGGACCGTGAAACTATCGGATTTCAAGGTGCTGACATTCGACTGCTACGGCACTCTGATCGACTGGGAGAGCGGCATCCACGCCGCCCTGCAACCGCTGCTGACGCGCGCGGCGCCCGGCGTGTCACGTGATGCTGCATTGGAGACGTTCGCGCGTCATGAGTCTGCGCAGGAAACCGAGACGCCGAGCATGGTGTATTCCAAGCTGCTGGCGACGGTGCATCGCCGGCTGGCGCGGGAGTGGGAAGTGACGCCGGTTGACAGCGAGGACGAGCGTTTCGGTGCGTCTATTCCGGATTGGCCGGCGTTTCCCGATTCGTCGGATGCGCTTGGTTATTTGAAGCGGCACTATGAGCTGGTAATTCTGTCGAACGTCGATCGGGCCGGTATTGCAGCGAGCATGCGGCGGCTGGGAGTGGAGTTCGACGCGGTGTTCACGGCGCAGGATGTCGGTTCCTACAAGCCCGATCCGGCGAATTTCCGCTACATGCTGGCGCGGCTCGCGGAACGTGGTATCGCGCCCGGGCAGATACTGCATACCGCGCAGAGCCTGTTCCATGATCATGTACCGGCGAAACAGGCGAGGCTGGCGACGGCGTGGATCGATCGTCGCCACAAGATCGGCGGTTGGGGGGCGACGATGCCGCCTCCGGCGGCGGTGAAGACGGATTTTCGGTTCGAGAGTTTGCAGGCGATGGCGGATGCACATCAGGCGGAGGTCGGTAGGGCAGGGGCGGGGTAGGGGGAAACGTAATCACAGCCCGACCCCATGGCATGCATGGACGGGTGACGACCTGCTGGCGACCGATTGGGACCCTGATCGCGACCCATGCCTCGAAGCGTCAGCTCGCCGGTACAACCTCCACGTTGCCGACCATCCCGAACAACTCATGCATGAAATGCGTGCAGGTCACGTTGTAGCGTCCCGGCTTCTGTGGGGTGAACCGCAGTTCGACCTGACTGTGTTTGTCCACCTGCTGGGTGCCGTCCTTGGGCGGAGCCGTTCCCGGCGGGAATGTGCTCGCGGCGAAAAGCGTCGGTGCGCTGAAATCGTGACCTCCGTCCGCGTCATTGATCAGGACCAGCGTCACCGGCCTGCCTGTCTGCAGCCGGATGCTGTCCGGGGTGAATGCGAAGTTTGAAAGATGGACGGTAACGGTGTCAGCAACCGGACCCGTGGCCGGGGCTGCGGCCATCGGCGCCGGCTGAGGCCGCGCTACACAGCCGCTGAGCGCGAGGGTGACAAGGATCAGCAAGCGGAACATGGGCGCGACACTCCCTGGCGTTACGGAGGATACCACTTCGAGACTTCCTTTGGATGCTGACCGTCCGGAGCAGAGAATCCGAGATTACGCGATCCGGCACATTTCGTGGTAGCCGACGGGGTTCAGGACGCCGGATGACCGGACATGAAGTACAAAAGCATCCGGACGGGGATTTCCAGCCAGGACCTGGCGCAGGACCGCGCCTTCTGGCGAGATCTTCTGGCGCGGCGCACCAACAAGCACGGTCTGCCAGCGCACAGCGCGGGGGGTTATCGCAACCGCCGGTTCGCGATCATTCGCGACGCGGCGTGGATCACCTTGTATCGGGCGAGGCTCCCGTTTCCGCAGGTGGGCGTGTTCCTCCGCTGCACCGGCCTTGCCGGCGAGGCTTTCTTCACCTTGGCCGATCGCGCCCGAGCGGAGATCGAGCCGCGGCTCCAGGCCGAAATCGGTGCGGGCGCGGCGATGGAATGGGGCGTCTGCCACCACCCGGGGATGATCGATATCGCCACTATCCTGGCGGCGCCGCTGCCGTGGACCGACGATAAGGCCGGACCGCAGATTGTGTGGATGCTTCGGGTCGGCGCCGTGTGGTGGAATTGTTTTGCGTCACTGGCAGGCGATTCAACCCCCGAGGAGGTCGGGCTGTGAGCGTCCCGGTTCCCTAATCGAGAAAGAACGGCGTCTCGTTCGGACCTTGCAGGACCACGTCGAACCGATAGCCCGTCGCGTCCCCGCCATCGAGTTCCGGCGCCCGCACGGCCAGCAACCGCGCGCGGCGCCCCTTCGGCACCGATGCCAGCACCGGATCGGCCGCATCCGGGGCATCCGCGAAAAACAGCGTCGTGGTCAGCCGCCGCATTATACCGGACGCCAGCAACATCATGTTGATGTGCGGCAGCCGCGTGCCGGCGGCATTGTCGTTGCGCCGCCCCGGCAGAACCGTGCGAAACCGATACCAACCATCCGCATCCGTGGCGCTCCGCCCCCATCCAACGAAGTTCGGATCAGCGTCGCTCGATCGTGGATCCGCCGGATGCGCGAACAGCCCGTCTGCGTCCGGCTGCCAGATCTCCACCACCGCGTTGCGAACCGGCTGCTCGTCGGCCTCCGTCACGCGTCCCGCCAGCACGATCGGCGTGCCGCGCACCGGCCCCGCGCGCGTCAGGTCGCAATTCGTCGCCTCCGCCAGCGCACGCGGAAAGAACGGCCCGATGGTCAGCAGAACGGTCGGATCGAGCTGTTTCGTCATCGCGTCATCCGTGCCCGCGCAGGACGATCGTATGAGCGAACGTCAGCGCGTCCCCTGTCTCCTGGTCCGGCGGCAGCGCCTGCGCGATCAGGCCGGATCGCGCCTCGGCGTCTTCCGCCGCGTTCAGGATCATGTCGAATTCGTTGAGCGGGTCGTTGGGGAAATGCATTTGCGTGATCATGCGATCCATCCAGCTCGGCCCGAGGATGGAAAAATGGATGTGTGGCGCGCGCCATGAACCAGGGGAAGCACGATACGGACCGGGCTTGATCGTGCTGAGCAGAAATTCCCCGTCCTGGTCCGTCAGCAGCCGTCCGCTGCCGGCAAAATTCGGGTCGAGCGGTGCGTTGAAGGCATCATCCTCGTGGATATATTTGCCCGAGGCGTTGGCGTGCCACACCTCGATCAGCGTACCGGCGACAGGCTTTCCATTCTGGTCCACCACCCTGCCACGCACCACGATGTGCGGCCCCTGCGCCCGGTCGCCGTGCGGACGCAGCCGCGTCAAATCCGCCCTGCTGGCCGGAATACGGCGATCGAGACCGGCCGGCCCGGTCAGTTCGGTCAAGGTGAGCGGGCGGCGAAAGAACGTGTCGGGCGTGCGGGTGAATGTCCGGGCATACCCCGGCACGCGTTGGCGCGACTGGACGCGATCGTCGTACGGCTCATAGGTCTTGTCGGCCATGGGCAAGTCCTCCCAGAGTTGCCGCCGCCGGAGCCGACGCTACGCCGCGCGGCCGCTCGCCTCAACTGCCGGCTCCACGCGAACAGCGGGACAGGATCACGATGAGCAGCACGAATTCCGCCGATCTGCCGCTGCATCTCCGGCTCGGGGGTGCGCTGCGCGAGCGGGTGACGGTGACCGTTCCGCAGCCGCTCGACGAGGCATTGTCCGTGCGCCCCGCTCCGACCGCCGTCTTCAGCGCCGAACGCAGCGTTCCGGCGATCGTGCGGAAGCTGGAGCGGCTTCACACGCTGGGGATTGCCCTGCATCTCTCCGGTCAGTTCACGGCGGAGGAACTGGGGCCTCTGCTGCGGGCCGCCCCGCGGCTGGGGTTGCGATCCATCGCCGATCCTTGCGCCGATCTCGCGGCAAGCTGTGCTGCATTTGCCCGCGCGCGCGTGCCGCTGGCGCTGACCGCTGATCGGTACGAGCAGACCGCCCTGGTGGCTGCCATGCGTGCAGGAGCTGTGCAAATCCTGCTGATTGATCCGTCCGCAACCGATGGGCCCGAAACGGTACGCGCACTGGCGGTGCTGGCCGAGCTGTGCGGCATGGAGGTCGGCCTGGACGCGCGTACCAGCGACCGGCCGGAAGCAGCCGCCGATCTGGCGAGTACGCTGGACGCCTGCACGCGCCCGCTGCTGCTGTCGGCCGAAAGCGCGGCGAGGCTGGTCGCGACCGGCGGCGGCATCGCGGTGAGCGGAACCGGACGAGACCTGCCGCGCATCGTCGGCATCACGCTGCGCCGTGTCTCGGTACAGATGCGCCAGCTCTACGTCAGCGCCATGTATATGCGCCGCAGCACGGAACGCACGATCGTCGAAATCGAAACCGATGACGGTCAGCGCGGTTTCGGCGAGACCAACGGCACAACGGATGTCTGGTCCACCTGCGCGGAGATGGCACGCAAGCTGGTCGGGCACTGTCCGCTCGATCATCTGCCGCTGCGCCGGAGCTGCGTCGGGCCGGTCGTTGCCAGCCGCAACGGGCTGCGCGACTGGTCCGCGTGGGCAGGGCTGGAGATGGCGCTGCTCGACTGGCGCGGCCGTTATCTGCGGCAGCCGTTGCGTCGTCTGCTCGGCAATGCCGGGGCCGACAGCCACGTGGCGGTCTGCCACATCCCGGCATTGCTATTGGAACAGCCGATCGATCGGCGCGACCTGCCGCGGCTGTTCGCCGATCCGGGACAACGGCGGGCGGTGGTTGAACACACGCTGCACCAACGTCAGCTTCATGGCTTCACTGCCTTCAAGATCAAGAGCACGGGCACCGACCCGGACTGGGACGTGGCGCTGCTGCGCGACCTGCGGGCCGCGCTCGGGCCGGCGGTGAGCCTGCGCTGGGACCCGAATGCGAACTATCCGCCCGCCGACAGCCGCCGCGCTGACCCAGCGCCTGGAGGAGCTGGGCCTGGAATTTTACGAGGACCCGACGCGCGGCATTGCCGGCATGGCGCAGGTCCGGGCGCATGTCTCGACGCCGCTGGCCACCAACATGTGCGTCATCAGCTTCGACCATCTGGCGCATGCGATCCGTCAGCCCGGCGTCGACGTACTGCTGGCGGATGTCGTGATGTGGGGCGGCGCGCAGGCCATCGTCGATCTGGCCGGCGTGGCGCCGCTGCTCGGCCTTGATCTGACCATCCACAGCGCGTTCGAGCTGGGCATCGGCACCGCGATGAACCTGCATCTCGCTGCGGCACTGGCGCCGATTTGCCGGCCGATTGATTTCGGGCTGGAAAACATGGAGCAAGAGCTGATCACGCCGCGTATTCCGGTGCGCGACGGCCGGGTGCGGGCACCCGACGGTCCAGGGTTGGGCGTGACGCCGGACTGGGATGAGGTGGCGCGGTGCCAGACCGGGACTGTTACGATCCTGGCGTAGCGGCGGCGGTGGCCGGCTGCACCGTCCCGGGGCCCTGCAGCGGTCACGATCTTTCCCGTCAGAACGTTGCCGCTGAGCCGCGCCTGACCGTCACTCAGGTTGCGGACGAAGATGGTCTGGTGCTCGTTGTCGTTGGTGAGCTTGTTGTTTCGGATGATCAGCGAATCAGTGGGCAGCTTGCCGCGCTCCTCCCCGATCGCGATCACGGTAGCCCAGTTCTGCGCCTTGGGTCCTTTTTCCATGGTGTTGTTCTCGATATCCACGTTGCCGCCGTTGGGGGCGTCGACCTCGTAGCTGGCGGTGCCGTCGGGGCCGTCTTCGATCGTGTTGCCCTTCACGATGGTCTTCAGTGCGCGCGACTTGATGTGGTGCCCCACCATCTGACGGAAGAAGCGGCTGTTTTCGACGTCGAGCAACTCGATATGCGCCACATAGACGCCGTGCGCGCAGCCGCTGCCGGAGCAGGTGCCGTTGCCCTCGAAATCACTGTTCAGCACGCGGATCACGCTGCCGCGCTTGTTGCCGGCCAGAATCCCCTCCTCGTTGTCGAGGAATCGGACCCCGTCCACCGTCAGATCGACCCCCTCCGCGCGGATGCCGGCGCCGTTGCGGTCGGGCACCTGTGCGTGCTGCAGCGTCAGGTTGCGGATGGTGATGTCGTCGCCCCGGGTAACCAGGATTGCCTTGCCGCCGCAGGTTTTCCCCGACAACACCACGCCGGGTCCAGATCCGGCGATGGTGACGTCGCTCGACCGCACCACCGCGCAATCGTGATAGGTACCAGGATCGATCAGCACCGTATCCCCAGAAGATGCGCTGGCGATCGCCTGGCTTGGCAATTTGTAATCGCGCGTCGGGCCGACAGTCAGGACACTCGGCGCGCAGCCGGCCAGCAACGTCATCACGGCCGCTCCGCATAGACCAGCAATATGCCGTCCTGTCACGAGTTCTCACCCCTTCGACGCGAACACGGCAGCCCATAGCACGTAAATCGGGACGAAGACGACCGATCCGACAACCGCATGTTAACCCGGGCACGTTCTGATGACGGCGGAGACAGGAAGCCTCGTATGCCTGACGGCGTGTCGTGCCTTGCATCGTCCGCTATGGACTGGCTGGTCGATCGCGTGTGGCGGCTGGTGCCAGCCGCCGCCCCGTCACGGCCCGGTTCGCCCGAAACATCCTCGCCGCGCCACGATCCGGGCGGCGCGGATGGCGGCGATCCGACCCGGTCGGCCGGCGTGCATCTGATACTGCTTCCCAGCGGACGGATCGGCGCCGGCTGGAACGCCGGCCTGACCCGGTGGGATAACAGCTCCGGGCAGCTTCAACTGTTCGACCCGTGTGGCACCGCCCGACTGGGATTCGATCTCCGGCCGGCGCAACGCACATTGTATGGAACCAGTCTGGCGGATGGCGGGATCTGCCGGCTGGAGTACCAACGCGATCTGCCTCGTACGGTGACACTCCCCGCCCCCTGCACCCCGGGTGCGCGCCGAAACCTGGTGGTGCTGCGCGCCGGGCGGGATTCGCTGCACGGCGCATGGCTGAGAAACTGCCCGGAGCATGCGCGGAACTGGGATTTGTGCCTGTGTACCTACGCGGATGGTGTCCCCCAGACACAATCGGAGTACCGCGTCCATATTCCCGGCACGAAATTCCAGGGCCTGTCAACGCTGCTGGCGTCCGGCGATTTCTGGCTCGCCTACGATCATGTCTGGTTCCCCGACGACGATCTGCTGACAAGCTGGCAGGACATCAATCGTCTGTTCGAGCTCTGCCGAACGCATGGACTGGCGCTGGCTCAGCCTTCGCTGTCCGAAGGCAGCTTTCCGAACCACACGATCACGCAGCAGGTCGGCGGCCTGCTGCTGCGCTTTACATCCTTCGTGGAGATCATGGCACCGGTGTTTTCCCGCGCCGCCTTGCGTCGCGCGGCCGCGACCTTCGCGTTGAACCCGAGCGGCTATGGCCTGGATCATCTCTGGCCGGCGATCATCGACGCACCACCCGTGTCAGTCGCCGTAATCGACGCCGTGGCGGTCCTGCACACAAGGCCGATCGGCGCCAGCTACGATCAGCACCGGGCGATCCGAGACGGTTGGGCCATAGAGGATGCATTCCACCAAATGAACCGTTATCTCGTCCACGGCGCGCTCGCCGCCAACCCCGCTGGCTACGTGAAACGTCATGGCAGCGTAGTCCCCGGCAACCAGCGCAGTTAGCATCGCCATGCGCCCCTCCCGCCCCATCGAAGCCGGCAATATCGCGCAGGCCGTCGCGGAACTGCGCGCCGCCCCGCTTGACCTGTTGCTGAACCCGGACTGGCTCGAAAAAGACTTTCTGCTTCGCCTCGGCCTCAATGACGAAGTGCTGGAGGAATTCCCCGCTGAGTTGTACCCCTGGTGCGGATACGGGCTGAAGTCCTGGCAGTACCCGCGCCAGTTCAGCCGTTATCTGTGCTTCCTCGCCGATCGCAACGTCACCAGCTATGTCGAGATCGGCTGCCGCCACGGCGGTACGTTCATCATCACGGTCGAATATCTCGATCGGTTTGCGCCGATCGCAAATGCCTGCGCGATCGACCTGGAAGAAAGCCCGCTGTTGCGGGGATATCAGCAGGAGTTTCGGCAATTCCAGTACCATCTCGGCTCCAGCCAGGACCGGCCGGCGCGCGATATCCTGCGCGGCGCATGGGACCTGGCGTTGATCGACGGGGACCATTCGCGCGAAGGCTGCTGGGCGGATTACCAGGCGGTGAAGGACAGCGCGCGCATCGTCGCCGTGCACGACATCACCAACGATAACTGTCCGGGCGTAAGGGAGGTGTGGCGGCACATCCGCAGCATTGTGCCCACACGTTTCGTCTTCGAGCAGACTGACCAGTATCGGGAAACCTACGAACGGACCGGCAAGCGCTTCCTCGGGATCGGCGCCGTTGCCTACTCATGAAACAGCATCCCTGATCAGCAGAGATCGAGCGGTCATGAACGACCTCGTCATCGCCCGTTACAACGAACCTCTGGAGTGGGTGCAGCTCGTCCCGCCCGATTGGCACATCCACGTTTACAACAAGGGGGAGCCGATCGCATCCGGGCCGGTACGGTCGCGCGCACGCGTTATTGAGCGGCGCAATGTCGGGCGTGAATCCGAATCGTACCTGACCCACATGCTCGAACACGGACCGGGGCTTGGCGACTTCACCGTATTCTGTCAGGGCGACCCGTTCGAGCACAGTCCCGACTTTCTCGAATTACTGGCCTGGACGGACGAGTGGCAGCCGATCCAGCCGCTGTCCTGGTGCTGGAAGGAAGGCGCCAATGTGCCGCCACCAGCACTGCTGCGGAACCATGCGGCGTCCTCGGAACTTCGCGTCCGCGCCGAACTGTTTTCGCTGGCAACCTGGAATCCGGTCGAATTCATCGACGTGGGCGCTGCCCGCACGGGCCACGCCTATCGCACCGTCTGCGGGCTGCCGGAAGGCAGCAATCTCGCCAGCCACTTTTTCGCGAGCTGCGGTTTGCGGAGCCTGGCGGACTCCGCCGCCCGGCATCTGGTGGGCCGGTTCGCCTACGGCGCGATATTCGCGGCGGACAACCAGCTTATCGCCGAGCTGCCGCCCTCAGCCCTCCGCCGCATGCGCGACGCGGCGCTGGGACCGACGTGTTACGGCTATATGATCGAGCGAATCTGGCTGCATCTGTTTGGCGAGCCGTTCGCACTGCCGGCCTTCCATGACGCGCCGTTGGCGGCGCGGAGGCTGGCGGAATCGGCCGTCCCCATTCCTGAACTCGCAAAACTTTGACGGCCTGTCGCGACTCTGCTCATTGCCCTATGGTCATATTCCCGGCAGCCTAGGCGGAGTGTTGAGGACGCCAGGGGGTTGGGCAAGGAAACGATGGACACAGGCGAACTGGAGCGACCCCCAGCGACACAGCATGCCTCGACCGTGGCTGGATCCAAACGGATCCTGCTGGTCGAAGACGATCTCCATGTCGCGGAAACCTTCGCCGAATTGCTGGAATTGGAGGGTTATCAGGTTACCGTCGTTCATGATGCGGCAGACGCGCTGGAGCAGGCGCGTCGCCGACCCGTCGATGTCGTGCTGTGCGACCTTACGCTGCCAGGCGAGATGGACGGGTGCGGATTCGCGCGCGCCTGCCGGGATGACCCGATGCTGCGGCTGCTGCATCTTGTTGCTGTTTCCGGCTACGACCGTCCGGAGGACCATCGCCGGGCGAGGTCGTCGGGATTCGATGATCTGGTCGGCAAGCCGATCGATCTCGACCGCATTCACGCCGTGATCAACCAGGGCCGCACCGCCGCCGCGTAACAGGCGGCAATCCACGTCCGGGGGAATACGGTCCATGCGCGTCTCGACGGTGCTGCCGGTGGCCGACTGGCGCGCGTGCGGGCCCGCGGCGCGGACCGCCGAGATCGACGGGTTCGACTGTGTCCAGAGCAACGAGCTGCGGCATGATCCGTTTACGCCGCTCGCGTTTGCCGCGCTGGCGACAGAACGCGTGCAGCTTGCCACCTCCGTCGCGATCGCGTTCCCACGCAGCCCCATGATCGTCGCCAATCAGGCCTGGGACCTGCACCGGCACGCGCGCGGGCGCTTCGTGCTCGGCCTGGGAAGCCAGGTGAAGGCACACAATGAGCGTCGCTTCGGCGTTCCCTGGACCGCGCCCGCGGCTCGCATGGGCGAATATGTGCAGGCGCTCCGCGCTATTTTTCGCTGCTGGGAATGGGGAGAGAGGCTGGATTATCAGGGGAAGCATTATCGTTTCACGTTGATGACACCGGAGTTCACGCCGGAACCGGTGGGGCTGCCGCTGCCTGCGATTGCCCTGGCGGCGGTCGGCCCGCTGATGCTGAAGACCGCGGCGCGCCAGGCTGATAGCGTGCGTCTGCATGGTTTCGCCACACGCCAGTACCTGGAACAGGTCATCCGGCCGGGGCTGGAGGCGGAACTCGCCGCGACCGGTAAATCATTCGCGCATTTCGAGGTGACCGGCGGCGGCTTCATTGCCACGCGGGCCGGACGACGCCGCGGTTCGCGCGGCGACCGAGAAGATCCGTTACCGGATCGCATTTTATGGTTCCACCCCTGCCTATCGCGGGGTCTTCGACCTGCACGGCCTGGGCGATCTCGGCATCCGGCTGAACGCGTTGTCGCGCGAGGGTAAATGGGACCAGATGCCGACCCTCATTTCCGACCAGACGCTCGATCTGTTCTGCGCCCGCGCCCCCTACGAAGGGTTGGCCGAGGCGGTCGCGCGGCGGTTCGGTGGGCTGGTCGATACCATCACGCTGGAGTTCCGCCCCGACGATACGGCCGCGACACGCCGACGGGTGATCGAAGCGATCCAGCGTATTCCGCACCGCTTCACCGGATTTCGTACCGAAGCGCGGCCGGGCAGCGTCACACCAGCGGACGGGCAATGTGTTGCTTGTACACCGGACGACGCAGCAGCCGATCGTACCACTCCCGCAGATGGGGAATCTCGGGGCGATTGAAATCCATGTTGAACCAGCGATGCACGTGCACGCCCCAGGCTATGTCGCATAACGTCAGATCGTCGCCGGCGATGTGAGAATGGCGGCCGAGTTCGGCGCCGATCATGCCCCACGCGCGTGCCGCCTCGGTGATTGCGTGGGCGATGGCGGCCGGGTCGCGTTTTTCCGGCGGCGTGCGCACCATGTTCAGGAAGATGACCCCCTGCGGGCGGTTCATGACCGTCTGCTGGGCATCCAGCCAGCGATCCACATTGGCGCGCGCATGCGGGTCGCGCGGCCACAGCGACGTGTCCGTCGGGTGGGTGTTACTGATGTAACGAAGGATCGCATTGCTTTCCCACAGAGTGAAATCGTCCTCCTGCAGGGTCGGGACGAGCCCGGTGGGATTCATGCGGCGATATTCCGGCGTATCGGTCTTGCCGAACGAGCCGCCGACGTCTTTCCGCTCATACGGAAGCTTCAGCTCCTCCAGCAGCCAGATCACCTTCATCACATTGCTGGACGTGCTGCGGCCCCACAGAATACGTGGCATGAACGGACTCCTCCCGACGACGGATACCGTACAGTATGCCGGTTGCGCACGAGCGTGAAGCCGGGCAAACCGCGCCCATGAGCCGGACGCATACCCACACTGCCGCCGCGATCTCGGTTCTGGCCGCCGGGCTGGGGCTGGGCATCGCGCTTGCCTCGGAGCATTGGGGTGGCCTGGTACCCTGCGCATTGTGCCTGCTGGAGCGCTGGCCCTATCGCGCCGCCATCCTGATCGGGCTGGTTTCCTGTTTTCTGCCGCGCGGGCTGGCGCGCTGGGGTTTGGGGCTGGTCGCGGTGGCGATGCTGGCCAGCGTGGGACTGGCCGGCGTGCATGTCGGGGTGGAACTGGGCTGGTGGCCGAGCCCATTGCCGGAATGTGCCGCGCCGCACATCACCGCCGGCACACTCGCGCAGCGCCTGGCGGCTATGCCGCTGCGTCCGTCCAAGCCCTGCGACGCGCCGACCTTCCTCGTCCCCGGCCTGCCGGTATCGATGGCGGCGATGAACCTGATCTATTCGCTGCTCTTCGTGGCGGTGCTGACCGGTTTTCTCTGGCGTCGCGTGCCATGAGTCCGCCAGGGAGGCTGCCGCGGAGGCTGCCGGGCGATTTGCCGCAGCGGCAGGCGGTCGAGCGTATGGTCCGGGTGGATCACGCTGGGGAATACGGCGCCGCGCGGATCTATGCCGGGCAGCTTGCGGTGCTTGGGCGTGGCGAACACGGTCCGATCCTGCGCCATATGGCGGACCAGGAGCAGCGGCACTTGCGCGCCTTCGAGGCGCTGGTGGCGGAACGCCGGGTCCGGCCAACCGCGCTGCTGCCGTTCTGGCACATTGCCGGGTATGTGCTGGGGGCGGCGACGGCGGCGCTTGGGCCACGGGCGGCGATGGCCTGTACCGTGGCCGTCGAGGAGACGATCGATGCGCATTATGCCGGGCAGGTCGCCGCCCTCGAGGGCACCGAACCGGAACTGACTGCCCGGCTTGAGGAGTTCCGGGCCGAAGAGCTGGAGCATCGCGACATCGGCTTGGCGCGCGGAGCGGAGCAGACGCCCGGCTATCGGGCGCTGTCCGCCGCTATCAAGACCGGCTGCCGGGTCGCGATCGCGCTAAGCGAGCGGCTGTAGGCGTTACGCCGCCAGGCCACCCGAGAGACTGGCGACCTTCTGCATCAGTCCTGCTTCCAGCGCCGGCACGCCGCCGCGGTCCAGCAATGCGCGGAAATCCGAGCGCTGCACGGCAACCCGGCTGATCGCGCCGTCGGCCAGCACATCCACCGCCTTCCAGCCGGTGGGCGCCTGCCGCATGACGTAGTCGATCGGTGTGGTGGATCCGTCGGCGCGGACGATCTGCGTGTGCACGATCACGTCGCCGTTCGACAGCGAACGCGTCTCCGGCAGGATGCGGAAGTTCTGGCCGGAATAGTCGTCGAAATTCGCCGCATACGTGCTGACGGTATAGCGGACGAAGGTCGCCGACAGCCCGGCTCTTTCCTGTCCGTTCAGGGTTGCCCAGCGCAGCCCGACAGAGGCGCGCAGGATGGTGTCGAGGTCGATGGCCTGTTGCACCGCCGGCGCCAGGATCGCGTAACGCTGGCCGAAGCCGGCCCGCTGCCCCGCTTTCATTGCCGCCAGCAAGGCGCCATTGAGTTGCTGGACGGGTAATGTCGGATCGGCGGCGGCCGACGCGCGATGTCCAGGCCGCAAGGCCGCGCCGGCAACCAAAGCCGCGGCCGAGAGCCGCAAGATAGCGCGACGATCCATGACAAGACTGTCTGCGTGAAGCGCTTTCATATTAACCCTCCTTCACGTCTCCCGAGTTGCGTTATTATGTTTCGCGGACACCGGTGTGTGTCACGTGGCCGGGTTGGTTTCTGTGACCCAGCTCACAGCGATTGCACATGGGATCGGAGATGGGGTTCGACCGTGCGTCTACGACCGGTCTGGTTGGACCACGATGCAGGACTGCGCCAGTTGCTGCAGGCGGGAACACGCTGCCCCGGCCGCCCGTGCGGACAGGTTGGTCAGGCGGGCGCGATAGAGACGGGTGGTTCCGAACGGCTCGGTCAGCGGGAAGGCCGGTTGCGCCGAGGCGAGCAGGGCGGGTAGCTCCGATCGTGCGCTGGCGGTGGCCGCGCGGGCTAATTCGGGGCTCAGGAAGGCGCCGACCTGGATGGCCCATGCGCCCGAGGTGGCCGGGGCCGGGGCGGCCGCGGCGACAACGCTAATTGAGGCAGGCGCCGGTCGCACGAGTGCAACCCGCGTGGCCCGGGTCGGTGCGGCAACGGGTTGGTACAGCACCGATTGCGCCGGAGCCGGGGGTGGGGCCGGCGCCGGCTGATACAGCACGGATTGCGTCGGAACGGGAGGCGGGGACGCGACGGCCACGGTTTGTGCCGGCGGCACGCAGGGCCGATCCGGGTTATAGGCGGCATCCGGGTCGCAGACATTCCAGCCGGGCGACGCCGGCGGCGACAGGACGGGAGCAGGCGATGCGGCCACGGCAATGACCGGCTGCGCCACGGGCACGCAGGGCTGATCTGGATCATATGCGGCGTCCGGGTCGCAAGCACTCCCGCCGGACGATGCCGGTAATGACACCAGTGTGGGCGGAGGCGATACGGCCGCGTACTGCACGCCGCCTCCGGTGCCCGCATAGACGGATAGCGGCCCCGTCATGGTGGCCGACCCGTTCAGGTGGGGAGCGATGGCAGCAACGTAACTGACTGTTTCATCCGGAAGCGGTGTGCCAGTGGATAGGTATGCGTCCACCCGGTTCGGGCCGGCATTGTATGCCGCCAGGAAGCCGGGTGCGCCGTAACGGTCGTACATCTCCCTGATATAGGCGGCACCCGCCATGATATTGTCGTGCGGCTCGAACGGGTCGTTCCCCAGCCCGTCCTGGTCACGCAGCTCGGCATAGGTTTGCGGCATCAGTTGCATCAGGCCCATCGCGCCGGCCGATGAGATCACCTGCTCCCGCCCGCCGGATTCCTGGTGCATGACGGCGCGGATCCAGGCCCCGGGCACACCGAATCGTGCCGATGCCTGATTGATGTACGGGCCCCACGGATCGCTCGGTGGCCCGGGCGGCGGATAGAAATGTCCGGGCGACGTGCGTAGTCCGCGATAGGAGGCATAATGAGACTGGCTTGCACAGCCGGCGAGCGCGCCCAGCAGCAGCATCGCGCCGAACTCGGGACCAACAGCACCAAGCTGAAGCCATTCGATCCTCCGCCCGGGGCGTTGCCAATTCGGACGGATTGCCTTTTGCCGGAGCGAAATGGCCGGAATCAAGCGCGAAGTGGCCGGTTTGCGTCGGTTACTCGGCCGCCGCGCCAGTTGGCCGGGAGACGCGGCGTAATAGCAACAGCAGCAGCAGCGGCGGGACCACGATAAACGCCATCATGTGGAAGTCGTTGTTGTAGGCGATGATCTGTGCCTGCCGGTTGATCTCCTGATCCAGCAGCGCGGCGCCATGCGGCGTCGCCGGGTTCCAGAAATGCGCCACCGCCCCGGTTCCCTGCAGCATCCGGTCGAACGGAGTGATATTGGCGACGATGTCGGCATGCATGGTCTGCGCGCTGCGCGACAGGGTGAAGGTGGTCACAGAGATGCCGATCGCGGCCCCCAGGTTGCGTGCCAGCGCCTGCAAGGCAGTGGCCTCGCCGCGCAACGACGCTGGCAGGGTGACGAACGCCACCACGGTCATCGGGTTGAAGATCAGGCCGGTGGACACGCCCTGCACCATCAGCGTGACCATCATCTGGCCTTCGGTGACGTCGGGTGTCCAACTGCTCATTTCGTGCAGCGCGAACCCGAGTATCGTCAGGCCGACCGCCATGATCTTGCGCTGATCGACATGGTTGGCCAGCCAACTGGCGAAGAACATGGCGAACATCGTGCCGATCCCGCGCGGCGCCAGCGCGATGCCGGCGGTGAACACTGGGTAGTCCGCCAGGTCCTGCAGATAGGGCGCCAGCAGCGCCGATGTCGCCAGCATCACCATCGAGATGCAGAACGTCATCGAGACCGAGCAGACGAAGTTCCGATCGCGGAATATGCCGGTGGACAGAAACGGCCGGCGTGCCGTCAGCATGTGCACCACGAACAGGTACATGCCGACGCCGGCCAGAGTGGCCTCGAGGATGATTTCGCGCGACGCGAACCAGTCCTGCTCCTGTCCGCGGTCAAGCATCATTTGCAACGATCCGACCCCGAGCGCCAGCACGGCAAAGCCCCACCAGTCGAACCGCATCTCCTGCTTCGGGGTGCCGCGCGGCATGAACAGGATCAGGCCAGTGATCGCCAGGATACCGAACGGCAGATTGACGTAGAACACGTACCGCCAGTTGTACATGTAAGTAAGATAACCGCCGAGCGTCGGCCCCATGATCGGGCCGAACATCACGCCGGAGCTGAAGATCGCCATCGCATAGGCGCGCTTCGAGAACGGGTAGATATCCAGCATGGTGGCCTGCGACAGCGGCACCAGCGCGGCACCGCACATGCCCTGGAACAGCCGGAACACCACCATCTGGGCCAATGATTGTGCAGCGCCGCATAGCATGGAGGCGATGGTGAAGCCGGTCAGGCAAATAAGGAAAAGCCGTTTGCGCCCGAAGCGCACCGCCATCCATCCGACCGGGGCGGTCATGATCGCCGCGGCGATCACGTATGACGTCAGTACCCAGGTGATCTCGTCGCGCGAAGCTGACAGGCTGCCTTGCATGTAAGGCAGTGCGACGTTGGCGATGGCGGAATCGAGCATCTGCATCAGGGTCGCCGTCATCACGCAGGCGGTGATCAGTGTACGATGCGGCGTTTTCTCGTTCTCGGACATTGCCGACAGATTACACCCCACGGCCCCACTGGGAAGCGCCGGGTGGGAAGCGCCACTGAGGCAAGGTCGTTGCGCGCTGTCTCTCCAATTACTGACCGATCCGTACCGCGACCCTGGCATCACATCAGTTACACTTGCCCCGTTGCCGCGTCGGCGTTCCCGAACGGCAGCTGCAAATATCCGACCTCCATCAGGCAAAGCCCGTCAGCCGGAGCGGTCGGCCCCCCGGCAGCCCGGTCCCGTGCTGCCAGGGCGGCGCCGACGCGCTCCACCCGCCAGCTTCCGTCCCCCACCAGCCGCAGCGTCCCGACCATGTTGCGAACCTGATGATGCAGAAAGCTGCGCGCTTCGGCGGTGATCTCCACCAGCTCGCCAGACCGCCGCACCTCCAGCCGATCGAGCGTGCGCAACGGGCTTCGTGCCTGGCAGGCGGCAGCGCGGAAGCTGGTGAAGTCATGTCGGCCCAGCAGCAGGCGCGCGGCAGCTTGCATCGCCGCCTCATCCAGCGTCCGCGACACGTGCCATGCTCGGCCTGCCAGCAGGGCCGGTCGCGGACGCCGGTTCAGGATCAGATACCGGTAACGGCGCCGAATGGCGGAAAACCGCGCGTTCCATCCATCGGGCGCCGGCGCCGTCCGCAGAACCACGATCGGGTGCGGCTTCAAGTGATAGTTCAGCGCTTCCCGAAGCTGCACGGCACTGATCTCGCGACCCAGGGCGATTTCCGCCACCTGGCCGGCCGCGTGCACGCCGGCATCGGTGCGGCCGGCCACCACGCTGGACACGGCGGCGCCATGATTGAGGCGGGCCGCCGCTGCCTCCAGCACCTCCTGCACCGATAATCCATTCACCTGCCGCTGCCAGCCGACGAACGGCGCCCCGTCATATTCCAGCAGCAGCGCCCACCGGGGCATCAGCCCAGGCGAGTGCCGGGCGGCACCGGGTGGCCGCGCAGAAAATTCGCCGCGTCCAGCGCTCCCCGGCCGGCAAGCTGGACCCGCGTCAGGCGCAACGCGTCGGCGCCGCAGGCAATCAGCAGTGCGTCATCCAGCACGGTGCCTGGCTGGCCGGCCCCTGGTTCCGGCTGTGCCGAAAGGATTTTCATGGTCGATGCGCCAATGCGGGTGAAGCTGCCGGGCCAGGGATCGAATGCGCGGACCTGCCGGTCAAGCCGCTCAGCCTCGTGGTTCCAGTCGATCCGTCCATCGTCCCGGCTCAGCCGCGCGGCATAGGTTGCGCCCTCCGACGGCTGCGGAACCGGCTCCGGCTGTTCCGCCAGTGCCCGCACCGCCAGCCCGGCTCCCAACCCGGCAAGCACGTCGTGCAACGTAGCCGATGTGGCACGCGGCGGAATGGGAACGGACTCCGCCAGCAGAATCGGACCGGTATCCAGCCCGGCATCCATCCGCATGATGGTGACCCCAGTCTGCGTGTCGCCCGCCAGCACCGCGGCCTGGATCGGCGCGGCGCCGCGCCAGCGCGGCAGCAAGCTCGCATGGATGTTCAGGCAACCGTGGCGCGGCGCGTCCAGCATCGGTTGCGGCAGGATCAGCCCGTAGGCGGCGACCACCGCCGCGTCCAGGTCGAGCGCCGCGAACTCCGCCTGCACTGCCATGTCCCCACGCAACCGGGCGGGCGAGCGCACCGGCAACCGCAGCCGCTCGGCCGCTGCCTGGACCGGGCATGGCTGTGTCCGATAACCGCGCCCGGCGGGCCGCGGCGGCTGGCAATAGACCGCCGCGATCGCATGGCCGGCCGCCTGCAGCGCCAGCAGCGCCGGCACGGCGAAATCCGGACTGCCCATGAATGCCAATCGCATGGACGAAGTTACGCCGCAGCGTTGTCGCGTTTCTGCCGCATCTCCTTGGCAAGCCGGCGCAGTATCATGTTGCGCTTCAGGCCAGACAGATGATCGACAAACAGCACGCCATCCAGGTGGTCGATCTCGTGCTGCAGGCACGCCGCGAGCAGCCCGTGGGCCTCGATTTCCTGGCGGACCCCCATCTGGTCGAGATAGCGGATCCTGACATGCGCCGGACGGGTGATGTCGGCATATTGCCCCGGCAGCGACAGGCAGCCTTCCTCGCGCGTCGCCAGCTCGTCACTGACGGCCATCACTTCGGGATTGACCAGGACGAGCGGGGCCGGCTTGTTGTCCGGCATCAGGTCCACCACAGTCAGCCGCAACCCGACCCCGACCTGAGGCGCCGCCAGTCCGATGCCTGGCGCCCGATACATTGTTGCCAGCATGCGCGGAACGAGCGCTCGCACCTGCGCCTCATGCTGCGTTCCCACCGGCCGGGCGCGTGTCTTCAGCGCCGGATCGGGGGCAATCAGAATCGGCAACAACTGGCTCATTGTCTCACTCATGGTCCGGCATGTAGCTCCTGGACCGGTCCCGATCAACGCAATGCTGCCCCGAGTTCCGGCGGTTTCTCCCCTTGCAAGCGACAAGCTGATTGCCAAGATGTTCCGTGTCGGGATGCCGAGTGCGGGTCCCGGCGCCACGCCCCGCTCGCTTGGAGGAGGCCATGTCCACCCGCCTGTTTACCTCGCCGATGTTCCTCGGCTTCGACCATCTCGAACAGATGCTCGAACGCGCGTCGAAGAACTCGGCCGATGGCTATCCGCCCTACAATATCGAGCAGACCGGCCCCAGCGGGCTGCGCATCACGCTCGCGGTTGCCGGGTTCACCATGGATGAGCTGCAAATCACCCAGGAAGACAATCAACTGGTGATCCGCGGACGCCAGGCGGATGACACCCAGGACCGGGTGTTCCTGCATCGTGGCATCGCCGCGCGGCAGTTCCAGCGGGCCTTCGTGCTTGCCGAAGGCATCGAAGTGAAGGGTGCCTGGCTGGATAGCGGACTGCTGCACATCGATCTTGCTCGTCCACAGCCCGAGCTGCGGGTGAAGACCATCGAAATCCGCAATACCGGCGAGAGCCGGCGCGGCGGCAACGGCCATGCGGCGGTGGTGCATGGCAAGGCAGAGAAGGCATGAGATTTAGTGCCACGGAGTGAAACGGTCGGCTAAACAATGCGACGACAAAGCGACGGCGCTGCAAAAGGCGGGCCGCCGCAAGGAGACGAAGATGAACGTCAATACAAATGGATCGGGCGACCAGGGCAATGCAGCCCCCAGCGCGGTCATCGTGGACATCCGGCATCTGTCGGAAGCCCAGCTCGCCCAGCTCGGCATGGCACAGATCGCCTATGTCCGTCCGGTGACCATCAACGGTGAGGCTGGATTTGCGATCCACGCCGCCGATGGCACCCCCATGGCTGTTGCCGACGACCATGACATGGCGATTGCCGCCATCCTCCAGCACGAGATGGTGCCGGTCACCGTCCACTGAGCCTCGCCGCCGAACAGCGGCGGCCCGCGTAATTCGCGCGGCACGTAGCGTCGCGCTGGCGGTCGCGCGGGCTCTGGCCATTGCCGAGCCCGCGCGTTTCGCCGTTACCAGCAGGTATGTTATCAAGGCACGGCCTGCGTGGGCGCGAGAAGCTGCTGACCGATGATCTGGCTTATCCTCGGCGGATTTACCCTGTTCCTGCTGCTTGGCGGGCTTCGCGCCTTCGAGCGGGCATCCGTTACGACCATCAAGTCGTTTCTGCTCTGGGTGCTTGCCCTGGGAGGAGTCAGCCTTGCGCTTATGCTGGTGCTGACCGGCCGGGAAGGGATTGCCCTGGCGGCGCTTGTCTTCGCCGGCCCGGTGATCTGGAACCGGTTCCGTACCTCCCATTGGGCCTCGCATTGGGCGTCGGCGTTCTCGCCCAGCGCCGCGGCTCCGCCGCCGCCGTCCGGTGGCCCGATGTCGTCCGACGATGCCTACCAGATACTCGGGCTGCGCCCGGGCGCCACCGAGGCCGAGATCCGCGCGGCGCATCGCCGGTTGATGCGCGCCGCCCATCCGGACACCGGCGGCTCGGACTGGCTTGCCGCGCGCATCAATCAGGCGCGTGACGTCTTGCTCGGTCCGGCGCGGAACCACACCCGCCGTTGGTCCTGAGCATCTCACGGCAAGTTGCGCCGCAGGAAAGGCCCGAGCATGGCCGGATGTGCGAGCTTCATGTCTCCCGGCTTGCGGGAGAGGTGAACGCGCGGCCAGCCACGCCGGTCGTGCGGACTTTGTACGTGCCGTCCGTTTCATTGCCCATCGCACAGGAACCCTGACACGATGAAACCGCTGCTAAAGGCTGTGCTGCCAGTCGCCGGCCTGGGCACCCGATTCCTTCCCGCCACCAAGGCGGTGGCGAAGGAAATGCTTCCCGTGGTGGACAAACCATTGATTCAATATGCGATCGAAGAGGCTCGTGCCGCCGGCATCGAACAATTCTGCATGGTGACCGGACGCGGCAAGACTGCCCTGGTGGAGCATTTCGATATCGCTTTCGAACTCGAAGCCACACTGCGCGAGCGCGACAAGCAGGACGCGTTCGAGCTGCTGAAGGGCACTCATGTCGAACCCGGCTCAATGGTCACCGTTCGCCAGCAGGTACCGCTTGGTCTCGGCCATGCGATCTGGTGCGCCCGCGCCTTCATCGGCGACGATCCGTTCGCCATTTTGTTGCCTGATGATCTGATCCTCGCTGACACGCCCTGCCTGAAACAGCTCGCCGACGCATACGCCGAAACCGGTGGCAACGTGGTCGCCGTGGTGGAGGTGCCAAGCGATCAGACCAGCCGGTACGGCATTCTGCGCACCGGTCGGGACGATGGGCGTCTGGTCGAGGTACTTGGGCTGGTCGAAAAACCGGCTCCCGCGGAAGCGCCCTCCAACCTGTCGATCATCGGTCGCTACGTACTGATGCCGGAGGTCATCGCTGAACTGGCGCAGACCAAGCGCGGTGCCGGCAACGAGGTGCAGCTCACGGACGGCATGGCACGGCTGATCGGCCGCCAGCCGTTCCACGGCCTGCGCTACGAGGGCCGGCGATTCGACTGCGGCGACAAGGCCGGGTTCCTGGAAGCGCAGATCGCGTTTGCGCTGAAACGGGACGATCTTGGTCCGGCGGTCCGCGCGTTCCTCAAGACCTATTGCGGATAAGGAATATCCATGGGCTTTTCGCACCGATTCGACCCGACCGTCCTGCGTGAATACGACATCCGCGGCATCGTCGGGCAGACCCTGAAGCCCACGGACGCATTCGCGATCGGCCGGACCTTCGGCAGCCTGGTTGCGGGAGCCGGGAAGCGGGTGGCGGTCGGCTATGATGGGCGCCTGTCGAGCCCCGAGCTGGAGGCGGCGCTGGTGGAAGGGTTGGTCGCCTGCGGACTGGATGTGCTGCGGGTCGGGCGCGGACCGACGCCGCTGCTGTATTACGCCGCCACCACGCTGGAAACCGACGGCGCCGTCATGGTCACCGGCAGCCACAACCCGCCCGACTATAACGGCTTCAAGATGATGCTTGGCCGCAAGCCGTTTTTCGGCCAGCAGATTTACGATCTGGGTGCGAAAGCGGCTGCCGGCGAGGTCGTGGCGGAAGCCGCCGGCACCGAGCAGACCATCGATCTCCGCGCTGCCTATGTGTCCCGGCTGCTGACCGACTGGGATGGTGGCGATCGCGACCTGACCGCCGTCTGGGACAACGGCAACGGCGCCGCCGGTGAGGTTCTGACCAGGCTTGTCGCCGCGCTGCCGGGCAAGCACATCGTGCTGAACGGAGACATCGACGGACGCTTTCCGGCCCATCATCCCGATCCCACCGTGCCGAAAAATCTGGAACAGTTGCAGGCCGAGGTGTTGGCGCGTCGCGCCGATGTCGGCATTGCACTGGATGGGGACGCCGATCGGATCGGGCTGGTCGATGACAGCGGGCAGATACTGTTCGGCGATCAGGTGATGGTGGTGCTGGCACGCGATGTTCTGCGCGATCACCCCGGCGCGACGATCATCGCCGATGTGAAAGCCAGCCAGGTGCTGTTCGATGAAATCGCGCGCGCCGGCGGCAACCCCGAGATGTACAAAACCGGCCATAGCCTGATCAAGGCACGGATGGCGGAGACCGGTGCACCGCTCGCCGGCGAGATGTCGGGGCATATTTTTTTCGCCGATCGCTGGTACGGCTTCGACGATGCGCTGTACGCCGCGGTTCGCCTGCTTGGAATCATCGCGCGCCTGGACGTCAAGCTATCGCAGGTTCGCCGCGCGCTGCCCCAGGTCGTCAACACGCCCGAATTGCGGTTCGACTGCCCGGAGGAGCGCAAGTTCAAGGTGATCGAGGAAGTTGCGAAACGCCTGCGCTCAGAAAACGCGAAGGTCTCCGAGATCGACGGCGTGCGTGTGCTGACCCCGGACGGGTGGTGGCTGCTGCGCGCGTCCAACACCCAGGCCGTGCTGGTGGCACGCGCCGAGGCAACCAGCGCCGAGGGGCTGGAGCGACTGAAGTCCGATCTGGTCCGGCATTTGGAGGCGAGCGGGCTATCGGCGCCGGATTTTTCCGGCGCCCATGCCGGGCACTAAGGGCCCGTTGACAAACAACTGAAGCGTTATTCCGGTTTTGGAGCGATGGTGTAGTTCCACTCTCCGTGGAACGCGTGCGGCAAGAGGTTGATCGCGGCCATGTCGCTGTCGCTGACCTTGAGGCCTGGCGGATAGATTGCGGTGTCGATCTCGCTTTTGACGTTCAAGCCGGTGCGGGTGGTGGTGGCGGCGATCAACTGGACGATTGCCTGGTAGCTGACCAGCGGCTTGCCGCGCCAGTTCTGGGTGATGAACGAGAACAGCCGGTGCTCGATCTTGTTCCACTTGCTGGTGCCAGGCGGCAGATGACAGACGGTGATGGTCACGCCGAGTTCGTTGGCCAGAGCTTGCAGTTCGCGCTTCCATAACCGCACGCGTGCGCCGTTGCTGCCGCCGCAATCGGCGGTGATCAGCAGGCTGTGCGCGTCGGGGTAACGCGCCCGTCCCATGGTCTGCCACCAGCGCCGGATGGTATTGACCGCGAAGCTGGCGGTGTCGTGGTCGATGCCGACGCTGACCCAGCCGGTGTTGCCGGCGATGTCGTAAACGCCATAGGGCGCGGCGCGGCCGAGTTTGGGGATCTTGAAGTCATGCACCCGCACCGGCTCGGGCTCGCCCTTCGGGCGGTATTCCCGGCCGGCATTCTTGAAGTCGCCGACCAGTTCCTTCTTCTTGGTGTCGACCGAGATCGCCGGCTCGCCCGCCGCCAGAGCGGCGCTTCACCTGCGCATTGATGTAGATGGAACTGCGCGTCGCGATCCGGGGTGTGGCTGCCTTCGCGGGTCTTGCGGTTGCCTTGCAGGCTGTAGTCGAGCTGGCGCAGCAGATCGGCGACCACGTTGTGGCCGATGCGATGGCCCATCGCCCGCAGCGCCTCGGCCAGATTGCGCAGGCTGCGACTGGTCCACAGCAGCGGCGCCTGCGGATCGCCGCGCGTCGTCGGCTCGACCAGACCTCTGCAGGTCGGACAGCAGCGTGGCGTCGGTCTCGGTCAGCTTCTTGCGGCCGCCGCCCGGACGACGCACCCGCCGCGAGCGCCGCTCGCCGGATGCCGCATCGCCAAGTTCGGCCAGGCCGCGATGATCGTGCTGCGCGCAATGCCCGTGATCCGCGACACCGCCGCACACGCCGCCGCGTCCGGCCGCGCGCGCCTCGGCCGCCGCAAAACGACGCCGGCCGCGCTCGTCCAGCACCGGATCGAGCGCCTCGTAGCGCAGCTGGATGGCCGCCTCGTCAACCACGCGCCGAGTCTAGTACACTTCCTTATCCGCGCCGGAATCCCAGCCAACCGAAAATCACACCGCGATTCAGTTATTTATCAACAGGCCCTAAGCTCGACTTTCCGCATTTTGGCGGGGTGGAACGTTCACGCGATGACCCAGAAGATGTCCTCATAGGCGATAAAGCGAAGCGCGTCATCGATCGACAGGACAGTGCGTCCGAACGACCCTTGACGATACCATCGAGCGGCGTTGGGGCGGGGAAAATCAAGGCGCGGGCATCTATCGCGACCCGGTGCGATCGTCACATGGCCAGTTCGTCAAAACCAGCGGCCTGCGCTGGCTGTCGCTGGCGGTGATGCTGCCGGTCCCGTTCGCAGGCCGACGCTGGGCCTGCCATTCCTGACCGTGCTGGCGCCGTCGGCTCGCTGGAGTGAACGGCAAGGCAGGCGGCACAAGGCGCTGACCGACTGGGCGCGTCAGGCAATATTGCAAAGCAAACGCTGGCTGCCGGATCGCCGCGTGGTTGTCGTCGCCGACAGCAGTTTCGCCGCGTTGGAGCTGATCGCCGCGGTGCGCCGGCAGGTCTGCCTGATCACAAGGCTGCGCCTTGATGCCAGCCTGTTCGAACCGGCTCGCGAACGCCCGGCCGGGCCAAATCGGCCAGCCGCCACTGAAGGGCAAACGCCGGCCCAAACTCAGCGCCGTGCTGGCCGACCCAAAGACCGTCTGGACATCCGTCATGCTGACCGAGTGGTACGGCGGGCAGACCCGCAAGCTGGAGTATGTCTCCAACACCGCGGTCTGGTATAGCGTGCTTGCCTCCGGCTGCGATCCGCTGGGTCCTGGTACGCGATCCGTCCGGCCAGCGCGATGCGCAGGCGTTTCTGTGCACCGATCTCGATCTTGAACCCGACGCGATCCTTTCTCGCTTTGTGTCCCGCTGGCGGATCGAGACAACCTTTCAAGAGGCACGCGAACACCTGGGCGTCGAGACGCAGCGGCAGTGGTCGGACCTGGCCATCCTGCGGACCAACCCAGCGCTGCTCGGACGCTATTCGCTGGTGACCGTCTGGGCGCATGGGCTGATGCAAACACCCAGCACCGTTGTTCGCCCCCATCTCGCCGCCTCGTACAAAAACGCCAACCGACCTTCAGCGACGCGATCGCAGCCGTCCGACGCGTGCTTTGGTCACCAAAGGATTTACCCATGTCCCGGTCCGCGGCGGAAAGCGTGCTAATTCCCGTCGCCTTGCTAAATCAATTCGTGGAAACTCTCTGCCTCGCAGCCTGAATTGCGGAAAGTCGAGCTAAGGAGTTCGAGCGCAAGTCCGAGATCGCGCCGGGCCGATTCTACATCCTGGGCGGCCAGAAAGCCTATGTCGCGGTGATGGAGGAGCCGTTCACCAACGAACACGGGTACACAGACGCCCGGCTTCGCGTGATCTTCGACAACGGGACCGAAAGCAATTTGCTCATGCGGTCACTTCAAAGGGCGCTGCAAAAAGACCCTGCCGGACGACGGGATCATCGAACCTTCCGTAGGCCCGTTGTTTGCCGATCAGAATGAGGAAGGGGACGCGGCGAGCGGCATTGTCTATGTGCTGCGGAGCAAGTCCGATCATCCCACGGTTGCCGCCCATCGCGATCTCCTGCACAAGATCGGCGTGACGGGTGGCGATGTCGCGCGTCGTCTGGTCAACGCTCGCCTCGACCCGACGTTCCTCATGGCAGATGTCGAGATCGTCGCCACCTACGAGCTGTATAATATCAACCGCGCCAGGCTTGAGATGCATAAGTCTTGACTTAATCTGACAGGCGGTGTCGGCTGGCCTCAACCAGAGGACATCACCATGACTAAGGACCAGAAGATCATCCGTGCCAAGTCCGGCCTGCTCGAGCTCGCCAAACAGCTCGGCAACGTCTCACAAGCCTGCAAAATCATGGGGTATCGCGCGACAGCTTCTACCGCTTCCAGGAACTCTACGACAAAGGCGGTGAACTCGCCCTTCAGGAGCTCTCCCGTCGCAAGCCGATCCTCAAAAACCGCGTCGCCCCCGAGGTCGAGCAGGCCGTGCTCGCCATCGCCATCGAGCAGCCCGCCTGGGGCCAGGCCCGCGCCTCCAACGAGTTGCTCAAACGCGGCATCTCCATCTCGCCCTTCGGCGTCCGCTGCGTCTGGCTGCGCCACGACCTCGCAACCATGAAGCTCCGCCTCAAAGCCCTCGAAGCCAAAATGGCCCAGGAGCAGCTGATCCTCACCGAAAGCCAGCTCGCCGCCCTGGAAAAAGCCAAGGCCGACAAAGAAGCTCACGGCGAGTTCGATACCGAATGCCCCGGCTATTGCGGCGCGCAGGATACGTTCTATGTCGGAACCCTCAAGGGCGTCGGACGCATCTACCAGCAGACCTTCATCGATACCTACTGCAAGCTCGGCTTCGCCAAGCTCTATGACCGCAAGACCCCGATCACCGCCGCCGATCTGCTCAATGATCGCGTCATCCCGTTCTTCGAGGAACACCACGTGCCGCTGCAGCGCGTGCTGACCGACCGCGGCACCGAGTTCTGCGGCGCCCACGATCGGCACGAATACGAGCTCTACCTGGCGGTCGAGAACATCGACCATACGCGGACCAAGACCAGGAGCCCGCAGACCAATGGCATCGTCGAGCGGTTCCACAAAACCATGCTCGACGAGTTCTATCGTGTGGCGTTCCGAAAGAAACTATACAGCTCGATCAACGAGTTGCAGAGCGACCTTGATGTCTGGCTCGCCGACTACAATGAGAACCGAACCCATCAGGGCCGATACTGCTTCGGAAAACTCCAATGCAGACCTTCATTGACGCTGCCCAGCTCGCACGCGACAAACAGATCGGAGGTGACACACCGCTCTCACATGCTGCATGAGCGTCAATGCCAAATGATCCCGCCTGTCAGATCAAATAGAGACTTGTACACTTGAGAACCTGATCCATCGCATCTTCGGCGCAGCCCGCCTCGACATTGAAATCAAAGATCGCTTCGGGCAGCCGGTTGTCCCGCGCGAGTGGTTTCTTGTACCACTCTTCGTCGTCGATGAGGCTATTGCTAAGATAAAGGATGGAACGATCACTAAACATACCTATGATACTAAGACGGCCACGCTGAGCTAGGCCAGGACGTAATGAAGAGTCTGTAGAGCAACGTGTCTCGCAGGTAGCCCAGCATCACCCCCGCTCCCCCCGTCTACCCCCCAAACTCCCCCGGCCGCAGCAGCCGCGCCAGCCGATCCAGAATCCCATTCGCCATCCGCGGCTCGTCGCCGGTGAAGAACCCGTGCGCCACATTCAGATATTCGTTGATCACCACCTTGGCCGGCGGCCCCTCCGCCATCCCTAGCTCCGCCGCACCCGCGCGCATCACCGCCCGCAGCACCGGATCGATGCGCGCCAGCGGCCACTCCACCGGCAACGCGTCCACCAGCATGCGGTCGATCGTATCCTGCTGCGCCACCGCCGCCCGCACGATGCGCGCGAACAGCGGCACCTCCGCCTCCGGCACCCGGCCTTCCTCGAACCCGCCGCTGCCCGGCAGCTCCCCCAGTCGGTGACGGATGAACTCGTCGATCACCGCCTCCGGGCTCGTCTGCGCCTGCTCGCTCTGAAACAGCGCCTGCACCGCCGCCACGCGCGAGGCAGTGCGGCCGCGATGCGGCAGCCGGCGCGGGCGTTTGCCCATCAGACAGCGCCCAGGCGACGCGCCGCGTCAATCTGCAGTAGCGCCGCCGAAGCCGCCTCGGCACCCTTGTTGTGGCCATCGCGCCCGGACCGCGCCAGCGCCTGATCCAGCCGATGCACCGTCAGTACGCCCTGCCCGAGTGCCAGCCCGAACTGCAGCGCCACCCGCATCAGCCCGCCGATCGTCTCGCGGCAGATGTGATCGTAATGATCGGTCTCCCCGCGCACCACGCATCCCAGCGCCACGAAACCGTCGTACCGGCGGACACCGCGCAACGCCAGCCGCACCACCTGCGGCAGCTCGAACGCACCGGCCACATCCAGCGTCTCGAACGTCGCGCCCGCCTCCCGCAAAATCCGCTCGCAGCCCGCGGTCAGCCCGTCCACCACTTCGCGGTAATAGGGCGCGCGCACCACCAGCAGATGCGGCGGCGGCCCGTCGATCCGTGGCGCGGAGGGCAGCTTGGCATCCTCGGTGCTCACCGTTTCTCGCCAACCGTCTCCGGGATCGGCCGCGTATCCACCACGTTTAATCCATAGCCTTCCAGCCCGATAATCGTGCGCCGGCGATTCGACAGCAAAATCATGTCTTTCACACCCAGATCGAGCAGGATTTGCGCGCCGATCCCGTAATCGCGCAGCTCCACCTCGGGCCGCGGCGACACCGCCAGCTCCCGCACCCGCTCGGACAGCCCGGCCCTGCGATGATCGCGGATCAGCACCACCGCGCCACGCCCCTCCTGCCCGATCATGTCCATCGCGTTGTGCACCGAAATCCAGTGCGGACCGCCGGTCATGTCGTCCAGCAAATCCACCGCGTGCATGCGCACCAGCACCGGCCCGGGTCCCGACAGATCACCCTTCACCAGCGCCAGGTGCTCCTGGTACTCGACCGTGTTGGCATACACCACCAGCCGCCACTCGCCCCCGGCGACATGGTTGAACACCCCCTCCTGCACCCGCTTCACCAGCCGCTCGGTGCGCCGCCGATACGCGATCAGATCGGCGATGGTGCCCAGCTTCAGGTTCTGGCGCTGCGCGAACGCCACCAGATCCGCCAGCCGCGCCATGGTGCCGTCGTCGTTCATGATCTCGCACACCACCGCCGCCGGATACAGTCCGGCCCGGCGAGCGATATCCACCGACGCCTCGGTGTGCCCGGCGCGCACCAGCGTGCCGCCCTCCCGCGCGACCAGCGGAAACACGTGCCCCGGCGTCACGATATCCTCGCGCCCGCATTCCGGGTTGATCGCCACCGCTATGGTGCGCGCCCGGTCATGCGCGGAAATGCCCGTCGTGACGCCCTCGCGCGCCTCGATCGACACGGTGAACGCGGTCTGGTGCCGCGTGCCGTTATGCGCACTCATCAGCCCCAGCCCGAGCTGCTCCACCCGCTGACGCGTCAGCGCCAGGCAGATCAGCCCGCGCGCGTGCCGGGCCATGAAATTCACCGCCTCCGGCGTGGCGAACTGCGCCGGGATAACCAGGTCGCCTTCATTCTCCCGGTCCTCGTCATCGACCAGGATGAACATGCGGCCGTTCCGCGCCTCCTCGATCAGCTCGTCCGCGCTGGTGAGGTACTGCGACAGCTCGACCGACTTGATCCCGTCCATCAGCGCTCCGCTCCCTGCAATTCCATCAGCCGTCCCACGTAGCGCGCCAGCATGTCGATCTCGATATTCACCGGATCGGCCGGCGTCAGCACCCCGAAACAGGTCACCGACGCGGTGTGCGGGATGATGTTCACGATAAAGCTCGCCGCGTCCACATCGTTGACCGTCAGCGACACGCCGTCCACGGCAACGCTGCCTTTCACCGCGATGAAGCGCGCCAGGTCGCGCGATACGCCGAAGCGCCAGCGCGTCGAACCATGGTCCGGCTCCGCCGAGATGGCCACGCCCACGCCATCGACGTGCCCGGAAACCAGGTGACCGCCCAGTTCATCGCCCACCCGCAGCGAACGCTCGAGATTGACGCGAGTCCCCACCAGCCAGCGACCGAGCGTCGTCTTCGCCAGCGTCTCGGCCGACGCTTCCGCGGTGAACCAGTCCGCTCCCGCCTCCACCGCGGTCAGACAGCACCCGGAACACGCCACCGACGCACCAAGCGGAATCGACCCGCCGATGAACTCAGCCCCGGCGGCGATGGTCAGCCGCATGTCGCGTCCCGCCCCGATGGGCGACAGCGCACGTACGGCCCCGATGGCAGTGACGATCCCGGTGAACATTACGGTGCAACCTTCTCGAATTCCGTCAGCATGTCATCGCCGAGCGGACTTGTGGAGCGGCGGCGGAAGCGGGGCATGTCTGCCAGCCGCACAACCCCAAACGCCTGTACCGCCGGAAATCCGTCCCCGCCAACGACCCCCGGAGCATGAAACCACGCGATCCGGTCCACCAGCCCCAGCCTGAGCAGCGACGCCGCAAGCCCCGCGCCCCCTTCCACCAGCACCCGCGTCAGGCCCGCCGTGCCCAGATGGCGCAGCCCCTCCACGAGATCGACCCCGGCCGCATCGCCCGCCGTTTCGATCAGCCACACACCGGCAGTGGTAAACCGGCGCCGCCGCTCGGGGTCGGCATCCTCCCGCGTCAGCACCCAGGTGGGCGCCTCCGCCGCTCCGGTTATCAGCCGCGCTGTCAGGGGCGTGCGCAACCCGCTGTCCGCGATCACACGCACCACCTGGGTGGGGCGGAAACCCGGGAGACGGCAGGTCAGCTCCGGGTCATCGGCCGCCACCGTACCGGCGCCGACCATCACCGCGTCATGCCGGCCACGCAGCGCGTGCGCCTCCCGCCGCGCCAGGCCGCCGGTGATCCAGCGGCTCTCGCCCGCCGCCGGTCGCGATCCGCCCGTCCAGCGTGCTGGCGAGCTTCAGCGTGACCAGCGGTCGGCCGTCGCGCACCCGTTGCACGAACCCGGCCAGCACCTCGTCCGCCTCTCGCTCCAGCACCCCTTCGGTAATCTCGATCCCCGCCGCAAGCAGCCGGGCGATCCCGCCGCCATCCACCCGCTGGTCCGGATCCCGCCTCGCAACCACCACCCGCGTCACCCCGGCGGCGATCAGCGCATCGGTGCAGGGCGGCGTGCGGCCCCAGTGGCAGCACGGCTCCAGCGTCACATAAACCGTGGCACCGCGCGCCGCCGCGCCGGCCCGCTCGAGCGCCACCGGCTCCGCGTGCGGCCGCCCGCCCGGCGACGTCACCGCCCGGCCCAACACCCGACCATCCTTCACCACCACACAGCCGACCGACGGATTTGGCCAGCTATTGCCGACCCCGCGCCACGCCAGCGCCAATGCCGCGCGCATGTGCGCCGCATCCCGCGGGTCGGGCGCTCCGTTCATCTATCGCGCATCGCCCAGCGAACCGACGAACTCCTCGAAATCCTTCGCCTCGCGGAAATTCCGGTACACGCTGGCGAATCTTACATATGCGACCGGATCCAGCTCCTTCAGCGTGTCCATCACCAGTTCGCCAATCTGCTTGCTGGGAATGTCGCTCTCGCCCGACGCTTCAAGCTGCCGCACCACCCCGTTCACGATGCGCTCGACCCGCTCCTCCTGGATCGGCCGCTTGCGCAGCGCGATCCGGATGGAGCGCGCCAACTTGTCACGGTCGAACGGCACCCGCCGCCCGTCCGACTTCACCACCGTCAGCTCGCGCAACTGCACCCGCTCGATCGTGGTAAAACGCTGCCCGCAATTGCCGCAGAACCGCCGCCGCCGGATCGCCGCCGAGTCCTCGGTCGGACGACTGTCCTTCACTTGCGTGTCCTCGTGGCCGCAGAACGGGCACCGCATCAGCGCCAGCTCCCCGTGCGGGCAAAGGCCCGGGGCTCCGCCCCTGGACCCCGCCAGAGGGCGCTGCCCTCTGAACTCCCGCCAAGGGCTAGCCCTTGGAACCCGCTACTTGGGTTGGGTGTGGGGGTGGGCGCCGACCCCACTGCTGGTAACGCCCGCGTAGGCGCCCACCCCCACCCCCAACCCAAACGGATGGATTGCAAAGGCACAGCCTTTGCCGGGGTGCAGGGGCAGCGCCCCTGGCGGGGTTCGGGGCGGAGCCCCGGCCTTGCCTGCCTCACCCGACGACCCTCCCCGCATAGATCGGGAACCGCGCGCACAGCGCCTGCACGCGCCCTGCCACCGCGTGCTCGACCGTTTCGTTCGAACCATCGTTGGAACGGGCCAGTCCCTCGATCACTTCGTCGATCATCAGCCCCACCTCGCGGAACTCCTCGACCCCGAACCCCCGCGTCGTCGCCGCCGGCGATCCCAGCCGAACCCCGGAGGTCACTGCTGGCTTCTCCGGATCGAACGGAATGGCATTCTTGTTCGCGGTCATTCCCGCCCGCTCCAAACTGGCTTCCGCTGCCTTGCCGGTCACCCGCTTCGGCCGCAGATCGACCAGCACCAGGTGGGAATCGGTTCCACCTGACCCGATCGCCAGCCCGCGCTCCGCCAGCGTGTCCGCCAGCATCCTTGCATTCGCCACCACCGCCGTCTGATAGGCACGGAACTCCGGCCGCAGCGCCTCTCCGAACGCGGCCGCCTTGCCGGCAATCACATGCATCAGCGGCCCGCCCTGCAAGCCAGGGAACACCGCGCTGTTGATCTTCTTCCCGATCGCCAGATCGTTGCACAGCACCATTCCGCCCCGCGGCCCGCGCAGCGTCTTGTGCGTGGTTGTCGTCACCACATGCGCATGCGGCAGCGGGCTGGGGAACACCCCCGCCGCCACCAGCCCGGCAAAATGCGCCATATCGACCATGAAATACGCACCGACCTCGTCCGCCACCTGCCGGATGCGGGCGAAATCGATCACCCGCGGATAGGCCGAGCCGCCGGCGATGATCAGCTTCGGCCGCTCGCCGCGCGCCAGCCGCTCCAGCTCCTCGTAATCGAGCAGCCCGTCCTCCCGCCGCACCCCATATTGTACCGCGCGGAACCATTTGCCCGACAGGTTCGGTGCCGCCCCATGCGTCAGGTGGCCGCCGGCCGCGAGGCTCATGCCCAGGATCGTATCGCCCGGCCGCAGCAGCGCCAGCAGCACCGCCTGGTTGGCCTGCGCGCCCGAATGCGGCTGCACATTGGCAAACGCGCACCCGAACAACTGCTTCGCCCGTTCGATCGCCAGCCGCTCGGCCACATCCACGAAGCCGCAGCCGCCATAATACCGCCGCCCCGGATACCCCTCGGCGTATTTGTTGGTCAGCACGCTCCCTTGCGCCTCCAGCACGGCGGCGGAAACGATGTTCTCGCTGGCGATCAGCTCGATCCCGTCCTGCTGACGGTGCAGCTCGGCATTGATCGCCGCCGCCAGTTCCGGGTCGGTATCCGACAGGGGGGCAGAAAAGAATTGGGTCGCCACCTGGGTGGGCAGATGCTCGTTCATGATCGCCTTCGGGACGCGGGATGCGCCCAGGTCTAGCATGCGGGAGTGGGTGAACAAACGCCGGGGCTTTCCCCCGGGGCGGCGCCCGGCGCCCTTACAGCGACAGTTTCAGCGCCGCCGCGATCTCGCCGACGATGCCGCGGCGGAACGCCAGCACGCAGACGACGAAGATGGCGCCCTGGGTCACCGTGACCCAGTCGCCGAATTGCGCCAGGTAGTTTTCCATGCCGGTGGTGACCGCGGCACCGACCACCGGGCCGAAAACCGTCCCCAGGCCGCCCACCAACGTGGTCAGCACCACCTCTCCCGAACGGGAATAATGCACCCCGTCGAGCGTGGCGATGCCGAACACGATCGAGGTCGTCGCACCGGCCACCCCAGAAAGCGCGGTGGAGAGCACGAACGCGATCAGCTTGTAGTCGCTGGTACGGTAGCCGAGGGATATCGCGCGGGGCTCGTTTTCCCGGATCGCCTTCAGCACCTGGCCGAACGGCGAGTGGATGATGCGGTGCACCAGCAGGAACCCGGCCAGGAAGATGCCGGCGGTGAGCCAGTACATGTTCATGTCGCTGTTCAGCGGAATGATGCCGAACGCGTATCCCCGCGGCACCTGCTGGATGCCGTCCTCGCCGCCGGTGAAGGGCGCTTCGAGGCAGAAGAAATACACCATCTGCGCCAGCGCCAGCGTGATCATGGCGAAATAGATGCCCGACCGGCGGATGGCGAGATACCCGAGGAACAGTCCCAGGACGCCGCCGGTGACGCCGCCGATGGCGATGCAGAGCACCGCATCGAGATGCCAGAACTTCAACGTCCAGGCCGCCAGATAGGCCCCCATGCCGTAGAACGCGGCGTGTCCGAACGACAGCAGGCCCACGTAGCCGATCATCAGATTGAAGGCGCAGGCGAACAGCGCGGCGGTCAGCACGCGCATCAGGAAGATCGGATAGAGCACGTGTGGCAGCACGATCACCGCCGCGAGCAAGACCGCGAATGCGATCGCCTGGGAGCCGGTGAAACCGAACAGGCCGGGGCGGGCGGCGGCGAGTTCCGGCGTGGCGGTCGAGACCGACATCTCAGGCGGTCTTTCCGAACAGGCCGCGCGGCAGGAACAGCAGCACGATGACCATCACCAGGAACACCACGGTTGCCGAGGCCTGCGGGTAGAACACCTTGGTCAGGCCCTCGATCACGCCGAGGCCGAAGCCGCTGATGATCGAGCCCATGATGGATCCCATGCCGCCGATCACCACCACGGCGAACACGGTGTTGATGAAATTGTCGCCCATGTTGGGGTTCACCGAGTAGATCGGCGCCGCCAGCACGCCGGCAAAGGCGGCAAGGGCGACGCCGCCGCCGTAGGTGAGCGTGACCATGCGCGGCACGTTGACGCCGAAGGCGCGCACCAGCGGCGCGTTTTCCGTGGCGGCGCGCAGCTTGGCGCCGAGGGACGTCTTTTCGATCACCGCCCAGGTGGTGATGCAGACCACAAGGGCGGCGAGCACGACCCAGGCGCGGTAGATCGGCAGGAACATGAAGCCGAGATTGGTGGCGCCCTGCAGGATGTGCGGTATCTGGTACGGCATGCCGGAGCTGCCGTAATAGTTGCGGAACAGGCCCTCGATCACCAAAGCCAGCCCGAAGGTCAGCAGCAGCCCATACACATGGTCAATCTTGTAGAGCCGGCTGATCATCACCCGCTCCAGCACAATGCCGAAGATGCCGATGAGCAGCGGCGAAAGAATAAGCGCCGGGAAATAGCCGATGCCGAGATAGTTCAGCAGCATCCAGGACGCGAAGGCGCCCATCATGAACAGCGCGCCGTGGGCGAAGTTGATGATGTTCAGCATGCCGAAGATCACCGCCAGCCCGAGCGACAGCAGCGCGTAGAACGCGCCGTTGATCAGCCCGAGCAGAAGCTGCCCGAACAGCAGCGGTGCGGGTATGCCGAAGATCATCATCATGGCGAGGGCGCCTTCGGGACGAATAAAGCAGATGCGCGCGGGACGCCGGCGCGCATATCGGCGCTACACGCCGAGATATTCATGCAGCTTGTCCAACCGGGAGTTCAGCAGATGGTTGGGAATCATATCAATCATCCGTCCGTGCTCCATGACATAGTGCCGATCGGCGACGGTGGCGGCGAAGCGGAAATTCTGCTCCACCAGCAGCACGGTGAAGCCGCGATTCTTGATCTCGCGGATGGTGTGGCCGATCTGCTGCACGATAACCGGCGCCAGCCCCTCGGTCGGTTCGTCCAGCAGCAGCATCCGCGCGCCGGTGCGCAGGATGCGGGCGATCGCCAGCATCTGCTGCTCGCCGCCCGACAGCTTGGTGCCCTGCGCGGTGTGTGCGCGTTCCTTCAGGTTGGGGAACAGCGCGTAGATCGTGTCGATGTCCAGCCCGCCTGGCGCCACGATCGGCGGCAGCAGCAGATTCTCGGTCACCGAGAGGGAGCCGAAAATGCCGCGCTCCTCCGGGCAGAAGCCGATGCCCGACCGGGCAATGGCATCCGATGTCAGGTCGATCAGCTCGCGGCCGCGGAACCGGATGGTGCCGTCGCGGCGTGGCACCAGGCCCATGATCGATTTCATCGTGGTCGTCTTGCCGGCACCGTTGCGGCCGAGCAGCGTGACCACCTCGCCTTCGCGCACCTCGAATGCGGCGCCATGCAGTACGTGGCTTTCGCCGTACCAGGCGTTCAGGTCGTGCACCTCAAGCATGCGCCACCGCGGGCTCCTCGGAGCCGAGATAGGCGGCGATCACGTCCGGGTTGCGCGATACGCTGGCGTAGTCGCCTTCGGCCAGCACGCGCCCGCGGGTCAGCACGGTGATGATGTCGCACAGGCCCTGCACGACGGAGAGGTTATGCTCCACCATCAGGATGGTCCGGCCGGCGCGGATGCGGCGGATCAGCTCGACGATGCGGTCCACGTCGGCGTGGGTCATCCCGGCGGTCGGCTCGTCCAGCAGCAGCATCTCCGGATCGAGCGCCAGGGTGGTGGCGATTTCCAGCGCGCGCTTCTGTCCGTAAGCGAGCTGGCCGGCAGTGGTGTCGGCGAAGCCGGACAGGCCGACATCGAACAGCAGCTCGTGCGCGCGGTCGTCGAACACCCGCAACGATTTTTCCGAGCGCCAGAAATCGAACGAGTTGCCGCGCGCTCGCTGCAACGCGAGCCGGACGTTTTCCAGCCCGGTCAGGCGTGGGAACACGGCGGAGATCTGAAAGCTGCGCGCCAGCCCGAGCCGCGCCACCTGCGCCGGACGCAACCGGGTGATGTCGCGCCCCTTGAAGCGGATGCGTCCGCGCGTCGGCGGCAGAAACTTTGTCAGCAGGTTGAAGCAGGTGGTCTTGCCGGCACCGTTGGGGCCGATTAGCGCGTGGATGGTTCCATCGCGCACCGCGAGCGACACGTCGTCAACGGCCACGAAGCCGCTGAATTCACGCGTCAAGCCGTGTGTTTCCAGGATGATGTCCGACATCCCTGGACGTCCCCTTTTTTCCGGGTGTGCCTCCGTGTCCGCTGATTGCATATCGCCGTGGAAGGCGCAAGATTATTGCTCGCTTATGAAGCAGCCGGTTGTTTCCGCATGCGACTGAGAAGCCCGTTATTCGCGCCCGGCGATTCCGCGCGCAAATCCTCCAAGGCGCTCGCCTCGGCGGCGGACGCGGTGATCCTGGACCTGGAGGAACTCGGTGGCGGCGCCGTCCAAGCCGCAGGCGCGGGCGGCAGTGGCGGCGCTGCTGCGACAAATGGGGAATGATGGCCGCCGCAATGAGGTGATCGTGCGGGTGAATCCGCCCGGCACACAATGGTATTTAGCCGATCTGGCGAGCGTGGTGCCGGCGGCGCCGGCGGCGGTGATGCTGCCGAAATGCTCCGGCCCCGACGATCTGCGCGCGCTGGATCATCATCTGGAGGCGCTGGAGACAGCGGCCGGGTTGCCTGTGGGCAGCGTGGCGGTGGTGCCAATTGTAACGGAAACGGCGGCCTCGGTGTTCACGCTGGGGGCTTATGCCGGGGTGGCGGCGCGGCTGGCGGCGATCTGCTTCGGGGCGGAGGATCTGTCGGCCGACTTGGCGGTGGCGCCGCGCCGTCCGGATGGGTCGCTGAACGCGGCGGCGGCCTGGGCGCGCGCGGCGGTGCTGGTGGCGGCGGGCGCGATCGGCGTGCCGGCGCTGGATACGCCGTGGCCCGATTCGCGAGACGCCGACGGGATGCGACGGGAGGCCGCGGCGGCGGCGGCGGACGGGTTTGCCGGCAAGATCCTGATCCACCCGGGGCAGATCGAGATCGCCAACGCGGCGTTCACCCCGTCGGCGGAGCAGGTGCGTTGGGCGGAGCGCGTGCGGGACGCGTTTGCCGCCAATCCCGACGGCGGGGTGTTCGCGCTGGACGGCAAGATGATCGACCGGCCGCACTTCAAGCTCGCGCTGCGGGTGCTGGCGGCGGCGGGACGGTAGGGGTGGTGGGCTGAGCGGCTGGTTGAGGCGACGCGTCCAGGGGTCGGTGTGCTGCGGCGCAGGCGCGGTAGTTGGCGTCGAGCTCCGGCGCCATCAGACGCAAGGCCGCCAGTCGTCGTGCGACATCGCGCACGTAGCGGATTTCGCCGGGCGTGAGCGGACGGCCAAGCAGGGGTTTCTCGCGGTAGGACAGCCATTTCTTCAGCACCTGATAGCCGCCGATGGTGAAATCCCAGACGGTGTCGGGAATGTTGCGCCAGAACGCGTCGGCGTTGAGGAAAACGTCGTTGGTCTGGGGACCGAACACCGCGTGTTGCGCGGCGGCAGTGGCTTCGTCGGATGCATAGTCGCGGTGGGTGATTCGTCCGCGGCCGGGCATGATGGCGCCTCCTTTGCCGGCGTGGCCCCAGCCGGCGATCAGCGCGCGGTCGGCCTCCGTCATCTGGCCGCCGCCGCGTTTGGTGGGAATCGCGATCGTGGCGAGGGCAGGATGCAGTGAACCGGCGGTTACGCCGGGAACGGTTGCGTCGGGGTCCAGCAGGGCGGCGACGCGGATGCCGAGATCGGCGGAAGCGCGGAGCAGGGCCGCGCTGTTGGGTAGCGGAACGCGGGGCCAGTCCTGGCGGATGCCGTCGGCGTTTTCGGAAAGCCAGGCGGGGGAGTAGCCGATGGCAAGCGCGTGCATCCAGGGGAGAGCGGCGACGTCGTGGTCTTTGTCGGGGTCGGGGAGGCCGAGATGGTCGAGCCAGGCGCGGGCGGCGTGGGAGAGATTGGCGCGTACCATCGGCTCGATAGAACGTGATGGCCGAGCAATTCGGGCGAAGCAGGTGATAATCGGGCAGACCTGTGGTAAGGAGGATGTGGGGACCTTCGTGCGGTCGTTCCCGATATGCACGGCTAACAAGGGCCGGATTATTCTTTCCGATCAGCGTGGCCAACTCTGGACGCGGTTCGTTCCAAATCGGACGAACAGCGGTGAAATAGCACCATGCCTCTTCGAGTGGTCGTTGATAGAACCGGCGGATTTTGTCTTGGCTGAATTGCTCGCGTTGAAGGAGACCAACACGTGCTTTCTCGGCCTCGAATCGGGCCATATTCCTCGAGGGCCCGCAATTCTCCGCTTGTAACACCGTTAACGGGACTTCGGCGTCGAAGTAGCGGCGCATCCGTTTGGCCAGCGCGGGTACTGTCAGTGTCAACCAATGCCTCTCGGCGCATCTCCAGGAGTCCCGGGATTGCTGCCATAGCGGCTAGTTGTGGCAACAGCGGCCATGACTGGTAGTTAGCTTGCAGGTTACTTGGGCGGAAGACGAAGCGGTTGTGATTGGAAGGCACAGCACGAACATAGTGCAGATCAGGCTGGTTTGCGTGTCCACTCATCAGTAGTTCTGCTCTTTTTTGAGCACCCCAAAAATCGCGATACAGCACCGACCGATCAGATGTACGGCTCGCCTTTACCAGCAACGCTACCGCCGTCCCGACCTGAATCCCCTCGCGATTGGCCTCCGTGCTGAACACGGATGGATCGGGGCTCCCGTCCGGCGCCACTTTTCCGGTCTCGTATTTCGACCCGTTCAGATTATCGATCCAAATCCGATCGAACTCCTCCAGCAAACGCTTCCGCATCACCACGTAGGAAGGATACCACAGCCAAGAATGATTGCTGATGTAACATACAACACCACGTCCAGTCGCCTCGGCAATCCGCCGCTCCGCAATGCGGAAAAACCGCATGTACAGGTCATCCAGATTGAACTTTCGGATGCCCCATTGTTTTTGCAGTCCCTGCTTATACGGCACGACCAACCCCGCTTCCTCGGCAGGCGAGGTTCCAGCAAATGCGTTGTACGGTGGATTACCAAGCACCACCAGGATCGCGCTGCACCTGTTTCACCCGCGCCGCTTCGTCGCGCTCGAGCCGCCAAAGGCGGATACGTCAGGCGCAATCCGCGCTGTGTTGCGTCCTCATTTGCTGGCTCGGATGGAGCGGCCCAGCCGGTCAGCGCATTGGTCAGATAAATCGCCGCACGCTCCTCTTCCCGCAGTGGCGCACCGGCCGCGCGCAACGCATGTCCCACCTGCCAGTGTGCAATCACGTACGGTGCCGCCATGATCTCGAATCCGGCGACACGCGTGGTTGCCGCCAGTTTCAAATCTTCCGCAACCAGCGCGTCCTCACCTTTCGCCTGCAACGTGCGCTTGATCCGGTCCAGCACTTCCACCAGATAGGCACCCGTGCCGCAGCACGGATCGAGAACCCACACATCCGGATCCGCCAACCCGTCCACCACGCCCAACTCGCTGCGCAGCACGCGATCAACGTGCTCCACCATGTAGCGCACGATTTCACGGGGCGTGTACCAAACGCCCAGTTCCTTCCGCAGCACGGGATCGAAAGCCGCCAGGAACGGCTCATAGAAATAACGGACCGCGTCCGCTTCGTCGAACCGGGCGAAGAAGGCCGCGCGGTCGACCCGACTGAGCGCCGCCGCCGCCCAGGACAGCGGTTCCTCCAGCCCAAGTGGCTTCAAATGCTGCGGTGTGGCGATGCGCTGGAACAGCGTATCGACAAATGGCACATGCAGGCTCCAGCCGGCAGCCCGCCAGTCGAACGCACCTCCCTCACGCGCGACCTCGACCCAGGCGCTGAACAGGCCATAAAATAGCGTCTGCACCAGCGTGCTGCGGAACAGGTGCTCGCCTTTCGATCCTTCAAAAATCAGCCCCAGCGCCTCCTGCAATGCTTTGCGCAGATCGGCGAAGGCGGGCAGGCTCGCCTGCTCGTCCACCCGCGCCAGGGCGTCGCGGGCATACGACGCCAGAAAGAACGCCACCTCCTCGGGGCGGGCGAGCGGCGCCTGATGCAGCAGCACGCGTTCGAGAAACTCCGCGAACCGTGCCGCCAAGCCGGGCGGCCGTCGCGTGCCGCGCGCCAAGGCGAAGAACGCGGTGGCGTCGGTACATCCGAAACTGAAACGCTCCCGCACTTCCGCGTGGCCAGCGGCGTCGCGGCCCAACAACACGAAATCGCGGAAATTGGTGACCAGCACGAGTCCATAGGCGCCGAGATATCGGCTTACCTGCGCGCTGCGCAGCTTGACCGAGAGCTCGGCCGGAATGTCGTCGATTTCCACCACCCCGCGGTCGGGCGGACGCCCCTCCGGCCATTCATCGGCCGCCCGAAGGCCGCCGCCGGCGAACAGGCCCATGTCCGGAAATCCGGCGCCGCGGTTGCGAAGATTCGGAACACAGAAAACGCGCGGCTTGAGCCGTTCGCCACTGGCGTTCAGGGCGCCGACCAACGCGCCATAATAGCTGATCTCGCCGGTACCGGCGCGGGTGGCGCGAATCCGCGCGATTTCATCAAGGTAGTCAATCAGGACGTTGCGACTCATGATCCGTTATTCTCGGCGCTTCACGGTGGGGTACGCAACCGCCCGCCTGCCGTGTATCATGCAGCCATGTCCCGATTCGGCCCCCAGCAGGATTTGTTCGCGCCACCGCCGGAAACGGCACATCCGCCGCCCGGCAACCCGGTGGCGGAGTTGAACGCCATGCTCCTTCGCCTCCGCGCCGCCGAGCAGATGCCTTGGCCCGATGCGGCGTCCGCCATGGCGGAGGAATTGCACGCGATCGGGCTGGGCCGCCAGGCGGGTGACGCGGGAAAGGCTCTGGTTGCGGCGATTCTCGACCAGACGGAGCGGCTGCTGGCGCTGAGCGATTAGCGCCGCCCTCACCCGGATTGCTGCGCAATCCGACCTCTCCCGCGCAGCGGGAGAGGTGTCAGCGCGTCGGGCGCGGCGGGGTTTGCGAATAATCGTAGAAGCCGCGCCCGGTCTTGCGGCCGAGCCAGCCGGCCTCGACATATTTCACCAGCAGCGGGCAGGGGCGGTACTTGCTGTCGGACAGGCCCTCGTACAGCACCTGCATGATCGACAGGCAGGTATCCAAGCCAATGAAATCGGCCAGCTCCAACGGTCCCATCGGATGGTTGGCGCCCAGCCGCATGGAGGTGTCGATGCCGCTGACGGAGCCGACGCCCTCATACAGCGCGTACACCGCCTCGTTGATCATCGGCACCAGGATGCGGTTGACGATGAAGGCCGGGAAATCCTCGGCCACCGCCGCGGTCTTGCCCAGCTTCTCGGCCAGCGCCTGAACCGCCTGGAACGTGGGTTCGTCGGTGGCAATGCCGCGGATGATCTCCACCAGCTTCATCACCGGCACCGGATTCATGAAGTGCATGCCGATGAATTTTTCCGGCCGGTCGGTGGTCGCGCCCAGCCGGGTGACCGAAATGGACGACGTGTTGGTGGCCAGCATGCAGGACGGCTTCAGGTGCGGCGTGAGCGTCTTGAACACCGCGCGCTTGATGTCCTCTTTCTCGGTCGCCGCCTCGATCACCAGGTCCGCGTCGCCGAACGCAGCATAGTCGGTGGTACCGGCGATGCGCGCCAGCGCCGCATCCTTCTGCTTGACGGTGATCAGCTTGCGGTTGACCTGCCGTTCCATGTTGCGGGCGATGGTCGTCCGCGCCTTGTCCACCTGCGCCGGGTTGACATCCAGCAGGGTGACCGGCAGCTCGGCCAGCGCACACACATGCGCGATGCCGTTGCCCATCTGGCCGGCACCCACCACGCCGACCCGGGCGATCCGGTTGCCGCCTTCCGCCAGCGTCCCGGCAACGCTTGCCGGCGAAACTTCCACGTTCATGAGGGGCGCTCCAGTTCGGCCGCCAGCTCGGGCAGCGCGGTGAACAGATCAGCCACCAGGCCGTAATCGGCGACCTGGAAAATGGGCGCTTCCTCGTCTTTGTTGATGGCCACGATCACCTTGCTGTCCTTCATGCCGGCAAGGTGCTGGATGGCACCGGAAATGCCGACCGCGACATAAAGGTCCGGCGCAACCACTTTGCCGGTCTGTCCGACCTGATAGTCGTTGGGAACGAAACCGGCGTCCACCGCGGCGCGCGAGGCGCCAATCGCCGCCCCCAGTTTATCCGCGATCGGTTCGATCAGCTTGAAATTGTCGCCGCTCTGCATGCCGCGCCCGCCGGAGATCACCACGCGCGCGGCGGTCAGTTCAGGCCGCTCGCTTTTCGACAGCTCGGCGGATACGAAGCGCGACACATCCGGTGTCTCCGGCACGGCGGCCGGCTCGATCGCCGCATTGCCGCCCTCGGTGGCCACCGGATCGAAGCTCGCCGCCCGCACGGTGATCACCTTCTTCGTGTCGGATGATTTCACCGTGGCCATCGCGTTGCCGGCATAGATCGGCCGAATGAACGTATCGGCGTCCACCACGCTGGAAATGTCGCTGACCGGCTGCACGTCCAGCAGCGCAGCCACGCGCGGCATGATATTCTTGCCCACCGCGGTCGCCGCCGCCAGCAGATGCGAATAGCCGGGCGCCAGCGCCACCAGCAGCGCGGCCACTGGCTCCGCCAGCAGATGCGCGAAGCCCGGCGCATCGGCGACCAGCACCTTCGCGATACCGGGCAGCTTCGCCGCGGCCGATGCCGCCGCGCCGATATCGCTGCCGATCACCAGGCCGTGCACCTCGCCGAGCTGGGCCGCGGCCGCGACCGCGCTGCGGGAGGGCTGCTTGATCCCGGCAGGATCATATTCGAGCAGAACGAGAGCCGTCATGAACGTGTTTCCTGGGACTGGCGCGACAGACGAATCAGATGACCTTCGCCTCGGTGCGGAGCCGCTGTACCAGCTCGGCAACCGACGCCACCTTCTGGCCCGCCTTGCGCCGGGGCGGCTCGGCCACGCTGATCAGCTTGAGGCGCGGCGAGGGGTCCACGCCCAGATCGGCGGGTTTCAGCGTCTCGATCGGTTTCTTGCGCGCCTTCATGATATTGGGCAGCGAGGCGTAGCGCGGCTCGTTCAGGCGCAGATCGGTGGTCACCACCGCCGGCAGCTTCAGCGCCACGGTTTCCAGCCCGCCATCGACCTCGCGCGTGACAGTGAGCAAATCGCCGTCGATGATCAGCTTGCTGGCGAAGGTTCCCTGCGGCCACCCGAGCAGAGCCGCCAGCATCTGGCCGGTGGCGTTCATGTCGTCGTCGATCGCCTGCTTGCCCAGGATGATAAGCCGCGGCTGTTCCTTTTCCGCGATTGCGCGCAACAGCTTGGCTACCGCCAGAGGTTGTAGCTCGCTATCGGTTTCCACCAGGATGCCGCGATCGGCACCCATCGCCAGCGCGGTGCGGATTGTTTCGCCGCACTGCGCAACCCCCAGCGATACCGCGATGATCTCGGTGGCCACGCCCTTTTCCTTCAGGCGCACCGCTTCCTCGACCGCGATCTCGTCGAAAGGGTTCATCGACATCTTGACCCCGGCCGTTTCCACGCCGGAGCCGTCCGACTTCACCCGGACCTTCACGTTGTAGTCCACCACCCGTTTGACCGGGACGAGTATCTTCATGGGGAAGCGCCCCGCCTATACAGATGCAAGGGCGCAGCCCGCGGCTGGCGGGCTGTTCGCACCTGCAATATGGTATCGACCATATGCAGCCGCCCGCTTCCATGTCAAACAACGTTCGTCGGGATCAAATCGCCGCGCCGCGGCGGGCTCAGCCGCGCAGCAAACCCATCATCAGCAGGAACAGCAACAAGGCGGCGGCCTGCAGGATGATGCGCCAACGCATCAGCCGGTTCGACCGTGCCGGATCGCCACCGCCGCGGACCACGCTAACCAGGCCGGCAAACAGCACCCCGAGCGTCGCCAGCATCAACAGGGCAACCGGTATTGCAAGGAAGCGCATGGGTCTCACTTTGGCTTGAAGGCGCGACCGATAAACCCGGTTGCACGGAATTAATTGGCGGGCCTGCCGGGGCCATCGTTGACCGCCTCATGGGGATCATGCTCGTACGCGGCAGATGTTAGCAATGCCTCCCTCGCTCTCCTCGGCGACGCCGAGGCGACGGTGCATTCCCCCGGTCGCCCGAGGCCGGGTGGCCGGTATGCTTTGGGTTGTGCTTTGGCTGCTGCTCGCCGGTACGGTCAGGTCGGGGGCGGCGCCCGCCACGCCATCGCCGGCCCCGGCCCCGCTCAGCCCCGGCGTTGACCGCCGCTCAGGCCCGCGAGGCGTTGGATGTGCTGAACGATCCGCACAAGCGGGCACAGCTCGTCGACACGCTGGACGCGATCGTGAAGGCCGAAAGTGCGCAGCCGGCCCCGGCAGCGGCCGCCGCACCCGCCGCCACCTCACCCGCCGCGGCGGCGACGCCCGCCGCCACCGCCGCGCCGGCGCCGCCATCGGCCCCCGCCAAGGCTGAACCGAAGGTGACGCTGGCGCCCGACAGCCTGGGTGCTGCGGTCCTGCTCGGCGCTTCCGGCTTCCTGAACCGGTTCTCCGCGCGCGCTATCAGCACGGTGCAGGCGGTTCAGGGCTTCCCTCTGCTCTGGGGCTGGCTGGTGGTAATGGCGACCAATCCGCTGGCCCATACGCTGCTGCGCGCGGCTGCCTGGCGCGTCGCCATCGCCTTCGCTATCGGTTTTTTGCTGGAAACAGGCGTCCGCTACCTGCTGCGCCGACCGGTGGCGATCCTGGAAGCCCTTTCGCCCGACGGCCTCCATCCGCGATCAGGGCCGGCCACGCCGGAGGATGGTGAGGCCCGAGCCGAGGCCGGCGAGATCGAGCCGCGGCGCCCGCGCCACGTCGCCGCGCGCACGCTGCTGAGACGGCTTCCGTTCGTGTTCCTGCGCTTTTTGCTCGAGTTGCTCCCGGTGGTGGGATTTGCCATCGGTGGGCACGTGACGGCGGCGACCGGAATAGGCGGGCCGGAGCAGACCAGGCTGATCGTGCTGGCAATGGTGGACGCCTACGTGCTGTGTGGTGGCCTCGTCTGCCTCGCCCGCATGATGTTGTCGCCGGACAACCACAAGTTGCGGCTGGTGCGCATGTCTGATCCGACGGCGGTTTGGGCGACGCGGTGGATACGGCGGATCCTGGTGGTGGGCGTATTCGGCTATGCCATTGCCGAGGTGGGCGGGCTGCTCGGCATGTCGGGGCCGGCGCATGACGGCCTGCTGAAGATCAGCGCGCTGATCAATCACGTATTCCTGGGGATCATGGTGCTGCAGAAGCGGCGGGCGGTGAAGCGCCGTATTCGTGCCCCGGCGGGGGCGACAGGTATCACCGCACGAATGCGCAATGCGATAGCCCCGGTGTGGCACTGGGTGGCCCTGTTCTTCCTGGCCGCGACCTGGTTCGTCTGGGCGGTGGAGATCCGCAACGGCGTGGCGAAAATTCTGCATTTCTTTGTGGTCACGGTCGCCGTGGTGATCGCGGCGCGGCTGATCGGCATCGTGCTGCTCGGCCTGGTTGACCGGACGCTGCGCGTGTCGCCGGATCTGGCGGAACGGTATCCCGGCCTGGAGCCGCGGCTGCGGGCGTACAATCCGCTGCTGCAAGCGGTGGCACGAGGGGTGATATTTCTGGGTGCGATGCTGGTGCTGCTGGAGCTCTGGGGTCTCGGCCTGCTCGACTGGTTGGCGAGCAGCTTCCTTGGGCACCAGCTTGCCGCCGCTTTCGGGACGCTGGCGCTGACGCTGGTGCTGGCGCTGGTGGTGTGGGAAGCCTGCAACACCGCGATCGAGGCGCACCTGGCCCGGCTGTCGCGCGATCAGCAGATGGCGCGGTCGGCCCGGCTGAGAACGTTGCTGCCGTTGCTGCGTACCAGCCTGCTGGTCACCATCGTGGTGATTGCCGGGCTGACGGTGCTGTCGGAGATCGGGATCAATATCGCTCCGCTGCTGGCCGGGGCAGGGATTGTCGGCGTCGCCATCGGGTTCGGATCGCAGAAGCTGGTGCAGGATCTGATCAACGGAATTTTCCTGCTGCTGGAAAATGCCATGCAGGTGGGCGATTGGGTTACCGTGTCGGGGTTGTCCGGATCGGTGGAGAATCTGTCCATCCGTACCATCCGACTGCGGGCCGGCGACGGCTCCGTGCACATCATCCCGTTCAGCTCGGTGACCAGTGTGACCAACACCAACCGCGGCCTGGGCAATGCGGCCGTGAGCATCGCGGTGTCGTTCCAGGAGGACACCGACCACGTGGCGGCGGTGTTAATCGAGATCGCAGCCCAGATGCGCAAGGAACCCGAGTACGCGATGAGGATGCTCAGCGATTTGCAGCTTTGGGGCGTGGACAAGCTGGATGGTGGCTCGGTGACGGTGGCGGGGCAAATTCCGTGCACCGATAGTGGCCGCTGGGCGGTGCAGCGGGAGTTTAATCGCCGGATGAAGATACGCTTCCAGGAGCTTGGGATTATCATATGGAATCCGGCAGAGACCTATGTGGTGCCGAGCGCGCCTGGTACGGCGCGCCCGGCACTTGCCGGACCGCAGGAGGCGGCAGCTGAATGAACGAGACAGAGACCCTGGCGGAAACGGTACGCGAGGCGGGCTATGCGTTCGTGCACGGTCCGGCGATGCGCGTGGTGCTGCAACAGCACGGCTCGCTGGCCGACTGGGGCACGTTCGCGGCCAGTTGGCGCGACCTGGGCCTGGACACCTACATGGCCGATGGCGGGCGCTACCGGAAGCGGCGACACGCCGCGTTTGCCGCCGACGCGCGCGGCATCCGCCGCAAGCCGCACCAGCCGCACTACCAGAGCCGTGACTACAACGCACTGAATGGCGGCGTCGCGCGCTGGTTCGAGCCGGTGCTGCCGGAGCTCGGTGCCGGCCCGAGCATGACGACAATCCTGCAGACGTGCCGCGCCCTGTTCGAGCGACTGACCCCGGCGCCGGCCTGGCATATCGAGACGCATCAGTTCCGCATCGAGGCGCGCGCCGGAGAAGTCGGCAAGCCGACGCCGGAAGGCACGCACCAGGATGGGGTGGATCATGTGCTGGTGCTGCTGATCGGCCGGGAGAACGTGCAGAGCGGGATGACCACGGTGACCGACCTGGCGCGTCGCCGGCTCGGCAGCTTCACGCTGACCGAGCCGCTGGACGCCGCGCTGGTGGACGATAACCGGGTGATGCACGGGGTGACTCCGGTGGAGCCGATCGATCCGGCGCGCCCCGGGTTCCGCGACGTGCTGGTGGTGACGTTCCGCCGCGAAACGGAGCAGGCGCCCACCGCCTGATGCGGATTGTCGGCGGCTTGTGGCGCGGCCGGCGGCTGGTCGCCCCGGCGGGTGCCGGCACGCGTCCGACCTCCGATCGGGCGCGGCAGGCGTTGTTCGACATGCTGATGCACGCGCCGTGGGCGGGGCGGTCGATGATCGAGGATGCGCACGTGCTCGACGCATTTGCGGGCACCGGCGCGCTGGGGTTGGAGGCGCTGTCGCGCGGCGCGGCGCGGGCGACGTTCTTCGAGCCGGACCGGGCGGCGTTGCGTGCGCTGCGGGCGAATGTCGCGGCATGCGGGGCGGAGGCGTGCTGCGCCGTGCGGGAAGGGGATGCGCTGTTGCCGCCGCGCGCGGCGCCAGATGCGGGGTGCGGATTGGTGTTCCTGGATCCGCCATACGGGTTGGGGCTGGTGCCACAAGCATTGGCGGCGCTGGCGGCAAAAGGCTGGATCGCAGCGGACGCGCTGGTGGTGGCGGAGACCGGGCGCGGGGAGGCGGGGCCCACGGATCGGTCGTTGCTGGCGGAACGGGTCTACGGCGCGGCGCGGATCAGCGTGTGGCGGATGGGGGGACACGGAGAATAGTTTCCGATAGCAGCAGTTCGTTGCTGCCGGGCCGAAGCTGCCGGTCCACCCATCGACCGCCCGGAAGGCAGCCCCATCCCCATCCCCATCCCCATTCCCCGTCATCCCCGCGTCCCTCCCGTCATTCCCGCGAAAAGCGGGAATCCAGCGACACTCCATGCGTACGCCACCGCCGCGTGCCTTCGTCGCTGCACCGACCGGACAGGCGTGGCGGTCCGTGATGGCTATGATCCGCTTTCGCGGTCTGCGTAGAAATGCCGCGAGGCCGGCTTGGCTTGCCGACGGTGTGTCGCGAAAGGCGATGTCGTGAGGAGAGGTTCCAGTGGCGGATAGCCCAGGTTTTCGACAGTCGGAACGTGGACGCGACGAAACGCCGGGCGATCAGTGCGCGACGATCCTGCTATTTGAGAAGGAACAAGCGATTGTCAGCAAGCTGCGCAACGCCATTATCGCCAGGAACCAACCCGCCGGTGCCCTGAAGCGCGTGACCGAACCCCCGGCCTGGAACCAGCCCCATCAGCCGACCGAGGCCGCTTAGCAGCTAACGGAGTACCCCATGCCGAACGCCCAAGCTCTGCTAGAGAAGATTCAGGCCCTGCCGGCCGAGCGGATCGCTGAGGTCGAGGATTTCGTGGACTTCCTCGCTGCCAAGGCGAGACGCCTGGCCGCCATGGACCGCCTGCTCGCGGTCGCCCCGGCACTGGAAGCCGCCGGAGCCTCGCCAGTGACGGACGATGAGATCCAGGCCGAGGTCGACGCTGTGCGCGCGCCCAGGCGGTCCGGAGGCGCTGGTGCGAGCCGTCCTTGACACCAATGTCGTGCTGTCGGCGCTGCTCTGGCGCGGCGCGCCCTATCGCGTTCTGGAAGCCGCCCGGCGGCAGGAACAGATCGGCTACATACGGAACAATACCAGACCGCATTGAGGGCTGCGCTGAACGCCAGCCGATCCCGCAAACCCCTCCGTCGCGGCGGGGCTTGTGCCAGTTACGGTAGTCCGTCAGTGGATTGCCTAACAGGCTCCAGAACCTTTACCCCTGGAACCTGGACATCTTTCCGGGGGCCGTGATGGTGGAGAGGGGCGCGCAGCCCGAAAACCTCATTTTACCGCCGCCAGGCGATCTGACGCAGTTGGTCAGCCGCCCGGCGCCCGTGATCGCGCACCCCGCCTGGCGTGAGGCACGTGACAAGGTTCTCGCGCTGGGGCAGGGGCAAGGCCGCCTCATCGCCATCCTGGGGCCGGTGGGCTCCGGCAAGACGACCCTGCTCAGAGACCTCGCGGAGCGGCTCCAGCGTCTGAAGCCGGTCACCTACTTCTCGGAATTCAGCGATAATTCCTCCGTATTCCCACCGGATAGCATTGTGCTGGTGGATGAGGCGGAGCGACTGAGTAACTCGTCGTTCGACATGCTGGCGCGCCGAAGCGGCATTACCCTTATCATTACCGCCCTGCCGTCGTTCTACATGCGTTTCATGGGCTTTCGGGACGGCACGGTGGTGGCACTGTCGCTCCTGAAAGACGACGAGGCCAGCGCATTCCTGGCGCAATGGATGGCTGAGTTCGGATTGCCCATGAACGCCCTGACGTCAGAAGCATGGGAACGGCTCATTGCGCATTGTCGTGGTGTGCCGAGGCTGCTCGCGTCACTCCTCAAGTTGGCGCTTTTCGTGGGCGCCGACGAGTCCGCCCCACGCGTCCTTCTCAAGCATGTCGAACTGGCTATCGCGATCCAGGGCGGGAGTGCCGAGACAAACCTGGCAGAGGTCGCCGGCCCCCCGCACCAAGGCGACGACCACGATAGTCCTCGCGAAGCCCCGGCGGGTACTCCGAGCGAACCTGACGGTCCGCCGTCCGATCCCGCGCCCATTGTGCTCGTTCCGCTGCTGGATGAAGCTTCGAGCCCTGCGCTGGTCCGTTACACCGCTGCCGCCGATCAGCCAGCGCGTGGCGAGCGCAAGGCGGCATATCGCGCGCGCATCGCCGGCTGGGTCGCGGCCGGCGTCGTGTGCCTCGCCGCGGTCGCGGTTGTGCTGTCGTGGAGCCACTCGTCCCTCCGCGACCGGACATTGCTGGCGCAGAACACACCAGCCGAGGCTTCAGCCGCCAGCGCGGCACAGGAGAGGCCGCGGCCTGGCGCGCCGATCCCATCGTCGCACGTGGAATCGCCGGTGGCGCCAGCCCCGGTCCCGCTGCTGCAATCGTCGGCCGCACCGGTAACCACGGCCGCCAGCACACCGCCGAACCAGGCGGATCAGCCATCGTCTGCACCAACGTCTCCCGCCGCGGCAGCGCCGGCCCAGCTTCCATCCGGCAGCGACGACACTTCGACCGCGAACGGCGCGGTTCCGGCGATCGCGTCCCCCGCCGCGGCAAGCGTGACGTTGCCCTCTGGCGCTTCAATCCGCATCGTGGTGACTTACGCAAGAGGAGATGATGTCGCCTCGCAGCGCAGCCTGGAACTCAGCCGTACCCTGCGCGCGGATGGTTTCAATGTCGGCGATCCGTTTCCAGTGGCCCCCAAGGGCACGAAGCGAGGTGTCAGATTCTATTTTGTTCAGGACCAAGGCGTTGCCGACCAGATCGCGGCTCACCTGGGAAATGGCTATGGGACCGCGACACTGGCGCGATTCTCGGCGCGTGACGGGATGCCGCGCCCGGGCACGATCGAGATTGGAATGGGGCACGATTGAAAACCTGGAGCCGACGTGAGAGATGGCAAGGCCGCATTGCATCGTTCCTGTTCTGCTCATTGCGGCCGTTGCGCTTGCGATTCCACGTCTTGCGATCGCAGACTCCACGACAATTGAGCCGGCAATTCTGCTCGCGCCTGCCAACGGCGTGGAGATCCAGGCGAATTCCGATCCAACACATGTCACGCTCGTCTGGAAGGCAGACCTTGGGCATGAGCGGGCGCGATTTTTCGTCGAAGTGGTCGCCATCGACAGCAACAAACTGTCGGATGTTTTCGCGAGTTACGTCAATCAGACGACGGTCACTGTGACGCTGGACGATAAACCCGCCGAGTACGCATGGCGGGTCTACACGGTGGGAGAGAATGATCCCGAATACGCATTGAGCGATTGGTACCGGTTCTCGATCCGAGCAACTCAATGATACCAACCCGCGCGGACTCTAGATACGTCATGCCCGCGAAAGCGCGCATCCAGGCGAGAGCCCACGAAATTCTGCGGGTTTGTCTGGATTCCCGCATCCGCGGGAATGACGAACGTGGTTCGGCCCAGCCGGTTATCCCGGCTCGGATGCGCTGGGTGGCGGCAGGCACACTGCTGGCGACCTTGGTCGCGTGTCATCCAACTCCACCGCCGCCGCGACCGGTCGCGATCGCGCCGGCGGTTCCACATCCCCCACCACCGCCGGAGCCAGTAAGCGCGAGCTGGTCATTTTCAATCACGCAGACGGCGTGCGTCGCCCGGGCCGTGGGTCGCGAGGTGTCACTCACCGTCAACGTCGGCATCAAGAAGGTGGAATTCGTCCTCGCGGCACGAGTTCTGCACTCAAAGGCGACGACACGAACCGGCACTCGGGGAACGCTGCGATTTCATGGCGGCGCGGGGTCGTGGACGTGGCCGGCACGCGTCAACGCCCATCGCGATCTGGCAGGCGTCCTTCCGGCGAACAAGACCGCTGCAAATAATGTACTCGTTGCACTCGAGGGCGGCACGCTGCGGACAGAGGCCGGACACGCAGTGGTTCCGCTGCTGCTTGTCCCCGCTGCCAATGTTGCCGGCCGCGACTGGTTTGAGTGTGTGGCCGCGAAGATAACCCATGTGGACTCCGCAGCGGCGAGCGTCTCCATTCAGCGCGAGGCATCCGTGTCTTTCGTCCCGAAATCGAAGACGTGGATGGCCGGGACAAGCCAGACCACGACGAGTTCGCAACGTTCATCAACGGTCACCGCCTTCGAGAGTTGGTCTCAGCCGCCGTAGAAGACGTTGTCGCCGAGGTCTTTCATTTCCAGTATCGCAGCATCCGGGCGGCCGGTGATCGGTTTCGGCAGGTGCGCCTCGGTAACTTCCGCAACCACGATGTGGTGGTCGCCTTGCTCGACGATGCTCTTCACCTGGCACTCGATCGCGCCGATCGCCGTGTCCAGGATGGGGGCATTGTTGGTGCCGCGGCTGAAAGGACTGGCCCGACAGCTTGCCGTCTTCCAGTTTTGCCGGCTTGAAGAAGGTGAAGGCGAGGCCCTTGGCGTCCTTGCCGAGCATGTTCAGGGCGAATTTCCCAGCGTGCTTCACCACCGCATAGGCACCCGAGTTGGTCTTCACGCCGACCACAAGCAACGGCGGGGCGAACGCGGTCTGGGTGACGAAATTCACCGTGGCGGCAGCGACGCCGCCGTTTCCGTCGTCCGCCGTCAGGACATAGATGCCGTACGGGATCATTCGCAGCACGGTCTTCTTCGCGTCGGCGTTCATGAGGCTCCTCCCTGGTCGAGCAGTTCGCGGGCAAGCGATTCCCATTCGGCTTCAAGCGAGCCGTCTGGTGGCGTGCGGCCGGCGCGACGGTACCAGCCGCCGGCGTTCGACATGTCGCCCTCCTTGCGGTGCAGGTAGGCGTGCACCATGGAGCCGGTGCTGCCTTCATCCTGTTGTGCGCAGTGATGCGCCTGGTTCCAGTCGCCCTTCGCGTCCCACCACAGCGTCTGCAAGGCGAGGCTCAATCCGGCGGGCGGGGCATCCGCGCCCAGAGTGGCGCGGAATTGGTTCAGATCCATCATGGCAATGTTTCTCCGCGTTCGTAGCGGCGCCAGGCGCTCATTTGAATTGCCGAGGTCAGGCAGTGCACCACCACCGGGCGGGTGCGGACCGCGAAGGCGCGGGCAATGCCGGCAGCGACTTCGGATTCATCGCGAATGGTAATGCCCTCGGCGCCGAAGGAACGGCCCCAGGCGGCGAAGTCCGGATTGGTGAGCCGGGTCGCCGCCATGAACGGGCGGTCCGGGTAGCGCACGTAGCTGTGCATGCCGATCGTGCCGTACATGCTGTTGTCGGAGATGACCAGGATCGGGTTAGTGCCGTACTGGCAAGCGGTGGCGATCTCGTTGCCCATCATCAGCGCGCCGCCGTCGCCGACAAATGCAACGACCTGAGTGCCCGGGCGACGCAGCCCGGCCGCCACCGCCATCGGCACGCCTGATCCCATCGCGCCGACCACCGAGGACAGGAATTGCTGGCCCGGCTTGAAGTCGAGGTAACGGTGCAGATAGCTGCCGAAATTCCCGGCGTCCGAAGTAACCGTGGCGTCGGGCGCAAGGTGCTTGTTCACCTCGACCGCGACGGCGGCGAAATTGACGCCGTCCGAGGTCGGCTCCCACACCGGTTCCATCAGGCTGCGATGGATGGCGTGCAGACCGTTCACCCAGGCGCGGCGCTTGTCGGCCCCCGCCGGTGCGCCGCGTGCCAGCAACCCCTTGATCACCTCGTGCGGCGAGCAGGCGATGCCGAGATCGACGTGCCAGACGCGGCCGATCTCGTTGGCATCGGGCCAGACCTGCACCAGCGGAAGCTGCGGCTGCGGGGCGGCGGGGAAGCTGTAGGACTGGCTGACCGTGTCGGTGAGTCGCTCGCCCAGCGCGATCAGTAGGTCGGCGCGCTTCATCTCGGCGATGTGCTTCGGCGGCACGCGGATGCCCATGTAACCGCCGTAGTTCGGATGTTTCGAATCGAACAGTTGCGGGCGCCGATGGGTGGGCGAGATCGGCAACATCCATTGCTCGGCGAGACGACGGAGATCGTCGCTGGCCGACGCGTCGTACAGTGTATCCGTCACCATGGCGCCGCCGACCAGGATCAGCGGGCGCTCCGACCGCGCCAGCATCTCCGCCAGCCGATCGAGGTCCGCGGCACGCGGCGCCGCCAGGGCGCGCGGGCGCGGCTGGTTCAGCGACGCGTCGGTGGTTGCGTCGAAAATGTCCTCCGGCAGGATCACCGCGACTGGTCCAGGCGTGCCGCTTTCCGCCAGGTGGAACGCGCGGGCGATGGCTTCGGAGGCCTGCACCGGCTCGTTGACCTCGATCACCGATTTGGTGACGTCGGACAGCAGGCGCGAGTAGTTCTGTTCCTGCAACGCCAGGCGGCCGAAATCCGCGCGCTCGACCTGGCCGATCAGCATCACCATGGGGGTGGCGTCGTGATAAGCCGAATGCAGCGACACCATGGCGTTGGACAGGCCGGGTCCGCGGGAGACGACACAGACGCCGGCACGCGGGCGCAGGCGCCCATCCGCCGCAGCCATGAAGCCGGCGCCGCCTTCGTGGCGGCAGACAATAAGGCGGACGGCGTTGGTCTCCGCCAGCGCACTGGTGAGGCCGACATAGCTCTCGCCGGGAACGCAGAAGATCTGATCGACCTCGTGGGCCTGCAGGCTTTCAGCGAGCAGGCGGGCGACGGTGCGAGTCATGGTTGGCGTCTCCTGGGCATCGGGGCCTCAGCCGGCGGGGCAGCGCAGCAGGGGAAACGGAAAGTCGCTGCAGCCGGGGAAGCGGATCTGATTCGGCGAGACGCGCTGGACGTGCAGCAGGTTCGGGTCTTCGCAGCCGAACCCGCCGCCGGCGGCGCCGCTGAGCGACAGCGGGTCCGAGGATCCCGCCGACGCTGCCTCGGCGAAGCGGAAATCAACACCGCTGCCGGTGCCGCGCGCGGTCTCGATCAGCCGCTGGATGTAGAACTGGTCGGTCAGCGTGGCGCGCAGGACAAGATCGCGCGTGAAGATGACGGTCGGCTGCAGCAGGCACTGCTCGGCGGAGAGCACGGCTGGCGCGGGAAACAACCCACCGGTCCAGGACCCGAGCAGGAAGCCCTGCGGCATGTTGGACTGGGCGTGGGAGTGATCGGATGGCGGCGCGGCGACGAGCGCGGCGGCCAGGAGCGGGGCGATCAGCGCGGCGTGAAATTGCATGCGTCTCCTCGGAGCGTGACGGCGGACGGCACGATAGGGCGGCCGAACCCTCAGGCAAAGCGGGCGAGTCGCACCGCCGTGTGACCGCGGCTCGGACGCAGGCTGGGCATCACCAGCAGGCATTCGTCATGCGGGGTACGCACTTCCACCTGTCCGTCGAAAGCGATCAGCGTGTTGCGGCGGGTGATGATGTCGCCGCCGCGCCAGGGCTGCACGAAGGCGAAGCCGGTGGTGGCGGCGGTGACCGCGACGGTGACCTCGGCGAAGCGCTGGGTGCGGCGGGACGGCGGCGGCAGGGTGGGCGGGGCCACATCGAGCCAGTTCAGCAGTCCGGCAACGCTGGCCAGCGTCGTCTCGACTGTTGCCGGCTCCCAGTGCTGGCCGGCCTCCACCAGATTGGCCATGCAGGGACTGCTGGGGTCGCTGAACCGGCCATAATCGATCAGGCGCCGTCCGCCGACATGCCCATGGTCCGCGACCGCCAGTTCCGGTGCGCCGATCCCGGCGGCGAGACGGCGGCCCTTGCCGGACCCACCGCACAGGATCAGCGGGTCGGACGGCCACAGCATGGAGTGCAGGTCGAGGAGGATATCGACCGAATCGATCAGCGGACGGACCTCTCGTGCACGGGCCAGTTCGACCGATTGGCGCGGCCCGTCCAGCACCGCGTCATCCCAGACGCGGTTGATGTCCTCGTCAACGAAGCGCGACAGCGTCGGCTGGCGCGGATCGAACTGGTCGAACGCGGTGAGGTTCATGAAGCCGAATGTCAGCTTTCCGCGGCTCGGCCGCAGCCCGTCGCGCAGCAGCCGGTCGAGCACGATGGCACCCCCCAGCTCGTTGCCGTGGGAGAGCGCGAGCAGCGCGACGTGCGGCCCGGGACGGGCGGCGGTCCAGCTCGTGAAGCCGGGAGTGCCGGTGTTCCCCTCCCGCCACGGATCGATGTCGGGCGCGGTCAGCCGGACATCGAAATGCGGCAGTGGAGTTTGGACCGGGTCCGACATCGTCTATCCTGACACGCGATCGATAAGAGCGCGAATGAAACCATCGCAGGCGGTCAGCTCGCTTTCGGCGATCCATTCATCGGGCTGATGGGCCTGCGCGATGTGGCCGGGCCCGCAAACGATGGTGGCAATTCCGGCCTCCTGATAGAACCCGCCCTCGGTGCCGTAGCTGACCTTTCCCGTGCTGTTGGACCCGGTGATCTGCTTGATCAATTCAGTGAGTTCATGGTCCGGCGACAGCGCGAGTCCCGGCATGCGCACCTTGACCTCGAAGCTGAAGCCGGTGCGGGGATCGACCGCGTGCATGGGCGGTTCGATATGGGCGGCGACGAAAGCGCGCATGCGATCGAGCTGGGCTTGCGTGTCGTCGGCGGGGATGTTGCGCCATTCCATGTGGAAATCGGCGCGTTCGGGGATGATATTGAGGATCGTGCCGCCCTGCACGGTGCCGACATGGATAGTGGTGTGCGGCGGGTCGAAGCCGTCCTCGAACGGGCCGTCCTTGGCGAGCCGGCGTGCTTCGGCGGCGACGTACGCGATGGCTTCGCCGGCCGCGTGGACGGCGTTGACGCCCTTGGCCGGTTCGCTGGAATGACCGGGACGGCCCTTCACGTGGACCAGGCAGTTCAGCTTGCCCTTGTGCGCGACGATCGGTTTCATGCCGGATGGCTCGCCGACGACGCAGAGCGCAGGTTTCAGGCCGGACTGGCGGATATCTTCGAGCAGGCGGACGGCGCCGAAGCAGCCCACTTCCTCGTCGTAGGAGATGAACAGATGCACGGGACGAGTAAGGCGACGATGCTTGATGTCGGGAACCGCCGCGAGGCAGGAGGCGACGAAGCCTTTCATGTCGCAGGCGCCGCGCGCATAGAGCCGATCATCCTGGCGGCGCAGCGTGAACGGGTCGCTGGTCCAGGACTGGCCATCGACGGGGACCGTATCGACATGGCCGGACAGCGCGATGCCGCCCGGTTCCTGCGGTCCGATGGTCGCGTGCAGGTTCGCCTTCGTACCGGCGGCATCCTGGCTGACCCGGTATGTTACGCCGTGCTGATCGAGCCACGCGCGGACGAAGCCGATCAGCTCCAGATTCGAATTGCGGCTCGTGGTATCGAACGCGGTCAGCCGGGCGAGCATGTCCGTCGTGCTGACCCGATCGCCGGGTTTTGGTCGGTTCATGTCGGGCAGCTTATACGTGTGGCGGCGCACGGCAAACGGCACGCCGGTCGGCGCCCCGGTGATATCTTGTGACAGTTTCGCAAAGTTCGGCCTGAGCAATGGGTAAACTGGCACCCGGCGTTACACTGCCGCACCGGGCGTGGCGCATGCTGCCGCCGCGGATGCGCCGGCGGATCGCGCTGGCGGCCATGTCGCGAATGGCGCCGCGGATCAGTGCGACGCCGCCGGCGATCAGCGGCGGGATCATCGTTGCGGGCGAGTTGTCACGCGCCTCCGGCCTGGGGGAGAGCGCGCGGCTGATGCTGCGCGCGCTGGAGCTGTTGGGCATTGCATGCTGGCCGCTGGATATCGGCCCGCTGCTGCCGGCGCATCGCGGCGACATGCCGGCGCCGGTCGCGCGCGAGATGCCGCCCGATGCGGCGCTGGTGCTGCATGTCAACGCGCCGATGCTGCCGATGGTGTCGTTGCGTTTGCCACGTGGTTTGACCGGCGGGCGGCGGGTGATCGGATATTGGGCGTGGGAGCTGCCGTCCGTGTCGCCTGATTGGCGCATCGGCGCCCGGTTCGTGCACGCGGCGTGGGTGCCGTCGCGGTTCACCGCAACGGCGTTGGAAACGCTGCTGCCGGGGCAGGTGCGCGTCGTGCCGCACCCGGTTGCGCTTGCCGGAGGCACGCCGGCGACGCTGGATCGGCGTGCGTTCGGGTTGCCCGATGATGCGCTGGTGGTGCTGGTATCGGCCAACCTGGCGTCGTCGTTCGAGCGCAAGAACCCGTTGGCGGCGATCGCGGCGTTTCGGGCGGCGTTCGGCGAGCGGATGGACCGCGTGCTGGTGTTGCGGCTCGGCAATCCGGACCATTTTCCCGACGATTTCGCGCGCGTGGCCGCTATGGTTTCAGGCGTTCCGAACATCCGGCTCGAGACACGCACGCTGCCGCCGGCCGATGCGCTGGCCTTCACTGCGGCGGCGGACGTCGTGCTGTCGCTGCACCGGAGCGAAGGGTTCGGGCTGGTGCTGGCGGAGGCGATGAAGCTGGGCAGACCAGTGGTGGCGACCGGCTGGTCGGGCAATATGGACTTCATGGACGAGTCCAGCGCGGCGCTGGTTCCATACCGGCTGATCGAGGCGCGCGATCCGCGTGGGGTGTATCAGGCGCCGGGCGCGATGTGGGCCGAGCCCGATATCGAGGCAGCGGCTTCGATGCTGCGCCGGCTGGCGGATGACTCCGGGCTGCGCGCCGGGCTGGGCGCGCGCGGGCGGGCGGCGGCGGCGCGCTTGGACGGGGAGGCGCTGCGCGCGGCTGTGCGGTCGATCGGCGTGGCCGTGGGCGCGGCATGAAGGTGCTGGTATGGCAGTGGGGCCGCCGCGGGGCCGGGCCACGCTTCGCCGCGCACCTGGCGGCGGCGTTCGATCAGGTGCCGGGCGTGTCCTCGGTGTTGTCGCTGTCGGCCGGGGCGGAGCTGCTTGCGGGGCCGGGGGCGCCGTTCTGCGCACTGCCGGTGCGGACCTATGCCAGCATCGCCGGGCTCGCCGGGCGGATGTTGGCGTCGCCGGTGATGGTGAGGGGGCTGGCTCGGCGGTTCCGGGCGATGGGGCTGGACGTGGCGGTGTGCGCGATGCCGGGTCCGCTCGATCTGTTGTGCGTGGCGGCGTTGCACCGGGCCGGCGTGCCGGCGGCAATTATCGTGCACGATGCGGAGGCGCATCCGGGCGACGGATTTCCGCTGCTGATGACGTTGCAACGGCAACTGGTCCGCCGTGCCGATGCGTTGGTGACGCTGTCCTCCCACGTGGCGGAGCAGCTTCGGGCGCGGCAATTGATCGGCGCGCGGACGAGCCTGATCGTCGCCGGTCATCCGCCGTTCGATTTCGGGCCGGTGCCGCCGGCGTTCGGGCATGGCGACGGCGTGCGGCTGCTGAGCTTCGGGCGGCTGCTGCCGTACAAGGGGCTCGATCTGCTGGTGGAGGCGTTGCGCCTGCTGGGGCCTCGGCCGGGGCTGGCGGTGCGGGTGGTCGGCCAGGGACCCGAGAGCGAGACGCTGCGCGCGTTGCGGGCGCAACCGGGCGTGACGGTGGAAAACCGCTGGGTGGCGGAGGCCGAGATCGCGGCGCTGCTGGGGTGGGCGGATGCTGTGGTGCTGCCGTATCGGGAGGCGAGCCAGAGCGGCGTGGCGGCGGCAGCGCTGGCGGCGGGACGGATGGTGATCTGCACGCGGGTTGGCGGCCTGATCGAGCAGTTGCAGGACGAGTCACTGGCGCGGCTGTGCGATCCGGATGCAGAGAGCCTGGCGGCGGCGATACGGGACTTTGTGGAGGCACCGGTGAAGGTGACAGCCGCGGCGGTGGATCCGGCGCTGGCGTGGCGGGCGTTTGCGCAGCGCCTGTTGAGCGAGATGTCGGCCGGGATGGCGCCGGCCGTCGCTCGTGACGGATTTCGACAGCCGGGGAGCTGAATGTCATGCCCGTTCGTATCACCGAGATACGCGAGGTTACCCGTCCGATCAGCTCGGACATACGCAACGCATATATCGATTTCAGCAAGATGACCATCAGCCTGGTTGCGGTGGTTACGAACGTGGAACGCGAGGGACGCAAGGTCATTGGCTATGGATTCAACTCGAACGGCCGGTACGGGCAGGGCGGGCTGATCCGGGAACGGTTCGCGCCGCGCATCCAGGAAGCGGAGCCGATGTCGCTGCTGACCGAGGCGGGCGATAATCTGGACCCCGACCGGGTGTGGGCGGCGCTGATGCGCAACGAGAAGCCCGGCGGGCACGGCGATCGGTCGGTTGCAGTCGGTACGATCGACATGGCGGTGTGGGACGCGGCGGCGAAGATTGCCGGCAAGCCGCTGTTCCGGTGGCTGGCGGAGCGGCACGGCGTGACCGCCGATCCGAGCGTGTTCGTCTATGCGGCGGGCGGATATTATTATCCGGGCAAGGACCTGGCGAAGCTGCGAACGGAGATGCGCAGCTACCTCGATCGCGGCTACAGCGTGGTGAAGATGAAGATCGGCGGCGAGGCGATCGAGGATGATCGCCGGCGGATCGAGGCGGTGCTGGCGGAAATCGGGGCGGACGCGCGGCTGGCGGTGGACGCAAACGGGCGGTTCGACCTGGAGACGGCGATCGCCTATGCGAAAATGCTGCGCGATTATCCGCTGTTCTGGTACGAGGAGGCCGGCGATCCGCTGGATTTTCAGCTCCAGGCGGCGCTGGCGGAGTTCTACCCGGGACCGATGGCAACCGGGGAGAATTTGTTCAGCCACCAGGACGCGCGCAACCTGATCCGCCATGGCGGGATGCGGCCTGATCGGGACTGGCTGCAGTTCGACTGCGCGTTGTCATACGGGTTGTGCGAGTATCAGCGCACATTGGCGATGTTGAAGGATGCCGGCTGGTCGTGGCGGCGCTGCATTCCACATGGCGGGCACCAGATGTCGCTGAATATCGCGGCGGGGCTGGGGCTGGGCGGCAATGAAAGCTATCCGGATGTGTTCCAGCCCTATGGCGGATTTCCCGACGGCACGCGCGTGGAGGGCGGGTTCGTGACATTGCCGGAGCTGCCGGGAATCGGGTTCGAGGCGAAGTCGGACCTGTACGCGGAGATGCGGGAGCTGGCGTCGTGAGCGGGGCACGAATGCGGATCGCGGTGCTGCATTTCTCGCATGAGACGGTCACGTTCCTTGCCAACGATACGAGGCTGGAGGATTTCGTGTATCCGGGCTCGCCGGCCCGGGGCGAGGCGCTGCTGGGGTCGGGGCGGACATCCTATATGGGCGGCTTCGTACAGGTGGCGCGGGAGTTCGATCGCGTCGAACTGGTCGGGATTGAATCGCCGCTATGGCCGCGGACCGGCACGGGGTCCGGCTGGGTTACCAACGAGGCGTACGAGACGTTCGCCGGCCGCATGATCGCGGAGCTCCGGGCGACGGGGCCGTACGACGGCGTGTATCTGTGCCTGCATGGCGCGATGGCGGTGCGCGGCGTGCCGCGGCCGGAAGCGGACCTGGCGCGCCGCGTGCGCGAGTTGGTGGGGCGGGCGGCGTTTCTGGCGGCAACGTTCGACCCGCACGGGAACGAGGACGAGGCGTTCCTGCAATATGCCGACCTGGCATTCACCGGGAAGTATTTCCCGCATTACGACAGCCATCTTCAGGGCCAGCGTGCCGCGCGCTGCCTGGTGCGGGCAATCCGGGGCGACTACCGCCCGCAGCATGTCACCCGCAAGGTGCCGATCATCTCGCCGACCGTCGTGCAATGGACCGGAGCGTCGCCGTGGATGGACCTGGTGCAACGGGCGCTGATCTGGGAAGCGCGGGAGCCGGACGTGTTCGTCAACGTGTTCTTCGGGTTTCCCTGGGCCGATGTGCCGGATGTCGGGATGACGATGCAGGTGATCACGAACGACGATGCGGCACTGGCGACCCATGTGGCGGAGGATATGGCCGCGTATGCCTGGCGGCACCGGGAGGCGCTGTTGGGATCGACCAAGGTGCATTCGATCGCGGAGGGTGTCGCGCTGGCAAGGCAGGCCGTGGTGGAGGGGAGGCGCCCGGTGGTGCTGGCCGACCATAGTGACCGGTCCGGCTATGCGACGTGGCTGCTCAAGGAAATCATCGAACAGGATGTTGCCAACGTTCTGATCGCGACCATTGCCGACGCCGATGCTGTTGGCGCGGTCGAGGCGCGGGGGCTGCAGGCCGGCGACGCCTTCCGGATGGCGGTCGGCGGGCGGGTGGATGTGTCGGCCGGCGCACCGCTGGAAATCAGCGGTACCGTGCTGGGGCTGAGCAATGTGTCCGGGCAGGTCTGGGTGAGCGTGCAGTTCGGCCGCGGCAACGTGTTGGTGATCAGCCCCTATTTGGTGCAGATCATGGAGCCGTCCACGCTGCGCGAAATTGGGCTGGATCTGGATGCGTTCGATGTGATCGCGATCAAGTCACGCGTGCATTTCCGGCGCGGGTTCGACGATAGCGGATTCGCAAAGTGCATCCTGCTGGTGCAGCCGGACGAGCCATTCCTGGGCACCACGCGGCTGGACGCGCTGCCGTATCGGGCGGTGAGTCTGGCAAGATATTACCCCTATGGGGAGGCGGGGTGCTGACCCCGCGTCATCCGTCCTGCAGCGCATCCTCGATGATCTTAGGCTGGCGTGCGATCGCCCGCAGGTAGGCGGCGGCCGGCGCGTCCGGGGCGCGGCGGCCCTGCTCCCAATTCTTCAGCGTCGGCAACGGGATGCGATAGGTCTCGGCAAAGCGCTGCTGTGACATATGCAACTGCCGCCGGATCGCCCGCACATCGGGCATCGCGACAGTGTGCACGCGGGCGCCGGCCTTCAAACCCTCCGCGAAGGACGCGGCTTCTTTCATGCCTTGCACCAGGTCGCGGCTGAACTTGTTCATCTCGTTCTTCTCGCCCTTACCTTCGTGCGGCACGCTTGACGCGCGTCGCGAAGTCCGCCAACGCCCGTTTTGCCTCCGGCGCCACATCCTCGCTGCACGGCCTTGGCGTAGACCATGAGCAGAAAGAGCGGCGTCGTCGCATCATAATAGAAATAGATCACCCGCGTGCCGCCCCGCTTGCCCATCCCTGACCGCCGCCAGCGTACTTTGCGGACGCCACCGGTCTCTGGGATCACATCGCCCACCTCGGGGTTGCGGGCGATGAAATCCACGAATTCCTGTCGCTCCATGTCCGTCCAAACCGTATCGGCCTGCCGTGCAAATTGCGGCGTCTCGACCATGGTCAGCGGGACACCTGGCATCCGTGCTATATACGCCAATGGCGCCCTTTCGCAAGAAAAAGGACGCCAATCGCCTCTTCTGTTGCGGATCCGTTATCCGAACCGGCCGTCCGGGGGATGACTCAGAAATGGATCGCCCGCTTGTACGCGTCCAGCACCGCTTCATGCATCGTTTCGCTGATCGTCGGATGTGGGAAGATGGTGTGGATCAGCTCGGCCTCGGTGCTCTCCAGCGTGCGGGCGATGGTGTAGCCCTGGATCATCTCGGTCACCTCGGCGCCGACCATGTGGGCGCCCAGCAATTCCCCGGTCCTGGCGTCGAACACGGTCTTCACCATGCCTTCCGGCTCGCCCATGGCGATGGCCTTGCCGTTGGCGATGAACGGGAACCGGCCGACCCGCACCTCGTGGCCTGACGCCTTCGCCCGCGCTTCCGTCAGCCCTACGGAGGCAACCTGCGGCCGGCAATAGGTGCATCCGGGAATATTCGTCACGTCCATCGGATGCACATCATTCAGGCCGGCGATTTTTTCGACGCAGATGACGCCTTCATGGCTGGCCTTGTGGGCGAGCCAGGGCGGGCCGGCCAGATCGCCGATCGCATAAACGCCGGGCTCGCCGGTACGGCAATATTCGTCGATCACCACGTGGGTGCGATCGACCTTCACGCCGGTACCCTCGAGGCCGAGATTCTCCGTGTTGCCGACAATGCCGACGGCGGAGATCACCCGATCGACGGTGAGCGACTGGCTTTTGCCGTTGGCTTCGACCGCAACGGTCACGTCGTTGCCGTTCTTGCGTGCGCCGGCAACCTTCGCGCCGGTGAAGATCTTCATCCCCTGCCGCTCGAACGCCTTGTGCGCGAAGGCGCTGATTTCCTCGTCCTCGACCGGAAGGATGCGATCGAGCACCTCCACCACCGTTACCTCGGCACCCATGTTGCGATAGAAACTGGCGAACTCGATGCCGATGGCGCCGGAGCCGATCACCAGCAGGGATTTCGGCATCATGGGCGGCACCATGGCTTCCTTGTAGGCCCAGATCAGCTTGCCGTCGGATTCGATGCCGGGAAGCTGGCGGGCGCGGGCGCCGGTCGCCAGGATGATGTGCGGTGACGTCAGGGTAGCGACTTGCTTGCCGTCTTTTTCCACTGTCAGCGTCTGCTTGCCGGCCAGTTTGCCGTGGCCGTCGAACACGGTGACCTTGTTCTTGCGCAGCAGGTGCGCAACGCCGGACGAAAGCTGCTTGGCGACCGCGCGCGAGCGTTTCACCACCTTGCCCAGGTCGTAGCGCGGATTGTCGGCGGCGAAGCCGAAGTCAGGCAGATGATGCAGCAGATGGTTGATTTCCGAGGTGCGTAGCAGCGCCTTGGTGGGGATGCAGCCCCAGTTGAGGCAGATGCCGCCCAGATGCTCGCGCTCGACCACCGCGGTTTTCATGCCGAGCTGGGCAGCACGGATCGCCGCCACATAGCCGCCGGGGCCGCCGCCCAGGATGATGATATCGAAACTCTGATCGGGCATGGCTGCGTCCTTATGTGTCCGCCAGCGCGGCGATGGCCGTGGCATCGAGCCGCTGCAGGGTCCAGTCGGTTACCGGGCGGGCGCCGATATGATGGTAGAAATCGATTGCCGGCTGGTTCCAGTTGAGCACGCTCCAATCCATCGACGAGCAATTCCTGGCGCGGGCAGTGGCGGCCAGCCGGCGGAACATGGCGAGCCCGATGCCGCGGCCGCGGAAATCGGGTTCCACGAAGATATCTTCAAGGTACAGTCCCGGCCGCGCGGTGAAGGTGCTGAACGTGTAGTACCAGACCGCAACGCCGACAGCACGGCCGTCGACCTCCGCCAGCATCGCCTCGCCGAGCGGGCGCGGGCCGAACAGCGCGCGGGCGAAGTCCGCCTCGGTGGCGATGACGCGGTCGAGCATCCGCTCATACTCCGCCAGGCTGCGGACCAGGCGATGCACTTCCGGAACGTCGGTTTCGGTGGTGTCGCGCAGGGAGAAGTGCAGGTCTGTCATGACCGGCGCGCCGTGCTGGCAAGACGTGGATGGCCGGCCTGCGCCTGCCACGACGACGGCGGCGTCACAGCATCAGGCTCAGCGGGTCTTCGACCACCGACTTGAATGCCGCCAGCCACTCCGCGCCCAGCGCGCCATCGACCACGCGGTGATCGACCGAGAGCGTGCAGGTCATCATGGTGGCAACGACGATCTGGCCGTTCTTCACGACTGCGCGCTGCTGCCCGGCGGCGACGGCCAGGATAGCGGCCTGCGGCGGATTGATCACGGCGGCGAACTCCGACACGCCGTACATGCCCATGTTGGAAATGGAAAACCCGCCGCCCTGGAATTCCTCCGGTTTCAGCTTGCCGGATTTGGCGCGGGTGATCAGGTCCTTCATCTCGTTGCTGATCGCGGCAAGCCCCTTCTGGTCGGCTTTGCGTACGATCGGGGTGATCAGCCCGTCGGGGATCGACACCGCGATGCTGATATCGACATCGTCGTAGTAGATGATGTTCTCATCCGTATAGCTGGCGTTCACTTTCGGCACGCGGCGCAGCGTGACGGCGGCCGCCTTGATCAGCAGGTCGTTGACCGAAAGCCGGAACGCGCCGGGACCTTCCTTCGGTGACTTGCCGTTGAGCTGCTCGCGCAGCTTCAGCAGCGCGTCGATCTCCAGATCGATCGAGATGTAGAAATGCGGGATGGTCTGCTTCGCCTCGGTCAGACGGCGGGCGATCACCTTGCGCATCGTGCTGTTGGGAACGAGACGGTGGGGGGCGGTGATGGCGGGCGCCGGCGCCGGCGGGCGTGCCGCGGGAGCAGGGGTAGCGGCAGGCGTAGCAGCGGCGGCCGGCGCGCGCTGCAGGGCGGCTTCGATATCGACCTTGATGATCCGGCCGTTGGGTCCGCTGCCCTTCACGCCTGCCAGATCGATGCCGGCCTGCTGGGCCATACGACGGGCCAGCGGCGAAACGAACAGCCGCCCGCCGGCATCATCGTGGCCGTTGCCCTGCGCTGGGCGGGACCGGCGCGGGTTTCGGCGCGGCCGCCGCGTCCTCGGCCACCGGGGCGGGCGAGGCTGATGCCTGGGCGGGCGCCGGCGCTGTGGCGGCTGGCGCGGAGGCAGGAGCACCGCGTCAGGCACCTTCTCGCCGGGTTCCACCAGCACGGCGATCGGGGCGTTGACCTTCACGCCCTGGGTGCCGTCCTCCACCAGGATCTTGCCGAGCACGCCTTCATCGACGGCTTCCACTTCCATGGTCGCCTTGTCGGTTTCGATCTCGGCGATGACATCGCCGGCCTTGACCGGCTCGCCTTCCTTTTTCAGCCAGCGCGACAGCGTGCCTTCGGTCATGGTCGGGCTCAGCGCCGGCATCAGGATGTTGGTCGCCATTGCGCTGCCCCTTCAGACGATTTTCTTCACGGCGTCGATCACCCATTCCGGCTGTGGCAACGCCAGCTTCTCCAGATTGGCAGCGTAGGGCAGGGGAACGTCCACGCCGTGCACACGCACCGGCGGAGCATCCAGCCAGTCGAACGCGTGCTCGATCACCTGCATGGCGATCTCGGCGCCGATGCCGGCAAACGGCCAGCCTTCTTCCACCGAGACGATGCGGTTGGTCTTTTTCACGCTGTTGATGATGGTCGCGGTGTCGAGCGGGCGGAGGGTGCGCAGGTTGATCACCTCCGCTTCGATCCCCTGTTTCGCCAATTCCTCGGCCGCCTTCATCGCCACGCCGACCATGATGCTGAAGGCAACGATCGTCACCCGGTCGCCGCTCCGCTCGATCTTGGCGGGTCCGATGGGAACCAGGAAGTCGTCGCTGGTCGGGCAGTCGAACGTGTGGCCGTAGAGGATCTCGTTCTCCAGCATGATCACCGGGTTGGGGTCGCGGATCGCCGAGCGCAGCAGACCCTTGGCGTCGGCCGACGACCACGGCGCCACCACCTTCAGGCCCGGCACGTGCGCGTACCAGCTTGCGTAGCACTGGCTGTGCTGGGCGGCGACGCGGGCGGCGGCGCCGTTGGGGCCGCGGAACACGATCGGGCAGCCCATCTGGCCGCCGGACATGTACAGCGTCTTGGCGGCCGAGTTGATGATCTGGTCCATCGCCTGCATGGCGAAGTTGAAGGTCATGAACTCGACGATCGGGCGCAGCCCGTTCAGCGCCGCGCCGACCGACATGCCGGTGAAGCCATGCTCGGTGATCGGCGTGTCGATGATGCGCTTGGGGCCGAACTCGTCCAGCAATCCCTGGCTGATCTTGTAGGCGCCCTGGTACTGGGCGACTTCCTCGCCGATCAGGAACACGGTGGGATCGCGCCGCAGCTCCAGCGCCATTGCATCGCGCAGCGCCTCCCGCACGGTGATCGGCTTGGTCGGACCCCAGTCCTTGTCCGGCTGCGGCGCGGTGAAGCGCTTGCACCGCCGGCGCACGCTGATCTTCCGCGCCACGGGACGCAATGCCGCGCGCATCGTCCGCTTCGGCGACTGGTTTCCGCTCGGCCGGTGTTGCCGGCGCGCGCGGAGCGGCGACCGGTGCGACGGCGGCGGACACGTCCTCGCCGTTCGCGGCCAGCACGGCGATGGGTGTATTCACCGGGACGCCCTCGGTGCCCTCATCGATCAGGATGCGGGCGAGCTTGCCTTCATCGACCGCCTCGACCTCCATCGTGGCCTTGTCGGTCTCGATCTCGGCGATGACATCCCCCGCCTTCACGTCCTCCCCGACTTTCTTGAGCCAGCGGGCGAGCTTGCCTTCCGTCATCGTCGGCGACAGCGCGGGCATGAGGATCTGCGTGCTCATCGGTCAGGCCTCCAGCAGCACGTCGGTCCACAGCTCGGACGGATCAGGTTCGGGGCTCGACTGCGCGTATTGCGCCGCTTCGAGGATGGTTGCCTTCGCCTCGTCATCGATCTTCTTCAGCTCGCCCTCATCCACGCCGAGCGCCATCAGCTTCTGGCGCGCGCCCTCGATGCTATCGTGCTGTTGTTGCATCTGCTGGATTTCTTCGCGCGAGCGGTAGCGCCCCGGATCGGACATCGAGTGGCCGCGATAACGATAGGTCTTCACTTCCAGGATGTAGGGTCCGTTGCCGGCACGGCAGTGCGCCACCGCCTGGTCGCCGCCCTGCTTCACCGCCAGCACGTCCATGCCGTCCACCTGCGCGCCCGGGATGCCCCACGGCTCGCCGTTCTTCGACAAGTCGCGCGAGGCGGAGGCGCGCTCCACGCTTGTACCCATACCGTAACGGTTATTCTCGATGACATAGACCACCGGCAGCTTCATCAGCGCGGCGAGATTGAAGCTTTCGAACACCTGGCCCTGGCTGGAGGCGCCCTCACCGAAATAGGTCAGACAGACGCGGTCGTTGCCGCGGTACCAGTTGCTGAACGCAAGCCCGGTGCCCAGGCTGACCTGCGCGCCGACGATACCGTGGCCGCCGAAGAAGTTGCGGCGCTTGCTGAACATGTGCATCGAGCCGCCCTTGCCGTGGGAGTAGCCGGCGGAGCGGCCGGTGAGTTCCGACATGACGCCTTTCGGGTCCATGCCGGTCGCCAGCATGTGGCCATGATCGCGATAGGAGGTGATGACCTGATCGCCGTCCTCGATCGCCATCTGCATACCGACGACCACGGCTTCCTGCCCGATATACAAATGACAGAAGCCGCCGATCAGGCCCATGCCATAGAGTTGGCCCGCCCGTTCCTCAAACCGGCGGATCAGCAGCATGTCGTGGTAGGCTTTGAGAAGCTGGTTCTTGTCCACCGAATCAGCGCGCGCCTTTGCGCGCCTGGTCTTCTCGGCAGCCTGCGCCATGCTGTCCCCCTTCGTGAAGTTCCCGATCCTGACCGGTAGCTAACTCCCGTGATGATCCGCGGCAAGAGTGACGATAACGAAACTGCCTTGTTGTGCGATGCAATAACGGGCTTGGGAGTAGGTATCGGTCAGAAACACGGCGTCGGGTGAATCGCAGAGAATTTCACCCCGCCGTGCGATGACGCAATCTTGTTCCATTCCGCGAGGCGCAAATGGTGGCAGGATTTTTCCGGAGAGCGAGCAGAGGAACCCGGCGGGCGGGAACGCCCGTACGGCGCCCGCGCGAAGCAGGTCCGCATGGCAGATAAGCGCACCCGCGAGTTCAGGGTGTGGTGGGCCGCATTCCGCGAGCGGGAGAGGCGCCGCGATGCGGGAGAACACGGCGCGCTGTTCCGATCGCAAGTGAAGCGGCCAGATCGAGCCAGCCAGGCGGATTGGCTTCAGCCAGCCCGGGATGGCGTCGAAACACCGAGAGCAGATTCGGGCGGCCGTTGCGGACGGCCGCCCTGACCGCCCTCCACCAGATCTCGCCGGCGAGTGCCACGATCTTGTCGCGCTGCACAGACGAGAGGTTGTTCGCCTCGCAAAACGCATCGAGGAGACGATGCAGGCAGGTGCCGAGCCGGTGCAATGTGACAGCGTCGTCCGCTGGCTGGCGGTGCGACAGATGACGCAAGACCAATAGCGCCGCATCGCCCGCATCATTGCCGAGCAGGGGGGCGTAGGCGTCGTTCAATATCTTCGCGGCGTTCGCCATCAGCCGTTCGCGCCCGGCGCGGGCCGTGTTGGCGCCATGCCAGCGGTACACCACCAGCGGCGTATTCAGGCGCACGATGTCGCCGACGCGCAGCATGCGATGATAGAGGTCGAAATCGTCGGCCAGTTCGTACTCGGGCCGGACGAATTGTCCGAGCCGCCGCACGGCGTCGGCCCGCACCATGACCGAGGACCAGGTCAGCGGATTGTCCACCAGCAGCAGCCATCGCATGGCCAGCGGATCGCCCGGCTCCGCATGGCCGCTGCGGCTGAGATGGCCGTTCTGTTCCAACTCCACCTCGGTCGCGGCCAACACAATTCCCGGTTCGGCGTCGAGCAGCGCCACCTGTTGCGCCAGCCGCTCCGGCCGGCTGAGGTCGTCATGGTCATGGGCGGCGACGTAGGCTCCGCGGCAGGCGACGAAGCCGAAATTGCGCGCGCCGACCACCCCCAGATTGCGGCCCGGATGCAGTACGCGCATGCGTGGATCGTCGACGCCGGCCAGGATCGTCGGGGTCGCGTCGGTGGATGCGTCATCGACCACCACAAGCTCGAAATCCGCGAAGCTCTGCCGCAGCACGCTGTCGATGCTGTCGCGGATGGTGCGGGCGCCGTTATACGTGGTCATCAGCACGCTGACGCGCGGTGTGGCGCTCATTGCGCGGCAGGCGGTCAGGGCGTGTGGCTGCTATCCGTCACCGGCACGATGATGTCGGCGGGGTCCGACAGGTTCAGCATGGCGCGGGCACGCTCATCCAGCATGTCGGCATCCAGGTGGTCGGAGCGCAGGCCGGTGATCCGCCGTTCCCACTCCGACCGGTCCTTCTGCGCGTTCGCCAACTCATCCTGCGCCTGTTTGAGCAGTTGCTGGCGCTGGGAGTAGGCGACCAGCCCGTGGTCGCCCTTGGTGGCATTCCAGCCGAAATAACCCACCAGGGACAAGAACAGCAGGGGAGCCAGGACGCTTTTGCCGCGTCGTTTCAGCTCACGTCCGAACGCCATGATCCGCCTCGATTCTCCGTAGGGGCACGGTAGAGCAAAGCGGAGCAATAATGAACAATCCGCTGCGATCCTGGTCGACCCTTGCGCGGCCAGCGTTTCACCGCGGTTCGGCGTGACCGTTCCCTGACCCGGAATTAACGCAGCACGGTTCGCCCGGCGTAGCGGGCCGCCGGCCCAAGCTCCGCCTCGATCCGCATTAGCTGATTGTATTTGGCGGTGCGGTCGCTGCGGGATAGGCTGCCGGTCTTGATTTGCCCGCTGTTGGTAGCGACTGCGAGATCGGCGATGGTGGCGTCCTCGGTTTCGCCGGAGCGGTGGCTGATCACTGTGCGCCAGCCGGCGCGGTGAGCGATCTCGATCGTTTCAAGTGTCTCGGACAACGTGCCGATCTGGTTGAGCTTGACCAGGATGGCGTTGGCGCTTCCGGCCTGAATGCCGCGGCGCAGGCGTTCGGGGTTGGTGACGAATATGTCGTCCCCAACCAGCTCCAGCTTGTCGCCGAGCGTGGCGGTCAGATGCTTCCAGCCGTCCCAGTCGTCTTCGGCGCAGCCATCCTCGATGGCGGCGATCGGATAGCGCGCCACGAGATCCTGGAGGTAACGGACCAGCCCGGCCGCATCCAGCGTCTTGCCTTCCCCGGCCAGGTGATATTTTCCGTCGCGGTAAAATTCCGAGGCGGCGCAATCGAGCGCGAACACGACGTCCTCACCGGGCCGGTAGCCGGCGGCGTCGCAAGCCTTGGCGATGAACCCCAGGGCTTCGTCGGCTGACTTCAGATTGGGCGCGAAACCGCCTTCGTCGCCGACATTGGTGCTATGGCCGGCGTCATGGAGACCTTTCCTGAGCGCGGCAAAAATCTCCGATCCCATGCGGATGCCGTCGGCGACGGTGCCGGCGCCGACCGGCTGGATCATGAATTCCTGGATATCGATGGGATTGTCGGCGTGCCGGCCGCCATTGACGATGTTCATCATGGGGACCGGAAGGGTCCGGGCGTACACCCCGCCGATGTAGCGATAGAGCGGAACGCCCAGCTCCGCCGCAGCGGCCTTCGCAATGCCCAGCGAGACCGCCAGGATGGCATTGGCGCCGAGGCGCGATTTGTTCGGCGTGCCATCCAGGTCGATGAGGATATCGTCGATCTTCACCTGTTCGGTCGGGTCCATGCCGCCGATGGCGTCGTAGATTTCGCCCTCCACATTGGCGACGGCCTTGCGCACGCCCTTGCCGCCATAACGTGAACCGCCGTCGCGCAGTTCCACCGCCTCATGCGCCCCGGTGGAGGCGCCGGATGGCACGGCGGCACGACCCATCGCACCGCTATCCAGCACGACATCGACCTCCACCGTGGGATTGCCCCGGCTGTCGAGGATTTCACGGGCGATGATGTCGGCGATGGCGCTCAACTTGAGCCTCCGTTGTGTCTGTGACGCAGCGGAGGCGTGCCTATCACTTTGGCACGGGTCTCGCCAGCGCCGGGCGGTCTCGGCTATGTTGCCGCCTCCTTTTGCAACGGATATGAGATATGGTCGGGAACGGCACTTTGGTGGCACGGCAATGCGGTTGATCGCAGACCGGCTGGACCGCATCAGCCCCAGCCAGACAATTGCCATGCGTCAGCGCGCGGCGGCGATGAAGCGCGCCGGACGCGATGTGCTGGCGGTTTCTTCCGGCGAGCCGGATTTTGCAACGCCACAGCATATCTGCGCGGCAGCGATTGGCGCCATCGAGGCGAACGAGACGAAATATACCGATGTTGCCGGCACGCCGGCGCTGCGCCGGGCGGTGGCGGAGAAATTCCGGCGCGATTCGCAGATCGAGTACGCGCCCGAGGAGATAATCGTTTCAACCGGTGGCAAGCAGGTGATCTTCAACGCCATGCTCGCCACGCTGGATCCCGGCGATGAGATCGTGATCCCCACGCCGACCTGGGTGAGCTATCCCGATATCGCGGCGCTGGCGGGCGGACGGCCCGTGCTGGTGCCGTGCTCCGCGGCCAACGGCTTCCGGTTGACGGCCGAGGATCTGGAGGCGGCGATCACCACTCGCACCAAGTGGTTCATCCTGAACAATCCGTGCAACCCGAGTGGCGCGGTGTACACCGAACACGAGCTGCGCCCGCTGTGCGACGTGCTGCTGCGACATCCGGATGTGTGGGTGTTCACCGACGATATCTACGAAAAGCTGGCGTATGATGGCGTACGGCCGGCGACGATCGTGCAAGCGGAACCGGGATTGCAGCAGCGCACCATAACCATGAACGGATGCAGCAAGTCTTACGCAATGACGGGATGGAGGATCGGGTTTGCCGGCGCTCCTGCGGCGCTGATCCGGGCGATGGACAAGCTGCAGAGCCAGTCAACGTCCAACACGTCATCGGTCAGCCAGGCGGCGGCGCTCGCCGCGCTGACCGGGCCGCAGGATTTCATCGCCGAAATGGTGGCAGTCTATCGCCAGCGCCGGGACATGGTGGTGCGGATGCTGAACGAGGCGTCCGGCGTGAAATGCCACAAGCCGGAGGGCGCGTTCTATGTGTTTCCGTCGATCGCGGCGTGCATCGGCCGGACCACGCGGGCGGGCGTGCGGATCGAGAGCGACGAAGGATTTGTCCTGGCGTTGATCGAGGAAGCAGGCGTTGCCGCGGTGCATGGTGGCGCGTTCCTGTCGCCGGGCCATTTCCGGCTGAGCTACGCGGCGGATACCGAGTTGCTGCGCGAGGCCTGCCGGAGGATCCAGACGTTTTGCGCCGGGCTGCACTGAGCCTGTTGCTCATCCCGCCACGCCCACACCAACCCCAGCCAGCGCCGAAAGCACAACAACCAGCAGCGGCGGCGCGCGCCAGACGACAAGCAGCACGAAGCCGGTCGCCGCGATGGCGAAATCCGCTGGGCTCTGCACCGCGCTTGTCCATACCGGATTGTAAAGCGCCGCCCCGAGCAGCCCGACAACGGCCGCATTGGTGCCGCGCATCGCTGCTTGCGCCCCCGGTCTGGCGCGCAGCCCGTGCCAAAACGGCAAGCTGCCCAGCAAGCACAGAATGCCCGGCACGAAGATCGCCACCAGCGCAATCACCGCTCCGGCCACCCCGCCGGGAGCCACTCCGGCGACCGCTCCCAGATACGCCGAGAAGGTGAACAGCGGACCAGGCACTGCCTGCGCGGCGCCGTAGCCCGCCAGAAATGCGTTGTCTGAAACCCAACCCGGCACGACAACCGCATTGCGCAGCAATGGCAGCACCACATGGCCGCCGCCGAACACCAATGCGCCCGAGCGATAGAACGCATTGAACAGCGCCACCGCACCGCCTTGCACCGGCAGAAAGCTGACCGCCAGCAGCACGAAGAACGCAGTCAAGGCACGCAATACCGAACTTGCGCGACACCGGCATCGTGATGCTGTCCGGCGTTGCATCGGCATCCCCGCGACAAAGTATCCAGCCGGCGATGCCGCCCACGACGATCGTTCCAATCTGCATCAGCGACCAAGGCGCGATCAGCATCACGATCAACGCAACGGTCGCGATCGAGGCGCGCACGCGGTCCGGACACAGGCTGCGCGCCATCCCCATCACGGCCTGGGCCACGATAGCCACGGCCACCAGCTTGAGCCCGTGCAGCAATCCGGCTCCAGCGTGCGAGCCAGCGATGCTTCCCGCGCCATACGCAAACAGCACCATCAGAATGGCCGACGGCATGGTGAAGCCGGTCCAGGCCGCAACACCCCCGAGCAGGCCACCACGCATCAGCCCGATGCCGAACCCCGTCTGACTGGACGCCGGCCCTGGCAGGAACTGCGCCAGGGCAACGAGATCGACATAGGCCCGCTCAGTAAGCCACCGCCGTCGCTCGATGAACTCCGCGCGGAAATAACCGAGATGGGCGATCGGGCCGCCAAAGCACGTGCAGCCGAGCCGCAAAAAGATCAGCAATATCTCCAGCGGTGAGCTGCTGCCGCGTATCTGGTCGTTGCCGGACGGCGACGAAGCGGACCCGTAAACCGGAGACTCTGGCATGCCGCCATACTATAACGCGCGAGCCGACAGCAGAAGCCAGCCACCAGCGCAACAAGCTTCCGAATAATACCAAGCGCCCCAGAGACCGACTTTCAACCGTCATTCCCACTATCCACCGTCAATCCGACTACCCACCGTCATTCCCACTATCCACCGTCATTCCCGCTATCCACCGTCATTCCCACTATCCACCGTCATTCCCGCTATCCACCGTCATTCCCGCTATCCACCGTCATTCCCGCGCAAGCGGGAATCCAGCGACCGCCCGCGCAACCCGCGACCTCGGCATGGATGCCCGCTTGCGCGGGGCATGCAGAGGGAAGAGCCAGCCTCTCGGGCGGCTAGTACGTCGCACAGTGGTTTTGACGGGTTGCCAGAGCGGCCTTCCTGCCGTCCTGATGCCGGGCCGTCAGTTTCGGCGAAGATCAGTTTTCCGCCGGCCGGGCGCCGCCATCCGTCATGCCGTCGGCGCGGTCGGCCGCCCTCAGTTCACGCCATTGGCCGTGAGGGCGGTCTTCGCTTCGGGCGACGACAAGTACTGAATGAACTGCTCCGCAGCGTCTCGCTGCTCTGAATTTATCATCAGGACCGCCGTATAGCTCAGGTAGCTTTGCAAGTCGCCGGGAAGGGGACCGAGCAGCTTGATCCCGGGGGTGGTGGCGATGAGCGGCATCGTGCCTGCCGCTATATCGTCGCCCTTGCCCTTCAGAACCGGATCGAAGATGCCCAGGGGTGAGGTTCGCACGATCCGTGGCTTTAGTGAATCGGCGATCCCCAGGCGCTCGAGGATCTTCGCGAATGCGTTACCCGACAGCACGTTATTGAACACGAGCATATCTGCGCCCAGCAATGTCTGTCTCAGCCTCTCCGGCGTGGAGATATCGTGGGCGGGACTGTCAGTGCGGTTCCCCAGCCCGACGCCGACACGTCCGAAGATCGGCATGTCTCCTCCCCGCACCTTTCCCGACTGGATGAGTTCCTCGACGAAGTCCGGCTGGATCAGAAGGACATCGGCGCGTTCGCCGCTTTCGATCCTCTTCTTGACCGCCGGAGACGGGTCGAAGGACAGCACCACGTGCGTGTTTGTCCGCTGCTCGAACAAGGGGGCGACCTTCATCATGGCCGGTTCCAGAGGGCTATCGCCGATGACCTTGATCTCGGCTGCCCGGAGTTGGGCTGACATCGCGAGGATCCCGCCACTTAAGACGATTTGCATTATTAGCCGCGATGGGAATGTAACCCTCATTTTCGTTTGCTCCCTGTACGGCGTGCCCAAGTTGTTCAGCAGTTTGCATTGTCGGCCACGCAAGCAACGATACCGCTCTTGCCGAACGCTCGCAAACCCAAACGAGATAGCCAGGCCGCGGCGTGGAGCGTGTGCTGCTCGTCTCCGAGATCGCGGCATGGCAGCGGCAGCGCAACGAATCCGCCCGCGCCTTGGCGCAGCCGTCCCTCGCATCGCATGCCGAGCTCAGGCCAGCTCAACCCCCCGCCGCTCCGGGATCAGCGCCCACAGCGCCGCCATGTCCACCACATACAGCACCGCCAGCCCGGCGATCGCCGCCGGAAACCCGTGCCGCCCGGCAACCCACCCCACCACCACCGGCCCGAAACCGCCCACGCCGCGCCCGATATTGAACAGCACGTTCTGCGCCGTGGCGCGCAGCCCGGTCGGATACAGCTCGCTCATCAGCGCGCCGTAGCCGCCCAGCATGCCGTTGACGAAGAATCCCATCACCGCCCCGCCCACCAGCAGCGCAACCGGCGCGGTCAACCCGGCATACACCACCACCATCACCGCCGCCCCCGCCATCCAGGCCAGGAACGCCGGCCGCCGCCCCACCCGGTCCGCCACCTGCCCGAACACCGCGATCCCGACCGCCATGCCGCCGATCGTCACCGCCGTCCACAACGCCGATTGCGTCAGCCCGTAACCGAAACGGTTCGCCAGATACGACGGCAACCAGATCATCACGCCGTAATAACCAAAATTCTGCACCGAGCACAGCACCACCATCCCGATGCTCCGCCGCGCCAATCCGGGATCGGTGAACAACCGCATCGGCGCCATCGGTCGCGTCGCCACGAACAGCGCCGGCTCCTCCAAATTGCGACGAATAAAAAACGCCGCCACCGCCGGCACCACCCCCAGCGCAAACATCCCGCGCCAGCCGATCACCGGCAGCAGTACCGGTGAGACCAGCGCCGCCGCCAGCACGCCCGCCTGCCACCCCAGCCCGACATAGGACGACACGCGCGCCCGCATCGCCGCCGGCCACGCCTCGGCGACCAACGCCATGCCGATCCCGAACTCGCCGCCCAGCCCGAGCCCGGCAATGGTGCGGAATGCCAGCAGACTCCGATATCCCGGCGCCAGGCCGCACAGCCCGGTGAACAGCGCGAACAGCAGGATGGTCCAGGTCAGCACGCGCACGCGCCCGAACCGATCGGCCAGCACGCCGAATATCATGCCACCCACCACCGCGCCCACCAGCGTCGCGGTCACCAGCGCGGCGGACTCCGGCGGAGTCAGATGCAACGAGGCGGCAATCGGCCGCAGCAGAAAACTCAGGATCAGCAGGTCGAACCCGTCCATCGCATAGCCGACGGCCGACCCCACCAGCGCCCGCCGCGCCTGCAAATCGCCCCGCATCAGAACCCGAACGCGACCCGTCGCGCATTGCCACGCAGCAGGTTGCGGTAGCGGGCCAGCGCCATCAGCGGAAAGTACAACCGGTAACCATGATAGCGCAGATAGAACACGCGCGGGAATCCGACGGCGTTGTACGGCCGCTCCGCCCATTCGCCATCCGGCCCCTGCGTCGCGGCCAGGTACGCAATGCCGCGCTCCACCGCCGGATCATCGGCACCCCCGACCGCCATCAGCCCGAGCAACGCCCACGCAGTCTGGCTCGGCAGGCTTTCCTTGTATCGTCCATGCGGCGCATCCCGGTAGCTTGCCTCATCCTCGCCCCAACCCCCATCATCGCGCTGCACCGAAACCAGCCAGTCGCGCGCCCGGCGAACCGCCGGATCATCGTGCGGAATCCCGGCGGCATTCAATGCGCACAGCACCGACCACGTGCCGTAGATGTAGTTCGTCCCCCACCGCCCGAACCAGCTTCCCTCCGGCTCCTGCTCGCGGCGCAGGAACGCGACGGCCCGCTGCATGACCCGATCCTCCGCCGGCATGCCGATCTGCGCCAAAAAAGAAACGCACCGCGCGGTCACGTCGGCGGTCGGTGGGTCCAGCAGCGCGCCGTGATCCGCGAACGGAATATGATTCAGATGCAGATGGGTGTTTTCCGGCTCGAACGCGCCCCATCCGCCGTCGAACCGGCCGCCGCCGCGCGACTGCATGCCGATGATCCACTCCCGCGCACGATCGATCGCCTCGGCGTACCCGGGCTCGCCGATCCGATGCAGCAGCATGGCGACCACCGCCGCATCGTCCACGTCCGGGTAATAGTCGTTCCAGGTACTGAAAGGCCCAACCACCAGGACGCAACCCCGGCCGCCGCACCGCCCAATCCCCGGCGCACCCGAGTATCTGCCGACCCGCCAGCCAGCGCCCAGCCGGGGTCACGGCCTGCGGCTGGTCGGCCTCCAGCATCGCGTGGCCGGCCAGGCCGGTGTCCCAGACAGGGGACAGGCAGGGCTGGCAGTAGGCACGGTCCGGCTCGATCACCAGCAGCTTGCGCACCGCCGCCCAGGCGGTCGCAGCCGGCGGTGCATCCGCCGGGAAGCCGAGCGTGTCGAACATCATCACGCTGTTGGCGATCGCCGGATAAATGCCACCCAACCCGTCGTCGCCGTTCAGCCGCTCGGTCACGAACCGCACCGCCTTCTCCACTGCTCGCCGGCGAGGCCCACGCGGAAACCACGGATCGGCGAACCGCAGCGCCGTATCCACACCCTTGAAGAACCGCCCCCACCCGGAACGGTATGGGCCGCGGATCCAGTCGCGCACCTGGTCGGGCGGCGTGCGGAACAGCTCCGGCACATGCACGTTGTGCGGGTTGCGGGCGAGCGGCTTGCGATGCATCAGCACCAGCAACGGCACGATCACGGTGCGCGACCAGTACGACACCTTGCTGAGATGAAATGGAAACCACAGCGGCAGGTGCATGATTTCCATCGGCATCATCGGCACCGCCCGCCACGGCACCTGGCCGAACAGCGCAAGCTGCGCGCGGGTGAACACGTTGCTGCGCTCCGCGCCGCCGGCGGCCAGAATGGCGGCCCGCGCCCGCTGCATGTGTGGCGCGTCCGGCAAATCCCCGATGCAGCGCAGCGCGTAATACGCCTTCACGCTGCACGACAGATCGAACGCCCCGTCATGGAACAGCGGCCACCCGCCATGCGCCCCTTGGGCAGCGCGCAGATACGTGCCGATCTTCGCTTCCAGCCCCGGATCGATACGGTCGAGGAAATGCTCCAGCAGCACATACTCGGCCGGGATCGTGGAGTCGGCCTCCAGCTCGAACAGCCAGTGCCCATCCGCGTGCTGCCGGCGCAGCAATGCGGCGCTGGCGGCATCGATGCAGGTGGCCAGATGGTCCTCGGCGGTGATCGTGTCGGGCATGGCTCAGCAGGCAGGAGAAACTCCGCCCCACGGCGGCCGGACCTGATCGCACCTTCGATTGTGGCGGGCAAGCCGGGGCCTGCGGCCCTGTGGCCGCCATCGCGTTTGTCGGGATTGAGCGCCTGCCGCATGCTCGCGCCGCCGCGGCCGGGAAGGGGACCAAATTGAAGCGACGAACCCTCCGTCTCGCGTTGATGATGACCATCGCCTCCCTTTCGCCGGCACGCCCCGCGGCAGTGCAATCAGCGCACGACGCACTGCTGCCGAAGACGGTTCACTTCGACATCGTATCGGACCAGCCCCATCCGCTAACGCTGCTTGGCTATCTGCGACGGCCAATAGGGCAGGGGCCGTTCGCCGCCGTCGTGCTTCTGCACGGTTGCGGTGGAGATGCGAAGGGGCTCGATCGAAACTGGGGCGCCCGCCTTCAGTCCTGGGGTTACGTCACCCTTACGATCGATAGTCTCACGCCCCGCGGGATGACCAACTCCTGCCACACCGGGGCTCCCCCCGGTCGCGCCCTGGATCCCTATGGTGCGCTCGGATATCTCGCTGGCCTGGGGTTTGTGGACCCGTCGCGGATCGCGCTGATGGGCTTTTCCGAAGGGGGCATCATCACCCTCATGGACATCGAGCCGCACGCATCCAAGCCTGCTGCCACGCTGAAATTTCGCGCCGCGATAGGGGTTTACCCGATCTGCTCCGGAACCGGGATCGTGACCGTTCCCACCCTGATCATAAACGGCCAACTGGACGACTGGTCATCGGCCGATGCGTGCCGGAAGATGGTGGCGCAGGAGAGTGATATCGGAATCACGCGCCATAAGGAGCCAGGCGCGCCGATGTATCTCATGATAGTTCCTGGCGCCTATCACAAATTCGACGATCCAAAATTCCAGCCGGGTCACCGCTATATGGGCCATCTGCTGCAATACGACCCGGCGGCTCTAAAGCTTGCGGCGGAACGAATTCGCGATTTCCTTCATAAGCAACTAATGACGCAGTGAATGCGGCACTGGTGTTCCAGCACGGATCTCGCCCCCCGTCATTCCCGCGAACGCGGGAATCCAGCGCCAGTCCATGCAGCCACGACCGCGTCATGCCCGCTCGCGCGCCGTCCGCGCGAGCATGGGCGCGGGAGAGCCAGCCTCTCGAACGGCTGCTATAAGCCCAGCAATTGCTATGGAATGAAGCGTTCGTCTCGGATATCCTCACGGTTCACAGGGGGATCGTCACGATGAGCCGTTACATATTGGCCGCGACAGCGGCGCTGGGCGTCCTGGCGTTCTTCCCGTCTCACGGGCGGGCGGCGATGTGCGCTGATGGCGTTTACCGCGCCGGCTGCGCGGGACCGAATGGTGCCGCGGTCGTTCGCAAGCCAGTCGCCAGACCGCCGACGACGGTCACCTGTGCCAACGGAGTCTATCACGCCGGCTGCGCCGGGCCAAACGGCGCCGCCGTCGTTCGCAAGCCGGTTGCCAGACCGCCGACGACGGTCACCTGCGCCAACGGCGTGTACCACGCGGGCTGCGCCGGACCAAACGGCGCCGCCGTCGTTCGCAAATACTGAGCAACGAGATTCGGCGTAATGCCGGGTGGCGGGTCCAACCGGCATCATTGTTGCTGCATGCGCGCTCACCCTGAATTCGCTTTGCAACGTCGCCGCACGCTGCTGTCGGTTTCCGTAAAAACATCAACAATATCAATGATCGAAATGCCAACAGCTTCCGAGGTCTCACGACCTCGTCTCGAGGAAAACGAAACGTAAGCGGCTCCAGGCGCGCGTTTGATCCATCCGCCGCCTGCTGAGGCAGCGAGACCCGACCCCGGCGAACTCCGTCCGGCCGCGCCTGTCCCGCGCTCCGAACGTGCCCCACCGGCGATCGCCAGGAATGAAAGCTTCGCGCGCGCTTTCAGGTGAGAATAACGTTGCCGCGGTAACCCAAAAAGGTGTCTGGTGTCGGTCAGTGCGGTTTTTCCGGCTAACCAACAGGGGAGTCCCGGATGAAACGGCGTGAGTTCATTGCCTTTGTTGGCAGCAATGCGATTGTTGTATCGCGTGAGGCTATCGCCCAGACCACCAGGTCGTATCATCTCGGCACTCTCACCGTCAGCGCGCCGATCAGTTCCAGTGACGGCGCCGGTGCAGTCCTCATCGCCGGCCTCGCCCAGCGCGGTTACGTGCTCGGCCACAACCTCACCTACGATGCGCGTGGCGCGGCAACAATGTTGGCCGACGCATGACGCAACGCATTCTCGTTGTCGAAGACCATCCCGATAACCGCCGCATCATGCGCGATCTGCTCACCAGCGCCGGCTTCGAGGTCATCGAAGCGATGACCGGTCTCCAGGGTATTCGGATGGCCAGGCAACACCATCCCGATCTCATTGTGATGGACGTTCAGCTTCCCGAGCTGGATGGGCTCGGCGCCACCCGTTCCATCAAGGCTGACCCGGATCTGCGGAGCATTCCGCTGCTGATCGCGACGTCCTACGCGCTCAGCGGCGATCAGGCGAAAGCCGAGGCGGCGGGGGCGGATGCCTACATAGCCAAGCCATTCAGCCCGCGGAGCCTGCTGGCAATCGTTCGACGCCTCCTGCCGCCGCGGGACAGCGCATGAGACGTCCCGCCCTCATCCTGGTCGCCGACGATAACGCGGCAAATGTTGACATCCTGCAGACGCGTTTGAGCAGCCAAGGCTACACCGTCATGACGGCGCATGATGGCGCGGAAGCAATCGCGGTCGCCCGCAGCGAGCTTCCGGACCTGATCCTGCTTGACGTGATGATGCCGAAACAGGATGGCTACGCCGTCTGCCGGGAGTTGAAGGGCGATCAGTCCCTGCCGTTCATGCCGATCATCCTGGTGACCGCACGAAGTGATCAGCGCGATATCGTCGCCGGTCTCGACAGCGGCGGCGATGAGTACGTTACCAAGCCAGTCGATCAGGCGGCGCTGATCGCCCGCGTGCGCTCCCTGCTGCGCATCAAGGAACTGCACGACATCGTCGCCGAACAGTCGCGGCAGCTTGCCGAATGGAACAACGCGCTGGAACTGCGGGTCGCGCGCCAGGTCGCCGAAATCGAGCAGATCAGCCGACTCAAGCGCTTCATGGCGCCGCAACTTGCCGATCTGATCCTGTCGCGCGGCGCAGCGGAAACGCTTGAGAGTCATCGCCGCGAAGTCGCTGTCGTGTTCTGCGATTTGCGCGGGTTCACGGCGTTTGCCGAAACCGCTGAGCCGGAGGAGATGATCGGAACGGTGCGGGAATACCATGCGGCGCTCGGTGAGATCGTGTTCCGGCACGAAGGTACGATCGAGCGCTTTCTCGGCGACGGCCTGATGATCCTGTTCAACGATCCTGTCCCGTGTGCGGAACCCGCGTGGCGAGCGGTCTGCATGGCGTTGGAGATGCAGCAGCGCATGTCGATCCTGTCGGAGCGATGGCGCAAGCTGGGGCATGAACTCGGGTTCGGTATCGGCATCACGTTCGGCTTCGCGACGCTCGGCGTGATCGGGTTCGAGGGCAGGTTCGACTACACGGCGATGGGTACGGTCGCCAATCTTGCGGCACGACTGTGCAACGAGGCGCGATCGGGCCAGACGTTGGTCTCGCAGCGGGTCATGGGATTGCTGGAGAGCCGCATCGTCGCGGATCGCGTGGGTCCGTTTTCGCTGAAAGGCATCACCCGGCCAGTCGTGGCGTATGCCGTCCGTGCCAACGCGAGTGCTTGACCACGCTTCGATGGTGCAGTCCGCTCACGCGAGTGGAAGGAGGCACGATGCGCCAGATTCTTCATGGGCGCGGAATGGCCGTAGGGTGCTCGTCACACCGCATGAAGAACGCCGGTAATAGCCGGGGCTAAGCGATAGTGCGATCCAGTTGGCTGACGGGCCGCGGCCGACGATGATGAGCACTATGTCTAACAGGCTGCTGAAAAAGTCCTCTCAAGGTCAGATTTTGTCTGTATTCAGCTTTGATTTCCGATTTCCACGGGCGTTTTCAGCCATTTTCCGTGAGTTCCAAAGCCGCTGATGCGGCCTTGGCCAGATTTCGGCAGACTCATGCTGTCACCAGCAGCCGCGGCAATCGGATCAGGTTGTAAGCCGCCGCCTTGAACACAAACATCCACTCCACCGATTTCACCCCGCGCAGCTTGGTTTGCGCCATGCCGCCAACCTCCTTGATCCAGCCATTCGCCTCCTCGATCCGTTTGCGGATCACCTGGCTGATCCGATAGCCCGCATGCCGCGTCGTCCGCCCGTCGATATTCGATCCCCGCTGCGCCGTGATGTTTTGCGCCACGTGCGGGGTAACCCCGGCGGCCCGGCTGCTGGCGACAAACGCCGCCGTGTCATAAGCCTTGTCGGCACCCACCGTCTTGTGACCCGCAGCCGGCAGAGCCTGCAGCATCGCCAGCGCCGTCTCCGGCTCCGCCGTTCCAGTGGCGTGCGTCAGCCGCGCATCCACCACCAGGCCGTTGCGGTTCTCCATCAGCAGGTGCCCGGTGAACGCCAACTTCGCCTCCTGACCTTTCGATTTCTTCGTCAGCCGTGCATCGGGATCGGTCGTCGAGGCATGCGTCTGGTTCGAGGGCTTCTCCCGGTGGAAGTTGCGTTCGCCGTTGCGCCCGGGCGCGGGCGGTTCATCCCTGCCATCCTTGCGGCGAAAGCTCTTCATCGAGGCCCAGGCCTGGATCAGCGTGCCGTCGACCGAGAAATGCTCGTCCGACAGCAGCGTCTTGACCGGCGGCAGGTTCAGCACCGCGTCCATGAATGCCGCCGCGATGTCGCCCGCCAGCAGCCGGTCGCGGTTCTTGCTGAACACCGTCGGCACCCACACCGGGTCGTCCACCGACAGCCCGACAAACCACCGGAACAGCAGGTTGTAGTTCAGTTGCTCCATCAACTGCCGCTCCGAACGGATACTGTAGAACGCTTGCAGCAACAGCGCGCGCAGCAGTTGCTCGGGCGGGATCGAAGGCCGGCCGTTCTCTGAGTAGAGCGCCGCGAACTGCTCGTTGAGCGCGGTCAGGGCGTCGTCCGCAAACCGACGGATCAGGCGAAGCGGATGCTCTCTGGGGATGCGGCTCTCGGGCCGCACATAGCTGAAAAGCCCGTCCCGTCGCTGATCAAACCCACGCATGCCGAACTACCCCTTGCCGTCGATCCGCGGCATTATCGAATCCGATACGCACGCGTCGCGGCAAGGAGTTTTTCAGCAGCCTGCTAAGCCATAGTGCTATGATTGGGATAGGATGCGAAGCCCAAGAGAGTGCGGCGGGGCCAGCAATTGGGCAGCATTGCGAGTTGGCTGATCATCCTCCATCGGGTCTGACGTCGTTTTACCCGATAGATGGACGTTGCGAGCACTCCCGTAGTGATCTATCTATGTGTTGTGAATCGAGGGCGAAGGGACTTGGATGGCGAAACGCATCAGGACGCAACAGCGCTGATGAACTGTACAACCTTGCACAGCAGCGCCACACAGCGGGGTGGACAGACAGGCGATCGGAGGCAGAGTTCCAAGGTTGGGTCGACAGGAACCCAGACCTACAAGACGCCAAGGCAATTGCTACAGCCCGTTCCGAATATGAGAAGATGGCGCATCCGCGACTATCGGGATGGCTGCCCCGGATAAGAGAGCTGGCCCAGGAGATAATGGACAAGGAACCGCCTGGGACTACCCGCAGGTTTAACCACGAGTTTTTCAAGATCTGTCGTATCGCGCGCGATCATAGCGAGTTAGTTTCTGTGGCTCTCCGAGAGGTCGCGTCCCGGCCGTAACTACGGGCCAGCCTTGCGTGGTTCATGCTGGATCGGCAACGAGGTTTCCGGATCCGGTCGTTGCTTTATTCCCGATCTCCTGCCACGCTGTAGGTCCCGTTACGACGCCATCCTCCATACCGAGGCTTGTCGGTCAGTTGCTCGTACGTGGTGTCAGGACTTCCGCTTCGGTGGCGACACTGGCGCTGGGCAGATCCGATAACGCGTCCAACACCATTTCGCGCTGACGCAGATTGCCCAGGGCAAGTCCCCCGACCACCAAAGGATGCGTCAGAACCATTCCCGTATCGAGCAGGTCGGCAAGCCTTTTGTTGCCCGTTCGAAAATGGTCGACCCAGACCGAGGTATCGACCAGGATCATGTCGCGCGCGACCGTCGCCGCGGCGGCACGTCCAGATCAGGTTCGCTGTTGCCCAGGCGTGCCAGTCGCCGCGCACTTTCGCGCTCTATGAGGGCCTTCAGCGCCTCGCGGACCAGGCTCGACTTCTCCTTCAGGCCGGTGAAGGCCTGCGCCTTGGCCACAAGCTCATCATCGAGCGCGAGAGTTGTGCGCATCTTCAAATCTCCTGCACGGCACAACATTATCATCATTTGACGCCATTTCCAGTGCCATATCGCATGAGTATCCGACGCTGACTATGCAACCCAGCGTGTACCCGCGACTTCCTTCATGAGCAGCCGATGAAGCCCTGAGTACAGCAATGGCATTCCGACACCCTGCGTGCCCCCGCCCGCGGCCGCCACCATCGGACGCGAAGATCACTCGGCCGTCGTCTCCATCATCAGAATGTCGAGCAGGAACGAACCATCCGCCTCGATCGCGAAATGCGCCCTGGTCTCCGCGGCGGCGGCCGCCTGCAGCGCCCGGATCGCCCGCACATTGTCGTCCGGCGTGCGCATGCGCGCCGTCCAGACGGGAAAATCCATGCGCAGCCGCCACGTCCGGCAGCCTGCAAGCGCGAAACCGGACCGCGCCAGTGCGGCGATCCATTCCGCCGCCGTGTAGTTGCGCACGTGCGAGGTGTCGCGCAGCAGTTCGACGGATTGCAGATGCGTATCGAAAAGCGCCGGACCAGGCGAATAAGGGTCGATGAATATGGCCCGGCTGCCGCGCCTCAGCACCCGGCGCGCCTCGCGCAGGCCGCCCTCCCAATCGCGCCAGTGATGCGCGGAATAGCGGCATCCCAGAAAATCGAAACGACCGTCTTCGAACGGCAGACGCTCAGCCGGCGCCTGGGCTGTATCGATATTGGCGATGCCTTTGTCACGTGCCGTCGCCGCCACCACCGCCAGCATCTCCTGCGACAGATCAGCGGCGGTCACGGAACCGGCGTGGCGCGCCATCAGATAGGAGACGTGGCCGCCCCCGGCCCCAAGATCGAGGGCGCGCGCCGGGCGAATCTCGCGAATGATCGCCTCCAGTGCCTCCAACTCCGCACCCTGCGCATGGACCGCGCTATCGACATAGGCTTTCGCGCGCGGCCCGAACTGCGCTTCCACGACATTCTCATGTGCTCTTTCCATCGCTTCACTCCGCTTTCCGAAAGAGCAGCATGCCGCAAACTTAAACTGTTAAAAGCTCGATCGTTATCCTATTATAGTCGGTTCCATGCTGGATGCGGACCAAAGGCGCCTTCTAGGAGAGTTCATCCGCGCCCACCGAGAGCGGGCACAGCCCGGCGATCCTCGCGCGCGCCGGCGCACGCCCGGCTTGCGGCGAGAGGAACTCGCGGCCCGCGCCGGCATCAGCGTGACATGGTGCGCCTGGCTGGAGCAGGGCCGCCCCGTGCAGGCTTCGCCCGACGCGCTGGCCCGCCTCGCCCATGCGCTGTCGCTCACGCCGGCCGAACGCGCCTATCTGTTCGAGCTGGCCGGTCGTCTCGATCCCGAAATGCCAGCCGAGCCGGAGACGGATGCACCCCCGTCACTGCTGGCCGCGGTCAACGCAATCGAGCATCCAGCCTATGGCCTCGACCGTCTCTGGACCGCATGCTGCTGGAATCAGGCCGCCGCGCGGCTCTTTTGCGGCTGGCTGGATGCTGATCATCAGCGCAACCTGCTGCGATTCGTCTTCCTGGAGAAGGCCGCACGTACCCTCATTCCGGAGTGGGAGGACAGGGCCCGGAGACTGCTGGCGGAGTTCCGGGCAGATTATGGCCACACATTTCGCGACGTGCGGGTCAAAAACTTCGTCGATACGCTGCGCAAAGACAGTGCGCTCTTTGCCAGGGCGTGGAATGAGCAAGGGGTCCAGCATCGCGCCGGCGGAATCAGAACATTCAACCATCCGCAGGATGGTGCGCTCTGCTTCGTACAGCACAGTTTCACCCTGTCGGAACGGCCCGACTACAAGCTGGTGATCCTGGTTCCGGCACCGCTCGTCGCACCCGTCCGTCGCCCTTCGCGCGCAGTGCATATTCAGCCAGGCTGAAGGTGCCGCTCCTCGCGCCTCTTCGCACCAGCATCAGACGTCGCAGAAGCAGTTTCATTGCTCTGGATCCTCCATCCGCCGGCCGTCATTGGCGACATCGAGAACCACCGGGTCGCCCGCTTCTCGGGCGAGCCCGATCGAAATGCGCCCGAGCAGCGCGAAAACCCGGGACGCCAACATGAGGCCGCCAAGCCGACCCGTCTGATAACGCTAGAAAGGCTGGCGGAGGGAGGGGGATTCGAACCCCCGGTACGGGTTGACCCGTACAACGGTTTAGCAAACCGCCGCCTTCAGCCGCTCGGCCATCCCTCCGCCGAAAGCGCGCGACCGGGACCGCAGCCCCGACACGGCGTTTGCCCGCCCCTTCTACGGACCGGCGCCGCAAGCGTCAAACCAAACTCCGATCAGCTCAGCGCCACCTCGAACCCGCGCGCGGTCCCCGGGCGGGCCATCATCGCCTCGTACCACCGCTTCACGTTCGGAAAATCCGCCAAATCGACCTTGTGCCGCTCATGCCGCCACGCCCATCCCAGGATCGCGAAATCGGCGATCGACACCTCGCCGGCAACATACTCCACCACGCCCAGCCGCTTATCCAGCACCCCATACAGCCGCCGGGTTTCCTTCATGTACCGCTCCAGACCGTACCGCCGGTCCTGCTCGTTCTCCACCTGCAGGAAATGATGCACCTGGCCGGGCATCGGCCCGAACCCGCCCATCTGCCACATCAGCCATTCCAGCACGCGCACCTGGCTGCGCTGATCGGCCGGCCAGAACTGCCCGGTCTTCTGCCCGAGATAAATCAGAATCGCTCCCGATTCAAAAACGCTGATCGGCATCCCGCCCGGCCCGTCATCATCCACAATGGCCGGGATGCGGTTGTTCGGGCTGATCTTCAGGAACTCCGGATTGAACTGCTCGCCCTTGCTGATATTCACCGTCCGGACGTTGTAGCGCAGCCCCATCTCCTCCAGCGCCACGCTGATCTTGCGGCCGTTCGGCGTATTCCATGTCCACAATTCGATCGCCATCGCTTGCCCCTCCAGCATGATCGGTCAAACACTCTGCCGGCCGCCCGACATCGCCCACAAGACCCGGCAATCACATCAGATCACGCGGGATCGTTTCATCCCATTCGCGCCGGCGGATCAGCACCGCATCGTCGAACGCCGACAAAACCGCTTGCACATGAAACGCATCGCGGTTGGCGGAAAACCGCATGACAAACTCGGTTCGCACCCGCCATTCGCCCCGGCTGACGGTGTTGACGCGGCGCAGCTCGGCGCGTGCGCTCAACGGGTCGTCGTCCCTGATACCAAATTCGCCGCCGCCTTCGTTCTCCAGCTCGATCCCGATGTCATCGATGCGCACCACGCTCGGCGTGTCACTGAAGCGGAAGTAACGCTCGCCACTAGCGTCATCCCGTCCCGCCGCGCGGCTCGACTGGCCCTCGCGCAGCACAGTACTCCGCGCCGGCGCGGCCGTGACCGCATCGGGCAGCACCGGCGTCGCACCTTCAGCACCGGCCCGCTCCGGCAGCAGCAGCACGCCGGATCCGGCGAATACGGTCACCGTCGCGGCGTCCGGCCCCGGCCAGATCATCGGCCAATAGGTCGTGGACAGCGCCACCCGGATGCGATGCCCCGCCGGAAACCGGAACCCTGCGTCATTCAGTTGCAAACGCACCCGCATCACCTGCCCCGGCATCACCGGCTTCGGCACCTCATGCCCATCCCGATGCGTCAGGTTCAGCACGCCGTAGCTTACCCGCAGGCTCGCCCCATCCGGATGCACGTCGCACAGCCGCGCCACCAGCATCGCCGGAGATCGCTCCGCCGCAACATCGATCTCCAGCACTGGCGCCCCCAGAATCTCGATACCCGACTCCAACACGTCCGTATCGAACACCAACGACAGCGCATCGTCGTCCCGCTGATCGTCCGCATCGTCCGGCCCGACCCCGAACGGGCACCAGCTTCCGCCCGCCGACCCCAGGCTTTGCGGCGTCCGCACGGTCAGCGCCACCGCCTCACCCGGCGCGGAGCGCAACCCCGACCCGGTCAGAAACAGCCGCCGCGGCACACCTGCTGGCGGCCACCCCGGCTCGCCCACCCATCGCCCCGGCCGCTCCGCATGCCATGCCGCCGGCCGTACGCTGTCCATGATCCAGGCACGCAGCATCGGCTCGTCCATCACGCCATTGTCGATGCCCTTCAGCCAGCGGTCCCACCAGCGCAGCGCCTCTTGCAGGAACCCAACCCGCGGCTCGGGCGACGCAAAATGCGGATACCGATGCGCCCACGGCCCGATCAGCCCCAGCCGCGGCGTCGAAAGCCCAGCCAGCAGCCGCGGAATCGCATTGGTGTAGCCATCGGTCCAGCCGCCGACGGCCAACACCGCACATGCAATGGCGCCGTAGTCCTCGCACACCGACCCGTGCTTCCAATACGCATCGCGCCGCTGGTGCCGCAGCCACTGCGCCAGGAACAACGGCGCCGCATCGATCCGCTCCAGCCACATGCTCCGCCAGCGATCGCCCACCAGCACCGGATCCGGCGGATGCGCCATGAATAGCTGAAACACGGAGGCCCAGCCGAACTTCGCCGTCAGCAGCGCCCCGCCCATGAAATGCACGTCGTCGCGGTAGCGGTCATCGGTCGAACAGATCGTCACGATCGCCTTCAGCGCCGGCGGCCGCAGCGCCGCGATCTGCAACCCGTTGAACCCGCCCCAGGAGATTCCCATCATCCCGACCGCGCCGCTGCACCAGCTCTGGCGCGCGATCCACGCGATCACCTCGACCCCGTCATCCAACTCCTGCTGCGAATATTCGTCGCCCAGCACCCCGTCCGATTCGCCGCTGCCGCGGATATCGACGCGCACGCCCGCATAGCCATGGCCGGCAAACCAGGGATGCGTCAGCGCATCGCGCTCCCACGTCCCGTCGCGCTTGCGATACGGCAGATACTCCAGGATCGCCGGTACCGGGTGCCGCTCGGCATCGCTCGGCAGCCAGATGCGCGCGGCCAGCCGAGTGCCGTCCGCCAGCGGGATCAGCACATGCTCCAACTCGCGCGCGCGGTGGGGGAATCGCGTCTCGATCACCGGCCTCTTGCGGCCGCCATCGCGAGCTTCGCTCTATTCATGATAGATTTGCCGGGTTCACCGCGTCGTCGATCTGACATGCCGGCGCAACCCGGTGCCGTTGTGTCACGGCGTTCCTTGTGCACAACCTCCTCGCCTTGGTCAGTACCATAGAACACGACTTCGATGGCGCCGGGTTTGATCTGTGCAGTATGAAGTATGTTCGCCAGCGACGCTCCCGCCCATCGCGCATTGCCGATCGTGCTGATGGCAAATGGAAGCCCATTATTGCCCGAGCATTCGAGGGTGCTGGTGACCTCCTGCCGTGGCAGAGCCTTCAGGTCCGCAAGCGTCATCGTCGTTGGTTTGGTGACCAGACAGCCCGGCCCGTCGCCGGGCATTCTCGTCGATCACCGGCCGGTCAATGTGGGCAATGCTGAACCACTTGTCCTTCGGTGTGATCCAGGAATCAGAACTCTCCCAGGGCGTGATACCCTGAGCCACATTCGCCAGCGGCGGTGGTACCGGCGATGGTTGATCGCTCCAGGGGATGACCTTCTGGTTCGGACCAGACTGGGCGTACGCGCCGCGTTGCAGCAGCGCAGCGCCGGCGATGGCACCACCCAGCACCGTACGGCGTTGCAACGTCAGCATGATAACCCTCCACCTGCGAATGAAGTCACCACGAGAAGCTCATTGGCCTTCATGACACTCTCTCCCCCGCTTGATATTGCTCCGCACATTTTCGTTCGACGACCTTGCTACGACGGCACGCCGGCATGCCGCAGGTTGTCAAAGCAAAAGCAACCGGAGGGATAGATCTGCTCGAGTAGCGAGATCCTCACTTCAGGATGCTCGCGGCACAGTTGGTCGGCCAATTGCCGTGCTGCAAAATCCCGGCCCAGCTTATCTTCATAAATAATCAAAAGCCTTTTTGGCAGCGGCGCCCGCGGATTTTCCGCTATCGCCCGACGTGCCCAGCGAGCTGCCTCGTCAAGACGGCCGGCAGCCTGATGTGCCTGAGCAATTCCAAGAAAACAATTGTCCCGTGGCATGAAAGGTCCATGAAGCTGCAAGGCCCGATTGAAACACGCGATAGCAACGTGCGGGTTGTTCCAAAGGAACACGAAGCCTTTGCGTTCCCATGCCCAACCCGATGTCGGGTCCATCGCCAGTGCGCGATCCACCAGGGTCTCAGCATCGTCATCTGACCAAGACAGCGTCGCCACCGCTGCACGCGCCGTCATCACGAGAGGATCACCAGAGTCGAGAGCACCAGCGCGGCGCACGAGGTGATGTGTCAGGCTGCGCGTAGCAGCGGGTGACTCCGTGGCGGCATCGTTGAACAGACGGGCCTGGCAGTATGCCGCCGCTGCGACCGGTAGCGCATCATCGGGATCCATCTCCATCGCGCGGCTGGCGATGGCGAACACCTTCCGCGAGCTGTCCCAGTCGATCTTCAGCAAAATCGGAAGCGCCTGCAGAACCATTTCCCGGGCTGCGAGCGCCTCTGGGTCTTTTCGGTGAATGCGCGCGATCTCCGCCCCGCCAATGCCAGGAACGACACCTCATACTGCGCCGTCCACGACCGTTGCAAGATAATCATGCGCCAGTTCCCTCGTCGCTGTCCCCCCAGACATGCTGTCCCGTGTGTCCACCAGCCACAGGGTCACTCGAATACGGGCATCACGCTGAACCAGGCGGCCGTTCAGGCAATATTCTGCCGTCACACGGTCCCGAGGAGACGGCACCGTCCGCCGCAAGATGACCACGGTGGGGTCGGCAAATGTCACAGATGCAACGCTGGTACGCGAAATGGTCGCCGCCAGCAGCTCCATCAGCTCCTGCGCTATGTGTCGCTCCTGCATAGTCTCGGTGCGCAATGGCAGGATGATCAGTGACGGCCGTTGTCGCGCAACAAACGGCGAAGCAACGGACGCAGGACAATTGTTGCCGATGTTTCCCTTGTCAGAGCTCCCGGTGGCGCGCCGCAAGGTCGCGGATGGCAGCTCGCCGAACGCCTTGCGATATTCCGCGGCAAACCGGGCCAGATGGGTGAAGCCGCAACCGGATGCAACCTCCGAGATCGAAACCGTTCCGGCGGACTGCTGCAGCTCGGCGCGGGCCGCGGCCAGCCGCATCTGACGAAGGTGCGCGATCGGCGAGACGCCGAGGAAGCGCTCGAACTGGTTCAGCAGCGCGCGTTGCGAGATCCCGCAGGCGATGGCCAGCTTCGCCAACGTCACCTTCTCCGCCATATTCGCCCGCAGATAGGCGAGCGCGCGTTTTACGTGTTGCGGCAGTGCGGTTGGCGGGGCTGACTCTGGCTCCACGACGCTGTTGGAAATGAGCATCGACCACACCTCTCAGCTCAAGCAGCTCCGCGCACCAACCTGCGCGATTTCCATGACGAACTTTTCCAGCAACGCAGTATGGAAGCTTGAAGTGTCTCTGGCAACGGTAACAAATGCAGCCTCCCCACCAATGACATTCCGGAGTAATAGGCCGCGATGTCCGGTTCGCGTCGGACAATGGGCAGGCCGTTGATCGTTATGCCGGCGGCAATCGCTTCGTCCCGCGCCTCCGTCACCGGTCGGCCGCATAACCACATCCCCACGAAAGCGTTCGTCATTCCCGCGAAAGTTCGTCATTCCCGCGAAAGCGGGAATCCAGCTAACCCCTCGGAATTCCGCTTTTCGCGGGGATGACAGATCTAAAGTCTTCGTTCTCGCGGGTCGGTATAACGATGTAATCGCGAACCATACTGCCCGCTCCCAGTGTGGCGTGCGTGCCCGGGAAGACACGCGGCCGATGGCGGAACCCTGCCCTAGAGCCACCCCGGCGGATATCCAATTGCCGCACCGGATAGCCGTATTTCGCTCCGAAATTACCGACTGGCGGTCCGTTACCGGTTCCGGCGTGGCTCTCGGCCCTCAATGGCCGGCACGGAGATGACTAGCTCGGCGGAAGTCCGCAATCCGCCAGGCTCAACGTGGATCGTTGCCTTCCCCAAGCCGTCCCTGGGACCCCCGTCGGGCAACCGCCGCCCGATTTTCACTAGGCACCTGCGGTTGACCGCGGCTATGGTTCTGACTTCGTCGCACCGCAGGGCAGAATGAAACCGCTTGTCCGCGTTGCCGCATTGCTGGCTTCCGCGACACTGCTGAGCTCCGCCGGTCCGCCGCCGACGCCGACGGTCGATCACGTCGAGACGCTGTTCGGCATGCAATTCAGCGATCCGTATTTCTGGATGGAGGCCGGTGGGACCAACTTCAACGCCTGGATGTCGGCCCAGGCCGATTATGCCCGCCATAGGCTCGATGCCATTCCGGCGCGCGCCGCACTGCTGGCTCAGCTACGAAGCCTCGATTCCGGGGAAACCTACGTGGGGGCTGTCATGCCGACAGCGCAGCAGTGGATCTACAGCAAGCTCCGCCCGACTGATACGGTCGCCAAACTCTTCATCCGTCCGGCCACTGATCGCGCCGAGCGCGTGCTGATCGATCCCAGCCAGTTCGATAGCGCCGGACTGACGGCGCGCATCGACTATTGGAGCATTTCGCCCGACGGACGCCACATGGCGTACGGTGTTTCGCTGGGAGGCAGCGAGACGGGCACGCTGCGCGACCGCAGCCTCGACAGCGCCACCGATCTGCCGGGGCAGATAGACCGGACGCGCTACGTGACACCAAGCTGGATCGATAACGACTCGTTTCTCTATACCCGTTTGCCCAAGCCGACGCCCGGTGCAACCCAGCCTCTGACCGGTGGTCAGGTGTACCTGCATCGACTGGGCACCGACCCATCGAACGATCCGGTGGTGTTCGGTCCGGGCAACGCCGCCGGCCTCCGCGTTCCGGCTGGCTACTTCTTTCAGGGTCTGGCCAGTCCCGAGAGCAATCAGGTCGTGGGGATCTACGACGCCGGGCTGACCAGCAGCCCCAAAGCCGTGTTCGTCGCCCCGAAATCGGCGTTGGGGGGCGCCCCCACGTGGCGCGAGGTCGCCGGGTTCGAGGACGACGTACGGGGCGTCGTGCTGCATGGTGACATGCTCTACCTCCGCACCGCGCACGACGCCCCGCACCAGCGCATCATCCGCGTTTCCGCCACCGCGCCCGATCTTGCACACGCCGCAACGATCTTGGCCGAGGGCGCGGGGACGATCGACGGCATGGTGGCAGCGGCCGATGCGCTCTATGTGCGGCGCAATGAAGCTGGTTTCGGGCGGCTGGTGCGGGTGCCGTGGGACGGTGTCGCCGCGCCGGTGGCGACCCCATTCGAGGGCTCCATCATGGGGCTCAGCGCCAACCCCATGATGCCGGGCATTGTCCTGCGCATGCAGAGTTGGACACACAGCACGACAGTATTTGCCTACGATCCGAACAAAGGGAGTTTCATCGATACCGGAATCGCGCCGCCATCGCCGGTTTCATTTGATGACATCGAGGTTACCGAAACGCGTGCGCCGGCCGCCGATGGCTCGATGATACCGCTTTCAATCATCGCCCCGCGCGGCGTGGCTCGCGACGGTCGCCATCCCGTGCTGATGTACGCCTACGGTGCCTATGGCGTGACCATCGGGCCCACGTTCCAGGCCATGCGGCGCGCCTGGTTTGATCGCGGCGGCATTTGGGTTGTTCCGCATGTGCGCGGCAGCGGCGGCTTCGGCGATGAGTGGTACCGGGCCGGCAGGCTTGGCAAGAAACCCAACAGCGTCAACGACTTCATCGACGCCGCCGAGTATCTGACCCGCACCGGTTGGGCCAGTCCGGCGATGCTCTCGGCCGTCGGCGTCAGCGCCGGTGGCATCGTGATCGGCGGCGCTATCGTCGCCCGGCCGGAGCTGTTCAGTGCCGCGATCATCAACGTGGGGCTGGTCAATCCGCTTCGGCTCGCGCAAATCCCGATTGGCCCGTTCAATACGACGGAGTTCGGCTCAACCGAGACCGCGGAAGGTGTCCGCATGCTGTCCGCGATCGATCCCTATTTTCACATACGCCCTGGCGTGCCGTACCCGGGCGTCTTGATGGCCACTGGTCTCAACGATACGCGCGTGTCGCCCTGGATGCCGGCAAAATTTGCCGCGCGCTTGCAGGCGGCAACAACCAGCTCGCGGCCGGTTCTGCTAAGGGTGGATCAGGCCGGAGGACATTCCTTCGACACCAGGCAGCAGCTCGAGGATGGTCTGGCCGACGCCTTTTCGTTTCTATTGTGGCAGGCAGGCGTACCAGAGTTTCAGCCGGCACCCTGAAGCGGCATCGAAATGCACCCGATCCCGTCCGCCCCCGGCGGTCACTTAGGGTAACCAACCGTCATTCCCGCGCAACCGGGAATCCATCGATTCGCCGCGCAAGCCGCGACACTCGCAGCGATCGCCCGGCTGAGTTCACCAGGCTAAGCTGTTGCAATGGCCGGAACCACTCCCACCGCATCCTCGAACCCCCCGCGCGATCGGCGCCGAGGTCGCCATGCCTGGAACCGCCAGCAGCTAATTCCTATGTGATCTTCTTCGGAAATCAGGCGCGACAATGGCGAGCGGGTGGGCCCGGGACGGGGCAGTGCAGGATCAGATCGACGACACCGTCACCGACGGCGTCCTGCGCGCGCGGGCGCAAATGCCGACGGGCGAAGGAGAGACCCATTGCGTGGAATGCGGTGACGAAATTCCAGAAGCGCGCCGCCGTGTGCTTCCCGGAGTCCGCACCTGCATTAGCTGTCAGTCGGCGCGTGATCGTCGTCCGGTGAATATCGGGTTCAACCGTCGAGGCAGCAAAGACAGCCAGCTCAAATAGCGCCCCGGATCGCCCTCCGCGCGTAATCGCCAGGCGGCACGCAACCTCTCATCGCTGCATCTCCATCATCTGAGACGTCGGCAGCATGTTTTGGTTCAGATGACCCATGATCCACAGCGAACCGCCGATCAGCAGCGCCACGATCAGCACGCCGAACGCCAGCGCCAGCACGTTGTTCGTGTTGTCCGGCGCCGTCGTCAGGTGCAGGAAGAACACCAGGTGCACGCCAATCTGCGCCACCGCCAGCACCCCGAGCATCACCGGAATCGCCGGTCCCCAGATCAGGTGGGTATAGACCACGGAGAACGATGCCACGGTCAGCAGGACCGCGAGCACCAGGCCGATCAGATAAACCCCGATGCCCTGCTCGATGCTCCAACTCGGCGCGCCGGTGAATCCGGGCGCGACATCGCCCGGGTTGGGGCCCTGCGTCTGGCCGCTCATCGCCCTTCTCCGATCAGATAGACAATGGTGAACAGCGCCACCCAGATGATATCCAGCGCGTGCCAGAACAGGTTGAAACACAGCAGGCGGCGCTGGACGTTGGGGCGGAACCCCTTGGCGAACAATTGCGCCATCATCGTGCCCAGCCACAGCAGCCCGGCGCTGACATGCAGCCCGTGCAGGCCGACCACGGCGAAGAACGACGAAAGGAAGGCGCTGCGCTCGGGGGCGGCGCCGGCGGCGACCATGCCGGCAAAGTCACGCGACTCCAGCAGCACGAACGCCAGGCCGAGAAGGCCGGTGACCAGCAGCCAGATCTGGGTCCAGACCTGGCTGCGCACCCTGGCCGCCACCGCCGAAAGCCCGCAGGTGAAGCTCGACGCCAGCAGGCACGCGGTTTCGATCGCGATGCTGGAGGGCCGAAACAGGTCGTGCCCCGACGGGCCGCCCGCCGTCGCCGTCTGCAGCACCGCGTGCGCCGCGAAGAAAGCGGAGAACATCACGATGTCGCTGAGGATGAAGATCCAGAAGCCGAAGCCGACGATCACGTCCTTGGAGGCCGGCCCACCCTCGCCGCGACCGGTCGCTTCATAGCGACCGCCGCCGCCACCGCCGGAACCCCGCCCCACCCGGTAGGGGTCGAAATTGCCGCCGGGCGCCCGCGGCAAGGCCTGAGTGATGCTCATACCCGCTCACCCACGCGCGGGTGTTCCGCCAGCCATCGTTCCCGGAGCTGCCGGTGCGCACGATCGATCCGTGCCACCTCCGCGGCCGGGATCGTGTATTCGTCCACGTCGCGCCACGCGAACCACACGAACACCGCATATGCGGCCGCGACCCCCAGGACCGCCAACCACCAGATGTGCCAGATCATCGCAAACCCGGTGAATGTCGCGAAGAACGCGGTGATCACCCCGGTCGGGCTGTTGCGTGGCACTTCGATCGGCAGGTAGTCGGGTTCCGACGGCAATTGCTGCGTCTCGATCGCCCGCCGCTTGATCTCCCAGTACGGCTCCTCGCCGTGTACCTGCGGCAGCACCGCGAAATTGTACGGCGGGGGCGGCGAGGGGGTCGCCCATTCCAGCGAACGGCCTTCCCACGGATCGCCCGTCATGTCCCGCAGTTCGTCGCGCCGGCGAATGCTGACATAGATCTGTATCACCTGGCAGGCCGCCGCCGCCGCCAGGATGATGATCCCGAACCCGGCCGCGACCACCCACGGGTGCCACGCCGGCACGTCGTAATGCTGCAGGCGCCGGGTCATGCCCAGCAGGCCCACCACATAGAGCGGAATGAACACCACGCCGGACCCGATCAGCATCAGCCAGAACGTCGCCTTGCCCCACGTTTCGTCCAGCCGGAACGCGAACGCCTTCGGGAACCAGTACACGATCCCCGCAAATCCGGCGAACAGCACCCCGGAGATGATCACGTTGTGGAAATGCGCCACCAGGAACAGGCTGTTGTGCAACTGAAAGTCCGCCGGTGGCACGGCCAGCAGAACGCCGGTCATGCCGCCGACCACGAAGGTCACGATGAACCCCAGCGACCACAGCATCGGCGTCGCGAAATAGATGCGGCCGCCATACATGGTGAACAGCCAGTTATAGATCTTCACGCCGGTCGCCACCGCGATGATGCTGGTCGATATGCCGAACACCGCGTTGACATCGGCACCCGCCCCCATCGTGAAGAAATGGTGCAGCCAGACGCAGAACGAGATCAGGCAGATGCTCAACGTCGCAATCACCATCGAGCGGTAGTTGAACAGCGGCTTGCGGGAAAATGTGGAGATGACCTCAGAGAAGATGCCGAACGCCGGCAGCACCAGGATATACACCTCCGGATGCCCCCACGCCCAGATCAGGTTGATGAACATCATCATGTTGCCGCCGCCCGTATTGGTAAAGAAATGGAAACCGAGATAACGGTCGAGCGTCAGCATCCCCAGCGTGGCGGTAAGGATCGGGAAGGCGGCGACGATCAGCAGGTTGGCCGACAGCGCCGTCCAGCAGAACATCGTCATTCTCATGTAGCTCATGCCGGGCGCGCGTATCTTCAGGATCGTGGTGACGAAGTTGATGCCCGTCATCAGCGTGCCCACGCCGGAGATCAGCAGCGCCCACAGATAGTAATCGACGCCGACGCCGGGCAGATAGGTTGTCTCTGACAAGGGCGGGTACGGCAGCCAGCCGGTACGCGCAAACTCGCCGATCACCAGGGAAAGGTTGACCAGCAGCGCGCCGGTCGCGGTAAGCCAGAGGCTGGTTGAATTCAGCGTCGGAAACGCCACGTCGCGCACCCCGAGCTGCAGCGGCACCACGAAATTCATCAGCCCGATCATCAACGGCATCGCCGCGAAGAAGATCATGATCGTGCCGTGCGCCGAGAAGATCTGATCGAAATGCTCGGGCGGCAGATAGCCGGGCGCGCGGAACGCGAACGCCTGCTGCGATCGCATCATGATCGCGTCGATGAAGCCGCGCAGCAGCATCAGCAGGGCCAGCACGATGTACATCACGCCGATGCGCTTGTGATCCACGCTGGTGATCCACTCGCGCCACAGGTACGGCAGATAGCCCTTGATCGCGACCCATGCGACGACGCAGAGCACGATCAGTATCACCACCGCGCCGGCAACCAGCGGGATCGGTTGGTCGAGCGGTATGGCGTTCAGCGTCAGCCGGCCGAGCATGTCACTGCGCTCCCTTTGGACTAGCCGGCGTACCGCCGCCCTCGGTTCCCGGACCACCGCCAGGCGGCAGTTGAAGGGTTACGATTTTCCTGAACAGGTCCGGTTCCGCCGCCCGGTAAGTGAACGGGCGTACGTTCTGGCTTTCGCGCAACAGCGACATGTAGCCGGCCTGGTCCAGCGCCGGCCCCGCCTGTTGCGTCTTGGCAACCCACGCGGAAAATGCGTTCGCCGGCAGGGCATGCACGGTGAAATTCATGTCGGAAAACCCGTCGCCGCTGAATTGCGCCGACTGGCCGTAATAATCCCCCGCATGGCTCGCCTCGAGATAGAGCTGCGTCACCATGCCGTTCATCGTGGCGATCATGCTCCCGAGCTGCGGCACGAAGAACGAGTTCATCACGGTCGCGGAGGTCAGCGAGAAATGCACCGGCACACCAGCCGGAACCGTAAGCTCGTTGACGCTGGCGATACCCTGCTCAGGGTAGATGAACAGCCATTTCCAGTCGAGCGAAACCACCTGCACCTCGACCGGCTTGCTGTCCGAGGCAATCGGTTTGTACGGATCGAGTTCGTGCGCTCCGATCCACATCAGCCCGGCAAGAAACATGATGACAAGCAGGGGGATCGCCCAGACGACAAGCTCTATGCGGCCCGAATAGGTCCACGTCGGCAGATAGCGCGCCCTGCTGTTGGACGCACGGAACCACCAGGCGAAGCCCGCCGTCGCCAGCAGCGTCGGCACCACCACCACCAGCATGATCCCGAGCGCGTTGAGCAGGATCTTCATGTTGCCATCGCCGATCGGGCCTTGCGGGTCCAGCACGCCGCCTGAACAACCGCTCAGCAGCGACAGCAGCATCGCCGCACGCGCCGTCCGGCACAGCATCCGGCCGCCGCGTCGCCCAGCAAACGTGGCCGGCCAGCAGAATTGAGTGGGATCCGCCGGACTCGTGTTCGGCACCCGTTCCTCCTTCGATCGGAAAGCCAGTCACACCCCAGGCCGTCGCGCCAACACGTCGCGTAGTGTGCGTGGCTTATCGGCCGCAACATTTCGATTTGGCCGCAGCATAGTCATCCGTACGCCCCGACTGCAACCCAAACGATCCCGAGGGCGCGTTATACCACACCGCATTGAGGGTGATTCACCTTCGTCATTCCCGTTCCCCGTCATTCCCGCGAAAGCGCTAGGGGATTTCGCACATCTTATTTCTGCCTCGATCCGATCAGCCGCCCCTGATGGATCTGATAGAACCGCTCCAATCCGCGCCGCATGGTGATCGGTCCGGGCGGTTTGCCGTAGCAGTTCCAGCATCCGAGGCGGGCGATAACCCAGCTTGCCCGGGCCAGCGTGCCCGGGCGATGGGGATTCTTCTGCTTCTCGGTGTTGCCCTCCAGGCTCGGCACCAACGCCTCGATGGTCTCGATCTCCGGCGCGCTGAACACCGTGCCGGCGGGCAGCTTGTGGCGGCCGTCGCGCTCCTGGGTGAGTTGGATGTCGATGCAGGCCGCCTTGACCGCGATGGCGGTCAGCTTGCGCAGTCCCTCGGCGGTGGCGAGTTGGCTGTCCTCCAGCCGCAGACCCTGCGATTTCATCACCCGGAACAATTGCTCGATGACCCAGCGGGCGCGATACCAGTCGACGATGCGCCACGCCTGCTCGGCATCATCGATCGTGTGGGTGGTAAGCAGCCGCCAATGGATCGGCTCGTCGCCCCGCTTCGCCGCGGCGCCCGGGTCCGGCTCGACGACTTCGATCAAGCGCAGCCGGACGCTTGCCGGCAGCGTGCGGTCGCGCTCCTGCTCCGGACGGCGGATTTCGACCTCCCCGTAACGCAGTTCGACGACGACGTCGCGCCTGGGCTTGCCGGGATCGCGCGCCGGCAGGGCGAAGTGCCGCGCGCCGGCGGGTGCGAACGCGGCGGCGGCGGCATACAGCCGGCCGCCATCGGCCAGCGCGCGGTCGCGGGTCGCGCGGATCAGCAAATGGCGGTTGTCGGCCGCCCCTCGCGCCCACAGCGCATACATGTCCGCCTCGCGGTCGGCGACGACGGTTACCATCGCCGCCTGTGCCAACACCACGCCGGCCTGGCGCGCGCCGTCCAGCCAGTGCAGCGATTCACGGTCGTCCAGCGCCCGCTGCTTGTTCGACACCGGATTGACGCCGGGACGGTTCCACACCGTGCCGCCGACCAGGCCAAGACAGGCATGACTGTCGGCATCGACCGCCAGCACCGCGTGCACCATCAGCCCGTGGACATTGCCCTGTTTCACCGGGCCGAGGCCGCGACGCCGCGCCGTCGTGGTCGGAAACCGGATATGGCCGGCATCCTCGATCGCCAGCACATGACGCCCGGCGCAGGCCGCCGCGGTGCGCTGCGGCCAACTGGCAACGATCTGCTCCGCCGTCACCTTCGGGTTGGCGAGAAACCGGCCGGCCCCCAGTTGCGTGCCCCGACGCTCACCCAGCCGACGCAGGCAGAGCGTCTTGCGCATCACCACTCGTTCGAGCAGTTCGCCCCCTTTTATCGAGACGAACATCCCCGAAGGTCCCCAGAGACCATGTCATCGTCGACCCCGTGCTTATTCAGGTCGAACACAGCGAATCGTAACCGCTCCGCGTCGCGCAACAACAAATCCATCACCCGCACGTTACAAAGTAGATATTACTTGTGCGCTTGCCCTAGCGCGAAAGCGGGAAGGTGGAATCTCTACGTTCGAAGTGCAACACCCTCTGACGGGGCTTTCTGCCGTGGATAAGTGGCTCCGTGGAACGGGGACGCTGCAAGCCGCTTCGCACGGCCACTTATCCACAGCACCGCTTCCACCCCAGGAAAAGGGCCATCTTCCGCGGTTCCAGGGGTGTTGCACTTGGTGTGTGAACTCAAGGAATCCACACACCCGCCGGAACTTCATGGGCCCTCGCCTGGATGCCCGCTTGCTCGACGCGCCCGCCGACAAGCTGTTCCGTTGCCGGACCACGCCGCAACTCCTGACGCAGTGGTTTGCGCCCAGGCCCTACACGACCTCGGTGGCGGAAGTGGACCAGCGTCCTGGCGGCCGCGGCAACATCGTGATGAAAAGCCCGGACGGGCACGAGACACCCTGTCCCGGCACCGATCTGGAGATCGTGCCCAACCGCAGGCTGGTGTTCACCGATGCTTTCATCGGCGACTGGATCCCCGGCGAAGGCGCGCCTTTCATGGTTCACGATCGTCACGTTCGAGCCCGAAGGTGACAAGACCCGCTATACCGCGACGGTACGGCACTGGAGCGAAGCCGACCGCGCCGAACACACTGCCGATTGGCCGATCCTCAAGCCGGCCGGGAGATTGCGGAACCTCTCGTGAATCTCTGCGCCTCTGCGCCTCTCGTTGAATTTTCTTGCTTCTTCTTGCCGCGTGCCAGCCCAAGGCTCCCATGATCGCGCGACGGGGCGGTCAAACATTCCGCCGCCTGGTATGGCGCAAAACCCGCACAACGTCAGCCGAGCCAGCCGAGCGCAATATAAAGCAGTCGCAGCTTGTCCGCCTTGGCGGCTTGGGGACGTTCCTTGTCGCCCTGGTCCAGCTCGTCCCGAATCTCCTTGTCAGCTTTGGTCATCTTCGTCTTGCCCTTTACCAGGTCCAGATCGGGTCCGCTGCCGAACATCTCTTGCCGCAGAGCCAGGCGCCGCCGCTCTTGCGACTCCGATCCGCCCGTATTTACTTTCGGCCCCAGAAACTCCAGCAGCGCCAGCCCGATCGGTGGATCGTTCAGATCGAAACTGTCGCCGCCATTGCCGGGGATGGTCGGCAGCGCCGAACCTTCCGGCAGTCCTGGCCAGCCCGGCTCATCCGGTTGCTCGTCCTGGTCGCCGCGCCTGGTCCGCCGCTCTGACGTCCCTTTCTTCGCCAGCGCCGACGCGCCCTGCACCGCCGCCGTCCCCATCACTTTTCCACCCGCGGTAACCGCCGCATGGCCGCCGATGGCGCCGAACGCCGCTGTCGCCGTCGGCCCCGCCAGAACGCCAACCCCCCCTGCGACAGGCAGAGTCGCCGCGGTCGTCACCATCCCGACCGCACCGGCGATGCCCTTCTTGTTTTTCTCGCTCTCCTTGCTCCGCGCCACGCACTCCGCCATCACCGCGGCCATCGGACAGTCGGAGAGCTGCGAGACGGCGCCATTCAGACGGCGCTCCTGGTTCTCGCTCAGAATTGCTCCGCCGAACGCCATGCCGATACCGACCGCGGGGATCATGCCGACCGCCAGTTTCCCAGCCCCCTTGGCAACCGCCTTAGCCTTGTTGCCGGTGGTGGACGGCTTTCTCTGCTCGATCAACCGTTCCAGTTCCGGGTGATCGCCCAGATTATCGACCAGGCCCTGAACCCGCCGCAGCGCCGGGCCGCCCTTTAGCATAGCCAGACGGTCCTCAGTCTTCTCCAGCGCGTCCGCTTCCGTCTTCAGCGTCTTTTTTGCCTTCGTAACCGCGGCTTCGGCCGCCCCCAGCGCCCGTTTTGCCTCCACGGCTTCCTGGATGGCGTCACGGGCGGGGCTATCCTGTCCGGCACGAAGCTCAGCCAGTTTGTGCCGGCCCTCGGCCTGTTTGAGGGCCTTTTCCGCGTCTTCCAGCTCGCTCGCCGCCCCGCTCGTCCGTTTCCGCGCGGCCTGGCACTCGCCTTCCAGACTGACCGCGTCGTCACCCGCCGCGAACGGCTGCTTGAGCGACCTCTCATAGATATCTCGCGACGCGGTGGCCTGCCGCGCCTGCTCCGTTGCGGCCGTCAGCTCCTTCTCCGCTTTCCCGGACTCGGTGGAGGCTTCCTGGTGCCGCAGTTCGGCCTGCTTCAGCCGGCTGGCGTTGCCCTGACCATCGCCGCGCAGAACCGCGACCCTCCGGCGGCAATCATCCCGGTTCGCCTCCGCCTCTCGCAATTCCTTGCCGGTTCTGGTGCTTCCCTCCTGCGCCAGCGCCAACCTGGCATTCGCTGCACCCTCCTGTGCCTTGAGGCCAGTAAGCGGTGAAACCATCGTGACCGCTTTGTGCGCGGCGGCTTGTACTTCCCCGCCGAGAATCGTCTTCCCGTTGGCTCGGCGCAGCTTGATGTCCCTGCACACCTCCTTGCCCAAGGCATCGCCGAATCTTCTCCCCAAGGCAGCAAGGCAGGCACCGAGCTCGTCATCGTTCAACCCCTGGTCGACCTTCCGCGCCACCCACTGGGCCACGACCGCATCCCGTTCTTCCTGCTTCTCCTTCTCCCTGGCGTCGGTGTCCGCTGTAATGGGCTTTTTCTCTGCAACCGCATCGCGGCGCGACGGCCATGCAGGGGGGCGTTTCTCCGGCTGCCGGGATTCCTTCTCCTTGCCTTTCTCGCTGTCGGAGCCATCTTCCGCGCGCCCCCGCCGTTTCCTTTCCTCCTTCGCCTCGCCCTTCTCGAATCCTCCGAATTGTCCTTTCATCAGCAACATTGCGTTGCGGGTGCCCTGCAGCCCATCTTCCGATTCCTCGCTGTCGGAATTCGGATTTCCTTCTCCTTATCCTTCCTGATGACCGAGCTATCTTCCGCGTGCTCCCGCTGTTTTCTTTCCTCCTTCGCGTCGCCCTTCTCGGATCGATCCGTCGTCGCGCTGCCCGATCCTTTGAACTGTCCTTTCATCAGCAACATCTTGTCGTAGGTGCCCCTGGTCCCCTCCTGTACGCAATACCGCAAGCCAGTATCCGATCGTGAAAGTATCGTCCTCGTCGAGCTGGGTCCCGAATGCCTGGTCGTACATGGCGAACAGGGCGCGAAGCTCCCGATCATCGCGCTGCGCTTCCCGCAGCCCATCCTCCTGGTCGCCCGTCGGCTCGCGCTCTTGCAGCGACGCGCCGGACGGGTTCCCATCGGACTGCACCGTGCTTGCTCGCCGGAACCCCGCGCTCGGCACCGTTACGCCGAGAAACCGCTCGATCCATCTCGCACCCGCGTCGTGATCAGACATCCGTTACCTCAAAGGAATGAGAGGGTTTTCCAGTTTCGCCAGGATGGTCGGCGATCCGATCAGGCGCAACCCTGGGTCGAGGCAGCCTCCCAAATGCCCGCCGGACAGCGCTCCGGTACACCCCTCGGCACACCGCCGCCGTCACCAACTCCCACCCCCACCTTGTCGCGCCCGCCGGAGGGTGGCTGATTGCACACCGCCGGGGCGTCCCCGCCGCACCACCGGCACTGTCACGCAGGAGAGCCGCATGCCCGATCGCCAGGACCCGACTGCCGTCGCCACCGCCCACGAGGTCCGGCTCGCCGATTACCGGCCCCCATCCTTCCTGGCCGACACGATCGAGCTGAACTTCACCCTCGATCCCCAGCACACCCAGGTGAACCTGCGGACCTCGCTGCGCCGCAACCCCGCGCACGGCGACGCATCCGCCCCGCTGCACCTGGACGGCAACAACCAGCCGCTCGACCGCATCGCCATCGACGGCACGGAGATCGGCCCCAACCGCTACCGCATCGAGGACGGCAACCTGGTCATCCCCGACCTGCCCGACCAATGCACACTGGAGATCGCCACCCATATCGCCCCGCGGGACAACACCGAGCTGTCCGGCCTGTACGTTTCCAACGGCAGCTTCTTCACCCAATGCGAGGCCGAGGGCTTCCGCCGCATCGTCTATTTCCCCGATCGGCCGGACGTGATGGCCCGGTTCACCACCACCATCACCGCCGACAAGGCCACCTGCCCGGTGCTGCTGTCGAACGGCAATCCCGGCCCGATCACCGACCTCGGCGATGGCCGCCATCGTGTCACCTGGACCGATCCGCATCCCAAGCCCAGCTATCTGTTTGCCCTCGTCGCCGGCGATTTGGTGGCGGTGAAGGACCGCTTCGCCACCCGTTCCGGCCGCGACGTGGAACTCGGCATCTGGGTCCGTCGCGGCGACGAGGAAAGCTGTGCCCACGCCATGCGCTCGCTGCAAAAGGCGATGGCGTGGGACGAACAGGTGTTCGGCCTGGAATACGACCTGGACGTGTTCAACATCGCCGCCGTGTCCGATTTCAACATGGGCGCGATGGAGAACAAGGGGCTCAACGTCTTCAACACCAAATACGTGCTCGCCCGCCCGGAAACCGCGACCGACGGAGATTACCAGGGCATCGAGACCGTCATCGCCCACGAATATTTCCACAACTGGACCGGCAACCGCGTGACCTGCCGCGACTGGTTCCAGTTGTCGCTGAAGGAAGGCCTCACCGTCTATCGCGACCAGGAATTCACCATGGACCAGGGCAGCCGCGCGGTGAAGCGCATCGGCGACGTGCGCGGCCTGCGCGCGGCCCAGTTCCGCGAAGATGCCGGCCCGCTCGCCCATCCCGTGCAGCCAGACCATTACCAGGCGATCGACAATTTCTACACCGCCACCGTCTACAACAAGGGCGCGGAGGTGATCCGGATGATGGCCACCATCATCGGCCGCCAGAATTTCCGCCGTGGCATGGATCTCTACTTCCAGCGTCACGACAACCAGGCCGTCACCATCGACGATTTCGTCGCCGCCATGGCCGATGCCTCCGGCGTGGATCTGACTGATTTCAAACGCTGGTACCATCAGGCCGGCACCCCGGAGCTGACGGTTGCCGACCACTACGATCCCGCCCAACGCCGCTACACGCTGACAATCACGCAGGCCACCCCGCCCACGCCCGGCCAGCCCACCAAACTGCCGCAGGTCGTTCCGATCGCAATGGGCCTGCTCGACGATAACGGCGCCGAATTGCCCAACCGCCTGGAAGGCGAACCCCAATCCCGCGCCGGCACGCGCGTGCTGCTGCTCACCCAGGCGCGGCAGCAATTCACCTTCACCGACATCGCCCGGCCACCCATCCCGTCGCTGCTGCGCGAATTTTCCGCCCCGGTGAAACTTCGCGGTCTCCCGCCCGACCAGCTCCGTCTGCTAGCGGCGCACGACACCGACCCATTCGTGCGCTGGGACTCCGGCCAGCAATACGCCACAAGCTCCCTGCTGGGCATGATCGCCGCCCGCGCCCGCGGTGAAACGCCGAACACCGACCCCGGCATCATCGAAGCCGCCCGCGCCACCCTGGCGCAGTCCGACACCGACCCTGCCTTCGCCGCCGACGCCATCACCCTGCCCGGCGAGGCCTTCCTCGCCGATCAGATGGACATCGCCGATATCGACGGCATCCACGCCGCGCGCCAGGCCGCGCGCACAGCCATCGGCACGGCCCTGCGTTCCGAGTTGCGCGCCGCCTACCACCAGCTTGCCGACTCCGGCGACTACCGCATCGACGGCCGCTCGATCGGCCGCCGTGCCCTGCGCAACACCTGCCTCGCCTACCTCGCCGCCGACCAGGCCCCCGACGCTCTCCATCTGGCCAAAACGCAGTTCGACGCCGGCCGCAACATGACCGACACGCTCGCCGCCCTCTCGGTGCTGTCCGCCATCGACTGCCCGGAGCGCGAAACGGCACTCGCCGCCTTCCACGCCAAATGGCGCGACGACGCACTGGTGCTCGACAAATGGTTCGCCATCCAGGCCATCTCGCCGCTGCCGGGCACCCCGCAGGCCGTGCGCGCTCTGTCGCGCCACCCCGACTTCGACCTACGCAACCCCAACCGCGTGCGCGCGCTGGTCGGCAGTTTCGCCGCCAACCAGGTGCGTTTCCATGACCCGTCGGGTGATGGCTACGCGTTCCTGGCCGACACCATCATCGGACTCGACCCGTCGAACCCGCAGGTAGCCGCGCGGCTCGTCTCCCCGTTGGGCCAGTGGCGCCGCGTCGATGCCGCGCGACAGGAATTGATGCAGGCCGAGCTGCACCGGATCGTGGACACGCCGGAGCTGTCGAAAAACACCCACGAAATGGTATCCAAAAGCCTGGCCGGTTGAGCCTTGTAGTGCCAACTGCCCTGAAGGCAGACCCATTCCCGTTTCCCGTCATTCCCGCTCGCCGTCATTCCCGCCTCCCTCCCGTCATTCCCGCGGAAGCGGGAATCCAGCGACACTCCGTGCAACCGCGAGCATGACGAGGAAGACTTACCCTCTCGAACGACTGCCATCACACCAGAGCCGACGAACACACGATAGGCCAGTTACGGCTGTCCAATGGAGATTCCCCCTATGGAAACATCCAGGCTGTGGCTATGGACTGCTCTGCGTGCAATCACAGTCGTCACATGGGCGACCGTTGCCGCCGCGCAGACCACGTCCCGATATCCCGGCGCCGAGTGGGAGCAGGTGCCCACGTCTCAGTCGGGATGGTCCGACAAAGAGCTTGTGGCGGCCAAGGACTGGTCCGAGACTATCGGCTCCACCGCCGTGGTAATCGTGCAACATGGAACAATCGTGGCATCCTGGGGTGACACCAGTGTCGATCTGCTGCTGAACTCCGCGCGCAAAAGCCTGCTAAGCGCTCTGATCGGCATCGCCGTTGCAAATGATCAGATGCACCTGAATGCAACAATGGGTCAGCTCGGGATCGAGGACAATCCACCATCGCTTACATTCAACGAGAAGCAAGCGACTGTCCGCGATCTGCTGGAGGCTCGCTCGGGAGTGTATCACGGCGCAAACTACGAAACCCCAGGCATGGCGGCAAGCAGGCCGGCGCGTGGAAGCCATGCACCCGGCACCTTTTGGTATTATAACAACTGGGACTTCAATACGCTCGGGGCCATCTACGAGCATGCCACTGGCACTTCTGTCTTCGCCGCTTTCGCTCGCCAAATAGCAGCTCCCATCGGCATGCAGGATTTCGATCCCGGCAAGTGCCGGTATTCCGACGGAGCAGCGTCGATCTATCCAGCATACCTCTTCTATGCGTCGGCGCGCGATCTTGCCCGGTTCGGGCTGCTTTACCTGCGTGATGGCCGCTGGCTTAACAAGCAGATCATCCCGGCGCAGTGGGTGGCGGACAGCACGAAGCCATACTCCACCACAAACATATCTTCGGGCTATGGTTACCTGTGGTGGACGACCCTCCAAGATCAACCACTGGTTAGGCGGGATCTGGATCTTCCGGCAGGAAGCTACTTCGCTTGGGGAAATGGCGGGCAATTTGTCATCGTTGTTCCGGCCGACGATCTTGTCATAGTCCATCTGGCGCGGTTTGGATCAGGCCATACTGGCGTCCGGCTGAACAAGATCGTCCATCTGCTGGCCCTCATCTTCTCTGCCATGCCAGCCGACCACTAGTGTTTCGATCGGTGCCTTCCCGCCGCCTGAGCGTTGACGAACCATGGGCAATTCCGTGCGACGGGATCATGGCGCGGTTTGCCGGAGTCGAGTTTCGGGAATAGACAGGTTCCTGTGCCGGCCTGCGGTCTTGAAGCGATCTTGAAGGAGGGGGGAAATGAGCACACTGCGCGGCGATGGCGGCCCACGCTACAGGGTGGCGGACGGCGGCACCGAGCCCTACGAGACCCTCACCGTGGACAAGCTCACCCCGGTCATCGGCGCGGAGCTGTCCGGCATCGACCTGGCCGCACCCCTCTCGAACCATCAGTTCGACGAAATCCACCGCGCGCTGGCGGAGAACCTGGTCATCTTCTTCCGCGACCAGCACATCACCGACGAACAGCACCTCGGCTTCGGCCGCCGCTTCGGAGAGCTGCATCTGCATCCCGCCGCGCCGCACGCCCCCGGCCATCCGGAGCTGATGATCATCCACGCCGACAAGGACAGCCCACGCGCCAACGGCGAAGGCTGGCATACGGACGTATCCTGCGACATCGAACCGCCGATGGGCAGCATTCTCTATATCCGCACCTGCCCGCCCAACGGCGGCGACACGCTGTTCGCCAGCATGTACGCCGCCTACGATTCACTGTCGGACCGCATGAAACACTACCTGGACGGGCTCACCGCCATCCACGACGGCGAGGACGTCTATCGCGGCCTCTATGCCAACTACGGCGTCGCCGACCGGCCCAGCTATCCTCGCGCCGAGCATCCCGTCATCCGCACGCATCCCGTCACCGGCCGCAAGGCGCTCTACGTCAATCGCGGCTTCACCCGCCGCATCGTCGGCCTGCCCCGCGACGAGAGCGACGCCATCCTGAACTATCTCTACGATCACGCGGCCAACCCGCTGTTCCAGTGCCGCTTCCGCTGGCGCCCCAATTCCATCGCCTTCTGGGACAATCGTTGCGCCCAGCACCGGGCGATGTGGGACTACTGGCCGCACACCCGCTCCGGCCACCGCGTCACCGTGCAAGGTGAGCGGCCGGTCTGACCCCAACCATCACGCCACCGCACCAACCGCCACGGCCCCACACCAAACGCCACGCCACCGCACCAACCGCCCCAACCGTCATGGCCGGGCTTGTCCGGGCTTGTCCCGGCCATCAACGTCCACCGTCCCCACACCAAACCCACCGAAGCCCCAGTCCGACCCACCATCCTCACCCAGGTAGAGCCAAATGAAACCACGTCTGGTGGTCGCCTCGCTGGTGGCGCAGGGCGCCGTGCAACGCGCCCGCAACGAATTCGCCGCGCTGGTGCACGAAGGCACCGACGACATGGACCCAGACCAGGTGCTCCAGACCGCGATCGCCCATCAGGCAGACGCCCTGCTGTTCACCAACACGCTTGCCTTTTCCGCCTCCCTGATCGACCGGCTGCCGCCCACCGTGAAAATCGGCGCCACCAGCAGCGTCGGCTACGATCACATCGACGTCGCCGCCGCGAAAGCACGCGGCATCGTGGTCACCAACACCCCGGGCGTCCTGACCGACTGCACCGCCGACTTCGCCTTCATGATGTTGCTGGCGGCGGCACGCCGAGCCGGTGAATACGACTCGATCATGCGGTCCGGCTGGCGCCGCCGGATCGGGCAGGGGGACCTGCTGGGCGTCCGGGTCACCGGCAAGACGTTGGGCATCCTCGGCATGGGTCGCATCGGCCGCGCAATGGCGAAACGCGCGACCGGCTTCGACATGCAGGTGCTGTACCACGCCCGCCACCGCCTGCCACCCGATCTGGAACAGGGCGCGCGCTATTTCGCCGATCTCCGTGCGATGCTGCCGCACTGCGACTTCCTGTCGCTGCACGCCCCGGCAACGAACGCGACCGACCGCATCATCAACACCGAAACCCTGGCCCTGCTGCCGCGCGGCGCCGTGCTGGTGAACGTCGCGCGCGGCGGCCTGGTAGACGAGGACGCGCTCCACCAGGCACTGCGGTCCGGCCACCTGTTCGCCGCCGGCCTGGACGTGTTCCGCACCGAGCCGGACTACGATCTGCGGTTCCGCGATCTGCCGAACGTCATCCTGTCGCCGCACGTCGGAAGCGCCTCGGAGGAGACGCGCAACGCCATGGGCTTCCGCGCGCTGGACAATATCGCCGCCGTGCTGGCCGGCCGGGAAGCAATGGATCCGCTGTGGTGAAAGGCATATCGGACGCGTGACGCCCGCCCATGAACGACGAATCTACAGCGCCCCGCCGCGCCGCCCCGCCGAAGCTCCCAGCCGCAACCGCAGCGCGTTCAGCTTGATGAACCCCTGCGCGTCGAACTGGTCATACGCGCCCTGATCCTCCTCGAACGTCACCACCCGCATCGAATACAGGCTGTTCGGCGACTCGCGGCCGGTCACGCTGACATTCCCCTTGTACAGCTTCAGCCGCACGCGCCCGCTCACGGATTTCTGGCTCTCGTCGATCAGCGCCTGCAGCATCCGCCGCTCCGGGCTGAACCAGAATCCGTTGTAGATCAGCTCCGCGTAGCGCGGCATCAACTGGTCCTTCAGATGCGCCGCCTCGCGATCCAGCGTGATGCTTTCCATCCCGCGATGCGCCACCAGCAGGATCGTCCCCCCAGGCGTCTCGTAAATCCCGCGCGACTTCATCCCGACAAACCGGTTTTCCACCAGATCGAGCCGGCCGATCCCGTTGGCCTTGCCCAACTCATTCAGCTTCGTCAGCACCCCGGCTGGCGACAGCCGCGCGCCATCGATCGCCACCGGATCGCCGTGCTCAAAATCCACGCTGATCACGGTCGCCCGATCGGGCGCGTCCTCCGGGCGAATGGTCCGCTGATACACGATCTCATCGGCTTCCACCGCCGGGTCTTCCAGAATCTTCCCCTCCGACGACGAATGCAGCAGATTCGCATCCACGCTGAACGGCGCCTCGCCCCGCTTGTCCCGGGCGATCGGGATCTGGTTCTGCTCGGCGAATTCCAGCAGTTTGGTCCGGCTGGTCAGCTCCCATTCGCGCCACGGCGCGATGATCTTGATGTCCGGCTTCAGCGAGTAATAGCTCAGCTCGAATCGCACCTGGTCATTGCCTTTGCCGGTCGCGCCGTGCGCCACCGCGTCAGCGCCGACCTGCTCGGCGATCTCGATCTGGCGCTGCGCGATCAGCGGCCGGGCGATCGACGTGCCCAGCAGGTACTGCCCCTCGTACAGGGCGTTGGCGCGGAACATCGGAAACACGAAATCCCGCACGAACGTCTCGCGCAGGTCGTCCACGAAAATCTCCTTCACCCCGAACAGCTCGGCCTTTCGCCGGGCCGGTTCCAGCTCCTCGCCCTGGCCGAGATCGGCCGTGAACGTCACCACCTCGCAGTGATAGGTCACCTGCAGCCAGCGCAGGATCACGCTGGTATCCAGGCCGCCGGAATACGCGAGCACGACCTTTTTCACGTCCTTGACCGCCATCACGCATCCCCGTCCTGAATAACGCCCCTCGCGCAACCCGCTGGTGCGATCCGCCGCGCAAAGCCAGCCTGCTGTGTGAACTCTCGTAACCCCGCTGCACCACGGCGGGCAATCCTCCCCGCCTCCGCCAAGCCCCAAGGGAGACCCCAAGGGAAGACCCGATCCCCAACCGTCTGTTCGGCGCACCCCGGTCGCTTTTTTGTTACCTTCGTCCTGTCACATTTTGAAATCGCACGCCGGAAGCCATGATAAAGGGACATTGCGGGACGAGGCGAATTGCCTACTGCTGTGCGCCCGGTCTCGCATTGTGATACTATTCGCTGTCTGGAGACAGACTGAACAGGCAATGCAACCATGAGTAGCACGACCATCATGGTGGTGGACGATGATCCCGAAGTAAGGGAAATCGTCGCCGAGTTCCTTGCGGACTCGGGGCATCAAATTCTCCAGGCCGGCGGCGGGAAGGAGGCCCTGCAGGTCCTTGCCGACACCCCGGAGATCAACCTGATGATCACCGACGTCCGCATGCCCGACATCTCCGGCCTTGATCTGGCCGACCGTGTCACGCAGGAGCGGCATGGGATGAAAGTGATCCTGATCTCCGGCTACTTCGTCGCCGATAGGGTGGGACGGCGGGTCCTGCACAAGCCGTTCCGCATGCAGGAGCTGGAGCAGGCCGTGCGAGAAGAATTGGCAAGCTGACACCACCCCCTTCCCCCACCGTCACACCCCCCGCCGTCATGCGCGGGCTTGGCCCGCGCACCCACGTCTTTCACCGCAACGGCCAACCGATTCGGCCTCTCCAACATCAACGCCAAATTCATCGCCCTTGAAACCGGACGAGACCATCCGTAGCGTGATCCTGTTCGAGGGCGTGGCATGAAAACCTATGAAGGCGGTCGTGGCCTGGACGGCGCGCTGGTCACGGTTGACGGCGCCCCGCTGGACCCGCGCTTCGACATAAAGCGTTTCAGCCCCGCCGGTTTCGAGTGGACCTATATTGGCGACGGCCCGCGCCAGCTCGCTTTGGCGTTGCTGGCGGACCATCTGGCCGATCCGCAACGCGCCCTGACGCTGACCGAACCCTTCATGCGCGCCGTGGTGTCGGAACTCGACAACGCCTGGCGTCTGACCGGCGCCGAGATCGACGAAGCCCTGGCCCAACTGCCGGCGTGACCAGCGTCGATTTCGAGTCATCCACCCTGTCAGCAGGCCCTCATACGCCGGAGGTCCTCTTCAACGAGTCCCCCATAGTCATGCCCGCGCAGGCGCGCCTGCGCGGGCATCCACGACTTTGCCGCCCGGCGCAAGGACAGTCGCGAATACCCACCTCGACTGATTGGCCCGCCTTAACCACGACCCGCCAGCCGCGTCCCCGCATAAACCTCCACCAACGGCACGCAGAACCCGATGCTGTCCAGCACCAGCTCGCCCGTGGCGATCGAAAGCGGCCGCTCCGGCCACTGACCGTCAGGCAACCGGCGCAGCAACTCTGCCGCGATCCGGTCAGAGCGCAGCACGAGTATCTCCTGCAAGCTCGGAATGCTGGTATAGGCCCACACATTCGTCCAGGTCTTCGCCTGATTGCTGGGAGACAGGATTTCCACCACCAGCACCGGTTCCGGCAGCGCCGCCTGCTCCGTGTCATAGGGTGTGCAGGTCACGCCCAGGTCGGGCACGCGCATATTGTAGTCCGGCAGCATACGCGGAATCACCCCCGGCGCGGTGACCACATCGCAGGGCCGGCCGGTGGCGCGCAAATGGTTACCAATCAATCTGCCCAGTTCATTCTGCAGCATCCCATGCGTCCGCGACGCCGGCGCCATCGCGCGCGGCTCACCATCCACCAGTTCATACGTCAGGAAATCGCCGGACTCCCAGTTGAGGAACTCCTCCACCGATATCCGCACAGGAACTTTGGCAACCGCAACCATTCACACCCTATAGCACAGCGCGCTGCATCCCGCAGCCCCACCCGTCAGCCAATCTCCACCACCGCATCCGCCGCGAACGCACCTTCGCCGTCCGGCATGGCAAACACCGGATTGAGGTCCACCGACCGCAACCGCTCCCCCGCCTGCGCCGCGAACACCGACAGCCGCGCCAGCATATCCGCCAGCGCCGCCACATCGGCCGGCTTCCGGCCCCGCGCGCCCAGCAGCAGCGGCGCGCCCCTGATGGAGCGGATCATCGCCTCCGCCACGTCCGCGCCGAACGGGCAGCGGCGAAACACCACGTCCTTCAGCACCTCCACGAACACCCCGCCCAGCCCGAACATCGCCATCGGCCCGAACACCGGATCGCGGTGGATGCCCAGGATGCACTCCACCCCACCGTTACCTCCCCGGGGCAGTTGCTTCGCCACCAGCACGCCCTCGATCCGCGCCGACGGCATCGCCTCCCGCGCCCGTTGCATCAGCAGCGCGAACCCGTCCCGCACGCCCGCCGCGTCGGCCACATCCAGCAGCACACCCGCCGATCTCCGATTTGTGCAGGATGTCCGCCGACAGGATCTTCATCACCACCGGAAAGCCGAACCGCCCGGCCGCCGCAACCGCTTCCTCCATCGAACCGCACGCGCGTTCCGGCACCGACGCAATGCCTGCCTCCGCCAGCAACCGTTTCGCCTCCGCCTCGCTGGGCGTGCGTGCCGGCAAAGCCACCTGGGGCACCACCGGCGGCGCAGCCGCCGCCGGCGCATCGAACGCCGCCCCGAACCGCCCCATCGCGGCAATCGCCGCCACCGCCCGGCTCGGGTCCTCCAGGCATACCCAGCCCTGCGCCTCCAGCGCCCGCACCCGCTCCGCCGGGGCGATCACCGACAGCACGTACAGCCGCTCTGGATACCGCTCCCGCACCGTGTTCAGCGTCTCCAGCATGCCCGGCCACCGGCGGGAACTGGCGACCATCGTGAAGAACCCCAGGATCGAGGAATACCCGCCATCGCGCACCAGGGATTCGAAGAACGGCTCCAGCAAATGCAGATCGTTGCCCACCTGCGCCGTCGCATCCACCGGATTGCGCGGCGCGCAGAACGACACCAGCGACCGCAGCCTGGCCTGCGCCTCCGCCGGCATCTCCGGCATCGGCACGCCGACTTGCTCGGCGACATCGCTCGCCAGCACGCCGGCGCCCCCGGACACCGTGATCATCCCCAGCGTGTTGCGCGCCGGATAAATCCGCCGCGTCGCCATCTGCGCGATGTCGAGCATCTCCTCCGAGGTCCGCGCCCGCACCACGCCGAACTCGTTCATCACCGCCTCGGTCACCGCGTCATTCCCGGCGATGGACGCGGTGTGCGATTTCGCCGCCGCGGTTCCCAGCGCGCTGCGGCCCACCTTCATCATCACGATCGGCTTGCGCGCCGCCCGAGCCGTTTCAAACGCGGCAATCAATCCCGGCGCCTCGCGAATCCCCTCCGCATACACCGCGATCACATCGACCTCGGGGCTTTCCGCCAGCCAGCCGATGCACTCGCCCACCGTCACGTCGGCCTCGTTGCCGGTCATGATGCACAGCGACGCACCGATCCCGCGATTGCGCGCCAGCGTGTAAAGATGCGTGCCATACGCCCCCGACTGCGAGGCGATCCCGATCCGCCCGATCACCGGCCAGCCGCTGTCGAACGAGGTGGAAAACGTGGCGTAATAGCCGGTCCTGCCATCGAACACGCCCAGGCAGTTCGGCCCCAGCAGCCGCAACCCGTGCGCCTGCGCCGCCGCCACCATCCGCGCCTGCGCCGCCGCGCCCGCCGCGTCGACCTCGGCGAACCCGGCAGTGAACACCACCGCCGCCTTCACCCCGCGCGCGCCCAGTTCCTCGATCGCCTGCAGCGCGATCCCCGCCGGCAGCGCGACGATCGCCACATCGGGAGCTTCCGGCAGGTCCGCGACGCCCGCATAGGCTTTCAGCCCCTGCACCTCGGTCCGGTTCGGGTTCACCGGATAGATCGCGCCCTTGAACCCGGCGGTTTTCAGATAGGCGATCGGCCGCCCGCCGATCCGCGCCGGGTCACTGGAAGCGCCCAGGATCGCCACCGAACGCGGCGCAAACAGCGGGGTCAGCCCGGCAAACCGGGTGCTGGTCGTCGTCATGGCAGCGTTCCTCCCGCCATATCCTGTAAGCAGCCCCAATGGCACGCAAGGTGGCACGCAAGGCGGCCGGTGCTATGACGCTGCGCATGAGCGATCCGCTCCGCACCCGCATGACCGCCGATGAGTTCACCGCCTGGGCGATGCAGCAGGATGATGGCCGCCGTTACGAGCTGGTGTCCGGCGATGTCATCGCCATGGCGCCGGAACGGGCGGCCCATGCCCGGCTCAAATTCCGGCTGGCTCGCCGCCTGATCGAAGCCGTCGAAGCCGAATCCCTGCCTTGCGAGGTGTTCACCGAGGGCATGGCGGTTCAGGTTGATGCCGACACCGTCTATGAACCGGACGCCATCCTGCGCTCCGGTGCGCCGGTTTCGGATGATACCATAAGGATCACCGATCCGCTGATCGTGGCCGAGGTGCTCTCCCCGTCAACCCGCGCCCGCGACACCGGCGCGAAGCTTGCCGACTATTTCCGCATCCCTTCATTGCACCATTATCTGATCATCATCGCGCCGCGCCCCACCATCATCCATCACGCCCGCGGCACCAGCGGCGAAATCCACACCCGGATCGTTCAGGATGGCCTCTTGCACCTCGACCCGCCCGGGATCCACTTGTCCGGCCTGTTCGGCCAGAGTCCCGCATGAACACTCATCCCCGCACCCCCTGCCGCGATACCACCCCCTGCCGTCACCCCCGCACCCCCTTCCGTCATTCCCGCGAAAGCGGGAATCCATCCCCCGTTCCCGCCGCAACGACTGGAACGCAGCCGTTGCTTCCAACCCTCCCCTGAGCCCAGACCGGCACTCCATGTACATCAGCTCCCCCGCCCTGGAGCGTATCGCCGTCACCGTCCCCGGCCCGGCGATGGAGGCCTATGAAGCCGCCTTCAGCACCGTCTGCGAATCAGTCGGTTTCTTCCGTGACGATACCACCGGCCACTGGCAGATCGAAGGCATCAGGCGGATCGGATCCGGCGAAACCGAACTCGCCGCCGCGCTGGCCCTCGCCGCAGCACTTACCGGCATCGCCGCCGAGCCTGCCCGCGAACCGCTCGCCCCGCGCGACTGGCTCGCCCGCAGCTACGCCGGATTCCCCGAACAGCGCATCGGCCGCCGCTTCGCGGTGCGCGGCAGCCACATTGAAGCCCCAACCGCACCGGGCCGCATCACGCTGCTGCTGGACGCCGGCCTGGCCTTTGGCTCGGGCGAGCACGGCTCGACCCGCGGCTGCCTGATCGCGCTGGAACGCGTGGCCCGCCGGCGGCCCCGCCGCATTCTGGACCTCGGCACCGGCTCCGGCATTCTGGCGATCGCCGCCGCCAGGCTGCTGCACCGGCCGGTTTTGGCCGCCGACATCGATCCCTGGTCGGTCCGCCTCGCCCGCCGCAACGCGTCCGCCAATGGCGTCGAACACCTGGTCCGGGTCCGCCAGGCCGACGGCTGGGGCGGCCCGGTCCTGCGGCGCAACGCGCCCTACGACCTTGTCCTCGCCAACATCCTCGCCCGCCCGCTGGCGCTGATGGCGAAGCAGGCCGCGGCGCATCTCCAACCAGCCGGCACCATCATCCTGTCCGGCCTGCTGACCGATCAGGCACGTAGCGTCCTCGCCGCGTACCGTCGTGTCGGCCTCAGCCTCCGGTTCCGGGTGGACCAGCCGCCCTGGGCCACGCTCGTGCTGGGCACCCACACGCAAACCGCAACGCCCTCATGACCACCAACGCCGCCACCTCGCCACGGCCACGTCCCGCGCCCGCGTCACCGCCCCATCACGGCCGGCCGCTACCCCGTCACGTCCGGCCACCACCCCGTCGTGGCCTGCCAACATCGCCACCCCGTCATGGCCGGCTGCCACCCCGTCATGGCCGGCGAAGGCCGGCCATCCACGACTTACTTGCCGCCATATCAAACACATATATCGCCCTGTTGAACTCGACCCTCACCCCTCTCTCCCCGCGAAACACCTGCGCGGCAATCCTGGCCGCCGCCCTCGTCCTCCTCGCATCCCCCCTGGCCCGCGCAGCCGAGAGCCCCCCGGTCACCAGTTCCCGCGCCACCGTCACCCTGGTGTCCGACACCGACACCGTCGCCCCTGGCACGCCCTTCCATGTCGGCCTGCGGATGAAACTCGCCCCCGGCTGGCACACCTACTGGCGCAATCCCGGCGATGCCGGCGTCGCCCCGGAGCTGACCCTCCATCTGCCCGCGGGCGTGTCCGCCGGTCCCATCATCTGGCCCACGCCGCAGCGGATCGCCGAGGGCTCCCTGACGACCTACGCCTACACCGGCGAGGTCCTGTTGCCGGTCACCATAACCCCCGGCCCGACCTCCGAGGCGATCCCGATCGAAGCCTCCGCGACCTGGCTGGTGTGCAAGGACATCTGCGTCCCCGAGCAAGGGCAATTCCGCCTCGATCTGGCCCAAGGTGCTCCCGCCCCCTCAGCGCAGGCGGCGCTGTTCGACCGCGCCGCCCGAGACACGCCGACCCCCTCTCCCTGGCAGGCCCGCATCGCCACCGATGGCCGCCTGTGGGTCGCCGGATCCGAGCTGAACCCAGAGACCGTCGCCAAAGCCTGGTTCATTCCGGCAATCCCCGGAACCCTCGACGACTCGGCGCCGCAACCGCTCTCGGTCCGCAAGGGTGGCATCGTCCTGGCCCTGAAGGCCATGAAACCGCACGCCCCGCTCTCCGGCATCCTGACCGTGGTTGACCGAGCCGGACAGACCACATCGGTCACCCTCAACGCGACCCCCGGGCGCGGTTCCGGCGGCGCCGGGGCTGCCGTGGGTCCGCCTGCTTGGCCTCGCCTTCCTGGGCGGCCTGATTCTCAACCTGATGCCCTGTGTCTTCCCGGTGCTGGCGATGAAAACCATCGCCCTCGCGGAAAGCATCGCGCAGGGAAGGCGGCGTACCCACGCGCTGTCATACACCGCCGGCATCCTGGTCACGTTCGGCGCACTCGGCGGCGCCCTCCTGGTCGCCCGCGACGTCGGGTCGGCGGCCGGCTGGGGCTTCCAGTTCCAGTCGCCGGCCTTCGTTGCCGGCATGAGCTGGCTGCTGCTCGCCGTCGGCCTCAACCTTTCGGGCGTCTTCGACATCGGCGGACACCTGGCCGGCACCGGACATGCACTGACCGGCCGCGCCGGCCATGCGGGCAGCTTCTTCACCGGACTGCTCGCCGTGCTGGTCGCGACGCCCTGCACCGCGCCGTTCATGGCGGCGGCGATCGCCGGTGGCCTGACCGCGCCGCCGGCCATGACGCTGCTGGTCTTCGTGGCGATGGGGCTCGGCCTCGCCACCCCTTACGTGGTCCTGGCGGAACTCCCCGGTCTCGGCCGCATCCTGCCCCGGCCGGGTCGATGGATGGAGCTGCTGCGTCAGCTCTGCGCCTTCCCGATGTACGGCGCCGCCGCCTGGCTGCTATGGGTGATCAGCCAGGAAGCCGGGCCGAACGGCGTTCTCGGCGCCCTGGCCGGCGGCCTGCTGGTCGCGTTCGCCGCCTGGGTGCTGGGCGCCACGCAGAGCGCGGCCTCGAAATCCCGCCGCCTCGGGCAGTCGGTCTCGATCGCCGCCCTGCTGGTGGCCATCGCGGTGCTGACCGGCATTGCCGGCGCCCCGCCAAAGAGCGTCACCGCCCTGGCCGAACCGGGCACCGAGCCGTTCACGCCCGACCGCCTCGCCGCCCTGCGCACCGAGGGCCGCCCGGTGTTCGTCGACATGACAGCGGCGTGGTGCGTCACCTGCCTCGTCAACGAGCGCGTCGCGCTCTCCACGCCGGCAGTCCAGCAGGCCTTCGCCCAGCACCATGTCGCCTACCTGCTGCGGCGACTGGACCCGCCAGGATCCGGCGATCACCGGCTTCCTGCGCCGGCACGGCCGCGATGGCGTGCCGCTCTATGTCTATTTCCCGCCCGGGCCGGGAACCGGCATCGTGCTGCCGCAGATCCTGACCGAGAAGCTGGTGCTCGCCCGCCTGGACGGCGGCAAGCTCAATTGACGGCACCCACCGTCACGGAGCCTGCGCCGTTCCTGGCGGCGCTCGACGGCAGCGTGGAGATAGTGTCGCGCGCGGAGCTGGCGCAATCTAGTCATTGGAGGACTGCGTTTGCCGGCAGACGGAAGGATTATCGCTATTATGAATTGGTCGAGGATACGATTCGACACGGGTTCGACTATCACTACTTTGCAATCAAGGAAACGAACGGCGTGGTTCGGGCGATTCAACCGTTCTTCACTGTTGATCAGGACATACTCGGAGGTGTGCCACCGAATTTCCAAAGGATAATCCATTTGGTTCGAATGCTATGGCCGAGGTTCCTCATTATGCGGACTTTGATGATCGGGTGCGCGGTGGGTGAAGGACATCTTGACGGCGCTCAATCGTCATATGTGAACAATGCGCACCTCCTCGCCAAAACTGTCGTTACACATGCGCGAAATCTGAAAGCGTCCCTAATCGTGCTGAAGGAATTTCCAGCAAGATACCGGGAACCGCTGAAGTCGTTTCAGTATTGCGGCTTTACCCGGGTGCCGAGCCTTCCTATGACCCGTCTCAACATCGATTATCCGAGCTTCGATGACTACATGGCCCAGGCGCTGAATAGTGCGACGCGCAGAAAGCTGAGGAAAAAGTTCGCTGCTGCAGCTCTGGCGTCCCCGATTGAAATGAGCGTTTTGTGTGATGCCACTTCTGTCATCGATGAAATCTACCCACTCTACCTCCAGGTATACAATCGGTCGAAGCTGCATTTTGAGAAGCTCACGAAGCCGTTCTTCTGCGGCATAGGCCGCCTAATGCCTGACAAAGTGCGCTTCTTTCTCTGGCGTCAGAACGGACGGATTGTCGGTTTCACCCTGTGCATGATCGAGGGTGACGCGATCTATGCCGAGTACATCGGACTGGACTACTCGGTAGCGCTCGACCTGCACCTCTATCACTACGCTGTCCGAGACATGATCTCCTGGGCGATCCCACAAGGCTATAAGTGGCTTCGCAGCAGTGGTCTGAATTACGATCCGAAATTGCATATGAGGCACGTATTGGATCCGACCGATTTGTATGTGAGACACACCTCGGTGATCATGAACACCGTCCTGAAGCGGGTCCTGCCCTTGATCGAGCCCACTCGGTACGATCCAATCCTCAGGAAATTCCCTAACTATTGGGAACTTTGGGACGACTTACCAACGGTTCCTATCCGCTAGTCATTGACCCCACTCATGTCATATGTCTTTCGCGCATTCCTGGCTAAAGTCATTCCGAGCGACCAGACGCCCCCCGGGACGCGATGGCTGTCGGCGATCACCTCATCAAAAGACCTCTCGATCCAATCGCAGTCCTGCTCTGAGATGACGAGCGCGGGCAGGAGTTTCACCGTATGGCTGGCGTGTCCCGCGACCTGAGCCAGAATCCGATGATTTTTGCAGAGCGGGATGGTGATCAGTTGGCAGAAAAGCCCCGTGCTTACGGCCTCTAGCAAACTCCACGACGCCCGGAGTTTCAGGGAACGCGGCCGACCGAATTCGATGCCGATCATGAGACCTTTGCCGCGCACCTCCCGAACCATCTCATAGCGCGACGCCATTTCCCGAAACGCGGTGAGCAGACGCGTCCCCAGTCGGGCCGCATTCTCAATGAGCCGCTCGGTTTCAAGTACCTCGAGTGTCGCCAGTCCCGCCGCCATGGCGAGATCGTTGCCGGCAAACGTCAAGCCATGAACGACCGCCCGATCCATACGATCGAACAGTTTGCCGAATATCCATTTCCGGCCCAACACCGCTGCAACCGGAATGTGACCACCGGACAGTGTCTTTGACAGGAGCACAATATCTGGCTCGATGCCCCAGTGTTCGATCGCCAGGAAGCGTCCCGTACGGCCAAGCCCGGTCTGAATTTCGTCAGCTATGAGCAACGTTCCATATTTGCGGCAGAGCTCCTGGGCGCCGGGGAGGTAACTGTCGTCCGGTATGTTCACGCCCTTGCCCTGAACGGGTTCGACAATGAATGCAGCCACCTGACGTGTCGCCAAGGCTTCATCCAGCGCCGCGAGATCATTGAACGGAACCTCGGAGCAGTGCGGCAGCAGCGGGCCGAATCCATTGCGGAAATTGTCGTCGCCGTTCAACGACAGCGCCCCATAGGAGAGGCCATGGAAGGCGTGTGTGCAGTACACCAACCCCGGGCGGCCGGTAGCCTGGCGCGCGAGTTTCATCGATGCCTCGACCGCTTCCGCGCCCGAATTGGCAAAGAGTACCTTGTCGAGATAAGGCGTGTACCCGAGCAGCTTCTCCGCCAGGATGCCGGCCAATGGTGAGACATCCATCTGTACCAAATTCGGAAAGTCTGCCGCAAGAACGCGGGTCAGGGTGTCGCGAAGATTTGGATGATTCCGGCCGATTCCGAATACACCCCAACCGCTGAGCAGATCGAGGTAGCGAACTCCTGTGCGGTCGAATAGATACTGGCCGGATCCGCTGCAAAAGCCCACATCGTACCCGATGGTTTTCAGCACGCGCACCATCATTTCGTTCATATGGCGCGAGTGAAGTACGTAGCGCTCCGACTCTCGCGCGGAAAACATCGACACGACGTCTAACTCCGGCCTCGGCCTCGTGACCTCCTGTGTCCGGTCTACCTCCAGGTGACTCGTCATAGATGACCCTCCCCCCGGACCATGACGTGATCCGACAAGCGACACCTCATGTCTCTGCGACACGGCGCGCTGCATACGAAGGGGCCAAACGCATCAGCAGCGGCAGCAGGCCGACCATTCCAGGCAATATTTCATCCCGGCCACGCGCTATATCGCGCAATACTCGGTCGACCAGCGTTTCCGGCGACATCTTGGATTTCCGGGCCGAGCGTGTCGCCGGCGTATCGACCAGCGGCGGCAGCACTTCGATGACCCGGATGCCGACACCGCGCAACTGCTGTCGCAACGCCATCGTAAAGGAACGGAGCCCGGCCTTAGTCGCGGAGTAGGTCGGAGCGCGGGTTGCTGGAAGCAAAGCGTACCCCGAAGTGATCATGATGATCAGCGAGCTGTGGCCGGAGCGCAAGAGCGGCAGGAATGTTCGCGTCAACAGGATAGGGCCGGTCAGGTTGACCGCGATTTCCTGGGCTATGCGTTCATCGCCGACTGACCCATCGAGCAGATCCAGTTGTTCCATAATCCCGGCGTTGTTTATCAACACATCGATCTTGCCGTGGCGGCCCTGAATTGCCTCTTGGAGCGCCAGCACGTCCCTGCGTGCGGTAACGTCGCAGCGGAATGTCTCAATCGCCGGATGACGCGTCTGGAGTTCAAGAAGTGCCATTTCATCGCGTGCGCAGGTGATCACCTTCGCGCCTTCGGCCACGAGCCGTACTACGAACGCTCGACCGATGCCCGACGTGCCGCCGGTCACCACGACGATGCGGTCGTGCCACAATCCAGCCTTAGAATGCGAAGCAGTCATCGATCGGGCACGAGCGTTCACCAATTGCGAGTTCATCGACCGAGGTAGCTAATTTCGGGTGACACGAAAACGGCTGCGACCAACCCGAGCCATGCCGGCATACAGGACTTTCATCGGCATTATGGCCGGAATCCGCCGCCCGTTGGACGCTAGGGATAGGGCGGGTAGGGATAGGGAGGATAGCAGTAGGGATAGAAAGGGTAGACGGGGTAAGGCGTTACGATGATTCGCGGTGCCACGAATACTCCCCCAAAAAAGAAGCGACGATTGTCAAATGCGCGGCCTGGGAAGAAAGCACGATGAGGAACGAAGCCAGGACGAGGGAAGAAGCCGGGATGGGGAAAGAAGCCAGGATGGGGACCAAAGCCCATGGGCGGTCCGCGGCGAAACCCCTGCGCCGCCGCGGGGCCTCCGAGCAGAACGCCCAGGAGGCAGACAATGCCGAGCGTTCGCGACATCGCTATCAGCATCGAAAAAGCAGACCTGACCGCTAGCCGGAATCCAGGCCGGGACCAGGCTTCAGCTGCACCGGCGTGGCACACAGCAGCGACGCGCGCTGGCCGGTCGGTTCGGGACGCCGGGTCAAACGACGCCGCAGCCCGCGGCCTTTTTCGCCATGGTTGCAACATCCTGACGGTAGCGAGCTTTCCTGTGATCTGGAGCATGCGCAAACTCCGCCCGGAGCATACTGTCGAGCTGCCCCACTACGTGCCGCTCCACCGAGGAACGCCGGCGGCTCTGTCGGCGCGGCGTCGGTTGCCGCGACTCATTGGGGCGTTCTGAAGTAGACGCATTGTCGCCACGCTTTATTCCTTCTTGCGGCAAGGAGGATGCCGGGCACAAGATCGAGAGGATGGCCCAGTCGAACGATCTGAGGTGGCCTCCAAAAACTGGACAGGTGGCTAAGCGAGAACTCCCGCCCCTCCTTCGCGCCCCTGCAACCAACCTGTTGCCCCGCTCACCCCGCGGGGACGAGCGCGTACTCCGCCTCCGGCATATAGACCGCCTGCTCCTTCCCGAGCCGCGAGCTGAACAGCGTGAAATGCTCCACCGGAACGGCAGGCGCGCGGAACAGGTTATGTTCCTGCACGAACGCCGCCAGCTTCGCCTCCGCCGTCCCGTCCAGCCGCGCCAGCGTGATATGCGGGGAAAACCGCCGCCGCTCCGGCTCCAACCCGATCCGCTGCAACGCCGTCTCCACCTTGGAGCGCAGATGGTCCAGTGGCTGGCTCCGCTCTACCCCGACCCACAACGCGGTCGCCCGCCCGCCTTTGCTGAACGTCCCCAGCCCGGTCAGCGTCAGCGGGAATCCGCGCGCCTTCAGCCCGGCCAGCGCAAGGTCGATCTCCTCGGCCTGATAGGCCGGAGCCTCGCCGATGAACCGCAGCGTCAGGTGGTAGTTTTCCGCCGACACCCAGCGCGCGCCGGGAACGCCGCGTCCGGACAGCGCGACCAGGCGGTCCCGCAGTTCCCAGGGCAGGTCGAGCCCGACGAACAGCCTCATTTTTTCTGAGCCTCGCCAATGAGTTGCTCCACCCGGGGCAGGATCTGCGCCACCACGCGGCGAACCCCGGCCGCATTCGGATGCAGCCCGTCCGGCTGCGTCAGCGCCGGCACCTCCGCGACCCCCACCAGGAAGAATGGATCATAGATCACCCCCTGCCGTTCGCCGAGCGCGTCGAACACGGCCCGGAACTGCGCCTCATACTGCGGCCCCAGATTCGGCGGCGCATACATGCCGGCCAGCAGCACCGGGATGTGCCGCGCCGCGAGCCGGTCCAGGATTGCCGTCAGGTTGGCGCGCATGTCGGCCGGATCGAGGCCCCGCAGCCCGTCATTCGCCCCCAGTTCCACGATTGCGGCGTCGGCCCCGTCCGCCAGCACCCAGTCCAGCCGCGCCAGACCGCCGGCCGACGTGTCGCCGGACACGGCGCCGTCGATGATGGTCACGTCATGCCCGTTCGTCTTCAGCGCGTCCTGCAACTGTGCCTCGAACCCGTCCTGGTGCGGCAATCCGTACCCCGCCGACAGCGAGTCGCCCAGGACCAGCAGCCGCACCGGCCCCGGCCCCGCCGCCCCCGCCAGCAGGACCATGCCCAGCAACAGCGCGGTTTTCGCCAGCACGCCAGCATCTCTCATCGCTCCCCCTTGGTCATCGCGCGTGTCAGCCCGTGATCGACGATGATGAGCACCGTGTCCACGCCACGGGACGATCCTGGTCTGCTTAATGGTGGGAAGAATTACCTCACCAGTTACGACTCGCACCTCGCTCGTTCCGCTCCACTTGATACCAGCGGCCCGACGAAAGGCAGACCCATTCCGGTTCCCGGTCATTCCCGCGCAAAGCGGGAATCCAGCGACCGCCCGTGCAATCGCGATCGCGTCGCCGGGCCGCCGCATCGCCGGTAAGCGGCCCCGCACCGATCCGCCGCTAATCGATATTGCCCTCTCGTGCGGCTTCAGTGACTATTGCGGCCTCAGTGAGCCGAGTTATACCAGCCCGCGAGGACGAAGACTTGAGATCCGTCATGCCGCGAAAGATCCGTCATGCCCGCGAAAGCGGGCATCCACGCGAGAGCCCGCGAAATTCCGAGGGTTTGCCTCGATTCCCGCGTTCGCGGGAGTGACGAACATAGGTCGCTCTCAATCCGGTCTGGTATTATTTCAGCTCGCCGCCTGACTGCTCGGCTGTTTCCACCCCCGTGGGAGAATCGAGGTGCAATTCGCTCTGATCTCCGTCACGGCCGCGCTGGGCGGCTTGCTGTTCGGCTACGACACTGGCGTGATCTCCGGCGCCTTGCTCTTCATCCGCGACGTCTTCCACCTCTCGACCGGCGGCGAGAGCATCGTCGCCGGGATCGTGCTGGTGGGCGCGGTGATCGGGGCGATGGTTGCCGGCAGCCTGTCCGACCGGTTCGGCCGGCGGCGTGTCATTCTGGTCACCGCGCTGGTGTTCGTGATCGGCGCGCTGATCTCCGCCGCCGCCGGCAGTATCGGGATGCTGCTGGCGGGACGGCTGCTGATCGGTATCGCGATCGGTGTGGCCTCGATGCTGACGCCGCTCTACCTGGCTGAAATCTCGCCCGCGGCCTCGCGCGGGGCGGTGACGTCGCTCAACCAGCTCTGCATCACGCTGGGCATCCTGGTGTCGTATCTGGTGGGTTATGCCTTCGCCACCACAGCGGACGGCTGGCGCTGGATGCTGGGGCTGGGCGTGGTGCCCGGGGTGGTGTTGGCGGTCGGGATGCTGCTGTTGCCGGAAAGCCCGCGCTGGCTGGCCGGGCACTCTCGCCTCAAGCAGGCCGAGGCGGCGCTACGCCGGTTGCGCCCGCCGCACGCCGACGTGGCCGGCGAGTTGGCCGCGTTGCGCACCGATTTGCGGCGCGAGGGCGGCCGGCTGGTGCCCTGGTCGGCGCTGCTGGCCCCGGAATTGCGGCCCGCGCTGATCGTCGGTGTCGGGCTGGCGATATTCCAGCAGATCACCGGCATCAACACGGTGATCTATTTCGCGCCGCAGATTTTTCAGGCGGCAGGCTTGTCGTCGGCCTCGGTATCGATTCTCGCCACCGCCGGCGTGGGCGTGGTCAACGTAGCCCTGACCCTGGTCGCGATATGGCTGATCGATCGTGTCGGCCGGCGCGCGCTGCTGCTGTGGAGCCTGGGCGGCATGCTGGCAGCCTTGCTGGTGCTGGCTGCCGGTTTTGCGTTCGGCACATCGGGCGCGCTCGGCTGGATCACCGCCGGCTCGCTCGCCGTCTACGTGGCGTTTTTCGCGGTCGGACTGGGGCCGGTGTTCTGGTTGCTGATCGCGGAGATTTTTCCGCTCGCGGTGCGAGGGCGGGCGATGAGCCTCGCCAGCATCTCGAATTGGGGCTTCAACCTGCTGGTAACCGTCAGCTTCCTCGGCCTCGTCAACCTGTCCGGTCGCGCCGGCACATTCCTGATTTATGCGGTGCTGACGGCCGCGGCGATTGTCTTCACCGCTGCTCTGGTGCCCGAAACCAAAGGGCGCACCCTGGAGGAGATCGAGAACGCGCTGCAGGCCGTGCCGTCGTCGCCGGTCACCACGGCAACCGCGGCATGAGGCGCCCCGTGCGCACGCGCGGCGTGCTGGCACTTCTGCTTCTGCCGCTTTTTCTGCTTCCGCTCTGGCCGCCGTCTGCGCAGGCTCAGCAGCAGCCGTTGCAGATCAGCGGCAGCCTCGCCGCCACGCAGCCGCCGCCGACCGTTACCGCCCCGACAATTCCCCAGCTTTATTCCCCACCGTTCGGTACCGACCATCTGTTCGGCGACTGGGCCGGCGCGCGGACGTGGCTTGCGGATCACGGCGTCGATCTCGGGCTCAACTACTTCTCCGAAACCGCCGCCATCGTCGCCGGTGGCCAGCGGCGCGGGATCGACTACACATCGCAAATCGGGCTTTCGATCGACCTCGACGGCGAGAAGCTGTTCGGGCTTCCCGGCTTCGCCGTGCACAGCGTGATCGTCGAGCGCAACGGCCGCAGCGCCAGCGCCGATTTCCTGCACGACGACCTGGATGCGGTGCAGCAGATCTTTGGCGGCGGCGGCGATGTGGCCGCCCACCTGGTCTATCTCTACGGCGAGCAGAGCCTGGACAACGGCAGGTTGGACCTCGCGGCGGGCCGGCTGCCGGTGGGCAATTCCTTCGCCACCTCGCCGCTCTACTGCGATTTCATGAACGTGATCTTCTGCGGCAACCCGCACCCGCTGCCGGTCTATCCCGGCGAGCCGGACTGGCCAGCCGCGACCTGGGGCGGCCAGGCGCGTCTGTTGCTCGTTCCGACCGTCTATGTGATGGGCGGGTTGTTTCAGGTGAACCCGAACTTTGGCGGCCCGTCCGGCTGGGCTCTGTTCGAGCATGGCAGCACCGGCGTCAGCATTCCGCTCGAGGTCGGCTGGACCCCGAGCTTCGGGCCGAACCGGCTGAGCGGCCACTACAAATTCGGCTTCGATGAGGACACTTCGACCTACCCCGACCTGTACGTCAGCACCAACGGCCAGCCGGTGACGCTGAGCGGGATGCCGGGCCAGTCGCATAGCGGACGGCGCATGTTCTACGTGATGGTGGACCAGATGCTGGCGCGCACCGGCAAAGGCGACACCGATGGGCTGATCGGCTTCGCCGGCTTCGTGCATGCCGATCGCGACACCTCGCCGTTGGAGAACCAGGTGTTTGCGGGCGTCGTCGACACCGCCGCCTTTATCGGGCGTCCGCAGGACAGGCTGGGGTTCGCGGCGAGCTGGTTTCAGGTGAGCGGGGCGCTGACCGCGACCCAACGGCTGGAGCAGATCTTAGGCCAGCCGCTGACCGGCGGCGGGCTCGGCACGCCGCTGGGCGTGCAATCGAACGAGCAAGAGTTGGAGGCGATGTACACGGCCACGGTCTATCGCGGCGTCACCATCATGCCCGACATCCAGTACATCATCCATCCCGGCGGCACGTCGCGGACGCGCAACGCGCTGTCACTCGCGCTGCAGACCAGCGTAACGTTCTGACCACGAATAGCCAACATAGCGAACCGGGTGCGCTCCTGCCCGCCCCCCTCGCAGACCCATCCCCGTTCCCCGTCATTCCCGCGAAAGCGGGAATCCAACGCCGCCCATGCACGCGACCGCGTCATGCCACGCCGCTACCCGCCGGGAAGGCACGCCGACCCGCCCCGACCACACCGCCTCTTCCCCGACGCGCCGCGTCTGCCCACACTGCGCGCCATGAATCGCCGCCGGATTCTCGTGTGGGATGCCCCCACGCGCCTGTTCCACTGGTGCGCCGTCGTTCTCGTCGCCGCCTGCTACGTGACCGTGCGGCTCGACTGGATGCAATGGCACGCCTGGGCCGGCGAGGCCCTGCTGGCCCTGGTGCTGTTCCGCATCGCCTGGGGCGTCTTCGGCAGCCAGACCGCGCGGTTCTCGCACTTCCTCGGCTCACCTTTCGGCGCGCTGCGGCACCTCGCGCGCCTGCATCATCGCGAACCCGACCGCCAGGTCGGCCATAACGCCGCCGGCGGCTGGATGGTGCTGGTGATGATCCTGCTGTTGCTGGCGCAGAGCCTCACCGGTCTTTACGTCAACAACGACATCGCCGACGAGGGGCCGTTCACCGAAATCATGCCGGCGCCGGTCGCCAACCTGATCGAGCGCCTCCATACTACCCTGTGGAACGCGCTGCTCGCGGCCATCGCGCTGCATCTGCTGGCGATCCTCGCTTATGCAATCGTAAAACGGCACAACCTGGTGCTGCCGATGCTGACGGGCCACAAGCATCTGCATCCGGACATGACTCATCCGCGGATGGTCTCCGCCCTACGCGCCCTGCTGCTGCTGTCGCTCGCCGCCGTCGTCGTCATCCTGCTTGCAACCTTCATGTAACCACCGGCCCGACAATCGGGCCGCCGGCCATGACATTGCAGCAGCCGCATGAGATCGGGTCACTGAACCGTGATCCTGCCGCGCGCGCCAGCGTGCACGCCATCGGCTAAGCGACACCAAGCAAAACGGAGACCGGCCATGCCATTGTCGCAGGAGCGCATCGCGCAGCTCGACACGTTCGTCCGTGCGGCCAACTTCCTCGGTGCAGCGCAGATCTATCTGCGCGACAACACGCGGCTCACCGCGCCGCTGAAGGCGGAGCACATCAAGCCCCGCCTGCTCGGCCATTGGGGCACCCAGCCGGGGCTCAACCTGGTCTACGCCCACCTCTCGCGCCTGATCCAGGACACCGACGCCGAGATGATGCTCATGATCGGCCCCGGACATGGTGCGCCCGCCATCCTCGGCTGCCTCTGGCTGGAAGCGACGCTGGGCGAAATCTATCCGGAGTATCGCCGCGACGCCGCCGGCATGGCGCAGTTGATCCGCGCGTTCTCCTGGCCGAACGGTTTCCCCAGCCATCTCACCGCTCTCACGCCCGGAGCCATCCATGAAGGCGGCGAGCTGGGCTATTCGTTGGTGCACGCGTTCGGCGCCGCGCTGGACAATCCCGAGCTGATCGTGGCCTGCGTCGTCGGCGACGGCGAGGCCGAAACCGGCCCACTCGCCGGCTCTTGGCATTGTGGCAAGTTCATGGATACGCGGCGCGACGGGACGGTGCTGCCCATCCTGCATCTGAACGGCGTGAAACTATCCGGCCCCACGCTCTACGCTCGCATGACCTCCGACGAGCTGTCCGCCTACATGCACGGCTGCGGCTGGGTCATGCGCGAAGTCGCCGGCGATTCGCCCGCGGCCGTGCACGCTCCGCTGGCGGAGGCGCTGGACTGGGCGCACGCCGAGGTCACCCGTTTGCGCGCCCGCGCCCGCGCCCGCGGCGGCGACACCGCGCCCGACTACGCCGGCTGGCCGATGATCGTGCTGCGCACCCCCAAGGGAATGACCTGCCCCGCCACGCTCGACGGCAAGCCCCTCGTCGGCACGTTCCGCTGCCACCAGGTGCCGATCGAGGATCCCCGCACCAATCCGGCCCATCTCGCCATCCTGGAAACCTGGCTGCGCAGCTATCGCCCGCAGGAGCTGTTCGACGACCAGGGCAACCCCATCGCCCCCATCACCGCGGTATTGCCGCGCCCGGAGCGCGCGCTCGGCCGCACGCCGCATGCCAATGGCGGGCTGCTGAAACGCCCGCTCGAGCTGCCGGATGCCGGGCCGCACGCGGTCGAGCTTGCTTATCCCGGCGCCGCCCAGGCCGAGAACACCGGCGTGCTGGGGGGCTGGCTGCGCGACGTGTTCCGCGCCAATCCGCACAATTTCCGCCTGTTCTGCCCGGATGAAACCAATTCCAACCGGCTCGGCGCCGTGTTCCAGGCCACCAGTCGCGCCTGGAACCTGCCGCTCATCGACAGCGACGTGAGCCTGGCCCGCGACGGCCGGGTGACGGAAATCCTGTCCGAGCATTGCTGCGAGGGCTGGCTGGAAGCCTATCTGCTGTCCGGCCGTCATGGCGTGATGGCCTGCTACGAAGCCTTCATCAGCATCATCGATTCCATGATGGGCCAGTACGCCAAATGGCAGAAGATGGCCGCCGACCTGCCCTGGCGCAAAACGGTTGCGTCGCTCAACTACCTGCTTACCAGCCATGTCTGGGAACAGGACCATAACGGCTACAGCCACCAGGGCCCCACCTTCATCAACACCATGCTGACGAAGAAGGCCTCCGAGATCCGCATCTACCTGCCGCCGGACGCCAACTGCCTGCTGTCCATCATGGACCACTGCCTGCGCAGCGAGGGCTACGTGAACCTCGTCGTGGCGTCGAAAAAGCCGCAATGGCAGTGGCTGGACATGGAGGCGGCACGACAGCACTGCGCCCGCGGCGCCTCGATCTGGGAGTGGGCGTCCTGCCAGGGCGAGCCCGACATCGTTCTCGCCGCTGCCGGCGACATCCCCACGCGCGAGACCGTCGCCGCCGCGTTCCTGCTGCGCGAAACCATCCCCGCCCTGAAAATCCGCATGGTGAACGTGGTGGACCTGCTGACCTTGGAATCCAAAGGCGAACATCCGCACGCCATGGACGAAAGCTCCTTCGAGGAGTTGTTCACCCACGCCGCGCCGGTCGTCTTCGCCTTCCACGGCTATCCGGGGGTGATCCACGAGCTGATCTACCGTCGATCGCGGCCGGACAGGTTCCATGTAAAAGGATACAACGAGGAAGGCACCACCACCACGCCGTTCGACATGCTGGTGATGAACGGGATCAGCCGCTACCATCTGGCGATCGAGGCGCTGCACCGCACCGCCCGCCTGCGCTCCGAGGCCGGAGATCTGGTCAGCCGTTTCGAAACCATCCTCACCGCCCACAAGGCCTACATCAACCAGCACGGCGAGGACATGCCGGAAATCTCCGGCTGGCGCCCGCCGCATTGACGCGCACCGGCCCCTTTCGTCACCGCCGGCCCCCTCGGCCCCCATCGTCATGGCCGGGCTTGTCCAGGCTTGTCCCGGCCATCAACGCACCCGTCCCGGCCACCCACGTCTTCCTTTCGCAACCTCATCGCCGACCCGCTTCAGCTTGCCGCGATCATGTCCTAACCTTCCACCATCCAGTCCCCACCCGGAGCCAGACATGAACGCCGCCGACGTCATGACCCGCAACGTGGTTGCAGTCAGCCCCGACGCGCCGCTGTCGCAGGCGGTGCGCCTGATGATAGATCGCCGCATCAGCGGCCTGCCCGTGCTCGACACCGGCGGCCGCCCGGTCGGCGTGCTGACCGAGGGCGACCTGATCCGCCGCGTCGAAACCGGCACCGATGGGCCGCGTGCCGGCTGGCTCTCCATCATCTTCACCCCCGGCCGCCTCGCCGGCGATTACGTGCAGACGCACGGCCGCCGCGTCGCCGATGTCATGACCCCTGACGTGATCAGTGTCACGGAAACCGCCCCGCTCTCCGAGGTGGCGGAGTTGATGCGCAGCCGGCGCGTCAAGCGCCTGCCTGTCACCCGCGATGAGGTGGTGGTCGGCATCATCAGCCGCAGCGACCTGCTGGGCGCGCTCGCCAGGCAGTTGGACACCCCCGCTGCCTCCGCCGCCGATGCCGCCATCCGCGAGGCGATCCTCAAGGAACTCGCCAGCCAGCCCTGGGCACCGAAACGCTCCGTCACCGTCGCTGTCACCGACGGGATCGTGGACCTGGACGGCGTGGTGTTCGATGTCCGTGAACGCGATGCGCTGCGCGTGGTGGCGGAAAACGTGCCCGGCGTGAAGCGGGTGGAAAACCGGCTGGTGTGCGTGGAACCAAATACCGGAATGGTGCTCGCCGGCCCCGACGACGAAAGCCAACCCTCCTGAACGCGAACACCCCCTTGCAGCAGGCCGTGCTGGCGATCAACGCCGGCTCTTCCAGCATCAAGTTCGCCCTGTACGGGCTCCAGGCCGGCACGCTGCACCCGGCCGCCCACGGCCAGGTGGAAGGGATCGGCACCGCCCCGCATTTCATCGCGCACGACCAGACCGGCACCGTCGCCCAGGAACGCAAATGGCCCAACCCCGCCGCGTCGCACGAGGAACTGCTCGGCACGCTGCTCGATTTCGTCGACCATCATCTCGGCGCCGACGCACTTCGCGTGGTGGGCCACCGCATCGTGCATGGCGGTGACAGTTTCGACCGCCCCGTCCGTATTGACCCCGACGTGATGCGGCGGATGGAGGCGCTCATCCCGCTCGCGCCGCTGCATCAGCCGCACAATCTTTCGCCGATCCGCGCCATCGCCGCCGCGCGCCCCCAACTGGCGCAGGTCGCCTGCTTCGATACCGCGTTCCACCGCACCATGCCGGCGGTGGCCACGCGTTTCGCGCTGCCAGCGCGGTTCGCCGCGGCAGGCGTCCGTCGCTATGGGTTTCATGGCATATCATATGAGTTCATTGCCGGCCGACTGCGTGAACTGGCGCCGGAGCTGGCCGCCGGCCGAACCATCGTCGCGCATCTCGGCAACGGCGCCAGCCTGTGCGCGATGCACGATGGGCGCAGCGTGGACACCACCATGAGCTTCACCGCGCTCGATGGCCTGGTGATGGGCACCCGGTGCGGCACGCTCGATCCCGGTGTCGTGCTGCACCTGATCGAGCAGATGAAACTATCGGCCAAACAGGTCGAGGACCTGCTCTACAAGCAATCCGGCCTGCTCGGCGTCTCCGGCCTGTCCGGCGACATGCGCGAATTGCTGGCGACCAACGCCGCACCGGCGCGCGAGGCGATCGAGCTGTTCGTGTTCCGCCTGGCGCGCGAAACCGGCGCGCTGGCAAGCTCGCTGGGCGGCCTCGACGGGCTTGTCTTCACCGCCGGCATCGGCGAGCACGCCGCCCCGATCCGCGCCGCCGCCTGCGAGCACCTGTCCTGGCTCGGCATCCGCCTCGACAGCGCGGCCAACGACCGCGGCGACGCGGTGATCAGCACGCCCGACAGCCGCGTGACGGTGCGCGTCATCCCCACCGACGAGGAAATCATGATCGCCCGCCACGCGCTGACCGTGGCCAGCGATCACACCAACCGCCGCGGACATTGATTCGCCGGGCGCAGGCTCGTCATGCCCGCGCCCATCTCGTCATCCCCGCCCTCCTTCCGCTCCATCATTCCGGCGGCCGCAACCCAGGCGAAAAGCGCGGAATTCCGGGACTCCACCGACAGTCCATGCAGCCGCGACCGCGTCAGGGCGAGTCAGCCTCTCGACCGGCTGGTAATAAAACAGATCGGGCCTGACCGGGGATCGCGAAGCTGACCAGGGCGTATGATCCGCTGCCCGCGCCCCAGCCATTCCCCGTTTCAATGGATCGTGGAAGCAACTAGAATGAGCTGCTGACCAGAGGGAGCGAATCGGATGTCGATAATTGCGTGGCTGATCCTTGGCCTGATCGCCGGCTTCATCGCCAGCAAGATAGTCAACAAGAGTGGCGAAGGACTAATCCTCGATATCGTGCTCGGCATCATCGGCGCGATCGTCGGCGGCTTCGTGTTCTCCGCGTTCGGCGCCAGCGGAGTCACTGGTCTCAATATCTACAGCATGATTGTCGCTATCGTCGGCGCGATCATCGTGTTGTTCATCTATCACGCGATCGTGCACCGGCGCGTCTGAAACCACGTCGCGCTGCTGGCGCGGCAAATACAGGGCTGGAGTGCAGTCAGTCCGCTGAATGCACTCCAGCCGATCGCTCTATCGACCGAACGCCGACCGGACTTCCGCATCGCCGGGAATGCGGCCGCCGGGGGTCAGTTTGTCGACCACCCCGGGCAGCACGCGGGCAAGCTGCGCGAGAAGGTCCTGCTCGCTCATGCCGCTGCGCTGAGCCAGGTCACTGATAGTTGTCTGACCCAGAGCCGTACTGAGCCCCTGCGGGGGAATCGGCGCATTGGCGCCGGAGCCGACCCAGGACGAGACGGCGTCGCCGTGACCTGCACTGGTCAGCCGGTTCAGCAATCCCCCCAGTCCGCCCATCAGTCCGCCGTCCTGCTGCGGCTGACCCATTCCCCCCGGTATCCCCCCCGGCAGTCCACCGGGCGCGGCGGATGGCGCCGCCGGTGCCTGTGCCGACGCCCCACCGCCAATGCCGCCCATCATCTTGCCGACGAGAAGAGTGCCAAGTGCAATCATTACAGGTGTCGCGATGCTTCCACCCGGAACCGCATCGTCAAAAAGTCCCATCCTCGCCTCCTTCGAGCACGACCCGGCCAATGCCATACTACTTCCACTGCGCGAGTCCAGATAAATCGCCAAGGTTTGACCGGCTCGCAGGTGCCCATCGCGCACACTGGACAGCCACGTCGTTGCGCTATTCTCGGATCGCCACCAGCGCATTCTCCAACGGCGCCGGAGAGACCTTGATCAGCCCCTGAAACGGCCTGTCCATCTGCACTATAAGAAACAACGCGCTGGCAATGGAGGCTGCGCAGAGAATGAATGTCGTCACCACCAGCGCATTGCGCGGCGCGTTGTAGCCGAAGCTCGCGAAGATCAGCATCAGCCAGACCACCAACACGCTCACCAGCGGGACGTTGAGCGATGTGGTTGCTTCCTCTACCAGGGTCCAGCGAAGCTCGATCAATCGTTGAACCTCGGTCTTCGTTTCATCCCCCAGCGCGCGCTGCCGGGAATTTTCCGGCGCCAGCGCCAGGATGGCGTTCTGCAGCCGGTACATCAGTTCTTCAGCGCGCGGATCATCGACCACCTCCGGCTTGTTGCCGGTCGGCCATGTTCCGGCCAGCGCTCGCTCCACATATTGCTCCAGCAGTGGTCGCGCCGAACTGGCCTCGGGTCCGTAGGCGCGCAGCGAACGGTCCAGCAAAACGATTTGCGTGGAAAATCGCTTGAGATCGCGTACCGCGGTATCGAAGCTGCCTTTAACCGATGCGATCAGCAGGCCAAGCACCAGCGCGCTCAGCACAACGATCATGCCGACACCGACTTTCACCGCATCTTGCGTCTCCTTGCTCAAATGGCCTTCCGGCAGGCGCGGGTGAAGCCGCAATGCAATCAGGACAATGCCAGATAGCAGAACGAATACCGCCAAACCAAAGGCAACACTGATCATTGTACCCCCAACCTGTGGTTTCTACAGAAACCTCCGATGTCGCCGCTTCCCCGATGCAATGTAGAAACAAAACCCCTACCGCACACCCCCCAACTGCCGCAGCCGTACCAGGCTCACCAGCATCGCCGCCCCCGCCGCGACCACCGCGATCAGCAGCGCCAGCCGCACCCCGCCGGCAATCCCCGTCCCCTGCGCCGCCGACAGCCCGAAGCTCAACGCCACCAGCGCGCTGCCGTTGGTCTGGCCGAGCAGCCGGGCCGTGGACAGCATCCCGCTCGCCCCCCCGCTGCGCTCCGGCGGGGCGGAGCCCACCAGCAGCCGGTTGTTGGGCGATTGGAAGAACCCGAACCCGAACCCGCTCAGCGCCATCCGCCACGCCACCCCCACCCAGCCGGTATCCACCGGCATCGTCAGCAGCGTCGCCAGCCCGACTGTCATCACGCCCAGTCCCATCGCCCCCAGCAAGCCCGGCGAGGACCGGTCCGACAGCCGCCCGGCAATCGGCGCCACGAACACGACAATCGCCGGCCACGGCGTTATCAGCAGCCCGGTCATGATCTGCGAGCGATGGCCGACATCCTCGAACAGGAACGGCAGCGACACATAGGCCAGCGTCTGCGCCGTGAACGAACAGATCGACGTCGCCACCGACAGCGAGAACACCGGGCGGCGGAACAGATCGACCGGCAGCATCGGCGCCGTCATCGCCCGCTCCCGGTTGATGAACGCCGCGCCGATCAACGCCGCCACCGCCAGCTCCGCGCCCGACCACAGCAGCGACTGGCCGCGCCCCAGCTCGTCCACCGCGATCATCAGCAGGCCCAGCGTGGCGGCGTTCAGCGCCGCTCCCAGCCAGTCGAACCGATGGCCGGAGCGCGGCGTGGCCGGCAAGGCGCGGGCGGCGAACCACAGCGCGATGATGCCGAGCGGAACATTCACCGCGAACAGCCAGTGCCAGCTCGCCACCGACAGGATGGCCGCGGCGACGGTCGGGCCGGTGGCCGCCGAGGTAGCGACGATGAAGGCGTTGAAACCGACCGCTCGCCCCAGCATCGCGCGCGGGAAGATGAAGCGTATCAGCGCGGTGTTGACGCTCATGATGCCGGCGCCCCCGAGCCCCTGGACCACCCGGGCGATCACCAGCATGGGCAGCGAATGCGACACCGCGCAGCCGAGCGAGGCGGCGGTGAACACCGCCAACCCGGCCCAGTAGACCCGGCGGTAACCCAGCATGTCGCCCAGCGAGGCCAGCGGCAGCAGCGATACCGTCACCGCGAGCTGATACGCGTTGACCACCCAGATCGAACCGGCGGGCGTGGCGTGCAGCTCATGCGCGATGGTGGGCAGGGCGATGTTGGCGATCGCCGAGTCGAGCACGGACATGCTGACGGCGATGGCCATGGTGGCGAGGGCGCGGCGACGCTCGGGCGGCGGCAGTCCGTCCGCGTAGTCAGGCGACGAGGAAGGCATGCCGGCAACTTGACCTGTGGCACGGCGGTCAACAAGCTCCGGCCGCATGCACTTGCCACGACATCAGGCGAGCGTCCGCCCGGAATGGGTCGACGCCAACGGGCACATGAACCTAGCCTACTACATCGTCGTGTTCGACCACGCGACCGACGTGGCGTTCGCGGCGCTGGGGATCGGGTCCGCGTACCGCGACCTGACGGGCTGCTCGTCCTTCGTGGTGGAAACCCACACGCTGTATGAGCGCGAGGTGATGGAAAACGAGCGGCTGGAGGTGACGACCCGGCTGCTCGGCGTCGATGCAAAACGCCTGCACCTGTTCCACGAGATGTTCCGGCTCGGCGAGCCGGAACGCGTGGCGGCGCACGAGCTGATGTGCCTCAACATCGACATGGGGACGCGTCGCGTGGCGCCGTTTCCACCTGACCTGCGACATTCGCTGGCGGCGGTGGTCGCCGCTCACGCCACCGCTGGGGTGCCCAAGGGCGCCGGCCGGCGAATCACCATGTCCCCGCGCGCCGTCGACTCGGTCTGATACCAGACCGCATTGATGCTGACCCTTTCCGTCATGGCCGGGCTTGTCCGGCTTGTCCCGGCCATCCACGACTTTGTCGCCCACCGCGCCGCTCGTTCGCTTCACGTTACTCCGGGCAACACCGGCAGGATGAGTCATTCTCATCGCGGTCCGGTATGATACCAGACCGCATTGAGGGTGACCCACGTCCGTCATTCCCGCCCTCTCCCGTCATGTGTGGATGGCCCCCGGCTGGCAAGGGTTTTGTTGCGTGATCTGCGTTGGCGGCCACTTGCGGTCATGTGTCCGGCCTGTTGGCGCGGTGGTTGACCGCAGGCCCTGATGGGAACCGTGGATCGAGGTCTGATCATTCCCACGGGATCGCGTTGTCCCAAGACGGATGCCAGGTCTCGCTCGATCTGTCGGTTGACCGACAATGCCATCACGCTGTTTCACCCTCGCAAGCCTTCCGGTCGCGTCTGCGCGGTTGTGTTCAGGCCGCCGCCGGCACGGTCCGGAAGTCCTCATTGCGCATCATCAGTGTCCAACCGATGCGCGCCATTTTGTTTGCCAGCGCCACCGCCGCGACCAGGCGCGGCTTGGTCGCCAGCAGCTTGACCAGCCACGGCTCCTGGGTCGCCCGCTTGCTGCGCAGCACCGCCATGGCGCCGTTCACCAGCAGCCGGCGCAGATAGCCATTGCCGCGCTTGCTGATCGGCCCGAGCTTCACCTTGCCACCAGTACCGTCCTGACGCGGCACCAGCCCGAGCGAGGCGGCGAACTCGCGGCCACTGCGCATGGCTGCTGGATTGACCACCATCGCTGCCATTGCACTTGCAACGATCGGTCCATAGCCGGGGATGGTGATCAGATGTCGGCAGGTCGCATTGTCGCGGCCCCAGGCGAGCAACTGCTTGTCGATCGCTTCAATGCGGGCTTCGAAGCCGCGCAGGCTTTCCACCACGGCCAGCAGACAGCTATGCAGGGGCGCCGGTATGCGCTGCTCGCTCGGATCGGCGAGGATGGCCACCAGCTCGCCGACATGGCGGCGTCCTTCGGCGACCACGATGCCGAATTCCGCCATCATGCCGCGCAGGTGGTTGATCAGCATAGTGCGCTGTTTCAGCAGCATTTCTCGCACCTTGTGAACGCCTGACGCGGCTTGCTGGGCGGCCGTCTTCACGGTCACGAAGCGCATCGTCGGGCGGCTCACCGCCTCGCAGATCGCCGCCGCATCGGCGGCGTCGTTCTTGTTGCGCCGCACATAGGCTTTCGCATAAGCCGGCGGGATCAGCCGTGCCTCATGACCCAGCTTGCCCAATTCTCTCGCCCAGTGATGCGCCGTCGCGCACGCCTCCATGCCGATCAGGCAGGGCGGCAATTTGGCGAACAACTCCAGCAGCTTGCTCCGCCGCAGCGCGCGACGGATCAGGACTGTCCCGCAGGCATCAACTCCATGCACTTGGAAGACTTTCTTCGCCAGATCCAGACCGACGATGGTAACCTGCTTCATGGATGGCTCCTGTTCGTTGGAATTGCGATACCCCAACTTTGGCACATCGATGCCGTGAGGGGGCCATCCACCCCATCATTCCCGCGAAAGAGCCTGTGAAAGAAATCCGCGCGGAGCGCAGGTTGGGTCATCGCATCGTCCCGGCGCCTCCCGGCCCGGCACCTCAGTGCATAGGCAACGCCGCGTCTCGCCGGCCCGGACGCCCGGTCATTGCCGGCAGCAACGAGGCCGGCGTGCCTCCATGCCCTTCTACGCCGCCGCCTGGCGCAGACAGTGGCCGCGCCAGAGATTGTGGGCCAGTGCCTGCAGCAGAACCACGCAGGCGACCTTGGCCATCGAGCGCACCTGCAGCACTCCCAGGCCACGCCCTTTCAGGATGCCGTTCACCGTCTCGATCCGCGCGCGTCGCTTATACACCAGCTTGCCGGCCTCCCCGGCCATCCGCGCGCGCCATGTCTTGATCGCCTCTGGCTCGGCGTCCCGTCGTTGCGCGCGCTTGCGCTGACTCGCCGGAGTGGCCGTCGCCTTGTCGGGCGCGGCCGGTGCGTAGACCTCGATCCCGGCTGCGTTCAGCCCGACGATGTCCTCCTGCGTCGCATAATGGGTGTCGGCAAGAACCCGCTGTGGCGTGATGCCGAAATTGGTCCTGACCTGCTCGGTCATCGGGCCCGCCAGGCCGGCGTCGTTGCGACGGTCGGTTACTGCGGTGGTGACAATGATGCCGCTCTGCGGCAGCACCGCCAGCTGCACGTTGTAGCCGGCGCGCACGGCACCGTCGGCGAAGCGCATCAGCCGCGCGTCGGGATCGGTGCGGCTGGCCCGCGGCTCGTTCTTCTTGGTTTCCGCCTGCTTGTGGGTCTTGGCGCTCGCGGCCCGTTCCGCACGCAACTTGTCCAGCGCCCGACGTGCTGCCGCGGCGCGCGCCGCAACGTCTTCAGCGGCACGCCGCCGCGCCGCCTGCCGGCGTGTCTCGCTCGCCGCCGGATCGGTCGCAACCTCCGCCTTCAGCGTCTCCACCAACTCGCGCGCGGCAGCTTCGATCGTCGCCAGCCGGGCCGACCGGCGGAACGAGCCGCGGCCGGCGCTGGCTTTAACTTTAGTGCCATCAATCGCGATCTCGTCCAGCGTGACCACACCCTCGGTGATCAACGCGGTGACGCTCTCGCGCAGCAGCCGGTCGAGCACCGCGGCGTGCTCGACCCGGAAATCGCTCAGCCCGTGATAGTTCACCGGCACGCCACCGCACAGCCAGCGATAGGCGAGATCGCTCTGGCACAGCCGATCGAGCTGCCGCGCCGAGCCGACGCCTTCCAGCGTGGCATACAGCCACAACGCCAGCAGCACCCGAGGGTCCGGCGGCGGACGGCCGGGGCCGCCGTCCACCGTCTTGATCCGCTGAAACAACTCCGTCAGCTCCAGCCCCGCCACATAGGCCCAGACGACGCGCGCTTTGTGGTCGGCCGCCAGCAGGCCTTCCAGATCGACAAACTCCCAGCTCGGCTGGTTTCGCTCCGGCCGCAGGTAACGCACTGCCATCGATGTCCCCGAGTCACTCATCGACGCCAGCGAATCCGATTTCGCCAGGGAATGCCAATTCTTTCACAGGCTCGAAAGCGGGAATCCAGTCGAACTCTCGGAATTTCGCGGGCTCTCGCGTGGATGCCCGCCTTCGCGCTAGGGGATTCGCACATCTTATTTCTGCCTCGATCCGATCAGCCGCCCCTGATGGATCTGATAGAACCGCTCCAATCCGCGCCGCATGGTGATCGGTCCGGGCGGTTTGCCGTAGCAGTTCCAGCATCCGAGGCGGGCGATAACCCAGCTTGCCCGGGCCAGCGTGCCCGGGCGATGGGGATTCTTCTGCTTCTCGGTGTTGCCCTCCAGGCTCGGCACCAACGCCTCGATGGTCTCGATCTCCGGCGCGCTGAACACCGTGCCGGCGGGCAGCTTGTGGCGGCCGTCGCGCTCCTGGGTGAGTTGGATGTCGATGCAGGCCGCCTTGACCGCGATGGCGGTGAGCTTGCGCAGTCCCTCGGCGGTGGCGAGTTGGCTGTCCTCCAGCCGCAGACCCTGCGATTTCATCACCCGGAACAATTGCTCGATGACCCAGCGGGCGCGATACCAGTCGACGATGCGCCACGCCTGCTCGGCATCATCGATCGTGTGGGTGGTAAGCAGCCGCCAATGGATCGGCTCGTCGCCCCGCTTCGCCGCGGCGCCCGGGTCCGGCTCGACGACTTCGATCAAGCGCAGCCGGACGCTTGCCGGCAGCGTGCGGTCGCGCTCCTGCTCCGGACGGCGGATTTCGACCTCCCCGTAACGCAGTTCGACGACGACGTCGCGCCTGGGCTTGCCGGGATCGCGCGCCGGCAGGGCGAAGCGCCGCGCGCCGGCGGGTGCGAACGCGGCGGCGGCGGCATACAGCCGGCCGCCATCGGCCAGCGCGCGGTCGCGGGTCGCGCGGATCAGCAAATGGCGGTTGTCGGCCGCCCCTCGCGCCCACAGCGCATACATGTCCGCCTCGCGGTCGGCGACGACGGTTACCATCGCCGCCTGTGCCAACACCACGCCGGCCTGGCGCGCGCCGTCCAGCCAGTGCAGCGATTCGCGGTCGTCCAGCGCCCGCTGCTTGTTGGAGACCGGATTGACGCCGGGACGGTTCCACACCGTGCCGCCGACCAGGCCAAGACAGGCATGACTGTCGGCATCGACCGCCAGCACCGCGTGCACCATCAGCCCGTGGACGTTGCCCTGTTTCACCGGACCGAGGCCGCGACGCCGCGCCGCCGTGGTCGGAAACCGGATATGGCTGGCATCCTCGATCGCCAGCACATGACGCCCGGCGCAGGCCGCCGCGGTGCGCTGCGGCCAACTGGCAACGATCTGCTCCGCCGTCACCTTCGGGTTGGCGAGAAACCGGCCGGCCCCCAGTTGCGTGCCCCGACGCTCACCCAGCCGACGCAGGCAGAGCGTCTTGCGCATCACCACTCGTTCGAGCAGTTCGCCCCCTTTTATCGAGACGAACATCCCCGAAGGTCCCCAGAGACCATGTCATCGTCGACCCCGTGCTTATTCAGGTCGAACACAGCGAATTGTAACCGCTCCGCGTCGCGCAACAACAAATCCATCACCCGCACGTTACAAAGTAGATATTACTTGTGCGCTTGCCCTAGCGTTTTCGCAGGCATGACGGATCCGAGCGTCTTCATCCGCGCGGTTCCGTATGAATCGCGCCAAACTTGTCATTGTTAGTTAAGGATATTTCCGGCAATAGGGGAAACGCGATCGCTTCCGCGCGAAGCGATCATGCTCTGGCGTGAATGGCCAGGTTGTCGGGACAAAATGACATGAGTCATACCAGCACGCAGACGCAACGCGAGTGGGTGGAGCGGGTCCTCGGTTACACCGCCCCGCCGATTTCCGGCACGCCAAAAGGCACCAACGGCACCGGCAAGCAGGTGCGTTTCGCGGTCAGCGGAAAAGACGCCGGCCTCGATAAATCCGCCCGCCAGGTCATGCAGTCGAGGCCGGGCATCAAGCTGGGCTCGCGGGGCAAGGTTGGCTCCGTGCAGTCCGGCGTTCCGACCGGGCCGAAGACCAAGGTCAAAGGCGCTGGCGGGCGCGAACTCGACATCAGCATCGGCACCGACGGACGCGTGGCAATGACCTACCCGCCGCCGCCGATGCAGGAAATCACCTTCTCCGGTGGCGGCGGGAAGGGGTCCGCACTGCCGGGTGCAGTGAAGGCGTTGCAGGAATTGGGTGCGCTCAAGGAGGCAAAGGTGCTCAACGGCGCCTCCGTCGGCTCGATGACCGCGGCCCTGGTGGCGGCCGGCATCACCGCCGAGGATTTCAAGACGATCAGCAACGATCCCCACACCGGGGAGGTCATCTCGCAGGGGCGCGGCACCGTGGGGCTGGTGCTGAAGGGCATTGCCGGGGACCGGCTGAGCGGCGATGGCCTGGAAAACCTGATGCGCCAGACCATCGGCCAATCGGTGCAGAAGCAGATCAAGAAATACCTGAGCACCGGCACGCCCGACCCGCAGGTGCTGGCGACCTTGCAACAGATCGACGGCAAGATCGCGCGCGGCGGCGGCGTGACATTCGGCGAGCTGCGGACGCTGTCGAAGGTGATCCCCGACATCAAGGAACTCAACGTCGCCGGTACCTTCATGGCCGACGACAGCGGCACGCCCGGCAAGATGGAAAAGACCGGCAAGCCGCAACTGGCAATCTTCAACGCGGACACCGAACCGGACCTGGACATCGCCACCGCGGTGCATGCGTCGGCCGCGCTGCCGCCGGTGTTCCAGCCGGTGAATATCCGGCTGTCGTCGGGTGTGACGGCGCGCTTCGAGGATGGCGGGGTGATGAACAACGCGCCGACCACCGACCTGGTGGGGGCGAAACGCTCGCTGGACCCGATGCCCGACGGCGGCAAGATGGCGTTCGTGTTCGAAGGCGATGACGACGAGGTGCTGCAAGGCGACGCCACGCCGGAGTTCAAAGCGATGAACGACCGGTTTTCCAAGGCCCCCAACTCGGCCGCGGAATACGCCAAGAAGCGCGGCCTCGCGGACCGGCCGGAAGAGGTGGTCAAGGTGCCGCTGAAATTCACCGTGCCAGGCAAGAACGGCAAGAAAGGCAAGGAGAAGGATTTCTCCAGCTTCACCAGCGGCACGCTGAACATGAACATGAAGGTGGAGGACAAGCTCGCGCTGCAGGACGTGACCGAGAAAGCGACGCAGGCCTATCTGGACAAACGCAACGAGCCGAAGACGACCAAGTTCGATTCCGTGACGCAGATGCTGAACTGCGTCAGCCGCGAGGATCTGGCGGCCATGGCGCAGGACGATTTCCCCGGCGCCAAGGAAGAGCTGGAGTTTCGCGACGCTGTTTCGGACGCGGTCAAGACGCTGGAAGCCACCGCCCAGGGCGCCAAGGCCGGCGATTTGCAAGGCGGCAAGGTGCGCACCGCGCTGGACGCGCTGAACCAGCTTGCCGGCGGCGATGTCGATCGGCTGGGCTTCGTCGCGCGGGAGCTGAACCGCAGCGGCAAGCTCGATCCGCTGATGACGCTGGCGAAAGCGTCCGGCAATCAGGGGCTGGATGTGCTGAAGGCCGGCGTCGCGGTGGCGAATGCGCTGGATTCCAAGTCCCGCGCCCAGTTCGTGCTGCGCGAGGCGGTCTATCCGAAGCTGGTGAAGGAAAAGGCCAAGACATCCAGCGCCGCCGTGCTGCGCCAGATGGACAATATGCTGCGCACCGCGGCGACGCCGGAGGACGTGAACGAGGCGTTGAGCATTGGCGTCGATCATTTCTCGACCCGCACCGGCATCCGCAAGCGCCCGCGCGATGCCGAGTTCGCCGCCGAGCTGACCAATTACCTGATGCCGGTGAGCTGATCGCCGCGCATCCATCCGGAGGCTGCCATGCCAGGGCTCGAGAAGACCAAGGCTCTCATTGGAGAATTCGCCGCCGCGCTCGGATTGGGGGCACTGCCGCCCGACGACGACGGCGGCTACCAGGTCACGGTCGGGGAAGACACCGACGTGATGATTTATGGCGGCGACGACGAAACCGTTCTGGTCGTCGCGCCGATCACGCAACTGCCGCGCAACCCCGAATACGGCACCGTCGTCTACTTGCTGCGCAACAACATGTTCGATTCCCCGATCATGCCGTTCCAGGTGGCGGTGGACGATGAGGGCGGCCTGATCCTGTGGGCACGGCTGCGGATCGCGGAGCTGAACGGAGAGTTGTTGGCTTCGGTGGTGAAGGGGCTGGCCGAGCAAGTGGAGGAAATGCGCGGCGAGTTGGGCGAGGCGGCGGCCTGATCGGGACCATGCCTATCCGATCAGCGCGGTCCCGGACGCGCCGCAGACCTTGTCGGATGCGGAATCCCTGGTGGCGACGCTGGCAAGATGTCGCTCCCGGCTCTATCTAGACCAGCAAGCCGCTCTGCTGCTCGTCGGCGACGACTTCGGCACGACCGACGTGACCGTGGCCCTCGGCCCCGAGCCCTCCCGACCACTTCCTCGCCGCTGATCCAAAAGATCTCATGGCCAAACAGGTACGCCGTCCAGCCCCGCGGTTTCTGGCAGGCCGCAGATCAGGTTCGCATTCTGCACCGCCTGGCCGGCCGCTCCCTTGCCGAGATTGTCGACCACGCCCATCGCGATCACCAAGTTGCGCTCTGGATCGGCCGCATAGCTGACGAACGCGAGGTTCGAGCCGGTAGCCCATTTGGTCTGCGGCGGCTTGTCGGTCACGCGGACGAACGCCCGCCCGGCGTAGAAGCGCCGCGCCGCGTCCAAGCACTGGCCCGTGGTGGCGCGGCCGCGGCAGTACATGGTGGCGAGTACGCCGCGGGTCATCGGCACCAAGTGTGGCGCGAACACCAGCCCGGCCGCGCTGCCGCCGCTCAGCCGCTCGATTGTCTTGGCCATCTCGGGCATGTGGACGTGTTTGAGCAGATCGTAGGGCACCAGGTTCTCGTTGCTCTCGGCGTAGCCGAACTTGCTGTTGGCGCCGCCCCGGCCGGCACCGGAGATGCCGGTCTTGGCGTCGATCACGATGTTGCCAGGCTCGATCAGCTTGTTGGCCAGCAGCGGCGCCAGCGCGTTCAGCGTCGCCGCGGGGAAGCAGCCGGGGTTGGCAACGCGGATCTGACCCTCGATCTGGGCTGGCCAGACGTCGGCCAGGCCGTACGCCCAACCCTCGACGTAGCGGTGGTCGCCGCCGATGTCGACGATCTTCACGTCCTTGGGGACGCGCGCCAGCGCCTCGGCCGAGGCGCCCGTGGGCAGCGACGCGAACAGCACGTCGAGCTTCGGCAGGGTCACAGGGTCCCACTTCTCGATCACCAGTTCGGCCAGCTTGGCCGGCACACCGGGGAAGCGGTCCACCAAACGGCTGCCGGCGCTGCCCTCGCCTGCGGCGTAGATTAGCTCGAAAGAAGGGTGGCTCGCGACCAGGCGCATCGCCTCGCCGCCGCCAAAACCGCTGATCCCGACAATGCCGACGCGAATGCTCATGGTGGTGTCCTGCTGCTGGAGTGAGCGAATAAGTTTAGCGAACTCGCGCTGCCGGCGCCGCCGTTGACATCCACCAAGCGCAGCTCTTTGGTCAGAGCCAATGTGGTCATTGCGAGTCCCGCGAGTTCGTCGTTCGACCTGAAAGTACCTGGCTTTCGTCCAATGGTCTCGACGAACTCATGCCGTGGCATTGGGCGACCCAGCAGGTTCACTGACCATCCCGCCCCTACAGGGTCGCAGAGCACCGCTTACGCTGATCCTGCCGTCCTGGCTTGCCCGCGTCACGCGCGCGGAGATGCGGCAATCAGCCGACGACCGGCGTGCCGGATGCCCCCTGTCCACGCGCCAGCCGCACTACTTGCTCGGCAGTGTATCGACCAGCATGAGCGTCCCGGTCACATCCGCGCCTTTGTGGCGTGCGGCATCGATCGCCGCCTGCAATTTGCGCAGGTAGTCGCTGCCATTTGCCTCCACGTTCCGCGCCGGAGGGCGATCGAACAGCGGGATCGAGGACGCGACGGCGATGATCATGTCCGTCCCATAGGGTGGGCCGACGACCCATTCCGGGTGCCCGCTGCCGGGATCGCCGATCGCCAGACGTTCCCCTGGGCGCAGGGTACGAGCCGGCATGGCAACGAAATGCTGCTCCGCGTCGGCCGCGGTGGGATAAAGATGCGCCAGCGATCCGTCATGCGCGAGATAGTCCACACGAACCGTACCGGCGAACCCGGCCATGGTTACGCGCGGCAGGATCCGCTCGCCGTCGCGCAGCGCGGTTTTTCCATCGGCCAGCTTCAGTCCCAGCTCCGCACCCGGCCCGCCGGCCGGCACGGCAACGGGGCGGATTGCGTCAATGGCTGGACAGAAGACCGGGTCGACTCGCTGCACACGCCAATCCACGGCTCGCGAGGGGGCTATATCGTCGATCCGCTGCCGCAGCGCGTCGTCCCCGGAGCGCCCGGCAACGCCGGTCACCGTGATCGTGCCGCTGTCCTGCACGATCCCGGTTGCGAACGCGCAGCGGGACGACAGCAGCGCCTGCTCGATCTGGCGGCGCACCGGCGCGAGATCCACCGCGGCCACCTGCGCGGAGGGCGGCTGCGCCGCCGGGGCGGTTTCGGCGGGTCGGGCAGGGGGCGGCGCGGCGACGGGGGAAGTCGTGGATGCCGCCGTCCCCACGGCAGCGGCCGGCGCCGGCGGTGAAACCGGCCGCGCCGTCGCCGGCATAGACCCATCAGAGCCTCCGGTCCGGCCCGGTGACGCCGGCGTTGAAACCGGCCCCGTCGTCGCCGGTGGCGCGGTCGGCGCTGGCTGGCTCGGCGGTTCCTGGATCGAAGCGGTTGGGTGCTGGCGGAGCGGGGATGTCCCGGGCTCCGATGCGGGCGCCGGGGCGGCTGCTCCGTTCGGAACTGCCTGGGTCTGCCCGGTGATCGCCGGTACAGCGGGCGTGGGTATAGCGGGCGTCGGAGGCGGCGGGCTGAGTGTGACCTGCCCAGCAGGAGGCGTCGCCGGGCCTGGGCCGGCGGCAGGGGCGGGAAGCGCCGGCTGCGGCGCGGGGGTTGCCACGACGGCCGGTGCAGCGGGAGTTGTCTCGGGAACCGGTGTTGACGCAACCACCGTGGCGGATGAGGCCACCTGGGTCGCCGTGTTCGGTCGCAGGACGAACCACCATGTTCCGGCGCCAAGCACCGCGACCAGAACCGCGCCGGCAATCAAAGCCAGCATCGGCACACCGCGGCTGCGGGCCGGTTCAACCTCCAACGCGCGGTTGGGCACCACAGCCGGTCGTTCCGGCAGGGGTGCCGCGGGCCGCGCGGCCGGCACCGGGGGCGGTGCCGTCGGCGGTACGGCCACCATCGTAAGCTCTGCCTCCGGCGCGGCTGGTGCCACTGGAGCGGCGACGGCGGTGCTGATCGCCTCCGCGAAGGCGGCGGCGGACGGGAACCGTTCGTCCGGCCGTTTGGCCATGGCGCGGCGAACCACCGGGTCGATTGCCGGCGGGACCGTGTTCGCCAGTTGGGAGGGCAAAGGCGGTTCGGTGTTCAGCACCTTGTGCATGATCGAGGTGGTGCTGCCGTCGAACGGACGTTCTCCGGTTAAAAGCTGATAAAGCACGACCGCGGCCGAATAGATGTCGGTCCGTTCATTGACCACCTGGCCCATGAACTGCTCGGGCGACATGTAGGCCGGCGTGCCCATGACCGTGCCGACCTGGGTCAGGCTGCTGCTCTCGATCCGGGCGATGCCGAAATCGGCGATCTTGGCTTGCCCGCTGCTGGTCAGCATGAGGTTCGCCGGCTTGATGTCGCGGTGGACGACCCCGCGCTGATGGCTGTACTGCAGCCCGGCCAGGACATCGCGCATGATGCGCCCGATATCCGGCAGCGCGAACCGCTCATGTCGATCAAGCAGCGACTTCAGCGTGTCGCCGTCGACGAACTCCATGACGATGTACGCCAGTTCGGCGGTTTCACCGTAATCGTACACTCCGACGATATTCGGGTGAGTGAGCCGTCCGGCCGCCTGTGCCTCACGGCGGAAACGGGCAATCTCGTCCTCGGTGTCGGGGTCCGGATGCTCCGGCAGGCGCACCGCCTTGATGGCGACCCGACGCTCGATCCGCGGGTCCCAGCCGTCATGGACCACCCCCATGGCGCCGCGGCCGAGCGTGCCGCGAATCTCGTACTTGCCGAGGGTCTGCAAGACCTCCATCGTTCTCCTCGTCCGATCGCCCCGAACAGATCATAAACCGATGGACGAACAATAAAAACCGCTTTGCGGTCGAGACGACGTGTCGGCGTGTTCCGGCAGGCCACCGCGACGGCCGCGCGGCAACGTTGCCGGAATCCACGTTTCAGGAACCGGCGCCGTTCGGGTCAGCCGCCCGCCGTTCTCTCCGATGACGCCAGAGAGAACCGGCGGGCGAGCGTTCGCCGACTGGCCGATCAGGCAGGCAGCGCGCCCGAGGCCTTCGCGACATGGGTGGCAATCGCGTCCATCAGCGGCGGCGACAGGCAGTCGTACGGCTCCAGCCCGAGTTCGTGCAGCCGGCCCCTGATCGCGCCCATCCGGTCCGGGCTGACGCCGGATTCGATAATGGATGACACGAAGGCGGCGAATTCCGGCGCCGGCCATCCGCCCTGCGTGAACCGCTCCGGATGGACGAAGTCGAAGCCATAGAAGGGGTGCTTGGTGTTCTCGATCCGGCCGTACATGTGAACGCCACAGTTCTTGCAGGCGTGGCGTTGAATGGTGGCCGCGGCATCGACAGGCGCCAGCTTGTCGCCATTGGCCGTCACGCTCAGCTTATCGCGCGACACCACGGCGACGATGGAGAACACCGCGCCTTCCGGCTTCCAGCATTTCGTGCAGCCGCAGGTGTGGTTATAGGCGATCTGCGACTGCACCGCGACGGTGACCGGCCGGTCCGCGCACATGCAGCGCAGTGTCCCGCCGGCAAACTCCTTGGTACCCGGCTTGACGCCGTGATCGACCGCCGGGTGAATGTGAACCGTGTCGTCCGCCATGAATTTTCCTCCCTGTAGCCGGCGGCGCTTCCGCCACATCCGCGACGGATGCGCGCCAAAACGCTGCTGTGCGGAAGGTAGCGCAACGGCGGAACATCCGCCAAGCTGCATCTGGAGCGCCGCTTGCGGGAGGGGCCGGGGAGGGGGGAACCATCTCTACCGGGTGCGGAAACAGGCATTTCCCAGACCGGTGCCGATGGTCAGAACACCCCAGTGCATCGCCTCCTGCATCCAGGGCGCCTCGCTCAGTCCCTGTACCACCGCGTCGTTGTGCATCATCACCATGGTGTCGTGGCCGTCGATCGCCGGGATCGCCTCGCGTATCCGTCCCGGCAGGTTGAAATCGGGGCTTTCCCAATCGCCGGGCAGGTTCTGTCCGCCCCGATCGATCGAGCCGTCAGGGGTGATCAGGCCGGGGCAACCGATGCCGATAAAGGGGGCCAGGCGCCAGCCTTTCTTGCCGGCCGTGTGGATCAGCTCGCTCAGCATGCCGGTCAGCCGCTCGATCGCGTCGTCGCGGCTCGGACCTTCATCGCCGTGCCGCCACAGGTCGGAGACACGCACCCGGGCGTCGCGAAGCCGGTCGGTGCGACCCTTGCCGAGGGTCACGATGCCGGCGCGGAAATTGGTGCCACCAATATCCACCCCGATGATGCTGTCATGGCCGGAGAACACCCAGGTCGGCGCCAGATGCGCGCAGCCGATCAGGCCGGCCTCGTCCGGGTCGTGCCGGATCGGTCGCAGCTCGATCGCCCGTCCGTCGGCTTTGAGCAGCACGAGCGCGCGCCCGATCGCGATCTCGCCGATGCGGCTGGCACGGAAGCCGCCGCCGACCACGATCGCGGTCACCTCACGCCAGGATTCCAGTCGCAGCAGGCGTCGACACACAGTGGCCAATTCGCCGGCGAATTCCTCGACGGCGCTGAGGACCAGGCCGGCCGCTTCGGGCTCTCCGCTGATCAGCAGCTTGTCGAGCTTGCGTTTGCCGACCGCTGTGTCCGCCTCCTCGGCGCCAAGCGGGTCCTCGCCCACCTGGCGCACACGTTCGCGCCAGTCCTGCAGGATGGAGCGAAACGCACGGTTGCTGGCACGGTCGCCCAGGAACCCCTCGGCGTCGCGCAGCTCGGCGTTATAGGTCTCGACGGTGACCTCGGGCAGCACGGCGGCGCCATGGGTGGGAATCGTCGGTTCAACAGATGTCATGCGGGCTCCGATTCGGCGGCGATACCATAACCGTCCGAATTGACCATCGTCACGATCAGGTTCCGGTGACAGCTTGGCCGCTTCGACGCCCGCTGGCATTGTTGCCGGCAGACAGCAGGAGGCAATGATGGCGGATACGTGGGTGCGGGTGGCGGCGAAGGCGGACGTCCCCGAGGATGGGGTGATCGGCGTCCGCGTCGGCGACCGGGATATCGCGGTGTATAACCTGGGCGGCGGCGAATTCCGCGCCACTGACAATGTTTGCACGCACGAATACGCGCAGCTCTCCGATGGCTGGCTGGAAGACGGGCAGATCGAGTGCCCGTTGCACGCCGGCCGCTTCGACGTGCGGACCGGGAAGGGACTCTGCGCCCCGATCGAGAAGGATTTGCCGGTTTATGAACTGCGCGTGGAAGGGGAGGACCTGCTGGTAAAGCTGCCAGGGTGATGGCAACCGTCCGGGATGCCCTCGTCATGCCCGCTTCCTCGTCATGCCCGCTTCCTCGTCATGCCCGCGCAGGCGGGCATCCATGCGACCCGGCGGTCTGGCACGGGCAGTCGTTGGATTCCCGCTTTCCGCGGGAATGACGGCGGATCGGTCGAGCCGGCTCAGCCAGCCCCTTGCAGGATCAGCTCCGGCCGGCGGCAAGCGCTGAAATGGCCGGGTGCCACCTCGCCGAGCGGCGGCACCGCCTCGGCGCAGGCCGGCTCGGCGTAGCGGCAGCGGGTGCGGAAGCGGCATCCGGACGGCGGGTTGACCGCACTCGGCGGATCGCCCGCCAGCACGATGCGTGCGTGGTGCCGGTCGGGATCCGGCTCGGGCGCGGCCGATAGCAGCGCCTCCGTGTACGGGTGCCGGGGTGCGCGGAACAGCGCCTTGGTGGGCGCCAGTTCGACCAGCTTGCCCAGATACATCACCGCCATGCGGTCCGAGATGTGCCCGACCACCGCCAGGTCGTGGGCGATGAACAGGATCGACAGGCCCAGCTCCGCCCGCAGTTCTCGCAACAGGTTCACCACCTGCGCCTGGATCGAAACGTCCAGTGCGGACACCGGCTCATCGGCCACCAGGAACCCGGGGCGCAGGATCAGCGCGCGGGCGATGCCGACGCGCTGGCGCTGGCCGCCGGAAAACTCATGCGGATAGCGGGCGGCGAATTCGGCGTCAGACCGACCAGGCGCAGCGCGCTGGCCACCGCCTCCCGCCGTTCGGCACCGGTCAGCTTCGGGCGATGGATCAGCAGCGGGGTTTCCACGATCCGACCGACCGTCATGCGCGGATTGAGGGAGGCGAACGGGTCCTGAAACACCAGTTGCATGTCGGCGCGGATCGGTCGCAACGCATGCCGCGACAGGTGGGTGATATCGCGTCCGCGGAAGTGGATGGTGCCGTCGGTGGGCTCGTTCAACCGCAGCACCGTGCGCCCCACGGTGGTCTTGCCGGAGCCCGATTCGCCGACCAGTCCCAGCACCTCGCCCTGCACCACGAAGAACGATACGTCGTCCACGGCCTTGACCGTATCGCGCGGTCCGAGCGGGAGCCGGCGCCGCAGCGCGAATTCCTTGCGCAACGACTGGACGGACAGGATCGGTGCGGCGTCCGCCACCGCGTTACGCCGCGAGGTCGCGCCAGCGGGCGCAGCGGACCAGATGGTTCAGGCCGATCGGATCGAGCGACGGCAGCGCCGCCTCGCATGGATCGGGGCGCATATGGGTGCAGCGCGGCGCGAACGCGCAGCCTTTAGGCAAATTCGCCGGATCGGGACGTTGCCGGAAATCGCCTCGAGTGGCGAACCCAGTGCCTCCAGCGGCACCATCCTGGGCACCGACTGCAACAGACCGCGCGTGTAGGGCATGCGCGGGGCATGAAACAGCGTGCGCGCCGATGCCTGCTCCACCACCCGTCCGGCGTACATCACCATCACCCGGTCGGCGACTTCCGCCACCACGCCGAGATTATGGGTGATGAACAGCATCGCCATGCCGGTGCGCGCCTGCAAATCCTTCAGCAGCTCCAGTATTTGCGCCTGCACCGTGACGTCCAGGGCGGTGGTGGGCTCGTCGGCGATCAGCACCTCCGGGTCACAGGCCAGGGCGATGGCGATCATGGCGCGCTGGCGCATGCCGCCCGAGAGCTGGTGCGGGTAGCTCGCCAGCCGCGCCCGGTTCGGGAATGCCACCCGTCCAGCAGCCCCGCTGCCTCCTTCCGGGCGGCGCCCGGGGCATGCCGCGGTGTAGCGGAGCGCCTCGGCGATCTGCGCGCCGACGGCATGACCGGGTTGAGCGCGGTCATCGGTTCCTGGAAGACCATCGCGACCCCGTTGCCGCGGAGATCGAGCTTCGCGGGCCCCAGCGACAGCACCTCGCCGGTACCGGCCGCTCCCGCCCGTGAGCCGGGCGGCGGCGAGCAGCCGCATCATGGCGAGGCGGTGACGCTCTTGCCCGAGCCCGATTCGCCAACCAGGGCGAGCTTCTCGCCGCGTCGAGCGAGAAGGACATGTCGTTCACCGCCGGGACGGTGCCGGCATCGGTGCGAAAGCGGACCGACAAGTCGGCCACCTCCAGCATCGTGTCGGTCATCGAATATCGAGCCTCGGGTCCCAGCGCGTCGCGCAGCCCGTCGCCCAGGAAATTGAAGCCGGTCACCGCCAGGGTGATCGCCGCGCCGGGCAGGATCGCCAGCCAGGGTGCGCTGACCAGATATTCCTGCGCGTTGTTCAGCATGTTGCCCCAGGTCCGGCACCGGCGGCTGAATGCCGTAGCCAAGGAAACTGATATAGGTATTCCAGCAAGATGGCGCGGGCGACATTCAGCGTCGCCGCGACGACGCTGGGCCGATGGCGTTCGGGAACAGTTCCTGGAACATGATCATCCGCGTCGGGCGCGCCGAGCGCCAGGGCGGCCACCGCGAAGTCGCGGTCGCGCAGGGAGCGCACCTGCGCCTCCACCAGCCGGGCGACCTCCATCCAGCCGGTGGCGGCGATGATGATGGTGATGGAGAACAGGCTCGGTTCCACGAAGGCGGCCAGCGCGAGCAGCAGGAAGATCGAGGGGAAGCACAGCATCGCATCGACGATGCGCATCAGTGCCGCGCCGATCACCCCGCCGTAATAGCCGGCCAGCACGCCGACCACGATACCGACGATCGTGCTGAGCACCATCGCCGCGCAACCGACCGTCAGCGAGATGCGGCCGGCCATTTCCAGCCTGGTCAGCATATCGCGTCCGAGCTGATCGGTGCCCAGCACATGCGCACCGCCGAACGGGGCGGCGAAGCGGTGGCGGATGTCGATCGTCAGCTCGTTGTACGGGCTGACATCTGGACCGAATGCGGCCAGCAGCACCAGCACGAGAATGATGGCGACGCCGGCCAGCGCCAGCCGGTGACGCATGAAGCGCCGCACGCCTCGGCCGAGGCGGCGCCCCGTCGCGGCCGGTACCTGGACCGCCGGGGCGCCATCTGACGTCGTTTGCAACGA
>CAVZRO010000034.1:0-58154 GCA_963777625.1 uncultured Pseudomonadota bacterium | reverse complement strand
TTGCATGATGCCGGCGCTTCGGCGCGGCTAGTACCTCTGCACAGTGGTTTTGACCGTTGGGCGGCGGGCTGCCTGCGACGGCTGGCGCTCTACGCAGGGCAGCCGATTCCGACCCAATTCGGTTGTAAGCCCGCCTAATTTCCGATCCAGAAACGGGACGCTCAGCGTTGTGGGCCGGGCGCAACTCGCCGTCGAAGATACTGAGAACTGTACTTTGTGCTCGCTTCCGCACCGAAGACAGTGTTGGCTTGATCAGGTCGGGTAGCCAAAATCCCACCGGCGACTGACTTGGAGGCCCAAACGCTCAGCCCCGTCAGCGACACTGTCGCACTTACAGCCCCTCATGCTTCGCTTGCTCGCGTCGGCGCGCAAATTCGGCTTGCCATTCGACCGACCAGGGTTCCAGCCCCAAATAGAGCGTTTGCGTCGCATTGCAGAGTTCAAGCAAGCTCGAGAGAGGCCGCCGCGCATCGGCCCACTCCTTGCCCTTTCCGGGCTTATCCTTCCAGCATGACGGTGGCCCGAATGTGGAAAACAGCTCCGTTCCCGTCAGTAGCAGGACACCATGGCGCGGGCGATCGAGCTTTCCATACGGCCGGTACGCTTTGACGAACGGAAGAAGCAGGGCCTTTTCAGCGTCCGAGAAATCGTCGGACAGGGTTGCAAAGACGAGAACAGCATCGGGAAAGCTGTCGGCGATCAACTGCATTCGATCGATATCGCGCTGCCTGAACTTATTGAAAGTCTTACACTCGCCGAAAACCCATTCCGTGCGACGTTCCCAGTAGGCGGCATTCCGATAGAACATCATGAAATCCGCTTCGAGGGCCTTTTCATCGTGCCCTTTGGCGGTGAAGCTCAGCGCCGTCGTTGTCGCCGGACGATGATAGTCCGAGAGAAAATTGACGGTGAGCAGCACCGAATAGGCGCCGCCGCCGCGCTTCGGCGCCGCGAAAGGGCCAAGGCTCCGATAGGCCCACTGGGCCTCCGGATTCGGAGAAGCGTCCGTTGCTTCGTCGTCACCGTCGGGCAGCGACGTAAAGGGGCCAGCACTTTTGTAGGCCCATTTCAGTTCGCCGGAAGGATTGTGGATCGGGAGCCTGAACGAACTGAGGCATTTCGGGCATTGGACCTCATAATCCGCGGCGTCGAGCGCATACCAGGATCGTTGCGTGCAGACCGGGCAAAGGACTTCCAGCCCCAAGGTAAAGATCTTAGCCTCGGTATAGCGCTGGGCGAGTTGGTGAAGGTCAATTTGGATCGGGCGCGCCGCGGCGATCTTCTTGATCTCGGCGAAGAACGTCGGGGCAGGATCCCACGTGCCCGAGCGGGAAAGCTTTTCTAGGTATTCGACCAGATGGCGGCTCTTGAGAAGGTTAATCCCAGAAGGGCCGCCAAGGTGCCGCATCATTTGGTAGGCGATGTTGCCGGGCGGCGAGATTTTGAACTCCGTCCAGCCCTTTGATGCCAGCACGCTCGCGACAACCTCGCTCGCGCTCGGTTGGCCCAACGGAATGGTCCAATCGGCATGGTGCCCAAGGAAGGTCAGGCCGTTCGACCCGATGCGCCACTCGTCCGGTAGTCCAAACCCGAAGAGCCGGCTGACGGTCTGTTCGTCGGGCGGGATGACCGCCGCGCCAAATTCTCTGAGCCCATATCGCTTGATTTCGAGATCGTTCGCATAGGTGTGCCCCTTCCGGTAACGGGGTTCCAGAAACGATGGAGCGAGGGCCGCGATCTGAAGCGATGAAACATCATCGCCCACAGCCGTCGTGCGGCTGTCGGCGACGAGCTGTGCGCAGTCGAGATGACCCCTGACATGTGTGAACTCGTCCCACATGGACGGGTACCGGACTTGGCAGGTCATAATCTGAGTCGGGCTCTCGCGCAGCGCCTCGATCAACGCCCGATGGTCGTCCTCGGAAATCGAGCGCCCCTTCACTACAGACACCCGGTTCTCAATCGGCGAACCCTCGATGTCACGCTGCTCGTGCTCGTTAATAAACCGGCGCGCGACACATTTGGCCTGTTCCGATTGAGCGACAGCCTTGGGCAATGGCAGCACGTCCCACCCGACCGCGCGAAGGTTCCAATAATCAATAAGGTCGAGGACATCGGCATGGTCGAAGTAGAAGATTGCGGAGCTTCTGGTGCTGCGCGGAAGCCGAACATCGAGGCCGTAACTGCAAACATGACGTCGGAAGAGATGCGATCCTGACGAAAACTCCAGGAAATCGTCAATCGCAACAGTGGGGCGGTGCGTATCAACAGCTTGTAGCCAGCGCTCATAGAGGTGGCCAACTCCGGCCGGGATATCGCCGAAGATCGCCGCGAGCAGAGGATCAATCGGCGCTTCGAATGTCGGCGCGAAGACTTTCAATCCATCGCGTCGTACGAACTTGAACTCATGGCGCGCAATTTCTGAAAGAAGCTCAAAGAGCCCGATGCCATGGCCAGGAATTCCCGTAGCGGCAATCGGCTCGGTGACATCGTTTGTTGAGATGACCAGACGCCCGGCGCTCTCGATTTTTGACGCTTCGAGCTTGCCACAAGCCACGAGGATATCGGGATCGAATGAGCGAATGTAGCCCGCGAGAATTTTGGCGGGCGCTGGTGGGGGTAACGGTACATGCGACCAGTTTGAGGGAGTCTTGCGAAAATCGGAATGATCGGGTTGTATGTGCCGCCCCACAAGAAGGTATTAACGCGGATCGCTTCAAGTAAAGCGTCACGGTCACCAAGCTCAACTAGGGTCGCAAACTTGATTGGCCTCAATGTAACGGTGGCTTGCCCAAAGGCCATGACGTTCTCTCGGTCTCAATTCTCGCCCGACCGGCGCCCCTGTTCGATCGCTGCCGCGGCGAGCAGATCGCGTGCAACCACTTCGTCGAATGAGGCTACGGCCAAACGGGATTGGTGTCTAACCGGATCGGCAAGGCCGCCACATCTGCTATTTCGTCCAAACTCGGTCAGTCTGCAACTGACGCCGGCAACTACGATGGTTTGGGTGTCCGGCCATTCGAGGGAATTTCTTCTAAGCCCATTCTCCCGTGAACATCCCATTTCGTGGCTGGCAGCCCGAAAGCGCATCGACTGCTTCCCACCCCAAGCAGCCGCTCCACGGGAAACCTACTCGGCGGACGAACGCCGCGGGCGGATGGAGCTACGATGCCGGGACGTCGCTGCCGCAGCCTTTCGAAACCTCTGTGCCAAGGCACTAGCTCACGACCCGATCGAATCCCACCGGCTGCCCGATTTCCGGAATGAACCCGCCCGACTGGCGTCGCCACAGCCGCGCGTAGGTGCCGCCTGACGCCAGCAGCTCGCTGTGGGAGCCCGTCTCGGCGATCCGCCCGCGGTCCAGCACCACCAGCCGGTCCATCCGTGCGATGGTCGACAGCCGATGCGCGATGGCGATCACGGTGCGACCCTCCATCAGCTCGTCCAACTGACTCTGGATGGCGGCTTCCACTTCCGAATCCAACGCCGACGTCGCCTCGTCCAGCACCAGGATCGGTGCGTCCTTCAGGATCACCCGGGCGATGGCGATGCGCTGCCGCTGGCCGCCGGACAGTTTCACGCCGCGTTCGCCCACATGCGCGTCATAGCCGCTGCGGCCGTGCCAGTCTTCCAGGCCCAGGATGAACTCGTGCGCCTCGGCCCGCCGGGCGGCCTCCTCTACCATCGCATCGGTCGCTTCGGGGCGGCCGTAACGGATATTCTCGGTAATCGAGCGATGCAGCAGCGAGGTGTCCTGCGTCACCATGGCGATCTGAGTACGCAGGCTTTCCTGCGTCACGCGAGCGATATCCTGCCCGTCGATCAATATGCGGCCGCGCGCCGGCTCATAGAAATGCAGCAGCAGGTTCACCAGGGTCGATTTGCCCGCGCCGGACGGGCCGACGAGCCCAACTCGCTCGCCAGGCGCGATGGTCAGGTTGATCCCGTGCAGCACGCCGGGTTGGCCGATCGGCCGCCCGCGGCCGTAATCGAAATGCAGGTCCTCGAAGCGTATCTCGCCAGCCGTGATACGCAGATCGGCGGCGCCGGACTGATCGGGCATCTGCCGCTCGACGGCGATCGAGCGCATGCCGTCCTGCACCGTGCCGACATTTTCGAAAATCGAGGTGACGCTGCGCGCCACCCAGCCGGCAATGTTGGTGATCTGCCAGCACAGCGGCAGCGCCATGGCCACCGCGCCGACGGCAATGCGTCCGGTGCTCCACAGCCAGATGGCCAGCGCGGCGGTGCTCACCACCAGGCACGCATTCATCATCGCCAGCACGAACACGTAGCCGGTGATCATGCGCGTCTGGTCGCGGAAGCGGTCGGTGTGCTGATCGACCGACTCGCGCACGAACGCGTCCTCGTCGCGCGCCCGGGCGAACAGCTTGACGGTCAGGATGTTGGTGTAGCTGTCCACCACCCGTCCGGTCAGGTTCGATCGGGCCTCGGACACCGCCCGCGAGCGTTCGCGCAGCCGCGGGACGAAATAGCCCAGCATGCCCCCGTAGCAGGCGAACCATCCCAGGATCGGCAGCGCCAGCCGCCAGTTGGTGGAGGCCAGCAAGGCGACGGCGCTGCTGCCATAGACCACGATGTACCAGGCCGCGTCGAACGCCATCACCACGCTTTCGCGCAGCGCCGGGCCGGTCTGCAGCACGCGGTTGGCGATCCGTCCGGCAAAGTCGTTCTGGAAAAAGGTCCAGCTCTGCCGCACCACGTGCCAGTGGTTCTGCCAGCGGATCATGTTCGACAGGCCCGGATTGACCAACTGATTGATCAGCGTGACCTGCGCCAGGAATACGATCGGGCGGACCAGCAGCAGCACCACCGCCATGAACAGAAGCTGCCGCCAGGCATAGTGGAACAGGGTCTGCGGCGAGTGCGTCGAAACCAGGCCCACGACTCGGCCGATGAAGGCGGGGATGCTGGCGTCCAGGGCGGCGATCAGGCCGCCGCCAATGAACAGCGCCACCACCAGCCAGCGGACCTGGCGGACATGGTGCCAGTAGAAGCGCAGCAGTCCCTCAACCGGCGGCTCGGTGGGACTCCCGGCGGTCGGATCGAGAAGCGATTCAACACGGCGCAGCATTTCAGGGTGGGTGGACCCGGTACGGCGGCCCGTCAATGATTGTTGCTCAGCCTCTCAGCTGACATGCGCGGCAGGCCGGACAAAAGGTAGATCGCCCCGCTCAGAGCGGTGATCCAGAAACTGGTGGGCCAGTCGGTGTAGAAGGCGAGGGTCAGCCCGGCCCAGGCTTCCGCCACCGCCAGCAGCGCCGCCAGTGCGACGCCCCAGCCCAGCCGTGTCGTCAGCCGCTGCGCCGCCGCGGCGGGGCCGACCATCAGCGCGAATACCAGCAGGACGCCGACGATCTGCGCGCTTTCCGCGGTCGCCACCGCCACGATGGCAAGGAACAGCACCGCCACCAGCCGCACCGGCACGCCACGGGCCTCGGCCAGCTCCGGCTGCAGGCTGGCGAACAGCAGCGGTCGAGCGATCACCGCCAGGCCGGCGATGCTGGCCAGCGCCAGCCCCAGCAGTACCCAGACCGTCCCGGCGTCGACGCCGAGCACGTTGCCGAACAGCAGCGCGGTGGCCTCGTTCGCGTACGCGGTGAAGAAGTGCAGGAACAACAGGCCCAGCCCCAGCGCGACGGCCAGAACGATGCCGATGGCCACGTCGCGCCCCTCCAGCCGCTCGCCCAGCGCGCCCATTCCGATCCCGCCGATAACGGTGACCGCCAACAGGCCCCATAGCGGTGGAACACCGATCAGGACCGCGCCGGTGGCGCCGGTGAAGCCGACATGGCCGAGCGCGTGGCCGGCAAACACCTGCCCACGCAGCACCAGGAACCAGCCGACCAGCCCGGACAGCGCCGCCACGATGGTGGCCGCGGCGAAGGCGTTGCGCATGAAATCATATTCAAGCATGCGCGTGCCGGTGGTGGTCGTGCTCGACCTCGTGGGTGCCGGCCATGACGAAGATGCGTCCCCCGAGGCGCAGCACGGAGATCTCGGTGTCGTACAGGCGCGACAGGACGGGGCCGGTGATCACCTCGTCCACGGTGCCGATCGCCGCCTGGCCGCTGCCGAGGTAGAGCACCCGATCGAGCGCGCCGAGCAGCGGGTTGAGCTCGTGAGCACTGAACAATACCGTCAGCCCGAGCTGTTGCCGGAGGTCGCGCACCAGCCCGATGACGTCGGCCTGGCGGTGCGGGTCCAGGCTGATCAGCGGTTCGTCCAGCAGCAGCAGCCGCGGACGGCCCAGCAGCGCCTGCGCGAGCAGCACGCGCTGTCGCTCGCCGCCCGACAGCTCCGCGAGCGGGCGGCTGGCCAGCGCGGCGGCACCCACGAGATCGAGCACGCGGGCGACGTCGTGGCGTTCGGTCTGGCGGGGCAGAGGAGGGCCCCAGCGGTGCCCGCCGGCGGCGCTGGCCACGAAGTCCCACGCGCTGATGCGCGGTCCCTGGATGCCGCGCGACTGCGGCAGATAGCCGATGACCGGATTGCCGCGCGCGGGCGGGCGGCCGAGCACGTGGATCGTGCCGTGAGCCGGGCGCAGCAGGCCGAGGATGGCGCGCAGGATCGTGGTCTTGCCCGCACCGTTGGCCCCGAGCACGCCGATGAACTCGCCGGGCTGGATCAGAAGGGAAACGTCGCGCAGCACGGTGTGCCCGCCGCGCGCAAGGGTCACGCCGCTGAACTCGATAATGCTCACCCGCGGGGCTTGCTCAGCGCGACGTCGAGTGCGGCAAGGTCGTCGAGCATCCATTGCTGATAGGTCTTGCCGGCCGGCAGCGTCTCGGCGACGCCGACGATCGGCACGCCGGATTGCTGCGCGATCTGCCGCATGCGGCGCGTGAGATCGTCGGTGGTCTGGTTGTTGTAGAGCAGCACGCGGACAGCCTGGCTGCGGAGATCGTGCTCGAAGGCAGCGACGTCGCGGGCGCTGGGTTCGGTGTCGTTCATCACAGCGAGCTGGAACCGTGGGTTGCGCACGACCAGGCCGAGGGCCGCTGCCATGTCTCCGAACACCGGTTCGGTGGCGGTGACGGGAGTTCCGGCGAAGGCCCGGCGCATCTGAGCGATCTTCGCATCGATTGGGGCGAGGGAGGTGAGGAAGGCGTCGAGGCGCTGCTGGTAGTCAGGAGCCTGGGCGGGGTCGACGGTCGCCAGTTCCTCGGACAAGACCCGCGCGAAGGCCGGTGCGGTCGGCGGGTCGTACCATAGGTGCGGGTTGGCTCCGGGTGTGGCGTGCACCACCTGGCCCACGTCAATCACCCGGCGATCGGCACGCGGGGCGGCGCGCAGCAGCGTGCGCATCCACGGATCATAGTCGGCACCGTTCATCACGGCGATCCGTGCGCCGGCCAATGCCCGGGCGATCGAGGGGCTGACCTCGAACAGATGCGGGTCTTCGTCCGGGCTATTCAGGATGCTGCTGACGACCGCGCCGGATCCGGCGATCTGCCGGCCGATATCGGCATAGACGGCCTCGGCCGCGACAATGCGGATGGGCGCCGGCTGGGCTTGTGCGGACGGAGCGGCAAGGGCGAGGAGGAGGAGAAGAAGGGCGCGCATGATGGCAATGTTATATCATAACATTTCCGTCCAGCAAGAGCCGAACTGGTCCAAGCCTAGAGTTTTCTACGTTGTAGCTTGCAGCGTATGGGGTTCGCGGGTTATCCAACACGTTCGTCATAGAGCAAAGCAGACAATGGGAGGCAATTTGCCACCGGGCCCGGACGGCTCGATGAAAATCGGGAAGTACGAGCTTCGCAGAATTGTCGGGCGAGGCAGCATCGGAGTGGTCCATGAGGCGACGGACCAGGTGCTCAAGCGAACCGTTGCCATCAAGATGTTGCCGCTGACCGACCTCGACACGCCGCTGGGCCAGGAGAAGTACCAGCGCTTCCAGCGAGAGGCACAGGCCGCGGCGCGGCTTTACCACCCGAACATCGCCATCACCTTCGATTACGGCGAGACCAGCACCTTCGCCTATATCGTGATGGAGTACCTGGACGGCCCGTCGTTGCGCGAAATGCTGGAGCAGGGCCGTTTCAGCATCGATCAGATCAGGACCACGATGCAGGGGCTGCTGGCGGGGTTGCAGCACAGCCACTCCCTGGGCGTCGTGCATCGCGACGTCAAGCCGGCCAACATCATGTTCAGCAAGGGCCGAGAGGTGAAGATCACCGATTTCGGCATTGCCCGCTTGGACGACAGCGATCTGACCCAGCTCGGCTCACAGGTCGGTACACCCGCTTACATGTCTGCCGAACAGGTACTCGGCGACAAGGTGGACGGCCGCTCCGACATCTATTCCGCCGGTGTGGTCCTGTATGAGATGCTGACCGGGCGTCGCCCGTTCGAAGGCAGCACCAACTCGGTCATGCACAAGATTGTGCACCTGCCGGCGCCGCGGGTGTCCGACCTCACGCCTGCGTTTTCGCCGGAACTCGACAGTGTGGTCGCGACGGTGCTGGCAAAGGATCCGGACCAACGATACCAGACGGCCGACGCGTTCTGGCACGCGCTGGACGAAAGTTTGCAGGAGCCGGCCCCACCCGAGGTGGTTCCGGACAACAGCCCGCCCGAGGCGGAATTGACCGTCGTATGGTCCCTGCCGGAGCGGCGGGATGTTTCGGCCGAGGAGCTGCCTTCTGTTCCGCCGCCGCGTGGCGGCCGGGCGAAGCTGGTTGCGTTGGGTTCGATAGCGGCGTGCGTGGTGGTCGCGGCAGCGGTGTGGTTGGTGTTTCGCTCGCCGGGCGGTGGCGCGGATAATCAGGCGGCAAGCAAGGCCGGTGTTGTCGTCGCGGAGGCGACCCCATCAGGCAGCGAGTCCGGCAAGACGCCGCCCGTTGCCGCCGAGCATAATGTGGCACCCGCTGTCTCATCCACTGGCACGCCGCCTGGCACGCCGCCTCCGGGCGCTGTTCAGACCGCGGCTTCGGTTCCGGCACCTCCCGACGTGACCGCGCCGGTGGACAAGTCGGCCGCTCTTCTGGCTGGGCTGCACGGCGTCACTGCGGCAATCCCGTGCTCCCTGGTACGGGCCCAACTCGACAACGGCACCATCACGCTGGACGGGGTGACCGCGCTCGGGGAGGCATCGGAACTCGAAATACGCGGCGCGGTGAGGCAATCGATCGCCCAGCTTTCGGCCGCGCCGGCGGTTACCTGGCGGGTGCGCCGCATCGACGGACCATATTGCGCGGTGTTCGACCTGCTGCGGCCGTCGGTGGATACGATTTGCCTGATCGGTACCAGCGACGCGCTCAAGTCATCGGATCAGGTCTCGGCCGGGAAGCTTCGGATCAGGATGCCGGACTTTGCCGGTTCTTTGATGGTCGATGCCTATTCGGCCGATGGTTCCGTGCGGCACCTGTTCCCTGTGGGGGCTGGCGCGTCGGGGAATCTGGCCGCGGGCGCGGAGGTGGCCGTGGATGTGCCGCAATCCGCTGCCGACGCCAACGGGGTTGCCCGGCCAGGGCTGCTGGTCGTTACTGCCTCGCCGACAGTGCTGAATGGCGGGGAGCGCCATCCCGAAGAGGCGGCGTCCGTTTATTTGACGCAGCTCGGTCAGGCGATTGCCCAGGCCCAGGCGGCAGGTTCGCCGGTGAAGGTGGATGCGGCGAGTGTGGTCCCGGGAGCCGCGCAATAATACCGATCCGCGTGGACTCTAAATCCGTCCTGCCTGCGAAAACGTTGCGAAAACGGGCATCCAGGCGAGAGCCCCGAAATTCCGTGGGTTTGCCTGGATTCCCGCTTTCGCGGGAATGACGAACGCAGGTCGCCCTCAATGCTCCAGTCCCGCCACGGCCAGCACCGTCGTCAGTCCGGCGGCCATGCCCCGCAAGGAGTTCTCCGGTTCGATATCGATCCATTCATCGAGCGAGTGCCCGCGTCCGCCGGAGCCGCCGGAGCCGATCTTGATGGCCGGAATTTGCAGGCTCATGGCGATATTGGCGTCGGTCGAGGAATACTCGAAACTGGGATTGAATCCGTGCGCCCGCAAAGCGGCGCGGGCAAGCTGGGGCAGCAAGGCCGTGTCATCCGTGTGGCCCGCCGGACGGTCGCCGATTTTCGTTGTCTCTGAAACGATAGCGCCGTTGCGGGTGGCGCGGGCGGCGTTTTCGCTATCCACTGCTGCCTCGACCAGGTTCAGAAACTGCTGTTCCAGCCGCGCCAGCTCGGTTGCCGATTCCGAGCGCAAGTCGAACTCCGTCCAGACCAGGTTCGGGATTGAATTGATCGAGGTACCCCCACCGGTTACGCCGGCGCTGTAGGTCGTGCGCGGCGATGAGGGCACGTCCAGCCGAGCCAGCCGCTGGATGGCATCAGCCATAGCGTAGATCGGGTTCACCTGACCGAACGCGCCATAGCTGTGGCCGCCGGGCCCGCGGAAGGACACCCGGTAGCGCTTGGAGCCGACGCCCCCGGTCACGATATGGTTCATGTCTGGGCTATCGACCGTGATGAACGCGTCGATGCGGCCAGCATAGGGACCCTGCTGGAACAGGTGCCGCATGCCGCGCAGGTCGCCTGGGCCTTCCTCTCCGACATCGCCCACGAACAACAGGTCCGAGCGGGTGCGGATGGCAGCTTCATTCATCGCCCGGAGCCAGGCCAGCAGCACCGCGAGGCTGCGCGTGTCGTCGCCGACACCAGGGGCCATCAGCCGTGTGCCCTCGCGGCGCACGGTCACGTCGGTGCCGGCGGGGAATACGGTGTCGAGATGCGCGGCGACGCAAACCAGCCCGGCGCCGGTGCCGCGGCGCAACCCGGTCACATTGCCCGCGGCGTCGATCGTCAGGTCGGACAATCCGATCGCCGCCGCCATCTCGTGGAAGGTGCGCGCCCTTTCCGCCTCCTGGAACGGCGGTGCGGGAATCTCCGTGAGCCGGACGAGATCGGCCACCATCTGATCATGGCCGGCTTGCAGCGCCCTGAGGGCGCTCGCGTAAGCAGGGCTGTGCATCACTTGCTCAACGGCGGCTTCGAACGACTTGCTCACGATATCCGCTCCGGCTGCTGGCACAGTTGTTCCGGCTAATCGGCCGCACTGCAACTGTCGCCGGTTTGTGAACACTCCGGATGCGGTCGGAACCCCACCTGAAACGAGGGGCCGGCGCGGGGGTTCGCCGTTTATCGGTATGGCATCCGGAGATGCCGGCTGCTTGGAACAGGAGAATGTCGGATGACCGCAGGACGGATGATGAGCACAGTCGGCGCAGTGACGCTGGGCCTTGCGATGGCGGGCGCCGTCCCGGCCCTGGCCCAGACCAGCGCCGGCGGCAACGCGACCCAAGGTGCGGGAACCGCGGCCACGGGCCAGACCAGCACCACTGGTCCGGCGAACGCGAATGCCGGGGGCACCCACGGCATGAGCCAGTCCTCGATGCATATGAACAGCCGCACCCGGGCGGCGCACGAGACCCGCAGCGCCGCCCGCCACTCGCGTGGCCGCGGCGTCAGCAACACCAACCCGGACGCCCAGAACGCGGATATCGCACGACTGAACGACCAAAGCCTGCAAGCCGCCCAGCAGGGTCACACCTTCACGCCATCCGGCGGCAGCATGTAATATCAAACCGCCCTATTGGGGGACTCGCCGCGCGACCCCTCCCCTAGCCCCTCCCGCGAGCGGGAGGGGATAAGCAAGAAGCTTCCCCTCCCGTTGCGGGAGGGGGGAGGGTCTAGTCGCGCGGTCGGGCTTTGGCTTTACTGATCTCGGCGCAAGGCGTTTCGCGTCGGCACCGCCGCCTCCATGCGGCCCCACCCGCAGAACCAGCAGGCGCAGGTGTCCGTCGGCAGCGGCTCCGAACAGCCCGGACAACGTCTGGTTGCGGAGGCGCGCCCCAACCCACCGCGGGCGAGGAGATGCAACACCGCTACGCCCGCACCAAACGGAACCTGGACCATCAATACGCTCAACCGTCTTGCTCCGCTGCTGATGGAAGATTGAGTGTTTACCCGAGTTGGCAGGTAATCACGTCCGGCGTCTCGTCACAATCCCGTGCGTCTCATCCGACGGGCGGCTGGTCGGGATCCGGGAGCGCAAACCACAATAGCAACAGCGTCAGTCCTCCGACAATCGCGCAGCCAAGATAGGCAGCGTTGTATCCCAATCGCGTCACCAGCATCTCGCTGAGCAGCCCGCTGGAGGTTACGCCGAGCGCGCGGAGCGTCCCCATTGCGCCCTGCGCCAGGTTGTAGCGCCCGGTACCGCTGGTGGCGTCCGCCAGCCAGAGCGGCGTCAGTGCAGCGAACAGACCGCTGCTGATGCCGCCGACAAATTGGACGCCGGTCAACCAATAGGCCTGGTGCCAAACAAGCGTGAGCACCGCCTGGATGGGCAGCAGCGCAAAGCCGGCGGCCAGCAGCCAGCGATAACCCCAGGCGTCGGCACGCCGGCCAACGACGATCGACGACAGCAGCATCCCGAGCTGCGCCGAGACAATGAACACCGAGGTGATGATTGCACCCAGGCCCTGGTGCTCGACGCCGATCTGCTGGCCGACCAGTGTCAGCAGCGGGGCGTCGGCCAGTTCGTACAGCAGGCTGCACGCACCGAACACCAGCATGGGCCGCGACCGGAACAGCCCGAGCCAGCCGACCGGCCCGGCTTTCGCGTCCTTTTCCTGCAATCCGCGGGCGCGGCGCAGGTTCACCTGGTCGTAGGGGATGGTCATCACCGCTACGGCTGTCAGCGCGGCGATAATGGGAACCTGCAGGAACACCGCGCGTGACGAGAACAGCCAGGCCATAACACCCGAACCGACGGCGACGGTGATGTTGCCGGCGCGCGACCATGCGGCGTTGCGACCCATTCGCCGGGTGAGAGCATTGCGGGCGAACAGGCCGACGGTGAGCGCGGCGATCGCCGGCTCGAAGACGCCGCTGACGACTTGCATCACACCATCGGCGAACAGCACCGGCCAGAATTTCGGCAGCAGCGCGATGATCAAGGCGCCAGCCGACAACAGCACCAGGGCTGCGAGCAGCAGGGCGCGCTTGCGGTTGGTGTGATCGAGCCAGGCACCGATGGGTGTCTGCGCGGCCATTCCCAACCAGCCGCCCAGTGTGGTGACGAGGCCGACGGCCGCCAACGTCCAATGCTGGTCGGCGGCCAGATAGACCACGACGTAGGGGCCAAGCGCACCACGCACGTCGGCGATCAGGAAATTTGTCCAATCCAGGGACGGCGCGTGCAGTCGCTTCGGCTTGAACCGCTGGCGGAGTGCAGCCGAACGCTCGCGCGCCCGCTGGTAGGACGCATGCAGCCGTTCGCGGCGTCTGGCTGCGCGGGGGGCGTTGGGTGACATTGTGATTATCTTGTAACCTTGAACGCTGGCTGGCCAATTGCGGTTCCGCATATTTGACGTGCGTCGCCGGGCTCGACTTCGGGGCGGCGTTGGGCCATCTGGGAAGGCGATGTCCCAGACCCTGCTCCGCCCGCCCGCGCCGGTCCTGTTCATCCCGCAGAAGCAGCCGGCCAAGCCCAACACCAGACGGCTTCGCGCGGTTTCGGAGTACGAGCCCTCGGGTGATCAGCCGACCGCCATCGCCGAACTGGTGCGTGGGGTGGAAAGCCAGGAACGCGATCAGGTCCTGTTGGGCGTGACCGGCTCGGGCAAGACTTTCACCATGGCGAAGGTGATCGAGGCGGTGCAGAAGCCCACCTTGATCCTGGCGCCGAACAAGACGCTGGCGGCGCAGCTCTATGGGGAGATGAAGGGGTTCTTTCCCGACAACGCGGTGGAGTATTTCGTTTCGTACTACGATTACTATCAGCCGGAAGCATATGTTCCCCGCACCGACACCTACATAGAAAAAGACGCGCAGATCAACGAGCAGATCGATCGCATGCGCCATTCCGCGACGCAGTCGCTGCTTGAGCGCAACGATGTGGTGATCGTGGCGTCGGTGTCCTGCATCTATGGCATCGGCTCGGTCGAGACCTACGCGCGGATGGTGGTGAAGCTGGAAACCGGCGGGCGCATCGACCGCGACAAGCTGGCGAAGGGACTGGTGGAACTGCAATATCGCCGCAACGACCAGGCGTTCCAGCGCGGCACGTTCCGGCTGCGTGGGGAGACGGTGGATATTTTCCCCAGCCATTATGAGGACCGTGCATGGCGCGTCAGCCTGTTCGGTGACGAGATCGAGGCCATTCACGAATTCGACCCGCTGACCGGCGAAAACACCGCCGCGATGGAGGCGGTGACGGTGTATGCCAACAGCCACTACGTCACGCCACGCCCGACGCTGCACCAGGCGGTCATCGACATCAAGAAGGAGCTGAAGCAACGGCTGGACGAGCTGACCGCCGAGGGCAAGCTGCTGGAGGCCGAGCGGCTGCAGCAGCGCACCACGTTCGACATCGAGATGATGGAAACCACCGGATCCTGCAAGGGGATCGAAAACTACTCCCGCTATCTGACCGGTCGCCGGCCCGGGGATCCGCCGCCCACGCTGTTTGAATACCTGCCGGAAAATGCGTTGCTGATCGTGGACGAATTGCATGTGACGGTGCCGCAGCTCGGCGGCATGTTCCGCGGCGATTACGCCCGCAAGTCGATCCTGGCGGAGTTCGGGTTCCGGCTGCCGTCCTGTGTCGATAACCGGCCGCTGAAATTCGAGGAATGGGAGACCTATCGGCCACCGACCATGTTCGTCTCTGCCACACCCGGGCCGTGGGAGATGGAACGCACCGCCGGCGTGTTCGCCGAGCAGGTGATCCGGCCCACCGGCCTGATCGATCCGATGGTCGAGGTCCGCCCGGTGGAACGCCAGGTGGACGACCTGCTGGCGGAATGCCGCACCATCGCGTCACGCGGCGGGCGCGTTCTGGTTACCACGCTGACCAAGCGCATGGCGGAGGACCTGACCGAGTACATGACCGAGCACGGCGTGAAGGTGCGCTACCTGCATTCCGACATCGATACGCTGGAGCGGATCGAGATCATCCGCGACCTGCGGCTGGGCGTGGTGGATGTGCTGGTGGGAATCAACCTCCTGCGGGAGGGGCTGGATATTCCCGAATGCATGCTGGTGGCGATCCTGGACGCCGACAAGGAGGGGTTTCTGCGCTCCACCACCTCGTTGATCCAGACCATCGGGCGGGCCGCGCGCAATATCGATGGGCGCGTGATCCTGTACGCCGACACCATGACCAACAGCCTGCGCCGGGCGATGGAGGAGACCGAGCGGCGGCGCAACAAACAGCGCGACTGGAACGAGTCGCATGGCATCACGCCGCAATCGGTGAAGAAGCAAATCGGCAACGTGCTCGCCTCGGTGTTCGAGCAGGATTACGTCACGGTAGCGCCGGTGGCGGACGCCGGGCCGGCGGAGTTCGTCGGCAAGGATTTGAAGGCCTCGATCGCGGAGCTGGAAAAGCGCATGCGCGCCGCGGCGGCGGACCTGGAATTCGAGGAAGCCGCTCGGCTGCGCGATGAAATTCGCCGGCTGGAGGCACTGGAACTGGGACTGGAACCGCCACCGATGGCGAGTTCTACGCTGCGTCCACGGCGGGATCGCACCCCAGAACCACTGGGTCCGGGTGGGGGCGGATACGATCCTGCGAAGCGGCGCGGCGGACCGCGCCGGCGCCGCGGTCCCTGAACTGTCCCGGCGCACCGCCGACGGCGCGGCCGACATGGTATCCCATGCAGCACTGACGACACATGACGCTGGAATGGGCGGGGGGAGTGGATAGATGGATCGCTGGGTGACATTCGATTGTTTCGGCACGCTGATCGACTGGCACACGGGGTTTCGCGCCATCCTGGCGCCCGCCGCCGGCGACCGGGCGGATGAACTGATCGACGCCTACCATGGGTTCGAACGGATGTTGGAGACTGACCAGCCGCATCGCGCCTACCGCGACGTGCTGACCACCGGCACGGCGCGCGCGGCGGCGAAAATCGGCCTGCACCTCGCTGCGTCGGAGGCGGACCTGCTCGCCCGCCACTGGGGCGAGCAGCCGTTGTTTGCGGATTCCCTGGCCTCGCTGGATGCGCTGCGCGCCGCCGGCTGGAAGATTGGCGTGCTGACCAACTGCGATGACGACCTGTTCGCCGCGACCCTCGCGCGCCACCCGGGCTTACGGCCGGACCTGGTGGTGACCGCGCAGCAGGTCGCCAGCTACAAGCCCGGCCTCGGCCATTTCGAGCGGTTCGCGGCGCGGTCCGGTGTTGCGCGTGAAAACTGGCTGCACGCCGCGACAAGCTGGTTTCACGACATCGAGCCGGCACACCGCCTCGGCATCGCCCGCATCTGGGTGGATCGCGACCGCACGGGCCACGATCCGGCAATGGCCAGTCGCCGGGTGCTCGACATGGCATCGCTGCCGGCGGCGGTCGCGGCGGTCATGGGGTAGGTGCGGAGTTAGAATCCGCTGAGGAACTGATCCTTATTGGCCTGGAACTGCTCGCCATGGGCCGCCTGCGACTGGCGGTCCGCCGCCGCCTGGGCGGCCGACGCGGCGGGATAGTTGCCATACGCAGCCTGGGTATTGGCGGCGGCCTGAGCGCGTTGCGCCGCGGCGGCGTGCTGCTGTGCCTGTTGCTGATGATACGAACCATACGCGGCGTAACTGCCCGGGCCGGGCGTCGGCACACACCCCGCCAGGCCGGCTGCTAGTCCCAATGCAACACCACATGCCACAACTCCGCGCATCGCCGTCCTCCTCGGTTGAAATTGCCGAGGCGGGAACGAACTGACACAGCCTTGGTTGCGTGGCTTTGCCCTTGGCCGCCGACGGCGTTACAGGCTGCGTGATGAATTTGCCGATCCCTGCCTCGATTCCGCGTGCCGCCCTGGTGACCGGAGGCGCCAAGCGGCTTGGGCGCGCGATCGCGCTGGCGCTGGCTGGGGCGGGTTTCGATATCGCGGTACATTGCCGGCACAATCTCGACGCGGCGCAGGAACTCGCCGCCGAGGTCCGCCTGGCCGGTCGCCGCGCCGCCGTGCTCCAGGCCGACCTGACGATGGAACCCGAGGTCGAACGGCTGCTGCCGGCCGCGAGCGCGGCGCTTGGGCCGATCGGCGTGCTGGTGAACAATGCCAGCTTGTTCGAGCGCGATGAATGGCATGACGCGACCCGCGCCTCCTGGGACGCCCATATGGAGCCAAACCTCCGCGCCCCCTTCGTGCTGATGCAGCATTTGGCCGGCGATTTGCCACCGGAGGCGGAAGGCGTCGTGATCAACATGCTGGACCAGCGGGTATGGGCGATCACCCCGCACTTCGTTTCCTACACATTGTCGAAGGTGGGTTTGTGGGGACTTACGCAGGCGATGGCGCTGGCGCTTGCGCCACGCATCCGTGTGAACGGGATCGGACCCGGCCCCGCCCTGCCCAATAGCCGGCAGACGCCGGAAGAGTTCGCGCAGCAATACGCCTCCGTGCCGCTGGGCCACGGCACCTCGCCCGAGGAAGTCGGTCGGGCGGTCCTGGCCATCCTGTCGCTGCCGGCAATGACCGGACAGATGCTGGCGCTGGACGGCGGGCAGCACATGCAATGGAAATCGGGGCGGCTGACGCCGCGCGAGGAGGAGTAGCCGGATGGAAACCGTTCGTGTCGCCAGTGCGGCCGCCCGGCTTCGCCATGTGTTTATCCGTGACCTGGTGCTGCGGGCCAGTATCGGCGTCCATCCGCATGAGCAGACGGCCCGGCAGCGCGTGCGCATCAACGTCGATCTGGGCGTGGAGGATGACGGCGCGGGCAGCCAGTCCCGCTCCGGCGTCGGCGCCGACGTGCTGGCGCGGGTGGTCGATTATGAGGCCGTCGCCAATCGGATCCGTGCCATTATTGCCGGCGATCACGTCCGCCTGGTGGAGACCCTGGCGGAGCGGATTGCGGAAGCCTGCCTGGAAGATCATCGGGTCCACCTTGCCCGCATCCGGGTGGAAAAGCTGGATGTACTCGCGGACGCGGTATCGGCCGGCGTCGAGGTGGAACGGCGGCAGGCCGATTTGTCCACGCGATGAACCAACCCGGCTGTAACAACAATAGGATGGCGGATTGTTCTAAGTCTGTGACAGCCACGTGAATAGGAATCAAGAGAAATCAACAGGTTGCAAGGGTGCCTGCGGGTGCCTACAGATTGGGCAAACCAACGTGAGCCCAGGCGAAAGGCCGAGGTCGCGAAATCGCGATGGTGCATGCCCACAGACTTATCCACAGATTCCGTGGACAATAATGGAGCCGACTGCCCGCGCTCATGACCGAGCCTGAGTCCGTGCCCGCAGTGACCGGGGTTGCCGTGATCGAGGCGGCGCTCGTCACCATGCCCACCAATCCGGGCGTCTATCGGATGCTGGATGCCAAGGGCGACGCTCTGTATGTCGGCAAGGCACGCAGCCTGAAGAAGCGGGTGACGGCATATACCCAGCCGGCGCGGCTGCCGGAGCGGCTGCGGCGGATGGTGAACGACACCGTGACGATGGAGATCGTCACCACGCACACCGAGGCGGAAGCCCTTCTTCTTGAAGCCAACCTGATCAAGCGGCTGAAGCCGCGCTTCAACATCGTGCTGCGTGACGACAAGTCCTACCCGTGGCTGATGCTGACCGAGGACCATCCGTTTCCGCAGATCGCCAAGCATCGCGGCGCACAGCTTCGCAAGGGCAGCTATTGGGGGCCGTTCGCCTCGGCCTGGGCGGTGAACCAGACGGTTACGGCGATGCAGCGCGTGTTTCTGCTGCGGTCGTGCCAGGACACGGTGTTCGCCAACCGCTCGCGGCCGTGCCTGCTGTACCAGATCCGGCGCTGCTCGGCACCGTGCGTCGGGCGCATCGAGGCGGCGGATTACGACCGGCTGGTGCAGCAGGCCAAATCCTTCCTGGCCGGTAAATCGGCCAGCGTGCAGCAGGAGTTGGCGGCGGAGATGGAGCAGGCCGCCGCGGCGCTGGAGTTCGAGCGTGCGGCCGCGGTGCGCGACCGCATCCGCGGGCTGACCCATGTGCAGGGCAGCGGCGTGATCAACCCGGCCAGCTTGCAGGATGCGGACGTGATCGCGGCGTGGCAGATTGCTGGCCAGACCTGCGTGCAGGTGTTTTTCTTCCGGGGCGGCCGCAACAACGGCAATCGTGCGTTCTTTCCCAGCCATGCGCGCCAGCAGGAGGCGGGCGAGGTGCTGGCCGCGTTCATCGCCCAATTCTACGACGACAAGCCGCCGCCGCCTTGCGTGCTGGCCAGCCACGTCTTGCCGGAACAGGAACTCGTCGCCGAAGCGCTCACGCTGAAGGCCGGACGCAAGGTGGAGATCAGCGTGCCGCAGCGGGGCGAGAAGCACGCCGTAATGCAACACGCGGAGGTGAATGCGCGCGAGGCGCTGGAGCGGAAGCTGGCGGAATCGGCGGGCCAGGCGAAGCTGCTGGAAGCCGTGGCGCAGTTGTTCCATCTGCCCGCGCGCCCCGAACGGATCGAGGTGTACGACAACAGCCACATCATGGGCGCCAACCCGTACGGCGTGATGATCGTGGCCGGCCCCGAGGGGTTCGCGAAGTCGGCGTATCGCAAGTTCGCCATTCGCGGCCCGGTGACGCCGGGAGACGATTTCGCCATGATGCGGGAGGTGTTGCAGCGGCGTTTCGGACGCGCTCTGCGCGAGCAGGCGGAGGGCGAACGTCCGGCATGGCCCGATCTGCTGTTGATCGACGGGGGCGCCGGCCAGCTTTCAGCCGTGCGCGACGTGTTGGCGGAGCTTGGCGTGAACGACGTGCCGATCGTCGCGATCGCCAAAGGGCCCGACCGTGACGCCGGGCGCGAGTGGTTTCATATGGAAGGGATGGCTCCGTTCCAACTGCCGCCACGCGACCCGGTGCTGTATTTTTTGCAGCGCCTGCGCGACGAGGCGCACCGGTTTGCCATCACCACGCATCGCGCTGGCCGGTCCAAGACGCTGACCCGCAGCGAGCTGGACGAGGTGCCGGGCATCGGGGCGGCGCGGAAACGGGCGCTGCTGAACCATTTCGGCTCCGCGCGGGGGGTGCGGATGGCCGGGCTGACGGACCTGGAGGCAGCACCGGGGATCAACCGGGAGATTGCACGCCGGGTGTATGCTTATTTTCACCCGGGCGTGCGCATGGACGCCGGAGGGTGAGGGGCTGGCCCGCTCACCCTCACCGGTGGCCGCTCAGCGCGAATAATACTCGACGACGAGATTGGGCTCCATCTGCACCGGGTACGGCACGTCCGAAAGCTTCGGCGTGCGGGCAAAGCGGCCCTTCATCGCGCGGTGGTCCACTTCCAGATATTCCGGCACGTCACGCTCCGGGCTCTGCGAGGCATCCAGCACCGACGCCAACTGCTTCGAGCGGTCCTTCACCTCGATGCTGTCATTGTCCTGCACCAGGTAGGACGGGATGTTCACCCGCTTGCCGTTCACCAGCACATGCCCGTGTGACACGAACTGGCGCGAGGCGAATGGCGTGATCGCGAACTTCATGCGGTATATCACCGCATCCAGGCGCCGTTCGAGCAGCTCGATCAAGTTCTCCGATGTGTCGCCCTTCCGGCGGACGGCTTCCTGGTAATATTTGCGGAACTGCTTCTCGCTGATGTTCCCGTAATAGCCGCGCAGCTTCTGCTTCGCCATGAGCTGGACGCCATAGTCCGACGGCTTCTTGCGCCGTTGCCCATGCTGGCCGGGACCGTAGTCGCGCTTGTTGATCGGGGATTTCGGCCGGCCCCAGAGGTTCACCCCCAGGCGGCGGTTGATCTTGTATTTGCTTTCGGCGCGCTTGGTCATGAGAAGGAATGGCACCTTTCGGGCGCTGTTGTTGCACCGGTAGGCCACGCATGAAAGCGCGGCGGGCGCGGATCCCGCAGATCCGTCCACGTTCCCGGCAGTGGGGCGGGGTTTACGGGCGCGTACGGGGCTTGTCAAACATCGCTGGGGCCCATAGCAGCGCCCGGATGCACATCCATATCCAGAACCCGCCCAATGACCCGCATTTCGCCATTCCGGCCGCGATGTGGCAGGCCGCCGCCGCCAGGGCTGGCAGCATCGGGCAAGGGCACGAGGTCAGTTTCGCCGACAGCCAAGCGGGTTTTGCCGCCGCGATGCCCACGGCCGAGGCGCTGATCGGCGACAAGGACGTGGTTCGCGCCCTGATGCCCTGTGCCGCGCCGCGGCTGAAGCTGCTGTTCGTCACCAATGCCGGGCTGGACAATCTGGCTCCGTTCGACTGGCTGCCGCCCGGCGTTGCGCTGCTGAACAACCGCGGCACGCACGTGGTGAAGGCGGGCGAGTTCGGCATCATGGCGCTGCTGATGCTGGCCAACCGGGTGCCCGAGATGGTGACGCACCAGCGGGCCGGCCGCTGGCGCAAGCTATGGGGCGCCGTGCTGGAGGGGCGGCGGGTCACGGTGGTCGGACTTGGCACGCTGGGCGGGGCGGTGGCGGGGCAGGCGAGGCGGTTCGGGATGCACGTCACCGGTGTGCGGACGCGGGCTGAAGCGCATCCGGATTGCGCGCACGTGCTGGCGGTGTCCGAGCTGGACCGGGTACTGCCGGAGACGGAATTCCTGGTGCTGGCTTGTCCGCTGACCTCGGCGACGGTGGGGCTGATCGATCGCCGGCGGATCGGGCTGCTGCCGCGCAACGCGGGGGTGGTGAATATCGGGCGGGGGAAGCTGCTGGATCAGGACGCGCTGTGCGACCGGCTCGAGGCCGGCGAGTTGTGCGGCGCGGTGCTGGACGTGTTCGAGCCGGAGCCAATTCCGGACGGTCATCGGCTGTGGAACACGCCAAACCTGATCATCAGTCCGCATACCGCGGCGGACGATCCGAACACCTACAATCCGCTGAGCCTCGATATCTTCTTCGACAATCTGCGCGCTTTTCGGCAGGGAGACCCGATGCCCAACCAGTTCGACGTGGCGCGCGGCTATTAGTGGCAATATCGGCCGGACTGGGATCGCGGAGCGATCTTTTACCAGACCGCATTGCGGGTGACCCACGTTCGTCATTCCCGCACCTGTTCGTCATTCCCGCGAAGGCGGGAATCCAGCCAAACCCTCGGAAATCCGCGTGTTTCGCGTGGATGCCCGCCTTCGCGGGCATTCGCGGGCATGACGGATCCGCGGGGATGACCGATCTGCGGGCATGACGGATCCTAAGCTAAGTGTTTACGCCCTCGCGGGTGGGTATCCAGCGACAGTCCGTGCACATGCAGCCCGCCCCCTCTGACCGGTGGGGAGGTGGAACCTGACCGCCTACTCTGGTGCCCGCCTGCCTCGAACGCGATATAGGCGCGGCATGCTTCCGGTCTCCGATGCCCCGCTGATCGCCACCGTTCTGCCCCCGGGTGAGGGGTTCGGCCCTGGCCGCACTGGGGCGGTGGGGCTGATCGTGCGACGCCTGGCGCGCATGGTGCCAGCCCTTGTGCTTGGGGGCGAACAGGCCGGCCCGGTGTTCGACGAGGTGCCGTTCCGCGCCGTCCACCCGCCTCGATTTCTGCCCGGAAACGTCAACACCCGTTATGCGGCAGGCATTGCTCGCGCGCTGCGCCAGATCGGCCCAGCCCTGATCGAGGTGCATAACCGCACCGAGGTGGCCCTGTCGCTCGCCCGTCGGTTTCCGTCCACGCCGGTGGTGCTGTTTCTGCACAATGACCCGCAATCGATGCGACACGCCGGCCGCGCCGATCAGCGCGCCCGTTTGCTGTCGCGCCTGGCGCGCGTGGTGACCGTGTCGGAGTTCCTTCGCCGGCGATTGTTGGAGGGGGTGGAGGCACCGGCCGGGCGGTCACCGGTGGTGCTGCCCAACCCGATCGACCTCGCGGCGCTGCCGGCACCCCAGCCGCAGGAGCGGCTTATCCTGTTTGCCGGGCGGGTGGTGCCGGAAAAAGGCGCCGATGCGTTCGTCGCCGCCTGTGCGATGACTTTGCCGCAGCTTCCTGGCTGGAGCGCCGCGGTCATCGGCGCCGACCGGTTCCGCACCGACAGCCCCGAGACGCGCTATGTGCGGCAGGTTCGCGCGGCAGCGGCGCGCGGCGGGGTGCAGATGCTCGGCTATCGCGATCACCCGGAGGTGTTGATGGAACTGTCACGCGCCGCGATCGCCGTGGTACCCAGCCGATGGGCGGAACCATTCGGGCTGGCGGCATTGGAAGCGATGGCGTGCGGGGCGGCGCTGGTCTGTTCGGATCGCGGGGGGCTTCCGGAGGTGGCGGGAGACGCAGCGGTGTACGTGAACCCGGATGATGTCCCCGGCATGTCGCAAGCGATCGCTGCCCTGGCCGGTGATCCGGAGCGTCTGGCACAACTGGCGGCGGCGGGACACAACCGGGCACGCGGTTTCGGGCTGGAGGCGGCAGCGATGCGCCTGACCGCGCTGCGTCGGCAGATACTCGGGGAGTTTGGCGCCGCTGGTGGTCCGGCGTCTCGGCAGGGCCTATATACCGCGCATCGGGATTGACTGGAGCAACGATAATGGCGGACGCGATGATGTCGCCGGCGAATGAGCCGGTGCCGGTGACGGTGCTGACCGGCTATCTGGGCGCCGGCAAGACCACTTTGCTGAACCGCATCCTGACCGAGCAGCACGGCCGCAAATATGCCGTCGTGATCAACGAGTTCGGCGAATTGGGCGTGGACAACGACCTTGTCGTGGACAGCGACGAGGAAGTGTTCGAGATGAACAATGGCTGCATCTGCTGCACCGTGCGCGGCGACCTGATCCGCATCGTCGGCGGATTGATGAAGCGGCGCGACAAGCTCGACGGGATCATCATCGAGACCACCGGCCTCGCGAACCCTGCTCCCGTCGCGCAGACCTTCTTCATCGATGAGGGCGTACGCAGCAAGGCGCGGCTCGATGCGATCGTCACCGTGGTGGACGCCAAGCATGTGCTCGCCCGGCTGGCGGACAGTCACGAGGCGGCGGATCAGATCGCTTTTGCCGACGTGATCGTGCTGAACAAGACCGACCTGGTTTCGCCGGACGAGCTGGAGGAGGTCGAACGACGCATCCGCCAGATCAACCGGTTCGCGGTGATACACCACACCGAGCGTGCGGCGTTGCCGATCGATCAGGTGCTCAATCGGGGCGCGTTCGATTTGAAGCGCGTGCTGGAAACGAACCCGGATTTCCTGGAGAACGACGAGCACGAACACAATGACGACGTGACGTCGGTGAGCTTCGAGGTGGACAAGCCGATCGATGCGGAGCGGTTCAATGCCTGGATGGGTGTGCTGTTGCAGGAGAAAGGACCCGATCTGCTGCGCACCAAGGGCATTCTGCACTATCAGGGCGATGACCGGCGATTCGCGTTCCAGGCCGTGCACATGATCGCGGACGGGGATTTCATCGGTCCGTGGAAGGATGGAGAGCCGCGCAAGAGCCGAATCGTATTCATCGGCCGCAACCTCAACCGTCCGCAACTTCGGCGCGGCTTCGAGGCGTGCCAGGCGGAGTAGGGCTGATGCAGGCAGGGGCGACGGCATCGGCTGCCCATGAGTGAAACAGCACAGTTCCTGATCGATACGCGCGGCACCAGCCGGGATGTCGGCGCGTTCGTGGTCGCGGCACGCTTTGATCGCGACGGGCGGACCGTCGCGTTTGCGCTGGGCGATGGCACGCTGCGGCTGGTCGATACGGCCGATGCGGACAATTGGCGCGAAACCGCCGTGCATGCCGGCGCGGTCCTTGCATTGGCGCCGCATCCTGCTGGCGGTTTCGTGTCCGGCGGCGACGACGGCAAGCTGCGCCGCACCGAACTCGACGGCGCGGCGACCGACCTCGCCGCGTTCGGCATGAAATGGGTGGAGCAGGTCGCCAGCCATCTCGGCGACAAGGGCGTGTACGCCTGCGCGATCGGGAAGACGGTGCATCTGTTCGATGCAGCTGGTACGAAGTTGAAGGAATTGCCGCATCCTTCTTCGGTGACCGGCCTGGCCTTCGACGGCAAGGGCAAGCGTATCGGCGCCTCGCACTATAACGGCGCCAGCCTGTGGTTCGTCGCGGCGAAAACGGACAGTCCCCGCCTGGTGGAATGGAAGGGCAGCCATATCGGCATTGCGCTGCATCCGGAGGGCGAGGCGGTGGTGACGGCGATGCAGGAGAACGCGCTGCACGGCTGGGCGCTGCCGGACGGCAAGCACATGCGCATGAGCGGCTATCCCGGCAAGACGCAGTCGATGTCGTTCACGCGCACCGGCAAATGGCTGGCCACCAGCGGCGCCGACGCGATGGTGCTGTGGCCGTTCTTCGGCGGCGGCCCGATGGGCAAGGCGCCGATGGAGCTTGCCGGCGGCGACGGCGTGCTGTGTACGCAGGTGGCCTGTCACCCGAAGGAAGACATGGTTGCGGGCGGTTTTGGCGACGGGCTGGTGGTGATTGCCGATATCGGCTCCTCGCGCATCCTGCCGATCGCGCCGCCGGGAAACGGCGCAGTGTCCGCGCTGGCGTGGAACGCGGCCGGCTCGCATCTGGCGATCGGCACCGAGACGGGCTTCGCGGCAATCATCAATCTGGCGACGCGGTAGGCGAGGGCGGTCCATGCACATTATCACTGCCAACGGGCTGCACATGCCGCAGCTCGGCCTCGGCACCTGGCGCATGTCGGGACGGGAATGCCAGCAGGCGGTGGAGAGCGCGCTGGGGCTGGGATACCGTCATATCGATACCGGCCAGATGTACGCCAACGAGGCGGAAGTGGGTGCCGGTATCGCGGCATCCGGCCTTTCGCGCGCCGATCTGCACCTGACCACCAAGGTGTGGAACGAGAATTTGGCGCCTGACCGGCTGCGCGCGGCAATAGAGGCCAGCCTGGAGAAGCTGCGCATGGACTATGTGGATCTGTACCTGATCCACTGGCCCTCGCCGCATATGAACCTGCCGGCTGCGCTGGAAACCATGATGGCGCTGCAGCAGGAGGGGAAGGCGCGCAAGATCGGCGTTGCCAATTTCAACGTCGCCCTGTTGCGGCAGGCCATCGAGCAGGTGGGCGCGCCGATCGCGGCGGTGCAGTTCGAGTATCACGTTACATTGCGGCAACCCGCGCTGCTCGATTACGTGCGTTCACGGGGGCTGCCGATCATGGCGTATTCGCCGCTGGCGAAAGGTCGGTTGCCGGATCATCCTGTGCTGGCGAAAATAGCCGGCAAGTACGGTGCTACGCCGCCGCAGATCGCGCTCGCCTGGTTGCTGCGGCAGCCCGACGTTGTGCCGATACCGAAATCGGTCCGCCGTGAGCGACAGCAGGAAAACCTGCGAGCGTTGGATATCTCGCTGGACGGGGACGACGTCGCGGCACTGGAGGCGCTGCCGAAGGATCAGCGTTGCGTGAATCCGGGGTTTGCTCCGGCGTGGGACGCGACCGGCTGAGAGCGGGTCATCTTGCCATTCCCGCGAAAATGGGAATCCAGCGGCGGCTGTGGTTGCCGCCTTCGCGGGAATGACGGGAGGGAAGCGGGAATGACGGTCGGTTCGGTTATTCCGTGACCAGCCCTTAACTCCCGGTGCGGGGCGGGCGGCCGGATTGAACCCGGCGCCTCGAGCCGCGTTCTGGTTTAGGACGGAGTGGTGAAGGGCGGCCTATCGCACCCCTCGCTCCGCCGTGGTGCAACCAGAAGGAGCGCGCTATGGATAAGGATCGCATCGAAGGAATTGGCAAACAAGCCAAAGGCGCCGTGAAGGATGCTGCCGGGAAAGTCCTCGGTGACGCCAAGATGCAGGCTGAGGGCAAAGCGGACAAAGCTGAAGGCAAGGTTCAGAACACGGTCGGCAGCGCGAAGGACGCCATCAGGGAAAATAGCTCACGCTGATCCCACGCGTCGGGCACGGTGGATGCCCGGGCGTCTAGCTAATCCAACGGCCTCTCCCGTTCGCGGGAGAGGCCGTTGTTGCGGACGAAGGCCGGTGCGGGCGGACTTCCTCTCACGTCGTAAGGGTGAAAGGCTGGGCTGACAGGAATGCAGGACGACAGCAACTGCCCCGGCCCATAAGTTCGCTTCCGATCACAGCCGCATCCCGAGCAACCTGGTGGTTGCCCCTCGGCATCGCGGTGGGCCTGACTGGCGTCAAAGCGCTGGTCTATGCGCTGCTTGCCGGGGGTGGCCTTGCCACTGCCTTGTGCCAGTGGGATTGCGGTTGGTACATATCGATTGCAGCCGGGGGCTACGACAGCACGTCCCACCTCGTGGGGCAGTATCCACAGGCGAACTGGGCTTTCTTTCCCCTGTATCCATTGCTGCTGCATTACCTCGACGCGCTGACACATATCGCGCCGCGTGTATTGGGCGCGTTGATATCGACTGCGTGCTTCATCGCATTCGCGGTGCTGGGGTCGCGCTATCGCGCCATGACGCGTTGTCCGGAAAGCGTGTGGACCTGGCTGCTCCTGCTGACGATGTGGCCGTACGGCTTCTACTTCCACGCGGTGTACACCGAGGCACTGTACGCGGCGCTGGCAATCGGCGGGCTGTTGCTGTTGGAAGTCGGGCAGCCGTTCGCCGCGGGTTGTGCAAGCGCGCTGCTGACCGCGACACGCCCGACCGGGATTGTATTCGCCGGGTGGATTGCGGGGGACCGGTTGGTACGTGCCGCGTCGGCCGGTTCCGTGCGCCGGGCAGGCGTGATGCTTCTGCCGGCCTTGATTGCGCCGGCCGGATTGCTGGCATTCATGCTGCTGCTGTACGTGAAAACCGGGGACCCGCTCGCCTTTGTACATATCCAGGCGGGGTGGCAGCATCGGGCACGCGATCCTGTCGCCGTGCTGTGGAGCGGCTTCACGACGTTCAGCTTCAGGCCATTGAGGATCGGGCCGCCTTATCTGGCCGCCTGGGCGGTACTCGGGCTTGCAGCCGGCGGCTGGTTGCTTGCTGCACGCCGATTTGCCGAGGCGTGGCTGTGCGGCATGACGGTGATAATGGCCCTTGCCTCCGGCACGCTCTGGAGCATGCCGCGATTTGTCGCGGCCAATCCCGCTTTCCTGCTGGCGTCCGCGGACCTGCTGGTGGCGATTTGTTGGCGCATGTTGCGCAGGGTGATCCTGGTTATGATGGCTGGGTTCCAGATTGTGTTTGTGCTGGCGTGGTACCGGGGGGCTGGCTTTTTAACATAGAGGATCGCGCACGGCCGAAACTGCCGTTGTCCGCGCGCGGAGTTGTCTGATTCACGCCTTTGCATGGTGCGGAAAGCGAGCTAGGAAACGGCATGGATTCCAATGTCCCGGCTGTGAATTATGCGCTGCGACAGCGGATGCAGCCCCGGCCTGGCGTTTGGGTCCTGTGGTGGCTGATCGCCCTGTTGAGCCTGTGGCTCCGAACCGGCTTTCCCACTCACGCCGTTTCCATCGCGATATATGATGACGAGCTGTTTGTCAGGGCCGCCCGTTATCTGGGTGCCGGCGAGTGGTTGGGCCCGTACGACAACCTGACGCTCGCAAAAGGAATGTTCTATCCGCTGTTCATATTGATAGCGTTCCTTTTCGCCATTCCACTCAATATAGCTGAGCAGGCGGTGTATCTTGCCGTGTCCGCCCTTGCTGCCTGCCTTGTGCGTCGGGTGACGAATGACCGCAAGCTGGCGTTGTTGCTGTTCGCGGTTTTGGCTTTCGACCCAGTGCTTTGGCATTGGGAGATGGATCGGGTCATCCGCGAAGGCCTGTATATCAGCCTGTCGCTGGCTGCCGTGATCCTGTTCGTCAGCACGGTGTTTCCGCCGCCGACCCGTCGACGCTGGCTCGGTCTGCTATACGGCGTGGCGTGTGGACTGGTGCTGGGAGCGTTCTGGCTGACGCGTGAAGAAGGCCCTTGGCTGGTTCCCGCGATCGCGGTCACCGTTCTTGTGTCGCTGTTCGCGGCCGTTGCGGTCCGCCCGGCGTGGGCGCCGTCCATACCGGCGTGGCTACGGTCTGTCGGGCTGCCGCTGGCGGTCGCGGTCGCCATCTTCGCCGCCTGCAACGGCATCGTTGCAGGCGCAAACTACCTGAAATATGGGGTGTTCGTTACCACCGAGTTCAAGGCAACGCCGTTCCTGCGCGCCTATGGAGCGGTTGCGCGGATCAAGCAGGATCACTGGCGACGCTTCGTCGTATTCCCGAAGGACGCCCGCGAGCGCGCCTACAGCGTCAGCCCGGCCGCGCGCGAGCTGGCGCCGGTGCTGGATGGACCGGAAGGGGAGACCTGGCGTCGAATTGGTTGCACCCAGACCGGAACGACCGACTGCCCGGAGATATTGTCGGGCTGGTTCATGTGGGCATTCCGCGACGCGGTCGCGGCGGCCGGGCATTACAAATCCGCCCCCGAAGCGATGCGATTCTACAACCAGCTCGCCGACGAGATCGACGCGGCGTGCGCGTCTGGCCGTATCCCGTGCGGGCCCGCACGGGCGAGCCTGATGCCGGTGTTCCAGCGGCAATACCTGGGGGACACGCTGCGCGATTCGCTGGTCGTCGGCCGTATCCTGCTGAGCATGGCGAATATGGAGGTCGGGGCGGCGCCGAGCATCGGCACTCCGACGGGGATCGCCATTTTTGCTGACATGGTGGGCAACGTGCACCCAGCCTCCCCCTACGAACTTATCCTGCAAGGGTGGGCAGCTTCTCCGTCGGGTCAGCCGCAGCTCGCCCTGAAAGGGATTGGAGATCAGCAAGCGGACATGACCATCGCGGAAATGCCAGGCCATGACGTAACCCAGAAATATCCCGGCTGGGCAGCGACCCGCTTTGATTTGCGAACCGCCTGCCCGCCGACATCGTGCGAGCTGATGGTCGGCGCACCAGGCACGCCGGCTGTCGCCGTCCCGTTGGCGGGGCTGACCACAGGCGCGGTGCTGACCACGCCGAACCTTCGCGTGTTTCTCGATTTTGCTTCGGTCCGCAACGTCGCGGCGGCCACGGCCGAGCGTCTCGCGGTGCAACTACGGATCGCGAAGGTGATCGCGTTCTGCTACGCCAGAGCGTTTCCGCTGTTGTTCGTGCTGGGACTGGCCGGATCCGTTGTGGCGCTCGCCCGTTGCCGGTCCCGTCCGGTTCCGCTTGCGCTGGCGGCGCTGCTTGCGGCTTCGTTTGCCGCTATCGCAGTGCGGGTGGTCTTGCTCGCGTATCTCGATGTCACGTCGATTCCATCGGCGAACATTCTTTATACTTCGCCGGCCTCGCCGTTTGTCATTGTTTTCAGCGTGATCGGTTGCTGGTGCCTGGTGCGCAGCGTGGTGTCCGAGAGAATGGCACGCCGGTGGTTCTCCGATGGACTTTCAAGCACCGGCTCCGTGTCGTACAGCGGCGACAGCTCATCCGAAATCTCGGCGTAAGGGCGTTCGACACGCGGCGGGAACGCGATCGTCCATTCGTGGCCAAGCGCGAGCCGAAGATTGGGGTTATGAAACGGATCAGCGACACAAACGGAGCGCCAGCGTAGGCGCATGCGGGCGACCTCGATCTGTTCGAGCGCGGCACGTTCGCCGGAAAAGTGGTAGCCGAGCGAAACTGATTCGTAATGGCGCAGTTCGGCTGCCGCCGAAAACACGATCGACCAGCCTTGTTCGCGCAGGCGGAGGCAGAAGTCGACATCGTTGAAAGCGATCGCATAGCTCTCATCGAGGCCGTCCAGGGCTTCGAACGCATTGCGCCGGACCAGAAGCGCGGCGCCGGTGACCGCCGACATCTCCTGTTCCAGCAGCGCGCGGCCCCAATAGCTTGGGTCGTCATGCCGCAGAAAGCGAAACGCATGCTCACAAAGCCCGGCGAGTCCGATGATGACGCCGCCATGCTGGACCCGCCCATCCGGATAGATCAGCTTGGCGCCGACGGCGCCGACATGTGGGTCGGCTAGATGGCCGACCATGAACTCGAGCCAGCGCGGCTCGATGGGTTCGACGTCATCGTTCAGCAGACAGAGTATCTCACTGTCGCTGACTGACGCACCGAAATTGTTAGCCCTTGAATAGTTGAATTCCGCCACGTCCAGCACGACAACGCGCGCACGTGGATCGGCGAGCACGGGCGCGAGGATGTCTTGTTGACTGGGCTCCAGGGGATGGTCCTGCGAGACGACAATGACGATATCGAACTGTCGGTACGTGGTACGTTGCAGTACCGCTCGAAGGCAAGTCGTGACATGCGGGCTTTTTGCTGCCGACGGTACGATCAACGTCACTTTCGGCTGCCTGTCCGGCGCGACGGCCATGCGCCAGCGCAGTGGCAGCTTGGGGACCGGTAGCTCCGAAGCCATCCCCATGCGCTGCAGATGTTGGCGCGCGATGTCGGCCAGGATGGTGTCGGGCGCCATCCCGGTATCGTGACGTCTGTGCGTCAATACAAACGGCACGCGGCGGGTACGCGGCGGCGTTTGCTGCTCATAAAGGCGCAGATATGCATCCAGGCGCGTCGCTTCGGCCCAGCCGGGCAGACCATGCGTCAACTGTGTCAGGGCGACGCGGCGAACCAGCCAGATCCCGCGCGTCAGAATGCCGGAGAGCGCCAACGCGTGGTTTATCTCCGGCTTGAAAAACGGAGTGTGGCGTCGGCCGTCGCCGCCGATCAGGTCTTCGTCGGCGCACAGCATGTCCGGCCAGTCGTGCCGCGCCGCCTGATCGGCAAGCACGGCAAATGCGTGCGCCGGCAAAACCTCACCGGCTTGCAGCACCGCGACATAGTCGCCGGACGCTTGGGAGAACGCCGCGGCCGCCGAAGCATCGCAGTCGGAGGTGTGAACCGGCAGATCGGCAAATCCGCATTGCTGCCGCAACGACGCCATCGTCGCGGCGAGCGCGGCGACGTCCGATTCGCGATGGAACACGACAGCCGACAGGCGCGGCCACTTGGGTCGGTATGCCGATGCGAGCAACTGCTCCTGCGCCAGTCCGTGCCAGTCGTCCCACAGCGTGATCCATGCTCCGTAGCTGTGCGGGGAATTTGCCTCACGCTCGGCGGTCGCGATTGCCCGTCTGACCCGCGAGGGAAGCCGCCGCCAAGGACCCGGCGTCGCGCCGGCGATCCGCAGGGGACTGCGGAGCATGATCAGCGCGGAGGCGATCAGACGCGAGATGCGCCACATGCGGACTCGGCTCTGTGGGGGTAGTTCCGTGCCGCCCAGCACTTCCAGGCAAAGTGTGTCTGTCTCCGTGGGGACGAAGGCCACCGTCCAATGGCCCAATCCGGGTGTTCGCCGCAGAAACCGGCTGGCGACTCGCGGGTCGGCATTCCGGATGTTCCATGGAATAAGAACGCGCACCGGTGCATCGCCGAGCCGGGGAGCGTGGATAACTGAGAAGAGGACCCAATGTCCCCTTACGTGTGCCGGAGTGGAGAGCCGGCACTTGCATGAAAGATGTTGGAAGGGATCAGGAGCTGTCATGACCAGTTCCCGTTCCATATACAATAAGAATTGTATTTCGCCAATCCGTGTACTGGACTGCCGCGTTTTTTGGCCGTTACGGCGATCGGGCCGCGCCGGTCGAGAGGTGGCGTAGCCAATCGGCGGTATCGCGGAGCCCTTCCATCCACTCTACGGCGGGAGACCAGTGCAGCTCACGTCGGATCCGCGTCGTGTCCAGCACGCTCACTGGCACGTCCGTGGGACGCGAGGGTTTGTACAGCACCTCGATCTGCTCCCGGTCCAGCACCAGGTGAATATCCTGGACAATCTGGCGGATGCTGCGCCCGATGCCAGACCCGACATTAAAGATCCGATGGTTTCCCCGGTAGGATACGGCCGCAATGAGTGCCTGGACCACATCGGCAACATGAAGGAAATCCCGTACCACCTCGCCGGTACCCCAGATCTCGACAGGCTGTCCGATGATGGCTCTGTGCAGCAGCGCGGGAATCACCCCCTGTCGCCGGTCAGGGCTTTGCAACGGGCCGTACGGATTGGAGACGCGCAGGATGGTGTAATCGAGGCCATGCAAATGACGGTAGAGATAGAGATATTTTTCGACCGCCAGCTTGCTGATACCGTAGGCTGAGATTGGATCTGTCGGCGCCGTTTCTGGAATCGGGATTTCCGTCGGGATGCCATAGACCGTGCCGCCTGACGACACGAACACGATCTTGCGCACGCCGGCGACCCGACAGGTATCCAGCAGATGCAGCGATGCGGCCGTGCTGGCCAACAGGTCAGCGAGCGGATCGCGGTTCGAGCTCTCCGGCAGGCTTCCGCCGAGTAGATGGAACACGATTTCCACACCATCCACCGCGCGCACCAGCGCGGTACGATCAGCGAAATCCGCCTGGATCCACCCGATGTCCTTGAGCGCTTCGGGGTAGCTGACCCTCCGGCCAAAGGCGCGAACGTTGGCCCCCTGCTTCGCCAGGGCGCGGCACAAATGAGTGCCAATGAAACCGCCACCGCCGAGCACCAGGCAGTTGATCCCCCGCACCGAATGGCGCTCTTCAGTCACTGGCGCGGAGCCATGAGAAACTTTGTCATCCCGTCGATCATCGCTTCGAACGTGAAGCGTGCGGCGGTTCGGCGAGCCTCGGCCGCAACGCGGATACGCAAGGTGGCATCGGTTGCGAGCGTCTGCACCGCACGGGCGAGATCCGCCGCATCTCCCTTCCTGAACAAGCAGTCGGTGAGACCTTCCGTCATGATCTCCGGGTTGCCGCCGGTACGAGATGCTACAGTCGGGATGCCGCTTGCCAACGCGTGGATCAATGTTAATGAGAAGGGTTCATAGAGAGACGGAAACAAATATATATCGTACGATTGGAACAGGTCAAACAAGGCGTCCTCGGCGACACTATCAAGCCGACGAATCTGCTCCTGGCAGGCGCTGTCCTCGATGCTGCGATCGAGACGCTCCAGGGATGCAAGATCTTGTGCATCTCCTAGAATTGTCAACTCAATGCGCGCGACCGGTAGCGGCAGACGATTGAGAATTGGCACCGCCTTTACCGCCGTCTCTACTCCCTTAAGGTCGACCAGACGACCGGCGAATAGCAGCCGCAACGTGTTCTGTTCAACAAGATTCGTACGATCGATAAAATCGGCGGTGGCGCGCCTCGCCTGGCGAACGCCATTGTGGATCACTGCCGCGCGGGGGAACGTAATTCCGGCAGCCGCATAAAGATCTCGCATGAACACGGAGCCGAACACCGCCGCGAAGGGCAGGGGCCTAGGCGCCGGAGCTTCCGACCGGTTGCGCGGTCCACCCAGCCATCCAAGCGATCGATGCAACCACCTGGGTGGCGCAACCACATGAGTTTCGCCTGGTGCGAATGGATGATCACCGAACACGTGATCACGAAAATACGCGCCGAGAAAGACCGGCTCGCGCATGCCGATCAACCAGTTATCGGTCAACATCAACGCCGTGCGGGTCGGATCGCCGGGAATTGCATCGAGCAGCGAGCTGTCCAGGAAGAACAGGTTCCAGACAAAGATCACATCTGGTGCCGTTTCAGTCATGACCATTCGCAGGGCGCCGATATTCCCTGCATTTATGCTTTGCCGCTCCTGTTCGGATCCGGCAAACGGGCTATAGATCGTCCCGCCGATCAGCAGTTGCAATCGGCGATAAACGGTCTGCCCCTCGTAGTCCGCGGTCGCTGTTCCATGTGTGCTGGTAAGCACGAATACCGAATGACCCTGTCGCGCGAATGCGGATGCTACCTCGAAACAGAGGCGCTCGTAACCACCGATCGTATTTGGCGGATAAAGATTGCTGATGAACAGGACCCTCACGAAATCATCTTCCTTAAATATTCCTGGAATGCGCGATCGGTCAGAAAAGGGTTGCACTCCAGCGTATCGGTCGGATGTCGCCGGAAGTACACCATACAGAGCTGGACTGGCCCGGTCAGCGCGTGCCGATCCATTACATCGAGCAGGCGGCGAGCACGATCCCAATCCATCGGGCCGCTATCGCCGCAATCCCACAGACACGTAAGGAAGAACGCCGTCGCTGCTATCCACTCCACCTTCACCCTGTCATGGCCCTCGTCGATCGTGTTTGTCGCGTGCATCCGATATTGCAGCAGAGGGGCTTCAGCCAGAACTATCCGTCGCTGCCTGGCCAACAGGCGCAGTGCGAAATCCAGATCATGGGCATAGCGGAGATTGGCGAAACCGCCGAGCGCCTCGAACACCACTCGTCGAAACACGAAGTTGGAGGTGGACATCAGGAAATTGCCGTTGATCAGCGCCGCCGCCGGGTCACCGCATTGCCGGTAGAAATCCACCGCGGCCTCGTACCATGGGTTGGCAAGTGCTGCCCCTTGGCCGTCGATGAACGTGATGCCGCTGGCCACGAGGTCGGTGCCGGGATCGGCGTCCAGCCTGCCGACGAGCTGTTGCAACCGATCGGAAGCATACCGGTCGTCGGAGTTGAGTATCGCAACCAGCTCACCGGTTGCGCGATGCAGACCGGCGTTGATTGCAGCGTGCGCCCCTCGATTGGGTTGCGACCAGAACACGATCTCTGGATTTGCGGCCGCAAGGTCTCGCACGATTTCCGCGGAGCCGTCGGACGAGCCATCATCGACCACAATAATCTCACGAAGAAGGGGCCCCTGTGCCATCGCGCTATCGATCGCCGCGGCAATGAAGCCTTCATGATTGTATAATGGAATGATGACCGACACGCGACGGTTCCGCTGCCCCACCGAGCTTTGGGTTACTGAAACATCCGTCGTCGTGCGATGCATCCGGCGGGCCGGCATCATTTTGCATCGCCGCCCAGGTGATCCGGTGTGGTGGGAAGCCCCAGAGCATGCAAAAGCGTGGCGATACGACGATTGCCTGTCTGCAGGGAGAAATTGTCGGCGGCAAACGCTAGACCAGCGGTCGACAATCGGCACCAAGCCTCGCGATCCGTGTACAGCTTGATCACCGCGGCGGCGAAATCCTCTGGCGACGCAGCGACGCACACATGGATCCCGTCCTGCAATCCCATCCCTTCGATGGCCGCCGGTGTCGCCACACAAGGGACGCCATAAGACAGGCTCGTGACCACTTTGCCCTTGATCCCCGCACCGTATCGGAGCGGAGCTATCGTCAACCGGCAGCCACGCATCACCGGCTCCAGGTCCGGCACGTGGCCGCGAACTGCGATACCGGCCGCGCCGTCCATCGCGCGCAACTCGGCTGGCGGATTGCTGCCGATCACGTCCAGTTGGGCCTGCAAAACCTGGTGAATGCGTGGCCAGATATCGCGTACGAAGGTCATGATGGCATCTACGTTGGGCTGATGATTGAACCCGCCGATAAAAACTATGTCGCGTCGCGGTTCGAATGGCGCCAGACATCCAGGGATCGCCCGCATAATGGGCATGACGCGGACCATCGCCTTGGGCACAAGGGTCGCCAGCAGGTCCTGCTCGTCCGACGATCTTACCACCGCGCAGTCGGCGCTCTCGATTGCGCGCAACTCGGCAATGCGAGTACGTCCAGCATCATCCAGCCCAGTCGGCGAACAGACCAGCAGCGCTTCCTGTTCCTGACGCATGAAATGCAGATCGACAGTATCGAGTATGACTTTCGCCGCCGGCGAATGATGGCGCACAGGCTCGATCAGATGGACGGCGATCGGTCCGCGGTGCAACACAACCAGATCGAAGGATCGCTTCTCGTGCTGCAGAAAATCGTCGATTGATTCGGCGTACGGCGTGCAGATGCATGTGATCCCACGATACCGCAGGGTATCGGTATAGGAACCTGAATAGGCGAGGTCTTCAGCCGCAACAAACGAAACGTCATATCCCATCGATACCGTGATGCACATGAACCAATAAATATCACCCGAACCGGAGTCACGATCCGGCGTCGGGGTAAGGCGGTCGATGAACAATGCACGCGGGCGAACCGGCGCCCGCAGCGGGCCGGCCGAGCTTAACTGGGGCCACCACCGCGTACGAAGCGTCCATCTATCTTGGGCGGCCGACCAATCGTCTGAAACACCGTAATCAGGCGCCGCCACGTTAGCGAAGGGCTGACAGGCGGTGTCGTATCCCTTGGCGCGAGCGCGGATCGCAAAATCGCAAACCGCGCAGTCACTGCGCGCAAATGCCAGATCAAGGCCGCCAAGCTCGCGCCAGGCGGTGATCGAAATCATGAAGCATTCAGGCGCGCAGGTATCCACGCTGCGGAGGGACGCAACGTCCGGGTGATCAGGCGCGGCACCACTGCCAACCGGTTCCAGCTCAAGCCAGGGATTGATGGCTAATCCGGCCGCGACGACCCGGCCGCTGCCATCCAGTACGCGCGCACCCACAAGGGCAAGACGTTCCCGCTGAATAAAGCTGCCGCGCAACGCCGCCAACCAGCCCCGCTGAGGCACAACGGAGTCGCGCACGACCGCAAGAAACGCCCCGCGCGCCATCTTCACCGCAACGGAAATGGCCTCGACCTCGGTTGCGGCCGTCTCGATCAGGCGTAATCCGTTTGGCAACGATGCGGGATTACCTTGGGCCGGCCATAGCAGAACCTCGATAACGCCCGCTGGGTCATCATTCTGGAGGCGCTTCAGCGCCTCCAGGGCGACCGTCGTATCGCGGCCGGCAAGTAGCAGCAGGGAGACGTCCGGAGTTGTCGTTGGTGAAGTGCTCATCCAGCTCGCATGGCCGGCTGCAGGTGCCGGAGTTTCCGCTGGTTGATCGTACGCGGTGGTAGCAGCCGTCTGCCCGGAAGCACGGAAGCGCCGATCGGAAGCGAACCGGCGTAGCGCGCGCAAGGGCGCAGTAACACGCCAGGAGATCGTCGCGTGCATGCGCTGGACCTGCCGTTGATGGTCCACGGTCGTCTCGGCAAGCTGTTGACGCAGTGTCGTGATAAACTGCCCGGCGACCGCGTTGGCCCGTTCGAGCCGCGATCGCTCATCGCCAAGCCGCCTGAGTTCCGATTGCACGCGGGCAACTTCGGTTGCGGCTTGATCTGCCTTCGCCCGCATCTCGGCAAGTGAACGGGTGAGTTCTCCAATTCTTTGTGCCGCGGCGGCGCTCTGGTCAGGCGGAGTGCGGGACACAGCGTCAGGGTTCACCGCGACTTCCTTCGCCGGTGTTGGAGTGGGCATCTATCCGCCTCGGGCCGCCGTTACACCTGCGGTGTTCGGCGGATCCGACATGGCGGATTGAGTGGCAACGGCGATGACGCGTTTTGGTTCATTCCCATGGATGCCTCGGGGGTTACACCAACCGCCCCAATGACTGACCGATCCGTACCGCGCCCCCTCCCCTAACCCCTCCCGCAAGGGGAGGGGGATAAGCAAGGGGTCGCGCGGGGAGCCAACCGATAAGGCGGTCGGTATTAGTTTCGTTACCGCAGACAATTATTGTCGCGTTTCAGGTGCACTCGCCAGCAAGTTACGCCAGAATGCGGCTGCTGGCAGGACCCCCACTCAAGAAACCCACTCTCAAGCCCCATCCACACCACGCACCGTCAGATAGAACAGCCGCCGCATCTCCTTCCGCCCGTGCGCCACCGAGTCCAGAATCAGCCCGCCGAACAGCGAGAGAAACGACAACAGCACCAACCCGGTCGCCAGGATTGCCGTGGGCTCCCGCGGCACCAGGCCGGTCCTGAGGAACTCAACCACCACCGGAAGCCCAAGTCCCAGCCCGATCAACAACAACACGGTGCCGATCGCGGCAAAGAACGGTAGCGGCCGCTCCTCCTTTATCAGCAGGACGATGGTTTGCAGGATGCGCAATCCGTCGCGGACCGTGTGCAGCTTAGAGGCCGAGCCGTCCGGTCGCTCCCGGTAGGCGACGGGAATCTCACCGATCGCCATCCGCAACTCCAGCGCGTGCACGGTAAATTCGGTCTCGGTCTCGAACCCGGCGGCCAGCGCCGGGAACGATTTCACGAAACGGCGTGAGAACACGCGAAAGCCAGACAGCATGTCGCTTACCCGGTTGCCGAACACCCAGCCAACCGTTCCCGTCAGCACTCGATTGCCAAGCCGGTGGCCCGGGCGAAATGCCGTGGCCTGGGTGCTGAGTCGCGTGCCGGTGACCATGTCAAGCCGCTGACGATGCAGCAGGTCGAGCATAAGGGATACGGAACTGATATCGTACGTATCGTCGCCGTCCACCAGCACATAGACGTCGGCTTCGATATCGGCGAACATGCGGCGGATGACATTGCCCTTGCCCTGCAACGTCTCCGACCGGACCTCCGCGCCGGCTGCGAGGGCTACGCCGATGGTGTCATCGGTGGAGTTGTTGTCATATACGAAGATCCGCGCGTCCGGCAGCCGGCACCGAAAGTCCGAGACCACCTTGCCGACGGTAATCGCTTCGTTGTGGCACGGGATCAGCACCGCAACGTGCGCGCATTGGCGGAATGGCGCGGCCGCCGGACGCTCAATCAGGGTGTTGTCAATTCCCATCATCGCGCTAACGCTGTTCCGACAGGATATCCATAGCGAAAGCCTCGCAATCGACCATGCAGTTCAATCCGGGCAGTTCCATCCGGCAGGTATAGCGTGCGCAGACGTGCCGGCTGATTGCACCGGATGAAGCATCAATCGGTCCGTCTGACAATACCGCGAACGGGCGCGGATTCATATGCGGCGCCAGTCCCTCGCGATCTGTGCGGAAGCTGGTGTCTGTTACACGTTCCGATGACGCCGCGAATGGCGCGCGCCGTCGTGCGGATCGAGCTGGAAACCGAAGCTGGTTCGATTGGCCCAGCCGTCGTGGTCGGGCCAGGCGCAATTCTTCCGGGACGGCGGCAAGCACCTGTTTTCATTCCTTCGGACGCGCGATATCTGCACGTACGGGTCTTCGGTCCGGCCGACAAGCCGCGCTGTCTGACGGTCACTTGCAAGCCGCTCGGCCGGCTTTCGGCCGCGCTCGTGCTCGCCCGAAGGCACCCGCTCGCGTTGGCGACGGTTGCGGCTCGCGGTCTGGCCACGGATCCTCGGGGCATTCCCGCACGTCTGCGCGCCTGGCTCGGCCTTGCCGCGACCAGCAACACGCCGCGTCCGTCCTATGCGCTGTGGACAAGCCTCTTTGATACCTGGACCGAGGCCGATCGTGACCGGTTGCTGCGCTCGCCGCGTCGGGCGGGGTGGCCGCGGATCGACGTCCTGGTCCTGCATGCGGCCAGAACGCCGGCGCTGCGGGCCACGTGCGAGTGCGTCGAAGCGTCAATTCTGCCGGTCACAACGCATCTGATCGACCGCGATACTCAGGTGCTCGCCAGGATCCTGACCGGCAGCGATGCCGAGTACTTCGCCATCCTCCAGTCCGGCGAGGTCCTCCCGACGTATGCCCTGGCGTTGCTGGCCGACCGCGCTGTCGCCCTTGGCCGGCCGGCCATTCTGTATGCCGACGAGGATCGGATCGGGCGTGATAGGCGCCGCTACGCGCCGCAGTTCAAGCCGTCTCCCAGCCGCACGCTCATGTTGTCCGGCACCCTGTCGACCGGCGTCTGGCTGGTCCGCCGCGATCACCTCGCCGGATTTTCGCCGGAGAGCGACGCCTGGGCCGAGACGCTGCGTCTGGACGCGTGGCTGCGCCTGCACGAAGCGGGCAGGGCGGCCGAGTCGCACCGTATCCCCTTCATACTGACCCATCGGCGCTCCGACACCGAGATGGCGCCGGCACCGGCACTGGCGACGGTCGCGTCGGCCCACCTTCGCCGCACCGGTCTGCCGGCCGCGATCGAGGCCGGCAGGCCGCTCCGCCTCAGCGTTGTCGCCCCGCGTGCCGCCCGTCCCAAGGTTACCATCGTGGTTCCCTCGACCTGCCGGTCGCCGCATACCCAGCGTTGCCTTTCCGCGGTGCTGAGCCGAACCGACTATGCCGAATTCGAGCTGCTGCTTGTGGTGATGGGCCGCTCGCCGCTCGATCCGCGGCAGCGGCGGATGATCGACCATCTGCGGTCCGACCGGCGCGTCCGGCATCTGCTGGTCGAAGCCGCCAGGTTCAACTACGCGATCGCCAACAACCGGGGCGTGGCGGCGAGCGACAGCCCGTTGATATGCCTGCTCAACGACGATGTGGCGCCGGACGATCCCGGCTGGCTTGCGGTGCTGGCCGGACACCTGGCAGACCCGGACATCGGTGTGGCGGGTGGGCGCCTCTGCTATCCCGACCATACAATACAGCACGCCGGGATCGTGCTGCTGCCGGACGGTACCGGCGATCACGTGCATCGGTTCCTGCCCTGCCGCGCACCCGGATACGCTTGGCGGGCGCGGTTGAGCCAGGAATTCTCCGCGGTAACCGGCGCCTGTCTTCTCACCCGTCGCGACCTGTGGACCAGATTGGGCGGGCTCGATGAGAGCTACGCCAGCGCCTTCAATGATGTCGATTTCTGCCTGCGTGCGCGTGAGGCCGGGGCGGGCGTCGTGCTGGCCGCCGACGCTACCCTGATGCACGCCGAATTGCTCAGTTTCGGCAAGCACTACGGGCCGGACGAGCAGATCCGCAACCTGGCGGACCGAGCACGGATGCGGGCGCGGTTTCCCGAAATGTTCCGGGCCGACCCGTTTCACAACCCGAACCTGGCGCTCAGCCCCGGCAATTGCTGGAGCCCGGCGTTCCCGCCCCGGATCACCAGGTTCGACGGGCCGTAGGGAGCATCGGGGGCATGATTTTTGCGTTTCCTTAGTCTGACGCTGCCAATTGACATCCTGAAGGCCGCGGCCGCACAAAGCCGCGTGCCGAGTTTGCGGGCCGCAATGGAACTATTTCGCCTCCGTCACCGTCTGGAGGGTCGGCTCCTGCTATGCCGACACGGCTGAGCAAGCCGTAAGAATTCAGGTACTGGACTGCGGGGCTGTGAATCCGGATAGATGAGGCACTTCACCAAATCAGGCGCATCGGTCAATTGAATGTGACCTGGCGTGCGCGAGAGGAATAAATCGCATGCAGTTTCGTCCCCCGCGCCTCCGCACTGGACTGTTGCTCGGCGCCACCTTCCTTGCCGGAATTGCGGCGGTGCCGGCCGCCCAGCGGTTCGCGCCGCGTCTCGGAATTCAAACCGCCTGGGCGCAGGGCGACACCGCGTCGCAGCGTGCCGACACCTATCGCTGGCTCACCCTGTTCGGCGATGTATTCGAGCGGGTGCGCGCCGAATATGTGGAGCCGGTGCCGGACAAGAAACTGATCGAGCAGGCACTGAACGGCATGCTGGCCGGACTCGACCCGCACTCCGCGTACATGGATGCGTCGCAGTTCCGCGACATGCAGGTGCAGACCCAGGGGAAGTTCGGCGGCCTCGGAATTGAGGTCACCGAGGATCAGGGCCTGATCCGGGTGATCAGCCCGATCGACGATACGCCGGCGTCGCACGCCGGTATCAAGGCCGGTGACCTGATCACCGCCCTGGACGGCAAAACGGTCGAGGGGCTGCCGCTCAGCAATGCCGTCGATGAGATGCGCGGCGACCCCGGATCCAAGATCACGCTGACCATCAAGCGGGACGGGGTCGATACCCCGATCAATGTAACGCTGGAGCGTCAGATCATTCACATCCAGGTGGTGAAAAGCCGGATGGAGCCGCATGATATCGGCTATATTCGGCTGACCCAGTTCACCGAAAATGCCGATGCCGGCATTCGCGATGCGATTACCAGCCTCAAGAAGCAGAACGGCGGCAACTTGCGTGCGCTGATACTGGACTTGCGCAACAATCCCGGCGGGCTGCTCGACCAGGCGGTTGCCGTCGCCGGCGATTTCATCAACCGGGGTGAGATCGTTTCCACCCGCGGCCGTCATGCCGACGACTCCCAGCGCTGGGACGCCAAAGGCGACGACCTGCTGCCCAACGTGCCGATGGTTGTGCTGATCAATAACGGGTCCGCCTCATCCAGCGAAATCGTCTCCGGTGCGCTGCAGGACCATCACCGCGCGGTGCTGCTGGGAGATCGGAGCTTCGGCAAGGGATCGGTGCAGACCGTCATCCCGCTGCCCGGCGGCGGCGCGATGCGACTGACCACGGCGCGCTACTACACGCCGTCCGGCCGGTCGATCCAGGATCTGGGGATTGCGCCGGACGTGCCGGTCGCCGAAACGCAAGACAAGGTGGAACATTTCGGCCCGGCGCATGAGTGGGACCTGAACAACACGATCACCAACACCGGCGGCACGAAGGAAGGGCCGCCCCCACGCACCGATCTGCCGGTGGTCGCCAGCTCGATTCCCAACAAGCCGCCGGCGGATTTCCCGAAATTCGATCCGGCCAAACCCGATCAGACCGACTTCCAGCTTCAGGAAGGCCTGGTATTGGCGAACGCGATGGCCGAACAGCACCGTTCGGCGTCAAATAACTAGCACTCTCCGCATGGAATGAGGGCCGGAGATGGCCGGTTGATCGAAACGCCGGCCGCCCACCCTAATCCGGATGAGGTTCGCGGTCGCCGTGCTGTTGCCGGCGATGAGGTGCGGGGCGGCCCCGCGCCTCGCGCATGAGCCGGACCGCCCAGCTTATGCCCGATACTGGCTATCGGCCGGGCTGGCGCGGACTGGCGATTTTCTGGGTGGCAATCCTGATCGTGCTGGGGGCTGGCGCGGGGCTGCTGCAATCGCTCGGACCGCCGGCGCGGCCATCCACGGCCACTGCTGCCATCAAACCGGTCGCAGCGGCCGCTCCGGCTCCCATTCCTGCCACCCCGGTCATCCATCCGATGGCCCGATCGACGCCGCCGGACACGCGGCCGGGACGCGATACGCCGGGTCCGGTGGCCGATCCCGATCCGGCGCTGCAGGAGCCGGCACCCGGCATGGATGGCACTCTGCCCCGCATCGCCGAGGATGGCCGGATGCCGATGCAGGTTTACGCCGCCGGATTCGACCGCAGCAGCCAAAGACCCCGGGTCGGTCTGCTGCTGGCCGGGGTTGGGCTGAACAGTGCGTTGAGCGAACAAGCTATCCGCACGCTGCCGGGCGCCATCACTCTGGCCGTGTCTCCATACGCTCAGGATCCGGCGCACCTGCTGACCGAAGCGCGCATGGCGGAGCACGAATACCTGATCTCGATCCCGATGGAGCCGGAAAGCTATCCGCTCAACGATCCCGGAAACCATGCGCTGACCACCAGCAACACACCCGACGACAATGCCAAGCAGCTCGTCTGGGCGCTGTCACGGATCGTCGGCTATGTGGGCGCGACTGGCGCGCTTGGATTGACGCGCGGCGAACGGTTCGCCTCGATACCGGTCGACATGGATCCGGTTCTGGCGACCCTTGCGGCGCGCGGGCTTCTATACGTGGACCCGCGCCCGACCCAGCGGCACCCGCCCGCCGGGTTGCCGCATGTCTGGAGTTGTGAGGTGGATCTGGTGATCGACGAGCCGGACGATGCGCGGGCGATTGACGCAAAACTTGCCGCGCTGGTTCGGATTGCCCAGCAGACCGGCAGCGCGCTCGGGCTTGCCGGCGCGGTGCGGCCGGTCACGGTGGAACGGATCGCCGCCTGGGCGAACGAGCTGGCCGCCCAGGGGGTGGTATTGGCACCGGTCAGCGCACTGGTTCAGCCGCCCGTATCGGCACCCACCCAATGACGCTGCTGCCCTATCGCGCCAATGTCGGCGCGGTGCTGTTCAACCGTGACGGGCTGGTGTTCGTTGCGCGGCGTGCCGACCTGCCGAATGCGGAAGGCGCGCCGGGCGGCTGGCAGCTTCCGCAGGGCGGCATCGACTCCGACGAAGACCCGCGCACCGCCGTCCTGCGCGAACTGGCCGAGGAAATCGGCACGGATCGCGTCGAAACCCTCGACGAATATCCGCAATGGCTGGCGTACGATTTCCCGCCGGGCCTGCGTGGCCGGTTGCCCGAGCGCTACCGTGGGCAGCGACAGCGCTGGTTCGCGCTGCGCTTCATCGGCAGCGACGCGGATATCAGGCTCGATCGCGACCCGCATCCGGAATTCGATGCGTGGCGCTGGGCGCGGCTGTCCGAGTTGCCGGCTCTGGCGGTCGATTTCAAGCGGCCGATCTATGAAGTTCTGGCACGCGCGTTCGCTCGTTTTGCTGCTTCTACCAACCACCGCTGAAGGCACACCCATCCCCGTCGTTCCGGCGAAAGCGGGAACCCAGCTCATTTCGGTGAGAACGACGCCTCGATCCCGCGGAGCAATGTGGATGCGACCCGCGCCGCCCAGCCGAACGCTGAAATCCACCTCCATGCTGACGCCGGACACGGGCTTGGTTGCGACGAGCAGGGTCGTTTCAGTAAGCTTTCTTCGCAAACAGCTCGGTTGAACACTGCGCGAGCCAGCAACCACCGCCCCGCTTTCCGCGTCTGTAGCAGGACTGATACGGGAGAGAGAGGACTGGATGGTGCACTGGGCTTTGGCGACTGGGATCTGTATTGCCGTGACCGGCGGCGTTAGTGTCGCGTTTGCCGACACGCCGGCTCCGCTATCGGTGCAGGCGCGGCAGGCCGCGGTCAAACTCGACAAGCAGCCGCCGGTTGCCGTTCCGCGTTCCAGCAAGCCGCCGATCGACCACTCAGGCCGCACCCAAGCCGGCAAGGCGTCCTTTTACGCCAAGAGCTTCAGCGGCCGGAAAATGGCCGACGGAAATCGGCTGCGGCCCACGGACAATGCCGCCGCCAGCAAGACGTTGCCGATCGGCACGACCGCCAAGGTGATCAATCTGCAAACCGGGCGATCCGCTACCGTGAAGATCGAGGATCGTGGTCCGCATGTTGCCGGGCGGGTGATCGATCTCAGCCGTTCGACGGCGAGCCGGCTGGATATCAAGAAGGACGGCGTGGCGCCGGTTCAGGTGAAGCCGATCACCGTGCCGCTGCCGGATGGCAGCGTGAAGCTGGGTACCGGCGCGGCAACGACTCCAGACGATCAGCTTCAGCAGGCGGTGAAGACGACGATGCGGCTCGCCCAGTAACACCAGACCGCGAGGACGAAGGCTCTCGCTCCGTCATGCCCGCGCAACGCGGGCATCCAGCCGAAAGCCCACGAAATCCCCAGGGGTTGTTGGATTCCCGCTTTCTCGGGAATGACGAACATGGGTCACCGTCAATGCGGTCTGGTACAAGTCCCGCGCGCCTGAAAGCACTCGTGCGATTATCTCGCGGTTCAGGTCAGTTTCGCAGCACGCGCCCCGCAACCGCATCGAGCCGCGCGACCGCGGCTGGATCGCGCATATGCTCGGCCGTGATGATGGCATTGTCGAGGGCGGTGTCGCAGCCGCATGGACAAGCCCCGCGGGATTGACCGAGCTTCGGCACGACATGGCGGACCAGGTCGCGCGCCTTCTCGGCGTTGTCCAGCAGCACCCTTACGACCGCCGCGACGGTGACATGATCGTGGTCGGGATGCCAGCAATCGAAATCAGTTACCATTGTAACGGTCGCGTAGCAAAGCTCGGCTTCGCGGGCCAGCTTGGCCTCCGGCATGTTGGTCATGCCGATCACGCTGCATCCCCAGCCGCGGTACAGTTCGCTCTCCGCCAGCGTGGAGAATTGCGGCCCCTCCATCACCAGGTAGGTTCCGCCGCGGACAACCGGGAGCCCACGCCGCCGCGCTGCCCCTTCCAGCGCATCGCCCAGGCGGGCGCAGACCGGATGCGCCATGGACACATGCGCCACCACGCCGTCGCCGAAGAAGCTCTTTTCACGCGCGAAGCTGCGGTCGATGAACTGATCGACGATGACGAACGTGCCCGGCGGCAGCTCGGGTTTCAGACTGCCCACAGCCGATAATGACAGCACATCGGTAACGCCCGACCGCTTCAACGCGTCGATATTGGCGCGATAGTTCACATACGTGGGAGACAGCGGATGCCCGCGCCCATGCCGCGGAAGGAAAACGCAGCGCACTCCACCGAGTTGGCCGAACAGCAACGCATCCGACGGCGTGCCCCAAGGGGTCTCCACCTGGCGCCACGACGTATCTTCCAGTCCGGCAATGTCTGTACAGCCCGGACCCGCCGATGATCCCGATGACAGGTTCGCTGACCGAGGTCACCGACCGCGATCAGCAAACCGCAACGTGATCGCGGCGCTCAATGCACATCCGACCAGACCTTGCGCTTCAGTGCGTAGGTCAGGCCCGTCATCAGCAGCAGGAACAGCACGACCCGCACGCCGATTTGCTTGCGCTGCGTCATCTCGGGATTGGCGGCCCATTCCAGGTAGGTGACGACGTCGTGGGCCATCTGCGGCACGGTCGATGGCGTGCCGTCGGCAAACTCCACCAAGCCGTCGTGCAGCGGTGGCGGCATGGCAATCAGGTTACCCGGGAAAACTTTATTGTAGTATCTGCCGGCCGGCACATCGAAACCCTTGGGCGGGTCGGTGAAGCCGGTGAGGATGCCATACACGTAGTCGGCATGTCCTTCACGGGCGTTGACGATCAGCGACAGGTCCGGCGGAAGCGCACCATTCATCGCCGAGCGGGCCGCCTGGTCATTGGCAAAGGGTGCACGGAACTGATCCGCCGGCGTCGCCGGACCCTGGATTGGTTCGCCCTGATCGTTGAGGCCCTTGGGCACCTGTACGGACGCGGCGATCGCCTTGATCTGCGCGTCGCTCAGCCCGATCCCGGCAAGATCGCGATAGTGCAGTTGCTTCATCGAATGGCAGTTGCTGCACACGTTGTAATAGACCCAGAACCCTCGCTGGGCGGCCGCGAGATCGAAGCTGCCGAACAGGCCGTCGAAGCTCCAGCTCTCGTTGGGGAGAGGCGCCGGTTGCTCCTGCGCGAGGGCCTGACCTGCCAACAGAACCACGGCCGCCACAGCGGCCAGAACGGTGCGCATTGGCCGCATCACGCCTTCTCCATCGGCTTGGCGGCGGCACCGGAGGGCAGGGGTCCGCCGCCCCTGCCCAGCACGGCCCGGCTGATGCTTTCCGGCAACGGAAGCGGCCGTTCGAGCACGCCCAGCAACGGCAGCAGCACCAGGAAATGGAAGAAGTAATACAGCGTGCACAGCCGGCCGATCGGCACCCAGAAGCCGAGCGGCGGGTGGGCACCGACGAAGCCGAGCACGATCACCGACACCACCCACAGCCAGATGACCTGCCGGAAGATCGGCCGGAACCGCGCGCTGCGCACCGGGCTGGTGTCTAGCCAGGGCAGAAAGAACAGCACGAGGATCGAGCTGAACATGATGCACACGCCGCCAAGCTTATCGGGCACCGAGCGCAACATGGCGTAGAACGGCAGGAAGTACCATTCCGGCACGATGTCGTTCGGCGTCTGCAGCGGGTTGGCCTGGATGAAGTTGTTTGGATCACCCAGCAAGTTGGGCGCGAAGAACACGAACAACGCCCAGAAGATCAGGAACGCGCAGATGCCCACGCTGTCCTTGATCGTGTAGTAGGGATGGAACGGCACCGTGTCCTGCGGACTTTTCACGTCGATGCCCAGCGGGTTGTTCGACCCGGTGATGTGCAGGGCGAACACGTGCAAGCCCACCACCGCGACCAGAATGAATGGCAGCAGGTAGTGCAGCGCGAAAAACCGGTTCAGCGTCGGGTTATCGACGCTGTAGCCGCCCCACAGCCAGGTGACGATGCCATGCCCGACCACCGGGAAGGCGGAAAACAGGTTGGTGATGACGGTGGCACCCCAGTACGACATCTGGCCCCAGGGCAGCACGTAGCCCATGAAGGCGGTCGCCATCAGGATCAGCAGGATGATCACGCCCAGTATCCACAGCAGCTCCCGCGGCGCCTTGTACGAACCATAGTACATCCCGCGCAGGATGTGGATGTAGGTGACGATGAAGAACATCGAGGCGCCGTTCTGGTGCACGTAGCGGATTAGCCAGCCGTAATTCACGTCCCGCATGATGTGCTGCACGGAATCGAACGCCAGATCGACGTTCGGCTGGTAACTCATCGCCAGAAAGATGCCGGTGGCCATCATGATGACCAGGGTCACCACGGCCAGGGCGCCGAAATTCCAGAAATAGTTGAAGTTCCGCGGTGTCGGGAACGCGGCGTATTCCTTGTACATCATGGTCGGGATCGGCAGGCGCGAGTTGATCCACGCAAGCAGGGGGTTTTGGAACTGGCTCTTGTGCAGACCGGCCATGGGAATCCTCATCAGCAGGCTGACCGGCGACGGCCGATCCTGGAGCAGGACGCGTTTTGCAACGCACGGCACTTGTGTGCAAGGTCAGCCGCGCGCCGGCAACCCGCTATCTCGCAATCCGGCCGTGAACAAGCCTAAGACAGAATGCCGGAACAAGATCTTCCTCCACACGCGGCGCTGAAGCCACACGCCCAGGCTTGGTTCGAATCGCTGCGCGACCGGTTGTGTGCCTGCTTCGAGGCGATCGAACGGGACGCGGTCGGCGGCGAGGGGCGCTTCGCCCGCGCAGCCTGGGACCGGCCCACGCCGGATGGTGCCGCCGGTGGCGGCGGCGTGACGAGCGTCATGCGCGGCCGGGTGTTCGAAAAGGTCGGCGTGAACGTGTCCACCGTGTGGGGCGAATTTACCCCGGAATTCCGCGCCCAGATTCCCGGTGCCGAGGCTGACCCTCGCTTCTGGGCCAGCGGGATCAGCCTGGTCGCGCATCCGCGGAGCCCGAACGTGCCGGCGGCGCACATGAACACACGCATGCTGGTGACCACGCGCGGTTGGTTCGGCGGCGGCGGCGACCTGACGCCGATGCGACCAGAGACGCGGGAGGCGCGGGACGACGCGGCGGATTTCCATGCCGCCCTGCGTGCCGCGTGCGACCGACACGATCCCGGCTATTATCCTGCCTTCAAGGACTGGTGCGACCGGTATTTCTACCTGCCGCACCGGGGCGAGGCCCGGGGTGTCGGGGGAATTTTTTACGATCATCATTTCAGCGGCGACGCGGCGGCCGATTTCGCCTTCACCCGCGACGTCGGACTGGCGTTCCTGGATGTCTTCCCGCGGATCGTCCGCCGACGCATGCATGCACCGTGGACGGACGCCGATCGCGAGCAACAGTTGATCCGGCGCGGCCGCTACGTGGAATTCAACCTGCTGTACGATCGCGGGACTCTGTTCGGGCTGCGCACCGGTGGCAACGTGGAGGCAATCCTGATGAGCCTGCCGCCGGAAGTGAAATGGCCATAAAGCGCCCGCTGGTCAGGCCGGCACGCTGGCGCGTACCGGGGCGCTCTCGCTGGTCAGCACGGCGGTGACGTGTTCCGCGTCCAGTACCGGGGATTCGTCCAGCAGGAAACAGGACGCGGCGCGCCGTGTCTCCGATCGAAACAGCGGCGGCGGCGCCTCCAGACAGCGCGGCATCACCGTCGGACAGCGATCGGCGAACTTGCACCCGCCCGGAACGAAGGGCTGATCCGACGGCTCCTCGGCCGACCAGTCCCGTACCGTGCTGACCTTCGGGATCGCGCTGACCAGCAACTGCGTGTACGGGTGCCGCGGGTGCTTCACCACCAGCTCGACATCGCCGGCCTCTGCGACCGATGCGCGATAAAGCACCAGAATCGTGTCCGCGATCTGATAGGCGGTCGCCAGGTCGTGCGTGATGTACAGGATCGAAATGCGCAATTCCTCGTGCAGCTTGCGCAGGCTGCCCAGGATGGTCGCCCGCAGCGACGCATCGACCATGGAAACCGGCTCGTCCGCGACGATCAGCTTGGGGCGCAGCAGCAGCGCGCGCGCCACCATGATCCGCTGCCGCTGCCCGCCGGAAAGCTGGTGCGGATAGCGGCCGAGGATTTCCTCCGGGCGCAGCCCCACCGCACGCAGCGCTTCCTCGATCAGCCGACGTCGCTCGGCGCGCGATGGTGCCAGACGAAACTTCCGCACCGGCGTGGTGAGCACATGGTCCACCCGGTAAAACGGATTGTAGACCTCGTACGGGTCCTGGAAGATCGCCTGCACGTCGCGGCGGAACCCGCGGCGCTCGGCTCCGGACAGCGTATGCAGATCACGCCCCTGGTACAGGACCTGTCCTTCGGTCGGCTCGATCAGCCCCAGCAGCAGGCGGGCCAGCGTGGTCTTGCCGCTGCCGCTTTCGCCGACCACGGCGATGATCCCCGGCTGCGCCGGGTCCACCGCGAACGAGAACGGCTCCAGCGCCATCTTCCGCTCGCGGCCCAGCACCCCGCCGGGGAAGCTCTTGCTCACCCGGCGCAATTCCAGCAGCGCCGTCATGCGAGGTGGCACGCCACCGTGGCATCCGGTCCCATCGCCCGGACTTCGGGCTTTTCGACCAGGCAGCGCTGCATTGCCATCGGACAACGCGGATGGAACGCGCAACCGGGAGGCAGTTCGCGCAGCAGGGGCGCCAGCCCGGGGATACCGCGCAGGCCGCCTTTGTGCTCCAGCGACGGCAGGCTTTCGATCAGCATCCGCGTGTACGGATGGCGCGGATTGGTGATGATGTCGCGGATCGGCGACACCTCCACCAGCCGACCGGCGTACATGATCCCCAGCCGGTCCACGAACTGCGCCATCAGCCCCATGTCGTGACCCACCAGGATGACCGCCGCGCCCAACTGCGTCTGCACGCGCCCCAGCGTCTCCATCACCTGCCGCTGGACCACCACGTCCAGCGCGCTGGTCGGCTCGTCGGCGATAATGACTTTCGGGCGCAAGCAGATCGCGATGGCGATGCAGGCGCGCTGCTTCATGCCGCCCGATAATTCGTGCGGGTACATCTCGGCGACCTGCGGCGGCAGGCCCACCTGCGCCAGTAGCTCGCGCACGCGCGCCACGGTCTGTCCGCGCGACAGCTTCTCGCCATGGTCCGCCAGCGCATCGGCGATCTGCTGACGGATCCGCACGACAGGGTTCAGCGAGTTCATCGAGCCCTGCGGTACCATGGCGATACCGGCCAGCCGCAGGCGGCGGATCGCTTCGTCGGACAGCCGCGATAACAGCGTGTCCTCCAGCCAGACCTCGCCGCTTCGGATACGTCCGGGCGGCTTGATCATGCGCAGGATCGCCAGCGCCATGGTGGACTTGCCCGACCCGGACTCGCCGGCGAGTCCGAAGCGCTCACCGGGACGGAGCGAGAAGCTGACCTGATCCACCGCATGCACGGCGCCGCGCGGATGGTCGTAGGCCACATCCAGCTTGTCGACGCGGAGAACCTGGGCGTTGGCCATTACACGGCCCGCCGCAGACGCGGATTGGCGATCTCGTCCAGTCCCACGGTCAGGAAGAACAGCCCGAGGAACACCAGCACGATCACGACCAGCGGCGCCGTCCACCACCACCACCAGCCATTGATGATCGCCGCGTTGAAGAACACCCAGTAGAGCGTCATCCCCAGGTCGGGTGCTTCAACCGGACCGAGCCCCAGCACCTCCAGACCGACCGAGGCCAGGATCGCGGCGGAGACACTGCTGACCAGCGTGGCCGCCAGGTAGGGCAGCAGGTTGGGCATCAGTTCGCCGAAGATGATCTCCGGTCCGCTCATGCCGTTCAATCGCGCGATCTCCACGTAGCCACGCCCGCGCAGCGTCAGCACCTGGGATCGGATGGTGCGTGTCGGGCTGAGCCAGGCCAGCGACGCCACGACGATCGCCATCTGATCGACCGTCAGGCTGCCCTTCAGCGACACCGCGATGATGATCAACACGAGCAGCCCAGGGATCGTCAGCCCGATATCGGCGATGCTGCGGATGACGGTATCGACGATTCCACCGTAATAGGCCGCGGTGAAGGCCAGTACCGCGCCGATGCCCACCCCCAGAATGCCGGCAATGAAGCCGATCCGCAGCGTCAGCGGCGTGCCCGCCACCATCACCGCCAGCAGGTCGCGGCCCTGGCGGTCGGTGCCGAATGGATAATCCCATGATGGCGCGTGCAACGCCGGGACCGAGAGTGGCTGGGCGTTGCTGGTGTCCACGATCAGGGCGCCCACCACCATGAAGACGACCAGGATGCCGAGCAGCACGATCCCGACCACCAGGGAGGTATTGCGGCGCAGATAGCGGAGCATCGCCGTCTAGGTCCGATGGTAGGAAATGCGCGGGTCGAGCCAGGGATAGCAAACGTCCAGCAGGAAGGTTGCGAAGCCGAGTGCCACGATGACCGTGAACACGATGCCCTGGATCAGGAAGAAGTCATTCTCCTCGATCGCCTGGAACAGCAGCGCCCCGATTCCGGGGTAGCCGAAGATCGCCTCCACCAGCACGGCGCCGGACAGGATGGTGCCTAGCGCCAAAGCGAGGCCCGTGGTCTGTGGCAGGATGGCATTGCGCATGCAGTATCGGGTGAAGATCGTGGAGCTGCGCAGTCCCTTCGCCTCGGCGAAGGTGACGTAATCCTCGCCCATCGTGGTGACCATCATGCCGCGCATCGCCAGTGCCCAGCCCCCGACGGACACCAGCACGATCGACAACGCGGGGAGGGTCGCATGCCGCAGGATGTCGAACACGAAGGTCCAGGTCAGCGCCGGATTGGCGCCCGCGCTGTAGCCGCCGAAGATCGGCAACCACTGGAACTGGAAGGCGAACAGCCACATCAACACCAGGCCGAGCAGGAAAAACGGAATGGCGTGCAGCGCCCATAACGGTGGCATCAACCAGCGCATCCAGCGGGGCGCGCCCGGCCAGGCCAGCAACGCCCCGAGCACCGTGCCGGCGGCAAACGAGAACAGGGTGGTGAGCCCGAGCAGCCCAACGGTCCAGGGCAGGGCCTCGCTGATCATGCTGACGACGGTGCGCGGATAATTGGCGATCGAATAGTTCAGATTGCCATGCGCGACGTCGTCGATATAACTCAGGTACTGGCGCCACAGCGGCTTATCGAGACCGAAGCGCTTCTGGTACACCTTCACCATATCCTCGATCCCGGCATGCACGTAGCCACCGAGCGAGGCTTCCTCCAGCAACTTGGTGCGCACCGGGTCCTGGCCCGACAGTTTCGGCAGGAAGAAGTTGAGCGTTGCCGCCAGCCAGACGATAACCAGGAACACCAGGAAGCGGCGGACGATGTAGATGGCGTGCATCGTGCCTCAGGCCGGCTGCAGGTTCCACATGACCAGCGGAAACGTAAGGTGCCACGAAGCGCCGTTGATGTAGGGATTGTCTTCGGTCGGCCAGTTCTTCCAATAGGTGGTGTTCATCGGGATGCGATGATGGTTCTGCACCAGTTGGATGTCCGGCAGGTCCGGCAGCCAGATCTCCATGGCCGCGTGGAACAGGTCTTTCAGCTTGTCGACGTTCTGCGGGTCGGTCACGTAGACCTCATCGACAATCCGGTCGAAGTCCGGATTGCGCCAGCGGCTGAAATTCACCAGGTGAGCACCCGGAACCGCGATGCTCTTGCCCTGGTACAGCCGCAGCGTGTCGTACGGTTCGCGAATGCTGCCGCCGTGCCCGTAGATGGAACCGGCATACTGACCCTTCTGGAATCGGTCGTTGAAGTCCGGGGGCAGGGTCAGGCTGGCGTCCACGCCATGACGCCGCAGCATTTCTGAGACCACGGGGCCGATCGCCGGGCCGAATGTGCCGAGCGGTGCACTGATGATTTCCAGGGTCAGCGGTTTTCCGTCCGGGCCGGTCCATTTGCCATTCTGCTTGTGGAATCCGGCCTCTGTCAGCAGCGCGTCGCCCTTCTTCGGGTCGAATTCCAGCGTGTTGTATTTTTCCAGCAGGTCCCTGACCGCGTCAAAATACGGCAGCAGCGGCTTGTACGGCGGCATCGGCAGCGCCGACACCTGCGAGGCGCCCAGGAACCCGACCTCGACGATCTGGTTTCGATCGATATAGTAACTGAGCGCCCAGCGCACGTTCCGGTTGTTGAACGGCGCCATCTCGTTGTTCACGTAGAGCGATAGCGGCCACCAATCGACATAGCCATAGGGCGGCTTCTGGCCGGTATGCGTGATGATCTTCGGGTTGCCGCGAAACATCGTCGGAAAACTGGCCGGCAGCATGTCGTAGGCGGTGTCGGATTCATTGGTGATCATCGCCTGCGCGGTCTGCTGCTCGCCGGTGTTGGGCAGCCAGATGCTGCGCCGGATCTGCGGCATCGGCGCCAGCTTCTGTTCGGCCGCCCACCAGGTGTCTCGCCGTTCGAATATTTTCTGCGACAAGGTGGCCTCAACCACTTTCCACGGGCCGGTTGTCACCGGCCAGCCCTTGGCGATGTCGAAATGCTTGAAGCTGGTCCAGTCCTGACCCTGGAAGATGTGTTTCGGTACCATGTAGACGCCGATGTCGTATTTGTAGGTCACGAAGAAGAAGAAGCGCGGCGAGGGGATCTTGAACTTCAGCACCACCGTGTTCGGATCGGTGACCGTCGCCTCATCGAGCGCCTGGTTTACATCGACGCCCCATTTCACCTGCGGTCCGAGATCGCGCAGCGTGTTGAATGTGTAGGCGACATCCTCGGCGCTGAACGGCGTGCCGTCGCTCCAGGTGACGCCCTGCCGCGTCTTGATGGTCAGTTGCCTGAAATCCGACGTGAACTGATAGCTCTCCGCAAGCCACATGTACCATTTGTCGGCGAAGGCGCTGTAGTAGGCCAGCGGTTCGCAGATGATGTTGGGGCCGTTCTGGTGGTTGGAGCCGATGGAATATGGGTTCCACAGCGCGTAATCGATCCAGCGCCCGTCCCGGCCGCCATTCTTGATCAGGATCAGCGTCTGATTGCGCGGGATCGTTGTTTGTTGCGCCGCGGCGACGCCGGCCGGCAGCATCGCCGCCACGCCGGTCGCCAGCCCCGCCTTGAACACGTCGCGGCGGGGCAGGGCGAGGTCAGTCATGGCCGCCTAGGCCCCACTCGGTTGCACGTTCCACAGCACGAGATTGTAGGTCAGGTGCCAGGACGCGCCGTTGATGTAAGGATTGTCCTCGGTCGGCCAGTTCTTCCAATAGGTGGTGTTCATCGGGATGCGGTGATAGTTCTGCACCAGTTGGATGTCTGGCAGGTCGGGCAGCCAGATCTCCATCGCAGCGCGGAACAGGTCCTTGAGCTTTGGCACGTCGTTCGGATCGGTGATGTAAACCTCGTCCACGATCTTGTCGTAATCAGGGTTCTTCCAGCGGCTGAAATTCGCCGCATGGGCGCCGGGCACGGCAATGCTCTGGCTCTGATAGAGGCGCAGCGTGTCATAGGGTTCGCGGATGCTGCCGCCATGTCCGTAGATCGAGCCGGTATAGTCGCCCTTCTGGAACCGGCTGTCGAAGTCGGGAGGCAGGTTCAGGCTTGCGGTCACACCGTGCCGCTTCAGCATCTGCGACAACACCGGGCCCATGGCCGCCCCGGACGCACCGAAGCCGATGATGTCGAGCGTGAACGGCTTGCCGTCCGGCGCTTCCCACATCTCGCCTTTCTTCTTGAAGCCCTTTGCCTGCAGCAGCGCGTCGCCCTTCTTCGGGTCGAACTCCAGCGTGTTGTATTTGGCGAGCAGGTCCTTTACGGCGTCGAAATAGGGCAGCAGCGGCTTGTAGGGCGGCATCGGCAGCGAGGAGACGGTTTCGGCGCCCAGATAGGCGACGTCGATGATCGTCTTGCGGTCGATGTAGTGGCTGACCGCCCAGCGCACGTCCTTGTCGTCGAACGGCTTGACCTCGTTGTTGACGTAGAGCGACAGCGGCCACCAATCCTCGTAGCCCCAGGGCGGCTTCTGCCCGGAATGGGTGATGATCTTCGGGTTCTGCCTGATCACGGTGGGGAAGGTGGCGGGCTGCAGGCTGCCGCCGAAATCCACCTGGTTAGTGATCAGTGCCTGGGCGGATTCCTGCTCGGCCACGTACGGCAGCCAGATGTTGCGCAGGATCTGCGGCATCGGCGCGAGCTTCTGGTCCGCCGCCCACCAGGAATCCCGCCGTTCGAATACTTTCTGCTGCAGCGAGGACGCCGCGACCTTCCACGGTCCGGTCGTGACGGGCCAGCCCTTGCCGATGTCGAACGCCTTGAATGCGGCCCAGTCCTGGCCCTGGAAGATGTGCTTCGGCACGATGTAGATGCCGATGTCGTACTTATAGGTGGCGAAGAAGAAGAACCGCGGCGAGGGGATCTTGAACTTCAGCACCACCGTGTTCGGGTCGGTCGTTGTTGCTTCGTCCAACGCCTGGTTGACATCGACGCCCCATTTCACCTTGGGCCCGAGGTCGCGCAGGGTATTCATGGTGTAAGCGACGTCCTCGGCGCTGAACGGCGTGCCGTCGCTCCATTTGATGCCCTGGCGGGTCTTGATCGTCAGTTGCTTGAAGTCCGGGGTGTACTGGTAGCTTTCCGCCAGCCACATGTACAGCTTGTCGGCGAACGCGCTGTAATAGGCCAGCGGCTCATAGATCAGGTTCGGCCCGTTCTGGTGATTGGCGCCGATGGCGTATGGGTTCCACAACTCGTAATCCACCCAGCGGCCGTCGCGGCTATTGATGCCGATCAGGATCATTGTGCGGTTGCGCGGGATTGCGGATTGCTGCGCCCCGGCAACGCCGGCCGGCAACATGGCGGCGGCGGCCACGGCAGCCCCACCCTTTATCAAATCGCGCCGACCGGCACGCAGTTTAATTTCGCTCATCGCCCGTTCCTCCCCGACCCGGTGCCTTGATCTTGCATCGATATCCGTGTTTGGCGTCGATATCCGTGTTTGGCACCTTCGGGGGAGGGGCTGTCAAGCGCCGCTCGGGCGGATCAATCTGGTCGCGGGAAACCAGCACGGAGACCCGGAAATGTCTTTCAACGAGTCACAGTTCGCCGCGGCGCTGGTCGCCGAGATGCCGGATGCGGTGGTGTACGCCGATCGGGATGGCACGATCCGGTTCTGGAACGGCGGCGCCGCCCGCATCTTCGGCTATACCGCGACTGAGGCGGTCGGCCGGTCGCTCGATCTGATCATTCCGGAGAGCCTGCGCGCCCGCCATTGGGAGGGGTACCGCCAGACCCTGGCGAGCGGGCAGACGCGCTACGGCGCTGGGGATCTGTTGGCGGTGCCGGCGCTGCGTAGTGACGGCGCGCGCATCTCGATCGAGTTTACCATTCTGCCGTTCCGCGGTCCTGACGGCACCATGAGCGGTATCGCCGCGGTGATGCGCGATGTCACGCGGCGGTTCGAGGAGACGCGCGCACTTCGCAGGGAGTTGGAAGCACTGCGGCGCGGTGGCGCATAAAAAGGGCCCCGCACCAGAGTACGGGGCCCGAGGTGGCAGCGCGCCAGGACGAATATTGCTGGCGGCGCGCTGCTACTGGGGGAGGAAGCCAGCTAACAAATGGGAAGTTCGGCGCCGATGCTGGCTTCTTCCGGGACGGAATGCGGCGAAAATCTGAACATCTTGGTTATCGACGCAACTTTCTGTGACCAAGCGACCATTCCCGTTCCCCGTCACGGCCGCCTCCCTTCCGTCAT
>CAVZRO010000033.1:0-160478 GCA_963777625.1 uncultured Pseudomonadota bacterium | reverse complement strand
CATCGAGTTACCGCATGCTCCGTGTTTACCTGTGCAAATCATGAGCTTACGAAAGTCAGATGCAAGGTCAGGGTTTGTCACCGGCGCCGTCGAACTTCTCCATCGTCGTGGGTGGCCCGCTGTTCCAGTTGCTGTGCCGGGCGCACCTGTCGAACGATGCGTTGACGTTGTTGTGGCGACGTATCATCGTCTTTGCGGCGATCGCCTGGCTGCCGCTGCTGCTGTTCTCCATTTGGGACGGCAATGTGGTTGGCCACAACGTAAACATCCCTTTCCTGTTCGACGTCGAAGCTCACATGCGCCTTCTTGTTGCGATGCCCTTGCTGATCGGTGCCGAACTCACCGTGCACCGGCGGATGCTGGAGGTAGTGCGGCAATTCCAGGGAAGGCATCTGGTTCCGGAAAATGCGGCCGCGCAGTTTGACCGGACAGTCGCCTCGGCAATGCGCCTGCGAAACTCGGGGCTCGCCGAATTGCTGTTGATCGGCCTGGTCTATGGCGTTGGCATCCTGGTCGTCTGGCGCCACTACATCGCGCTGGACACGGCTACCTGGTACGCGACCTCGACGGCTGGCGGGAACGCGCTCCGGCTTGCGGGTATCTGGTATGGCTATGTAAGCCTGCCGATCTTCCAGTTTGTGTTGTTACGCTGGTATTTTCGTTTGTTGGTCTGGGCGCGCTTTCTGTGGCAGGTCTCACGCATTCCGTTGAACCTGATGCCGATGCATCCCGATCACATGGGCGGATTGGGGTTCCTGTCGGCTATGGTCCAGGCAATCGCCGTGTTGGGGATCCGCACGGCGTGATGGTCGCCGGAATGATCGCCAACCGCATTTTTTATCTCGGAGTTTCGCTGCCGACATTTGCGTATGAGATTGTTGTCATCGTCGTATTCGTGATGATTATTATCATCAGCCCATTGCTCGTGTTTGCGCCGCAACTCGCCCGGGCGAAGCGGGTGAAAAATCTCGAATACGGTGTACTTGCGGAACGCTATGTGCGCGAGTTTGAAAGGAAGTGGTTGCACGGAGGCGCTCCTGCCGATGAGCCGCTCGTGGGCAGCGGCGATATCCAGTCGCTCGCAGACTTGAACGGCAGCCTCGAAATCGTTCGCGAAATGCGTATCGTGCCGATCTCGAACAAAGCGGTCGTCACAATTGTGATCCTGACACTCGCGCCGATCGCTCCGCTGCTGCTCACGATGATGCCCGTGGAGGACCTGGCGAAGAAACTGTTCAGCATTCTGCTGTAGCCGAAGGAACTGAATGAAGGACTCGCACCAGCGGCCCGAAGCCTTGACTCCTCCGGGGATGGTCGGGCCGCGGGTTGTCCGGAGCGCACCAGGCGACGCCTTCCATAGGCAGTAGAAACCTCGACGACGACGCTGTATTTCTCCGGCATGGGCGAGCGGGGTGGAATAGCAGCCCAGGCCCATGCATGCGCCCACGAGCAACACAAACCAAACAGGCGAGGCCAATGAGTGATCCCAATGACAAACTGCAGCGCAACGTGCTGCCGATACCGCATCGGCCGCGAACCGGCCTGGTCACTTACGACGCCAGGGATCCAGAGACCAAGTATCCGGCCATCGAACGGTTGCGTCCGCCCAAGGGCGCCCCGAACATCCTGGTCATCATGCTCGACGACGCCGGCTTCGGTTCATCGAGCGCCTTCGGGGGGCCCTGTCAGACACCAAGTGCCGAACGGCTCGCGGCCGGCGGACTGAAATACAATCGCTTCCACACCACGGCATTGTGCTCGCCGACGCGGCAGGCGCTGCTGACCGGACGCAACCACCACTCGGTCGGCATGGGCGGGATCACCGAGATCGCCAGCGGCTCTCCCGGCTACAGCTCCGTGCTGCCCAATACCGCCTCGCCGATCGCCCGGACGCTGAAACTGAACGGCTACTCCACCGCGCAGTTCGGCAAGTGTCATGAGGTTCCAGTTTGGGAGACCAGCCCGATCGGACCGTTCGATGCGTGGCCCACGGGTGGCGGCGGCTTCGAATACTTCTACGGCTTCATCGGCGGCGAGGCACACCAGTGGTACCCGACGCTGTATGAGGGCACTACGCCTGTCGAGGTGAAGAGGACGCCCGAAGAGGGCTACCACTTCATGGAAGACATGACCGACAAGGCGATCGGATGGATCGGCCAGCAAAAGGCGTTGGCGCCGGACAAGCCGTTTTTCGTCTATTTCGTGCCTGGCGCCACCCACGCTCCCCACCACGTGCCGAAGGAATGGGCCGACAAATACAAGGGCAAGTTCGACGACGGCTGGGACAAGGTTCGCGAAGCAACCTTCGCCAGGCAGAAAGCCCTGAAAGTCATTCCTTCCGATTGCGAGCTTACCCCCCGCCACAAGGAGATCCCCGCCTGGGACGACATGCCGGAGGACCTGAAGCCAGTCCTGCGGCGGCAGATGGAGGTCTATGCTGGATTTCTTGAATACACCGACCATCACGTCGGTCGGCTGCTGGACAGCGTCGAGAAGCTGAACCTCCTTGACGACACCCTCATCTACTACATCATCGGCGACAATGGGGCGTCGGCCGAGGGCACGCTGAACGGCACGTTCAACGAGATGATCAATTTCAATGGTGCCGCAGCGATCGAGACACCAGAGTTTCTGAATGCCCGTCTCGAAAAGCTAGGTGGCCCGGAATCCTACAATCACTACGCGGTCGGCTGGGCGCACGCGATGAACACGCCCTATCAGTGGACCAAGCAGGTCGCTTCTCACTGGGGCGGCACGCGCAACGGCACGATCGTGCACTGGCCCAACGGATTTCCAGGCAAGGGCGAAATCCGCACGCAGTTCCATCATGTCATTGATATCGCTCCCACGCTGCTGGAAGCCGCGGGGATACCCGAACCGCTCTCGGTGAACGGTGTGCAACAGATGCCCATCCAGGGCGTGAGCATGCTGTATGCCTTCAACGATGCCAACGCGGCCGAACGTCACGAGACGCAGTATTTCGAGATGTTTGGCAATCGCGGAATCTATCACAAGGGTTGGACGGCGGTGACCAGACACAAGACGCCGTGGCTGCTCGTCGGTGAGACGACCCCGCCGTTCGACGACGATGTTTGGGAGCTCTACGACACCAGCAAGGACTGGAGTCAGGCGAATAACCTGGCCAAGGCGATGCCCGAGAAGCTGCACGAGTTGCAGCGGCTTTGGCTCATTGAGGCGACCCGGTTCAACGTGCTGCCAATGGACGACGACCTTGGCAGACGGATGAATCCGGACACCGCCGGCCGACCCGTACTGATCAGGGGAAACCGGCAGATTCTATTCGGCGGCATGGGCCAGCTATCCGAGAACTCAGTCATCAGTGTCAAGAACAAGTCCCATTCCGTGACCGCCGAGATTACCGTGCCAGCGGCTGGGGCCGAGGGCGTAATCATCGCGCAGGGGGGCAACATCGGCGGCTGGAGCCTTTACGCGAAGGGCGGCAAGCTAAAATACTGTTACAACCTGCTCGGGGTGCATTACTTCTACGCCGAGGCGGCGAACGCCCTGCCGACGGGCGACTGTCAGGTACGGATGGAGTTCGCCTACGACGGTGGCGGACTGGGCAAGGGCGGGACGGCGACCCTTTACGTCAACGGTGAGAAGGTTGGCGAGGGCAAGGTCGGCGCCACGGCGGCGATGATTTTCTCCGCCGACGATGGTTGCGACGTCGGCCACGATTCGGGCTCACCCGTTTCGGAGGATTACGGGCCGCGCGGCAATGAGTTCACCGGTCGCGTCAAGGGGGTCGAGATCGCCATCGCCGAAGCCGCCGAAAGCAGCGATCACATGGTGTCCCCGGAGGAAGCCATTCGCATCGCGCTGGCGCGGCAGTAGACGCGCATTTGAAGGGGAGATTTCGTCACCGGGAGCGGCGGCTGGAGGCGCACAAAGTGGTGCTTCGGCCGCCGCCGCTGCTTCACGCTTTCCGACGATTCGGCCTCAAGCGATCACGCTAATTGCGTGGCAATCGCGCTGTTGCCGGCGCGTCCGGGTTCTGAGCGCGATGGCGCAGCAGATGGTCCGCCAGCACGCAGGCCAGCATCGCCTCGCCCACCGGTACGGCACGGAGTCCCACGCAGGGATCGTGCCGGCCCTTGGTCACGATCTCGGTTTCCTCGCCCGCCCGGTTCACCGTGCGCCGCGGCGTCAGGATCGAGCTGGTGGGCTTCACCGCAAAACGCGCGACGATCGGTTGCCCGCTGGAGATGCCGCCCAAAATGCCGCCGGCGTGGTTGGAATCGAACGCAACCACGCCGTGTTCCATGCGCATCTCGTCCGCGTTCTGCTCTCCGCGCAAAGCTGCGGCGGCAAACCCGTCGCCGATCTCCACCCCTTTCACGGCATTGATCGACATCAGCGCGGCAGCGATGTCCGCGTCCAATTTGCCGTAAACCGGCGCTCCCAGCCCGGGCGGAACACCCTCCGCCACCACGTCGATCACCGCGCCGAGCGACGAGCCCTGTTTGCGCACCTCGGCAAGAACCGCCTCCCATTCAGTTGCCGCGACTGGATCGGGGCAGAAGAACGCGTTCTGATCCACTGATTCCCAATCCCATCGGGCGCGGTCGATCCGGTGCGGACCCATCTGCACCAGCGCGCCGCGAATGCGAACACCGGCGCCCAGCACTTTGCGTGCAACCGCGCCGGCAGCCACGCGCATCGCCGTTTCGCGTGCCGAGGACCGCCCGCCGCCGCGATAGTCGCGGATGCCGTATTTCAGCTCATAGGTCAGGTCGGCATGCCCTGGCCGGAACTTGGCGGCGATCTCGCCATAATCGCGGGATCGCTGGTCCACATTCTCGATTACCAGCGCGATCGGCGTGCCGGTGGTCACCCCGTCGAACACGCCGGACATGATGCGCACCTGGTCCGGCTCCTGGCGCTGCGTGGTGAAGCGCGACTGGCCGGGGCGGCGGCGATCCAGCCAGGGCTGGATATCTGACTCGGTCAGCGGGACGCGCGGCGGACAGCCATCCACCACGCAGCCGATCGCCGGGCCGTGGCTCTCGCCCCAGGTGGTGACGCGGAACAGGTGTCCGAAGCTGTTGTGGCTCACGTCAGCGTCTCACGGCCAGCGGTCAGAACCAGTTCACGGGAAATGGCTTAGGTGGAGCGCACATGCTGGCGTCAGGCGTCGGAACTTCGGCGTCGGCGTGGCGGAAATCGTCGTGTTCGTCAGGATCCAGTTGATCGCTCATGATCCCTCCGCCACCGCGATGTCGGGCGCCTCCGGGTGCTTCATGCCGACGATATGATAGCCGCAATCCACGTGGTGCACTTCCCCGGTCACGCCCGCCGACAAGTCGGACAGGAGATAAACGCCCGCGCCGCCGACCTCTTCAATGGTCACGTTGCGCCGCATCGGCGAGTTCAACTGGTTCCACCGCAGGATGTAACGGAAATCGCCAATCCCCGACGCAGCCAGCGTCTTGATCGGGCCGGCGCTGATCGCATTGACGCGGACGCCGGCGGAACCGAGATCCGCCGCCATGTAGCGGACCGACGCCTCCAGCGCGGCCTTGGCCACGCCCATGACATTGTAGTGCGGCGTCCACCGCTCCGCGCCGAGATAGGTTAGCGTGAGCAGGCTGCCGCCAGGGCGCATCATCGGCACGGCGCGCTGGGCCACGGCTGTAAACGAGTAGCAGGACACATCCATCGCATGCAGGAATGCCACCCGCGGGGTGTCGAGATATCGGCCGCGCAGATAGTTCTTGTCGGCAAAGCTGATGGCATGCACCAGGAAGTCCAGGCGGCCCCACGCCTCGTTCAGAGCGCCGAAAGCGGTATCGATGCTCAACTCGTCGGAAACATCGCACGGAAACACCAGCGCGGACCCGACAGACGCCGCCAGCGGACGAACCCGCCGCTCCAGAGCGTCACCCTGAAAGGTGAACGCCACCTCCGCTCCCTGAGCGGCGCAGGCCGCCGCGATGCCCCAGCCGAGCGAACGCTCGTTCGCCACCCCCATGATCAGGCCACGGCGCCCTTGCATCAGCGTACCGGGCAACGGAAGATCGGGCATGCGCGCTCCCTGGGGATTGTACTCCGCCGTCCCGTGGTGGCACAGGGCCGCATGGCGGGGCAAGAGCCAGGGGTTTTACCCCGGGTTTTACCCCTGATTTTACCCCTGGGCCGTCCGTTACTGAACCAACAGCCGTGGCAAGGAATGGATCAATGCTTACGGCCGACTCTTGAGGCGGTCGTCCGGCCAAGGCCGGCCCGCAGCGCAGCGAGCAGTTCGCCGATCAGCTTGATCCCGGGCGGCGCGCCAGCGATTTCGGGGCCGGATCAGCACCTCGTCGATCATCGCCGGGGCGGCTTTGGGTGCCGCGGGATCACTGCCGTCGGCCAGGGCAGCCTGCCGGCCGGCGTCCGTCCGCCGATAGGACGCGGCCATAGCGTGCGCGGCAGCGAGCGAGTCAGCGGTAACATGATCGCGCTAAGCTACGTCGCGCACCTGCATAGTTACACCCTTACCGGTCGCAACAAGGACTACCGGCGCCATCCGATCAATACGCCCAGGCCGGTCAGTGCGGAGTGGGAGAAGGCGGGATAGGCACACCGCCCTGAAATCCTTGCAGCGTCCATTCATATACAGCTGTGCTGGTGCGCAGGGCGCCAATCCGCGGAGATGCGAGATCGAAGATATCGACGATGACCACGGTCCACATCACCGTGAGCAATGTTATCAAAATGCGGAACGACTTGCCCTGGACGCCCACTTGGTAGCCTAGCGCTCCCATGCCCAACAACGCCATACTGATGAGCAGCCAAACGACCTGAGACGGGATGCTGTAATCATAGGCAAAGCGTTCGGCCGCCGTCATGTCGAACGTATCGTTGACGGCGGCCATCAGGGACGTAACGACAGGGTTCGGCTGCTCGCGAACGATGGCGGACACATGTCCCCAGATCTCGGTCTGCAACGCGTTGGTGCGTTGATTGATGTCGTCTATTGCGGCAGGATCGCTATCGCTTCGGACGAACGCAATTCTCACCTTGGTATATTCCTCCAGCAATCGTGCAATCTCGAATCCTCTTGCGTTACCGACTGCCTCGGCGCGCAGCCATGCTGTACCGATGGCGTTGGCCTCGGCGAGTGACGCTGCGCGCCGCTCGTTAAAACGACTCGTTGCGAAGGACAAAGTGAGCGCGAGTACAAATGCCAGTAGCGCAAGCATGGCGCCGACGACCGTTCCAACTCCGTCTACTTGGTTTTTCGGAGCACGACGAAGGCCAAACCGATAGCCAAATTCATGCGCTGCGAGCTGAGCAACGAGCAACAGCAGTCCAAAACCGAACAGGCTCCAGGTTCCGATAGCGGTGATCACGGTCATAACGGTCTCCACTCCACAATCCGCCGCTATCCTTCCACAGTGAATAGGGGGAACGCTGATAGCGTGTGTCAGGATAAATGGGCCGCATGACGCAGCGAAACCCAACAGGGCTCAATCGCCGACCTCGCGCGGCCGAATAGCGGCCAAGTCTCGCTCGAGAAGGAAATTGAGAAACGTGCGCACGGCTGCAATTGCGGCAACCTGACCAATCTCCTGCCGATTCGGACTGCCGCGAGTTGAAATGTCAGTCCCGCAGTCCAGCAATCGCCTGATGCAGCCATTCCTCCATCAATGCTCTCCGGCGATTGAGCCGATCCGCTGGACGGCGCCAGCCTTGCGTCACCAACCGGAGCGGCGGCAGTGCATCCCGCGCCCGACGGCATCTGTCAACGGCGCAACCACTTGATCCACCTGCACGCTCGCCGTTTTCTGGCCAGCAACCTCCCCACCTCTGCCTGTGCCAATGGGCAGATTGAGGACGATGGCGATTTGCTCTATTGTCGAGTGTCAATCGCAGGCCAGTCCTTTGGACGCCACGAACGTGACCGCGGCGCTTTTGCAAGACGAACAAGCTTCGAGTTGGGTCTGCGTGGCTCGGCAAGAATATCGTCGTCGATATCATGAGGCGTAACTAATCCTGGCCGAGGGCAGCGTAATGGCCATTGCCTACTTTATTACGCATCCGGAGGTCGTGATCGATCCGTCTGTGCCAGTGACGGCCTGGCCGCTATCATTCAAAGGCGTCGGCCGCATGAGAGTGATGCTTGGTCAACCTTGGGTCGAAAGAGTGCATGCCATCTTCTGTAGTGCTGAGCGAAAAGCCTGGGAGGCAGCACGCATAATGGCTGATCATCTGTCTGTGTCGCCAGTTGTCATCGATGGTCTGGGCGAGAACGAACGGTCTGCGACCGGTTATCTGCAGAAGGCCGAATTTGAGGCCGTTGCAGACCAATTCTTTGCACATCCAGAGGAAAGCGTGCGCGGATGGGAGCGAGCCATTGATGCTCAAGCCAGGATCGTGGGAGCCGTAGATCGCGCCATTTCCATGACGCCAGGGGATGGCGACATAGCCATCGTCTCGCATGGCGGCGTCGGCGCGCTCATGTTGTGTCATCTGAAGGGCGTGCCAATCAGCCGAACAGAGGATCAGCCCGCTGGGGGAGGCGGTCATGTGTTCCGATTCGACATAGTGACACGTCGGCTTCTGACCGGATGGCACCGCATCGACGAACAATTCCCTCGCCTCGGAGAGCGTAATTAAACTGCCGCGCCGCTCCCGTTCGCCATCCCTTCTGTCCAGCGCGAATTCGCTGGCATCGTCGGTGTCCCCCACACCCAACCCCAACGGATGGATTGCAAAGGCTTGCCTTTGCCGGGGTCCAGGGGCAGAGCCCCTGGCTGAGCCCCGCGTTTTCTTCGTAACAGGAGCCTGCGCCAATGCCGGAGACACCCGACCCGTTTGACCGGTTTCTCGCCTGGATGGCGGAAGCTGAATTGGCGGAGCCCAATGAGCCGAACGCCATGACGGTGGCCACGACCACGCCGGATGGCCGTCCGGCGGCGCGCATCGTGCTGCTGAAGGGCGTCGATCCGGTCGGCGCCGAGCCGCGCGGCTTCGTCTTCTACACCAACGTCGAGAGCCGAAAGGCTGACGAACTGTCCGCCAATCCGCGTATCGCATTGTTGTTCCATTGGAAATCTCTGGGTCGGCAAATCCGCATCGAGGGCCGCGTTCAGCCGGCCTCGCCGGCCGAGGCGGACGCCTATTTCGCCAGTCGGGCGCGGGTCTCCCGGCTCGGCGCCTGGGCATCCGACCAGTCACGTCCACTGGCAGACCGCGCCGAGCTGGAGCGTCGGCTGGCCGAATATGAAGCGCGTTATTCAGGCGAGGACATTCCCCGCCCGCCGCATTGGTCCGGCTATCGCGTCGTACCCGAACGGTTCGAGTTCTGGCAGGAGATGCCGTACCGGCTGCACGATCGCACCACCTACACGCATCAGCCGGATGGTCATTGGACGATCGGCAAGCTGTTTCCATAGCGGCGATGAACATCCCGCCGGCTCAGCAGGAAGTTGTCGCGTTCCTGCGCGGGTTGACGGACGCGGCGCCGGTCGAGACGCATATCTCGCTCGTGTTCGTGGGCGCCGACACCGTCTGGAAGCTCAAGAAAGCGGTGCGGCTGCCGTTCCTGGATTTCACCGATGTTGCGGCACGTCGCCATTTCGCCGAGCGCGAACTGGTGTTGAACGGTCCGGCCGCCCCCGGCCTCTATCGCGACGTTGTCGCCGTGGTTCGACAAGCCGATGGGCGATTGGGATTTAGCGACCCGGCGGTGCCCGGCACGGAGGTGATCGACTGGGTGCTGCGCATGGCGCGCATACCGGCGGGTGATTTCCTCGACGCCATGGCCGCGGCCGCGCCCCTTGAACCGCCGATACTCGACGCGCTCGCCGATGCCGTGGCGGCATACCACGCGCAGTGCCCAATCGCCGACGTGGATGTCGCCCGGTCGATGCACGACGTCACCAGCGGCAACGCGCGCTCCGCACGCCACGCGGGCCTACCCGACCCATCCGTGCCCGAATGGGAGCGCGCGGTGTCCACCGCGCTCGACTCGCTCTCCGCGTGGCAGCAGGAACGTGCGCGCGGCGGCTTCGTGCGGCGTGCCCATGGCGACCTTCATCTTGGCAATTTGTGCCTCTGGCAGGGCAGGCCCGTTCCATTCGATGCGCTCGAGTTCGACGAGCGCATGGCCACCATCGATCTTGGCTATGATCTCGCTTTTCTGCTGATGGACCTCGACCAGCGTGCATCGCTCGCTGCCGCCAACCGGGTTTTCAACCGCTATATCGCCCGCCGAGGCGATGCCGGATTCATTCGCGCTCTGCCGCCTTATCTGTCGCAACGAGCGATGATACTCGCCCACGTGCACGCATCCCGTGGCAATCCTAAGCGGTCGCAATCCTACCTGAACGCCGCACTTGGTTACATGCGACCTGCTCCCCGCCTGGTGGTCGCGATCGGCGGCCTGCAAGGCACCGGCAAATCCACGCTTGGTCGCGCTCTGGCGCCGACCCTCGGCCGCGCGCCCGGGGCGGTGATGCTGCGCAGCGATGAGATACGCAAGCGCCTGCACGGTGCGCCGCCGGAACAACGACTGCCCGCCAGCGCTTACACCGATGCGGCCAGCGCCGCGGTGTTCGCCTCATTCGCCGAGGCAGCTCGCGAGACCGCCGCCGCCGGGCATGCTGTCGTCGCCGACGCAACCTTCATCGACCCGGCGCACCGCCGGGCAGTTCGGGAAGCGGCACGCCTGTCCCGGACGCCGTTCGTCGGTATCTGGCTGGAGGCGCCGCTCCCGGTTCTGGAGGCGCGGCTTGTCGCTCGCAAGGGCGATGCCTCGGACGCAACGCCGAAGGTGCTTCGGGCGTCCGCGCGCGTCCGCACCATCCCGCCGTGCGACTGGCATATCCTGGACGCCACCGATCCGACGCTGCTTGCCCGCGCCCATGACCTCGTTCGCAAGGCGCTGTCGTCGCCGTGTTCGCCGTGCTAGAAACGCAAATCAGACCAGCGCACGGAAGGGAAGGCAGGCTATGGCAATCCGCAAGCTGCTGCTGCCGCTGACCGGCACGGCTGCCGGCGAGGCGGCATTGTCCACCGCGCTGATGATCGCGCGCCTGTGGAACGCGCACGTCACCGCGTTGCACGTGCGCGTGGATAGCCGCGACGTCGCGCCGCTGGCCGGTGAAGGCCTGTCCGGCGCGATGATCGAGGAAATGATGTCCGCCACCGAGCGCGAAAGCAACGAACGCGCGCATGCCGTCCGCGCGATGTTCGACCGCTTCGTGGCGCAGCAGGATATCCGCATCGGCGATCCGCATGGCATCGCCGCGGGGCCAACAGCCAGCTTTGCCGCCGTCACCGGGCGGGAGGAGGATCTGGTCTCCCAACAAGCCCGGCTTGCCGATCTCACCGTCGTTCCTCACCCCGAGGCTGGCGAAGACGTTTCATCATCGGACGCGTTGCATGCGGTACTGTTCGATTCCGGCCGGCCGGTGCTGCTCTCGCCTCAAGCCTCACCGCGCGGCATCGGCAGCCGGATTTGTCTCGGCTGGAACGGTACCGCCGAGTCCGCCTCGGCGGTCGCCGGCGTGCTGCCCTGGTTGGAGCGGGCAGAGGCAGTTTGCATCCTCTCGGCCGATGGTTACCAGCGGCGCGGCCCGGGCGCGCCTGAACTGGCTGCTTATCTCGCGCTGCACGGTGTCCATGCGGAAATCATGATGTTCCAGGCGGTGAATGGCGTCGTCGCTGCCGGGCTGCTCGCCGCGGCGCGCGAGTTCGGCTGCGACCTGTTGGCGATGGGGGCTTATTCGCATTCGCGTCTGCGCCAACTCATCCTCGGCGGCGTCACCCGCCATGTCCTGGAGAATGCGGCCCTGCCGGTCATGATGAACCGGTAGAAGCGGGAGCAGGTCGTTGACCGCACCTCCATTCGGTGTGGATGATCATTCCGTGGTGGAGGCGCTGCGGGCGTACGTGAAGCTGCTGCGCGCGGCGAAAGCGGTCGTCGCGCGCCTGGAGCCCGGGCTGGCGAATGCCGGACTCACACTCACCCAGCTCGGCGTGCTGGAGGCGGTCTTGCACAAGGGGCCGCTGACCCAGCGCGAGCTGGGCCGCAAAGTGCTGACCAGCGCCGGAAACATGACAGATGTCATCGACAAGCTTGAGCGGCGCGGCATGGTGTCCCGCAGCCGCAAACCGGGCGACCGAAGGGCTGTGCGGGTCGAGCTCACCCCGGAGGGACAGCGCCGAATCGAGGCGATCTTTCCCCCCCACGCCGGCAAGATCGCCGCGGCGATGAGCGGACTGAGCCCGGGCGAGCTTGCACAGCTCGGGGAGCTGCTCCGCAAGCTGGGGATGGCGGCCGCCGAACCCGAACCTCTTGCGGAACCGCCTGTCGCTCACTAATTGCAGCGCCAACCATTCGATAGTGAATGGTATGATACAGGAGTATCCCGATGATCGAAGTTCGGCCCTTTGCCGGCCTCGGGCGCTTCCAGAATGAATGGTTGAACGCCCGGCATCACTTCAGCTTCGGCCACTACCATGATCCGGCGCGGATGGGGGCTGGTCACCTGCGTGTGTGGAACGACGACGAGATTGCCCCGGGGACAGGGTTTGACCCGCATCCGCACAAGGAGATGGAGATCATCACTTATGTCCGCCAGGGCGCCATCACTCATCGCGACAACCTGGGAAATGAAGGCCGCACGGAGGCCGGCGACATACAAGTAATGCACGCCGGCACCGGTATCGTGCACGCGGAGCACAACCAGGAGAGCGTGCCGACACGGCTGTTTCAGATCTGGATCCTCCCGGACCGTCACGGTGTCACCCCCGGCTGGGGCACCCGGCAGTTTCCCAGAAGTTCCGACGGCGGTCTCCAGATGCTGGCCAGCGGGCGGCGGCAGGACGCGGATGCGGGCGCATTGCCCCTATACGCGGATGCGGCGCTGCTGGCCGGCACGCTCGCCGCGGGTCAGACGGTGCGGGTGCCGATGGGTCGCGGGCGCGTCGGCTATCTGGTCGCCGCGACCGGATCGGTCACGGTGAACGGGACCCCGGTGGGAACGCGGGACGGAGCCGAAATCCGCGACGAGGATGAGGTTACCATCCGGGCGAACGAGCCGACCGAACTGGTCATGATGGACGTCGCAGCGTAGCTGGAAGCGCCGCGCCGCAGCTTGCGGCAACCGCCGATCCGTGCTTAACGCCGCGACTTCCCTGCCGGGGACGACGGCCGTCCCCGGCTATGCCGACATTCCACCCCGGAATGTGGCCCATCCCGGGCCAAGGCCGAACCAGCCAGAGGGAGTCATCATGCCGCTTTATGAATGCGTGCTGATCGCACGCAACGATGTCACGCAGCAACAGGTCGATGCGATCGCCGACCAGATCGGCACCCAGCTCGAAGCCGAGGGCGGCAGCGTGAAGAAGCGCGAATATTGGGGCCTGCGCAGCCTGGCCTACCGGATCAAGAAGAACCGCAAAGGCCACTATATGCTGCTGGGCCTCGACGCCGGGCCGGCCTTCATCACGGAAATGGAACGGCAGCTGGGCCTGAATGAAGACGTGCTGCGCTACATGACGCTTCGTGTGAACGACATCGAGGAAGCCCCCTCGGCAATCCTGTCCCGCAAGTCCGACGACCGCGACCGCACCTTCCGTGGTCCGCGTCCGGCCGGCCGGTTCGACAGCGGGCGCCGCCGCGGTTACGACGATCGCGAAGAATTCCGCGCCCGCGAAGGCGTTATTGAAGAGTTCCGCCCGGGCCCCGAGGAGTAAGATCCGATGTCCGACACCACAGACGTCAATCCCGCCGCTCGCCGCGCCGCCATCGGCGCCCGCCGTCCATTCTACCGGCGCCGCAAGTCCTGCCCGTTCTCCGGCCCCAACGCGCCGAAGATCGACTATAAGGATGTGCGGTTGCTGTCGCGCTTCCTGTCCGAACGCGGCAAGATCGTGCCATCGCGCATCACTGCCGTCTCGGCCAAGAAGCAGCGTGAGCTGGCGCTGGCGATCAAGCGCGCTCGCTTTCTCGCTCTGCTGCCCTACATCGTGACCTGACGGAGAGCACCATGCCCGCCGTGGAACTGATCCTATTGCAGCGCGTGGAGCATCTCGGCCAGATGGGCGAGATCGTGCGCGTGAAGCCCGGTTATGCGCGCAACTACCTGCTGCCGCAAAAAAAGGCGCTGCGCGCCACGAAAGATAATCGCGAGCGTTTCGAGCAGCAGCGCGCCCAGTTGGAAGCGCAGAACCTGAAGCGGCGCGAGGAAGCCGAGCGTGTTGCCGAGCGCGTTGGCGGCCTGTCCGTCGTCATCATCCGTCAGGCCGGCGAATCCGGCAGCCTGTATGGTTCGGTGTCCGCGCGCGACGTCGCCGAAGCGACCACCGCCGCCGGGCTGACCATCGATCGCGGCCAGGTCGTGCTGAGCCATCCGATCAAGTCGCTTGGGCTTTCACCGGTCCGCATCGTGCTGCATCCCGAGGTGTCGATCCCGGTCAGCGTCAATGTGGCGCGCAGCCAGGAGGAGGCCGAACGACAGGCGCGCGGCGAACGCGTCGGTCTGGAAGAAGACGAGCAGCCGGAGATCGATGCGGCGATGCTGTTCGAGCCAGACGCGGAACAGCCGACTGTGTGAGGGCCGGCGGCGCCCGGAGAGATTGTCGGATCAGTAGCCGTACCCGTCGGGCGCATGGGGGTAGGGCGGGGGCGGAGTCGTGCTTGATCCGACGATCGCCCCCAGCGCGCCGCCGCTGAGCGCGCCGATCGCTGCTCCACGACCGCCGCCGGCAATGCCGCCGAGTGCCGCGCCCGCCCCGGCGCCCACCAGCGCGCCCGCGGCCGCCCGGTCACCCGGATCGTAGGGATTATACGCAACAGGTGCGGGTGGCGGCACATAGACACACCCGGTCAACCCGATCGCCGCCGTGGCCAGCACGAGGTGAGCACGTATCGGCATTGCCTGTCTCCGGATGCAACAGTGCCGAAAGCGCCAGCGGCCGGGGTCCGGTTTCATCTGGCGCTCGTCTTCGCTGCAAAGCGCGATGACGGTCAGATTTCCGTCCTGCCGCGGATTGCCGAGGCATGGTTGACCCGAAAACGCTCGGCCGGTCAGCGATTCACGCGGGTACGACGGACGCGATTGCATCCTGGACGCGGCGGCTAAGGCGTCGCCAGATCAGACGGTTCTCGACCGCTACCCCGTCGAACATCCAGGTGAAGCTGAGGACCAACTGGTCATCGTGGAGCGCGAAGCGCCGGCGCAACTCACCCGAGGCCTGCATCCGGCTGAGAGTCGCCGTGACCTGGTGTACGATCTCGCCGGTCGTCTGATCGATCTCGTACGTGCCGAAATAGGAGGTGAAACGGTCGTCCGATCTGGACGCCTCCTGGTCCGGGCCGTTCTCGTCGTGCAGCACACCCACGATCAGCGCCATCATGTAGCCGTTCGCGTCATAGACGATGCGACCGGGCGGTGCGTGCCCCCATGGCTCGATGGTCTGACCGTTCGGCAACTGGGCTGATAGCGACACCAATTCCCACGTCCCGATCAGCGAGGCTGCCTTTGCACCGTTTGCCATGCGCGGTCACCTCGCAGCCGGATCCACCGGCGCTCCCAGATCGTTTGTTTGCGGGATGTTACCAAATCGGACTCGGGAACATCAACCACGGCGTTGATGGCGTAGGGGTTTCAGCTCCGTCCCGCTTCCAGTCGGAACCGCACGCCCGGACGCGCCGGGCCGCCGCCGATCCCGATCGGCGTGCCATCGGCCCGCCAGCACGCCGCCCCGGTCATCGTGCCGTCTGCGTGGAACTGGATGGCCGACATGCCGCCGGCAACCGTGGGCATCAGCGCTACATCGTGTCCGCGGTCGCGCAGCGCCTGGGCGGTGTCCGCGCCGAAGCCGCGTTCGATCTCCACCTGGTAGCCCTGGGTCCAGAGACGCGGAGCCTCGACGGCCTGCTGCACCGACATGCGGTGGTCGATCAGGTTGATCAGCCCCTGCATCGCCGAACCGAAAATCCGCAACCCGCCCGGCAGGCCGAGTGCATAGGCCGGCTTTCCGTCGCGCAGTGCGATCATCGGCGACATGGAGGATGTGACCCGCTTGCCGGGCGCCACCGAATTGGCGCGTCCCGGATGCGGCGTGAACAGATACATGTAGTTGTTCGGGATCATGCCGGTCCCGGGGACCATGTAGCGGGCGCCGAACAGGCTGTTGATCGTCTGTGTGCTCGCCACGATATTGCCGGCGCCATCGGCAACGGTCAGGTGCGTGGTGTTGGCCAACTCGCCCGCCGTGACGCTGGCCGTGAAACGCTGGGCGCGTGACAGCTCGATGCCGGCCCGGCGTTCTGCCGCATAGCTTTTGGAGATGAGCCGCTCGACCGGGACGGCGACAAAGTCCGGATCGGCGGTCGCGGCGGCGCGGTCGGCGAAAGCGATCTTCAGTACCTCCGCCAGCAGGTGCAGCGTGTCCGGCGTGCCGAATCCCATCCCGTGCAGGTCGTATCCTTCGAGAATATTCAGCATCTCAATGATGTGCAGCGGACCGGAGGTGGCCGGCGGCGGCCCGACGATCTCAAACCCGCGGTAAGAACCGCGAAGCGGTACGCGCTCCTTGATGCGATACGCCGCCAGGTCGGCCAGGGACACATACCCGCCGGTCCGCGCCATATGCTCGGTGTAAATCCGGCCGAGCGAGCCGTGGTACAACGTGTCGGCGCCTTCGCCGGCGATTAGCCGCAAGGTTTCGGCGTAATCGCCGGCGACCACACGATCGCCAGGCTGCAGTGGCTGGCCGTTCGGCAGAAAGATGCGGGCGATCTCTGCATCCAGCGCCAGGTCGGGCGCGCAGTCGGCGACGCAATCCGCCAGATACGAGGTCGCCCGAAACCCGCGGGAGGCATGGCGGATTGCCGGTTCCGTGACATCGGCCAGGGAAAACGTGCCGAAACGTGCCAGCGCCTCGCACCAGCCTTTCAGATTGCCCGGCAACGCCACGGCGGTCGGGCCGATGGCATTGGCGCGCCCGACGGTATCCATGGTGCCCGGCGCGGCGTTGGGGTCGGCCGTGTAGGTGGTGGGACCGGTGGCGGCAGGTGCGGTGCTCTGATTGTCGATCACCACGTGCCGGCCGTCGGCCAGACGGATATGGGCGATGCCGCCGCCGAGGACGCCCACCATCATCGGCTCGACTACTGTCAGCGTGAACAGCGCGGCGATGGCGGCGTCGACGGCGTTGCCGCCGGCGGCCAGCATTTCCGCGCCGGCCGTGGACGCGAGCGGATGGTTCGTCACCACCATTCCGCGCGTGCCGCTGGCGGGCTGCTTTTCGGTCATCTGGGATTCCCTCGGCTTGTTCCTGGCCGTCCATTGTTCGATACCGCGGCGGATTGCGGAAGAGGGCAGGGGATGGAACTGCGCGGACAGGCGGCGATCGTGACGGGCGGCGGGTCGGGGCTGGGCGCCGCAACCGCGGACGCGCTGGCGGCGGCCGGGGCACGCGTGACGGTGGTGGATGTCAACCGCGCGGCGGCGGAGGCGGTCGCGGCGCGGGTCGGTGGGCTGGCCGCGACCTGCGACGTGGCGGATGCGGCAGCGGCCACCGCCGCCATCGCGCTGGCGGCCCAGGCGCACGGGCCGGCGCGGCTGCTGGTGAACTGCGCCGGCATCGGGCCGGCGGCACGCATCGTCGGACGCGACGGCGCCATGCCACTGGAACGTTTCGAGCAGGTGATCCGCGTCAACCTGATCGGCACGTTCAACATGCTGCGGCTGGCGGCCGCGGCAATGAGCACACAGGACCCGATGGAAGACGGCGAGCGCGGCGTGATCGTCAACACCGCTTCCATTGCCGCCTATGAGGGGCAGCTGGGTCAGGCGGCCTATGCGGCTTCGAAGGCCGGCGTGGTCGGCCTGACCCTGCCGGCGGCACGCGAACTGGCGCGGTCGGGGATACGCGTGGTGACCATCGCACCGGGACTGATCGAGACGCCGATGTTCAACGGCCTGCCGGACGATGTGCGAGCCAATCTGGCGTCTTCGGTGCCGTTCCCCGCCCGGCTGGGGCGGCCGGACGAGTATGCGGCGCTGGTGCTGCACATCGCGGCAAACCGTTTCCTGAACGGGGAGACGATCCGGCTGGATGGGGCATTGCGGATGGCGGCGCGCTGAGCCTGATTGTCTCATCCGTTACGATAGGCGCCTTGATCACGGCTTCGCGAGTTGGTCCGCCTGACGGTTGAGGGCTCATTTGACCGTTGCTGTACCGGCGAGTAGATCGGCCGCATGTAGGTTCGCGGGTTGCGGCTGGTTAAAGGGAGGATTCGATGCCGGTTATGATGTCTCGCAAACAATTTCTTGCCGGCTCGGCTGCCGTGGCAGGGGCGGGTGCTCTCATGTCCCGCTCGGCCCGGGCGGCGAAGCAATATGTGCTGAAATTCGGCATCGACCTGCCGCCGGATCATCCGATGACCACCCATGCGGTGGCCGCCGCCGACGAGATCAAGGCCAAGAGCAACGGCGCGGTGCAGGTGCAGGTCTTCCCCAGCAACCAGTTGGGCGACGATACCCATATGCTGTCCAATGTGCGCGTCGGCGCGATTCAGATGATGGGGATCGGCGACAATATCCTGGCCACGCTGGTGCCGACCGCCGCGATCGACAATGTCGGCTTCATCTTCAAGGACGCGAAGACCGCCTGGGCGGCGCTGGACGGCTCGGTCGGCGATATCGTGCGCGCCGACATACAGAAGACCGGCCTGCAACCGATGCACGCCGTCTGGGACGAGGGGTTCCGGCAGATCACCTCCAGCACCAGGCCGATCAACACGGTGGATGACCTGCACGGCTTCAAGATCCGCGTCCCGCCGAGCCCGATTTCCCTGTCGCTGTTCAAGGACCTCGGCGCCGCGCCGACCACGCTCAACGTGGCGGAACTCTACACCGCGTTGCAGACGCGCGTGGTGGATGGCCAGGAAAACCCGCTCGGCCTGATCGAGACGCAGAAATTCTATCAGGTGCAGAAATACTGCTCGCTGACCAATCACATGTGGGTCGGCTACTGGATGCTGGTCAACGGAGCCTATTGGAAAAGCCTGCCGGACGAGTATCGCACGATCGTCGCCGATGCGTTCGACGGCCAGGCGGCGCAGCAGCGCACGGCCAGCGAACAGCTCGATGATTCGCTGCAAGCCAGGCTGACCCAGCAGGGCCTGACGTTCAACACGCCGGATACTGCGCCATTCCGCGAGAAGCTGGTGCAATCGGGTTTCTACAAGGAATGGCAAGGGAAGTTTGGCCCGACCCTGTGGTCGGCGCTGGAGAAATACGCCGGCCAGCTCGCCTGACCGGCTGAATGCGCGGCACACCTGAGATGGAGACGGCGGGGGGACACCTTCGCCGGATCGATCGCGTTGTCGATGTCGTGTCGGAAACCGCCGCCGCCGCGCTCGTCGTCATCGAGATCGTCATCCTGCTCGCCGGCGTGATCTGGCGCTATGTGCTGGATAATCCGCTCGTCTGGACCGATGAGCTGGCCGAGATGCTGTTCCTCTGGCTGGTGAGCCTGGGTGCCGTGATCGCGCTGCGCCGCGGCGAGCATATGCGGATGACCGTGTTCGTGACCCGGCTTTCGCCGCCGATGCAGAGTTTCCTGGCGCGCATCGCCGCGCTGGTGGTGACGATCTTCATTATCGAGCTGCTCGTGCCCGGCTTCGGCTACATGCAGCAGCAGCAGGCGATCACCACGCCGACGCTGCAGCTTCCCGGTTCGTGGCAGGTTGCCGGGGAGCTTGCGGCCTTCGTGCTGCTGTTGATCACCGCGCTGCGTCAGCTTTTTGAGGGAGCGACATGGGGCGAGCTGGCACTGACATTCGGCGTCGGGCTGGCGATCGGGATCGGGCTCTGGCTGGCCGGACCGCTGCTGGATGCGGTCGGCAACGGCAACCTGGTGATCTTTTTCGTCGGCATGGTCGGCATTTGCATTTTTTGCGGCGTGCCGATCGCGTTCAGCTTCGGCATCTCGACGATCGCCTACATGTTCTACACGACGACGATTCCGCTGGCGATCGTGATCAGCCAGATGAACCAGGGCATGTCGTCGATCGAGCTGCTTGCGGTGCCGATGTTCGTGGTGCTGGGCCTGCTGCTGGAGATGACCGGCATCGCCAAGGCGCTGGTCGATTGCCTCGCCGCGCTGGTTGGACACAAGCGCGGCGGCCTGTCCTATTCGCTGATCGGCGCCATGTACCTGATCTCCGGCATTTCCGGATCGAAGGCGGCGGACCAGGCAGCGATCGCGCCGGTACTGCTGCCGGAAATGCGGCGACGCGGGGCGCACCCGGGGGAGCTGGTGGCGCAGCTCGCGGCGTCTGCCGCGATGTCGGAAACCATTCCACCGAGCCTGGTGCTGATCATCGTCGGCGCGGTGACGGGTGTGTCGACCTCGGCGCTGTTCACCGGCGGCTTGCTGCCGGCGGCGGTCGCCGCGCTGGCGCTGGTGGTGTTGATCTTCTTCCGTAGCCGCGGCGATCGCATACTCGATAAACGGGTGCCCATGCGGGATACCGTAAGGCTGTTCATTGTGGCGATACCGGCGCTGATCCTGCCGTTCCTGATCCGCTACGCCGTTCTGTCCGGGATCACGACCGCGACCGAGGTCGCGACGATCGGCGCGGTCTATTCGGTGCTGGTGGGGCTTTTCATCTATCGCGTGTTCGACTGGCGCCGGGTGTTCCCGATCCTGGTGGAAACGGCGGCCTTGTCGGGAGCGATATTGCTGATCATCGGCGCGGCCTCGGCGATGGCCTGGGCGCTGACGCAGGCCGGGTTCGCGCAGTCGCTGACCACGATGATGACGAACCTGCCAGGCGGGAAGGTCGGGTTCATGGCCGTTTCGATCGTGGTGTTCATCATTCTCGGCAGCGTGCTGGAAGGGCTGCCGGCAATGGTGCTGTTCGGGCCGCTGCTGTTTCCGGTGGCCCAGCAGGTCGGCGTCAATGAGGTGCACTACGCGATCGTGGCCATTCTGGCGATGGGGATCGGGCTGTTCTCGCCGCCGTTTGGCGTGGGGTTCTATCAGAGCTGTCTGATCGGGCGGACGACCAGCGACCAGGCGCTGGGCCGGATCTGGCCTTACATGCTGACGCTGGTGGCGGCGCTGATCGTGGTGGCGGCGGTGCCGTGGTTGTCGACGGGGTTTGTGCATTGATGGCGATCGCATCGAGTGCTCCGATCGGTTGACGCCACCGATCCCTTGCTGCAACCAAGCGCCGTGTCTTACCGGCAGAAGCACCTCCTGGCCATTGAAGGGCTCCACCCACCCGAAATCGGGCATCTGCTCGATCTCGCGGAGAGCTATGTGCTGCTGAACCGGTCGGGCAACACCCAGCGCGACCTGCTGCGCGGGCGCACTCTCATCAACCTGTTCTTCGAGGATTCCACCCGCACCCGCACCAGCTTCGAACTCGCCGGCAAACGGCTGGGGGCGGACGTGATCAATATGTCGGTCTCCACCTCCTCGGTGAACAAGGGCGAGACGCTGCTGGACACCGCCGGCACGCTGAACGCCATGAATTGCGATCTGCTGGTGGTGCGCCACGCCGAGTCCGGCGCGCCCAATCTGCTGGCGCAGAAAGTCGATGCCGCCGTCATCAACGCCGGCGACGGCACCCACGAACATCCCACCCAGGCGCTGCTCGACGCACTCACCATCCGCCGCCGCAAGGGCCGGCTGGAAAACCTGACCGTCGCCATCTGCGGCGACATCGCGCATTCCCGGGTGGCGCGTTCCAACATTCACCTGCTGACCACGATGGGCAGCCAGGTGCGCGTCGTCGGTCCGCCGACGCTTATCCCGGCCGAGGTAGGCCGCATGGGCGTGACCGTGTTCCATGACATGCAGGCCGGCCTGGCCGGCGTGGATATCGTGATGATGCTGCGGTTGCAGAAGGAACGGATGCAGCACGGGCTGGTGCCCAGCGCGCGCGAGTATTTCCGCTTCTACGGGCTGGACATGGAAAAGCTGGCGCATGCGAAACCGGACGCGCTGGTGATGCACCCCGGCCCGATGAACCGCGGCGTGGAGATCGACAGCGCGGTGGCCGATGATCCCGTGCGCAGCGTGATTCGCGAACAGGTGGAGATGGGCGTCGCTGTGCGCATGGCGGTGCTCGACACGCTCTCGCGCGGGCCGGGGAATATTGGGTGAGAGATACGCTGTTCACCGGGGTCCGCCTGATCGATCCGGGCTCCGGGCTGGATCAGCCAGGCGAGGTGCTGGTGCGCGACGGCCGTATCGCCGATCTCGGTGTCGGTCTCGGCCGCCCCGACGGTGCCGCCATCATCGACGAACCGGGTGCGGTGCTCTGCCCCGGCCTGGTCGATATGCGCGCCGCACTCGGCGAGCCCGGTTTCGAGTATCGTGAAACCATCGCCTCGGCGGCGCAGGCAGCGGCGGCCGGCGGTATCACCACGCTGGCCGCTTTGCCCGACACGCAGCCGGCGATCGACGATCCCGCGTTGGTTCGCCTGCTGCGCACACGAGGCGAGGAAACCGGCAGTCTCACCATTCTGCCTTACGCCGCGCTGACCCGCGGCTGCCGTGGCGAGGAGCTGGCCGAGCTCGGCCTGCTGCGCGAAGCCGGTGCGGTGGCGTTTACAGACGGCGCTCGCGCGCTCGGTTCCGCGCGGCTGATGCGTGTGGCGCTGTCCTACGCCAGCGGGTTCGGAGGCCGCATCGTGCAGCATCCGGAAGACCCGTCGCTCGCCGCCGGCGGCTCGGCGACTGAAGGCGAACTCGCCACCCGGCTCGGTCTGCCGGCAATCCCCGCCGCCGCGGAGGCGATCCTGGTCGCGCGCGACATCAGGCTGGCGGCGCTCACCGGCGGGGCGGTGCATTTCGCCCATGTCTCCACCGCCGAGGCACTGCGGTTGATCCGCTGTGCCAAGGCGGACGGGATGGCCATCACCTGCGACACCGCCCCGCCTTATTTCGATCTGAACGAAACCGCCATCGGCGACTTCCGCACCTATGCCAAGCTATCGCCGCCGCTGCGCCGGGAAGAGGATCGGCAGGCGGTTTCCGCCGCGCTGGCGGATGGCACCATCGATGCCATCGCCTCCGACCATCAGCCGCGCGACGCCGACGACAAGCGGCTGCCGTTCGCCCAGGCGGCGCCCGGCGGCGCCGGGCTGGCGACGCTGCTCGGCGTGACGCTGGCCCACGTCCATAACGGCGCCCTGACGCTCATGCAGGCCCTCGCGCTGCTCACCGCCGGGCCGGCGAAGTTGCTGGGGGCCGACGCGGGCCGGCTGGCGAAGGACGCACCGGCGGATCTCTGCCTCTTCCACCCGGAGCGTATCTGGCGCGTCGAAGCCGGGCGGCTGCCTGGCAAGGCGCAGAACACGCCGTTCGACGGTCGCGCCCTGGAAGGCAGGGTGCTGGGCACCTGGAAAGCCGGGAGGCGGGTGTTCGGGTAACCGCAGCTTCAGACCGAAGAGAGCCGGAAGAAGTTCTTCGCATTGCCGAACAGCCATTTATCGAGGACCGGTTCCTTGAGAGGCAAGGCAGCATATTCTTCTATCAGCGCTTCCATTGGCACGCCGAACGCCTCCCACGAAAGACCGACCATGATCTTGTCCTGCAGCAGCGTGTTGCCGAATTGCAAAAGCTGCTCCCATCCCGAACCGCGTACACCGAAATATCTCGGGCGATGCGAGGCCGTGTCGCAATAGAGATTGGGATGGCGCCGTAACAAGGCCACCATCTCGTTCACCCAGGGCCAGCCACCCAGCCCGGCGATGATCCGCAGTTCGGGGAAATCCATGGCGATCTGATCGAGGTGTCGCGGATGTCCAAGATCGTATGCCCGGTCGTTTGCGTAGTTCATGCTTGCGTAGATCCGCACCGGAATGTCGAGCTCCACGCATTTCGCATACAGCGGGTAGTAACGCCGATCACTGGCAGGAAGCATGTTGTAGAGCGACGACACGCGCAGCGCGCCGAACCCATGCTCCTTCACCAGACGGACCAGCTCCCGCACGCCGCGCATGCCATCATGCGGACTGATCGACGCCAGTCCTATGAAGCGCCTGGGGAAACTTGCGAGAATGTCGGCAATCATCGCATTGCTCGCCCGCAGGACGCCCACCTGGACACCGGCGCGATCCATCAGGGCGACGAAGTCGGTGATGGACATCCCGTGCGGCGTGTCTGCGCCGGTTGTTCCGGCACCTTCGCCGCGGCGGGAAAAGATGCGCTGATAGTTGGAGAATCCGTGACCCGGCAGCGGTTCCAGCCGCTCCGGATCACCGTATCCCGGCGGATGCGCGGCGCCTTCCTGTTTCCGTGGCTTGCCGTTCTCGTCGGGTGGCAAATCGCATTCCAGGTCGATAACCTTTTGCATCTCTGGTTCCTTCGCTGTGATGGATCAGTCCCGCCGCGAATGCGCTTGCCTCGACGGCCTGGACCCGGGCAGCGTGTCGCGCTGCGCTCAGTAAAGTCGCGCTTGACACCGGTCTGGATATTGCTTCCAACACGTACGGCGCTGCTGTGCCCATGGGAGCGATGACTATGTGGGACTGGAGCACATTTTTCCATTACCTCCATAGCCTGTATCTGATTGAAGGAGCCGGCGTCTCGCTCGGGCTCTCGATCGGCGCGATGGGAATTGGACTGCTGTGCGGCCTGACGGCGGCACTGATGCGCATGTCCCGCCATCCGCTGCTGCGCCAGCCGGCGTCGTTCTACGTGTGGTTGTTCCGTGGCACGCCGGTGCTCGTCCAGCTCATCATCATTTACACCGGCCTGCCGCAGCTTGGCATCAAGCTGGGCGTGCTTGCCTCGGCGCTGCTGGGCCTTGGGGTCAACGAAGGCGCATATCTGGCAGAGATCATCCGCGCCGGCATTTCCGCCGTTCCGCGCGGCCAGTTCGAGGCGGCGCGGTCCATAGGGATGACCCGCACCACGACAATGCGCGTCGTCGTCATGCCGCAGGCTCTGCGCATCATCATACCGCCGCTCGGAAACTCCTTTAATGGGCTGATGAAGACCTCGTCACTGGCGTCTGTCATTTCCATGGAAGAATTGCTGCGGCGCACCGAGCTTCTGATCCAGGTGCAGTTCAAGGTGCTGGAGATTTTCATCGTTGCGGCGATCTACTACCTTGTCCTGACCACCCTCTGGGGATTTGTGCAGCAGCGGCTGGAGGCGCATTTCTCTCGCTCGGTCACCGCGTCGGCGCGATCGCGCGGGCCGGTTCCGGAAACAGCGAAGCTGGAGCTTGCAGAAGCGGTGCTGTCGCATGATTCCACGTGACGAGGCCGGCGGTGGCACCGCCGCGCAATGGATGGTCGAGGCGAAGGGCATTCACAAGTTCTTCGGCCCCAATCACGTCCTGCGCGGCGTCGATATCGAAGGTCGCGCGGGGCGAGGTCGTCGTCATCATCGGGCCGAGCGGCAGCGGCAAGAGCACTTTCTTGCGCACTCTCAATCGTCTCGATGTGCCGGATCGCGGCAGCGTCAGGATCGACGGGACATTGCTCGGCTATCGCCCCGGCAACGGCGGCGGATTGATCGCGGCGCCCGAACTCGATGCTGTCGGCGCAGCGGCGTCACGTCGGGATGGTGTTTCAGCAGTTCAACCTGTTCAGCCACATGACGGCGCTGGAAAACATCATGTCGGGCCCGGTCCAGGTGCTCCGGCATTCCAGGAAGGAAGCAGCCCAGGAGGCGCGGCGGCTGCTGGAGTTGGTGGCGCTGGAGGACAAGGCGGATTTCTATCCGGACCAGCTCTCCGGCGGCCAGCAGCAGCGCGTTGCGATCGCCCGCTCCCTGGCGATGCACCCCAAGGTCATGCTGTTCGATGAGCCCACGTCGGCGCTGGATCCGGAGATGGTGGCCGAAGTACTGCAAGTGATGTTGGACCTCACCCGGCAGGGAATGACGATGATCATCGTTACGCATGAAATCCAGTTCGCCAACAAGGCGGCCGACCGCATCCTGTTCATGGAAGACGGCGAGATCGTCGAGCAGGGGCGTCCGCAGGAGCTCGTTGCCAACCCGCGCAACGAACGCACGCAGAAATTCCTGCGCCTGGTCACCGGCAAGGTCTGATCGGATGCTGCATCTTACTTTGTCGCTGGCCGGCAGCGGCTACCACCCGGCTTCCTGGCAGGTATCCGGGTTGCCGCCGTCGCCAGGCGCCGCAGGTCTTTACCCGATCGTCCAGGCGGCGGAACGGGGCTGCCTGGACGCAATCCTGCTGGGGCATCGGACTGACGCCTTGCACGTCGGCGGACCCGGGCGGGCGAACACGATGCAGCTTGATCCATTGCCGCTGGCGGGAGCGCTGATCGCCAAGACCAGCCGAATTGGCGTGGCCGCGGGCTGGACGGTCGATTTCACCGAACCGTTTCATGTCGCCCGTGTGCTGGCGACGCTGGATCACCTGTCGTATGGGCGCTCCGCCTGGCTGGTGCACATGTTCGGGACGGAGGCGCTGGCACCGCACATCGGGCGGCCGTCCGGCACTGAGACCCTGTCCGACTATTGCGACCGGGCCGGCGAATTCATCGCTGCGGTCGAAAAGCTGTGGGACAGTTGGGAAGATGAAGCGTTCGCGGTGGACAAGGCCAGCGGCATGTTCGTCGACCCCGACCGCGTACACCGGATCGACCATCACGGCAGGTACTTCACGATCCGGGGGCCGCTGAACGTGCCTCGGCCGCCACAGGGATACCCCGTTCTAATACAGTCCGACCCTGCAAGCGCCGACGGCCGCCGATTGGTTGCGGCGACCGCCGACATTATCCTTACCGGCGGCGGATCGGTCGCGGAGGCGGCTGACCGTCACAAAGATCTGCACGGGCTGGCGGCCATGCAGGGCCGCGATCCAGGTTCGTTTCGCGTGCTGGCCGATCTATGCATCGTCCTTGCACCCACCGATGCGGAAGCCCGTCAGCGCGCCGAACGCCTCGACTCCCTGGTGGCACCCGGGTCCGCCCTACCGCGCTTCGTCGGCACGCCGGCGGCGCTGGTCGAGTTGTTCGCGAAATGGTCCGGAGCGGGTGCCTGCGATGGTTTCAACCTGCTCCCTGCCGTGTTGCCGCATGATGTCAACCTGCTTGTCGATGCGGTGATCCCGCTGGCGCGTGCTCAGGGTCTGTTCCGAGCTGAGTACACCGGCGCCACGCTGCGGGACCATTTCGAATTGCCTCGTCCGGCAAGCCAGTACAGGGAGATTTCGGGTTGACCAGGTCGCAGATGCATCTTGGCCTTTTCATTTATCCAGCGGGCCATCACATCGCGAGCTGGCGGCATCCTGCCGTGGATCCGCGCGGGATTGCCGGGATGGACTTCTATCGCACGGCAGCGCAGATCGCCGAACGCGGCAAGTTCGACCTGTTCTTCGTGGGCGACATGCTCGCGGCCCGTGAGAAAGACGGCCGCGTTGTGCGCGAGGGCGGGCTCAATAACATCAATTCGATCTCGATCACCTCGGCGATTTCAGCAGTGACCGAGTGCCTGGGACTGATCGCGACGCTGTCAACGACCTACAACGAGCCCTATTACATAGCCGAGCGCTTTGCGTCCCTCGATCATATCAGCAATGGCCGGGCGGGATGGAACATCATCACCACCGCGAATGACGATGCGGCCTATAATTTCGGGCAAAAGAGCCACATGGAGAAGACGCTACGCTACGAGCGGGCAAAGGAGTTCGTCGATATCTGCATCGCCCTGTGGGATAGCTGGGACGATGATGCGCTGATCGCCGACCGCGCGCGCGGTCTGTTCGCCGATCCGGCGCGCATCCATCCGATCGAGCATGATGGTCGGTTCTTCTCGGTCCAGGGCGCATTGGGGCTGCCGCGTCCGCCGCAGGGCTGGCCGGTGCTGGTGCAGGCGGGCGGGTCGCCGGCAGGAATTGAGTTTGCGGCGATGGTGGCGGAAACGATCTTCGCCGCGCAAAGCAAGCTCGATGAGGCGCGCGTGTTTCGCGATACCGTCAGGCGGCGGATGGCGGAGTACGGCCGCTGCCCCGACGAACTGACGGTATTGCCCGGGCTGTCGCCGATCGTCGCCTCGACGGAGCAGGAGGCAAGACGCAAGGAGGCCGAGCTCGACGAGCTCATTCTGCCCGCGGTCGGCGTATGGATGTTGAGCGAGCAGATGCAGTTCCGCCTGTATGACTATGCGCTGGAGGCGAAGCTGCCGACCGGCGATATACGCGCCTCGGGCGGGTCCTTCACACCGCGGGTGATCAGCCTGCTCGACCGCGCGGACCGTGAGGGCCTGACCGTGCATGCGTGCGCCAATCTTGTGGCCAAGTCGCGTTCGCACGGGACATTCGTCGGCACCGTGGAGGGGCTGGCCGATTATATGCAGCTCTGGCTGGAATCTGGCGCATGCGACGGATTTAACATCATGCCAGCCTGGTTCCCGGACGAGCTGACGGTGTTCGTTGAACAGGTGGTGCCGGTGTTGCAGCGCCGGGGCCTGTTCAGAACCGAGTATGCGGGTTCAATGCTGCGGGACCATCTCGGCCTTTCATATCCGCGCCGGCGCTGAAGAGCTTATGGCGCTTGTGCCGGGCAGTCCGGCGTCGGCAGCGGGCCCGACATTACCTTGTAAGGGCCCGGCAGCACGCAGTGCCCATAAGGCTTGAAGATTTTGTCGAAGGTTCCGTCGGTGTGCATTTCGTTCATCACAGCCACGACGGCATCGGCCAGGGCAGGGTCCTTGAAGGCAAGCGCCTCGGCGTGCGGGTCATAGCCGGTCAGGGCAATGCGGAAGAAGTTCACGCCCTTCTTGCGGTAGTAGAATGACTCCTCGGTGCCGATGAACGCACCATCAACCTGTCCGGCCGAGAGCGCCTGCAGCACATTGGCATAGGTGTCGAAGGTCCGGATAGTGATCGGCGGCTTGCCGGCCTTCTCCAATGCCGCGCTGGCGGCCTGCGCGTCCCTTAAATCGACCGTGCCCAACTCCACGCCGAAGCTTTTGCCGGAGAAATATTCCGGGCCGGAGATGGCGTCGGTGTTTGTCTTCGGCACCACGATCGACATCGTCGAGGCACCGTAGGGCACCATCAGCACCTGCGCGGCGCGCTCCGGCGTGTAGAACATGAAGGAATTGATCATGTCGATCCGGCCTTCCTTCAGAAGCGGGATCATCGTCGCGAATTGCGTGCTCTGAAACACCATCTTCAGGCACAGCCGCTTTGCGATCTCATTGCCCAGATCGACATCGAGACCGATGATGTTGCCGCTGTCATCGACATATTGGATCGGGGCTACGGTCGGGTTGATCGCCGCGATCAGCGCCCCGGTGCGCACTAGCGGCGGTTGCCCCAGCTTTGGCGTGCAAGCGCTTTGCGCGTGCGCAGCCGGTCCGCTCACCACCGCCAGCGCGGCGACAAGGAAGGCAACGAAACTATATCGTTTCATGATGATAACTCCGCCCACTCCGCGCGTATGTCCACGGCACGTACACCCACGCCGGTCGCTCCCGCGATCAGCGGGTTGATCTCCAGGTCCACTAGGCGCTTGCCCAGATCGTGCGCTAGCCAGCTCAGCCTTTCGAGCGAATCGATGATGGCTTCGAGGTCGCGTGGTGGCCCGCCGCGCCAGGGACCCAGCAGCCTGGCACAACGCAAGCCCTGGACCAATCGTGTCGCATCCGAGCGCGACACCGGCGCCGGTGCTGATGCCACGTCGTGCAGCAGTTCGACCAGCGTGCCGCCGGCGCCCACCAGCACGAACGGGCCGAATTGGGGGTCGTTCCGGATGGACAGGATCAGCTCCAGTCCCGGCGCGGCCTGTTCCTGCACCAGGCAGCCGGTGAACGCGTCTGCCAGACCGTGCCGCGCGATGGATTTGGCAATGTCGTTCCAGGCGGCGTTGACCGCCGCTGCGTCGCCCAGGCCGGTTTTGACCGCCTGCAGCTCAGTCTTATGGCTTACCCCGCTAACCTGGCCCTTCAGCACGACGGGAAAGCCGATTGATGCAGCGGCTGCCACGGCTTGCTGCGACGTCGCGCAGGCGACGGCGAGCGGCACCGCGATCCCGTACGCGCCAACGAGTTCCGGCACGTCGTTCACGGACGGAAGTTCGGGCGGCAGGCCGGCCGGGCGCTCTGGGCGTGTCGTCGGAACTGCCAGGCCGGCACGGTACTCGAACACGCCCCGCAAGGCTGCCAGCATGTCGTCTGTGGAATCAAAATACGGGCAGCCGAGTTCCCGCAGGACAGAACGCGGGCGATCCGCGGCCGGGCCGGGCAGCATCACGGCGATGACGGGCTTGCCTGACTCGAGTGCGGTTTGCGCCAGGATGCGTGCACGTGCTTCGAAAAACGGCATTGACGTAAGATACAGCAGCAACAGCCCGACATCGGGATCGGATGCCAGGGTGCGCATGGCCGGCGCGGCGATGTCGTCCGGCTGCGAGGGCAGGCGGCCGCCGAGATCGATCGGATTGTCCGCTTGCGGCGGCAGCAGCAGTTCGCCCAGGGTGGCGCGTACAGGCTGCGACAGACGCGCCAGGCGTAGGCCCGCGCCGACCACCCGATCCACCATCAGGCCGGTGCCGCCGCCGGAGCCGGACAGGATCCCGATCCCGTCCGTCTGGGGAAGCGGCGTGCGGATCAGCAGATCGGCAATCCGCACCATTGATACCGGATCGTCCGCCAGGACGACACCATGCGCACGGCATATCGCGGCGAATGCGTCGTAATCGCCGGCCAGGCTTGCCGTGTGGGAACGCGCCGCGCGCACGCCATCGGTCGTCTTGCCGGTCTTGACCACCACCATCGGCTTCCCGGCACGCCGGCAAGCCGCCGCCGCGCGGACGAAGCGGGCGGGGTCCTGCAATCCCTCGATATAGACACAGAGCGCGTCGGTGGCGGGATCGTCGATGAAATATTCCAGGAAGTCGCAGATCTCCAGGTCCGACTGGTTGCCGAGCGATACGCAGGCGCTGAATCCAATGCCCTCCGACACCGCCCGATCGAACAGCGACACCATCAGCGCGCCGCTCTGGCTGATCAAGCCGATGCGGCCATGCAGCAGCTCGCTGGTATCGAGCACGACGGACGAACAGAGCGCCAGCCGCCATCCCGGATTGATCAGCCCCATGCAGTTCGGCCCGACGATCCGCATGCCGACCGGCAGCGCGATGTCGAGTATGCGCTGCTGCAGTGCGGCGCCGGCTTCATTGGCTTCGGCAAATCCGGTCGCGATGATCACGCAGCAGCCGACGCCGGCGGCCGCGCATTGCTCGATGGCCGCCAGCAGGTGGTTCACCGGAACCGCAAGGATTGCGACCTCTGGCTTGATCGGCGCATCGGCAAGCGACGCGTATGCGGCTCGTCCGAGGATCTGCGGCCGTCGCAGGTTGATCGGCACGATCTGTCCGGTGAAACCGTGCCGGATCAGGAAGTGCATGATGCGGCCGCCGAACTTGTCACGGTCCTCGGACGCACCGAACACGGCGACGGACCGGGGCTGCAGGATCTCCCGGACCGAAAGGCGCGAAACGGCGGCGGGCAGAGAGCTCACGCCGCGGCCGAGGATCGGAATGCCACTTCGGCGATTTCGTTCTGGCCGTAACCGTTATGCGGCGGGAAGGCATCCGCCAGCGGCCGCCGTTCCCGGAACGTCAGCCACAGCCGGATCATGTGACGCCGGCGCTCCGGTTCGGGATAATCCTGGAACCCGGTGCGGGAATGCAGAATTGTATAGTTATTGCAGAGCTGCATGTCGCCGACCTGCAGATCCATATCGAGATGGATTTCGGGGTCGTAGGCGAGGCTATCCAGGAAATCGAGCGACGCCTGTTCCAGCGGTTCGAGCGGCTTGCCGGATTTCTCGCACGCGGCGTTGATCTGGTTGCGGACCAGCCGGGCGCTGACATAACCGTCCTTCGCGCCGAACACCGGAAGCCGGTACGAGGTGATCGGATCGTCGGTCAGCGCTGCCTCGCGCTTGATGTAATGGAAGCCCTTGTACAGCGGCGCCAGGTATTCCGGATGCTGGCGCTGAATCTCGTTATGCAGCGTGACTGAGCTGACAATGCTGCTCAGGCCGCCGCTCTGCGCACGTCGCAGGCACAACAGGCCGACGAGATCACAACTGTCGCTGTGAAACGGCAGATGCGCATTGGTTTCGTAGCCGCGCACATCGATATCGCCGTAGCGGCGGCCATGATCATAGACATGCCCCAGCAGGTCGCCGTGCGGGTTCTGGGTGACGGGGACGCCGAGATAGCAGCCGATGCCCCAGAAGATCAGCCCGACATCCTCGTCGCTGTAATCGCCCGTATCCAGGCCGCGCACCACGACGAAGCCGCGGCCCGCTGCGGATTTCTTCCAGCCACCGCGCAAGCTTCGGGGCGAGGGTGGGGAGCGGAAAGCTGCTGCGTCCGACCTGCCCCAGGCTCAGGCCCTGCGCCCTGACGTTGCGAACCGCGGCGGCGATATCCGCCAGATCGTTCCGGTCAAGATGCACCAACCAGGTCGGGTCGTTGACAAGGTCACGTCCGAACCATGCCGATGGATGTGTTACCGGCTGTGTGTGGATCGAGTCCGACATAGTCCCCCCTCCGGCGCGATTACAGGTCGCGGAAATCCGGCGTCCGTTTTTCCAGCATGGCCGCCATCCCTTCAGCCGCGTCCGGGTGCGCGAACACGGATCGGCTGAGTTCTTCCTCGTACTCCGCCATCTCGTCCCAGTCATGGCGAAGGTTGAAACTTACTGCCTGGCGGATCGCCAGCATGGCGTTGGGCGATGCGGTGGCGATCCGGCTGGCGGCGCGGACCGCCTCCTCCATCAGTGCGGCGCGCGGCACGACCTTGGTGACCAGGCCGAGCTCGTAGGCATGCTGGGCGCCGAAATCCCCGCCCAGCACAAGAATGTCCAACGCCCGCGACCGTCCCAGCAGTCGCGGCAGGCGGTGAAGTCCCATCCCCCAGCTTGGGATGATGCCGAGATAGGCATCGCCGGCACGGAACAAGGTGTTGTCGGCGGCGATCCTTATGTCGCAGGCCCAGCCGATCGCGGTGCCGCCGCCGATGCAATAGCCGTGGATCGCTGCTACAATCGGTTTGCGGCAGGAACTCAATGCGGTGCAGCGTGCGGCGGCCCAGGGCGCGGAACGCAGCGCTCGCCGCCGGATCGCGCAGCCGGGCTTCGTCGCGCAGATCGGCGCCGGCACAGAACGCCTTCTCCCCGGTACTGGTCAGGATGACGCATCGTATGGCGGTGTCCGCCTCGATGTCATCGAGTGCGCGATGCAGCGCCTCCAGCAGGGCGAGCGAGGCGGCATTCACCGGCGGGTTATTGAGCCGGATGGTGGCGATGCGGCCCGAGCGTTCCAGCACCACCAGATCTTGCTGCATCGGATCTCCTGTCTGCCTGTGGCCGCGCTGCTTCGTCCGCTAGGCCATCTGGGTTCCGCACCAGTCGCAGATGCTGAGAGCCATCACTTTGATGGCGGTGATGTAGTCGTCGATCGCCACGTACTCGTCGTCGGAATGCATGATGGCGGTCGATCCTGGACCGAAGATCACGGTCGGCGTGTTGCCGGTACTGGTTCAGGAATCTGGTATCGGCCGCGCCCTGACGGCCGCTGATCCCCGGGTCACGTCCGGTGACCTCCCGGTACGCTTTGGACACCGTTTCGGTGATCGGGTGACCGCGGGGTATCTCCGATGCCTGTGCATCGTAGCCGACGAAACGGACTTTCGGCGGGTGCAGCTTCATCCACGGGTCTTCCGCCGCAGCGCGGGAGATCCAATCGACCAGCCGCAGCTTGACGCCTTCATGGTCCTCTCCCGGGACCGTGGCGATGCTGCCCTTGAGCAGACAGGTGGCTGGGAAGGCGCTGGGGTAGTTGCCGGCCTGGAAGCTGCCGATCGCACAGGGGATGGCGTCGATCGCGCTAGGATAGAGCGGATGCTTGACCGTGGCCACACGTTCGGCTTCCAGCGCCGCCACCGCCTTGGCAATCTTGTAGCCGAGCTCGATGCCGCTGACACCTTCGTAGCGCCGCTGGATTCCCGCGGCCTTGCCGTTGATCTCGATCTCGAACCAGGTGCGGCCGATGCAGGCCGGCTGGATCGCCAGATCGCTGGTCTCGCCGGAGATGCCGGCGTCGGCCTTGTAGCCGCGGATCACGGTGTCCAGCGTGCCGTGGCCGCTGACCTCCTCGTCGATGACGATGTTGATGTAGACGTCGCCCTTTGGCTTCACGCCGAGCGCTGTCAGGCTGGCGACTGCCATGATATGGCTGGCCACGCCGCTTTTCATGTCGGCGGCGCCGCGCCCGTAGATGCGGCCGTCCTTGATCGCACCCGACCAGGGATTGTCGCTCCATCCTTCGCCGTTGCCGACCGGGATCACGTCGGAATGGCCGTTCAGCAGCAGCGACCGGCCGCCGCCCGAACCTTTCCATGTAGCGACGATGTTGGGCCGTCCTTCATAGCCGCGATCGACCGGGCGGTATCCCGGATGTTTCTTAAGCTGTTCCCAGTCGGTTTCCCACTGGTCCACGGTCAGCCCCATCCCGTTCATGTAATCGGCGAGAAAGCGCTGGATGCCGGCCTCATCGCCGGTCACGCTGGGGATCGAAACCATCCGCTGAAGGAACTTGATCGCCTTGTCGGTATCCACCTCGATCTGGCCGAGCACGCTCCGGCGGAGGTCGGATGTCATGTCCTGTTCCTTCTGCTCGCGATTGATTCGACCAAGACAGGTCGGGAGCCATCCTCAGGAGGTTCGGTCATCCTACAGTTAATCAGACCTGCCACGCAACCGCCTGTAGCCGTAACCAGAATCCGTCGGACTTCCTGTAGCGGTGCCGATTGAGGTAGAGCGTCGGCGGTTCGTCGGGCTGAGGCGGGGACCAGGGGGAAGATTCGCAGGATGACTGTGCCACTGAAAGAGCGCTCGCGGCGACGAGCGCCCGAAAGCCGCCTGCACATGTTCAGGCGCAGCCCGATCCCGCTCTATATCCAGGTTGCAACGTTGCTGCGCAATCGCATTGCCGACGGCCATTTCCGGGCCGGACAGAAGATGCCGACGCAGGAGGAACTGGAGCAGGAATTTGGCGTCGCGCGGGTGACCGTGCGCCAGGCCGTGGAACTGCTGGAGAAAGAAGGGCTCGTCCATCGTCAGCAAGGTCGCGGCACGTTCGTCACGCCGCACATGCCGGAACGCCGCTGGTTGCACCTGACCATCGATATCGATTCGCTCGCGCAGTCGATCAGCGCCCATGTGCCGCGTTTCCTGACGGTGAAGAATCCGCCGCCATCGCCGCGGCTGTTCCCCGAGGACGGCACGGCAGCGGCCGAATACCAATACCTGCTCAGCGTGCAGTTCCGGGCAGGCGAGCCCTTTGCCGTCGCCGGTGTGCACGTGGAACGCGCCATCTTCGAACGGTCGCCCGAGGAATTCCGCTCCCGCACCGCGCTGCCGCTGCTGCTGGAGATGGAGCGCGAGAACATCGACCATGCGCAGCTCACCGTCGTCGTCGGCAGCGCCAACCCGGACACGAGCGAGCGGCTGCGCATGCCGCTGAACTCGCCGACGGCGGAGGCGCGCTATCTCGTCCGCAACCAGCAGGGCGTGGTGACGTACGTCGCGGAGGTGGTCTACCGCGGCGATTGCGTACGGTTCGATATCGACCTGCTGCGCAATGGCGCGCGCGAAGGCGGTGGTGGCGCCGGATAAGGCAGCTCAGGCAATGTCGCCGACAAGCTGGCGGTACAGATCAGGATCGGTCGCGCCTTCGCTGCCGATCAGCAGCACGGTCGAGTCGGGAGTGAGTTCAAGCCGTCGCCGCAGGACCGGATCCGCCGCGGTGGCGATCAGTGCGGCGAGCCCAGCCGTGGCGGATTCGCCGGCGATGATCGGTTGCTCACTCGCTCCGCGCCGGGCGAGCAGGCGCATTGCCTCGATCGCCATTGCGTCATCGATCGTCAGGAAGAACCGGGCGCCGCGGCTCAGGACACGCCATGCCTCCGTGGAGACTTCGCCGCACGACAATCCCGCCATGACGGTGGAGAGATCGCCGGACGCTGGGGTGGGCCGGCCAGCCAGCGCCGACTGAAACAGGCAGTCCGCGCGCTCCGGCTCGACCACGACGGTGATTGGCGCCGCGCTTCCCATCTCCTCCCATAGATGCGCGCACACGGCCGCCGCCAGACCACCCACGCCGCCCTGGACGAACACGTGCGTGAGCGGCGCGGCGCCTGTCGCCTTGAGCTGCCGGAGCGTCTCGATCAGCATGACCGTGTAGCCCTGCATCACGTTGCGCGGAACGGCCTCGTAGCCGGGCCAAGATGTATCAGAGACAACATCCCAGCCGTTCTTTTCGGCTGCCTGCGATGCGGCCAGCACGGACTCGTCGTAATTGCCGGTGATTCGGACGATCTCGGCGCCGTAGGCGCGGATCGCGTCCTCTCGTCCCTGGCTGACCTCGGCATGCAGAAAAATGACGCAGCGGCAGCCGAAAGTGCGGGCACCGGCGGCAACGGACCGCCCGTGATTGCCGTCAGTCGCGCAGGTGACGGTCATTTGCCGCGTATGGTCGCGCAGACCGCCCCGCACCAGCTCCGGCAGCGTCACGTCGCGGCCGAGTTGCCGGGAAAGTTTCTGTTGCAGCAGGCGCGCGACGGCGTACGCGCCACCCAGCGCCTTGAAGCTGCCGAGCCCGAACCGGCTGGCCTCGTCCTTGTACCACACCTTGCCGACCTGGCTGGAAGCGGCGACGCGGTCCAAACGGTGCAACGGCGTCGGCGCATAGAGCGGGCACGCGGAAATCGCCGCAAACGCCGCGGCGGCGGCGGCATGCGAAAGCACCTCCTGCTGGTCGTAAGGTTGCAGAGTACGTGCGGTAGAGTTTTCGGTGATCCTGATACTCACGCGGTTTCCTCCGCCTTGCCGTGCGGCCCGATCATGGCTGTGCGAAATGCGGCAGGATCTCCTGGGCGATCGTGGCGATCTGCTCGCGCTCGTACCTGTACGGCACCAGCACGATGCGCTGGGTACCCACCTGCTCGTGCTGCTTCAACTGCGCGACGCACTCCGCCGCCGTTCCCATGATGGCGCTGTCGGCGGTGGATTCGCTCCAACCGGCAAAGTCCCACTCGGTGTGCAGCCACTCCATCATCTTGTCCTGCACCGCCTCCCGGCTTTGACCGACCATGATGGGAAGTTGGTTGCAGCTATGCAGGGCGGACGGATTCTTGCCCGCTTCCGCCGCGTAGTCGCAGACTTTCTTCCACGATCGCACGAATGAATCGGGGGTGTAGAAATAGGTCAGCCAGCCGTCGCCTTTCTGTCCGGCGCGCTTCAGCACCGCATCGACATAGCCGCCGATCAGCAAGGTGGGGCGTGGTTGCGACCGCGGCTTCGGAAACATCACCGCCTGGCGCATGTTGTAGGGGGGAATCTCGGCTGTAACGACCGGTTCGGTCCATAGCCGGATCATGATGTCGAGATTGCGGTCCATGATCCGGCCGCGCTGGTTGAACGGCACACCGACCGCGTCGAACTCGCGCTTGTACCAGCCGGAGGCGGCGCCGAGCTCAAAGCGGCCGTCAGAGAGTAGATCGAGCGTGGCGATCTGTTTGGCCAGCAGCAGCGGATTCCGCAACGGCAGGACCAGCACACCGGTACCCAGCCTGATCCTGTTCGTGCGGGCTGCCACTGCCGTCAGGATCGTCAGCGCATCGACGATGGGGAAATGCGGGTCGGTGCCGAGGAGCACGTGATCCCAGACCCACAACGACTCAAAGCCCAGCTGCTCGACCCAGACGCCGTATTCCACCAGCGCCTTCGGGTCCGGCAATTCCGGAAACCGGGTGAAGTTGCGCATGGCAATACCGATCTTGGCGGGCATGGCGGTCCTTTCGTGTCGTCCGGCGAAGACGCCGGTCGACGAGCAGAGCTCAGGCGATGTAGAGACGATCCGGATCGAGTTGCCGCAACACTTGCAGCTCGCGCTCGGACGGCTTGTCGGTGACCCGCACGTCGCCGGCGATGTCGAGGACGAAACCCGTATTCGCCTGCACCTGCTCGATGCTGACGCCGGGGTGCAGCGCCTGGATCTGCATCCGCTTGGTTTCAGGATGAAACCCAAGCTCCGCCAGGTCGGTGATGATCAGTTGCGGTCCGCCGGCCAGCAGTCCCGCGTCACGCCGCGTGGTGCCGCCCCGCAAATAGCCCGGGCTGGTGATGAACTCCACCTGCTCCACGAAGCGCCGCTTCTCGTGCTTCATCACCACGATCACGTGCGAGAGGCTGGCAATGTCGTTGCCGCCGCCGGTGCCGGGCAGCCGGGTCCGCGGATGGTCGGGGTCGCCGATGAACGAGCTATTGAGGTTGCCGTAGCGGTCGATCTGCGCGCCGCCGAGAAAGCCGACATCGACATAGCCGCGCTGCAGCAGCAGGAGGACATCGGTGATCGGGCACACCATGTTGGCGCGACGGGTGCAGCGCTGTTCGTTGGTGGACGGAGGCAGCTCCCCGGGCACGATGAACGGGCCAATCACGCCGCCTTCGAACAGGATGGTCAGACCGGGCGCGTGCAGCCGCTGCGCCAGCGTCGCCGCCAGCAGCGGGGTGCCGACGCCGGCAAACACGATCAGCCCGTCACGCAGCGCCCGGCTCGCCATCACGGCGAGCAACTCGGTGGTGGTATAGGCGCCGGCGGTGCGGGAGCGTTCAGACATCATGGATGCTCCTGCCGCCGCGCGTTGCCGTCAGCAGGTCGTGCAGCCCCATCCGGTCCAGCACATGATTCCACGAAGCCGGCTCGTGAAAGAAGCGCTCCAGGTATTCCTGGCTGCCGCGTTCGGGATCCTGCCGGGTCATCTCGGCGAACATGTCCATATGCTTGAAGAACGGCTCATACTGGCCATAGCACTCGTGTGGCGCGCAGCCATACGGCACTTCGACGACGGCATCGACGGTGAAGAAGGGCAATTTCGTCTGATCGGGCGTACGGCGGATCTGCTCGTTGGAGACGATCCGCTCGGTGGTCACGATCACCCGTTTCGCCGCCATCGGCAGGTCGATGTCCATGAACTGCAGCCCGTCAAGCTGGGCATTCCCGTAAGGATCGCAGCGCTGCACGTGGATCAGCGCGACATCGGGCGTCAGCGCCGGCACCAGCACCAGCTTCTCGCCGGTGAAGGGGCAGGTCATCGGATGGGTCTGCGCGCTGACTCGATGATGGACGTCCGATCCCATCATCGAGCGGATCGGCATGAACGGAACGCCCATCGCGCCGGCGCGGAAGCGCAGGCCCATCGACATATGGCTCCATTCCTCGAACTCGGCGCGGCCGGTCTCGACCCAGTGGCGCATCACCCGCGACACGCCCCAGACGATGCCCTGGCTGAACCAGCTCGTGATGATCTTGCGGCCGAGACCGGAGGCGAAGATGATATCGCCGTCCGACGAAACGATGCTGCGGGAGAAGGTCAGGTCCCGCCGGCCGGCGCGCACCAGGGCCCACAGCATGGCCATGGGCGTGCGCGACATCATGCACCCGCCAAGTGCGACATGCGCGCCGGGCGGGACGAGCCGGGCGGCTTCGTCCAGCGACATGACCTTCTCCCGCAGGCTGCGGTCGCGCTCGGTCGTCTCCGCCCTCAACCGCTCATAGGCTGTCATGCTGCAGTCCTCGATTCCGCTCCATCGCACCGGCGTGCGACCGGAAGAAGCCGCCTTTCGGCCACTAAGATGCTAAAGATGGTACATCAGCCTGTCCATCCTACCGCATCGAATTTCGCTGTGCTGTTTGGCGCTTGATCTTCCGGGGGCGCGGCGGCAGAGTCCCAAACTGGTCGCCTGGATACGGGACCGAGCTGGGGTCCGGGGTCGGCACAGCGGGGGGAGCCATGCAGGGCACCGGCGTCGGCGCCAGAGTTCGTCGCAAGGAGGACGATCGCCTTCTGCGCGGGCGCGGCCGGTTCGTGGCCGATATCAGCCTGGTGGGCATGCGCGAGCTGGCATTCGTGCGCAGCCCCGTCGCGCATGCACGCCTGCGCGGGTTCGAAATCCCCGACGCGGTGCGGCACGCCGTCTTCACCTGGGCCGACCTGGCGCGGGACGGCGTGAAGCCGATCCGCGCGGCGTCCGGCCTGCCGGGGTTCAAGGTATCCGAGCAGCCGGCGATGGCGAGCGACAAGGTGCGTTTTGTCGGCGAGCCGATCGCCGTCTGTGTCGCCGACAGCCGCGCCGAAGCCGAGGACATCGCCGCCCTGGTTACGGCCGAGTTCGACGAACTGCCGGTGAATGTCGATATGCTCGCCGCCGCCGCGGCCGGCGCACCCCGCGTGCACGAGCACTGGAAGGATAATCTCTTTCTGGAAACCAGCGTCGGCACGCCATTCGCGGCGGTTGCCGCGGCCGCGCCAGTGAAGGTGTCCCGCACGATCCGCACCGCGCGCCAGTGCATCCTGCCGCTGGAGGGCAAGGGCGTCGTGGCGAACTGGGACCGGCAGACTGAGCAACTGGTGCTGCACACGGCGACGCAGATGCCGCACATTGTCCGCAGCGGGCTTTCCGAGTGTCTCGGCGTGTCGCAGGACGCGATCCGCGTCATCGCGCCCGATGTCGGCGGCGGCTTCGGCTGGAAGGGGCTGTTGCAGCCGGAGGAGGTCGTGGCCGCCTGGCTTGCGATGCGGCTGGATCAGCCGGTCCGCTGGATCGAGGACCGGCGGGAGCACCTGGTGGCTGCCGCCAACGCGCGCGAACACCATTACGAGATCACTGCCTATGCCGACGAGCGTGGCAGGCTGCTGGGCGTGGAGGCGATCGCGCATGTCGATGCCGGCGCCTATTCGGTCTATCCGTTCTCGGCGTGCCTGGAAGCCGCGCAGGTCGGCAGCATCCTGCCCGGCCCCTATGATTTTCCGCATTATCACTGCCACACCTATTCCGTGTGCACCAACAAGCCGCCGATCGTGCCCTATCGTGGGGTGGCGCGCCCGAATGTGTGCTTCGTCATGGAGCAGCTCATCGACGGCATCGCCTTGGCGGTCGGACGGGAAAGCTGGGAGGTCCGGGTCGAAAACCTGGTGCCGCCCGAGAAGATGCCGTTCGACAATATCACCGGAAAGCATTTCGACAGCGGCGACTATCCGGAATCGGTGCGCCGCGCGGTCGCCGGCATCGATCTGGCGGGGGTTCGGGCCCGTCAGCGTAGGAACGAGCCGGACGGTCGGCTGATCGGCGTCGGACTGGCGACGTACTGCGAGCAAGGGGCGCACGGAACCGCAGTCTATCACGGCTGGGGCATCCCGATGGTTCCCGGTCATGAGCAAGCGCAGGCACGCATCACGCCGGACGGCGGGCTGGAACTGCGCGTCGGCGTGCAGTCGCACGGACAGGGCATGGAAACCACCTTGGCCCAGGTCGCGAACGAAGTGCTGGGCATTCCGCTGGAGCGCATCAGGCTGATCCATGGTGACACGGCGCTGACCCCGTATTCCACCGGTACGTGGGGGTCGCGCAGCATGGTCATGGCGGGCGGCGCGGTCGCCACGTCGTGTCGGATCCTGGCGCAGCGCCTGCGCCGCATTGGCGCGCATCTGCTGCAGGCGCCGCCCGAGAATGCGGTGCTGGCGGACGGCTGCATCCGCAGCGGCGCGGCCGAGATCTCCATCGCCGAGATCGCACACACCTGGTACCGCGCCCCGCAGCTCCTGCCGGCCGACGTCGATCCGGCCGGGCTGGAGGTTACGGGCGGCCACAAGCCGAAAAGCGACCACGGCACGTTCTCCTACGCTACCCATGCCGCGGTGGTGGCGGTCGATCCCGAACTCGGGTCGGTTGACATAATCGACTACCTGGTGGTCGAGGACGCCGGGACGATGGTCAACCCGATGGTGGTGGACGGTCAGATCCACGGCGGCGTCGCGCAGGGCATCGGAACCGGCCTCTACGAGTGCTCACCTTATGACAATGAGGGGCAGCCGCTGGCGTCGACCTTGATGGACTACCTGGTGCCCGGATTTACCGAGGTGCCGCACATTCGCGTCGAGCACATGCACACGCCCTCGCCGTACACCGAATTCGGCATGAAGGGGATCGGCGAAGGCGGAGCGATCGCGCCGGCGGCGGCGCTGTGCAATGCGATCAATGATGCGCTTGCGCCCGCTCGACGCGACGGTTTCGGATGCACCGATCACGCCGCGCCGCATCCTGGCGGCGATCGAGGCTGCTGGGGCGGCGCGGTGAAGCCCGTTGACTTCGCGTATGAGCGACCCACGACCCTGTCGGCTGGGCTCGATCTGCTGGCGCGTGACGACTGCGCAGTGCGGGCCATGGCGGGCGCGCAATCGCTCGGCCCGATGCTGAACCTGCGGCTGGCGCAGCCCGACCTGATTATCGATATCACTGCCATCCCGGAACTGAGATCGGTACGCAGCGATCGGCAGGCGCTTGCGGTCGGCGCCTGTGTCACCCACGCGCGGCTGGAGGACGGCGCCGGTCCCGACCGTACCGGCGAAATCCTGGCCGCGATTGCCGGTGGCATCGCCTATCGCGCGGTGCGCAATCGCGGCACCATCGGCGGCAGCCTTGCCCACGCCGATCCGTCAGCGGATTGGGTGGTTTGCGTCGCCGCGCTCGGGGCTGAGCTGCTGCTTGCCAGCAAGGCCGGGCAGCGCACCGTGGCTGCGGCGGAGTTCATGCTCGGCCCGTTCGAGACGGCGCTCCAGCCCGACGAGTTGCTGGTTGAATTGCGGCTACCCTGGCTGTCGGAGCGTGCCCGCTGGGGCTACTGCAAGTTCTGCCGCAAGGCGGGGGAGTTTGCGCAGGCCAGCGCCGCGGTGCTGTTCGATCCCGCACGTGACGTGCACCGCTGCGTCATCGGCGCTACATCCGGCTGCCCCGTCGTGATCGATGATCCGCAATTCATGCGCGACGGCGGGCGCAGCGAGCGCGTCACCGAGCTGTTGTCGGCGACGCCGCTCGGTGACGATCCATTCGCGGTCCGCACCCAAGCGGTGGTGCTTCGTCGTGCCCTGGCGAGGGCCGGTCTGTGAACGCCGCAGCATCCAATGCCCGGCCGGTCAGCCTGACCGTCAACTCCAGGAAGGTTGTCGGCGTCACCACGCCGCGGACGCATCTTGCCGACTTCCTGCGCGAACAGCAGCGGCTGACCGGAACTCATCTCGGCTGCGAGCACGGCGTCTGCGGCGCCTGCACGGTTCTGCTGGATGGCGAACCCGTCCGGTCCTGCATTACCTATGCCGTGGCGTGTGAAGGCCGGTCGGTGACGACGGTGGAGGGGCTGGGCGACGACGAGATCGCCGCCGCGCTGCGCGAGGCGTTTTCGGCGGCACACGGTTTGCAGTGCGGGTTCTGCACGCCGGGGATGCTGATCTCCGCGTGGGACGTGGTGCGTCGTCTGCCCGATGCGGACGACGCCCGTATCAGGCTCGAGATGAGTGGGAACCTGTGTCGCTGTACCGGCTACGTGGGCATTGTGGAGGCGATTCGGCGTGTGCTCGACGACCGCAAGGGACAGCGTTAGCTGATGCCCGAGCTGACCCAGAGCTTTGTCGTTCCGTTTCCCCGCACCGAGGTGTGGCGGGCATTCCACGACGTGAACCTCGTAGCCGGCTGCATGCCTGGTGCATCACTGGACAAGGCAGACGACACTGATCGGCTGCACGGACAGATGCGGGTCAAGCTGGGTCCGATCACCGCCGCCTTCGCCGGCGACGCGGAGTTGCGGATGGACGACGCGGCGTGGTCGGGCGCGATCCACGGCACGGGGCGCGATCAGAAGAACAATTCCAGGGCGCGCGCGGATATCCGCTTCGGCCTCGTCGAACAGGATCCCGGTACGCGGGTTGATGTCACGGTCGATTTCGCGCTGGCCGGCACCCTGGCGCAGTTCAGCCGGGGCGCCATCGTGCAGGGCGTGGCCCAGCGGCTGACCGACGAGTTCGCCCGCAATCTGGCCGCGGCAATGGAGGCGCAGGCACCGCCCTTGGGGCCGGCGTCTCCGGTAGAGGCGCCCGCACAAGCGGCGGAGTCCGCAACAGTACCCCCCAAGCCTGCGCGTAACGTCAGCCCGGCGCCGGCGAGGGAAATCAGGCTGTTCAGCCTGCTTTGGTCAGTGTTCGCGAGCTGGCTGCACCGCCAGTTCGGCAAGCTGTCGTGGCGGCGGGATGGTGCCGATCGATGACCGCGGCCACACCGAGAAACAAAAGCAATCCACAGGAGGGGACCTCATGAAAAAGACCGTCTGGTCGACAGCTTGTCTGGCGATCGCCATGGCGATCGGCCCGGCTGTAACGCACGCTGCGACGACGAAGCCGGCGGCGGTGAAAATCGCGATCGTGACCTTCTTTTCCAGTTCGGGCGCCGTGGTCGGCGGCCCGACCGCCGATGCGGCGAAGCTGACCATCGACGAGATCAACCACGCCGGCGGCATCGACGGCGTGCCGATGCAGGTGCAGTTCATCGACGAATCCGGAGGGCCGACCAAGAACGTCGCCGAGCTGCGCTCGGTGGCCGGCGATGTCGCCGCGGTGATCGGCTACGCGTCGAGCGCCGATTGCCTGGCCATCGCGCCGGTGGCGGAGCAGATGTCGGTGCTGACGATCCTTTCGGATTGCGACACCAACTCGCTGTTCGAAGGCCATTCTTACAAGTGGATCTTCCGCACGATTCCGCCGGCATCGTCCAACGCGGTAGCAATGGCGCTCTACATCGCCAAGATGTATCCGGCGATCAAGGACATTGCCGGGCTAAACCCCGACTACGCGTTCGGCCGCGACGAGTGGAAATACTTCACTCAGGCGATGCAGCGGCTGAACCCGCAGGTCAAGCTCGGCACCGCGCTGTTTCCCGCGCTCTTCTCCGGTGACTACACCAGCGAGCTGTCCCGCCTGTCGGGCGAGCGCCCGGGGCTCGTCTATTCCAGCCTGTGGGGCGGTGATGTGGTGGCGATGATCCAGCAGGGCGTTGCGCAGGGCGTGTTCAGCCAGGGGCTGGTCGCGCTGGCGGCCGGAACGCAGGGCGATATTCAGGGCATGAACGCGCTGCCGGACGGCGTGGTGGTCGGTGCGGAGCACGGCTACCTGATGCATCCCGGCACGATCGCCAATCCCGAGGTGGCGAAATTCGTCAGCGACTATCATCAGCGCTTCAACGCATATCCAGTCTCGCCCTATCCGTTTACGATCCAGCGGGCGCTACTGGCACTGCGCGACGGGTATCAGACGGCGCTGAAAAAGAGCGGCGGTGCGTGGCCGGCCAACGCGGATGTCGCCCAGGCGCTCGTCGGCCTGACGGTGCCGACGATGCTCGGAGACATGAAGATCCAGGAGGATCATCAGGCCACCTACGGCGAACAGGTGGGTGTTTCGGTGCACACCAAGGCCTATCCGTTCGCCGTATTGAACAAGATCATCACCTTTCCGGCCGACATGATCATGGCGCCGATGGGAGAGAGCGCAGAGGGCTGGATCGGCAAGCTGACGCCTGACGCGCTGGCGAAACTTCCGGCACCCCACGAGTACACTCCGTAAGCGGAAGGAGCCGGTCGGCAGCCGGAATGTTCTGGCAGTTCGTTTCGGCGACGATCAACGGGGTGACCTCGGGTGCCACGCTGTTTCTCGTCGCCGTCGGGCTCAGCCTGATCTTCGGCGTGCTCAAGGTCCTGAATGCGGCGCATGGCAGTTTCTATGCCATCGGCGCCTTCATGGCCGCCTGGGTCTGGGGGCTGATCGGCGCGATCGGCCTGCCGCACTATTTCATCTATCCCGGGCTGTTCCTGAGCGCGCTGGTGGTGGGCGTCCTGCTCGGTCCGCCGTTGGAGCGCCTGCTGCTGCGCTGGACCTTCGACATCGAGCCGGCCACGCGTCGGGAGAATATCCAACTGCTGGCGACTTTCGCGGCGTTCCTGATGCTTGAGGACGCGCAGAAGTTGGTGTTCGGCACCTCGCCCTATTACTCCGGTGGTGCTCTCGGGCTGCTGGGGGCGACGCGGATCGGCGGCCTTCTGCATACGAACTATCAGCTTCTGCTGGTGCCGCTGGCCGCGCTTGTGCTGCTCGCGCTGCGTGTTTTTCTGCGGCACAGCCGGACCGGGCGCTGGATGATCGCCGTTGCCGCCGACGCGGAGATGGCATCGGCAATGGGGATACGGGTCGGACCGGTGCGCGTCCTGAGCTTTACCCTGGGCGCCGTGCTTGCCGCGCTTGGCGGCGCGCTGGCATCGCCGACCGTGGGAGTGAGCATCGGGATCGGCGCCGACATGTTGGTGCTGTCGTTCGCGGTGGTTGCCATCGCCGGCCTGGGGCAGATCGAAGGGGCGGTCGTAGCATCGGTCATCATCGGCATCGCTCATTCCCTGGCGGTGTTCTTCCTGCCTGTGCTCAGCACCGTGGCGCCGTTCCTGATCATGCTGCTGGTGCTGCTGGTCCGTCCGGTCGGGCTGTTCGGTCCCATCCACCAGCGGAGCATCTGACATGCGAGCGGCCCGCGCTGCGTCGCTTGCCATTCTGCTCGCCTGCTATGCGGTACTGCCGGTGATCCTGCCGCGCGACACGTTCCAGTTCACCATCGTGCTATCCGCGGGGTTCGCCGGCCTCGCAGTCGCCCTGATGCTCGAGGCGGGGCTGATCTCGTTCGGGCATGCCCTGTTCTATGGCATCGGCGGCTACACAGTGGCCTTTCTTTCACCACTCGCCGGACGTTTCGGTATCGTCCTGTTGCTGGCCGGTGCGGGCGCCGGTGCGGTGACCGCGGTTCTGACCGGCCTGTTCGTCGTGCGCTACCGCGGCGTGTTCTTTGCCATGCTCAACCTGGCGATGGCCATGGTCGCATATTCGATCCTGCTCAAGTCGTACAACCTGACCGGCGGTTCGGACGGGCTGGTGGTGGACGTGAGCGGCGTCGTCGGCGCGCAGCTTCGTCCACAGGCGTTCGGGCGCTGGCTGTTCTATCTCAGCCTCGGCAGCGCACTGCTGTTGGGCGTGGTTATCAGACGCTACCTGCGCAGCCCCGCCGGCTGGGCATTGGGTGCGATCGAAGATCGCGAAATCCGGGTCGAATACCTCGGCATCTCCGCCAACCGGGTATTGTTGCAGGCGTACACATTGTCGGGCTTCCTGGCCGGGTTCGGGGGCGCGATCTCGGCGACCGCGGTCGGGCATGTCGCACCGGATGCCGTCTACTGGACGACATCGACGGAATTCGTGGTGATCGCGGTGCTTGGCGGCAGCGGCGTGCTGGGGCCGTTCCTGGGGGCGGCGCTGTATGAGCTACTCAGCATCTCGGCGGCGCAATATCTAAGCAATAGCTGGGAGATCCTGCTGGGCGCGGTCATCCTGCTGGTGATCCGGTTCGCCCGCGGCGGTCTTGCCGGATTGGTTGAGACATGCGCGGCGACGCTGTGGCCCGAGCGAACGCGGGAGCGCGGGTTGCCGCGTGGCGGCATCCGATGACCGGTGCGGTGCTGCTGGAGGCGACGCACCTTCATCTCAGCTTTGGCGGCGTCCGCGCGGTGGACGATGTGAGCCTCGGCCTGTCGGCGGGTGAATTCCTTGCCATCATCGGTCAAAACGGGGCCGGCAAGAGCACGTTCCTGAATATCTGCACCGGCTATTTGCGGCCCGATAGCGGCGAGGTCCGGGTCGGCGGCCGGTCGATCCTTGGATTGACCCCACGGGCAATTGCCCGGATCGGGATCGCCCGGGCGTTCCAGCACCCCCAACTTTTCCTGCAGCGCAGCGTGCTCGATCACCTGCGGTTCGCCGTGTCGGCGGGGCGGGCCGGCTTCTGGCGTCCGTTTCATCCCCTCGCATCCGCCGCACTTGCCGACGAGGTCGCCGGACTGCTCAGGCTGTGTGACCTTGAGCTGGTGGCAGAATTGCCTGCCCGTGCGATCCCCGAAGGTTCACGCAAGCTGCTGGACGTGGCGATGGCGCTGGCGTTGTCGCCGCAGATCATGCTTCTCGACGAACCGACCAGCGGTGTCAGCAGCGCCGAGAAGCTGGGACTCATGACGCGCCTTGTCGCTGCGCTTCGTGCACGCGGCGTGAGTGCGGTGTTCGTGGAACACGACATGGAGGTGGTCGCGCGCTTTGCCGACCGCGTGGCCGTGTGGGTGGAAGGGCGTCTGCTTCGGGTGGGACCGCCGCAGGAGGTGTTGGCGGATCCCGACGTGAAGGCCCGCGTGCTGTGAACGGCAAAGCTCCGGCGCTCTCGGTGTCCGGACTCGACGTTACCTTGGCCGGCGCCCGCATATTGCGGCGTGTCAGCCTTATGGTGCCGAACGGGCAAAGCGTCGGCTTGGTCGGCCATAACGGCGCCGGCAAGACGACGACGCTGCGTGCGGTGATGGGGCTGATCCCGAGCCGCGGGCGCATTCAGATGGGCGGTGAGCCGGTGGAGTCTTGGGAACCGGCGCGCCGAGCCAGGCTCGGCACCGGATACGTCCCGGAGGACCGGCGGCTGATTGCGACGCTGACGGTGGCCGAGAATTTGCGGCTTCCGGCCGAGGCGTGCGGCGCCGCCGCCGCGGAGGTCGAGCGCCGTCTGACGGCGATCTGTACGCTGCTGCCCGAATTGGAGCCTCTCGCCCGGCGGCCTGCGGGCGTGTTGAGCGGCGGACAGCAGAAGATGGCGGCACTCGGCCGCGCATTGATGATCGGCGACCGTCTGCTGCTGCTGGACGAGCCGTTCCAGGGACTCGCGCCCGCGGTGGCACGGCGCTACGCCGAGACGTTGGCGAATCTCCGGCGGCAGCGACCGGATACGGCGATCCTGATCACCGAATCCAATCCTGCCTTGCTCGTCTCGCTGGTGGAGCGTGTCTACACCATCGAGCGCGGAGAGATCATCCCATGACACCTTTCGCCTTGGCCTGATGCCGTTGCTGTTGTAGTTTCTTTGCAGAGCGGAGCTTGATCATGTTGCCATGGCCGATGTGGGGTCGATGCCACCGACCGGAACCGCCACGCCGCATCACGCTGCCAACATTCCCCGGATTGCCGCCAGACGCAGGAGCCAACAAAATGCCGCACTTGCAATTCAACGCTGTCAGATGGGCCTGGGGCTTTTGTGTCCTCGCCGTCTCTGTCTTCGTTCTGCACAGTCCGGCGATAGCGCAGGATACATTTGCAAAGATCAAACAGCGCGGCGAGATCGTCGTCGGTACGGAATTGCAGTTTGCGCCGTTCGAATTCCTGGAAGGCGAAAAGCCTGTGGGCTTCGACGTCGACCTGATCGACCGGATGGCCAAGGACTGGGGCGTGAAGGTGAGCTGGGTCGATCTTCCCTGGGCCAGCGTTTTGCCGGCGCTGGAGGCAAAGAAGTTCGACATGGTGGTTGCTGGAACCACCAGGTCCAAGGCACGGCTCGAGCGCTATTACATGACATTGCCGATCGGCGACGCGACCGTGGCACTCGTCAAGCGGGCCGATGACAACTCCATCACCAAGCCGGCCGACATCCAGGGCAAGGTGGTGGCCAGCACGAAGGGCTCGGAGCAGCTCCAGACGCTGGAAGATTACGCCAAGACGCTTCCCGGCGGCGCCAAGGAGATCAAGGTCTATATCGGCAGCCCCAATGCCTATGCCGACCTGGCGGCCGGGCGCGTTTCCGCCGTCGCGACGTCGCTGCCGAATTTGTTGTACCTGCAAAAGAACAACCCGCAATTCCAGGTGGTGCTGCCGCCGTTCGGGCCGCCCGCCTATCTGGCCTGGGTGCTGCCGAAGACCCCTGCCTCGGTGCCGTTGCTCGATGCGCTGAACGCCGAGATCACGAAATTCGACAAGGACGGCACCATCAAGGACCTGCAGATCAAATGGTTCGGAACACCGGTGACGCTGCCGTATGAGAATGTGCCGCCGCCCGTTCACTGACACGGGCGGCTTGGCGTGAACGCGTTCCTCGGGACAACATCGATCGCCGTCAGCCTGTGGCTGGTGCTCGTCGGTGCAGCCATGACCATCGCGGTGTCGTTCGCGGCGATCATCCTTGGGTTCGTCCTGGCCGCCCCGGTCTGCGCCGCACGGCTGTCTTCGGGCTGGCTGGCACGTCGGGCGGGCGGGCTCTACGTCAGCATCTTCCGCGGGGTGCCGCTGCTGGTTCAGCTTCTGGTCGTGTATTACCTGCTGCCGTTCTTCGGGCTGGATCTGCCGTCCTTCGTTGCCGCTGCCATCGCGCTCGGGGTCTGCACAGCGGCGTATCAGGCGGAGAACCTGCGGGGGGATTTCTCGTCGTCCCGGTCGGACAGCGCGCGGCAGCCAGGGCCTTCGGCTACAGCAACCTGCAGACTTGGCGACGCATCCTGCTGCCGCAGGCGCTGCGTGCGGCCGCCCCGGCGATGGTCAATGAAATCATCTCCATCCTGAAGGCGTCGTCGCTGGTATCGGTGGTCGGTGTCGCCGACCTGACGCGGGTCACGCAAAATATCGTCGCGCGCAACATGCGGCCGATCTTCTGGTATTCAACCGCTGCTGCCGTGTACCTGATGATCAACCTGGTTCTGGCGGCGGCCGGAACCCTCGCGGAACGACGACTGTCCCGCGGCATGCTGACGCCGGCGCTATGAGCTTCGATCCGCGCTTGCTGGTGCAATACGCCCCGGAGCTGCTCTCCGGGCTGGGGCTCACGATCGAAATATGGATCGCCGGCTCGGCCATCAGCATTGTTGTCGGCGCAATCCTTGGCACGCTGCTCACGTTCGGGCCCCGGCGTGTGCGCGTCGCGATTCGCTGCTATGTGGAACTGTTCCGCGGCACACCCCTGCTGGTGCAGCTTTTCCTACTCTACTATGGCGGCCCGCAGATCGGCATCACAATGAGCGCGATGGCCGCCGGGCTGCTCGGTCTCGGACTGTACGGCGGAGCGTATTTTGCCGAGCTGTTCCGGGCCGGGCTTACCAGTGTGCCCGCGGGACAGATCCAGGCGGCACGGGCCTTCGGCTATTCGACCAAGCATACGCTTGTTCATGTCGTCATGCCGCAGGCGCTCGTGCTGATGCTGCCGCCCTCGATCAACCTGCTCATCATCATTCTGAAGGACACGGCAATCCTGTCGATCATCACGATCCCCGAGCTGACGTTTCAGGTCACCGGCATGACGCTGGAGACGTTTGCCTTCGTCGAGCCCTATCTGGCGTTGGCGCTCGGTTACTGGTTGCTGGTGGAATTGACGGCGTGGCTGGGTCATGCCGCCGAGCGGCGGCTGTCGCGTCACACGATGGGCCTCGCATGAACGACAGGCCGGATCGGCGTCCCGTCATTGCCGCGGACGGTCTGTCCAAGTGGTACGGAACTCAGCAGGTTCTCAGGTCGATCTCGCTGGCGATCCATCCGTCCGAGGTGGTGTGCGTGATCGGTCCGTCCGGTTCGGGAAAAAGCACCCTGCTGCGGTGCCTGAACTTTCTGGAGGACTATGGTGAAGGTGCGGTGCTGGTGAACGGTAAACTGCTCGGCTATCGCATTACCGCGGACGGCAAGCGCGTACCTGACGTCACTGCTCGCATCAACCGTCTGCGGCGCGGCATCGCCATGGTGTTTCAGCAGTTCAATCTGTGGCCGCATCTCACGGTGCTGGAAAACGTGACGCAGCCGCTGATCCTGGTGCAGCGAAAAAGCCGCGACGAGGCAGGCAGGATCGGGCGTGCCATGCTCGCCAAGGTCGGACTGTCGGACAAGCTGTCCGCCTATCCGGCCCAGCTCTCCGGCGGACAGCAGCAGCGTGTCGGGATCGCCCGCGCGCTGGCGATCGATCCGTCGGTGATCCTGTTCGACGAGCCAACCTCCTCGCTCGATCCGGAACTGGTGGGCGAGGTGCTTCAGGTCATTCGGTCGCTGGCTGCCGAGGGCATGACGATGGTGGTCGTCACGCACGAAATGGGGTTCGCCGCGCAGGTGGCCAGCCGCGTGGTGTTTATCGATCACGGCGCGATCGTCGAGGAAGGCCCGCCGGAAACCCTGTTCCGCGCCCCGCGAAGCGAACGTCTGCGCCAGTTCCTGCAGACCTGGATCGAGCGGAACGCACTGTTTCCGGTTGCCGGACGCAACCAGGCCGAGATCGTCGCATCATGAGCCATTCGACTTTGCACAAGCTGCTCAGCCCGCGTTCGATCGCCGTGGTCGGCGCATCGGAACGGCCGGATGCGATCGGCTCGCGTGTGATCAACAACCTGCGGACGATGGGATTCTCCGGCCCGATCTACCCGGTGAACCCGCGCTACACCGAAGTCTGCGGTCTGCCGTGCCATGCTTCGCTCTCGGCGCTGCCGGAGAGGGTCGATGCGGCTTTCCTCGGCGTGCCGGCAAGGAACGGGCCGGATCTGCTGGAGCAGGCGGCGGATGCCGGCATTCAGGCGGTCTTCATCAACGCCAATGGCTACGCCGACGGAGACGAGGAGGGGCGGGAGCTGCAGCGTCGCCTGACCGCTATCGCCCGGCAGCGCAATGTCGCTGTTGCCGGGCCGAACAATCTCGGCCTGGTCAATGTGCTCGACCGCAAGGCGATGTGGACCCCGCGCTATTTCTCGCCCATCGCGGCGGGGCCAGTCGCGGTGATTTCGCAAAGCGGGTCGGTCGCACTGATCCTGAGCGAGGACGAACGCAAGCTCGGCTTCTCCTATCTGGTCACCACCGGCAACGAGGCGGTGGTGACCGTGGCCGACTACCTGCGGCACATCGCCGCCGATGACCGCGTCGGCGTCATCCTGCTGTTCCTGGAGACGATTCGCGACCCCGCCTTGTTCGCGCAGGCGGCCGAGACGGCACTGGCGAGCGGCAAGCGCATCGTGGCGCTGAAACTCGGGCGCAGCGAGATCGGCCGTGCTTTGGTGCAAGCCCACACCGGCAGCCTGGCCGGCGAGCATCGTCTGTATCAGGCCTATTTCCGCGCCCTCGGTATCATCGGCGTAAGCGACCTCGACGAGATGCTGGAAACCGCGACGCTTCTGGCCGCGAACCGGGCGCCGCCGCCAACGCGCCACTTTGTGCCCCTGACGCTGTCGGGCGGCGAGGCGGCGTTGATGGCGGATCTCGGGAGCGAACTCGGGATTGAGTACGCAAACCTGTCGCCGGATACCTTGGCGCGGCTGCGCCCGGCGTTTCCCCCGTATTCCAGTATCGGGAATCCTCTGGATGGGTGGGGGCTGGGCTTCAATCCGGAGCGGTTCCGAACGATGCTCCAGGCGTTGCTGGATGATGCCTCCATCGGGACCATCGGGTTTTCAATCGACGCACCGGGGCAGGGCGGCGGCGACGTGCCCTATGCGTGCATCATGGCCGAGGCATGCGCGGCAGCCGAAACCGACAAGCGCCTCGTGTTCTTCAACAATACGGCCGGTACAGGCGTAAACGCCGAGGTCCGCGCGATTCTGGACCGCGCGCGCATTCCATATCTGTCCGGCATGCGCCCGGCTCTGGCGGCGATTGCGCGGCTGATCGATACCGCATCACCGCCGCCACCCCGGATCAGCGTTCCCGCCGCGCCGACGGGGCTTCCCGCGGACCAGCCCGGACGCTTCGCCGTGCTGGGTCAGGCGGGTGTGCCAATGGTGACATCGCGCGCCGCCGATGGCGCGGATGCAGCGGTCATGGCGGCGCGAGAGCTGGGCTTTCCGGTCGTGATGAAGGGAATTGCGCCGCACCTGCCGCACAAGAGCGATCTCGGCCTGGTCCGGCTGGGCCTGGTCGACTCCCCCAGCGTGACCGCAGCGTATGAGGCACTGGCTTCGACGCTGAAGCAGAACGCGAAGGACGGCGATGGTGGAACGATCGTTGTTGAGGCCATGGCGTCCGACGGGGTGGAGCTGATCGTTGGCGTCATGAACCACAAAGGCTTTGGCAGCTTCGTGCTGGTCGGCCCGGGTGGCGTGCTCGTCGATGTCAGCCGCAAGGTCAGTGTGCGGCTCGGTCCGGTCGATGCGGCGACCGCCCGCGCGATGTTAGCGGAGACCGAGGCCGCCACGTTGCTCGGCGGGGTCCGTGGGCGGCCGCGCTGCGACATGAGGCTGCCGCCCGCGCGATTGCCGCGTTCTCGCGTTTCGCCGCGGCGTATTCGGATTTCTACGCGGCGATGGAAATAAACCCGCTGATCGTCGGCCCAGAAGGCGCGGTCGGCGTGGACCTGCTGATCGAACCCCACGCTCGTTCATCGGAGACCACATGAGCTATCAATTCCTTCTCTATGCGGTCGATGACCGCGTCGCGACCATTACGCTGAACCGGCCGGAACGGCATAACGCCCTGAGCCAGCCACTGGTTGACGAGATCATGGATGCCGTCGCAACGGCCGACGCCGATCCCGATGTGCGGGTCCTGATCGTCACCGGCGCCGGCGGAAAGGCGTTCTCGGCCGGGTACGACATCAAGGAATCGGCGGAACGTCCCAAACGCACGCTGGTTGAATGGCGCGCCCGCATGCAGAAGGACATCCGGTTCACCTACTCCGTATGGGACTGCTCGAAACCGGTGATCGCGCTGATCGACGGGTTCTGCTATGCGGGGGCGCTGGAATTCGCCATGTGCTGCGATATCCGCTACTGTTCCGACACATCCACCTTCGCCGCGGTGGAAGCGCGATTTTCCAACGGCATCGCCACCATGATCATGCCGTGGCTGATCGGCCAGCGCTGCCGCCAGCTTCTTTACTCCGGAGACAGTTTCGACAGCAGCGAGGCGTTCCGGCTGGGTCTGGTCGATAAGGTGTTCCTGAAAGCCACCGTCCATCAGGAGGTCGCCAAGATCGCGAAACGTATGTCGCGCGTATCGCTGGATTGTCTGAAATGGAACAAGCGCTCGGTCAACCAGGCGTTCGAGACGATGGGGCTGCGCAGCGCCATCATGTATGGCGCCGAAGCTTCGGCCATCATGGACGCGACCGGCTCGCCCGAGGCCGACAAGTTTGATTCGATACGCCGCACTGAAGGGTTGGCAGCGGCGCTGAAATGGCGGGCCGAACAGTTTGCACCTTATGAATAGATTTGGCGGCCGGTCGCGCCGGCCATGGGAGATGTGGCTCCTGGCGCGATCGCCGAGGCTCGTCGCAACAGGCTGGGCGGGCCTGGCGGCCGTTGCGGCGTCGTCCTTCGCGCGGCCGGTGTTTGCGCAAGGCAAGATACTGAATGTCGCCGGTTAGCCGCTCAGCGCTTGCTGACTGGCCGACAGCCGCCATCGCCTGCCGCTCGCGGTGGTATGCTCGTTCGGGCATCCCGATCGCTGCACTATAGGCTGAACCCAGCGCTCATCACTGTCGGGCATCGCCCGGCAACCCATCCACGGAGAACCGTCGATGAACCTCGCGATCGATCCGGCCATCGCCGCCGGCGTGCTGGTGTGCACGGCGGTCACCGATGCCGTCTATGTGTTGTTCAACGCAGCCGTCACCGCACGTCGTCGCGTGTGGGCCGCCAACTGGAGTGGCATCTGGTACCTTCTCTCCGCCTTCGCAGTCATCAGTTACACCCAGAATGTCGTTTACGTGCTGTTCGCCGCGGCCGGCTCGTGGCTCGGCGCGTTCGCGTCCGTCACCTGGCTGCGCCGCCAATAGCGGCCGTCACGCCAGCGAACTCTTTACGTGCGCGGCAACGCCGGTCTATCATTGACAGGCAGGCTGTCGCTTCGGACTTTCCACGGCGGCGTTCGGCGCTGGCAGGGAGCGACTGGCCACATGCAGCTTCGAAAAGACGGTCCGATCACGCCGCTCGCCGCGGCGGTCTGCCTCGGCCTCGGCCTGTTCAGCTATTCCGCCTGGCTGACCTCGATCGTATTCTGCTCCGCGGCCGGTCTGCGCCCATTGTTGATTGCCGGCGCGCTGTTCTTTCCGGTAGGCATCGTCCACGGGGTGGGCGTCTGGTTCGGCGGTTGGTAGCCGACCTTAGCCGCACGCGTTTCCATGGAAGCTGTAGGATCGGACGATGCCGCCGGCGACGGCGAAGGTCGTCTCGCACTCCCACTGCACCACCTCGGGCGGAATGCCGCCGCCCCACCAACCGCCGGACCAAAGCCCGGGCCCCGGCACGCCCGGCAGAATCTGGACCTGGCGTTCATCATAGGCCAGGTAGCGCACGCCTTGCGCATCATAGGTCCGGTTGGGTACACCGAGCTGCTGGATCAGGTCGTTCACCGGGCGTCCGATTAAGGGTGCCAGCTTGGCTTGGCGCTGCGCCAGGGTGGTGCCGCAGCCCGCCAGGATGCCGAGTGTCACCGCCAGCACGATGGTTCGATAGGCCTGGAACATATCGCGACGCCTCCTCGACGCTGCATGGAGTGAACCGGGCGGCAGAACCAGGATAGCACGTCCCGCCTGCCGGTTCGCGATCCCGCGGCGGTTGACAGACACGCCTCGCCCGGCTTGATCGCTCGCCGACCGGCCGGAGGCGGAAAATGAAGCACGTGGTTGCAGCCCTGCTTGCGGCGGTGCTGATGATGGGTATGCCGGCCGCGCTTCGCGCCCAGTCGGGACAGCTCGTGCTCTATACGTCTCAGCCCCCGGCAGATGCCGAACATGCCATCGCCGCGTTCCACAAGGCCGCGCCGGATGTGACCGTGTCTTTCATCCGCGATGGGACGACGCAGATCATGACGCGGCTCGCCGCCGAGTTTGCCGCCGGCGCGCCGCGGCCGGACGTGCTGCTGATCGCCGACGCCATGAGCATGGAGCGGTTGAAACAAGACAAACGCCTGCTGCGCTACCCGGATGCGAAGGTTCAGGGGCTGCCTGCCGCCGCTTACGACGTGGACCATACGTATTTCGGCACCAAGTTCATCACCACCGGCATTGTTTACAACCTGAAGGCGCCTCGCCCGCAAAGCTGGACCGACCTGCTGGGTCCAGCGGCGCACGGCCAGGTGGTGCTGCCCAGCCCCCTCTATAGCGGCGCCGCCGCCATCTTCATGGGCACGCTGGCAGAGCTGCCGGGACTTGGGCTGACCTATTTCGACCGGCTGGCGAAAAACGGCGCGATCGCTGTGCAGGGCAACGGCCAGGTGCTGACCGAGGTGGCCGGCGGCCAGCGTCGATACGGCGTGCTGGTGGATTTCATGGCGCTGAACGCGAAGCGGGCCGGCTCGCCGATCGATTTCGTCTTCCCGCGTGATGGCGTGACCGTGGTGACCGAGCCGGTGGCGATCCTCGCGACGGCGCACAATATCCCGGCCGCAAAGGCGTTCGTCGATTTCCTGCTGTCCGAAACCGGCCAGCGTTTCGCGGCGTCGCTGGGCTATCTGCCGATGCGGGCCGACGTGCCGCCCCCGACGGGCTTTCCGCCGCGTGACCAGATCCACATTCTCGCGCCGCCGATCAGTGACATTCTGCGGCAGGCGCAATCCGATCTGCTCCGCTTCACGGATGATTTCGGCGGTTGATCATCCGGCGTCTGTCCGGGCGGATGCCGGCGGCCGAGGCATTCCTTGGCGTGGCATTGGCGGTCGTCGTGGCATGGCTCAGCCTGCTGCCGCTGCTACGGCTCGCCGCGGCTGCGGTATGGGCCTCGGGCGCCGTGTTCGCGTCACCTTCGGTGGTGCGGGCGCTGCTGCGATCCATGGTTACCAGCCTTGGCGGCGCGCTGGTGGCGCTGGCGCTTGGCGGCGTATACGCCGTCGTGGTGGCGCTGACCGATGCCCACGCCCGCCGGGTGCTGTCGATCGCGGCGCTGCTGCCGCTGCTGATCCCGGCGCAGATCATCGCGCTGGCGTGGATGCAGATGCTGTCACCAGGGGGACCGTTGCCGGGCTGGTTCAGTGGTGCTGATGACGCGCTTTATTCGGGCTGGGGTATCGCACTTCTGCTGGGCGTGGAGCACATGCCGATCGTGTTCCTGGCGGCACGTTCCGCCGTGGCGGGAATACCTGGCGAGCTCATCGAGGCGGCCCGGGCCGGCGGCGCCCGCCGAGCGCGCGTGCTGCGGCGGATCGTATTGCCGCTCGCCAGCCCCGGCCTGATCGCCGGGTTCGGCCTTACCGTGGTCGCCTGCCTCGGCAGCTTCGGGATTCCGGCGATGATCGGGATTCCCGCCCGCTATCCGACCTTGGCCGTACTGATATATCAGCGCCTGACCGGGTTCGGCCCGGCCATGTTGCCGAACGCCGCCGCGCTGGCGTTGGGCCTGGCGATAGTGTCGGCGGTCGCGGCACTGGCGACCGGATGGGCCGCCCGTCGCGTCGATGCTGCCACCATCGGCGGCGCTGCCGGCGGAACGAGCCCGATCGAGCTTGGCGGTTGGCGCGTGCCTGTAACGTTCGGGCTGGTGGCGGTGTCTGCTGTGGTAATGGTGCTGCCGTTGGCCTCCCTTGTCGCCACCTCCCTGTCGCGCGCATACGGCGTGCCGCTTCGGCCCGCCACCGCGACGTTAGACCATTACATCACCGTGCTGCATACCGCCGAGACTTGGCGCGCCTTCATCACCTCGGGCTGGTTGGCGGGCGCTGCTGCGGTGTGCGGCGTCGTCGTGGCGGTCCCGGCTGCGCTGCTGCGGTCATGGGGCGATCGCAACTGGTTGCGCCGATTGATCGGATCGTTGGATCCGATCATCGACGCGCCGTACGCGCTGCCGGGCATCGTGCTGGCGATCGGGATGATCCTGCTCTATTCCCGGCCGCTGCCGGTGCTGCGGATGTCGCTGTACGGCACGCCCTGGATCATGCTGCTGGCCTATATCCCGCGCTTCCTGCCTCTGGCGGTGCGGCCGGTCCAGGCGGCCCTGGCACGGATCGATCCGGTGATGGACGAGGCAGCCCGTGCGCAGGGTGCGCGGTTCTTCCGCCGATTGTTCGCCATTGCGGTTCCGTTGCTCGGCCCTGGCGCCGCGGCGGCGGGAATACTTGTCCTGCTGACCGCTTTCGGGGAACTGACCGTCTCGGCGCTGCTCTGGTCGCCCGGCCATGAAACTGTAGGGGTGTTAATCTTTTCCCTGAACGAGGGCGGGAATATTGCCGAGGCCGCTGCCGTCTCCGCGCTATGTCTTCTTTTTCTCTTCCTGATTGCCGGATTGACCGCGCTGCTGCCCGCGTCGGCGCGGCGGATGTTGCCGTGGTCGGGGTGAGCATTGAACTGTCCGGCGTGGCGTGCCGCTTCGGCGACGTGCGCGTGCTGGATGGCGTTGACCTGCGTGTCGCGCCGGGCGAGTTCCTGGTGGTCCTTGGTGCGTCCGGATGCGGCAAGACCACGCTGCTGCGCGTGGTGGCCGGATTTCATCGCCCGCATGCCGGCAGCGTGCGGATCGGCGAGATGATGGTCGCGTCGCCGGGCCGTTTCATTCCGGCGGAAGATCGTGATATCGCGATCGTGTTCCAGTCATATGCGCTGTGGCCGCATATGTCGGTTGCCGGCAATGTGGGATTCGCGCTGGAACAGCGCGGACTCGACAGGGCCGGGCGCCGCCAGGCGGTGACGCAAGCTCTGCGGCAGGTCGGATTGGAGCAATATGGCGACCGTCGTCCCGCCGCGTTGTCCGGCGGCCAGCGCCAGCGTGTCGCTCTGGCGCGGTGTCTGGCCAGGTCGGCGGGGACGGTGCTGCTCGATGAGCCGCTGGCCAATCTCGATCCATCGCTGCGCGGTGCCATGCAGACCGAGTTCACCGCCATGCGCGCGGCGCTGGGATCGACGTTTCTCTACGTCACCCACGACCAGAACGAGGCACTCGCCCTGGCAGACCGTATCGCGCTGATGGCGGGCGGACGCATTCTGCAATGCGACACGCCCCGCAACGTCTATGAGCGCCCCGCCAGCGCCGACGCCGCGCGATTCGTCGGCAACGCGACGCTGCTGCCGGCAATCATGGTTGCACCTGCAATCGGCGGGAGAGCGAGTGTCCGCGTCGGCGGATGCGCCCGCACGGTACGCGCCCCGTCCGGCCACCCACCCGGTCCGGCCACACTGGCGGTGCGCGCGCATGAGCTTGCCATCTCTCCGGTGGGACAATCGGATTCGCTGTCGGGATACGTAATCGACGCGCGGTACCAGGGGAGCCACTGGCTGGTCCGCGTCGGGGTGGGCGATATCGTGCCCGACGGATTGGATGTCGTTCACCATGGTGACCCGCCAGCCCAGGGTGAGCGCGTCAAGGTGCGAATTCTGGATGGCTGGGTCCTGCCAGCCAGGCCCATCGGAGTGACCGAGGTCACCGTTCGCCTGTGAAAAGTATCATCATTTGACTGTGACGAGGTTCAATGACTCGGGCGACGTTTCCGCCGATATTTGTTGGCGAGGAACGGAGCAACCCGGTTTCGGAGGCCACGATGACCAAAGTTCTGACAGTGCTGTTTGGAGTTCTGGGCATCGTGGCCGGCGTGACAATCCCGGTGCTTCCGGCGGCTCACACCGCCGCGTCGGCAAATGGCGGTGGCGCTGGCTACTACCATGCGCAGGTTTTACAGCCCGGCTCTCGCGGCAATGTCGTCGAGATCTGACAGGCGGGAGGGGTGGTTATTCTGGACGGTATGAAGTTCATGACCGAACTGTCGTTGAAGACCGCGATCGGTCGCCTTCCTGCTGCACAGCGCCCGTGGCCGGGGTATCGGCTCCCGTGCATGGCGGGAATGCGGGGCAGTCGCAGTGAAAAAAGCGTGCAGACGGTTGCACGACGACCATATTCTGGCGGCCAGGTCACCGACGAGATAAACAAGTGACCGGACCCTAAGAATGCCTATGAGCGGGGGGCTGACCTGCTCGAATAGAAAAGAGGAGCCGAAAGGATGCGAAACGCAACGTTAGCGGCGTCTGCCCTCCTGGCGATTGGCCTTACGATGACTGGTGGGAGTGCCTTCGCGCAGACCAAATCGACCGACTGTAATCGTGCGTCGCTGGCCGAAGCAGGCGGCGGCAATGGCGGCGCTACGCAGCAACTCGCCGAAGGCGGTGGCGGCGGCAATGGCGGCGCTTCCCAGCAGCTTGCCGAGGGCGGTGGCGGCGGCAACGGTGGGGCTGGTACCCGCCTTGCCGAAGGCGGTGGCGGCGGCAACGGCGGGGCTTCCCAGCGCTTGCCGAGGGCGGCGGCGGCGGCAACGGCGGGGCTTCCCAGCAGCTTGCCGAGGGCGGCGGTGGCGGCAACGGCGGGGCTTCCCAGCAGCTTGCTGAAGGCGGCGGCGGCGGCAACGGCGGGGCTTCCCAGCAGCTTGCTGAAGGCGGCGGTGGCGGCAACGGCGGGGCTTCGCAGCAGCTTGCTGAAGGCGGTGGCGGTGGCAACGGCGGGGCTGGCACTCGTCTCGCCGAGGGCGGCGGTGGCGGTAACGGCGGCGCCTCTCAGCAGCTTGCCGAGGCCGGTGGCGGCAACGGCGGGGCTTCCCAGCAGCTTGCCCAGGCGCGTCCCTGCCCCTGAGCACACGTCCAAACTCTGACTGACTTGAACAGGAACAGCCGGGCGCCTTAAGGGCACCCGGCTGTTTCTATGCCCCGGTCCGCAGCCGCAGCGCGACCCAGCGAAGCCCATCCTGCCCCTGGACGAGCATCAACACATGCTCGTGACGCCCTCCGCGGGCGGTGGCTATGTCTTTGCTTATCTCGGCTGGAGCGGTGACCATCTGCTGGCCGACGCGCACGATCAGGTCGCCGACCCGGAGCCCTTGGTCGGCGGCAGCGCTGTCCGGCTCCACCCCGCTCACCGCCACCCCCGTTTGTGCGTCGTCCAGCCTGAACCTGGTCCGGAATGCACGGCTCAGCGGCACGAGCGTAAGACCGAGAGTGGCATCGTCCCCCGCGACGACCGGGCTTGCCGGGGCCGGTCCGGTTGGGCGGGGGCGATCGCCTGGCCGTTCGGAGACGATGACGGTCATGTTCGATCTGTTCCCATCGCGCCAGACCGTCAGCGGTACCGACGTGCCGATCTCCCGCGTTGCGACTGCCCGCGACAGCATGCGGAAGTCGGTCATCTCGCGCCCATCGAACGTCAGGACCACATCCTCGGCCTGTAGCCCGGCCTTGGCGGCCGGGCTACCGGCGATCACGGCAACCACGATCGCGCCCTCGGCTCGCGGCAGCCCGAGCGCGTCGGCCATCGCCGGGGTCACGTTTTGGATGCGGGCACCGAGCCAACCGCGCCGAACAAAACCTTGTTCGACGAGCTGCGTGGCGACGAAGCGTGCCTCGTTCGAGGGGACGGCGAAGCCCAGGCCGATCGATCCGCCCTGCTCGCTCGGCGAGAACACCACCGAGTTGACACCGACCACCTGTCCCGCAAGGTCGAACAGCGGCCCCCCGGAATTGCCGTGATTGATGGCGGCGTCCGTCTGGATATAGTCGTCGTAAGGGCTTTCCCGCATGTCGCGGCCGAGCGCGCTGACGATGCCGGCGCTGACCGACGTGCCGATCGCGTAGGGATTCCCGATTGCGATGACAGGCTGGCCGACGCGCAGCTTTTCGCTATCACCGAATTGCGCTGCCGGCAGCGGCGCTTCCGATTTTACTTTCAGCACCGCCAGGTCCGTCAGCTCGTCCTGCCCCAGTAACGTCGCCGGCAGGATCGTGTTGTCATGCAAGGTGACTGTGATCTCGGCGGCCCCGTCCGCCACATGGTTGTTGGTTACGATCAGGCCTGAGGGATCGATAATGAACCCCGAACCGGCAAATACTTCGCGGTGCGAGCCTTGTGGAGTTGGTGTGATCCGGACAGTAGTGACGTTGACAACCTCCGCCAGCAACGGCGCAACGACGTCGGAGAGGTCCGCGGATGCCTTCTGTGCGGTTGCCGGCGACGATCCGGCAAGCGGGCACAGCAGGGCGACAGTCAGTGCGACCGCGCGGATCGAAAAGCTGCGCATTGTTGCCCCCCAAAAGCCAGGCCGGGCTGATTCAGCCCGGTAAAGCCGAGACTAAGGCGGCAACAGGGGCGACCTCAATCAGTCGTTCTAGACACCGCGGGGGAGCGCGTGGGAAGCTTGACCCAGAACGAAGAAGGGCGAGGGGGGTCGATCATGTCAGGAACCAGGTTGGGCCGGCGAGAGGCTTTGGCGCTGGCGGGCGCGGCGGCGGTCGCCGGTACCCGGACGGCGCGTGCCGACACGAAGTTGACGGTATGGACGGGCTATCCGGAGATTCAGCCGCTCTATCAGGCGGTCGGCGCGGATTACGCCAAGGCCCATCCCGGCGTCAGCTTCGATTTCTTCAGCACATCCTTACGAGAGGCGGAACAGAAGCTGACCGCGGCGGTGCCGACCGGCACTGGGCCGGACGTATACGACATCGGCACCAATATCAGTGTCAATTTCATCGATAACGGCCTGATCGACCCCAACCCGCCGGATATCGACGCTTATCTGAAATCGGGTGCGTGGGATTCGTCCATCGTCGATTTCTTTACGCTCAATGGCAAGACATACGGGCTGCCGTTCCTGGAAGGCAGCCGCGCCTGCATGTACTGGAACAAGACCTATTTCCAGGAAGCCGGCCTGTCCGGCCCGCCCGCCACCTTCCCCGAATTGATCGAGGACGCCAAGAAGCTGGTGAAGTTCGACAGCCAGGGGCGCATGACACGCAGCGGCATCAGCCTGCGCCTCTCTGGCCAAGGCAGCGGCATCGGCGAGAAGTTCCGCTATGTGCTGGAAGCGGCCGGCGGTTCGCTGATCGACAAGACGCCGGCCGGCAAATGGCATAACGGATACGACAACCAGGCCGGCCGCGACGCGCTGACCTTCTACGTCGATGCCGTGCAGACCTGGCACATCGATGACCCCAAGGTGCCGCACGACGCGGACGCCTTCGCCTCTGGCGCAACGGCGATGCTATTCCGCGAGTCCTGGGTGATCGGCGAGATCCAATCGAAGAACCCGAAGCTGCAGTATGGTGTGGCACCCATTCCTGCCTGGAAGGCCGGCATGCCGCGCATGATGCTGCTGCAGCCGTGGGGCGTCTATGTGAATGGCCAGAGCCAGAACAAGGCGGCCGCCTGGGATTTCGTGAAGTTCCTCACCAACGCCCAGAACGGGCTGCGGCTGACCGAGATGACCGGATGGCTGTCGCCGCGCAAGGACATCGACTGGAAGCCGCTGATCGAAAAGATCCCGCAGTTCGAAGCTTTCGTGTCGCCGCCGCCCGACGTGAAATACTATGTCGAACCGGTCCTGACGGCGTTCGATGAGGTCGAAAGCCGGCTGGCCGATCGGCTGAGCGAGGCGTATGTCGATCCGTCGCTTAAAGGAAATCCGCAGGCGATAGCTGCGCGGGTTCATGACATGGCGCAGCAGACCGACAAGATACTGAAGGACGCGAACCTGTACGGCTGAGCCGCCATGACGCTGATCGGCCGACGCACGCGGATGTGGGTGTGGTGCTACGCCATGCTGCTCCCGGTCATGGCGATCTACGCTTACGTGCGCATCGTGCCGATCGGCCGCAGCGTGCAGCTCAGTTTCTATGACTGGCGGCTGATTTCCCACGTCCGGCCCTTCGTCGGCCTCGCCAATTACGTGCGGATGTTCGGCGACGACAATTTCCATATCGCGATCTGGAACACCACCGTCTATTCAGTGGCGACCGTGCTGCTGAGCACCGCGATCGCCTTGCCATTGGCGGTGCTGCTGGCGCGACGGGGGCGGGCATCGGCGGTCTACCAGACCATCTACTTCCTGCCGGTGATCACGCCGATGGTGCCGATGGCGATCGCCTGGAAATGGATCTACGACTACAATTACGGCATCCTGAACTACGTGCTGTCGCTGGTCGGCATCCCGCCCGTTGCCTGGCTGACCGATGTGCATATCGCGCTGTGGGCGCTGATCATCATGGGCGTATGGAAGGTGCTGGGGTACAACCTGGTGATCTTCCTGGTCGGCATCCGCAACATCCCTGGGTCCTACCTGGAAGCGGCCAGCCTGGACGGCGCGACCGAGGTGCAGAAATTCTGGCGCGTGACCCTGCCGCTGCTGCGGCCGATCCTGCTGTACGTGCTGGTGACCGCGACCATCAACTCCTACACCGTATTCACGCAGGTATACGTCATGACGCTCGGGTCACAGGCGGCGCCAGGACAGGCGGTGCGTGTGCTGGTGTATGACATCTATCAGAATGCGTTCCAGTATTTCCGGATGGGCTATGCATCAGCCGAGGCCGTGACGTTGACGTTCATCGTTCTGGGGGTGACGTTGATCCAGTTCCGTGCCTTTCGTGATCGCGAGACGACATGAGACCCGGCCAGGGACGGCGGCGCCCCCGCGTGCGGATCGGAGCGGTTCTGATCCATGTCGTGCTGAGCCTGGGCGCGATCTTCATGCTGCTGCCGATGCTGTGGATGCTGGCGACATCCTTCAAGCTGCCGGGCGAGATCGCGGTCTGGCCGCCGCATCTGCTGCCTAAGGTGCCGACTCTGTCGAACTACACCGGGTTATTCCAGGCGGCGCCGTTCCTGCGCTTCTTCGGCAACAGCATGTTCATCGCACTTGTTTCCACGGTCAGTTGCGTGATCACCTCCATGATCGCCGGCGCGGTGTTTGCCAAATACCGGTTCCCGGGACGGTCGGCGCTGTTCATGCTGGTCCTGGCGACCGCGATCGTGCCGTTCGAAGCCTACATGATCCCGCTCTATATCGAGCTGGTGCGCATGCACTGGATCAACACCTACCAGGCGATCATACTGCCCACGCTGGTGATGAGCTTCGGCATCTTCCTCATGCGCCAGCACGTCGCCTCGGCCATTCCCGACGAGCTGATGGAAGCGGCGCGGGTCGATGGCGCATCCGAATGGTGGACGTTCCGGCGTGTGCTGGTGCCGCTGTCGGGTAATGCGATGAGCGCGGTGGGCATCTTCGCCTTCATCCAGGCATGGGGCGCGTTCATCTGGGTGCTGCTGGTGGCGAACAACCAGTTGCTGTTCAACATGGAGGTCGGGCTGACCGCCTTCCAGTTCCGCTTCAGCGCCGATTACGGCAAGCTGATGGCCGGTTCCACGTTGAGCACGCTGCCGATGCTGATCGTGTTCCTGCTGCTACGGCGCCGGATCATCGAGAATATGGCGCTGACAGGAACTCAAGGGATAGATCCTCGAGCGCACGTCACCCGGGACCGATGGCGTAGGGCCGACGCGCGAACCGTTCCCCACGGTCACATCCGGCATCGAACCGCAATTGCCGCATCAGCCTCCCGGATACCTGGCAGGTGCTCGAAGTCCGCGAGCTGCTCGCCCACTGCGGCATACGCTGCTGGCGGCATCAGCCCTGCCGCGCAGTCGCGGAATTTCTTCTCCAGCTCTGCCCATCCGAACGGCCGGAACATCGTCCCGCGCGCGTGCTGAACGCTGGCGTGCAGCGTCCGCCCGTCCTTCAGTCGCACGGTGATCTCCGCCGGCTTGCGGGCAGCCGGCGCTTCCGCATCCGTACGCGGGTGCGTCGTCATGTGAATCAGCGGAAACAGCCGGCGCACCTCCGGCCGGTGGATGGCTGCCAACGTGAAGTCAGACAGTCGCAGATGCCCGTTCAGCAACGCGGCGGCGATGCAATACTGCATGCTGAAGCGCGCTTCCATCTCCTGCACGGGATCCGGATACAACAAGCTGCTGGCATTGCCCCAGCCCACCAGGGTGACGATCTCGACCACGTCTTCGGCGCGGAACCGGTGCTCCGCCTGCAATTCCAGCAGTCCGTCCAGTGCGCGATGCGCGCCGGCGCAACACGGGTAGCATTTTGGTTCCAGCCCGTACTTCTCGGCTGCCAGTGGATTGCCGAGATCGTCGAGCACACCATCCCAGCCACGCGAGTCCGGGCCGACGTAAAGGCTACGGAATCCGTATTCGGCATCCAGCGGTTCCGATGCGGCGGTCAGGCCGCCTTCGGCAAATCGTGCCGCCATGACGGCGTTCTTGGCTGCCATGCCGGCATGGAACGGCTTTGCCATGGTACCGAATTGCACTTTTGTACCGGATGCCATACTCACCCCGAGGCTGATGGCATTGACCATCGTCGTTTCGTTTAGCCGGAGCAGCCGTGCACAGGCCGCAGCGGCGCCGATGGTCCCGACAGTGGACGTGGAGTGCCAGCCATTGTCGTAATGCAGCCGGTTCACGCCATGACCGACGGCGACCTGGATCTCAATCCCGACCAGCCACGCGGTAATCACGTCGCGACCGCTCGCGTTGGTTTCTTCGGCCAACGCCAGCAACGCCGGCAGGATCACCGCGGATGGATGTGTCATGGCGTAATGGATGTTGTCGTCGTAATCGAGCGCATGCGCCGCGGCGCCGTTGGCGAGTGCCGCCCAGGGCGCTGGAGCGGGATAGGTGGATCCGACGATTGTTGCCGGCCCGCTTCCCCAGCCCGAGACGACTGTGCGCACCCGGCTCGCACCCTCGTCGCCGGATCCGGCGATCATGCAGGCGATGGTGTCGTATATGGCGTCCCGCGCCCAGCGGCGGCCAGTCTCTGACGCGCTGCCGTCCCAGCCCGCGGCCCACTCCGCCAATCTGCGCGTTACGCTCATGGGTGTTTTCCTCCACACGACGGCGGGTTTGACCGCCTGCCAGGTATTTGCCTATACATTTTTCTATCTTGCCCGCGACGTTGGAACAATGGGAGGCGCATGTGATCGTCCGTGATCTGGTGTGCGCACCGGTGCGCTCCGGCTATTTCAACAAGGACCTGATGGCGATCAGGCGCGGCGCGAAAGCCGATGGGTTCGCTTATCTCGGGGACCCAGTGAGTTCCGGGTTCACCCGCATCATTCAGCCCGGTGAAGCCGTTTCCGTCATGCTGATCCTGGAGGATGGACAGGTCGCGTTCGGCGATTGTGTCGATGTCATCCTTGCCGGTATCGCCGGCCGCGATCCGGTTTTTCGCGCCTCTGAACATGTACCTGTGCTGCGGACGACGATCCGCGAGCTTCTGCAAGGACGCCGGGTCGACTGCCTCCGTCCGCTGGCCGAGGAGATCGAGCAATACCGGCACGATGGGAAGCCGCTGCACACCGCGGTTCGATACGGCCTCAGCCAGGCGCTCCTGCACGCGACGGCGCTCGCCAACCGCGTCACGATGGCGGAGGTGATCGCTGCCGAGTATGGCTGCGCCGTATCGACGGATCCGATACCCCTGCTGGCCTCGTGCCTCACGCACGACTACGACCAGATCGACCGCATGATCATGAAGCGGCCGGAGCTTCTGCCGCATGCGTCGTTTCATATCGCGGAACGTGATCTCGGCGGCGACGGCGGCAAGCTGCTGGAGTACGGCCGACATCTTGCTCGCCGGGTACGGGAGCTTGGTGGTGATGGCTACGCGCCCCGCATTCATCTCGACGTATATGGAACGATCGGTGACCTGTTCGGAATGAATGTTCCCTCCATCGTGGACTATCTCGGAGCGTTGAAGGCCGCGGTGGCACCGCTCGATCTGCTGGTGGAAACACCGGTCCTGGCGGCATCGAAGGATGCGCAGATCGCGGCATTCCAGGCGTTGCGGGCGGCGCTCGCACAGGCCGGCCACGCGGTGGCGATCATCGCGGACGAATGGTGCAACACGCTGGAGGACATAAAGGAGTTTGCCGATGCCGGCGCGACCGATTACGCCCAGGTCAAGACGCCGGACCTCGGCGGCATCAGCAACACGATCGAGGCGATCCTGTATTGCCGCAAGGCCGGCATCGGCAGCTATGTCGGCGGCAGCGGGAATGAGACCGACCAGTCCGCCCGCGTGTCGGCCCAGGTTGCGCTCGCCTGCCGGGCCGACTTTCTTTTGTCGAAGCCTGGGTTCGGCGGCGATGAAGGCGTGATGATCGAAGCCAACGAAATGGCACGCACACTGGCACTGATCGCGGTCCGATCGACAGCCTAAGCGTCGCTATTGACCAGCGTCTCGCACCGGTTCAACCGAGACGACCCGGCGGGCCGAGTTGCCGCTCGATCCGCGCGACGATGGCGGTGGCCCCGGCTTCCAGCACGCTCACGCCGCCAGCCGCGCCGAGCATTGCTGTCTCTCCAACGGCCAGTTCAACCCAGTCCGCAACACCGGGCGAAACCGCAACGCCTTTTGTCGCCGCGTATAGCAGCACCATCCCGCCATCCAGCCGACGCTCGCCATGGCCGGTCAGCACGAACATGCGTCCCGCCACATGGCGGCGGTCGAGCATCAGGTTGATGTCGTGGATCGCGCCGTCCAGCAGCTCGCATCTCGTGTCCGCCTCGCCGGCGAAACAGGCCGGCGGATCGAGCGCCCGCATGATGCGCGGCTCCGCGTTGCCGATCGACAGTCGCATCCCGTTCCCGTCCAGCACGGCGATCCAGCGTTCGATCCCCGGATACGCCGAGAACGTACCGGGGCTTGTGACATGTGCGATGCTCAGCCGCCACAGGAAACCGGTATCGTTCGGCTCGACGGCGATTTCCGCTGTCTCGCCCTGGCCGTTCTTCCACCGCATGTGCCGATGCGACGATGGCCGAATGATCGCCAGTGACGTCACTCGGCCAACCGATGAAGCGTCTCGATGAAGCTGCGGGCAGTCAAATCCTGTTTGCGGTGATGCCGGTCACGGATCACGACCTGGCCGCCCACGATCACGTGACGCACCAGCGTCGCGTTGCCGGCAAACACCCATGCATCCAGCACCGCATCACCGCCGCGCGCCGCGAGCAGCGGATGTTCGGTATCCAGCAGCACGATATCCGCTGGCTGCCCCACGGCCAGTGTGCCGCCACCGCCGCACGCCTGCGCGCCGCCGGCCAGCACCGTGTCGAGCAGGCTGCGGCCGACCGATCGCTGCGCGCCGCCGGCCAGCACGGCGCGCCGTTGCGAGAACAGTCGTTGCCCGTATTCGAGCCAGCGCAGCTCCTCCACCGGGCTGACCGAGATATTGCTGTCGGATCCGACACCAAAGCGACCGCCTGCTGCCACGTAGGGTTCCGCCGGAAACAACCCGTCGCCCAGGTTGGCTTCCGTCGTGGGACAAAGACCGACGACGGCACCCGATCGTGCGATCGCGTTGGTTTCCGCCATATCGATATGGGTCGCGTGAATCAGGCACCAGCGTTCATCGAGCGCGACCGTGCCCGACAGCAGCTCCACCGGTCGGCGCCGATGAAGCGCAAGGCATTCCTCCACCTCCCGCTGCTGTTCCGCGACGTGGATATGGATTGGGCCGGTTGGCGTTGCAGCCGCAAGTTCGACCAGCAGATCCAATGGCACGGCGCGCAGCGAATGCGGCGCCACCCCCACGGTCACTGCCGGCATACCCGCTACATTGTCGCGAAGCTGCTGCACCAGCCGCAGGAAGCCGGGCGGATCGTGCAGGAACCGGCGCTGCCCCGCCACCGGAGCGGCACCGCCGAAGCCGCCTGTCACGTAGAGCACCGGCAACAGCGTCAGCCGGATACCCGCGGTGCGAGCGGCCGCGAGCAGGCGATGGCTCATCTCCGCCGGATCGGCGTAGGGCCGGCCGTCTTTGTCGTGATGAAGGTAATGAAACTCTGCCACCGTGGTATAGCCGGCCTGCAGCATCTCGATATAGAGCTGGGTCGCGATGGCCTCCAGCTCCTCGGGCCCGGTGCGGCCGACGGCGCGATACATGGCCTCGCGCCAACTCCAGAAACTATCTGTCCCGCTGCCGGACCGTTCGCCCAGTCCGGCGATCGCGCGCTGCGGCGCATGGCTGTGCAGGTTCGGCACGCCCGGTAGCGCTATGCCGTGCAAACGCTCCGCGGATGCCGGTGGTGCGGCGTCTGTCGTAATGCTGGTAATGAGGCCGGCACCGTCGTAGCCGATCAGCACGTCGCGCGCCCAGCCGGACGGTAGCAGCGCAGTTTCCAGGAACAGGTGACCAGGGCCCGGCACGGTTTCCGCCATCCGGCGCGTCAGCTCAGTATGCCCGGAAGATCGAGCTGATGTTCGCGGGCGCAGGCCAGCGCCAGCTCGTAGCCGGCATCGGCGTGGCGCATGACGCCACTTGCCGGGTCGTTCCACAGCACGCGGGCGATGCGCCGAGCCGCATCCTCGGTGCCATCGCACACGATTACCATGCCGGCATGCTGGGAGAACCCCATGCCGACGCCGCCACCTTGGTGCACGGACACCCAGGTCGCACCGCTGGCACAGTTCAGCAGCGCATTCAGCAGCGGCCAGTCCGCCACGGCATCGGAGCCGTCGCGCATCGCTTCCGTTTCCCGGTTTGGAGAAGCAACCGAGCCGGAATCCAGATGGTCGCGACCGATCACCACTGGCGCTTTCAGCTCCCCCTTCGCCACCATTTCGTTGAAAGCGAGACCGATCCTGTGCCGGTCGCCCAGACCAACCCAGCAGATGCGCGCCGGCAAACCCTGGAACCGAATGCGCGTGCGCGCCATGTCGAGCCAGTTGTGCAGATGCGTGTCGTCCGGCAGCAGCTCGCGTACCTTGGCGTCGGTGCGGTAGATATCCTCGGGGTCGCCGGACAGCGCGGCCCATCGGAACGGGCCGATGCCGCGACAGAACAACGGTCGGATATAGGCGGGCACGAAACCGGGAAAGTCGAACGCGTCGGCCACGCCTTCGTCTTTGGCAACCTGGCGGATGTTGTTGCCGTAATCGACCGTGGGCACGCCCATGCGGTGAAATGCAACCATTGCCTGCACATGCTCGGAAATCGAGCGTCGCGCCGCCGTCTCCACATCCTGCGGAGCTCTGTCCTTGCGTGCGTCCCACTCCGCCACGGTCCAGCCCTTCGGCAGGTAGCCGTGACCGGGATCGTGCGAGGACGTCTGGTCGGTCACCACATCCGGGCGCACACCACGGCGCAGCAGTTCGGGCAGCACCTCGGCGGCGTTGCCCAGCAGCGCGACCGAGACCGGCTTACGCTGCTTGCAGGATCGCTCGATGATCGTCAGCGCGGCGTCCAGATCGTCGGCCTGGATGTCGAGATAGCCGGTCTTCAGCCGCATCTCGATGCGCCCCGGCTGGCATTCGATGGCCAGCAGCGAGGCGCCGGCCATGCTCGCGGCCAACGGTTGTGCACCGCCCATTCCGCCCAGCCCGGCGGTCAGGATCCAGCGGCCGGACAGGCTGCCCCCGTAATGCTGGCGGCCGATCTCGGCGAACGTTTCATAAGTGCCCTGAACGATGCCCTGGCTGCCGATATAGATCCAGGAGCCGGCCGTCATCTGGCCGTACATCATTAGCCCCTTGCGATCCAGCTCGTTGAAATGGCTCCACGTTGCCCAATGCGGCACCAGATTGGAATTGGCGATCAGCACGCGCGGCGCATCGGGATGGGTCTGGAACACGCCGACAGGCTTGCCGGATTGCACCAGCAACGTCTGGTCCAGCTCCAGTCGCCGCAACGTCGCCGTGATGCGGTCGAAGCTGTCCCAATCGCGTGCCGCCCGCCCGATGCCGCCATACACCACAAGCTCGCCCGGGCGCTCGGCGACATCGGGATCGAGGTTGTTCATCAGCATGCGCAACGGCGCCTCGGTCAACCATGTCCTGGCTGTCAGCTCGGTGCCGCGCGCCGCGCGCACGGTGCGCATGTTGTCGAGGCGGTTCATGTCATCGACCTTTCCAGGTGCAAACAGCGCGTCGGGGCAACGCGCGGGCGGACATCAGCCGAGTTCCGGCAGCAGGTCTTCGCCGGCGGCGTGGGCCACGCGGCCCGACCGCACCAGCGCGACCGCCGCGGCAATATCGGGCGCAAGGCAACGATCCTCCTCCAGGTGCGGAACCTCGGCCCGCAGAAGCGCACGCACCTGTTCCAGCGGCGGGCTGGAGATGAGCGGCTTGTGGAAGTCGCACCCCTGGCTTGCCACCAGAAGCTCGATGCCGAGCACGCACGCCGTGTTCTCGGCCATCGCCAGCAGCCGCCGCGCGGCATGTGCCGCCATCGAAACATGGTCTTCCTGGTTCGCGCAGGTCGGAATCGAATCGACGCTGCCGGGCGCGGCGCGCAACCGGTTCTCGGCCACCAGCGCAGCAGCGGTGACCTGCGGGATCATGAACCCGGAATTGAGGCCGGGCTTCGGGGTGAGAAACGCGGGCAGGCCGGACAGGGCCGGGTCGATCAGCATCGCAATCCGGCGTTCCGCCAACGCACCGATCTCGCACAGCCCCAGCGCGATCGTGTCCGCTGCGAACGCCACCGGTTCGCCATGAAAATTGCCACCCGACAGCGCCTCGGTCGTATCGGCGAAGATCAACGGGTTGTCCGACACGCCGTTCGCCTCGGTCGCCAGCGTGGTGCCCGCCTGACGCAGCAGGTCAAGCACCGCCCCCATCACCTGCGGCTGGCAGCGCAGACAATACGGATCTTGCACCCGATCATCCCCGATCAGATGCGAAGCGCGGATCGCACTGCCGGCAATCAGCGTACGCAACGCCTGGGCGACATCGATCTGGCCGCGATGGCGCCGCAGTGCGTGGATACGTGCATCGAACGGCGTGTCGGACCCGCGCGCCGCGTCGGTCGATAAGGCACCGGTCGTCAGGCCCGCGCGCAGCAGCAACTCCCCCTCGAACAGGCCGGCGAGTGCGTAGGCGGTCGAGAACTGGGTGCCATTCAGCAGCGCCAGCCCCTCTTTCGGCCCCAGCGTGATCGGGGCAAGGCCGGCGCGTGCCAAAGCCTGGGCAGACGGCATGCGGATCCCGTCCACCACGATCTCGCCAATGCCGATCATGCAGGCGCTCATGTGCGCCAGAGGCGCGAGATCGCCGGACGCACCGACGGACCCCTGGCACGGCACCACCGGCAGCAGGCCGCGCGCCAGCATGGAGTCCAGCAGTTTCACCGTTGCGGGGCGCACGCCTGACGCGCCCTGCGCCAGACTGGCGAGCTTCAACGCCAGCATCAGGCGGACGACAGGCGCCGGCATCGGCTCGCCCACGCCGGCGGAATGCGACAGCACGAGATTTCGTTGCAGCGTCGCCAGATCTGCCGTGTCGATGCGGATTGTCGCCAGCTTGCCGAAGCCGGTGTTGATGCCATAGACCGGCTCGCCACGGGCGAGGATCGCCTCGATCACCGCGGCACTGCGGGCGATGGCCGGATAGCTGGCCGGATCGAGCGATGCCGCGGCGCCGCGATAAATGGCGCGCCACTCGGCCAACCTGGTTTCGCCTGGCCGCAGGATAATCCCGTTCATGGCGCATCCCTTGCGTCTGCCGATGCAGTGAATTGCCGAACCCGGAGTCCATCGGATGGTTCTGCCCCGGCGCCGGCTACCGTTCGCTCGTTATCGTGGCGTGAGATAGAGAACCTCGGTGGGACCGGTGCACCGGCTTCGGCGGGATAGGTGGTGGCGAGTTGCTGCAACGCGCCGTCATCCTAAGGCGAGACGGGTTTCCGGGTCGTTCCAGGGCCGAGGTGCTGCTTGCGAAGCCACCATTTTGCCTATACAAAATGGGGATGGGTACCGTCAAGGCTCCACCTCCGCCGCTGGTTGACTGCGCCCGGATGTCAGGTGCCGGTCGTCGGCGAAAATCGCCCGATGAACCAGTGCCGGTCGCCGGGATAGCTGATCGTCACTTCGGTAACCAGTGCGCCCTGGTGCCAGGTGCGTCGCTCCAGCACGAGACAGGCGGCGCCCGGCTTCAACTGCAGCATGTTGCACAGCCGCGCATCGGCGTTGCGGGCGCGGATCACGTGCTCGGCCCTGGTCCACGGTACGTTCTGCAACAGCCATGTACCAGGTGGCACACTCAGGAATGTCTCCCGCTCCGCGGCCGGCACCGAGGCAAGGGAGATGATGCGGTCCTCGTACGCATTCGCGATATCGTTCATCCGGTGCCGGCAGCGAACGCGCACCACCCGGCTGCCGACGGCAAGCCCGAGCGCACCCGCGTGCGCCGCGTCCAGCCGCTCGGCCCTGCGGCTCAGAACTTCGTGCCGGTAGATGTGCCCCAGGCGGGCCGCTTCGGTTGCGAAATCCTGTATCTCCATCACCGCACGCTCGCCCTGCGGCACCGCCACGAACGAGCCCGCACGGCGGCGCCGGGTGATCAATCCGGTCGCCGCCATGCCGGACAGCACCTTGTTCATCGTCATGCGGGAACAGGAGTATTCCGCCATAAGATCGTGTTCCGACGGGATACGATGGCCGAGCGGCCATTCGCCGGAAACGATACGCTGCTCCAGGTCGGAGCGAATGCGTTCGCCGAGCGACCGTCCGCCGGGACCGCTCACACCGCGGCCGGCAATTCCATGCTCCATCAACTCTTCCGCTCCTTCGGTCAGTCCATCATGACGGGTGCTGGCGAGCGGCTTTGTTGCAGGAATTGGCCGGACGATACAACGATGGCCGGCAGTGTCGCTGTCCAGACGCGTGTCCGGTTGCGTGTCGGCGCTTGACGATGTCCCGCGTTGCATCAACACTGCGCTGCACAAATCGAAACCAGCATGGTCGTGCGCCAGCAAATCCCGACGCCGACCGCATCCGCTCCCCCGAGCAAAGGAGAACGCCAGCATGCCGAGGGTCATAGACCTGGAGTGCAATCTTCCTGCCGGAGAGGAATATCCGGAATACCATGACATGTTACAAGGCCGCCCCGGCAATCCGGTGGCCGACCGCCTGGAACGCCCGGAAGGCTATGGTTTCGACAATTACAAGCATATCTTCCGCAACCGCAGCGGACAATACGTACCGCAGCCGGAATCCGTTCCCGGCGAGCGCATGGAAAAATTTATCGCCGATATGGACCGTGCGGGTGTGGAATGCGGCGTCGTCGGCGCTTCGAATGAAACGCTCAAGCGCGTCTGCGGCGCGTATCCCGACCGGTTCGTCGGGCTGGCCGCCATCAGCCCGTTGGACGGCATGCGCGGTGTGCGGGAACTGGAGCGCCTGGTGCGCGAGCACGGCATCGGCGGCCTGCGCGTGGTGGCACTGTACAACATGGTTCCGGCCAGCGATCGCCGCTACTACCCGCTCTACGCGAAATGCGTCGAACTCGACCTGCCGGTGCGCGTCTATACCTCGATGAACTACGCTAACGACCGGCCCTATGATCTCGGCCATCCGCGACATCTCGACAACGTTGCGATGGACTTCCCCGAGCTGCGCATCGTTGCCGGATTGTCGGGATGGCCGTGGATCGGCGACATGGTCGGGCTGCTGCGTCGGCACCCGAACCTCTACTGCGATACCGCGGCGCATCGCCCGCGCCATTTCGCCACGCCCGGCTCGGGTTGGGAGCAGTTCCTGCAATTCGGCAACACGCTGCTGCAGGACAAGATCATGGTCGGCCTGTCGCGCGGCATCTTCGGCGTGCCGTTCGAGGAGCTGATCGGTGAATATCAGAGCTTGCCGTTGAAAGACTCCGTCATGGAGAAATGGCTGTACAAGAACGCGCTGACGTTCCTGCACCGGAACTGATCCATGGTGCGTTACGCGATCATCCGCCTGTTGCAGGCGATCCCGATGGTGATCGCGGTGGTCGTGCTGGTCTTCATCATGTTGCAGCTCACACCAGGCGATCCGGTCCAGGCCATCGTCGGGCAGTATCCGGTGCCACCGGAGTTTCGCGCGGCCATCGTGCGGGAGTACCATCTGAACGATCCGTTTCCTACCCGCCTGTTGCAGTATTTCATCAACCTTCTGCACGGGAATCTCGGCTTCTCGTTCCAGGAGCAGGACTCCGTCATGAACCTGATCCTGCAACGTGCGCCGCGCACGCTGCTGTTGGCGGCGGCGGCGTTCGTGATCGGCGTACCCGCCGGAATCGGCATCGGCTTGCTGTCGGCGACCAGCCGGAACCGGCACGTGGACCGGTTCTGGACCACCGTGGCGCTGGTCGGCTACGCGATCCCCGGCTTCTGGCTGGGCCAGTTGATGGTCATCGTGTTCGCGATGCGGCTCGGGTGGTTTCCCACCCAGGGCATGGCACCGCTGATATCACATGCAACCGGCCCTGCCGGCTTCCTGCTGGAGCGCATGCGATACCTTGCGCTGCCGGCAATCACCTACGCCGTCTATGAGGCGACGCGCGTTGCGCGACTGATGCGGGCGAGCACGATCGAGACGCTGGGCGCCGGCTATATCGTCACCGCGCGGGCCAAAGGCCTGTCGCGTGGCGCCATTATCCGCGGCCACGTGCTGCGCAATTCCAGCCTGCCCGTGCTCACCGTCATGGGCTATGCGTTCGGTGTCGCCATGGGCGGCGCGGTGCTGATCGAAACCGTGTTCTCCTGGCCCGGTATCGGGCTGCTGCTGATCGAGGCGATCCGCAACCGTGACAACCAGGTGGTGGTTGGCGTCGTGCTGTTCATCTCGGTGGCCGTCATCGTTATGAATCTGGTCGTGGATATTCTCTACGGCCTGCTCGATCCGCGCATACGCATCGCACGATGATGGCGGTGCTCAAGCGGCTGGCCGCAACCCGTTACGGCGCTTCCGGGCTGCTCATCATGCTACTGCTCGTGCTGGTGGCGGTGCTGGATCCATGGATTGCTCCGTTCAGCCCGCGCCAGCAGGTCGGCACCAGCCTGTTGGCGCCGTCGCTGGCCTTCCCGATGGGCACCGACAATATCGGGCGGGACATGTTCTCCCTGGTGCTGATCGGCACAAGCGCTTCGCTCGCAATCGGCCTGTGTGCGGCGCTGGCGGCGCTGCTGATCGGCGGCACCGTCGGGATCCTGGCGGGCTACTGGCGCGGCGCGACCGAGGCGGTGCTGATGCGCATCACCGAGTTGTTCCAAATCTTGCCGGTGATCGTCGTCGTGCTGTTCGCAATTGCGCTGTTCGGGGCAAGCTTCTGGCTGCTGATCGCGGCCGTCGCGCTGGCGATCTGGCCGTTGGAGGCGCGGCTGATCTACGGTCAGTTCATCAATCTGCGGCAACGCGAGTTCGTCGCCGCCGCGATCGTCGCCGACATGCCAACCTGGCACATCGTGCTGCGCGAGATCCTGCCCAACGCCCTGCCACCCGTCATCGTGCAGGTGGCGCTGGATGCCAGCCTCGCCATACTGATCGAGTCCGGCCTTGGCTTTCTGGGCCTGTCGGATGCCAACATGGTGAGCTGGGGACAGCTTCTGTTCACCGCGCAGGATTACCTGGAAAGCGGCTGGTGGATGAGCGTGTTTCCTGGCCTGGCGATCTGCCTTGCGGTGATCGGACTCAATCTGCTGGCGGACGGACTGAACGAGGTGGTCGATCCGCGCGCTGGCCACGTGCCTGCCGGACTTCCGGCATGAACGCCAACCCGCTGCTCCGCATCGAGGCGTTGAAGGTGCATCTGCGCACCGGCGGTACGGTGGTGCGCGCCGTGGACGGGGTTGACCTTGTGGTGCATCCGGGGGAGTGCGTCGGCATCGTCGGCGAGTCCGGGTCAGGCAAGAGCACGCTGGCCCGCGCCATGGTGCAATTGCTGCCCAACGTGGACATGGCGGAGCTGTCGGGACGTGTGATCTTCGATGGCACCGACATTGCCTCGATGCCGCGCGCGGCGCTCCGCCGGCTTCGTCGCAATGGCAGCTTTTCCATCGTGTTCCAGGACCCGCTCGGCTATCTCAACCCGACCCGCCGCATCGGCCAGCAGGTGGCGGAGGCGGTGCCCAGCTCGCACAGCCGCGCCGAGACGAAGCTTCGTGTCCAGCGTCTGCTGCAGGAGGTCGGGTTGCCTGATCCGGCGGGCATCGTCCGCCGCTATCCGCATGAGCTGTCCGGTGGCATGCGCCAGCGCGTGCTGATCGCGGTGGCGCTGGCCTCGTCGCCACGGCTGCTGGTGGCCGACGAGCCGACAACCGCGCTGGACGCGACGGTACAGCTCAGGGTTCTGCAGACACTCCGTTTTCTGCATCGCGAGCGCGCAATGGCGCTGGCGCTCGTCACCCACGATCTCGGCGTGGTCGCCCAACTCTGCGACCGCGTCTATGTCATGCACGAGGGGCGCATCCTGGAGGAGGCCGACGTCTTCACGCTGTTCGACGCACCGCGTCATCCGTACACCGCCAGAACTCGTGGAACTGAGCCGGCAGCGTCATGCCCCGGCGCCGCTGCACGCCTGATGAGCGAGCCGATCCTTACCGCGCGCGGTGTGGTGCAGAGCTTCGCCTCCGGCGGTGGCGGTGTCTGGCGGCGCGGCATGGTGCGGGCCGTGGACGATGTCGACCTCGACGTGCACGAGGGACAGACGCTGGGCATCGTCGGCGAATCCGGGTCCGGGAAATCCACCTTGGCGCGGCTGCTGCTCTCGCTCGCGCAGCCGACCGCTGGGACCATTGCCTATCGCGGCACGCCCATCCCGGCACTGTCGCGCACGCAGCGCCGGGCCTATCGGCGCGACGTCCAGGCGGTGTTCCAGGATCCCGCCGCTTCGCTGAATCCGCGCATGCAGGTCGAGCGTATCCTGGGCTACATCATCCTGCGGCACGGGCTGGCAACGCGGGCGACCGTGGACGACGTGATCGCGGCGCTGCTCGAGTCGGTGGGACTGTCCCCAGCCGCGTCCTACATGACGCGCTATCCGCACCAATTGTCCGGCGGTCAGCAGCAGCGCGTGGCCGTCGCCCGCGCCATGGCGGTGCGACCGCGCCTCATCATCGCCGACGAGCCGCTCTCCAGCCTCGACATCTCGGTCCAGATGCAATTGCTGGGAGTGATGGCGGAACTGCAGCAGCGCACCGGCGTCGGCTTCATCGTCATCAGCCATGATCTGAGTGCCGTGGAATCGATCGCCGATCGTGTCGCGGTCATGTATCGCGGGCGCATCGTCGAGAGCGGCCCGCGCGTCCTGGCGGAGCCGCGCCACGCCTACACGAAGACGTTGCTGGAAGCGAAGCTGATCCCGGACCCGCGCCTCGCCCGGCTGCGCGCCGAGGTCGCCGCGGATGCGGCGTCGCCGGAAGCGCCCGCCTCCACCGCTGAACGCCGCGACTACCACCGCGCCGAGATGTTACCTGCCGGCGCTGTTCCCGAACATGCCACGGCGCCCGACGCCACCAGCCCACACGAAAGGAACCCCTGATGCGATTTGACCCCAAGTGCTACGGCGCGGCGATCCTCGCGCTTTGCCTCGTCATGGGCGCCGCGCCCGCGCGGTCCGACGATACCGCCCCGAAGCGGGGCGGCGACGTCGTCATGACACTGGACGCCACCGGCATGGCGGTGCTGAACACCGAGCTGACATCGTTGTCCCCGGCGCTTTACATGGCCGACGTATGGGCGGACGGGCTTATGGCGCGCGACGGGAAGGGGAACCGAGTCCCGCATCTGGCAACTAGCTGGACGATCTCGCCGGACGGAAAGACCTACACGTTTAAGCTGCGCCAGGGTGTGAAATGGTCCGACGGGCAGCCGTTCACGGCGAAGGACGTCGCTTTCACGCTGACCAATTTCGGCAAACTGAACACCTATCTGTCCAAGCTCATGCCGCTGGTGGAACTCAGTCAGCACGCCCGACGACGCTACCGTGGTGGTGACGCTGAAGCAGCCGGTCACCGCGGCGCTCGACCTGTTCGACAAGGAGAATTTTCCGCTGATGCCGGAACACATCTATGCCGGCAGCGAGATCGCGACGAATCCGGCAAACCGCAAGCCGGTCGGTCTCGGCCCGTTCAAGCTTGAATCATGGGAGCCGGGGCGGTCGCTGACTTTCGTGCGCAACCCATATTACTGGGACCAGCCCAGGCCCTATCTGGACCGCGTGCTGGTGGCGCTGACGCCCAGCCCGCAGCAGCAGCTCGATGCAATCATCCAGGGCGAGGCGGACTGGATGCAGTTCACCGATTTCAGCCAGGTGACGCAGGCGCAGGAAGCCGCGAAGAACGGCAAGTTCAAGGTGGTGAAGATCGTCATCAATGCGCCGGAACGCTCGTCACTCGATTTCAACCTCCGCCGTTCGCCAATGAGCGATGTGCGTGTGCGGCAGGCGCTGTTCCAGGCGACCGACCGGCAACGGATCAGCGCCGATGCATATCGTGGCCTGGCGTTTCCCGCGCTGAGCGCAATTCCCGTGCAATTCACCGAGCTGTACGATCCGTCGGTCAATTACAGCAAGATGTACCCGTACGATCCGGAGCGCGCCGGCAAGCTGCTGGATGAAGCCGGATTTCCGCTGAAGGACGGCAAGCGCTTCTCCGTCGAACTCACCTATCAGTCGGGATCGCCGTTCGACGCGGTAGCCAGGAGCATCGCCGCGCAGTGGCAGAAAATCGGCGTCGATGTGCGCCTGAGCGGGCTGGACGCGCAGATCTGGCTCCACAAGGTTTACCAGCAGCACGATTTCGACATCTCGCTGAACTCATTGACTGGCCGGTCGGATCCCACGCTAGGGGTGGATCGCAGTTTCGTCTGCAACCCCGGCAACGTGCCGTACACCAACCCGACCGGATATTGTAACCCGGAACTCGATAAGATCGCCGCCGCGGCAACTGCCGCGCCGGAGGATCAGCGCCGCGCACTTTACAAGCGATACGAGGAGATCATCGCCCGTGACCTGAACGAGATGACCCTGACCAACGCGCCGACTTTCAACGCTGTCTCTACCCGCTTCGCCAATCTCGACAAGCAGTTCGACATCGCCTTCAACGAGCACCCCAACTGGGCGGAAGTCTGGGTCAAGGATGGCAAGTAGCGGCGGGTCGACCCGGATGCGTGATGTAGAACCACTGTTGCGGCCGAACAGCGTGGCAGTGATCGGTGCCTCGGCCACGCGGCAGGCGCAGGGTAACGGTGTCATCCGTAACCTGCGGCAGGTTGGTTACGCCGGGCGGATCATCCCGGTGCATCCCACCGCGTCCGCGATTGACGGGTTGCAGACGGTCAGCGCCATCGACCGACTGCCTCCCGGCACCGATACGGCGGTGGTGGCGATTCCCGCCCCCGCCGTCGCCGGCGCGCTGGCTGAATTGCAGCAGGCCGGGGTGCGCTCCGCAATGGTGTTCTCCAACGGCTTCCCGGCGGCGGCCGAGGCCGCGTACCGCGCCCTGGCCGCCGCCAGCCCGATGGCGATTCATGGCCCGAACTGCATGGGACTTATCAACCTCAACGACCCGCTGCGGCTCTACCCGTCTACCGTGACCGACAAGGTGGTGCCGGGGCGTGTGGCACTGATTGCGCAGTCGGGTTCGGCGGCGATCTCGCTGATGAACTCGATCGCGGTCGGCCTGTCCAAAGTGATTACCATGGGCAGCGAATGGCAGGTGACCGCGCCGGACTACATGCGCTGGTTGGCGGCCGACGACGCGACCGCGGTGATCGGCGTCGTGCTGGAGTCCATCAAGGACCCCGATGCGTTCGCCGTCGCCGCCGCGCGCATCCGCGACGCCGGCAAGTCGCTGGCGGTGCTGAAGGTGGGCCGGTCGGAGGTCGGCGCCGTGGCGGTGAAGGCGCACACCGGATCGATGATCAGCCCGGCCGACGCCTATGAGTTGTTCTTCGACTCGTGCGGCATTCCGACCACGCGCGACTATGACGAGCTGATCGCGACGCTGGAGTGCTTCGCCACCTGCCGTGTGCGGCCACGCGGCGCCCGCATTGGCATCATCGGCATCTCCGGCGGGGAGACGGCGCTCGCCTGCGATGTCGCTTCGGATCAGGGCCTGACGCTCGCCCAGTGGACCCGATCGACGGAAGAAGCGATCCGGTCGGCGCTGCCGGGCGCCGCCGGCGTCAATCCGCTCGATCTCGGCTCCACGCCCAATCACACCGTCGCGCAGGACGGGCCGGCGATTGCCACGATTCTCGAGGATCCGGAGGTGGATCAGGTCTTGGTCGTGCAGGATTGTCAGGCGACGCTAACCCCCACCATGCGCGGCAACTACACACCGCGGATTCAGAGCTACGGGCAGTACGCGGCATCGACCGGCAAGCCACTGGTGATGATCTCCCCCACCGCCGAGAACACCCATCCAGAAATCGTCGCCGCAATGGCGGAGCAGGGCGTGGCGGTGCTGCGCGGATTGCGGCCCGCTATCGTGGCGCTGCGCAATCTGGGTATCAGTGCCGCGCCGCCGTCGGCGGAAGGCTGGCGCGCGGGAACGCCGGACAGCGCGGCGGGGTCGTTCGCTGCCGAAATCGCCGACTGCCGCGGCGCGCTGCCCACGGCGCTCTGCAACCGTATCCTTGCTGCCTACGGTATTCCGTTGGTGCGTTCGGCGCTGGTCGGCTCGGTCGCGCAGGCAATGGACGAGGCGGAGCGCATCGGGTTTCCGCTGGTGGCAAAGATCGCCTCGCCCGACGTGCCGCATCGATCAGAGCTGGGCGGTGTGGCGCTTGGCATTGCCGACGCCGCGGGCCTGCGGATGGCCCTGGAGCGGATGCGCCGCAGCGTGCTGGCGGTTCGCCCGACAGCGCGCATCGATGGGTTCGAGCTGCAGGAGGAGATGACGGACTGCGTGGAGGCTGCCGCCGGCTTCATCGCGGCCCCTCCGTTCGGGGCGTTGATCATGGTGGGCAGCGGCGGCGTTCTGGTGGAACTGGAAGCCGATCGGGCCTTCGGGCTGAGCCCGCTGCCGCCGGGGCGCGCGCGCGCGATGATCGGCCGCACCCGACTGGGCCGACGAATATCCGGCTACCGCAAGCTGATGCCGCCGACCGATCCCGCCGGTCTGGCCGACCTGCTGGTCCGGCTGTCGGCCTTGGCGGCGGCGCTGTGCGGGTCGGTGGCCGAATGCGATCTGAATCCGGTGCTCATCCGCAAAGGATCGGGCGAGGTGCGCGTCGCGGACGTGCTGATGGTGGCCGGGGAGGGGCGGGTGGTCGAAGCCCGTGCCGGTGGCGCTATCATGGATCGCGGCTGAGACCCCGACTGGCGAGGGAGTCCAGGTAGCGCGCCCAGCGTTCGGGATATTCGCGGCCGAGCTCGTGCAGATAATCCCAGGAGTAAATACCGGTATCGTGCAGGTCGTCGAAGATCAGGCGCACCGCATAGTTGCCAACCGGTTCGATCCCGATGATCCCGACATGCCGGCGCCCGGCGATGACCTTGCGCTCTCCGGGGCCATGGCCTTGAACCTCGGCGCTGGGACTTTCGACGCGGAGATATTCGACCGGAAGTGTGAAACGCATTCCGTCGGCAAAGGCCACGTCCAGCGTGCGGTCGGCGCGGTTCAGGCGAAGTTCGGTAGCTTCAGGCATGAGCGCATGTCGGAAAGCGGCGGCCACACGCAGGCGCCAAGGAGGCCGAGTGTGAGGCCAGCGGGAGATTGCAGGAACTCCGCATCAATCTCCCTGTCCTTGCGTCCCTGTGGTGAAATTCTCTTGAACAGACCACCTCTATCCCTCGAGCGGACGCGCTTCCTCGGGCAGCATGATCGGGATGCCGTCGCGGACCGGGTAAGCGAGACCTGCCGCTCGGCTGATCAGCTCGCCGCGGTCGCGGTCATATTCCAGGGGCCCCTTGGTCAGCGGGCAGACCAGGATTTCCAAAAGCCGAGGATCGACAGGCGCGGGGCGTGCGGGATGATCGGACATGGGTCAGCTCACATTGCGGCTGGATTGCCCATCCTGGCTGGCGGCACCGATCTGCAACAGGGCCAGCAACGTGCTCGCCCGCTCGGCTTCGGTGGGTGCCTCCAGCAGCGCCTGCTTTTCCGGCGCTTCAAACGGGCAGATCATCGACAAGGTAACCACCAGCATATCATCGGGGATTTTGCGGATCGCGTCCCAGTTCGCCTCCAGTCCGCGGCAGCCGAAGTAGCGACGCAGGGCACCGAGCAGGATTTCCCGCGATACGCCGATCGGGCGGGGATCCAGCCGCAAATCATCGTCGTAGCCGGCGACGTTTCCCCGCACGCGACGATAGCCGCGACATAGGCCCAGCTCGTCCTGGACGGAAAAGCGGATCACCCCCACCAGCGTAATCAGGAACCGGCCATCATCGGTTTCACTGAACGAGGCGAGGCGGCCAAGGCAGCCGATCTGATACAGGCCGGGGCCGAACTCGCTCGCCGCCGCGGTCGGATCGGGCTGGATCATGCCGAAGACGCGGCCGGCGCCGAGAGAATCCTCGACCATCGCCACGTAGCGCGGCTCGAAGATGTTGAGCGGCAGGCGCCCGCGCGGCAGCAACAACGCACCCTCGAGGGGAAACACCGGAAACTCCGCCGGCAGCTCTTCCGCGCGTGGGTGAAAGCACGCCATCAGGAGAACAGCAGCGCCGACAGCTTGCGGCGTGCCGCCATGGTGGCCGGATCCTCGAACCCCCAGGCCTCGAAAAATTTCAGCAACTGAAGACGAGCGGCCTCCTCGTTCCAGGCGCGATCGCGACGGATGATATCCAGCAGGTGGTCGGCCGCCTCGTCGCGGTCGCCGGCGGCGTTGAGGGCGGTGGCGAGATCGTAGTGCGCCTGGAAATCGGCCGGGTCGGCAGCCACGCGGCTTTGCAGTGTCTGGAGCTGCGAACGGGCCTCACGGCCTTCCTCCGCCAGCGCCAGCGCGCTGCGGGCGCCTACGATCTCCGCGTGCTCCGCGATCCCGGCGGGAACCTCCGCCAGTGCGTTCCGGGCCCGCTCTTCCTGGCCCATGGCCATCAGCGTGCGGATCAGGCCGCCCCAGGCATCCGGGTTCTCCGGCTCCTCATCAAGCAGGGCGCTGAACGATTCGCTGGCGGTCTCGGTATCGCCGGAGTTGAGGGCGGCCCGGGCCTCTGCGAGCAGATCGGCGGACGGCATGGAGCCGCCAGCCAGCTTCAGCAGCGATTCGACGAAGCGGCGCACCTCCGATTCCGGCTGGGCGCCTTGGAACAGGTCGGCGATCTGGCCGCGGTAGAAGGCGGCCACGGTGGGGACGGATTGCAGCGGCAGCCCGATCTGGGCGAGCTGCTGGACCAGCGCGCGGTTCTTGTCGATATCGATCTTCACCAGCTTGACCCGGCCGCCAGCGGCGCTGACGACCTTTTCCAGCGTCGGGGTAAGCTGCTTGCAGGGACCGCACCACGTGGCCCAGAAATCCACCAGGACGGGGATCTGGCGGGAAGCCTCGATCACCTCCTGCATGAAGGTTTTCTGATCGCCCTCAACGATCATGGCCTCAGTGCCGCCGTTCTGCTTGGTCTGGCCGATAATCACATCCATGGTGGCTGGACTTCCTGTGTTCCGGGTGGGCCGGCGCGTTCGCCTGCGTGTTGGGCAATAAGATGTAACTGCAAGTCACACAGACAAGCGGAGCAGGGGCGGGACCATGCCGCCGACCGCGGATCGCGTCCAGGCGTATCGGCGCCGGCGCCGGGCTAGCGGCGCACCAGCGCGGTGTCGTGCAGCGTCGTATCCTGCCCGCGCACCGGATCGGCGATCGCCTGTTCCAGGCTGCCAGCGCCCTTCCATTCATGCGCCGGGCGGGCGTGACCTTCGTCGCCGATCTGGTCGATGTCCCAGTAGATTTCCAGCCGATGCCCGTCCGGGTCACGAAACTCCACCGCGATCTGGCACCCGGCGCGCCGGCGCCCGTCGAAATCGATCGCGACCTGGTGCTGGCGCAGATGCTCACGCGCGCGGACGACCTCATCCAGCGTGGCAACCTCGAAGGCCACATGGTGCAGGCCGGCGCCGGCAAGCTGCTCCTCAGTCGCCTGGAACAGCGCAACGCCGTGATGGTCCGCGTTGCAGCGCAGAAATGCGGCGCCGCCGGGCATCATGCCGTCGGCATATACGTCAGAAATCTGAAACCCGAGGATTTGGGTGTAGAAGCGAGCGGAACGTTCGACATCCCGTACGTGCAACGCGATATGGCCGAGCTTGCCGATACGAAACGGCAGTCCCTGTGGGCGTTCGAGCCGGCTGATTGAATCGCTGTCCATGGGTTCCTCCTGCCGGAATTATCGTCGCACTGTAGTGGCGCCGCTGCGATCGGTTCAACGCATCGGCGCCAAGGCGGCCGTAAGCTCACCAAGCTCGCGTGAAGGCACCGACATGCTGTGCGACGACGTTCACACACGTGCCGACGCCGAGTGCCCATAGCGGGTTGCGACGGCTGACCACGACAAAAATCGCAGTCGCCAGGCTGATCAGCACCGTTAGGACACCTCGATCCGCGACCCGCATCATCGACACGCCGCTCGCCAGGATCAGCCCGAGTGCAACGGGGATCAGCCCGTCCCGCAACTGTCCGATCCATTGCCGATCAGACCAGCGAGCCATCCCACGCGCGACGAAGAACGCCAGCGAGCAGGACGGCACCATGATAGCAAGGGTTGCGACGAGCAGGCCAGGAATCCCGGCGAGCTGCCAGCCGATCAAGCTCACCATGATGATGTTCGGACCGGGTGCCGCGTGGGAAATCGCGAAAATACTGGCAAACGTCGCATCGTTCATCCACCCCTGCACATCGACCACCTGCCGGCGAATTTCCGGAAGCACGGCGTTGGCGCCTCCGATGGACACCAGGGAGATGATGGCGAACACGCGCGCTATCTGCAGTAACAGCAAGCCAGTCACGTGCGGCGCTCCAATGCCGCCCCGACCACACCCAGCGGCACCACAACAGCCACGACGGGAACCAGCGGCCATCGCAGCAGCCCGACGCCGCCGAAGGCCAGTGCGCTTACCAGCAGCGCAAATCGTGTCGGCCTGATCTTCCGCGCCATCTTGGCGGCCGTGCCCAGGACGAGACCGGCGGCGCCCGCCGCCGCCCCGACCAGCGCGGCATTGACCTCGGGGATTGCGGCAAAGCGTTCATAGACAACCCCGAGCGAGGTCACGATCACTAACGGAAGCGCTATTTGGCCGAGCAGACAGAGCAGCACGCCGACAACGCCCTGAAAGCGGTTGCCGATGATGACGGCGGCGTTCATCGTGTTCGGGCCGGGCAGAATTTGCCCGATCCCCAGGATCGCGGCGAACTCCTTTTCATTCAGCCAAGCCCTTTCCTCGACAATGACGTGCCGCGCCCATGGCGCGATGCCGCCGAATCCAAGCACGCCGATTTTCAGAAAGCCGAGAAACAGCTCGCTCTTGCTCACGATTCGAGCTGGCAACTCGATCGTATGGTCATGCCGCATGCTTGCCGCTCGTCGTGTTGTCTATCGTGCGATGACTATAAAGATCGCCGAAATGGCCTGCCTTCAATAGAAGGTCGAAATAGCGTTATATCGGGCCATGGCCAGACATATTCGCGCGGAGCAGATCGAGCAGGTTCCCAGGCCGATCATTGCCGTCGGGAACGAGTATCCGGCAGGGCATCTGCACCCGTCGCACCAACATCGTCGCTCGCAATTGCTGTTTGCCGAGCGGGTACAATGCTCGTGCAAACGGCGCGGGGCGCATGGATGGTGCCGCCGCATCAAGGCATCTGGATTCCCGGCGGGGTCGCCCACAGCATCGTGATGCTGAGTCCGGTGGCGACCCGTAGCGTCTATCTCGAGCCGGAGGTGGCGAACGGGATGGCGAGCCAGTGTCAGGTCATCGAGGTATCGCCGCTTCTCCGCCAGCTTCTCATCGCTGCGGTCGACCTTCCGTCGGTGTACGATCCCGCCAGCCGCGCCGGAAGAATCATGTTACTTGTCATCGATGAACTCCACACTGCGCCGGTACTATGGCTGTGCCTGCCCGTCCCGCACGATCAACGGCTTGCGGCGCGCTGCCGGCGCTTCATCGAGCGGCCGACAGCGCAGGATACGATCGCAATCTGGTGCCGCGACCTCGCCTTGAGCCGACGAAGCTTCACGCGTCTTTTCACCCGCGAAACCGGCCTGACCTTTTCCGTCTGGCAACGGCGGGCCTGCCTGCTCTCAGCGCTCCCTCGCCTGTCAAACGGCGAACGGGTCACGACGATTGCATTTGATCTGGGCTATTCGAGCCCGGCAGCCTTCGCGACCATGTTCAAGACGCTGGTCGGGACGACTCCGCAAGCCTACCGGCGGGGAACGCAGTTAGGCGCGCCTGGAATTGAGCCGGCGTGGACCGGCGACCCAGTCCGGCGAACAGGAGGGCGTCGCAACAGGTCCGCCCCCGCGTGATCGACGCCGACCGGGCAGCAGGCGCCAGCCGATCACTGATCGCGGAAGGCACCCCCGCCGGCTATCTGGATGGCGTCAAGATTGCCCGCGCCCCGCGCGACCCGTATGCCCTGCGACACGTATCCCACCGCGAAGACACGTCGAGGCGCTCATGACCGGCTGGCAGTTCTGGATCGATCGCGGCGGCACGTTCACCGACGTTATCGCGCGTGCGCCCGACGGGCGACTGTCCACCCACAAGCTGCTGTCGGACAATCCGGGACGATACCAGGATGCCGCGATTGCCGGGATAAAATCCGTGCTGGGGATTGCCGCGGATGCGCCGATCCCGCCGCAACTGGTGGACAGCGTGAAGATGGGCACCACGGTTGCCACCAACGCACTGCTCGAACGCAGCGGTGAGCGGACGCTGCTGGTGGTGAACCGTGGGTTCGCCGACGCGCTGCGCATCGGCAACCAGGCCCGGCCGCGTCTGTTCGATCTGGAGATCAAGCTGCCCTCGATGCTCTACGAGCGTGTCATCGAGCTGCCCGGGCGGGTCGGTGCCGACGGCACCGAGCTGGAGGCGTTGGACGAATTGGCCGCCCGCGCGGCCTTTATCGACGCGCGGCAAGCCGGCATTGCCGCCTGCGCGATCGTGCTGATGCACGCCTGGAAATATCCCGCGCACGAGCAGCGGCTGGCGGAGTTGGCGCGCGCGGCGGGATTCACCCAGGTCTCGGCCAGCCACGTTGTCAGCCCGCTGATGCGGCTGGTGCCGAGGGGCGACACCACCGTGGTCGATGCCTACCTGTCGCCGATCCTGCGCCGCTATGTCGATCATGTCGCTGCCGAGCTGACGGGCGTGCGCTTGTTCTTCATGCAGTCGAACGGCGGCCTGGCGGAGGCGCATAGTTTCCAAGGCAAGGACGCGATCCTGTCGGGGCCGGCCGGCGGCATTGTCGGTGCGGTACGCACCGCCGCGATGGCTGGGCTGGACCGCATCATCGGGTTCGACATGGGCGGCACCTCCACCGATGTGGCGCTGTACGCCGGCACGTTCGAGCGGGCGTTCGAGACCGCCATTGCCGGTGTGCGGATGCGCGCCCCGATGATGGCGATCAATACGGTTGCGGCCGGCGGCGGATCGGTTCTGCATTTCGACGGCGCGCGCTTTCGGGTAGGGCCGGACTCGGCCGGTGCCGATCCCGGTCCCGCCTGCTACCGGCGCGGCGGGCCGCTGACCGTGACCGACGCCAATGTCTGCGTCGGCAAAATCCAGCCGGCGCATTTTCCGGCGATTTTCGGCCCCGAAGGCGACATGCCGCTCGACGTGGACACGGTCGTCGCCAAATTCGCGGAGCTGGCGGAAAAGATCGCGACCGCAACCGGTGAGCCACTCACGCCGCGCGAGGTGGCGGAAGGGTTCCTGCGCATCGCCGTCGCCAACATGGCAAACGCGATCAAGCAGGTATCGGTGCAGAAGGGGCACGATGTCACCCGCTTCGCGCTCAACTGCTTCGGCGGCGCCGGCGGCCAGCATGCCTGCCTGGTGGCCGACGCGCTGGGAATGGAGGCGGTGTTCATACATCCGTTTGCCGGCGTCCTTTCAGCCTATGGGATGGGCTTGGCGGACCAGAGCGTGATGCGCGAGCAGGCGGTCGAGATCCCGCTGTCGGCGGACGTATTGCCGGCGCTGGAGGCACTCGCGGCCACACTGGCGGGCCAGGCGAGCGAGTCACTCGCGGCGCAAGGTGCCGATCGGGCGAGGATCACGACCCGTCGCCACATTCATCTCACATACGCCGGCACGGAAGCGGCACTGATCGTTCCGCTCGGGGGGTTCGCCGACATGGTGACCGATTTCACCAGCGCGCACCGGGTCAGATTCGGCTTCGCTACACCGGACCGTGCGCTGATCGTGGAGGCGGTGGCTGTCGAGGCGGTCGCGGCGGGCGAAGCGGTTACCGAATCCCCGCTGCCCCGGCGCGGAGAGGGCCAGCCCGTGCCGATCGATCACGTGCGGATCTACACGGAGGGCGTGGAACGAGCTGCACCTGTATTCGATCGCGCGACTCTGCTGGCAGAAGACACAATCAAGGGCCCGGCGCTGATTCGTGAGGCCAATGCCACGACCATGGTTGAACCCGGCTGGGCGGCGGAAATCACCGACTTCGACCATATGCTGCTGCATCGTGTTGAACCGCTGGCGACGCGCGTGCCGCCTGGCAGCGACCGCCCTGATCCCGTGCTGCTGGAGCTGTTCAACAATCTGTTCATGAACGTCGCCGAGCAGACCGGGGCAGTGCTGCAGAACACCTCGATGAGCGTAAACATCAAGGAGCGGTTGGACTTCTCCTGCGCCGTGTTCGACAGCGAGGGATATCTGGTTGCGAATGCGCCCCACATTCCGGTGCATCTGGGCGCGATGGGAGAGAGCGTGCGCACCGTCCTGGCGTACCGGCGGGACACGTTGAAGCCGGGCGACGTGGTGGTGCTGAACAATCCGTACAACGGCGGCACCCACCTGCCGGATGTCACGGTGATCACGCCCGTGTTTGACGAGTCCGGGACGCATATCCGTTTCTTCCTCGGCAACCGCGGCCATCATGCGGATATCGGCGGCATCACGCCCGGATCGACGCCCCCGGCATCATCCGCGCTGGAGGAGGAAGGCGTCGTCATCGACGATTTCCTGCTGGTCGATGGCGGACACTTCCGGGAGGCCGAGCTGCGCGGCCTGCTTGCCGGCGCGAAATATCCGGCGCGCAGCCCGGATGTGAACGTGGCGGATATCAAGGCGCAGGTGGCCGCGAACGAGAAAGGCGTCCAGGAGCTGAAGCGCGTCGTCGCGCAATACGGCTGGGAAACGGTCGTGGCCTATATGCGTCATGTGATGGACAATGCCGAAGAGAGCGTGCGGCGGGTGATCGACCGCATCGGCGACGGACAGTTCCTGTACACGATGGACGACGGCGCTCCGTTGCGCGTTTCGGTGCGCGTGGATCGAGCGGCGCGCCGCGCCACGGTGGATTTCACCGGGACCGGCCCGCAGCGGGACCATAACAATTTCAACGCGCCCCCGGCCGTGGCGCGCGCGGCGGTACTATATGTGTTCCGCTGCCTGGTCGGTGACGAGATTCCGCTGAACGATGGCTGCCTGAAGCCGATCGAGCTGATCATTCCGCCTGGGACATTCCTCTCGCCGCGGCCGGGCGCGGCGGTGGTGGCGGGGAATACGGAGGTTTCGCAAGCCACCTGCAACGCGCTGTTCGGCGCATTGGAGACGATCGCCTGCTCGCAGGCGACCATGAACAACTTCCTGTTCGGCGACGCGACAAGACAATATTACGAAACGATCTGCGGAGGTACCGGCGCAGGACCGGGATTTAACGGAGTGTCCGCGGTGCAGACGCACATGACGAACACCCGCATGACCGATCCCGAAGTTCTGGAGCTGCGCTATCCGGTGCGGCTCGAATGTTTCGCGATCCGCCACGGCTCGGGCGGGGCCGGACGGTGGCACGGCGGCAACGGCGCCGTCCGCCGCATCCGCTTCCTGGAGCCGATGACGGCGGTAATCGTCTCATCGCGCCGCAACGTCCCGCCGTTCGGGCTGCAAGGCGGTGAACCAGGTGCAGCCGGCAGGCAGTGGGTGGAACGTGCCGACGGCAGCATGGAAATCCTGACCGGCACAGCAAGCGCGGAGCTCGCGCCGGGGGATCTGTTCGTCATCCAGACGCCGGGCGGCGGAGGCTACGGTTCGCTGTAACCGTAGCCCGCCGCTCATCCGTTCGCCCGTTCCAGCTCCGCCTCCGTAATTCCCAGCTTCGCCGCCGCTTCGCACACCTGCTGCCATGTCCGGTCATCCACCGGGATGCCCGCCGCCCGCTCCGCCGCGGCGCGTCGTTCCGCCTCGCCGGGCAGCAATATCTCGCTGAAACCAGGAGCGACGCGGGCGGACCGCACATGCGCGCGCGTCGCCTCCACGCCAGCAATGATGTTGCCGCGGTCGCCAATGCGCGAGAGATCGATCAGCACCGCGAACATGCTGTTCAGCACCCCGTTCCGCCGCGGCTGATCGGTGCGCTGTCCGCCGGCAACGGCGCCGGCCATGATCTCGCACATCACCGCCAGGCCCGAGCCCTTGTGCCGGCCGAACGTAAGCAGGGCGCCGGAACGGTCATCGATGAAACCTGTCGGGTCCTGGGTCGGGCGTCCCTCGGCGTCGATCAGGCAGTCTTGCGGAACCGGAACGCCCTTGTTGCGGGCGATCCGCGCCTTGCCGGCGGCAATCGTGGTCGTCGCCATATCCAGCAGCATTGGCCCGTCCGCACCTGGCACCGCGGTCACGAACGGATTGGTGCCCACCCGTGCCTCGCCGCAGCCCCAGGGCGCGGCGACGTCGCGGTGATCGCTCACGTTGACATAACCGATGAACGCCATGCCCTCGCTGGCCGCCAGTTCCCCATAGGTGCCGGCGCGCCCGATATGCGAGCTGTTGCGCAGCCCCAGCACGCAGGCACCCAACTCTCGCGCACGGGCCATTGCCCGGCGCACCGCGTCCGCGGCCATGCGTTGGCCAAAGCCGCGCCGCGCATCCAGCACCAGCAGCGCACCGAAATCGAGCACGGTTTCCAGCGTCTGGTTGGGCACCAGCAGCTCTTCCTGCAGCAGCCGGATATAGGTCGGCAACATCCCCACGCCATGGCTGTCATGGCCGGCAAGATTGGCGCGGATAAGGTGGTCGGCGACCTCCTGCGTCTCCGCCTCGCTGCTGCCCATGCGACGGACGATCAGGCTGATGACGGCGCGCAGCCTGTCAGGGGTGAGCGTGGGCATGCGTATCCTCCGGGAGTTGTCGAGCAGCGATTGTCGGATTCGACAAAACCCCAGAGTGATCCAGGGCGCAAATGCCTGTACCGGCGACGCCCCTCACGAAGCAATCAATCGCCGGCAAATTTCAACGTGGTGTGCGGGACGGCAAGGCGGGCCAGCGAACTGATATCCGCCAGTGAATCGATCGCCAGCACAGCCCCGGCGAGGCGATTCGCCTGCTCCGGCCCAAGCAGGCTCTCCGTGAGGCTGTTGAACTTGGCCCGCAGTTCCGCCTCGGTCAGGAAATTCCCCGGCTCCCCCTTCGGCACCACCGTTTTGCGCACGAACTCCGTGCCCCGGGCGCGGACCGTCAGCTTTGCCGACATGTTGACAGGGAACTCAGCCTCGATCTCTGGATCGAACTCGCATGTAATCTTCGGCAGCAACCCACGCACCACCGGGTCGTTCAGCAGGGTGTAGCTGTCCCACCCCATATGCCCGGTCGCCAGCGCCGCGCCGATCACGAATGGCCCGCTGAACTGGCCATCCACCACATTGCGCGGATCGCACTTCTTCTCTGCCGGCTCGCCCACCAGCAGCATCCCGGCTTTCGACAGGCCCAGGGTCACGTGCTCAATCTCTTCCACCCGCAGCCCATGTTCGGCCCGCAGCGCCAGCGCGGCATCGATGCCGGCGTGACCGTAGCGGCACGACGGGTACGGCTTCACGGCCGTGTTCATCAGTTCGAACACGCGGCCCAGCTCCTGCACGGCGCGCTCGGGCTGCGGGTTGGGCGCATAGGCACGCATGAAACCGTGGCGGCCCTCCAGCGCCTCGGCCGCGCCCTTGAAACCCTCACGCACCAGTGTCGCCGCGGCCAGCCCGTTCAGCGCCGCCCAGCCGACCTGAAATCGCTTGGTCCACGCGCCGTTGGCAAGGAATTGCAGGCTGCCGGCTGCCTGGCTCAGCGCGGTGCCGAGCGCACCGGCAATCCCGTCCGCATCCAGGCCGAACACCCGCCCGGCCGCAGCAGCGGCGCCGAACGCGCCGCACGTCGCGGTGGGATGGAAGCCGCGGTTGTAGTGCTCGCCCGCCGGCAGCGCGAGCGCGATGCGGCAGGTGACCTCGTATCCCGCAATGATCGCTGCAAGCACGTCGGCGCCCGACGCGCCGGCCATCTCGCCGGCGACCAGGGCGGCGGGAATCACCGGGGCGCCGGGATGCAGGCTGGCGGCGGCATGGGTGTCGTCGAAGTCAAGGGAGTGGGCGAGCGCGCCGTTCAGTAAGGCCGCACCAGCCGGCGTGTAGCGGGCTTCGTCGCCGAACACGCCGTTGCTGCCGCCGGCCATGCCCAGGGCACGGGCCGCGCCCAGGAACGATGGCGTGCTTTCGGCATCATGGCGCGCGCGAACGATATTGCCGATCAGGTCGAGCAGCAGGAATCGGGCCCGCGCCACCACCTCGGCCGGCAGCCGGTCCAGCCGGATGCCGGCGGTGAACGCGGATAGCTGCGCGGTAACATTCATGGGTAATCCCTCCATAGCTCCCGCCAGTGTGGCCGAATCGGGCGAAACGGCCAAACTCTCTGCCGGATCGCCGCGACGGATCGACACGATCAGCGAGCGGTGACCTTCTGGATCGCATCGGACGTTCGTGCCTTATCGTATTGTTGGTGCTGATCACCACCGGCAGATGGTAGCCGTTCAGAAAGGTAGTAACGGACCCGGCAATCGCATAGGCTGCCCTGGCAACGACCGAACGGGAGAAGTGTCGCCATGGCAACGCCGAAGACATACGTCGAAATCGAGTCATTCGCGGTGAAGGATGTCTTCGACTCGAAATACAAATCCAGCCTGCCGGGCATCATGGAGAAGTGTGCCGAGAAACTGGTGAAATCATCCAGCAAGCTGACGCTCGACAAGCCCAAGGACAAGGGCGCGAAAGGCTACGCGCTGGACGGCAGCCTGGTCTCGCTGGGCCCCGACAAGTCCGGCAAGAAGCTGCAAGGGGAGTTCTCGATCAGCATCTCCACCTGGCCTGGCCGCTCGATCAAGGCGATGCCGAGTGGCACCGCCGCCATCGCCATTGACGATCCCGCCAAGATCGACGCCGGCGACGTGCAGGCGGTCGCCGAGGCAGCCGTGCAGGGCGCGATGAAAGAGGCGACCAACTACATGGAAAAGCACGCGCCGTGACCTGACACTCCGCCTCAGCCGGAGATCGCCTGGGCGGTGGTCACCACCAGAGGCGCGAATTGGTGCACCGCGGTCGCCACGTCACAGCGCAATTTGGACACCGCGACGTTCACCGCGGCTACGGGTCTTCCATCGCCGTCCAGGATCGGCGCGGCGACCGAGATGTCGTTGATCAGCATCTCCTCGCTGCAAACGGCATAGCCCCGCGCCGCTGCCTCCCGCAGTTTCACCTGCAGCTCAGGCATGCGCCATGTGGTATGCGGCGTATACGGGCGCAGGGTAGAGGCATCCAGGATGCCTTGTGCTTCCCCAGCCGGAAGGTGCGACAGCATCGCGATTCCTGGTGCCGTGCAGAAGGCCGGCGAGCGCGTTCCCACGGTGACGTGGGAGGCGATAACGTGCCGGGTCACGAAGCGCGCGACGAAGACGATATCCGTGCCGTCCAGCATCGACAGATTGGTTGCCTCCTCGGTGGCGCCGGCAAGCTGCACGAGATAAGGCACCGCCCGACGCACCAGCGGATTGGACTGCGTGTAATGGTGCGCCGGCGCCAGGGTGCGTGAGGTCAGCTCGAAATGCTTGGTCCGCGGATCCTTGCGAAGATACCCCAGCCGCAGCAGCGTATGCGCAAAACGCTGCGCGGCGCTCTTGTCCAGTCCGGTCGCGGCCGCGAGCTGAGACAGGCTCAGCGTCGGCCGCCGCGCGTTGAACGCGGTCAGCACGCGGAGAGCTTTCTCCACGGACCGAACGAACAGCGGATCCTCCCGCTCTTCTGGCGGAGATGTGGTGGGACCGGCAGAGGCCCGAGGCGGCGGCATTTGACGACACTCTGCAAGTGGACGTAGTGTTTCTCCATACAAGCTATCGCATTGCAATACAATGCAGGACTGGAGGATGCCAGCCCGGCTCGAGCAGCGAACACATCGCCAAAAGGGGACATGACGGGGACATGACCACCGGATTTCCGCACCTGCTCTCACCCCTGACCATCGGGCAGATCACGGTTCGCAACCGTGCGTTCTCTTCCGCACACGGCACCGGCTTCGGTGGCAACGGTCTGCTCACTGAACGCCACATTGAATATCATCGCGCTCGCGCCCGAGGTGGCATCGGCCTGATCGTCATCGAAGCGACGTCGATCGATGATTCCCCGATTGGTGCCGGCGTCGCCGGCGCCAATCTGCGCAACACCAGCGACGCCGTGCTGCCGCTCTACCAACGCATTGCCGACGCGGTACACGCCGAGAGCACCAAGATTTTCTGCCTGCTCTCGCACTCCGGCCGCAATACGGTGATGGGGTCACAAGGGCAGCCGCCGCTCGCTCCGTCGGCCATCCCGATGGATCGCACGCGCGACATCCCGCACGCGCTGGAGCGCGAAGAGATCGCTGCCATCATCGCCGCGTTCGCCGCCGCGGCGCGGCGCTGCCGCGACGGCGGCCTGGATGGTGTGGAGCTGTCCTTCACGCATGGCAACCTGGTGCAGCAGTTTCTCTCGCCGGCCTCGAACAAGCGTGATGACGAGTATGGCGGGAGCACGGAAAATCGACTGCGTCTTGCCCGCGAGGTGTTGCAGGCGGTGCGTGCGGCAATTGGCCCGCATTTCACGTTCGGCATCCGCTACAGCGCCGACGAACTGATCGCCGACGGTTATCGGCTGGAAGACGGCATCGGCTTCGCGCAAAGGATGGTCGAATGGGGGGCGCTGGATTTCCTCGACGTCAGTGCCGGCACCAATTCCAGCATGTGGAGCCGTTCGATCCATTATCCGACGATCGCCTCACCGGCCCGGCCGCTGGTGCCGCTGGCCCAGGCGATCCGCGCGGCGGTGCCCGTCCCGGTGTTCTGCATCGGAAAACTGGCCGATCCCGCCGAGGCGGAGGCGATCCTCGCCGCCGGCCAAGCCGACATGGTGGGCATGACGCGCGCCCATATCGCCGAGCCGGCAATCATCCGCAAGCTGACAGAGGGGCGGAGCGATGACATCCGAACCTGTATCTACTGCAACGAGAGCTGCTTCGGTCGGCAGCAGCGCGTGGGTGACATCACCTGCGTGTACAATCCGCGCACCGGCCGGGAGCATATCTGGCCAGCGCTGCAACCAACGACGCGAAAGCGGCGGGTACTGGTTGTCGGCGGCGGCCCCGCCGGGCTGGAAGCCGCGCGGGTCGCGGCCAGACGCGGCCACTCGGTAGAACTGCATGAACGCAACGATGCGCTCGGCGGTCAGGTGCTGGCTCTGGCCCGCACACCATACCGGAAGGGTTATTTGCGTATCATCGAATGGCTCAGCTCGCAGGTCGCTAAGCAGGGCGTGGATGTGCGGCTCGGCAGCGAACTCGATGCCGGCCAGGTGCTGGCGCGCGAACCGGATGCGGTGGTACTGGCGACCGGCGCCGCCGATACGATGCCGGAGATGCCAGGTGCCGATCTGCCGCATGTCGTGACCGCACGTCAGGTGCTTGCTGGCGCGAATCTCGGCAAGCGGGTGGTGATCGGCGACTGGGACGGCCGGCACATGGCAACTTCCGTCGCCGAACTGCTCGCCGAACGCGGGCATGAGGTCACCATCGTCTCATCCACCTTTTTCGTTGGCATGGATATCGATCTGCTGACCTGGCGCCCCGTTTATGAGCGGCTGATGAACCTGGGCGTTCGCATGCAGCCGATGGAAGAACTCAGCGCCGTCAGCGAGTCCGGCGTGACGATCGCGCGGCTCAACCACACCTCCTACGAGGTAGCGGCGGACAGCGTGGTGCTGTGCAGTCGCGGCCACGCGGACCGCGGCCTGTACCGCCACCTGCTGGATCGGGTGCCGGCGCTGAAGACCATCGGCGACGCCTGGGCGCCGCGCCAGCTCGAGCAGGCGATATTCGAGGGCGCCCGGGCGGGACGCGAGATCTGAATACCTTAGTGATCGCAGGGTCTGACCCTGGTGAAGGAGACAGAATGGACCGGACCGGCTCGCCTGCGACCTTCACCATCCCCCAGCTACGCCACCGGCGCGGCGCCAAATGGGAACGCTATTCCGGCGATGTCATCCCCTGCTGGGTGGCGGAAATGGATGTCCCGGTCGCGCCCCCGATCCAGGCGGCGATGGAGCGGCTGACCCGCGAGCAGGAATATGGCTATCCGCTGCGCCAGGGCGACCGGGCGGAACTGGCGGTGTCCCGCGCCTTTGCCCGCCGAATGCAGAACCGGTTCGGCTGGACCGTCGATCCCGACGATGCTTTCACCTGCACCGACCTGGTGCAGACGAGCTTCGCCTGCGTGCTCGCCTTCAGCGATCCCGGCGACAAGGTGGTGCTGCAAACGCCGGCCTACCCGCCGTTCCGGGAAGCGATCCTGGGCACTGGCAGGGCTCTGCTGGAAGACCGGCTGCGCGATGACGGCACGCGTTATGTCATGGATCTCGACAAACTGGCCGCACAAATCGACCAGAAAACCCGCATCCTGCTGTTCTGCCATCCGCACAACCCCACCGGCCGGGTATTCAGCCGCGACGAGCTGGCGGCAGTCGGCCGGCTGGCGATCGAGCGCGACCTGATCATCGTCTCCGATGAGATTCATGCGGACCTTGTCTATCCCGGCCGCGCTCATATCCCCATGGCCTCGGTCAGCCCCGAAATCGCCGCCCGCACGGTGACGATTACCTCGGCAACCAAAAGCTTCAACATTCCGGGGCTGCGTTGCGGCGTGATTCACTTCGGCAGAACGGCGCTGAAGACCCGGTTCGAGGCGCGGGTGCCACGCAAGCTGCTCGGCCAGCCATCGATCGCCGGAATCGACGCGACCGTGGTGGCGTGGGACGAGTGCCAGCCCTGGCTCGATTCCATGCTGGCGATGCTGCGCTCCACGCGCGATCAGATGAGCGACACGTTGCGTCGCGACTTGCCGGAAGCGCGGTTCTACCAACCGGAAGCAACGTATCTGTCATGGATCGACTTTTCCGCCCTGCGCCTGGGCGTGCCGGCGGGACAATTCTTCCTGGAGAAGGCCGGTGTCGCCGCCAGCCCGGGGGAAAGTTTCGATGAGCGCTGCGGCGATTTCCTGCGGTTCAACTTCGCCACATCGCCCGCAATCCTGGACGAGATACTGACGCGCATGGTGCGGGCCGTGCGTAGCAACGGCCCCGGCTGATGCGAACGGTCTCTGCCGACGTGGCAATCGTCGGCGGCGGCATCGCCGGGGCTTCCGCCGCACTCTCTTTGGCCCGGCGCGGACGCCGCGCGGTGGTTCTGGAGCGCTGGCTGATCGGCGCGGAGGCGTCCGGCCGCAACGGCGGTGGCGTGCGCCAGCAGGGCCGTCTGGCCCCCGAGATACCGCTCGCCCGACGCGCGGTACAGATGTGGACGCGCATGGATGCGCAACTGCGCCGTGCCACTGGTTATCGCCAGACCGGCCACGTCTATGTCGCCGAAACCTCGGCCGAGATGGAAGCTCTTGCCGAGCAAGGCGCGCGGGAACGTCAGCTTGGCCTGGAGACCGAGCTGATCGAACCCGAGGAACTGCGGCGCTTGTCACCGGGGATCGATCACCGGCTGACCGGCGCCAAATACTGCCCCACCGACGGCATGGCCGATCCGGCGCAGGCGACGCTGGCAATCGCCCAGGCGGCCGAGGACGAGGGCGCGACGTTCCTTTGCCACCAGCAGGTAACCGGCATCGGCCAGTCGAATGGGCGGGTGACACATGTGCAGACGGCCGAGCTGCGCGTCGAGGCACCGGTGGTACTGAACGCGGCCGGTCCCTGGGCTCCGTCGGTCGCGCAACTCGCGGATGTCTATCTGCCGATCTACCCGAGCCGCCTCGCCTCGCTCCGCACCATGCCGCTGCCGCCGCAGACCACGCCGTTCGTGCAGACCTATGCGTATGATTTCGGCGGCTCGCAATTGCCGGACGGGTCGATGCGCTTCGGCAGCGGAGCCAATCGCGACGACGCCAACCGCTTCACCTTCGATCGCCGCTTTCGGGAAACTGAGCTGGTCATCTCCGCCAAGGCGCGGCGCATCTTTCCGGCACTGGCGCACGCGAAACTATCCGGCGGCTGGGCCGGCATCCGCGAATGCACACCGGACATGATGCCGATCCTGGGGCCGGCAGGTGGCCCCGAAGGATTTCTGGTCTGCGCCGGTTTCAGCGGACACGGTTTCTGCCTCGGCCCATGTGCCGGCGAGTTGATGGCGGAATGGATCGTGGACGGTGCGCCGTCGATGGATCTCGACGCCTTCCGCTGGCAACGGTTCATGCGCCCGGAGGGACCGCTCTCGGTGGTCAAAATGGAAATCGAGCAGACGGGATGATCCGGGCATGACCGACATTGCCACCCCCGCCATGACGCCGCGGCCCCACAATTCCTGTCGCCATCGCCCTGAAAGGCAACCATGTTGAACGGGTTTGACCACGCCGTACTCGGCGTCAACGATCTGCGCCGGGCGGAGGCCGATTTGCGCAGCCTCGGCTTCAGGGTGACCGCACGCCCAGACGTAGGCCCGACCGACACCGAGAACCGGCTGATCTGCCTTGCGGACGGTTCGTACATCGAAGTTTTCGCCTTCCGCGATCCCGCGCAACCCGGCGGCCATCGCTGGGCACCGATGCTCGCCAAGGGCGACGGCTGGCTGGATTATTCACTGCATGTCGCCGACGTCAGCGCCGAGGCGCAGCGCCTGACACAGGCCGGCTTGACCACGGTCGGCCCGCGCAGCGGCGGGCGGGCACTGGCGGACGGACGGCGTTGGGGCGTGGCCGTGCTGCTGGCTGGGCGCGGCGCTGGCAGCCCCGTGCTGCCCTTCCTCATTCAGGACACCGTCGAGCGCGAAATTCGCGTCCCGGCCGGCGAAGCCGCCAGGCAGCCCGGCGGTGCTACCGGCATCGTCGGCATCAGAGTGCTGACCTCGGCGCTGGCCGCGGTCGAACCCGGCCTGAACGCAGTGTTCGGCACCGGCGCGGCAATCGTCCACCCCGGCGCGACAATGGCACGACGCTACGTCTTTGCCGGGCGCTGGGTGGAGGTCATCCAGCCGGCGAATGACGGAACTGAAATCGCCGCGCATCTGCAGCTTCGCGGCGAAGGCGTCTATGAGGTGCTGCTGGGGCGGCCGGGCGAAACGGGCGGCGCTGAGGGCGTGCCGCTTCCGACCGAAGCCACGCACGGGGCACGGTTGCGGCTGGCGACGTAGCCACCAGAAGGAGGCTGAGCATGCAGGGCAGCGGCCGGTTCGACTGGCAGAAGCTTCGCCTCACGCGGCGGGGTGCGCTGGCAGGGCTGGGTGGCGCCGCACTGTTGCGCCCCAGCCCCGCTTCGGCCCAGGCAACGCAACCGCGCCCCGGCGGAACATTTCGCATGGCCTATTCCGCCGCGCCGGACACGCTCGATCCGCAGGCGACGCTGAACATCTCCACCCAGCAATACAGCACGATGGTGTTCGACAACCTGACGTCGCTGGACGCACAGAATCAGCCCTTGCCAAACCTGGCGCTGCAATGGACACCGGAGAAGCACGCCCAGGAATGGGTGTTCGACCTGCGCCAGGGCGTGCGTTTCCATCACGGCACGGAGTTCACCTCCGACGACGTGGTGGCGACGATCGAGCGTGCCTATGACAAAAGCCTGGCGCTGAACGCCACCGGTGCGTTCGGCCCGCTCCAGCAGGCGCGGGCCGAAGGCCGCTACAAGGTGCGCCTGGCGCTCACCCAGCCGTTCGGAGAGCTTCCGGTCACGCTGGCCAACCGCTGGGCCCGTATCGTTCCGAAGGATCGCATCGACCAGTTGAAGACCGCGCCCTCAGGCACCGGCCCGTTCCGGCTGACGGATTTCCAGCCGGGTGCCAGCCTGACGTTGGCGCGCAATCCGGATTACTGGATGCAGGGCCGCCCCTATCTGGACGGCGCAAAGCTGGTGGTGATCCGCGAATTGATGGCGCAGCAGGCCGCCTTGCGCAGCGGCGACGTGGATTTCATCAGCAGCATCTCCGCCGAGACCTTCCTGGCGCTGCGCCGTGCCCGCGGCATCCGCGCCTATTCCACCACCACCGGCGTCTACCAGCCGGTGATGCTGCAGGCCAACCAGGCGCCGTTCGACAATCCCAAGCTGCGCGAGGCGTTCCGCTATATCCTGGACCGCAATGCCCTGATCGAATCCGCGTTGTTCGGCCAGGGCAAACTCGGCAACGATGTCACGCTGCCACCGGGCAACATGTATCTGTCTGAACTGCCGCAGAACGCTCAGGACCTGGATCGCGCACGCAAGCTGCTCGCTGAAGCCGGCACGGGGCCGCTGACACTGGATTTCTGGTGCAGCAGCGAACGGCCGCCGACCCCGAAAGTGGCGCTGGCAATGAAAGACGCCGCGGCGAAGATCGGTATCACCATCAACGTGCGCGACATCCCCTATACCGAGTACGTCGCCAACGTGGCGCGCAAGAAGCAGCTTTACACCGCCAACTGGTCGGGCAGCCCGACCCTCTACGAATTGCTCTATCTGGTCTTCTTCAGCAAGGCGCGACTGAACTACAGCGGCGTGGAAACCAGCCCCGGCCTGGATCGGCTGCTGGAGGACATCATCGCCGAGGTCGATGTCGCGAAGCGGAAGCAACTGGTGGCGCAGGCGCTTGACAAGATCCACGATGGCAGCGACCGGGTGATCCCGTACTTCATGAACTATATCGGCGCCACCTCCGACAAGGTGCAGGGTTTTGTCCCGCCGCAATACGACATGGTCGATGTGCGCCCCATCTGGTTGAGCGCGTGAAGTTCGACCGGCGCTGCGGACCCACGGAATGAAGGCGCTGCAACTGATCCTGCAACGCCTGTTCCTGCTGGTCGTCGTGTTGTTCGTCGTCTCGGTGCTGACCTTCGGCATCGTCAATGTGCTGCCGGGCGATGTCGCCAACGCCATGCTGGGCGATCTGGCAACGCCAGCTCAGGTGGTGGCGCTGCGCCGGCAGATGGGGCTCGATCTGCCGCTGCTGGTTCGTTACGGGTCATGGATCGGCGGACTGCTGCACGGCAATTTCGGCCGGTCGCTGCAGTTCGGCGTGCCGATCGGACCGATGCTGCTGGGCCGGCTTTGCAACTCGGCGATCCTGGGCGGAATCACGCTGCTGCTCGCGGTCCCATTGTCGATTCTGCTGGGCGTGCTGGCCGGGGTTCGGCAGGGCCGATGGGTGGACCGGGTGGTGTCCGGGATGGCCGTGGCCGCCTTTTCGCTGCCGGAATATGTCATCGGCCTGTTGCTGATCCTCGTGTTCAGCATCTGGCTGCCGATCCTGCCCGGCAGCAGCCTGATGGATCCTTCCGCCAATCCGCTCAGCCGGCCGGCGGCGCTGGTATTGCCTGTCGCGGTGCTGGTCATCGGCTTGCAGGCGTATCTCAGCCAGATCACCCGTGCCGGCATGATCAATGCGATGGAGAGCGCCTATGTGCGCACCGCCATCCTGAAGGGCCTGCCGGGTTGGGTGGTGGTCCTGAAGCACGCATTGCCGAACGTCCTGTTGCCGACGCTGTCGGAGATCGGGATGAGCTTCGGCTATGTGCTCGGCGGCATCGTGGTGGTGGAAACGCTGTTTTCCTATGCCGGCATTGGGCAGATGATGGTGAATGCGGTCGATCACCGCGATATCCCCGTCGTGGAGGCGTCCGTACTGGTCGTGGCGGTCGCGTACGGGATCGGCAATTTGCTGGCCGATGTCGTCTCCATTGTACTGAGCCCGCGCCTGCGGAGTTGAGTGTGACGGCGCGCCCTCGCCTGTCGGCAGGCGACATTGCGGCGATCGGCTTTATCGCCGCTCTTCTGATCCTGCTCATCCTGGGGCCGATGCTGGCGCCGTTCTCACCCACGGCATTCGATGCCGCGCATGCGCTGGAGCCGCCGGACGGCACGTTCCTGTTCGGCACCGACGAGTTCGGCCGCGACGTGTTCAGCCGGGTGCTGTGCGGGGCGCGTCCGACCTTGTTGCTTGCACTGGCCAGTGCGGGTGCCGGCGTGATTCTGGGTGCGCTCACCGGCCTGATCGCCGGCTATGCAGCAGGCACCACGGACGAAGTGCTGATGCGGCTGATGGATGCGCTGATGTCCTTCCCGGCGCTGATCCTGGCGATGTTGGTGGTGGTGATGCTGGGCTCCGACCCGGTCAATGTCGTGCTGGCTCTGGCCGTGGTGTTCTGGCCCCGCTCGGCGCGGCTCGTGCGCAGCGCGGTGATGGAGCTGGCGCGGCGGGAGTTCATCGACGCGGCCCGGTCGCGCGGCGAATCCAGGCCGTACATCTTGTGGCGCGAGCTGCTGCCGAATGTGCGCATGATCATCGTGGTCGATTTCAGCCTGCGCATTACCTATGGCGTGCTGCTGTCCGCCTCGCTTGCCTATCTCGGCATCGGGGTTGCTCCGCCGACGCCGGCCTGGGGATTGATGGTGCATGACGGCCAGCAATTCCTGGAAATCGCGCCCTGGCTGGTGATCTTTCCGTGCCTCGCCGTGGCGCTGACCGCCATGGGCACCCTGCTTGCCGGCGAGCGGCTGCGGCGTGCCGTGGCGCTCCCCGGCGGTGGGCGGCCAGGCTGATGAAGGCGCCGGTTCTCGACATTTCCGAGCTGTCGGTCACCTACAATGCCGATACCGCGTCGCCGCTCCACGCCGTGCGTGATCTCTCGCTGAGGATCGCCCCGGGCGAAGCGTATGGGCTGATCGGTGAATCCGGTTCCGGCAAGAGTACCGTGGCCTACGCGATCATGCGTCATCTGCCCACGGCGCGGGCCACGGCGCGGCATGTCGCGCTGTGCGGGCGCGACGTGCTCGGGCTGCCCATGCGCGAGCTTGCGCAACTGCGCGGTCGCCAGGTGGCGATGGTCTATCAGGACCCGATGAGTGCGCTCAATCCGGTGCTGCGCGCCGGCGAGCAGGTGGCCGAAGTGCTGCGCCGCCACCGCGGCATGACACACGCCGCTGCCCGGCAGCGCACAATCGCCCTGTTCCGGCAAGTGCACCTGCCGGATCCCGCCACGTTGGTGCAACGCTATCCGCACCAGCTCTCCGGCGGCCAGCAGCAACGTGTCGTGATTGCGATGGCGATCGCCTGCCAGCCCGAGCTGCTGATCATGGACGAGCCCACCACCGGGCTCGACGTGACCACGGAGGCGGTGATCCTGGAGCTGATTTGCGAGCTGCGCCGCAGCATCGGCGCCGCCGGTACTGTTCATCAGCCATAATCTCGCGGTCGTTGCGAATGTCTGCGATCAGGTTGGCGTTCTGTATGCCGGTCAGCTGGTGGAGCAGGGGCCGGCACGCGACGTGCTAAATGCGCCGCGCCATCCCTATACCAGCGGATTGCTTGCAGCGACGCCGCAGGCGGATACGCGACAGCACGTCCTGCGCGCGATTCCGGGCAGCCTGCCGGATTTGCGCCAGGTGCCGTCGGACTGCATCTTTCGCCCCCGCTGCGGCTGGGCCAGCGCCGTGTGCGCCACCGCGCCGGCGCTGCGGGACACCGGTTCCGGCCGCGTTATTGCCTGTTACCTGCCAAGCCTGCCACGCCAGCCTTCAATTGTCGCCACTCGGGTGCGTCCTGACATGCGGCATGCCGAAAACCAGGCCCCGAGGCTGGCAATCGCTGGCTTGACGCGCTGGTTCCGCAGCGGCGGCCTGATGGGATTGCTGGCGGGAACTCCACCGGTGCGCGCGGTCAACGGCGTCACACTGACAGTGGCGGCGGGAGGCACGCTGGCCATCGTCGGCGAGAGCGGGTCGGGCAAATCCACGCTGGCGCGCTGTGTTGCCGGACTGCTGGCGCCGGGCAAGGGGCAGATCAGGCTGGACGGGCGGCAACTGGCGGCTGCCGTCGAACGACGCAGCCGTGCCGAGCAGCAGGCGATCCAGTATATCTTCCAGAATCCGGATTCCTCGCTCAATCCGCACCATACCGCCGCCGAGATCGTCGGCCGGCCGTTGCAGCTTTACGCCCAGTTGCGCGGGGCTGCGCTGCAACGCCGTGTTGCGGAGCTGCTCGATGCGGTGAAGCTGAGCGCCCGCCATGCCGGACGCTTTCCGCGTGAGCTGTCGGGTGGCGAGAAGCAGAGGGTCTGCATTGCCCGCGCCTTTGCCGCCGCGCCGCGGCTGGTGATCTGCGACGAGCCAACATCGGCGCTCGATATTTCCGTGCAGGCCGCAATCCTGAATGAACTGGCGGAGCTGCAGGCGCGCTTCGGTACCTCGTACTTGTTCATCTCGCACGACCTTGCGGTCGTGCGCCACATCGCGGATGTCGTAGCGGTGATGCATGGCGGAGAAGTCGTGGAGCAAGGCACGCCCGAGCAGGTCTTCACCGCGCCAGTTCATCCCTACACGCAGCGATTGTTGCAGGCGATCCCCAGATTGGAGGCAGCGTGATCGCCGTTTCAGTCGGCAACCGTGAAGCGGGCGCGGATGTGGCGCGGGCGTTCCAGCTCATCGAGCAGCGCGACCGCATAATCCTCCATGGAAATCCGGCTGCGTCCACGCGCGTCGAGCACCACCTGGTCACCTCCGACGCGGTAGCGGCCAGTGCGCTCTCCGGGCTCGATGACCATGGGCGGGCTCAGGTAGGACCAGTCGAGGTCGCTGGCGCGGTACAACGCCAGCGCCTCGCGCTGGGCATAACCGGACGGGCGATAGGCGTCGGGAAACTCAGGCGTATCCAGCCGCTGCACGCCCGGACGTATCTCCAGCGTTCCGGCGCCGCCCACGACGATCAGGCGCTTCGGTCCGGAGACCCCCAGCCCGGCCACGAGGGCTCCGGCCGCCGCGACGATCACGCCGACATCGCCGCCACGGCCAGGACCGACCGCGCTGACGGCGGCATCGTGCCCCGTCGCCGCGTCCGCCACCGCATCGGCGCTGGTCACGTCCGCGGTGACGCAACGCAGGCCCGGATGCTCCATCTCCAGCCGCGGCGACGCATGCAGCACCGCGGTGACCTCATGGCCGCGCGACAGCGCCTCCTGCACCACGCGCTGGCCGATCCGGCCGCCACCACCAAAGATCACCAGACGCATCGTTCAGCTTTCCTGACCGTTAACGGAGGACATCATGACAGATACCGAGGGCTTCGTGCATCCGCAGTATCTCGTGCAGACCGGCTGGCTGGAAGCGCATCTTGGTGATCCTGATCTGCGGGTGCTCGATTGCAGCGTGCACCTGATCCCGGATCCGAAAATCACCTATCAGGTCGTACCCGGGCGTGAGGGTTTTGAAAAAGCCCATATTCCCGGCGCGCAGTTCGCCGATCTGCACAACGATCTGTCAGACCGGAGTCAACCCTATCGCTTCATGCTGCCATCGGCCGAGCATTTCGCCGCGGCGATGGGACGCTTGGGCGTTGGCGAACACAGCCGGGTGATTCTCTACAGCGCCACCACGCTGTGGTGGGCAACGCGGGTGTGGTGGATGCTGCGTGTTTTCGGCTTCGACAATGCGGCGGTACTGGACGGGGGATTTCAGAAGTGGCAGCGCGAGAATTGTCCGGTGGAGACCGGCTCGGCGCCGGCACCGGTAGCCGCGCGCTTCGCGGTGCGCGAGCAGCGCCCGCTGATGGTAGACAAGCACATAATGAAGACCGCGATCGGCAATACATCGGTTTGCACCATTAACGCCCTGATGCCGGAACAGCATGCCGGCACGGGTGGGATCAGTTTCGGACGACCGGGCCATATCGCCGGCAGCGTGAATGTGCCGGCGGCGCATCTGGTTGATCCTGCTACCAACGCAATGCGGACGCCGGCCGAATTGCGGACGAAATTCACCGCCGCCGGGGCATTGGACCGCGAGGTCCTCGTCTACTGCGGTGGCGGCATCGCCGCGAGCGCCGATGCGCTGGCATTGGTGATGCTCGGCCACGACAATGTCCGGCTGTACGATGCGTCCATGTCGGAATGGGCGCTCGACCCCAGCCTGCCGATGGAGGGTGGCGGCGGCGCGGTCGATCGCTGAGCCGCACTCAGGTTGAGGTCGAACCATCCACGGCAAGCGCTATCGCAACGCCATGCTTCCTGTCTGCCCGGCCCGCTCCCGCAACAGCAGTGGAAAAATTGCCGGGTCGCGCAGCAGGTAGCGCGATGCCAGTCGCCGCGGATCGCGCAGCAGGCGGTGCAGCCACTCCAGTCCCGCCGTCTGCACCCATTGTGGAGCTCTTGGAACGACGCCCGCCAGGAACTCCAGGCTGGCGCCGACGCACAGGCCCAATCCTGTCGCCTGTCCGCTTGCGGCAATCGCGGCTGCCAGCCTCTCCTGCCGCGGCGATCCGACCGCTAGCAGTATGAACCGCGACGGATGATCGATCACGAACCGAACCGCCTCGGCCAGCGCGGCGGCATCGTGCTCGAACCCTTTCGGCGGATCATGATGCCAGACCGTGGCCAGCCCGGTCTGCTGCCGCAGCCGGCTTTCCCAGGCCGGGCGCAGCCCGACGATGGTGACGCTCTCGTTTGCCGGCAGCTTTCGGATCAGCAGCTTGGTCAGATCGCTTCCTGTCACCACCCGTGGTGCAGCCAGGCCAAAGGCACGGGCGGCACGCGCGACCACCCGCGAGTCGAGCAGCCGCAGTACCGCCTGCTGATAGATCGACTTCAGCGCCGGCTCGCGAGCCAGCCGCACCAGATGGTCGGCATTCGGCGTAACCACATACTCGAACGGCGCCCCTGGCGGACGCGCCAGCGCCCATTCCACCGCCTCCTCGGGCGCAAAATCGGCGAACCTCAGTCCCAGTAACGGCACCGTTTGCATCACAATCCCAATCCTAATGTCAATAATGTAACGGTGCGGACGTAACTTCCGCCCAAGGAGGCAGGCTGACCCTGCGTGCTGCGCAGGTCCGTGAACGCCTCGGTGGCTGAAATCCGCATCCGCCGATTCATCAGCCACGTCACACCGGCGGCGACCGAATACGATGTCTGCGCACCGCCGCCTTGCAGGAAGTCAGCGCGCTGCACGCCGGCACCGCCGTGCAGCAGCACGTTCCGCAGATACTCGTGATCGATCTCCAGCCGCGCGCTGGTGTACGTGTATCCGGCGACACCTTCCTGCGCTGCGTCCTCGATGCTGCGCGTCAGCGTGCCGGTGATGGTGGTCAGCCCCGAAGGCGACCAGTTCGCATCCATCTCTGCCACGGCTGCGCCATGCGATTGGTATTGCGGCGCCTGGAAATTGCGCTGCTCCCAGCCGCCCAGCAGCCGCAACCCCCAATTGGCGTTGCCGTAATTGATCCCGCTGAGCGCAACCACCCCGTTGGAATTGCGTGTCGGCGCGCCCGGCTGCGGCGCGGTGTAGATCGACCCCAACCCGCGTACCACGACCATCACCGCCCGCTCGGGCGCAACTTCGTAGCTTGCGGCAAAGCCACCCTGCAGCACGTTGCGATCGCGGTCGCTCTGCGGGGTCGGCACGCCAAGGATGGTCGCGGATCCGAACCGGTAGCTGGAAGCCTCCAGGCTCGGCGTCACCGACAACCGATCGAACGTATGCACGAAGTTGGTCCGGAAATCGTTCACCTGGTAAGCAACCGGCTGGTCCGTCGGCAGCGCGTCGATCGACGTGCGGTCCTGGTGCAGCGACAAATGGGCCGCTGCCAGCGTCAGCCGATCCCGCCCCACATCGAGCGTTCCCCCGACTGAACCCGTCCAGTCGGTGCGGCTTTGGCTCGGAAGATTGAGCGCGCGGTGATTATCGATGCCGACGTACGCGCCAAGGCTGTCGCGCGACCAGTCGGAGGTGGCCAGCACTGATCCATGAGTGCCGAGCAGCCAACTCCCTTGCGCCGGGTTGCCGCCAAAAACATTGCTGTCGTAACCAACACCCAGGTCGAGGCGCGGATACAGCAGGAAGTCCCCGGCGCGCACCCCGCTCGGGTCATATAACGGCCGCGGACGCGCCAGAACCTTCGGGCCAGGCACGTCATAGCCTGGGACACCTTGCGGAAAATAGGACGATAGGTCCTGGGCCTGCACCGTGCTGGATCCGGTGATTATGCCAGCAACCAGCAGGCTCCAGCCGAGCGGGCGCGTTTTGGCGTCCATGCAGGGCATTGGACGCCGAATGAATTAACAGATCATTGTATGATGCCGGCGGAAACGCAGCGTTCACGAATTTCAGCGAACCACGGCCCCGACATTGTGGCGTCCCGGCAGATTCTCGCCGATAGTGGAATTCTGGTACAATCCTGGTGATCACTTGATCGAGTTTAAGACGCCTGACCTCACCGCCCCCCCGCTGCGCCCCCCGCTGCGAGGGAACTCGGTGCATGAAGCGGAGCGGCCGAAAGTCTCTCGCGCGCCAGTCCCGGCCGCTGCGCTGTTCGCAAGGACATATTCCGTAAGCGGCAGAGATAGGTTGGGTGTAGAGTACCGGCTGTTTTCCGGCCGGGAGGTCCTAAGTCGATGAAGCGGATCGATGCCGCCACCCTGCGCAACTCCCTGATGGACGGCCAGGAGATCGCGTTGCTCGACGCACGGGAAGAGGGCGAGTTCGGCACCGCTCACCCGTTCTGGGCGGTTCCCTGTCCACTCTCTCGGCGTGAAATCCGCGCTCGCGCATTGCTGCCGCGGATCACCGTTCGGATCGTTTGCATGGATGATGGAAGCGGCCTGGCGGAACGCCTTGCCGCTTGGCTGGAGGCCGACGGCTGCACCGATGTTGCGGTGCTCGACGGTGGCACCCACGCCTGGGCTGCCGCCGGCAATGTGCTGTTCAGTGGCATCAACGTACCCTCCAAGGCGTTCGGCGAATGGGTCGAGCATCATTACGGTACTGACAGCGTTGACCCGCCGCAGTTGAAATCCTGGCTCGATTCCGGGCGCGATATGGTGGTGCTCGACAGCCGGACGCACGAGGAATTCGTGCGCATGTCGATCCCTTCGGGTGTTAGCGTGCCCGGCGGCGAACTGGTCTATCGCATCGGCGATCTTGCCCCGGACCCGAAGACGCTCGTGGTGGTCAACTGCGCCGGTCGCACGCGCAGCATTCTCGGCGCCGAAAGCCTGCGCCGCGCCGGCATCCCGAACAACGTCGTCGCCCTGCGCAACGGCACCATGGGATGGGAACTCGCCGGCCTGCACTGCGACCGCGGCCGAACTGAGTCCTTCTCGCCCGGGACGCCGCGCACCGCCGCGCTCGCCCTGCAACGCGCTAGCTCCTTCGCCGAATCCTCCGGCGTAGGCGTGATCGGTGCGCTCGATCTGGCCCGCTTCGAGGAAGATCACGCCCGCACCATTTACTTGCTGGATGTCCGCGATCCCGCCGAATTCCGCACTGGCCATCGCCCCGGCAGCCGCAACGCTCCGGGCGGACAGCTCGTGCAGGCCACCGACCAATGGATCGCCGTCCGCAACGCGCGGATCGTGCTGCTGGACGATACCGGCGTGCGCGCCCGCATGGCCGCTGCCTGGCTGCGCCAGATGGGGCACCGCGACGTGTTCGTCGTGGAGGGCGGCCTGGAAGAAGTGCGCGGCTCCGGCGTTGCACTTGCTCCGATCGCGGAGTTCGCCGCCGCCGTCCCCACCATCGACGTCCCCCACCTCACCGAGCTTCTCGACTCCGGCGATCACACCGTGGTGGTTGATGTTGCCCGCAGCCTCGAATACCGCGACGGACATATTCCGGGCGCGCATTGGGGCATTCGCAGCCGCCTGGACGCGCTGGCGCCGGTTCTCGGGGGGGCCCGCCACGTGGTGGCCACATCCCAGGACGGCATGCTGGCGCGCCTCTCGGTCGCGGAGCTGCGCGGCGTCACGCGCGGCGACGTGCTCGCTCTGGAAGGGGGCACCGGTGCATGGCACGCCTTCGGACGGCCGCTGGTGAAGGACCGCACTACCCCGCCTGACGAGGCCTGTGTCGATGTCAATCTCCGTGCCTACGACCGCAATTCGGGCATCGAGGAAGCCATGCGCGCCTATCTCACCTGGGAGATCGATCTGGTGAACGAGATCGCCCGCGACGGAACGGTGCATTTCGGTGTCGGGGACGCGCACGCTTGAAACCGGCTACTCAGGACCGGTGAAAACCGCACACACAGCGGCCATACCCGACCTTCGGTCGCGCCTCCGGCAATCATGGCCGGACTGGCTCGGTCGCGGTCGTGCGCCGCTTGCCTTTGCACTGAACCTGCTGCTTCCACCGCATTGCATGAGCTGCGACCAGCCGGTTGATCGGCACGGGCTGCTATGTGCGGACTGCTTCCGTGCCATCAGCTTCATCAGCGACCCGTGCTGCCGACGCTGCGGCATTCCGTTCGCCGCTGCCGGCCATGCGGGGCTGGACCGGATATGTCCGTCCTGCCACGAACGGCCGCCGCTGTTCGGCTGCGCGCGCGCCGCGCTGCGTTACGATGACGCCGCGCGCCGGCTGATCCTGCCGTTCAAGCATGCGGACCGCACGGAGCTTGCCGCCGTGCTGGCCGCACACATGGTCCGGGCCGGCGCCACGCTGCTTCAGACCGCCGACCTGCTGGTGCCGGTCCCCGTCCATCCCGCCCGCCTGCGGCATCGGCGCTACAACCAGGCCGCGCTGCTGGCACGCCTCATCGCCGCGCGCGTGGGCCTGCCGGTGCTGCCTGACGCGCTGCGCCGGGTACGCGGCACCGCCCCATTGGGCGGCAAATCGGCGGAGGAGCGCGCCGCCGAGCTGACCGGCGCCATCGAAGCGCGACCGCGCCGGGCCACGCAGCTTGCCGGGCGTCGGGCGCTGCTGATCGATGATGTCATGACCTCGGGGGCCACCGCGAATACCTGCGCCGCCGCGCTGTTTGCAGCCGGCGTCGCAACCGTGGACGTGCTGGCAGCCGCACGGGTGCCTGACCCGAGGCTGGCGTAACAGTTCAGGCGACGTGCCGCCACGGCCGAGCTCGGCACTCGCGCAATAATCCCTACGCGGCCACCGAGGCACGCGCCAGTTGGCTTTCCAGAGCGGCAATCCGTTCGCGCAGCACCTCGCTCTCGACTTGCGCGTAAGCAATCTCTGCGTTGCGCGCGAGGCGGCCCAGCAAGGCGCCAGGTCCACCCTTCCGCAACGGGTCAAGTACGCAACATAGCGGCCCGTTGGTGTCCTGTGCGAGAGCAGATGTGCCGTTCTTTGTAACGGCGGCCAAATGTCGCGCGGTTGCCATGCCTCTGGCGGAGCCGTAGGGTCGCACGACCAGTGTTTTCTGCGTGCGGAGGGGACAATGAAGGTAGGCGAGGCCATTGCGGAGATCATGAAACGTGAGGGGATCGAGATCCTCTGCGGCTACCCGGTGAATCACCTGATCGAATTCGCGGCTGCTGCCGACATCCGCCCGATCATGGTCCGCCAGGAGCGGATCGGCCTGCACATGGCTGACGCGATCTCCCGCATCTCGTCCGGCCAGAAGATCGGGGCCTTCTGCATGCAGCATGGCCCCGGCACCGAGAACGCTTATGGCGGCGTCGCCCAGGCATTTGCCGAGTCAGTGCCGCTGCTGGTGGTACCGCAGGGTTTCGCCCGCCGCATCGCCCATATTGACCCGAACTACAGCGCGGTGCGCGAGATGCGCGGCATCGCCAAGTCGGCCGAGCCGATCACCCTGCCGGCCGAGGTCAGCAACGTGATGCGACGCGCCTTCACGCGCCTGCGCAACGGCCGCGGCGGCCCGTGTATTGTGGAAGTGCCGACCGATATCTGGAACGAGGAGATCGGTGAACTCGACTACACGCCGGCCATCAAGGCCCGCACCGTGCCGGACCCGCAGGACGTGCGCAAGGCCGCGCAGGCCATCCTGGCTGCCAAGCGCCCGGTCATCTACGCCGGAACAGGGATCCATTGGGCGCAGGCCTGGCCGCAACTGAAACAATTCGCCGAGCTGCTCGGCGCCCCGGTCACCACCAGCCTGGGTGGCAAGAGTTCCTTCCCCGAAAACCACCCGCTTTCGCTCGGCTCCGGCGGTGCCGCCATTCCCAAGACCGTGCATCACTTCGTCAGCCACGCCGATCTGATCATCGGGATCGGTTGCTCATTCACTGAAACCAGCTTCGGGATCAAGTTCCCCAAGGGCAAGAAGTTCATCCAGACGACCATCGATCCCAATCATCTGGCCAAGGACGTGCCCATCGTGGCAGGGCTGCTCGGCGATGCGGCGCTGACGCTCGAGGCTCTCATCGGCGAGCTGTCGCAGAGCATCCGCTCCCCACGCGACGCATCGGCGGTGGTCAAGGAAATCACCGAAGTCCGCGAGGGCTTCATGGCCGAGTGGATGCCGCTGCTGACCTCCAACGAAAATCCGATCAGCCCGTATCGCGTGATCTGGGAGCTGATGCACACGGTCGATATCAAGAACACCATCATCACCCACGACGCCGGCAGCCCGCGCGACCAGATATCTCCGTTCTGGGTGGCGACCGAGCCGCTATCCTATATCGGCTGGGGCAAGACCACCCAGCTCGGCATGGGTCTCGGCCTGGCGATGGGCGCCAAGCTGGCGAAGCCCGACAAGCTCTGCATCAATTTCTGGGGCGACGCGGCGATCGGTTTCACCGGCATGGATTTTGAAACCGCCGTGCGCGAGCGCATCCCCATCCTGTCCTGCCTGATGAACAACTACTCGATGGCGATCGAGCTCAAGGTGATGCCGATCTCCACCAAGAAATACCGCTCGACCGATATCTCCGGCAACTACGCCGACATGGCGAAGGCGTTCGGCGGCTACGGGGAGCGGATCACCGATCCGTCGCAGATCAAGGCGGCGATCCAGCGTGGCATCGAGCAGACCAAGGCTGGCAAGCCGGCTCTGCTCGAATTCATCACCGCGAAAGAGACACGCGTCTCGAAGTTCGGCTAGCCCCCGACGCATCTTTCCCCCTCCCCCGCGGGAGGGGGGCAGGGGGAGGGGGCACCCAACAAGGAACACGTCCAGGCATGGCAACCGTCAGCATCCGCGACGTCCGCAAATCGTTCGGCTCCACCGAAGTGCTGCATGGCGTCAGCGTGGAAATCGAGGACAGCGAATTCGTCATCCTTGTCGGCCCGTCAGGCTGCGGCAAGACGACGCTCCTGCGCATGCTCGCCGGTCTTGAGAACATCACCAGCGGAGAGATCGCGATCGGCGACCGAGTGGTGAACAACGTGCCGCCCAAAGCCCGCGACATCGCCATGGTGTTCCAGAATTACGCGCTCTATCCACACATGACCGTGCGCGACAACATGGCGTTTTCGCTGGAACTGGCGAAGGCACCCAAGGCACTGATCGAGCAGAAGGTTGCCCGTGCGGCGCAGATCCTCGGACTGACGCAATATCTCAATCGCTACCCGCGCCAGCTCTCCGGCGGCCAGCGTCAGCGCGTCGCCATGGGGCGCGCGATCGTGCGCGACCCGCAGGTGTTTCTGTTCGACGAGCCGCTGTCCAACCTCGACGCCAAGCTGCGTGTGCAGATGCGCGCCGAGATCAAGGAATTGCACCAGCGCCTGGCCACCACCACGGTCTATGTCACGCACGACCAGATCGAAGCCATGACGATGGCCGACAAGATCGTGGTGATGAACGGCGGCAACGTGGAGCAGATCGGTGCGCCGCTGGAGTTGTACGATCATCCGGTCAACCTGTTCGTCGCCGGCTTCATCGGTTCGCCGGCGATGAATTTCGTGAAGGGCCGAGTTGAAGGCAGCAGCTTCCAGGCTGAAGGCGGGATCGCCCTGCCGTTGCCGCAGGGGCGCACCCAGCGTCTCGGTGATGGCCAACCCGCAGTGTACGGCATTCGCCCCGAGCATTTCCAGCTTCGCGGCGACGGTCTTCCCGCCACAGTCAACGTAATCGAGCCGACCGGTTCCGAGACCCAGGTCATGGCCGATTTCGCCGGTACGCCGATCATCTGCGCGTTTCGTGAACGCTTGTCGGCGCGGCCGGGGGAAACCATCCGGCTCGCGGCAGATCCCGCCTTGATCCACCTGTTCGATGCCGGCACAGGCCAGCGCCTGAACGCCTGAACGTTTTTCGGATCTGCATCACCTGATACACGGAGGAACATAAACGATGACGTTGATCACTCGGCGCGACTCGCTTGTGCTTGGCGCTGCCGCATTGGGCGCTTCGGGGTTGCCGATAATCGGCGCCCGTGCGCAGAACGCGCCAGGGGCCGATGTGCCGACGGCGGACGTCAAGCCGCCCGATTTCAAGATCGAGAAGGGCGCTTCCCTCAAGCTGGTGCGGCCTGCCAAGTTCGTCGATCCCGACCAGACCTGGTGGGACGCCAACACCAAGAAATTCACCCAGACCACCGGGATACCAGTGCAGACCAGCTATATCTCGTGGGAGGATCTGGCGCCGCAGACCGCAGTCATCGCCAATACCGGCGCCGGTGCCGATATCGTCGTCGGCTTCTCCATCTCGCCATTCATCTACATGGAAAAGCTGGTGCCGATGGATGATCTGGCCAACTATCTCGGCCAGAAATATGGCGGCTGGTTCGATCTTGCGCTGCTGGTCGGACGCAAGTGGAAGACCACCGACTGGATCGCGCTGCCGATCGGCGGCAGCACCGGTCCAACGGTCTATCGCGAGTCCTGGGTGAAAGACGCGGGCTATGACCATATCCCGAATGATCTCGACGGGTTCATGACGCTCTGCCAGAAGCTGAAACAGAACGGGCATCCGTGCGGCTTCTCCATCGGTCATGCGGTCGGCGACGCCAACGGCTTCTGCGAATGGGCGCTGTGGACCCACGGCGGCATGGTGGTCGACCCGAACGGCAAGGTGGCGCTCGATTCCAAGCCCACGATCGACGCGCTGAAATACGTCGCGGAGCTCTACAAATACATGATCCCGGGCACGGTCGCCTGGAACGATTCCGGCAACAACAAAGCCTACGTGGCGGGCGATATCGGCCTGACCTTCAATGGTGTTTCCATCTATTACGTTCTGAAGAATTCTCCAGACCCCAAGCTGAACGCGATCGCCGCGGACACCAACCACCAGAAAGTGCCCAAGGGAATGGCAAAGAGTTCGCCGATGTCATCCGCCGTGCTGAACGCGATGCTGTTCAAGCACAGCAAATATCCGAACGCCGCCAAGGAGTATCTGCGCTTCATGATGGAGGCGCCGCAATACGGCCCCTGGCTGTCCAACTGCCTGGGTTACTGGTCAGAGTCGCTGAAAGCCTACTCCAAGATGAAGTTCTGGACCGAGGACCCCAAGCTGGGGCCATACGCCGACGGTCTGGACACCAGCTTTTACGATGGCTACGCCGGCCCCATCTCGCCGGCCGCCACCGCGGTGCTGGCAAACTACACCGTGGTGGACATGTTCGCTTCGGTCGCCACGGGCAATTCCACGCCGGAAGCAGCAGCCAAGCTCGCGGCACGCCAGGCGGCGCGGTACTACAAGACGTGAGGTCCCCGCCGAGAGGAAGGGCGGCCTAACCGCCGCCCTTTTGGCCCCCGCCCGGTCCGGCCCCGACGATCCGGACAGAAAGGCGGCTTTACGACGGTTCCAACCCGTCGGAAGATGCCATTCGACGGAGCGCCAAAAGGCCCGAAGAAGGTCAAGGCGCCCCGCAGAATGGGAGGATAGGCCAATGACACCAAACATCACCCGCCGCGATTCCATGATTCTCGGCGCCGCCGCCCTGGGCGCTGTCGGTGTGCCCCTTATCGGCGCACGGGCGCAGGGACAGGTGGCAAATGTCTCCGACGTGCCGACCGCGGACGTCCAGCCGCCGAAGTTCGAGGTTGAAAAGGGCGCCACCCTGCACACCATCCGGCCGGCGAAGTTCATCGATCCCGATCAGACATACTGGGACATCAATACGAAAAAATTCACCGGCCAGACCGGGATCCCGGTTACCGTGGAATATATCAGTTGGGAGGATCTGCGCCCGCAAACTGCGGTGATCGCCAATACCGGCGGCGGCGCCGATATGGTGTTCGGCTGGGCGATCGATCCTTTCCTGTACGAAACCAAGCTCGTCGACATGAACGACCTGGCCGACTATCTGGGCAAGAAATACGGCGGCTGGTTCGATATTGCCAAACTATACGGAACGCGCTGGAAAACCGATGAGTGGCATAGCCTCCCGATCGGCGGTGGCACCGGACCGACCGTCTATCGCCAGTCCTGGGTGAAGGATGCCGGTTACGACCGCATCCCTGACAAACTCGATGACTTCCTGGTGCTGTGCCAGAAGCTGAAGCAAGCTGGCCATCCGTGTGGTTTTTCGCTCGGTCACGCGGTCGGCGACGCCAATGGGTTCTGCGAGTGGGCACTGTGGTCGCACAACGCCAAGGTGGTGGACGAGACCGGCCGGATTGCACTGGACTCGAAGGAAACCATCGACGCGTTGAAATACATCACCGAACTCTACAAGACGATGATTCCTGGTACCATCGCATGGAACGATTCGGGCAACAATAAAGCCTATGCCGCCGGGCAGATCGGCCTGACCTTCAATGGCGTCTCGATCTATTACGTCCTGAAGAACTCGCCCGATCCCAACCTGCAGGCGATGGCGAAGGACACGATGCACCAGGCGGTGCCGCAGGGATTGGCCAAGCGCAGCCCGATGACCGCCGGTCCGATGCAGGCCATGCTGTTCAAGCACAGCAAATACCCCAACGCCGCCAAGGAATATGTGCGCTTCATGATGGAGGCGCCGCAATACGGCCCCTGGCTGGCCAACTGTCTCGGCTACTGGTCGGAGCCGCTGAAATCCTACGCCAAGATGAAATTCTGGACCGACGACCCGAAGCTTGCGCCATACGCCAACGCTATGGACACGATCTACTACGACGGCTATGCGGGCCCGGTTTCCGCCGCCGCATCCGCCGTGGTGGCCAACTATACCGTGGTGGATATGTTCGCTGCAGTCGCGACCGGCAATTCCACGCCGGAAGCTGCCGCAAAATCCGCCGCCAGACAGGCGGAACGCTATTACGGCAAAGTCTGACGCAAGCAACCGGCAGGGCCGCCCCGGTGGCCCTGCCAACGAGGCACCACAGCATGGACGCCACGGTTCAACCTGCCCTGACCACCTTCCGGCCTCGCGAAGACGGCTGGGTGACACGGCTGTTCGACTGGAAGCCGTTCCTGGTGACGCTCTGTATGCTGCCGGCCGCCGGCCTGCTGCTGGTGTTCCTGACCTACCCGCTCGGACTTGGCGTCTGGCTCGCGTTCACCGACACGACGATCGGTCAGCCGGGACAATGGATCGGCCTCGACAACTTCATCTCGTTAGCTAACGATCCCGTGTTCTGGCTGTCGGTCACCAACACGATCTTTTACACTGGGGCCGCAACCATCGGTAAATTCGCGCTCGGCCTGTGGCTGGCATTGCTGCTGAACCACCACCTGCCCTTCAAGGCCTTTATCCGCGCCATCCTGCTGCTGCCCTGGATCGTGCCCACCGTGCTGTCGGCGATTGCCTGGTGGTGGATCTACGATCCGCAATTCTCCATCATCTCCTACGTCGTGGTGAACGTGCTGCATCTACGCAGCAACTATATCGACTTCCTTGGCACACCCTGGCACGCGCGCTGGTCGCTGGTGGTCGCGAATGTCTGGCGCGGCATACCATTCGTCGCCATCACCCTGCTGGCCGGCCTGCAGACCATCTCGCCATCGCTTTATGAGGCCGCGCTGCTGGACGGCGCTTCGGGCTGGCAGCGGTTCCGCCGCATCACGGTCCCGTTGCTCATGCCGATTTTGGCGGTGGTGCTGACCCTGTCGATCCTGTTCACCTTCTCCGATTTCCAGTTGGTGTACGCGATCACCCGCGGCGGCCCGTTCAACACCACGCATCTGATGGCGACGCTGGCGTTCCAGCGCGCCATCCCCGGCTCGCAGCTCGGCGAAGGTGCGGCAATCGCCGTCTCCATGATCCCGTTCCTGGTCGTCGCGACCTTGGTGAGCTTCTTCGGCCTCGGCCGACGCAAATGGATGCAGGGCGAAGCCAATGAGTGACGCGACCGCCGATCCCGGCGCGATCCCCGAGCGGACCACCGACGTCCCCGAGCGCCTGTCATGGGAGTCCGGCGCCCGGCGAATGGTCACCATCTACCTGCCGCTCGCCTGCTTCGCGATCGTCTTGTTGTTTCCGTTCTACTGGATGACGATCACCGCCTTCAAACCAGACTACGAGATGTACGACTACAAGAAGTACAACCCGTTCTGGGTTCATTCGCCGACGCTCGCCAACATCAAGAAGCTGCTGTTCGATACCGCCTATCCGCATTGGTTGATGGTCACCATGGGCGTCGCGGTGGCCGCCACCGTCCTATCCGTCTTCGCCAGCGTACTCGCCGCCTACGCGATCGAGCGGCTGCGCTTCCGCGGCTCGCAGCATGTCGGGCTGGGGATCTATCTTGCCTACCTGGTGCCGCCCACCATTCTGTTCATCCCGCTGGCAACGCTGGTGTTCCAGTTCGGCCTGTTCGACAACCCGGTCGCGCTGGTGCTCACCTACCCGTCGTTCCTGATCCCGTTCTGCACATGGCTGCTGATCGGCTACTTCAAGTCGATCCCCTATGAATTGGAGGAATGCGCGCTGATCGACGGCGCATCCCGCCTGCAGATTCTCCGTCGGATCACCCTTCCGCTGGCGATCCCCGGACTGATCTCCGCCGGCATCTTCGCCTTCACCTTGTCCTGGAATGAGTTCATCTACGCCCTGGCCTTCATCCAATCGACCAACATGAAGACCGTGCCGGTCGCCATCCTCACCGAACTGGTTACCGGTGACGTCTATCAGTGGGGCTCGCTGATGGCCGGTGCGCTGTTAGGTTCGATCCCAGTGGCCCTGTTCTACTCGATCTTCGTCGAGTATTACGTCTCCAGCCTGACCGGCGCGGTAAAGGAATAGCGGCGCCCGTCGGCGGCCGGGACTACGGAGGAACTATGAAGATCGAACGCCTGGAGACGTTGCGGGCCGATGCCGGCTGGCGGATGTTCTCGTACCTGAAGATCACCACCAGCGACGGCATCACCGGCTGGTCCGAGTTCAATGAGAGCTTCGGCAGCACCGGCCTGGCAGACGTGATCAACAGCCTGTCGCCGCTGCTGATCGGTCGTGATCCAAGGCGCTTCGAGCAGATCACCGCGCATCTGCATGTGCTCACCCGCCAGTCGCGCGGCGGGATCAATCAGCAGGCGATCGCCGCGATCGAGAATGCGCTGCTGGACATCACCGGCAAGGCTTATGGCGTGCCGGTCTGCGCCCTGTTCGGCGGCCCGATCCGCGAGCGCATCCCGGTCTATTGGTCGCATTTCGGCACCTACCGTGTGCGCAACGCGGCGCTGATGGGCGTGCCGCCGCTGCACAACTACGATGACGTGGCGCACCATGCCGAGGAGGTCAAAGGCCGCGGCTTCAAGGCGCTGAAGACCAACATCATGCTGTCCGACGGCAAGACGCTGTCGAGCTTCGGTGCCGGCTTCGGACGCACCGCGGGCTGGCCGGAGCTGAACTGGGACAACCGCGTGTGCGACGCCGCAACCAGGCAGCTCACCGCGATCCGCCAGGCGATCGGCCCGGAGATGGGACTGATGCTCGACATCAACTTCCACTTCAAGACCGAGGGCTTCCGCCGTCTCGCCGACGCGGTCGCCCCGGCGAAGCTCACCTGGCTGGAGGTGGACACGCACGACGCACCCTCGCTGGCGCTGATCCGCCGTGACGCGCCATGCCCCATCGCCTCGTGCGAGACGTTGCACGGACGGCGCGACTTCAAGCCGTATTTCGAGAACTACGCGCAGGATGTCGCGATCATCGACGTGGTGTGGAACGGGCTGGCGGAATCGCTGAAGATCGCCGCCATGGCGGATGTGTACGAAACCAATGTCGCGCCGCATAATTTCTACGGCCATCTCTGCAGCGCGATCAGCGCGCATTTCAGCGCCACGGTGCCGAACTTCCGCATCATGGAGATCGACATCGACAGCGCCCCGTGGCGCGACGAATTCTATGATTCCGCTCCGGTGATCGAGAACGGTGAACTGGTGCTGCCGATGAAGCCCGGCTGGGGCATCGAGGTGAACGAAAAAGCGGTGCGCGCACGCCCGCCAAAGGGCTGACGGACTGAGACAAGGAGAGAGATCAGGATGGCTAAATTCAAGATAGCAACCCCGGCCGGCGCCAGCTTCACGGTTGCCGGCGGCGGCTACGATAATGAGATGGACGGGCTGCGCGGCATGGATGCCGAGATCGTCGAAGGTCCGGCCAACGAAGACGGGTTCATCGCCTTCGCCCGCGACGCCGACGCCGTGTACGCGAAGGGCATGCGCTTCACCAAGAAGGTGATCGACGGGCTGGAAAAATGCCGGATCATCTCGCTCGGCTCGGTGGGTGTCGACAGCGTCGATGTTGTCGCCGCAACCGCGCGCGGCATTCCGGTCACCAACTGTCCCGACACGTTCATCGAGGAAGTGGCCGACCACGCGATGGCGCTATTGCTGGCGGGACATCGCAATATCATCGAGCAGGACCGGATGGTGCGCGAAGGCCGCTGGACGGAAGGTCGCCCGGCCCTGCTGAAAATCCCGCGCCTGATGGGCCTCACGCTCGGCTTCGTCGCGTTCGGCCATGTCGCCCGTGCCGTCGCCCGCCGCGCCAAGCCGTTCGGTCTGCGGCTGATGGCATATGATCCGTATATCGAAGAACTGGTCATGGTGGAGCACGGAGTGCTGCCCTCCACGCTCGAGGAAGTGCTGCGCGAATCCGACTTCGTGTCCATGCACGCGCCGGCCACGCCGGAGGCCGAGGGGATGTTCCGCGAGGAGCATTTCAAGCAGATGAAAAAGACCGCGGTCTTCGTCAACACCGGCCGCGGCCCCACGGTGCAGGAAGCCGGGCTGATCAAGGCCATGGAGGAGGGCTGGATCGCCCACGCCGCGCTCGATGTTCTCGAGACGGAGCCGCCGGGCAACAACAATCCGCTGCTCAAGATGCACAATGTCACGCTGTCCCCGCACAACGCATCCGCCTCCGCCCGGTTCGATTCGGCGCGCAAGCGGCACGCGGGGCGCGAGCTGGCGCTGGCACTGTCCGGCCGCTGGCCGATGAGCTGCGTCAACCCGTCGGTCCTGGCGCGCACCAACCTCCGCCGCTGGCAGCCTGTGTCCATGGAACGCGGCCCGAATAGCTGACGAGTTCTTAAATCGCCGCTAGTGTCCTGCCCCCGAAGTTCGTCGCGCTTGCGACGAACGGAGGGGATAAGCAGGCCACTGAAAACAAAGGGCTAGTGTCCGGATTCAGAAGTTCGCAGCACTGAAACGCGGACGGAATCGGGACACTAGCGCCGCGTAGCGCTTCTGTGCTGGTCTGACCGGCACAGGAGCCATCACATGGCAAACCCCGTTCCGCGCGTGAGTGGCGTGCTGGAGACGTCGCTCTACGTGGATGATCTCGATCGGGCCGCGGCGTTCTACCGGCGCCTGTTCGGGTTCGAGAGCTTCTTGCATGACGGCCGGATGTGCGCATTGGGCGTGCCCGGGTCGCAGGTGCTGCTGCTGTTCCATCGGGGCAGCACCGACGTGCCCGCTCCGGCGCCCGGCGGCAGCTTCATCCCGCCACATCACGGCGATGGTCCCCTGCATCTCTGCTTCGCCATCCCGTTCGGTGAACTGGCCGCATGGCAACAGCACCTGACCGACCACGGCGTGGCGATCGAAAGCACCGTGCGTTGGGCACGCGGCGGAACCAGCCTGTATTTCCGCGACCCGGACGGCAATTCGATCGAGGTCGCCACCCCGGGCCTCTGGCCGAACGCCTGAATGCCCACCCGGCGCGGCTCCACCCGGATCGCTGCGTACACCAGCCTCGGCATCATCGGTGCCCTGGTGGCGCTGAGCATTTGCGCCGCCCTGATCCCCCGTACGCTGCCGCGGTTGGATGCGCCGCTGCATCAGGTAGCCGCGGGAGCCATCTTCGTCGCCAGCTATCTCGCCCTGGCCATCGGCCGCGTTCCCGGCCTTTCGATCGACCGTGCCGGAATCGCTCTGGTCGGCGGCGCCCTGATGCTTGCGTCCGGTACGATCTCGTTGCCGGATGCCTACAAGGCAATCGACCTCGGTACGCTGAGCCTGCTGCTCGGCATGATGCTGGTGGTCGCAAATCTGCGCCTGTCCGGAGTCTTTGCGATCGCAACAAGATGGGTGGCCGGGCATGCACGGCGTCCCGTGTTGCTGCTGGGCGCGGTGATCCTGGTGTCCGGCATTGCATCGGCCTTCCTGGTGAATGACGCGATCTGCCTGGTGCTGGCGCCGTTGGTCGTCGATCTGGCCCATGCGCTGCGCCGCCGGCCGGTGCCCTACCTGCTCGCCGTGGCGATGGCGTCGAATATCGGCTCGACCGCGACCATCACCGGCAATCCGCAGAACATGCTGATCGGCACGTCCTCCGGCATATCCTATGCCGATTTCGCGGCCTCCCTCGCTCCCATCGCCGCTGCCGGATCGATCGTTCTGCTGGCTCTGGCGGTTCTGCTGCACTGGCAGGAATTCCGCGATGGCGTCATGCCGGCACCGCCACGGCAACCGGTGCACGCCCATCGCGTGCTGGCGGCACGCTCACTGTTCGCGACGGCCGCGGTGATCATTCTGTTCTTTGTCGGCCTGCCACCCGCCGAGGCGGCCATCCTCATCGGCGCGCTGCTTCTGCTCACGCGCCGCCTCCGCAGCGCCCGCATCTATGCCGAGATCGACTGGTCGCTGCTGCTGATGTTTGCCGGCCTATTCGTCATCGTTGCTGCCGCCGAGCAACGGCTGCTCACCCAGCATATTATCGCCCGGGCCGGCCGCCTGCATCTGGACCGCACCTTCCCGCTGACCGGCATTACCGCGGTGCTGTCGAACCTGGTCAGCAATGTGCCGGCGGTGCTGGTGCTGAAGCCGTTCGTCGCCGCATTGTCGGACCCCCTAAAGGCCTGGAAAGTGGTTGCGATGGCATCGACCCTGGCCGGCAACTTCACGTTGCTGGGATCGGTCGCCAATCTGATCGTCGCCGAGAAATCCGCGCAACGGGGGGTTGAGATCACCTTCTGGGAATATTTCCGCCTCGGCGCTCCGGTCACCGCGCTCACCCTGCTGATCGGCGCACTCTGGCTGGGCTGATCTTGACCCGCGCGTCGATGCGGCGAACGCTGTGGCCGCGCCAACCGGAGAAAACGCCGTGCAACTCTTCCACAACCACGCCCGCCGCAAGCTCCTGGCCGGTGACGTCGTGATCAGTTTCGGCGTACATCATCTGCGCACGGTGGCGGCGCCGCTGATCGCCGCCGCGACCGGCCACGACATCCTGTTCATCGACATGGAACACGGCGCCTTCTCGCTACAGGAGGCGACGCAGCTCTGCATGGCGGCGTTGCCGGCGGGAATCACGCCAGTCGTGCGCGTCTGCGCCGGCGCGATCGACGAGGCGACGCGGCTGCTCGACAACGGTGCCCTCGGCATTACCGTGCCGCATGTCGATACCGCCGAGCAGGCGCGTGCCGCCGCGGCGGCCTTCCATTACCCGCCGCAGGGCAAGCGGAGCTGGGGCGGACCGCCCCCGGCATACCGGTTTCGCCCGCCTCACGTCGCCGAGGCGCAGGCCGCCATCAACCAGGAAATCCTCACCATCGTGATGTTGGAAAGCCGGCAGGCCATCGAAAATGCAGATGCCATCGCGGCGGTCGATGGCGTCGACGTGCTGCTGATCGGCACGTTCGACCTGACCGCGGAGATGGGTATCTCCGGCCAGGTGACCCATCCCAGAGTGGTCGAGGCTTACGAGAAGGTCGGCGCTGCCTGCCGCGCGCACGGCAAGACGATGGGCATGGGTGGCATCAACGACGAAAAGGACATGGCGCGCTACCTGACGATGGGCGCGCGCTATCTCGGCTCCGGCTCCGACCAGAGCTACATCATCGCCGGAGCCGAAGCGCGGATGACGTTCCTGCGGGTTCTGCTGGCGCGCGCCCGCAATACCCCCACCTGACCCACCTCAGTTGCGTCCCCGCCATGGCAGGGCGCGTCCCGGCCACCGTTACGTACCCGTCATGGCCTGGCTCGTCCCGGCCACCGTTGCGTACCCGTCATGGCCGGGCTTGTTCCGGCCATCCGCGCCTGACAGGCGGCGACAACGCAAATCCAGCCGGCCCCTTCCGCGAAGGCACCGAGGCACGCTAGACGCGAGCAAACAGCGCTCCCCGTTCGCGACCCGACACCCCTCAAATCCTCCTTTCCCTAACTCCGTTCTGCCACCGCCTGCGCGATCATCTGGATCGCGATGGCCACCCCCTCGGCATCAACGTCCAGGTGCGTGCACGCGCGGGCACGGTAACGGCCCATGGTGGAAATCTGCACCCCCTGCCGCCGAATGCGGCTGGCGATCTCGTCGGCGGTCAGGCCGGTTCCGGTGGTATCGAAGAACACCAGATTGGTATCCGGCTGCTCCACCACGATACCAGGAATCTGCCCCAGTCCGCGCGCCAGCGCCCTGGCATTGGCATGATCCTCCGCCAGCCGGTCGATATTGTGGTCCAGCGCATAAATGCACGCCGCCGCGCAGATGCCGGCCTGGCGCATCGATCCGCCGACCCGCTGCTTCCACAGCCACGCCTGGTCGATGAACGCGGCAGAGCCGCACAGCACCGCACCCAGCGGCGCGCCCAGCCCCTTGGTGAAATCGAGCCACACCGAATCGCACCCGGCCGCCATCTCGGCCGCCGGAATACCCGCGGCAACCACCGCGTTCATCAGCCGGGCACCATCCATGTGCGTCGCCATGCCGTGCTCGTGCGCGGCGTCCAGCACCGCGTTCAGCTTGTCCATCGGCCAAACCGTGCCGCCCCCCAGATTGGCGGTCTGTTCCACCTCCAGCAGCGTCTGCGGCGGCGAGTTCCGGCGACGGTCGCGGAACGCACCACGCAGCGTCTCCACATCGAACTGGCCCCGGGTGCCCTTCAGGCCCAGCACCGACACGCCGGTCAATGCACCCGGCGCACCGCCCTCCGCGGCGATGATGTGCGCCGTTTCATGCGCAATCACCTCGTCGCCCGGCCGGCAATGCGTCAGAAGGGCGACCTCGTTGCACATGGTGCCGGACGGCAGGAACATCGCCGCTTCCTTGCCCAGCAGCGCCGACATGCGGTCGCACAGCGCGTGCACGGTCGGGTCGTCGCCATGCTGCTCATCGCCCACCTCGGCCGCCATCATCGCCTGTTTCATGGCGGTTGAAGGCCGCGTCTGGGTGTCCGAATACAGATTTACCCGCACCGAAGGCAAAAGTGCATCAGGGCGGACGGGGGCATAGGTCATCAGATCCTCACCGGCTGGCTGGTTGCCCCAGCAAAGCAGGCGCGGGCGGTTCTGTCAGCCCTCCACCGGCGCCGCCGGGTGCTGCACCGGTGCGCCGGCCGGTGCGGGTGGGCCATAAATCTGCTGCGCCCGGCGGCGGAATGCATTCACCATCCGTCGGACCGCCTCGTTGAACACCACCCCGATGGCGGCTTGCAGAAGCCGGCTGCGGAACTCGAAATCCACGAAAAACGCTACTTCCGTGCCGCCAGGATGCGGGATGAAGTCCCATTGGTTGTTCAGGTAGCGGAACGGCCCGTTCTCATAACGCACCTTGACGCGGTGCGGTCGATCGAGCGTCACCCGGCTGGTGAAACTTTCGCGAAACGGGCCGAACCCGATCGTCAGGTCGGCGACCAGCTCGGTCGTGGATCGGCTGCGCACCCGCGCGCCGACGCACCAGGGCAGGAACTCCGGATAACGTCCCACGTCGGCAACCAGCTCGAAAAGCTGCTCGGGGCGGTATGGGACCAGCTGGCGCTCGGCGTGCGTGGGCATCTACGGCACGCTGACGCCGGCGGCCAGCTTCCGGTTCCTGGCCGCTTGCAGCGCCGCGAAATCCGCATCGGCGTGATAGGAGCTACGGGTCAGCGGAGTGGCGGAGACCAGCAGGAACCCCTTGGCGCGGGCCAGCGCCGCGTACTCCGCGAACTCCTCCGGCGTGATGAACCGATCCACCGCCGCGTGCTTCACCGTCGGCTGCAGATACTGGCCGATGGTCAGGAAATCGACATCGGCGATGCGCAAATCGTCCATCACCTGCAATGTCTCGGCCCGCTGCTCGCCGAGCCCGACCATCATGCCCGACTTGGTGAAAATGGTCGGGTCCAGCATCTTCATATGATCCAGCAGCCGCAGCGACTGGTAGTAGCGCGCGCCCGGACGGATCGTGGGATACAGCCGCGGCACCGTCTCCAGGTTGTGGTTGAATACGTCGGGGCGCGCTTCCGCCACGATCTGGGCCGCGCCCGGCTTGCGCAGGAAGTCGGGGGTCAGCACCTCGATCGTGGTGGCAGGCGCAGCCGCTCGGATGGCGCGGATCACCGCGGCGAAATGCGCCGCGCCGCCATCCGCCAGGTCGTCGCGATCCACCGAGGTAATCACGACGTGCTTCAGTCCCAGCTTCGCCACGGCATCGGCGACGCGGGCAGGCTCATCGGCGGCCAGCCCGCCCGGCAGGCCGGTCCGCACGTTGCAGAAGCCGCAGGCGCGCGTGCAGACATCGCCCATGATCATCATGGTGGCGTGCCGCTGACTCCAGCACTCGCCGATATTCGGGCAGGCGGCTTCCTCACAGACGGTGACCAGCCCGTTCTCGCGCATCAGCGCGCGGGTCTCGTGATAGACCGGGTGAGTGGGCGCCTTCACTCGGATCCAGGCGGGCTTGCGCTGGATGGGATTGTCCGGCCGGTGCGCCTTTTCTGGATGGCGCACGGCGCGGTGATCGATGAGAAGCCGGGTGGACATGGCCGGCTACAAGTGGCGGGGAGGCGAGGGGGCGTCAAGCCGCGCCGGGCCCACGCCGCCCTGGGCTTCACGTCCCTCTCCAGCCGGTCCCGCCGTGCGGCCGTCGGCTCGTTGCAGAACGGAGTGCGCCCGCAAATCTCTCGGAGGAAATATGGATGCCCCGATTGGAGGAGCCATGATCGACTGGAACTTGAGCCCTGATGTAGAGCGTGTCCCCGGGAAAATGTCCGGCGAGTGGGTTATTCGTGGGACACGCATCCCGGTACAGGCGGTGCTCGATAATGCGGACGACTTCACTCCGGAGGAGATCGTAACGACAATTTATCCCAGCCTGCCGCTCGAACGCGCGCAACGGGTTATTGCGTTTGCTAGACGAGCGACGCATGCGCCTGCTGCTGGATGAGAGTGTTCCCATCGGCGTCCGCGACCAACTGCCGGGCCATACGGTCCGTACCGTTCCAGAGATGGGTTGGGCTGGCCTTACGAATGGCGCTCTCCTTGCCCCTGCTGAGAAGGAGGGATTCGACATCCTGGTAACCGGAGATGGCAATATCGTTCATCAGCAGCACCTGGCCAACCGCGAAATCGCTCTCGTCGTCCTGCGTACGAATCACTGGCCGACGATTCGGGCGAATCCCGATCTGGTCAGCCGCGCCGTCAGAGCCGTGGGTAAGGGGGCGCACGTCGAGGTGACATTTCCGGGCCGGCGCCGGCGGTCTCCTCGGCCAAGCAACCGGCCGTGAAAGATGTCCATTTCAAGCGAAGGTTCCGGCGCTCTTCGCGCAGCGGGACCCAGAGCACCTATCGGGATCGTCACCCCTCCGCCCGTTCCACCGCCGACCGCAGCAGCGCCAGGCTCCGATACACCCCGTGCACCATCTTGCTGTACGGCAGCAGCACGAATAGCGCCAGTATGAATCCCAGATGTACCGCCAGCGCGATCCCCATCCCGGTGGTTTCGCGCAATCCCAGCAGCGCCAGCCCGGTCCCCGCCGTCAGCAGCAGCAGCAACAACAACGCCACGTCCGCGCCTAGCAGGTTCCGGGCGGCCGGAACCGGATCATCGACCAGTTTCATGGAGAACAATCCGCCCGTCCCGGCCATCAGCGCCACGCCGCCCACCGTGCCGAGCATCACCGGCACGCTGAAAAACGGATACGGCGCCTCCCACCCCAGGAACGCGTGATAGACGAACGCCACGCACGTCGCCGCGAAGCACAGCAAGAAGCCATAGAACATCGCATGATGCAGCCAGCGCCGGGTCATCGAGAACCGCTCGGAATTATCGTTGCAGCCATGACCGCCGCCGCCCAGATTGCGCAGGCTGAGCACATCATACCCGGCACGCAGCAATGCCCCAACCGATACCGGCGCTGACGGTCCCGCATCCCGCCAGAAATTCACTGCACCCATCCCGAGCGCCACCAGCGAGAAAACGAACGTGACCAGCCCGAGCACCTGCATCACCCACATCGGGATCACGTCGTAGAACGAGCTCACCTGCATCGGGTGCGGCGCGTAAAGCTCATCGGCCGGCGCCAGCAAGGTGGTCAGGAGGATCACCAGCGCCAGAGACACGGCAGTAACCAGCGAAACCACCACGCCATTGCGCTGAAACGCGCGCGCCAACGGCTGCGGCCACGCGTATTCAGCGTAGCTCTGCGCACGCACCTGCGCGAAGCTGCGCGGCACATTGATGCCCCACTCGTGCGGCGGCGCATACTGGCACGCATAGTAGCAGCCGCGACAATTATGGCACAGATTCGCCAGATAGCTCAGATCGGCGGCGGCAAACTCGCGCCGCAGTTCCATGGCCGGGAACACGGCACAGAAACCCTCGCAGTAACGGCACGCGTTACACACCTCCATCTCCCGCCGTGCATCGCGGACCGCGTCAGTTTCTTGCATTTCGTGCCGCCTCTTCCCCGGCAATGCGGCCGAATACCGTGCCGATCGTCATGCCGAACCCTGCCAGGTACCCGCGGCCCAGGATATTCCCGGCCATGATCTCGCCGGACGCGAACAGGTTGCCGGCCGGCCGGCCATCGTCCATCAGCACCTGCGCCTGCTCGTTCACCCGGACGCCCAGATAGGTGAAGGTGATGCCGGGCCGCAACGGATAGCCGGTGAACGGCGGCGTATCGATCACCCTTGCCCAGTTGGTCTTGGGCGGATCGAGCCCCTCGGTCGCGCATCCATCCAGCTTCGTGTTGTCGAACCGCCCGGGACGCACCGCCAGGTTATAGCGTGATACCGTGGCCCGCAGCCTGATCGGATCGAGCCCCATCCGCTCCGCCAGCTCGCCCAGGCTGTCGGCGGTGATGGCGGGATACACCGATGGCATGAACAGCGGCACCGACTTCGCGTCGCACACGGAATAGGCGATCTGCCCCGGCTGCTGCGCGATCAGCCGGCCCCAGATCGCGTAGCGCTTGGGCCAGACATCCTCACCCTCGTCGTAGAACCGCTCAGCGTCACGGTTCACCACGATGCTGAACGGCACGCTGTCCAGCCGCGTGGTGATGCCGCCGTCGAATTTCGGTGCCCGCGCGTCCAGCGCCACCGCGTGGCACTGCGTGGGGTCGCCCACTGCCGCCACGCCCTGGTCCAGCAGGTTGCGCAGCAGCCGGCCGCGATTGTACGGCGTACCGCGGATCACGAAATTATCCACCGCATCGCCCCAGTACTGCCGCATCCAGTCCAGGTTGGCCTGGAATCCCCCCGCCGCGGCCACCACGCAGCGCGCCTGAACGGTCAGTGGAAACCCCCGATACGTTATCTCCGCCTGCTGCACGCGGCCCTCGTCGAGCCGCAGCGAAACCACCTCGGTATCGAAGACAATATCGACCCCGAGCCGTTCCGCCGTAAGATAGTACGCATTGACCAGCGCCTTGCCGCCACCCAGAAAAAACGCGTTGGTCCGTGACAGGTTCAGAGTGCCGGTCAGCGACGGCTGAAACCGCACCCCGCACTCCTTCATCCAGCCGAACACCCCGGACGACGCCTTGATGGTCATGCGCGCCAACGGCTCGTCGGTGTTGCCGCCGGTCACGCGGCGCAGATCGTCCCAGTATTCGTCTTCGTCATATGCCTCGGTCAGCACGTCCGTGGGCGCCATATGCATCGCCCGAAGGTTGCGGGTGTGCCGGCTGTTGCCGCCGCGAAACGCGCGCGGCGCATGTTCCGCCAGCAGCACGCTGGCGCCGTGCTGGCGCGCGGTGATCGCCGCGCACAGTGCCGCATTCCCGCCCCCGGCGACGAGCACGTCGTAGGTCTTGCTGAAATCCGGCATGCGTGCTGTGTACGGACGCAGCGGCCAAGGCGCAAGCCAGCCACGGCGAAGGAGGCACGGAATGCAGGCCGAGGAAACGCGCGCCTGGCACCAGATCGTGGTCGATGTACTGAAGCGCCACGAAGTGCGGCTGGTCACCTACGTGCCGGACAATGTGCTGCGCCCATTGATCAACGCCACCCATGCCGATGCGTTCTTCACCACCTTTGCCACCACGCGTGAAGAAGAGGCACTGGGCATCCTGTCCGGCGCCTGGATGGGCGGCCTGCGCGGCATCCTGCTGATGCAGACCAGCGGCTTCGGTACGCTGGCGAACGTGATCGCGTCCCTGGCGGTCCCGTTCCAGATCCCGGTGCTGATGATGGTCTCCGAACGCGGCACTCTGGGCGAGTTCAATATCGGCCAGGCGCTGGTAGCCAAGACGATGCGGCCGGTCCTGGACGCCATCGCAGTGGAGAATCACACGCTGACCCGGACCGACGAGGTGGAGTTCATCCTGGACCGCTCGATCCGCCAGGCGATTGCCACCCAGGCGCCCGCCTGTTTCATCCTGTCGCCGCTGCTGACCGGCGGCAAAGTGTTCCAGGCTTAGAAGGGCAGGGCGCATGTCATTCACGGCGAACCACCCGGCCACCCGGCAGCAGGCCAAGATCATGAACCGCTTCGAGCTGACGAAGCGGATGGTGGCGCGCCTGAAACAAAGCGAAGCAGTGATCGGCGGCATCGGCTACACCAATTTCGACCTTTGGGCCGCCGGCCGCCGGCCAGAGAATTTCTACATGCTGGGCAGCATGGGGCTGGCCTGCCCCATAGCGCTGGGCGTCGCTCTGGCGCAGCCCCAGCGGCAGGTGATCGCACTGGAAGGCGACGGGTCTATCCTGATGCAGCTCGGCTCCCTGGCAACGATTGCCGGCCGCCGGCAGCGCAACCTGACCATCGTGATCATGGACAACGGAACCTATCAGATCACCGGCGGTCAGCCGGCGGCCACGGCGCAGGGTGCGGACATCGTGGCGATCGCCCGCGGCTGCGGGCTGGCGCAGAGCGCCTGGGCCGCCGACGAAGGCGGGTTCGAGGAGCTGATCGATCTGGCGCTGCGCGAAGACGGGCCGTGGCTGATCGGCTGCCGCATCGACCAGGAAAAGCCGGCCGACACAACGGAGCGCGACCCGGCGCGGATCAGGGACCAGTTCATGCGCGGGCTTGGGGTGAAGGTTTAATCCGGGGGAATGATCGAATTTCGGAGTGTAGCCAAAAGCATCGGCTTTATATAGTTCGTCGGTCACGTTCAGTTCAATTGCCGATCGAGAAACTACATCGCGATCCAAAGCAACCAATAGACGAAACCTTCGTCGAGATGTACTCACGATATCTCGCCGGAGATGCTGAGGCGATCCTAACCCGCTATCCAATAAAAGATATTAAGCCAGTAGCAACATGGCGGCAAGATTCGACTGCGAGCCCCGCGGAATTACCAATTCCTGTGGAGGAGGCTTAACCGTCACAGAGAGCTCAGGACGCTATGCGTTGGCGCTTCTCAAGTCCTCCTCGGAGTTCTCGCTTGATAGCTTTCGGATCAGCAGGTAGGCCGAAGGGAGCGCCCAGTGTGCGGCCCCATGCCCGCGGGGCTGCAAATCACAGAGAATCACAGTACGATAGGTGATCCTATCACTACTTTGGAAGGGTGATTGCGAACGGGATTCGCGAATCGGCGTTTATGTGATTCCCGGATGGTCGGCATTGGCGAGGCCGACCATGGCGCAACGAAATCGGACTGGACGTTCGAGCCTGAGCGCTGCTTGAGCCAACCCTGGCTGGTCTCGGGCACAAGTCGAGGCGACGGATGTGCCCTCTCCAAATCACCGGGCCGATGGGACTGGGGGCGCAAGGGCGTTCAGCCGGTGACGAACGGTTCGATCTCGGTGAGTATGGTCGGCTGCATGACCCTTGGCGGGGGCTGTGGGATGCGGCGCGGCTGGAAGCGGAACTACTCGTTCAGGGCGACCGAGGCTGCTCACTCTGAGGTGCGGACTGGCAACTCGGGCCTTCGCGCTAAGCTCCACCGGCGCTTCGCGGTGCTGTCATCGCGGCGGGATGGTGGAGGAGGATCGCATGGAACGGGAAGACATCCTATTGCGTTATCGACAGTTCCGTGACATTTCCAACCAAATGAAGGAGGACGCCAGGAAGCACCTGTCGGAAGCGGCGGTGCTGCGGCTGGCCAAGCGGATCGGCATGGCGCGAGGCCACACGCTGCTCTGCGACAGCGACAATGAATACGAGCTGCTGACCGATCTCGCCCTGTTCATGCCGAGTGCCAACGGCGGCCCATCCGCGGCGCGGCGCTACGCCCGATCGGTCGCGCCGTCCGCGGGATCGCAGCAAGCGGCCATGCTGCAGGCGATGCTGCGGTCCCGCCTGTCGGTCTGGACACCCGATCGGCGCCACGACATCGCCGGACTGGTCTTCATCGACATGCTGACGAAGGAGGAGACCTGGGTCGTCGATATGAACCTGGAGGCCAGCTTCCAGGAGGGACTCGTGTTTGCCGGCCGCATCGCGCAACCCGCGGAATTTGCGATGATCTTCGGAATACTGGCGCCGATCCGCGCCGAGGAGCTGTTCGAGCTGATCGAGACGGAGGACCGCCGGCGTCCGGCGGATGGCGATCCGGATGCCGCATTCGGGCTGGCGATATGCGCCGCCGCACTGCGCACCGGCGCGATGGACTTGATCATGTCGCGCAGCCCCGACGAAGCATCGCAGGAACTGCGCGCGGTTTCCGTCATGATCCGCTGATCCGTATCGCCGTGGCAAAGCACAGAAAAAGAGTAGGCGTACGGTAGGCCGGTCTTCAGACCTTTACGCCCTCGATCAGTCCACCGAACCGCTCCCACGTCTTGCCGGTCCAGCGCATGAGCTGCATCGACTTGATCGGCCGGTGATCCGTAGGGCTGGTATCGATCTTGATCCCCGGCAGCAACACGGGGATCTCCACATCGTGCAGGTTCTCCGCCTGCCGCATGACATTCTCGCGCGAGAAATCACCATCGCATTGCTTCAGCACCTGCAACATCGTCAGCGTGATCCCGTACCCGAACACGATGCTGGCGTCCGTCATGTCCGCGCCGGGCAGGTACTTTTCGATCACCGCGTGCCATTGCTTCATGCCGGGGTCGTCATTGAACGCCGGATCCGTCGGGTCCTTCAGATAGCCGGTGGTCAGGATGCCGATCCCGTTCTCCGCGCCGGCCGGGGTCATGACACCACCGACCGAGATCGACACATTGGTCATGAAGAACGTCGGCTTCCACGCCAGATCGTGCACTTTGCGGATCGCCTGCGCGGCGAATTTCGGAATGCCGGCGACCAGCAGCACATTGGCTCCCGACGATTGCAGCTCGGTGATCTGCGAATCGACGGTCGGATCCGTCGTCTCATAGCTGGCGACCTTGGCAACCACCTTGTCCCAGTCCTTGCCCAGCACGTCACGTACCCCCGCTGGGTAATCCTTCCCGAAATCATCGTTTTGATACAGAATCCCCAGCTTCGGATCCTTCACGTTCTGCAGCATGTACTTCGTGTAGATCTGTGCCTCCGTGCGGTAGTTGGGCTGCCACCCCATCGTCCACGGATATTTCTTGTAGTCGCTCCATTTCGATGCGCCGGAGCCGACGAACAGATGCGGAATTTTCCGCCGCGTCACGTATTCCACGATCGCGGAGTTGCAGGGCGTGCCGAGTGTCTGGAACAGAAACGCGACCTGGTCTTCCTCCACCAACCGCCGAATGTCTTCCACGGTCCTCGGCGGGCTGTAGGCGTCATCGAGTGAAATGAAATCTATTTTGCGACCGCCCATCCCACCCTGGTCATTCACCATCTTGAATATCGCGCTTTCGGTTCGCCCGATGATCCCGTACGAGGAGGCCGGCCCGCTGTATGGCATCGTGTTGCCGATCTTCAGCTCGGTTGCGGTGCCACCGGGCGGGGCAGCGGCCTGCGCAGTACGAAATCGGCCACTCACCCCGACCGCCAGCGCCGCTGCGATCGCTTCTCTCCGGCTGATCATGATTTGTTCTCCGTTGTGGAACGCTCCCCTGCCAGCTCCCCGGAGACGGGCCCGCAGTGGAGATGGGCCCGCAGTGCCGATAGCCGGGCGCGATCCGGGAAACCAGCATGGCGATGCTGCGCCCGAATGATTGCGAGGTGCAAGCAAACCGCGATGAGCTCCGCATCGCTGGCACGCTCAGCGCGCCGACGGTGCTTGACTGCCCTCGCAGCCCGGGCGGAACATCGACAACCTAGGGAAACGCCCGAGTGTACCAACAGACAGCCGGGATGGGACCGGAAACGGCCTCGCCGAGAAGGTTGACGGTTTCACAGCTCGTGCTGGTGCCATGGGCCGGCGTGCTGGCAGCACTTGTCGTGGTCTCCGCCGCGATCAGCCTGTTCTCGCCCTATTTTCTCACCGCCTCGAACATCCTCGGCAACGTCGCGGTCTATTTCTCGTGGATCTGTATTGCCGGGTTCGGCGAGGCGATCGTGATGATCGGCGGCGGGCTTGATCTTGCCGTCGGCTCGACGATGGGTCTTGCCGGCGTGGTCGCGGCGCTCGTGCTGACCGCCGGCGGCAGCACGGTGATGGCGGTGGTCGCCGCACTGGCAGCGGGGCTGGTTGTCGGCGCGGTCAACGCGTTCGCCGTCACGCGCATCCGGCTCAACCCGTTCATCGCCACGCTCGGATCGCTCAGCATTGTGCGCGGGCTCACCTACGGCATCGTCTCCGGTGCCGCGGTCACGCCGCCCGATAATGCCGCCGGCCACGCATTCACCGCCCTCGGCACCGCGACCGTCTGGCTGGTGCCGGTCCCGGTGCTGATCATGCTGGCGATCGGCCTGCTGCTGACCGTGCTGATGAACCAGACCGCGTTCGGCCGGCATGTCTATGCGGTGGGCGGCAACGAGGCCGCCGCCCGGCTGCTGGGACTGCGCGTCGAGCACGTGAAGGTCGCGATGTACCTGCTCTCCGGCCTGCTGGCCGCGCTCGGCGGCGTGCTGCTGACCGCCAAGGCCGGCACTGCGCTGCCAGACGCCGCCACCGGCTACGAGCTGCAGGTGATCGCCGCGGTTATCATCGGCGGCACCAGCCTGTATGGCGGCCGCGGCACGATCCCTGGTGTGCTGGTAGGCGCCGCGCTACTGGGCGTTATCAACAACGGCATCGTGCTGCTCGGGCTGGCGGGCTACTGGCAGGAGCTGATCACCGGCCTGGTGATCGGCGCCGCCGCGACGCTCGATGTTGTGCGTCAGCGACTCCAGGCCGTGCGGGGTGCCTGAAACGACAGGAGGTAACAGCCCATGAGCAAAACAGCAGCTACACCAGAGGCCGCCCTATTGCCGGCGGGCGGCATCGCCCGTCGCACGCTTCTTGTCACCGGCGCCGCGCTGGCCGGCAGCCTTGCCTGCCCGTTCGTGGCCCGCGGCGCCAGGCTGTCGATCGCCGTGATCCCGAAGGCGCTCGACAATCCGGTATTCTACTACGCCCGTTACGGCGCCGACCTGCGCGGCAAGGAACTGGGCGACGTGGACGTGGTCTGGACTGCATCCTCCACGTCGGACGCCAGCCAGGAAGCGCAGGTGCTGGCCGGCCTCATCGCGCGTCACGTGGACGGCATGGCAGTCGACGCCAATGCACCGCAGCCGCTGGTCGGACCGATCGCGCAGGCGGTGGCACAGGGAATGAAGGTCATCACCTGGGATTCCGACGTGCCGGACAGCAAGCGCCAGCTCTTCTACGGCGTGGACAGCATTGCCATGGGCCAGGCGCTCGCCGACCAGACAGTGAAGTTCATGGGCCCCTCCGGCACCGTCATCCTGGTCAGCGGCGGGCCGGGCGCCACCAACCTCAACGCACGGCTGAAGGGCGCCACCGATGCGCTGAAAGCGCATCCCGACATCAAGACGATCGGCCCCTTCTTCCACGACGACGACCTGGTGAAGGCGCAGCAGCTCACCAACAACCTGCTGGTCTCGCACCCCGACGCCGGCGCCATCCTGATGGTCGCCGGCGTGCCTTTCTTCGGTAAAATGAGCGCCCTGCCGGAGGTGATAAAGAACAAGGGCAAGGTGAAGATCATCACCACCGACATACTGGCGCCGGAGCTGCCCTTCGTGAAGGAAGGCTATGTGCAGGCGCTGGTCGGCCAGGACTACTGGGGCTGGGGCTACCAGAGCGTGTCGATCCTGCACAACCTGCTGACCGTCAAGTCTTGCAGCTATCCCGCGCTGGTGCCGCAGTCGATGCCGGTGGTCACCGCCGAAAATGTCGATGAATGGATCGCCAAGTGGAAGCAGGCGGAAACGCCGGCCGGCGCCGCCGACGCCTTCAAGGAGGCACCGCTCGGCTGCATGTGACCATGTCGGCGCCGCTGCTGCAGCTTGCCGGCATCGTCAAGCATTACGGGCCGGTGCACGCGCTGGACGACGTCTCCTTCACCCTTCATCCCGGCGAGATCGTCGGGCTGGTCGGCGACAACGGTGCCGGCAAATCGACCCTGGTGAAGGTGATGTCCGGCGCCGTGCAGCCCGACGCCGGCACTATCCGGTTCGAAGCGCGCGAAGTGCGCATCGCCTCGCCGCTGGAAGCGCGCGCGCTGGGAATCGAGACCGTGTACCAGGACCTCGCCGTGGTGCCGCACATGGACGTGGAGGCGAACCTGTTCCTCGGCCGCGAGATCACCGGCACGCGCTGGTGGAATCGCTGGCGGCTCGACAAGGCGGCGATGCGGCGCGAGGCGACGGCGCACATCGCCTCGTTGCAGGTGGGGCTGACCTCGGTCCGCCAGCCGGTGGGATTGCTGTCGGGCGGCCAGCGCCAGAGCGTCGCGGTCGCGCGTGCCATCTCCTGGGGTCGCAAGATGGTCATCATGGACGAGCCCACGGCCGCGCTCGGCGTGCGCGAATCGCGCGGCGTGCTGGAGCTGATCCGCCGCGTGAAGGAACGCGGGATCGGCGTGGTGCTGATCAGCCACAACATCCCCCAGGTGTTCGAAATCGCCGACCGCATCTTCGTCCTGCGTCACGGCCGCCGCGTGGGCGACCTGCACACGCGGGATGCGGCGATGAACGACGTGCTGGGGCTGATCACCGGTGTGCGCGTGGCCGACAGCGTTACGCCCGCGTCATCCCCAACCGGCCCGCCACATCCTGGATGAACTGCCACGCGACGCGCCCCGAACGGGCGCCGCGAGTTACCGACCATTCGACCGCCTGCGCCCGGAGCTCCTCGGTCGTGATCGGCAGGTGCATGCTGGCGGCGTATCCCTCCACCATGGCGAAATACGTCTCCTGGTCGCAATTGTGAAAGCCGATCCACAGCCCGAACCGGTCTGACAGCGACACCTTCTCCTCGGTGGATTCCGACGGGTTGATCGCCGTCGAACGCTCGTTCTCGATCATGTCCCGCGGCATCAGGTGCCGCCGGTTGGACGTGGCATAGAACAGCACGTTCGCCGGCCTGCCCTCGATGCCGCCTTCCAGGATCGATTTCAGCGCCTTGTAGTCGGAGTCCTCGCGTTCGAACGACAAATCGTCGCACAGGATCAGGCAGCGGCGCGGCCGTCCGCGCAGCACGTTCAGCAGCTCCGGCAAGGAACGCACGTCTTCGCGATGGATTTCGACCAGCGCCAGGCTGCCCGGCGCCCCCTGGTTGGCGACCGCGTGCACCGCCTTCACCAGCGAGGATTTCCCCATGCCCCGCGCGCCCCATAGCATGGCGTTGTTGGCCGGCAGGCCGCGGCCAAAGCGCAGCGTGTTGTCCAGCAGGATCTGCTTCTGCCGCTCCACGCCCTTCAGCAACCCGATCTCCACCCGCGACACCTGGTGCACCGGGATCAGGCGAGGCGGGTCCGGATGCCACACGAACGCCTCGGCCGCATCCAGATCGGGCGGCGGGGCGGGGGCGGGCGCCAGTCGCTCGAGGGCTGCGGCGATACGGTCCAGATATTCGGTCAGGCGCGGGTCCATGCACGATTCCGGAAGAAAACTTGACGAAGGGGTGGCGGAAACTATGGTCCGGCCCCGATCACCGCAACCCGGCGCCCGCGGGCGACGCTCATTCAGACAGGACTCGCATGCTCATCACCCCGGCCTACGCGCAGGGTCTTCTCGGCAGCTTCGGCAGCGCCACCCAGTTCCTTCCGCTGGTGTTGATCTTTGTCGTGTTCTATTTCCTGCTGATCCGCCCGCAGCAGCAGAAGCAGAAGGATCAGCGGCAGATGCTGGCCGCGATCAAGCGCGGCGACCGCGTGGTGACCGGCGGCGGCATCGTCGCCGTGGTGCAGCGTGTGCCGATGGTCAACGACAAGGACGGCAAGCAGGTGGCCTCGTCGGAGATCGAGGTGGAGATCGCGCCCAATATCCGGGTCACCGTGCTGCGCGACACCATCAGCAGCGTGATCCGCCCGGCTGTCGCGAACGATATCAAGCCGGCCAAGAAGGCGTCGTAAGCTACCGGCGCCGCAAGGCGTCACGCTAAGGAGTTGTTCGGAAACAACCGCGTCATCTCGTCATTCCCGCGAAAGCAGGAATTGCCGCCGCCCGCTGGATTCCCGCTTTCGCGGGAATGACGGTCGATCCGGTTATTTCATGACGGGCCCTGAGGGAACGGTGACAGCCGCCAGGATTGGGCTATGCCCTTGGACGACATTTTCGCTCGCGCGGCACAGAATCTGTTCGGTCGTATCGACGGCCCGATGGCGGCCCGCCTTGTCATTCAGCCGATCATGGGCGCGATTTTCGCGACCTGGGACGGCATCAAGGACGCCTCACGGCACGATCCGCCCTACGGGTTGTCGCTGCTGATGGAGCCAGACCATCGCCGGCATCGGCTGCGCGATGGGTGGCGGTCGATACGGAAGGTCTTTTTCGTCGCGCTAGGGATCGACATCGTCTATCAGCTCATCCAACTGCGCTGGGTTTACCCCGGTGAAGCGCTGGTCGTCGCGCAGATCGTGGCCGTGGTTCCCTATCTCCTTATCCGCGGTCCGGTTAACCGGATCGCACGTGCGCTGCGCCGCTGAGCCGATGGGCGCTGTCCCGTCGCCGGGTACGGCGCTTTCGCGGGGGACTACGAGGATGACGAAATTAATGGTGCCCAGCGCCGATAGCCCCGATACGTCGACCCGGCTGGCGTTTGATCGCACCCGCGTCGCCTTCGAACGCACGCTGCTGTCCTGGGTCAGAACCGGAACCTCGCTGATCACCTTCGGCTTCAGCGTCTACAAATTCTTTCAGATCGAGCAGCATCCGGAAGTCCGTGGCTCCATGATCGGTTCCGAGCAATTCGGCCTCATTCTGGTCGGCATGGGACTGGCCGCTCTGGCTCTGGGCACGCTGGAATACCGACTGAACCTGCGGGAGCTGGGGCGCGGTTACGCGGGAAATCGAAGCTGGCTGGCATCGCTGTTTGCCGGATCGATCGCCATCCTTGGGATCGTGGCGTTTGCCGTCATGCTGATCCGCCGGTAGTTCGGCATCTTCCCCGTCGGCTCAATTCGCTACCCTGGCGTCACATATGTGACATGAACCTGCTCGATCGTGCCGTTGAACCTGAACGGCGCCTTGTCGCAATAGTCGAGCGAGACCGGCGATCCGAGCGCGATGCCGATATCGAGGCAGTCATTGGCGGTAAACAGCAGCGGCGCGCTGATCGGCACGGTGCCTTCGGCAACGGTTTTGCCGTCCACTGTCATGGTCACCTTTAACGGGCCCCCTGGTCTTGGCACGACATAGCTCGTTTGGATCTCGATCTTCACCTTGCCGGTCGGCAGTTTTTCCGTGGCACGGATCTTCGTGCGCTGGATGATGAACAGGTTGTACTCGAAGCAGAGAATGCCGTCTTCCACGAAGCATGTCAGGCCGCCGGAGTTGGCGCCGAGTTTGTAGAGCACCCCGTTGGCGTTCTCCGGGATCACGGCGTCGATGGTGACGATGTTGGGTCTGTTGCCGAGCGCCGGGGCACAGAACTCCGGCATGCGGACGGTATCGCCGGAGAAGGTCCACTCGGTGTAGGGCGGGCTGATGCGCTGCTCGGGGTGAAGCACAACAACCCAGAGCCCGCCGCCGATCGGCAGCGCCTTGTTCTTGGCTGCCTCGATGAGGAAGATTTCCTTCATCTGTGCCAGCTTTTCCGGCATTTTGGCAGCGAGGTCGTTGGACTGACTCCAATCTTCCTCGATGTTGTATAGTTCCCAGGCGTCCTTGTCGGGCGTCCATTCGTGAATGCCGGGCGGCACCCCGGGGAGCCATGGCGCCCGCGGCCCGAAGGCACATGCCATCCAGCCATCGTGATAGATGGCGCGGCTGCCCATGATCTCGAAGTACTGCGTCAGCAGTTGGCCTTTCGCCTTCGCGTCGGCGAGAGTGTAGGCAAAGCTCACGCCGTCGACGGGGTCCTGCTCGACGCCGTTGACCGTGCGCGGCGGGGTGATGCCGAGGATCTCATAGATGGTCGGGACGACATCGTTCACGTGGTGGAACTGTGCCCGCGGCGTCTCATCCGGCGTGATCCTGGCCGGCCAGCGGACCGCCATCGGGTTGCGTGTGCCGCCGAAATGCGAGGCCAGCAGCTTGGTCCCCTTGTAAGGCGTGCTGCCGGCCCAGGCCCAGCCGGCGTGATACATGTTGTCGACCTTGTGGGACCCAAGCGCGTCGAGACCGCCAAGTTCGTCGAGCGCCGCGATGTGCTGCCTGACGGTGGTGGGAATGCCGTTTTGCGCCAGCAATTCGCTGATGGTGCCGCCCTGGCCCTCCGACGACGAACCGTTGTCGCCCCAGATGTAGAAGATAAGAGTGTTGTCGCCGTAGCCGAGCTTGTCGATCTCATCGACGACCCGGCCGGCCTGGACATCCACGTGCTCGGCGAAGCCCGCCGCGACTTCCATCAAGCGGCGCTGGAAGGGCTTCTCGTCGTCCGGAATGCTGTCCCAGGACGGCATGGTTTCGTGCCGCGGCGTGAGTTGCGCATCGGCGGGGATCCAGCCTTTCTCTTTCGCGCGCCGAAATACGCGCTCGCGATAGGCGTCCCAGCCATCGTCGAACTTGCCCTTATACTTGTCGGCCCATTCCTTCGCGACGTGATGCGGGCCGTGGATCGCGCCGCTCGCCCAATACATGAAGAATGGCTTATCAGGCTGGAACGCCTTGTGCTTGTGCAGCCAGCCGATCGCGTCGTCCGCCAGGTCTTCGCTGAGATGGTAGCCCTCGTGCACGGTTTTCGGTGGCAGGACGCTGGTTGTGTTGCGCACCAGGTTTGGCTCGTATTGCGAAGCCTCCCCGGCGAGGAAGCCGTAGAAATACTCGAAGCCGAGGCCTGTCGGCCAATTCTCGAACGGGCCGGTCGGCGTGGTTTCCGCGGCGGGCGTGTTGTGCCACTTGCCCCACGCGCCCGTGGCGTAGCCATAGTCTTTCAGCACGTCAGCCACCAGCGCACTGCTCCGGGGAATGATCCCGGAATAGCCGTCCCAATCATTCGCCAGTTCGGCGATCTGCCCGTTGCCAACCCGATGATGATTGCGGCCGGTCAATAAAGACGCCCGGGTCGGCGAGCACATCGCCGTGGTGTGGAAACGGTTGTAGGCGATCCCCTGATTGACGACGCGATCCATCGTCGGCGTGTGGACTTCGCCACCGAACGTCGCGGGAAGGGCTGGGCCTGCGTCGTCGATCAGAACGATAAGGATATTCGGCGCGTCGGCGGGAAGGCGCCGAGGCGTCACCCGTTGCCGGTAAACTGACTCCTGCATCGTCCGGCCGGCAATGCTGGCCGATGGTGTCGGCGGGAACGGCAGGGCATCTTGCTTTGCCGTTTTATCTTTCCGATCGGGCATTCCATTTTCTCCTGATCGTCCCGAGCCATATCCGACTCAAGGGCGGATCCTTGCCGTACCTGCGTGAGGCTAGAGCCTATCAGCCAATCGGCATAGGCGGTTATGTCGTTCAGAACGACACGCCGGACCCGGACAAGGAGACGCAGCATATTGTGCATACTATTGCGAGACGAGATTATTCTCGATTTTTGCGATCGTTTATGATTGGTTAATGGCACCCCGCGGAACAGGGAGCCCGACATGTATTACAGCCCAAGGCAGGCCGAGATTGTACCGTTTCCCAGCGTTTCCCGGCGCGCTGACGAACGTAATCGAATGCAGTCAGCGCTCGAGAAGCTTAACGAAGCTGTCACCGCGCATCGCAACGCAGTGACCGCGTGGCGTCGGGCGCTCGGGGAACTGGACACCGTCGTCCGGTCGCTCGGGCTTTCGGTGGTTCGGTATCGTGTGCAGCTTGAAGGGCTGCACAGTGGCATCAGCCGTCTGCACAACGAAGCGGAGCGCCTGGAACGCTGGGCCGATTCGCTGGAAGAGCTGGATTAGGAGTTGTTCGGAAACAACCGCGTCATCTCGTCATTCCCGCGAAAGCGGGAATCTACCGCCGCCCGCTGGATTCCCGCTTTCGCGCATAGGCGCTAAAATACCGGTGCCATTCGCTGATATTGGCGTTTTCGTCGGGGCGGCTCGTGCAGATGCCGTCTGAGCCGCGCTCTACATCGTCGCAGGCGGGCAACGCTCGGTTGCGGCATGATGGCGTGAAGCAGTATGGCGATCAGTTGGCGCAGCGCCCGCCACAAGCCAGGTCGGGTCAGGCGGCGCAGGCCCAGCGGGGAGAGTCCTCGAGCTCATCGACAAGCGGCTCGAGCAGAAGGATCATCAACAGATGAGCCAGCACCCACGGTCTGGCAGAGCGCGCGTCGGTGGCCGGCGGGCCATGCAGGCCAACCAGACTTTTCAGCCGTTTGAAACCAAGCTCGACCCGCCATCGCAGGCGGTAGAGGGCCATCACATCCTGGGCCGGCCAGTCATCGGCTTGCAGCGAGGTGATCAGGATCACCCATCCGGCGGCAATCAGCGTCGCCGTGGAGATTTGGTAGCGCTCTCGTTGCGCCTCCCGGCGGGCTTTTCGCCGGGCGGCGGCGGCCGCTGGCTCAGGCTTTTTGATCGCCACCATACGCAGTGCGAGGGGCGATGCGTTCTTGCGGCCCAGCCAGATCTTGCGATCGATCAGGCCGCGCTTGGCCGCCTTGCGCAGCTCGCGGGGCAGATTGACCGGCGTCGCGTCAGCCTCGAGCCAGCGCGCGCTGCGCCAGCCGGCACGCACTACCAGATCGGCGCCGGCGGCGAGCACAGTGGCCATGCGATCCGGTTTCAAATACACCCGATCGGCGAGGCGAATCTCGCCCTTGACCACCGGCACCCGGTCCAGTCGCTCGGCTTCATGCTGGTCGGTCAGTTCGAAAAAGCCGAAGCGCTCGCTGGGCAGGTCGAATGCGGCGTGAATGCGCCAGAGCTTGTTGTTGGTGCTGGCGTCCGCTCCCGCCTGCGCCACCGCGCTCCCATCGAGGATGCGGATGAAGCGCCCTCGGCTGGGCTTCGGCGCGGCAGAGCTCAGCAGCTGGCCGATCAGCGCGTTCAGCCAATCGCCGCACTGGCGCAGTCGATAGAGCAGCGCCACGTTGGAGATGTCGGTCAGACCACTCGCGCTGGCCCATGCGGCGGTGCCGCGCAGGCCATGGGAGCCGAGGCAATAGGCGAGCACCAGCCGCAGCAGGGTGATCGCGTTGGGGATCACGCGGCCGCGCCGGAAGGCGTTGCTGGCGCGGGCGCTCAGGCTCAGCGCTTCGGCACCGCCGAGCCGATCGACGATGTTGGACCAGTCCTCGTTGAGCAGCGAATCGGGCGTCATCCGATGCTTGAATCGGAACGGATTCTGCTATGCAAGCATTATTTTAGCGCCTATGCGCTTTCGCGGGAATGACGGTGGATTTGGTTATTTCATGACGGGCCCCTAGCTGAATTGGGAGAAGCCGGGGTTCAGCTTTTGCTGATGTTCCAGAATGCCAGCACGTTGGAGCGGAGGACGCCGGTGACGTTGCTCCGCCACAGGAACGGCTGCACGAACTGACCGAGCGGGAGGTAGGGCAGCACCTCCCATAATCGACGGTGCATGTCCTGCAGCAGGGCCATGCGCTTGGCCGGATCTGGTTCGGCGATGTAGCGCAGCCGCAGATCTTCTTCCACCTGGTCGCAAGGCCAGCCATAGAAGTTCTTGCCATCGCAGGTGGTAATGGTGGACGGGCTGGTGAGCGGGCTGGCCAGTTGTGCGCCGTTGGCGCTGGTGTGGAACAGGTTCCATCCGCCCTTGGACGGCGGACCCTTGTTCTGGCGGCGCGTGGCCACGCTGCCCCAGTCGGACATTTGCAGGTCCACCTTGAAGCCGATCTTTTGCAGTATATCGACGGTGACCAGGCTCATGCGCTCATAGGCGGGAATATCCGACCCGCCGATCAGCACCACGGGCGTGCCGTCGTAGCCTGATTCGCGCACCAGCTTGCGTGCCAGGTCGAGATCCGGGTGGCGATAGGCTTCCGATCCAACCTCGGTTCCGTTGCGGCTGCCGCAAACCCAGAATGCGTAGCACTCGTGCCAGTATTTCGGGTCGCCGTAGGCGGCGGACATGTAATCGGCCTGGTTCATCGCGTGCGCCACGGCCTGCCGCGCCTTGATGTTGTCGAATGGCGGCCAGAGCGAATTGAACCGCAGCATGGCATAGGATTCCAGCGGCCATACCTCGCCGATGACGACGTTGGAATCGCCTTGCACCACCGGCAGAAGATCAAGCGGCGGCGCGTCGAGCATGTCGACCTCGTTGTCTTTCAGCGCGGCGAAGGCGGTGGAGGGGTCGCGGATGATCACCCATTCCACACGGTCGACCTTGACGACCTTGCCGCCGGCAAAGCCGCTGGCCGGCTCCGCGCGGGGCAGGTAATCGGTGAATTTCTCGTAAACGATTTTCGCGCCCGGCACATACTCGGCCTCGACGAAGCGGAACGGCCCCGAGCCGATGCGGGCCTGCACCGGCTTGTATGGATCCGTCAGCGCGTCCTTTTCCCGCATGATCGCGCCGACGACGCCATTGCTGCCGCCGAGCAGGAATTCGGTGAAGGCGTAAGGCTGCTTCAGTTGCAGGGTGAACGTGCGGTCGTCGATGCGGCTATAGGCGACGATCAGGTTCGCCAGTATCTGGTTCTGCGTATCGCGCACGAACATGCGTTTCAGCGAGGCGATCACGTCGCGCGTGGTTACGTCGGTGCCGTCGTGGAATTTCAGTCCGCGGCGAAGGGTGAATGTGTAGAGCACCCGGTCGTCGGAGATTTTCCAGGTGTCCACCATCTGCGGCTGGACGTTCATCTTGTCGTCCCAGCCGAACAACTGGTCGTAGACCATGGCGCCGTGCATGGTGACGTTGTTCACCTGGGCAAAGACCGGATCGAACGATTGCGGCTCTGCCTGGGGCACGACGCGGAGAATTTTTTGCGGCGGTGCCGCGGCAATGCCGCGCCGGATGGTGCCGGCCAATGCGATGGACGCTGCGGTCTGGACAATGACGGTACGGCGGCCGGGCATGTTCTCGTCCCCCTGGTGTCGCGGCAGGATCAGCGGACCTGCGCCGGGCGCACGATATCACTGCAAGGACGCGGGCGGGGCGTCGCCGAGCGCGTGTGCGGGCCGAAGCGGGGTTTTTTGTTGTTCGGGCGGCGAGGGCGCGCGGGGGCGAGGGTTTGGACGTGTGATGCACATGTGTTTATGCTTTTCCCATGTCAGTGATGATCCAAATCCGCAACGTACCCGACGGACTGCATCGCCAGCTCAAATCGCGTGCGGCGCTGGCAGGCATGTCTCTCTCGGATTATCTGCTCAGCGAGATCCGCCAGGTGGTCGAGCGGCCGACGCGCGAGGAATTGCGGGCGCGCCTGGAACAGCGTGTGGGAACCGCCCTTTCGGTGGCGCCGGCCCAGGCTGTCCGTGCCGAACGCGACCGCCGGTGATCGTCGTCGATGCATCGGCCCTGCTGGAAGCCCTGCTGCGGACGCCGGCAGCGAAAGCGGTCGAGACATGGCTGTTCGACGCTCGGCATACGCTGCATGCGCCGCACCTGCTCGATGTGGAGGTCGCGCAAGTGATCCGTCGGTACGTCGCGAATGGCGATATCGACAGCGGACGCGGCCGTGCGGCGCTGGCCGATCTGGCGGATTTTCCACTGCACCGTTACCCGCACGATTTCCTGCTGCCGCGGGTGTGGGATTTGCGAAACAACCTTACCGCGTACGATGCCGTCTATGTCGCGCTGGCCGAGGCACTCGATGCACCGCTGCTCACGCGCGACCGTCGTCTCGCCGCGGCGGCTGGCCATGTCGCGCGGGTGGAGCTGGTGTGAGGGTTTTGGCGGGGCGGATTTGTGCCAACTGGCGGGTTGGTTGGGCGATCGCGGAAGCTGAGTCGTCCCGGTCGTCCCGCTCTTGACGTAGCAGCAGAAAGACGTGGGTGCGCGGGCCAAGCCCGCGCATGACGGATGAGGCGCGTTGCGTCGGAACCGCAGGATCAGCCGGGGCGGTCGGCGGTGAAGAATTTCTGGCCCTGGGCGAAGTGGTTGGGGCTCATGAACACGCCGAGGATCAGGGCGCCGTGCGGGGCTCGCGCCTCATGCGTGCTGCCGGCCGGGCGCCATACGAAATTGCCGGCGGTGCAGGCACCTTCTTCGTCTTCCAGGCTGCCTTCCAGTACATAGGTCATTTCCACGCCGGTATGCTCATGCAACGGCACGACGGCGCCGGGCGCGAGACGGAACAGCAGCGCGGACATGCCGGCCGGGTCCGAATACAGCACCTTGTGCTCGATGCCGGGGAATTTCGAGATTTGCCAGGGCATTCCCGGAACGTCCAGGTAGCAGGACGGCGGCGAGGGAGCGTCGGCCAGCAGCCGGCGACGTGGCTCGGTGGTGGATTTCGGCGCGATATCGTCGGGCATCACAGGGTCCTCCGCCAATCAAGGCGTTGTGGGCCGCACCGTTACGCCCTGAGCGCGGAGCTGGTCCAGCACAGTCTTTGCGCCGGCATTGCCGGCTTCCGCCAGCTTCGCGGTTTCCCCGGCCAGCAACTGGAATCGGCCTCGCACCGTTTCGGCTTGCCCCAGGCTGATCGCCTGGTTGGCGCGGACGGCATTGAGGTTGCCGTGTTCCTGCACCAGCCGCTCGGTCTGGAAGGCTGTGATCAGGAAGAACGCGGCCACGATCAAGGCAACCGGCACTTCGAGGCGGATTGTCTCGGGCATGTTATGGCTTCTTATGCTTCGGGCGCGGATGCGGGCGCGGGCGCGGGTGCCGGCGGTGGCACGGCCGTACCGGCGACCGGGAGCTGTACCCGCTTCAGCAAGTCCTGGATCTGCGGGTCGTCGGCGGCCTGGGCCTGCAGCTCGCGGGCCAGCACGTTGGTCACGGCCTCGAGCTGGGCGGCCTGGGCGATCTGCTGCTGGCGCTGGTTCACGTCGGCCTGCGCGTTCTGATCGAGGATGGCGAGCACGATGTTCACCACGACCAGCACGAGGCTGATCCCGGCCAGCATCGTGGCCCAGTGGATCAGCCGCTGACCCTGTGGCGATGCCGGGGGCTGGCTCATGATACGGCGTGGCTCCGACGGGTGGCGCGGAAGCATCACGCATACCGGTATCGTCCGGCTGACGCAATTCCGCATGGAATCTCAAAGACTCCCAGTCGGTTCGGGGCTATGCTTGTGGTCCCGCACGAAGAGGTGTTCCCGACCCATGTCCGCGACGACTCGATCCTCGCCCGGCATTTCCTCGACGCGGGCGCGCAGTTTTGCGTCACCGGCGATTCGCAGCCTGATGCAGCGGCGTACCAGCGAGCTGGGCGGGTTGGCGCTGGGGCTGGTGGGACTGGCGCTTCTCGTCGCGCTTGCCAGCTACACGCCGTCCGACCCGAGCCTGAACACAGCGACGGCGCGGAGTACAAGGAATCTCGCCGGACCGGTGGGGGCGGTGGTGTCCGATATGCTGCTGCAAGGGTTCGGCGTGGCGGGAGCGCTGCCCGGCGTGGCGATGCTGGCGTGGGCGTGGCGCATCGGTTCGCAGCGTGGGCTGGGCAGCATGGCGGCGCGGCTGGTGACGATGGGCGCGGCGATGCCGGTGTTGGCAGCGGCGCTGGAGGCGGTGCCGCGGTTGCGCTCGGTTTCCTGGCCAACCATGGCGGGACCCGGAGGAGCGGTGGGACAGGTGCTGGCACCAGCGGTGCTGGACGCCGGACAGGGCCTGCTGGGGCCGACTGGCGCGGTGCTGGTATGGGTGCTCGGGGCGTCGTTTGCGGTGACGCTGACCTTGCTGGCGCTCGGACTGTCGGGCGCCGAGTGGAAGGCGGGGTGGCGGTTTATCGGGCGCGTGGCGCGGTTCTCGGTCTCGACCGGGTGGAACGCGGCGTCGATCGTGCGCCGGGCGGGTACGGCCGGGGCCGGCATGACCGGCCTGTGGCATCGTCGCGCGGAGGAGCCGGCAGTGCCGTCCGTGCGACGAGAGGCGGCGCGGGTGGAGGTGCCGGGCGCGGCGGTTGCGGCCCCGATTGCGCCGACCATCCATCAGCCGCGCGGCATATCGCCGCGCAAACCGAAGCAGGAAAGCCTGCCGCTCGCGGAGCCGGGCTGGCGGTTCCCGCCGGTTTCCTTGTTGAAGCCGGCGCCGGCGCGCGCCAGCACGGGGCCGAGCACCGAGGCGCTGGAGGCCAATGCGCGGCTGCTGGAGACCGTGCTGGCGGATTACGGCGTGCAGGGCAGCATCGTGGAGATCCGGCCCGGCCCGGTGGTGACACTGTATGAGCTGGAGCCGGCGCCCGGGATTCGCAGCGCCCGGGTGATTGGGCTGGCGGACGACGTGGCGCGCAGCCTGTCGGTGACGGCGGTGCGCATCGCGACGGTGCCGGGGCGCAACGTGATCGGCATCGAGGTGCCGAACGCCAAGCGGGAGACGGTGTTCCTGTCGGAGATACTGGCGTCGGAGGACGTGCAGCGGCATCCGGGGCGGCTGGCACTGGCGCTGGGCAAGGAGATCAGCGGGGCGCCGGTGGTGGCCGACCTGCAGCGCATGCCGCATTTGATGATTGCCGGGACCACCGGGTCGGGCAAATCGGTCGGCGTGAACGCGATGATCCTGAGCCTGCTGTACCGGCTGTCGCCCGACCAGTGCCGGCTGATCCTGATCGATCCGAAGATGCTGGAACTGTCGATGTACGAGGGCATTCCGCATCTGATGGCGCCGGTGGTGACCGAGCCGGCCAAGGCGGTGACGGCGCTGAAATGGACGGTGCGCGAGATGGAGCGGCGCTACCGGGCGATGAGCCAACTGGGGGTGCGCAATATCGGCGGCTACAACGACCGGGTCGCGGAGGCGCGGTCGAAGGGCGAGGTGATCACGAGGCGCGTGCAGACCGGGTTCGATCCTGATACCGGCCGGCCGACCTTCGAGGAGCAGCCGCTGACGCTGGAGCCGCTGCCGTTCATCGTGGTGGTGGTGGACGAGATGGCCGACCTGATGATGGTGGCGGGGAAGGACATCGAGGCGGCGGTGCAGCGGCTGGCGCAGATGGCTCGGGCGGCGGGCATCCACGTGATCATGGCGACGCAGCGGCCTTCCGTGGACGTGATCACCGGCACGATCAAGGCCAATTTCCCGACGCGGATCAGTTTCCAGGTGATCAGCAAGTTCGATTCGCGGACGATCCTGGGCGAGCAGGGGGCGGAGCAACTGCTGGGCCAGGGCGACATGCTGTACATGGCGGGGGGCGGGCGGATTACTCGCGTGCACGGGCCGTTCGTGTCGGATGACGAAGTGGAGAAGGTGGTGGAGTTCCTGCGCGAGCAGGGCGAACCGGCCTATGTGGAGTTGGTCACCGAGGTGGAGGATGACGACGGCACGGGGCCTTTGCCCGGGCTGCCGGGGGCCGATAGCGGCGAGCGCGGGCTGTATGAGCAGGCGGTGGGGGTGGTGGCGAGGGAAGGGAAGGCGTCGACCTCGTTTCTCCAGCGGCACCTGAACCTGGGGTATAATCGCGCGGCGAAGCTGATCGAGCAGATGGAGAAGGACGGCGTGGTGGGGCCGGCGAACCACGTGGGCAAACGGGAAGTGCTGATCCGACAGTCCGTGGAGGATTGAGCGGGGTCCGGGGGTCTGCGGTCAGCGGCTGGCGCAGATGTACACAAGGCCGGATTGGAGCTGTCCGAAATGTACATCGGGCAGGAAACGAGGGCTCCCGGATGTACACCAGGGTCATTTGGGGCGCCGCCAGGTGTACAGCTTGGCTGCTTTGGGGCGCCGCCAGGTGTACGTTTCGGCGGCCGGCGGGACGGTGACGAGGGGAATTGGTTAAGGGTTCGTTGCTCCGGCTGGCGCTAGTGCTGCTGGTGGATTTGGTGCTGGATCGGCTCGGTGAAGGGTATAGCTACCCATCGCTGAGCATATGGTCCACGAGCGACAGGATGTCGGCTTGCGGGCAGTGCATGACGTGAGGCATTGCCTCTAGCATAGCAGCACCGACGAAATACCCACGTCGAGCGAGCCGTAGCATGGGTATGTCCCCGGAGGAGTCTCCGACTGCCACCAATCCGTCAGGCGATGCGTCAAGCTCCGTGAGCAGGGCGGCAAGCCACGTGGCTTTGTCGTCAGGCCAAAAGTCCGCAACCTCGTCGGTATCCAGCCAGTCGGTTCCGATCGCATAGTCGGCGCCAAGTTCGGTTGCCAACCACTCTACGGCAAACTTCCACGTCATGGAAACCAATGCAGTTCTGATGCCGTGTACACGCAGGCGAGCGAAGGCTGCCTTGGCACCGGGAGCCAACTGTACACCCCTGACAAGGTCGAGTATCGACGCCCTTCCGTGAGGCAGGTACCAGTGCAACATCTGACGGCGTGCCGCCGCGATCTCATCGCGGGATTTCGACTGTTCGATAACTCTCATCTCATCGGATTTACCAAGGTTTCGCCCGATGCATTCGCAGATCGTCTCGCCCCGCAGCAGAGTGCCGTCAACATCAAACGCAACCAGATGCAGGCAGGGACGCACTTGGCAGGGGTCCTTCCAGGTCGCGTTCCGGCGATTGGGTCGTCGGGCGGACCGATGACTATGTCGCCGGACTGGCGAGCGGCAGCGTGGACCAATAAGTCGGCGCCACGGTGTTGCGCAGGATCCGGCGGTACCAGTTCGGTATGGTGGCGCCGAACAAAATCCCGATGGAGGCGTTGAGCAACACAGGAACCCAGAGTGGCGGCGTCGGGCTGTTCGGGTGCAAGGCCGCCTGATCGCCGGCGAGCCAGTTGACCGCCAGCAGGCCGGCTATGCCGATGAGAGCGCCGAGCCCCAGACTTTCGGCCCAGCGCAACCATGCCGGGTCCTGCTCGGTGGTGGCGAAATCGTCGCACGCAAACGCCAGGGCGAAGGCCATTACAGTTGACGACAGCAACCACTTGCACTGTCCGGCGAATGGCATGACGCTGTCACCGTCGGCAAAAAAATGCAGCCGCAGCAGGTAGAACGCGTACGACACCGGCAGTGACACGGTGAGAGCACAGGCGGCCGACATGACGTATGCCAGCGCCGGCCGTTCCCGCGTGCTGCGGATATCGGCAAAGCTCCATAACTGCTTGGGCAGCAGCGCGAAGACCGCCGCTATGCTGTTGTTGAGGGCGACGAGAAATCCGATGGCGAACGCCTTCTCCAGCGGCATCTGGCCTGCCAGTATGACGGTGAACGCGGCGAACAGCACGACCACACCGATCATGTCCAGGCTGAGCAGGTTCAGCGGCATCCGGATGGGGGCCGGCACCGCCACGGCGAAGCCCATGCCGGTGAGCTTGCGGGCGACCTCGGCTTCATTGTTGCAGCTATAGAGCAGCACCCGGGCCAGCATCGGCCGCAAATCGTCGTATGCTTCCAGTGTGAGGGATTTGAACTGGTCGATGGCATTCGGAACCGGTTCCAGCGCGCGCTGCGAGAGCTGGGCCGCGAGGGCGAAAAATGCCACCGACTGGGCGAAAAAGGTGCCCATCTTTCTTTCGAAGGCAACGGTATCGTCCGGGAAGTCATCGCTGAAACGCGGCCAGCTTCCCAGGTTCGTCAGCGCCACATACAGCACCAGGTTGCGGGTGAACTGGAAGCGGGCGACATCCGTGCTGGGATCCGATCGCAACTCGTTGACTGTTGCGTTCGGAAACAGCTTGCTGTTGATGATGTGGTTCCGGGTGCGCAGAAGCAGGTCGTCGCTGACGCCGAACGGCGCCGCGGCCATGCGTTGCGCCAGGCGGATGGCGCCGAACGGGATTGCGCCCATGCGGTGAAAGAATCGCAGCATGGCGGCGTCGACGTCGCGCAGCACAGGAAACGACGGCAACAGCGTGGTGAGCGCGAGTGCTGCCACAAGCGCGGCGTCGAGGCCATTCAGATTGTCCGGGACGGATTCGGATGAGCCGACGTGGAGAGCCCCCAGAAGCCCGGGCTTCTGGCCCAGCAGCCACGCCATCAGCAGCAGCAGGCCGAGGCAGGACGCGACATAGGTCGTGCAACTGGCGAAATACTGAAACCGGCTGGTCTGCGATCGGATCGCTCTGGGCGTGTTGAAGCGGGCAACGGCGTAGAAGCCGACCAGCAGCAGTGCGACGAAGTAGCTGGCATCGATGTGCAATGCGGCGAAGATGGCGTCCATGGCCGCGTTCTCCTCTGGGCGGTGCGTCGGTGTGCTGGTTGGCGGGGCTCCTGAGTAGGACGGGGAATATGCGGCGCTGCGGGGGTGCGGGCTGTGATGTGGGTCACATGTGGTTGCAGGAGTGGTGCGAGGCGGTGGGTTGGCCTTTGCGGCCCGGCGTCGGCGCGTGGGTGGTTTCGGGCGATATCGCGGGGAGGGATGGCCGGGACAAGCCAGGACAAGCCCGGCCATGACGGGGGGATGGCCGGGACAAGCCCGACCGCTATCGGGGGATGGCCGGGACGTTGGAAACGTCTCGATGCGGACGCGTCAGCGGCGCAGCACCAGTCCGGCGGCGGAGAGCATCAGGGCGATACCCACTATGTCGGTTAGTGCGACATGCTCGCCGAACATCCAGATGCCGAGGACAACGGCCACCACAGGCGAGACGAACGCGTAGGTGCCGGTGCGGCTGGCGCCCCAATCGCGCACCAGCAGGAAATAGATCACCGTGGCGCCCAGGGAGCCGGGCAACAGCAGCCACAGCCAGGCGAACAGCGCCGGCCATCCCCAGTGCCCGGACATCGCGGAAAGGGCGCCGGGCTCCACCAGCAGGGCGGCGATCAGCAGGGCGACGCCGCCGACGAAATTGGTTACCGCGGCGACCTCGGCCGGCGGCAGTGTGCGCATGAGCGGACGTGCCAGCACCGAACCGAGCGAATAGCAGAGGCAGCCGACGATCACGCCGGCGGCGCCGAGCACCTCATGCACGGTCAATGCACCGGTGAGCGCCTGGGGACCGAACAGCACGAGGATGCCGGCGACGCCGAGAGCGATCGCGGCGCCCTGTTGCCAGCGAAACCGCTCCTGACCCAGCAAGACGCTGAATCCCAGCAGCGAGATAGGCGTCAGGGCGCAGCTCAGCACGGCGGCCAGGCCGGCGGGAACGAAGCGCAGGCCGTAGAGCTGGATGACCTGATTGAGCGAAACCATCAGGACCGAAACGAGGAGAAGGCGACCACGCAGCCGGAACGGCACGCGCACAGACTCGCCGCGCGCCATGCGCCAGGCCAGCAGCGCGAGGCCGGCGGCGGTCCAGCGGGTCCCAGCGAACAGGCCGGGCGGGACGGTGGCGATGCCGACTTTCATGGCGAGCCAGGTCGTGCCCCAGACGAAACAGAGCACGAGGAACATCAGCCGTTCCGGCCCGGAGACGGGCCTGGGCACGGCGGCGGAGGCCGGCACGGCAATGTCCGGGGCGGGTCGTTTCTGTATCAAGGCAGTCATTTGTGCGACGGCTCGAGTTGGTTCGGGCAGTTCATCCGGCGATTAACCGGGCGGGGTGTGGCCGACTGACGGCAAAAGCTCGGCCCCGCCATGCGTTTTTGCGGAATTGACCAACCCGGGTGCGGATTGACGGGGTGGCGGCATCGCCGTTCCTGTGCTTCAGGGGATCCGGCGAGCGAGGCGCTTTCTCCAAAGTCAACTTGTAGTGAGGATTATCGTGATGCCCGACCGTTCCATCGATTGCGTGGTGTCCAACGCGGCGGACGCAAAGCCGCTGACCGCAGTACCGACCGGCCGGGCTGACCCGCCTGCTTGAAACGTTGCCGCCGGCGCAGGCGCAATTCCTGCGTGACAGCGGGTTCAACGCGTCGCCCAACCAGGTTGTTTTGGTGCCGGGCGAGAGCGGCGTCGGCGGCGCGGTGACGGGGTTGGGGGAGGATCGGTCGCCGTTCGCGTTCGGTCACCTGGCTTTCGCTCTGCCCGAAGGCTCCAACTGGCGGCTCGCGGACGGCGATTTCATGATGGACGACGCGGTGCTGGGGTTCTGTCTTGGCGCTTATCGGTTCACGGCGTTCAAGGAGGTATCCCGAAATTGCGCGCGGCTGGTGTGCGGGGAGGTGGCGCTTCGCCGGGCGCGGGAGAAGGCGGGCGCGATCTGGATGGTGCGCGACCTGATCAATATGCCGGCGAACGTGCTTGGGCCGGCGGAGCTTGCGGCGGAAACCGTTGCGCTCGGGCGCCGGTTCGGTGCCGCAACATCAATCTGTTCCGGAACCGCGCTGGAGACCCAGTATCCGACGGTGGCGGCGGTCGGCCGCGGTTCGGCCCGGCCGCCGCAGGTGGCCAGTTTCACCTGGGCGGGCAGCGGCGCGCATCACGACGCGCCGCTGGTGTCGTTATGCGGCAAGGGGGTTTGCTTCGACACCGGCGGCTATGACCTGAAACCGTCCGCGGGAATGTTGAAGATGAAGAAGGACATGGGAGGGGCGGCGACGGCGCTCGGGCTGGCGCGGTTGATCATGCAGGCGGACCTGCCGGTGCGGCTGAATGTGCGCATCGGGTGCGTGGAAAATTCCGTCTCCGGGACCGCGATGCGACCGCTGGACGTGATCCGCACCCGGGCCGGCCTGACGGTGGAAGTCGGCAATACGGATGCCGAGGGGCGGCTGGTGCTGTGCGACCTGCTGGCCGAGGCGGCGCAGGAATCGCCAGCGCTGCTGATGGATTTTGCGACATTGACGGGAGCGGCGAGGGTTGCGCTGGGGCCGGAGTTGCCGGCACTTTTCTGCAATGATGACTCCTGGGCGGATACTTTGCTGCGGAGCGCGGAAGAATATCATGATCCTTTGTGGCGTCTGCCGCTTTGGAAGGGGTACGATAGCTGGCTGGCGAGTCCGATTGCTGATCTGAACAATGTTTCATCGAAGCCCTTTGCCGGGGCGGTGGTTGCGGCTTTGTTCCTGCAACGGTTTGTTACGCCTCTTGCGCCGTGGGTTCATCTTGATATATACGCATGGAACGATCAGTTGCAGCCCGGACGACCAGAGGGTGGTGAGGCGCAGGCTATTCGCGGATTGTTTGCGGGGATTGAACGGCGCTTTACCAGTTCGGAGTCGAACCGGAACAGGCTGGTAACATCGTCGTGAGGTGAGTGCAACAATTACCGGTTCTGCGAGTCAGTGCAGTACCGGAAGTTTATCTGACCTGCGAGTCGCGGCGAGGAACGCGGATGGTTCCGCAGCGACGCCGGACGTCGCACGAAAAGGAAAGGATGGAACATGGCATCGACTCCCGCTCCGGACCAATTGGTCGGGATTTTGCGTGACACGGTGGTGGCGCTGGTACGGCGTGACGGGCCTGATTTGTCGGCCCGTCAGCTTGGCGTTTTCCTGACGTGCTATCTGCAGGACGGGGCGCACACGGTGCGTGGTCTCGCGGCCGATCTGCACGTGTCCAAGCCGGCGATCACCCGGGCACTGGATCGGCTCGGCGAGCTGGACCTGGCGCGCCGGAAGGTAGACCCGCAGGACCGTCGCAGCGTGCTCGTGCAGCGCACGCTCAAAGGCGCGGCTTTTCTGCGCGACCTGCGTACGATCATGGGCGAGGCGGCAACCAGCGCGCGCAAGGGTGGCAGTGGCGAGGCGCATGCGCGGCGGGCTTCCGCATCCTCATAGGGTCGGGGTTTCGCGTCCCTGACGCCCGGTGGCGATAGAGGGCTGGGCGTCTGACGGGCGTGGCCGGGCCGGAGTTCAGAGCATGATCGCTTCAAGATGAAGCGCTCATGCTCTAAAATTCATTGTTTGAGAGCGTGATTCACGCTTCCGACGCTTCCGCCTCAAGCGACCACGCTGTAGCGCTCTGTTTGAGAGCGTTATTTACGCTTTCCGACGCTTCCGCCTCAAGCGACCACGCTCTGGCGTTCCGTCGCGGCCGGCAGGCTGGAAAATCGTCGCTGCCTGGTGCCTGTATGACTGGGCGTGCGGCGCGTTCAATACGATCATTATTTCGTTCGTTTTCGCGACCTACTTCGTGCGGGCCGTCGCGGCTGGACCGGGCGAGGGAACCACCGATTGGGCCGAGGCGCAGGCGCTTGCCGGACTCATCATCGCGCTGGTCGCTGCTCCGCTTGGCATGCTGGCGGACAAGGGTGCGCACCGTCGTGCGATGCTGGCGGGACTGACCGCATTGCTGGTGATGTGCACGGCCGGGCTGTGGTTCGTGCAGCCGCGCATTGCGGATGTCGGGCTGGCGCTGGGTCTGACCGCGAGTGCTACGGTGGCGTATGAGCTGGCGGGCGTGTTCTACAATGCCATGCTGCCGGATATCGCCGGACCGGGGCGGATCGGGCGGGTGTCTGGGCTTGCCTGGGGCTCGGGGTATGTGGGCGGGCTGATTTGCCTGGCGCTTTGCCTGGTGTTGTTCATCGACCGGTCCCCGCCATTGTTCGGTCTGTCGGCCGCCAGGGCCGAGCCGGTGCGGGCGACGGCGCTGTTCGCCGCCGGATGGATCGCGGTGTTCGCCGTCCCGCTGCTGGTGATAATGCCGCGGTCACGCAATGTTCCTGCGGATCGCGTGTGGCGGGATGGGTTGAAGGCGTTGGGCGCCACGCTGCGGCTCATGGTCCGTGGCGGCGCGATGGCGCGGTTCCTGATCGCGCGCATGCTGTACACCGACGGGCTGACGACTTTGTTTGCGTTCGGCGGGATCTTTGCCGCCGGAACATTCGGGATGGATGCGAAACAGACGCTGCTGCTGGGGATTGCGCTGAATGTTACGGCCGGGTGCGGTGCGTTCAGCTTCGCGATGATCGAGGACCGGATCGGCGCGAAGCCGGTGGTGCTGCTGGCGCTGGGGTTTCTGGTGGTGCTGGGGACATTTGCGCTGCTGGCACGGTCGGCGGGCATGTTCTGGGTGCTGGCGCTCGGGCTGGGGCTGTTCGTGGGGCCGGCGCAGGCGGCGAGCCGCAGCCTGATGGCGCGGCTGGCGCCGGCCGAGACGCGCAACGCGTATTTCGGGTTGTACGCGCTTTCGGGCCGGGTGACCGGGTTCATCGGGCCGCTGGCGCTGGGGGTGGTGACGGCGGCGAGCGGCAGCCAGCGGGCCGGCATGGCGGTGATCGTCGTGCTGCTGAGCGCCGGGGCCGTGCTGCTGGCGGCGACGCGGCTGCCGGTGCCGCATCGTGATAGCAGCGGCGCGACGGGTTGAGTTGTCCGGGGATCGTTGGGCCGATGGTATCGTATGCCAGGCGGTCGAAAGGCTGGCTCTTCTGCCGCATGCCGGCGCCGGCGGATGCCTACGCCAAGGTCGCGGTTGTACGG
>CAVZRO010000032.1:0-17390 GCA_963777625.1 uncultured Pseudomonadota bacterium | reverse complement strand
TCGAAAGGGAGGCAGGAATGACGGGGGAACGGAGATGACGGGGGTGGGTCTGCCTTCAGGGGACTAATGCCCGCGGAGAATCTGCGACAGGAACAGTTTCAGCCGGTCGGTCTGGGGGTTTTCGAACATCGTGGTCGGCGTGCCGCTTTCCACGATCTCGCCGCGATCCATGAACACGACCCGGTCGGCGACCTGGCGCGCGAAGCCCATCTCGTGTGTCACGCACACCATCGTCATGCCCGACTCCGCCAGCTCGATCATCACGTCGAGCACTTCCTTGATCATTTCGGGGTCGAGCGCGGAGGTGGGCTCGTCGAACAGCATGATCTTCGGCCGCATGCAAAGGGCGCGGGCGATCGCTACTCGCTGCTGCTGTCCGCCGGAGAGCTGGCCGGGATATTTCTTGGCCTGCTCGGGGATGCGCACGCGGCGGAGAATGCCCATGGCCTGTTCCTCGGCCTCGGCCTTCGGGGTCTTGCGCACCCAGATCGGTGCAAGCGTGCAGTTCTCCAGGATGGTCAGATGCGGGAACAGGTTGAAGGACTGGAACACCATCCCGACCTCGCGCCGGATCTGGTCCAGCGCGCGGGTATCGTCGGTCAGCTCGGTGCCGTCCACCTCGATCCGGCCTTCCTGATGCGATTCCAGCCGGTTGATGCAGCGGATCATGGTCGATTTGCCAGAGCCGGACGGCCCGCAGACCACCACGCGTTCCTTCTCCGCGACGGTCAGCGACACGTCGCGCAGCACGTGCAGTTGCCCGAACCACTTGTTGACCTTGTCCATCACGATGATGGGGGTGCCCTGGGTGCGATCCGGTGCCGGTCCCGGCTGGCTCAGCGTGGTGCTCATTCCTCGTATTCCTCTCAGCGCCGGCGAGCGCGGTCAAGCTCGCGTTCCAGCCCGTGGCTGTATTTCGACATGGCGAAGCAGAAAGCGAAATAGATGACCGCGAGCAGGACATAGATCTCGTTGCCGAAGCCCTGCCAGGGCGGATCGGCCACCGCCGTCGTGCCGGCCTTCAGCAGGTCGAAGATGCCGACGATCAGCACCAGCGAGGTATCCTTGAAGAAGCCGATGAATGTATTGACCAGCGGCGGGATGACCACCCGCAACGCCTGCGGCAGGATGACCAGTCCAGTCTTCCGCCAGTAGCTCAGTCCGAGGGCATCGGCCGCCTCCGTCTGTCCGCGCGGCAGCGCCTGCAGGCCGGCGCGGACGACCTCGGCCAGATAGGCCGCAGCGAACAGGATGATCGCCACCTGCGCCGACAGCACCTTGTCGATATCGACGCCGTTCGGCATGAACAGCGGGAACATCGTGGTGGCCATGAATAGCAGGCTGATCAGCGGCACGCCCCGGATCAGCTCCACATAGACGACACAGAGCAGGCGCACCGCCGGCAACCCGGTGGAGCGGCGGCCGAGCGCCACCAGGATCGCCAGCGGGAATGCGACGGCCAGCCCGAGCGTTGCCAGGATCAGCGTCAGCGGCAGCCCGCCCCACTGATATTGCGGCACAAAGGGAAGTCCGAATACGCCGCCCCACATCAGGATGCCGATCACCGCCAGCGTGATGATCCACAGCAGCACCAGTTCCTTGCGCCAGAAACGGCGCATGGCGGACATGGCATAGAGCAGGATGAACAGGCCGATGCATATTGCCGGACGCCATTGCTGGGCGAACGGATAGAAGGCGAACAGGATGAAACGGTATTTCTCCTTCACCACTGCCCAGCAGGCGCCGACGCCCTTGGCGGCGTAGCAGACCTGCGTGTTGGGTCCGTTCGGGCCCGGCGGTACGGTCCAGACCGCGTGGATGAAGGCCCAGTCGATGAAGGCCCAGCCGCCGCGCAGGATGACATAGAGCAGGACCAGCGTGACCGCGGTGGACCACCATGAGCTGAACAGGCTGGCGCGTGCCCAGGCGACTGCGCGCATGGCTCAGCGGGTCCGCAGCGCGAGGTGGGCGTTGTACCAGTTCATGAAGGCGCTGATCGACAGGCTGAAGCAGAGATATACGCCCATGATGATGGCGATGCCCTCGATCGCCTGGCCGGTTTGGTTCAGCGTGGTATCGGCGATTGAAACGATGTCCTGGTAACCGATAGCAACCGCGAGCGAGCTGTTCTTGATGAGGTTCAAATACTGGCTCGCCATTGGCGGGATGATCACGCGCAGCGCCTGCGGCAGCACGATCTGCCGCAGCACCAGCCCACGATGCAGGCCGAGCGCGCCGGCGGCTTCCCATTGTCCGGGCGGAACGGCCTGGATGCCGGACCGGACGATCTCGGCGATGTAGGTCGCGGTATAGATCACGAGGCCGATCAGCAGCGCCCCGTATTCGGGCGTGACCGTGGCTCCGCCCTGGAAGTTGAACCCGCGCAGCGCGGGCATGTCCAGGTGAAACGGTGCACCGGACGCGGCCCATACCCCGACCGGCAGCACGATGATGCACAGGATGGCGGCGGGCCAGGTCGGGGGCCGGCGTCCCGTCGCTGCCTGCCGCCGGTCGGCGAAACGCGACCAGGCCGCCAGGCAGATCAGGCCGACGAGAAGCGCCAGCACCGCGAACGTGTGGGCCGGCATCCAGTCCAGCGCCGGCAGCTTGATGCCGCGGTTCGACAGGAACAGGCCGGCCAGCGGGTGGAAGGCCCGCCGGGGCGCCGGCAGCGCCTGCAGAATGCCGTACCAGAAGAATAATTGCAGCAGTAACGGAATGTCGCGGACGAACTCCACATAGGCGGCGGTGATGCGGGCCAGCAGCCAGTTCGGCGACAGCCGCCCGATGCCCACGGCGGTGCCGAGGATGGTCGCCAGCACGATGCCCAGCACCGCGACCTTCAGCGTGTTCAGGATGCCGATCAGGATCGCGCGGCCGTAGGTGGAAACCGACGCGGTGTAGGCGATCGGCGTTTCCCCGATCGGGATCGAGGCCGGCTGGAACAGGAAGCCGAAGCCGGTCGCGATGTGGCGTGCCGCGAGGTTGCGGTTGGTGTTGCGGACCAGGAACCACACCACCGCGACGACGATGCCGATGATGACGACCTGCCAGACCAGGCTGCGCAGCCGTGGGTCGGACCAGCCAAACCGCACCGGCCGTCGCGGAGCGCGGCGGGCGTTCACCAGCCGAGGATCCGCGACTATGTCCGGCACGGGATCAGCGCCCGCCAGTTGGCCTGGATCCGTAGGTCAGCGCAGCGGCGGCGAATACATCAGCCCGCCATCCTTCCATAGCTTGTTGACGCCGCGAGGAACGCCCATCGGGGTCATGTCGCGATCCCAGATTTCGGCGAAATTGCCGACCTGCTTGATGGCGTTGTAGGCCCATTTGTTGTCGAGACCGAGCTCCTTGCCGAGATCGCCGTCAACGCCGAGCAGGCGGCGGATGTCGGGAATGTCGGATTTCAGCATATCGTCCACGTTCTTGCTGGTAACGCCGTGGTCCTCGGCATCGAGCTGGGCGAAACCGATCCAGCGGACGATGTCGAACCATTTATCGTCACCCTTGCGCACCGACGGGCCGAGCGGCTCCTTGCTGATGAGTTCCGGAAGTAGAACGAAATCGCCGGCCTGGGGGCCGCGGGTGTAGCGGAAGGTGGCCAGCGCCGAGCTATCGGTGGAATAGACGTCGCAGCGGCCGGAGAGGAACGCCTGCTGGATCTGTTGCAGATCGGCGATCTCGATCGGCGTGAATTTCATGTTGTTGGCGCGGAAATAGTCGGCGATGGCCAGCTCCGTGCTGGTGCCGGGCTGGACGCAGATGGTGGCGCCGTCGAGCTGCTTCGCCGAGGTCACGCCGGCGGACTTCTTCACCAGGAAGCCGGTGCCGTCGTAGAAGTTGATGCCGGTGAACTCCAGCCCGAGGCTGGCTTCGCGGCCCAAGGTCCAGGTGGTTTCACGGATCAGCACGTCCACGCCGCCCGATTGCAGGGCGGTGAAGCGGTTCTGGGTGGTCAGCGGAACGTATTTGACCTTGTTCGCGTCCCCCAACACGGCGGCGGCGATGGCGCGGCAGCCATCGGCATCCAGTCCGCGCATCACGCCCTGACTGTCGGGCAGCGAGAAGCCGGGCACGTCGCCGCTGACCCCGCAGGCGAGCTGCCCGCGGCTTTTCACCGCGTCCAGCGTGGGCGAGCCCGACGAGGGAGACTGGGCCTGCGCCGCACCGGCGAGCCCGGCGGCAACCAGCAAGGCGGCCAGAGCGGCAGGGCAAAACGACCGTGTCATGCAAATGCCTCCTGATGAACTTACCAACTGGTAACGCGAGCGTGGGCAGCCGGCAAGACATTGCCCTGACACACAAGACATTTTGCTGCCTTGTCGTCCGTGGCGCCGCCCGGCACACTGGTGCGTGTCGCCGAGTCTCTCGCCATGCTGCATCTGACCAAGCTCGCCGTCGGAGTGCGTGACCTGGAGCATCTGAGGGTGCTTCAGGCGGAGCGTAGCGAGCGCGATCCGCCGTTGCGTCACCGCACCCGCAACTGCCCGCGGCGGGCCGACGAGGTCACGGATGGCGGGTCGATCTACTGGGTTGTCAGCGGGTTTACGCTGGTCCGCCAGCGTATTCTGTCCATCACCGAAGATCAGTGGAGCGATGGCACTGCGTGCACTGCGCTGGTGCTTCATCGCACGCTGGTGCCGGTCGCCGCGCGTCCGACGAAGCCGTTCCAGGGCTGGCGCTACCTGCCCACGGAAGCGGCGCCGGCGGACCTGATCGACGGTCCGGCCGCCATCGGCGAGACAGAGCTTCCACCGCGGCTGCGGCGGGAGCTGCGCGAACTGTGTCTTTTATGAAATACCGTGGCCTGATCTTGATTTCGCGGCGAAATGCGCTTGCCCGATTCTTTCGGCACACGGCATAAGCGAGCGGAGGCGCCAAACCGGTGTCTCAGTCGCCTTATTCTCCCGCATGCAACGTCTCTGCTCTGGAGTTCACCAGTGATCACTCTCCGCACGCTTGTTCTCGCCGCGGCTGTTCTTGCGCTGCCTGCCGGCGCCATGGCCGCATCCACAGACACGACCCCGGCCCCCGTCGGGACCACGGCTGCCGCGCCGTCGGGCACCAGCACGACAGCAACGAGCCACCACAAGAAGACCACACACCACGTGTCGGCCCATAAGACGCACAAGACCAAGCCGACCACCAGCAGCACGCAGAGCTGATCTGGTTTCAGGAGGGTCGGATGTTTTCCGGCCCTCCTGGCGATTTACAGAATACCTAGCTGCTGCTTGCGAGCGGGGGCGGGGTGGCCCGCATCGATCTCCGAGAGATCGGTTTCAGTTAGAACCAGATTACCGGCGGCGGAGTTTTCACGCACGTGCCGCTCGGTGCTCGCCTTGGGGATCGAGATCACGTTTCCGCCGCGCATCGTCCAGGCGATGGCAACCTGTGCCGGGGTTGCGCCGTGACGCCGCGCGACCGCGGCCAGTGCCGGGGAACGCAGCAATTGTCCCGCCTGGCCCACCGGCGAGTAGGCCATCACCGGGATACCGGCCTGCGCGCACCACGGCAGCAGGTCGAACTCGGGGCCGCGCTGGTCCAGATTGTACAGCACCTGGTCGGTCGCGCAGGCCGCACCGGCCGGAAGCGCAGCGATCTCCTGCATCTCATCGACGTCGAAGTTCGACACGCCCCAGAATCGGATCTTGCCTGATCCGCGCAGCTTCTCGAACGCGTCCACGGTCTCCGCGATCGGATGGCTGCCTGGCCAATGCAGCAGATAAAGGTCGATCCGATCGGTGCCGAGCCGCTTCAGACTGCGCTCGCAGGCGGCGGGCACCCCGGTGCGCGACGCGTTGTGCGGATACACCTTGCTGACGATGAACACCTTGTCGCGCTGGCCGGCCACTGCCTTGGCAACGACTTTTTCGGCGCCGCCATCACCATACATCTCGGCGGTGTCGATCAGCGTCATCCCCAGCTCCAGGCCCAGCCGGAGAGCGGCAATTTCCGCCGCTGCCGTCCGGCTGCTTTCGCCCATGTGCCAGGTGCCCTGGCCGAGCGCCGGAACCTCCGTGCCGTCCGGCAGCCGCACGGTTGGTTTCATTCCGCCATGACCTCCGCCTGGCGCAGGAGACGAAGGAAGTTGCCGCCCCACAGCAGCGCCAGTTCCGTGCGGCCGAAGCCGCGGCGGGTCAGCTCCACGGTGATGTTGGGCGACTCGGCGGCATCGTTCCATCCGGCAAATCCGCCGCCGCCGTCGAAATCCGACGAAATCCCGACATGCTCGATGCCGATGCGCCGCACCGCGTGGGCGACGTGGTCGGCGAAGTCCGCAACCGTGGTTTGGTCGGGTTTGGCGTTTGGTTTCAGGAAGGCAGATACCGCCGTCACCTGCACCACACCGCCGACATCGCGCAACACATCGAGCTGTTCGTCGTCCAGGTTGCGCGGATGCTGACAGAGCGCGTGCATGCAGGAATGCGTGGCCACGATAGGCGAGCGCGAACATTCGGCGGCCTGCAGCATGGCCGCGCGCGACGCGTGCGACACATCGACCAGCATGCCGAGCCGGTTCAGCTCCGCGATCGCGGTGCGCCCGAGCGGGCTGAGGCCGTCGTGCTCCGCGGGCGCGTCGCCGAGATCGTTGCGCGGATTGGTGGAATCCGCCAGCGCGTTATGTCCGTTGTGGGTCAATGTCAGGTAGCGCGCGCCGAGCGACCGCAGACGCGCGAGGCGGGCCACATCGCGACCGATGGCAAACCCGTTCTCGACCGCCGGGATTACGGCGATGGCGCCGTCGCGCCGGGCCGCTTCGACCTCGGCTGCGGAAATGGTCAGGCGCGTGGTGATGCCGGCTTCCTGCCGGCCCATCGCACGGATCGCTTCCAGCATGCCGACCGCGCGCTGGAACGCCGCCTGCTCGTTCTCCGGCGTGCGCGCGGCCTGCGGCACATAGGCGGCGAAGCAACCGGCCGACAGGCCGCCCCGCCGCATCTTGACGAAATCGACCTTGCGTGCCGTCTCGGCGAACGGGTCGGGGCCGGTCGGCCAGGGGATATCGATATGCGTGTCCAGCGTCAGGAGCTGGTAATGGAGCGCGAGTGCGTCGGTGGGGAGAGCGTCGTTCATGGCACCAGCGTTCGCTTAGCTTGAGGCGGCGTCAAGGGTCGCGCGCGAAGGCAAGCGCGGGGCGCTGCCCCGCACCCCGCCAAGGGCATTGCCCTTGGAACCCTCCACTTGGGCTGGGTGTGGGTGTGGGCGCCTACGGTGCTGTTGGTGACAGACGCGTTGGCACCCAGTCGCCACACCCAACCAAAACGGATGGATTGCAAAGGCACAGCCTTTGCCGGGGTCCAGGGGCAGCGCCCCTGGAGTATCCTACGCCGCCAGATCGTGAAACTGCTTGACGTAACAAAGTTTGCGACGGCACAGTGCCACGACGATGTACCACGTTTTGAACGCCGCTGACCGACGCCGACGCCCGAACCAACCGCGGCGGGTTTCGTCGTGTCCGCAGGAGCCGGGTCAGGATCGTGAGGGATAATACCGTCACCTGAGCCAAGGCTCTCCGAGGATAGCGCTTCAACCCCCCGCGACAACCGTCGCGGGGGTTTTTGCATTTGGGGGAACCCGCAATGGACGCCAGCAGCGCCTCCGACAATGAACTGCCCGTGCAGAAGCAACTTGACGCCTACAACGCACGCGACATCGACGCATTCATGCGGTGGTGGGCCGATGATTGCCATTATTATGAATTCCCCGACCGCCTGCTTGCGTCTGGTGCGGCCGAGATACGCGAACGCCATGTCGCCCGGTTCAGGGAGCCGAACCTGCATGGTCGGCTGATAAAGCGTATCTGCGTCGCCAATCTGGTGGTGGATCATGAAACGGTCACGCGCACTTTCCCGGACGGTCCCGGCGAGGTTGACGTGGTGGCCATCTACCAGGTCGAGGACGGCCGGATCGCCAAGGCCTGGTTCAAGATGGGGAAGCCACGCCTGCATCAGGAGCCAGTGTTGCGGCGTGCCGTTGCGTCCGACGCCCCAGCCGTTCACGAGTTGACATGTGCGGCGTATGCAAAGTGGGTTCCGGTGATCGGCCGCGAACCGACACCGATGACGGTGGACTACGGCGCGAGAGCGTTGAAGCACCACATTGACCTGTTGCATGTGGGAGGCCGCCTGGCGGCTCTCATCGAGATGGTTGCCGAAACCGACCACCTGCTGATCGAGAACGTCGCGGTTCTGCCCGCCTTCCAGGGGCGGGGATACGGGCGCCGACTCATGGCCCATGCCGAAACGGTTGCGGCGTCGCTCGGGCTGCCTGCAATGCGGCTTTATACGAATAAGCTTTTTGATGGGAACGTGCAGCTCTATTGCCGGCTCGGCTATCAGGTGGACCGGGAGGAGCGCTTCAAGGAAGGCTTCACCGTTTACATGAGCAAGCCGCTTCGCCCAGTCGGTGTCCAATATCTGCGTCAAAAAGATCCGTCATGAGCGGTACGGTCGAACTCGCTGCCTTATTGGCGACCATGCAACCGGAGCTGTCGGATGACGAGATGGTCTTCTGCTCATTCCGGGACGACACGGTCGACGACAAGCTGTATCTTTGCCCATCCGGATTCTTCAAGGAACGAGAAGGGATCACACTGATTGTCCGTAGGTCGGACGCAGAACGGCACGGCGTGCCGTTCCGCACTGTTTTGCGGGCGATCACCCTCAATGTGCATTCCAGCCTGGAAGCGGTCGGGCTAACGGCCGCGGTCGCCAGCAGGCTGGCGCAGCATGGGATCAGTGCGAACGTCGTGGCTGCCTACTACCACGACCACATTTTTGTCCCCGCATCGGATGCTCGGCGGGCTCTCGTGGCGCTCCAGGCTTTGCAGGCGGAGGCAGCCGATTCCTGCGTGACTCCGATCAGAAGCCCACCCGATCGCCGCCCTTCAGCTTGAGCATCGCGCGCGCTTCCTTTGGAGTGGCGATCTCCAGGCTCAACTCTTCCAGAATGCGCCGGATCTTTCCCACTTGCTCGGCGTTCGATGTCGCCAGCTTGCCGCGACCGATGTACAGGCTGTCTTCCAACCCGACGCGGACATTCCCGCCCATGATGCCAGCCATGGTGGTGAACGCCATCTGGTGGCGCCCGGCCGCCAGCACCGACCAGACATACTGATTGCCGAACAGGCGGTCCGCCGTCTCCTTCATGAACAGCAGGTTGCGCGGCTCCGCCCCGATGCCGCCGAGGATGCCGAAGATCGTCTGCACGAACAGCGGCGGTTCCACGATCTTGCGATCGAGGCAATAGGCGAGATTGTACAGGTGCCCGACATCGTAGCATTCGAACTCGAACCGGGTGCCGTGCGCGCGGCCCAGCCGTTCCACGATGCCCTCGATATCCCGGAACGTGTTGCGGAAAATGTGGTCGTCGGTGCGGTCGAGATACGGCTTCTCCCAATCATGCTTCCACGTCTGCACGCGATCGCCGGCCCGGGAGATGTTGAAGTTCATGCTTCCCATGTTCAGGCTGCACATCTCCGGCTTGGCGAGCAGCGGTGCGGCCAACCGGTCTTCCAGTGTCATGGTCAGCCCACCGCCGGTGGTGATGTTCACCACGGCTTCGGTGTTCTGTTTGATCACCGGAAGGAAGCGCATGAACACTGCCGGGTCCGGCGTTGGCGCGCCGGTGTCGGGGTCGCGGGCGTGCAGGTGAATGATGGCGGCGCCCGCTTCCGCCGCTTCGATGGCGGCACGCGCGATCTGCTCCGGCGTGACCGGCAGATGGTCCGACATGCTGGGCGTGTGGATCGCGCCGGTGATGGCGCAACTGATGATTACCTTGCCGGCCATTTTTTCGCTCCCGCGCAACCGGCGGCATTGTGCATCGCCGGCGGGTGGGCGCAAAGCCGGTTAGTGTCCTGCCACCACTGCCGGTTTCGGCTCCGCGGGTTCTTGCGTCTGGCTGCTGGCGTTTCGTGCTGCTTCCAGGCAGGCTTGCACCGCCCCGTGCAACGAGCTGACGTAGTAATCCGCCCCGATTGCCGCACGCTGGCGTTCGTCACGCAGTATCTCGTCGGTGGAGGGCCACAGGCCGACCAGGATCGGCTGTGTCGGGAAACGCTGGCGCAACCGGCGCAGCAGGAATTGAAGATGCGCCGGGCTGCCGGCAATCTCGAGATAGCAGATGCACAGCATCGCCACTCCGCTCGGATCGAGCATCTGGATGGCGCTGCGCGACACCGCTTCATGCGGCACGGGGCGGGCGCCGAGCCCGTGCTTCACCAGCAAGCGGGACAGCATCAACGCAGCCGCGTCATCCAGCGGCCCGCGTCCGGCGACGCACAGCACGGGATGCTCGCTGCTCCATTCCGGCGCGAGAACCGGAAGCTTCGGATGTTCGCGCTTCGTGGTGCCGGCCGGGCGGTCGTCATGATCGTCCAGGTCGTGCACCAGCGCGGCGATCGCGCCCCTGATGTGCGCGGTCTGATCGGGTGTCAGCACGCCGCGCGCCGCATCGTTGGCGGCAAGCTGCAGCCCCTTGAGCGCCACTTCGTCGTAATATGAGGAAAGCGGCATCTCGCGCAGCATCTGTTCGGCCTGTTCCTCGGCCTCGTCAGGATCGCCGGCGAGCAGGCGCTGGTAGAAGCTTTCCACTGGGCTGAGCGCCGGGCGGTCGCCGAGCATGACGTCGAGAAATTCGAGCCGTTTGAAATGACGCCCGAGCACAACCATGCAGAGCGTCAGCGGTGTGGACAGGATCAGTCCGATCGGTCCCCACAGCCAGGTCCAGAAGATTGCCGCGATCATCACCGCGGCGGGCGACAGGCCGGTGCTGCGGCCGTAGAGCACCGGCTCGACGGCCTGGCTGGTGATGGTTTCGCAGACGATGTACAGCCCGGCGGTCCACACCACGCGCGACCAGCCGTTGGACACGGCGGCTGCCAGCAGCAGCGGCAGCAGCGCGGACATCGGCGCGCCGATATAGGGAACGAAGCGGAGCAGCATGGCCAGCGTGCCCCACAGGATGGGGCTTGGTATGCCGATGACCGCCAAACCCAGGCCGATCACGCAGCCATAGGCCCAATTGATGCAGAGCTGGACCAGGAAGTAGCGGCTGAGCCGGCGGGCGGCGTCGTCCATCGCCGAGGTGGTTCGGTGCAGATCGCCGGATCCGAACAGGCGGATCAGCCGGTCACGCAGATCCTCTCTTTGCAGCAGGACGAAGATCGTCACGACCACCACGATCAACATGGTGGCGAGCGGGCTGACCACCGGCCCGACCACGCTTTCCACGATGGCGATCGGTGAGATGGACGGCGTCTGGTTCTGTGCCGGGGCAGGTTGCGCGGCCGGGCTGCCCGGATGCTGCGGCGCCGGCGGGTTGTGTAGGCCGACCCGGTGGCCGAGCTCCTCCAGCACGGTCGAGAGGCGCCCGACGGTCATATCGCGGATCGTCGTTATCTTCTGCTCGATGGTGGCCTGGTATGCCGGGAGTTCGTCCGAAAGCTGGGCGATCTGCATGCCGATCAGCCCGGCCAGGGCGAGGATGACGCCGAGCGCGACGACGACGGCGACGATGACCGATGGAACGCGGCCGAACCTGATCCTGTGCAGCAGATTGACCAGCGGCGCGAGCAGGAAGCTCAGCAGCACGGCGAGGGTGACCGGGATCAGCACCGCGCGCCCGAAATACAGGCTGGCGACGACGACCACGCCAACCAGCAGGGCGAACATGGAGGTCAGGCCCGGTCCTTCCGGCTGGACCTGTGTCGGGGGGATACGGGCAGGGGGGGCCGGAAGGTCCGGCATTGGTTTCTCCACGTTCGACGATCCTGGCGCGCGGGTCTGGTGCGCGGGTGAAGCGGGCATGGTAAACCAGCGATGCGGGTTGTTGGTTGCCAAATGTCGAGGGTTTGGCAAGCGGCGGCGCGGGCGACGCGCCTCGCACGCGCGTGGCGGGTGAATGCGCCGATGACTGCCGGTCCGCGGTGGGTCGGCTCTCAGTTGTGGCCAACGTGGAGAGGCAACTGTAACTATCGCGAGCACGAGCTGGCGCTTTTGCATTCACCGGATGACCAGCCGCAACATCAGCAACAGGTTCAGATGATCGCTCACTCCCTGGGTGTCCAAATGCCGTCGACGCGAATGTTCGCCAGCGGCAGTCGCCCGGTAGAGCACGCGCCCGAGGCCATCATAGCAGCTATATACTGTGCGGCTTTACGCCCAATGGAATTTATATGCCCGGGTTCGATATTCTGGCACAGCGCGCGGATGTCACCGCGCGCTTTTGAGTGTGGCGATGACGATGCATGCGATGGGGCACCGGGACCGCGCTCTTGACTGCTGGGGAGTGCAAGATAATGCGCATTATTGCTGCTTCGATTATAGTTATGCTTGCTACCATATGCTCCGGCACCTCGGCTGTCGCTCAAACCATGGCGCCGGCTCCGGCTGCGCCAGCCACAGCGTCTGGTCCGCCCTCGGCCAATATCACCCTGCCGACTCCCGGTATGAGCGGCCCTCTGGCATTCAGTCCCACTCCGATGAGCGTCAATCTCGGCCCGCTCGGGAAAAATTACATCACCGGGGTGCTGAGCGGGCTCGGCTTCGAGCAGAGCAACCCGGTGCCGGGGAACAGGAACGGCCAGATCGACCTCAGCAACGCCCAGATCATGATCCAGAAGACGGACGGGCTGCTACAGTATTATGTGCAAGTGGGTGCATACACACTTCCAGCCTTGGGTAGCCAGTTCATCTCGGTTACCAACACGAACCCTGACTTTTTTGGTCCCGTGCCGCAAGCCTTTATCAAAATCGCACCCACAAGCAACTTCTCGATCGAGGGCGGAAAGTTGCCGACGCTGATCGGGGCGGAATACACGTTCTCTTTCGAGAACATGAATATCGAGCGCGGTTTGCTGTGGAGCCAGGAACCAGCCGTCAGCCGCGGCGTGCAAGCAAATTACACCTGGGGACCGGTCGCGTTCGCGATCTCATTCAATGACGGGTACTATTCCGACGTATTCAACTGGATCTCGGGTTCCGCGACCTGGACCATCAATAGTTCCAATACTCTGGTGTTCGCGGCCGGCGGAAATGCCGGCAGCACCGGGAGATCGACTATTGCCACCCCGCTCGCGCAAAATAACAGCTCGATCTACGACATTATCTATACGTACTCATCCGGGCCGTGGACGATTACGCCCTATGTGCAGTGGAGCCATGTCCCGAAGAACGTCCATTTCGGGTTCCAGCAAGACGCCTGGACCTATGGTGCTGCGGCCCTCGCGAACTATACGTTCAATTCGCATTTCAGCCTCGCCGGACGTATTGAATATATCGGGTCGACCGGAAGCCTCTCGGAAGGCGCGCCCAACCTGCTCTACGGCCCCGGCAGCAAGGCGATGTCGCTGACACTGACGCCCACCTTCCAGTGGAGTCGCTTCTTCGTCCGTGGCGAAGTTTCCTATGTGGCGCTGTCCAATGCCGTGGACGGGTTCGCATTTGGACCTGGTCTCAACAAAACGAACCAAGTCCGCGGGTTGGTCGAAACCGGCGTGCTGTTCTGATTCTGGTTCTAGCCTGGCCGGCGAACGACGGGCCATGTTGGGAACGGTCATGAATACCTGGCTCGCTGACTACCACCACTTGCTGCTGGTTCGGTTGGTGTTGCTGTTCTTTGCGTTCGGCGTCATTTGGCCTTGTCTGTGGTTGGTGGCCGCCATCGGTGTCCGAACAACGCGGGGGATACTCGTGCGGTCACAGATCAGGGGCCGTGGACCGCGGCGCGGAGGTGCTGCCGAACGACCGTTCCAAGCATCCCCCCAAGCCTTGAGGCGTCGGCCGTGATAACCATGAGACCATGCCCAGCCTCACCGCGTACGCACTCAGCCCGCTCCCCCCGAGCCTGTATGCCGATACCGCGCGTCCCCCGATCGAGGCCCCACCGCTCGATGGCGACAAGCGCGTTTCCGTGGCCGTTGTGGGCGGCGGCTTTACCGGCCTGTCCGCGGGTTTGCATCTGGCGCAGCGCGGCGTGGACACGGTCGTGCTGGAGGCGCATCAACCGGGCTGGGGCGCGTCGGGACGTAACGGCGGCCAGGTGAATCCCGGCCTCAAATACGACCCGGACCAGATCGAGGCGGATTTCGGTTCTGACTTGGGGCGCCGCATGGTGACCTTCTCGGCCGACGCCCCGACCAGAGTGTTCGAGCTGATCCGTAGCCACCAGATCCAATGCGAAGCCCGGCAGGGCGGCACGCTGCGTGCCGCCTACGCTTCGAAAAACGCCGAGCAGGTGCGGAGCACGGCCGAGCAATGCATTCGCCGGGGCATGCCGGTGGAATTGCTCGAGGGGAGCGGCGTTGCCGGGATGACCGGGACGCGTCGCTATCTGGCGGCGGTGCTGGATCGTCGCGGCGGCACGGTGAACCCGCTGGGCTACGCACGTGGGCTGGCCGAGGCGGCGACCCGTGCCGGCGCCACGGTGCATGGCGCATCACCGGTGCTGTCGATCCGCCGGGATGGCAAATACTGGGCCGTTCGCGCTCAATCGGGGACGGTGCGCGCGGAGCGGTTGGTGCTCGCCACCAATGCTTATACGGATGAGATCTGGCCAAGGCTTCGGCGCAGTGTGGTGCCGGTGTTCAGCGGCATCGTTGCGACCGAGCCGCTGCCCAGTGAGCTGGTTGCCTCCATTCTGCCCGAGGGGACCGCGCTTTATGAGAACGGCCAGATCACCGTCTATTACCGCGTGGACACCGGGGGCCGGCTGCTGATGGGCGGCCGCAGCCCGATGCGCGACGGTGTCACGCGGGAGACGCTTGGTTGGCTGGTCCGCTACACTCAGCGGCTGTGGCCGGAGCTGCGCGGTGTGAATTGGACGCACGCGTGGAATGGTCAACTGGCGGTTACCACGGATCATTATCCGCACTTCCACGAGCCCGACCCGAGCGTGCTTGTCAGCTTGGGTTACAATGGCCGCGGTGTGGCCATGTCCACGGTCATGGGCGGGGAGATCGCGCGGCGTCTGACCGGGACGCCGGTCGAGGCGTTGAACATGCCAGTTACGGAGCTGAAGGAGATCCCGTTCCACGGATTGTGGAAGCTGGGCGTCGCCGCCCGGGTCACCTATGGGCGTATCCGCGATTCGCTGGGGCTATGATGGTGGGGCGCTGTTCAGATGCGTCGGGTCGAAGGCCGGGGTGGTGGAGCTGAGGGGGATCGAACCCCTGACCTCCTCATTGCGAACGAGGCGCTCTCCCAGCTGAGCTACAGCCCCATCCCGGCGGCGCGGAAAATGCGGAGAGGGAGGGGAGGAGTCAAGCGAGGCGCAACGACCGATCTGCCGGAAGGGACTGTGGTAACGGCGTAGCTTGCCGATCCAACAATCGGGCTGATTAAAGCCGGAAATAGCGTTGACTGCTCCCGGTGTTCTCGATATGTTGCCTCAAATAGCTCCTCCGGAAAACCTGGACATTCATTTGGGTAGCACGTCTTTCCGCTTGACGAATCGCCGCGCGGATGAGGCGATACAGTCCAAGAAGGGGCTCCAATGGCGGCCAAGACCATCGCGATGCAGCAGAGGACTTTCGCTCAGCCACGAAGGGATCCCGCTTTGGGACGATTTTGGTCAACCCACCTTGGCGGTGCGCCAATCGGACCCGGCAAAGTCGCGCCCGAACATCGCCGTCTCCTTAGATATGATACGATGTCCACTGAGGCAATTGCTGCGCTGCCAGTCGCGGCGTGCGCCGCGTCAGTTGCTCACCTATTTCTTGGGGTGCCGAACGCGATGCTGCCAGAGGGCCTGCATGTGATGCAGAGCTGGGGTTTTACTTACAAATCGAACCTCGTTTGGCACAAAATCCGTAAGGACGGCGGAAGTGACGGCCGTGGGGTTAGGTTCTGTTTCCGTAACGTTACCGAGCTGGTTCTGTTTGGTGTACGAGGTAAGAACGCTCGCACTCTGCACCCGGGCCGAAGCCAGGTGAATATCATCGAAACCCGTAAACGGGAGCATTCCCGGAAACCGGATGAGCTTTATTCGATTATCGAAGCCTACAGCCCCGGTCCGCGTATTGAGTTGTTTGCACGAGGTTTAACGTCGGGTTGGGCAACATGGGGCCATCAAGCAGATGAAGGTACAAGCCGACTTGGAAAACCTATGCCTACGATTCGACCCAAGGACTGCTTCCTATTGCGGCCGATCGCGGATGCGGTCGTCCTCCTGTGAGAACATCACCGCACTGAACAGAGAGGATTCTTGGATGCGCACCCCGGCAACCCCTCAGTTCCTCGAATGACGTCCTTGCCTTCCCAGACGCCGCTTGAGTGCGCCATGATCGGTCCATGTCCACACTGCATCTTGTCCCGACCGACATTTGCGTTCGGCGACCACGTCAAGGAATGGCGGAACGCGGCCGGCGTGCTGAGAACCGCCTGCCCCGACGAATGGCAGGACGTTCAAGAGTGGCTAAGAGGCTTTCGGCTGCTAAAGTCCGAGGTGCTGGTGGGAGGTGGCAATCGGTCGTTAATAAGCCGACGTATCGATGGCGCCTTCTACGCGAAGGGCTGGCAGGAAAAGGGTTTCGCCACGTCAATTACTGTTGACGAGGTGAAAACCGATAGCCCTACCCACGCAGTTGACTGCCTCAAGGGCGGCGTAGCCGTTGAGATGGAATGGAACAATAAAGATCCGTTCTTCGACCGCGATCTGAACAATTTCCGCCTGCTATTTGAGCTAAGGGCGATACAAGTCGGAATTATCATCACACGCTCTTGGGAGTTGCAGGATATATTCAAACAACTCGGTAAGGGCTCCTCATACGGGAAAGCCACGACGCACCATGAAAAGCTATGGCCGAAGATTGAGGGTGGCGGCGGTGGCGGATGTCCGGTGCTGACCTTCGCAATCAGACCTGTCAACTTTGAGGACGATGGCCCCGCCGCCTTTGCTGCGCTGAAGGAACGCATCGCTGCAGAGAAGGCGACGAAGAAAGCAGCAAAGCAACAAGGACTGCCAGTTCCCAACGATCACCAGGGGGAGGCCGACGACTGTTAGTTTCAGTGGGACGCTTGACATTGTCAACGTCTCGCTTGAAATCGAATCGAGCAATGAGGATTCGTCCTACGGCCAAGGCCTTGAAAGCTGTATTTACTTTCACACTCAGGAGTTGGTTTCCACCGCTATCATCGTAACCTGGACAAATCACTCCGTAGGAGAAACATGGGAGACCTTTGTCCGGCGGTTATCGATGAGCGACTGGTTCAGACACGCGATGTCCAGGCGACTTGCGACGGCCACGGCCTGATTCGGACGCTGTTAGAATGACCCGATCCAGAGACGGCTGTGTGCGCCGGCCGACGAAGGATCCGCCTTCTCCGGTGCGCACACCCGTTCACGCTCTAACGACCACCGGGGAAAATCCTTGCCATGCCCATCGCCGC
>CAVZRO010000031.1:0-16627 GCA_963777625.1 uncultured Pseudomonadota bacterium | reverse complement strand
AGATCGTGCCGCGCAACGTGGTGGAGGCCGATCCATCCGGCTTCGGGCGCAAGCCGGTCGGCACCGGGGCGTTCAAGCTCGCGGAGTGGACGCCGAACCAGGGGCTTCGGTTTGTCGCGCATCGCGACTATTTCGTGCCGGGGTTGCCGAAGCTGGGCACGGTGAACACGCCGCTGATCGCGGAAGAAACCAGCGGGGTCACCGCCCTGCTCGGGCATCAGGTGGACCTGACCAGCACGGCGCCGTTTGCCGATATTCCCGAGCTGATGAAGCGGAAGGAGATTTGGGGGTTCCGCGGCAACCCGGCCTGAACACACGGTTCATTTCACTGAATAATCGCAAGCCGCCGTTCGACGACGTGCATTTCCGTCGTGCGGTCTCGCTGGCGTTCGATCGCAACGTGCTGGTGCGGGTGGTGCTGTTCGGGGAAGGTGTGGCTCAGAGCGGGCTGATTCCGCCCTCGCTAAAGGCGTCCTACGATCCGGCGCCGCGGCCGCTGACGACTGTACAATGCCGAGCGGGCCAAGGCGGAGCTGAGCCAGTCGGAAATACGGCGCGGGCACCGAAGCGGTGATGCTGACCTGGGGGTCGGGGTGGTGGAAGCGGGTCGCCGAGGTCATCACCGCGCAGGTGAACCAGACAATCGGCACCAAACTGAAGGTCGAGGTGAACGAGGCCAACACGGTATTCGCCCGGCTGAAATCGCGTGACTATCAGTGTTCGGTCTGGGGCTGGCCCGGCATGATCGACCCGGACGAATACAGCTATGACCTGTTGCACACGAAGGGCTGGCGCAACTTCGCGTATTATTCCAATCCGAAGCTCGACGCGCTGCTGACCGAGGCCCGGCAGGAGCTGGACCCCGCCAAGCGCGGGCAGATGTACCGCGAGTCGGTCGCTCTGGATCGAGGACATGCCCATCCCGCCCTGCTTCTGTTCCAATGTGCAAATCTGCTGGCGCAGAATGTCAGCGGGTTCACCCAGCTTCCGTATTCGAATTTCGGCGATCAGTTCGCAACGCTGGATATCACCGCAAGCTGACGAAGGCAGCCTGAGCGCCGGCGATGGTGTTCGGCAATCTTGCCCGCTTCGGAGTGCGGCGGGTGTTGGTGTTTTTCGTCACCTTGCTGGCCGGGGCAGTCGCCGTCTTCTTTGCCATGAAACTGGCGCCCGGCGATCCGGCACTGACCGCATTGGGAGAGAGTGCGAAACCCGAGTGGTGGCTGCGTTCCGCCACGCGCACCGTCTGGACCTGCCGCTGGTGGCGCAGTTCGGCCTCTGGCTTGCCGGCGCCGCGCATGGTGATTTGGGCGATCGCTGACGCTGGCCGGGGGCGTGCCTGTCGCTTTGTTGATCGGCACGCGTCTGCCGGTGACGGTGTTTGTGGGCCTGTATGCGTTGCTCCTGGCGGTGGTGATATCGCTGGTCATCGGCACTGTCTCGGCATTGCAACGAGGTCGGCTGGCGGACACGATCCGCACCTCGTTTGCCGTGCTCGGCGTATCGATGCCGGACTTCTGGCTAGGTTATGTGCTGATTTTCTTTCTTGCCCTCAATTTTCCGATTTTTCCGTCGTACGGATTTGTGTCGCCGGTGGTGTCACTGCCGGGTGCATTGCTCAGCGGCTTCCTGCCGGCGCTGGCGATCGCCGCACCGATGGCCGCGGTGTTCGCCCGCACGCTCCGGGCTGCGCTGCTGGAGGTGCTGCACCGGGAATATGTCACGGTCGCTCGTTCCATCGGGTTCGCGCCAAGGTTTGTCTTCCTGCATTATGTGCTGCGGAACGCGCTGATCCCGTACGTGACTGTGCTGGGCCTGCAGGTGCGGTATCTGCTGGGCGGCGTGGTGGTGATCGAGCGCATCTTCGGCATTCCCGGCATGGGATCGCTGATGGTCGATGCTGCGTTCGGACGCGACTATCCGGTCGTACAGGCGTGCGCCCTGACATTTCTCCTGATCGTGCTGCTGACCAATCTGCTGGTCGATACCGTGTGCGGGCAGCTCGATCCGCGCCGGGCGGCCTGAGCGATGCGATCGATCGGCGCCGCCATGCGCAACCGCACCTTGCTGGCGGGACTGGTCATCACCGCGCTGGTGCTGTTCGGTGTCACCGCGGGTGCGGCGTTGTCGCCGTACTCCGCGACCAACATGGACTTTGTTGACGTGCTGCAGCCGCCGTCATGGGCGCATCCGCTCGGCACCGATTCGTTCGGTCGCGACGTGCTCACGCGGGTTCTGGTTGGGGGGCGGATTTCGCTGATCATCAGCTTTTCCGGCGTGGCGCTGGCGACCGTCGTCGGCACCACCACCGGGATGATTGCCGCGTGGCAGGAAGGCGCCGCCGAAACGGCGCTGATGGGAGTGGTGGATCTGCTGTTCGCTTTTCCCAGCTTCGTGCTGGCGCTGTTCCTGATGGTCATTCTTGGCTTCGGCTTGCAGGATGTCGTGATCGCCATCGCGCTGGTGTATTTCCCGATCTTCGCCCGCCTGGCACGCAACCTGACCGCGGTCCTGAAGCAGGAGCCGTACGTGCAGGCGGCCCGCCTGATCGGCCAACCGGCGCCGATGATCCTGGTGCAGGAAATCCTGCCGAACATCCTGTCGGCGCTGATGGTGCAGGCGAGCGTTGCCGTCGCGTTCGGCGTGATCATCGAAGCCGGGCTGAGCTTCCTTGGCCTCGGGGTGCAGCCGCCGACACCGTCGCTTGGCGTGATCATGGCGGATGGGCGTGAATATTTCGGCACGGCGCCGTGGGTGCTTACGCTGACCGGGTTGGCCGTTTCCGTGGCGCTCCTCGGCCTCAATCTGCTCGGGGACGGGCTGCGTGACCTGTCCGACCCGAAGCTGCGCCAGATTGTACGCGAATGAGTGCGGTGCTGAGCGTGCGCAACCTGCGCGTCACCCTGGCCGCCGGGCCGCGGTCGGTTCCGTTGGTGCGCGGCGTTGATCTCGATCTGCATCCGGGCGAGACGCTGACGCTGATCGGCGAGTTGGGGTCCGGCAAGACACTGACCGCGCTCGCGTTGCTGCGCTCTGCTGCCCCAGGGCATGGGCCAGCAAGCCGATCTGATGCTGCTGAACGGACGCGACATCAGCGGAATGAACGAGACGGCGTTCCGCAACCTGCGCGGGCGACGGATCGCGATGATCTTTCAGGACCCGGTTGGGGCGTTCAATCCGGCCAAGCGGATCGACTGGCATCTGCGGGTCGTGCTGGCGCGCGCGGAAGCCGAGGGGGCATGGCAGGATCGCGCGACGGAAGCGCTATCCGAGGTGGGGATCATGGATCCACCGAGCGTCCTGCGGCGGTTTCCGCACCAGCTTTCCGGGGGCATGTTGCAGCGGGTGCTGATCGCCATGGTGTTGGCCCTCGGGCCCGAGGTGATCATTGCCGACGAGCCGACAACCAATCTGGACAATATCGTCGAGCGCCAGATACTGGAGCTGTTCGACAAGTTGCAGCGGCGCCTGTCGTCGGCGTTGTTGTTCATTACCCATGACATGACCATAGCGGCACTGATCTCACAGCGGCTGGCGGTGATGTACGCCGGGCAGGTGGTCGAGACCGGTCCCGCCGAAGCCGTGCTGCACCGGCCGCTGCATCCCTATACGCAGGGGCTGATCGAAACCGCGAAGGCACTGGAGAAGGGGGCGGAGACGCTCACCGAGATTCCCGGGCAACCGCCGTCGATAATGGAGCAGGACGACGGCTGTGCGTTTCGCGGCCGGTGCATCCGGGCGCGTCCTGGGTGCGAGGGGCCGCAAAAGCTGCGTTCCATGAACGAGGCGCGTCTCGTCAGGTGTCTTCTGTATGACTGATCCGCTGCTTCGCCTTCAGGACCTGGTGGTCGAATTTCCTGACCCGCACCGTCGCCACCAGACGGTGCGCGCGGTCGACCAGGTCAGCCTGACAATCGGGCGCGGCGAGATTCTGGGCCTGGTCGGCGAATTGGGCAGTGGTAAGACCACGTTGGCCAAGACGGTGCTGCGGCTCCATCGCCCGCGATCGGGCCGCATCGAACTCGGCGGCGTCGATATCACGCACCTGAACGAGCCGCGGTTGCGGCCGATGCGGCGCCAGGCGCAGATGGTGTTTCAGGATCCGCTGTCCTCGTTCAATCCGCGCCACACCATCAGCCGGGCGATCGCGATACCGCTGCTGCTGCATCGCATCTGTACCCGTTCCGCGCTGCGGGATTCGGTTGCGCGCATCCTGGCCGATGTTGGCTTGCCGAGCAGTTTTGCCAGCCGCTATCCACACCAGTTGTCCGGCGGCCAGTTGCAGCGGGCGGCGATCGGGCGGGCGCTCGCCTTGTCCCCGGCGCTGATCGTGGCGGACGAGGCGGTCTCGAAGCTGGATGTTTCGGTGCGCGCGCAGATCCTGAATCTGCTGAAACGCGTGCATGCCGAACGCGGCCTGTCGCTGCTGTTCATCACCCATGACCTGCACGTGGCGCGGTTCCTGAGCGACCGCATCGGCATCATGCAGGGTGGCCGGCTGCTAGAGATCGGGCCCACCAAGGAGGTTTTTGCCCGGCCCGTGCACGATTATACGCGGACGCTGCTGGGCACCATCGCACCCATTCCGGAGCCGGTCGCGTGAGACCGATCAGGGGTTCAGCTCATGGCCATGTGCGAGCGCTGTAAGGTCGGTGCGCAGCAGTGCGAGGCCGGTGAGCGCGAGCCGGCGCGATGCCTCCGGCGTCTTGAACCCCGCATGCGCGGTCAGCGTGACATTGTCGAGGGTTGTCAGCGGATGACCAGCCGGCAGCGGCTCGGTGTCGAATACGTCCAGGGCGGCATGTGCGATGCGCCCGTGCCGCAGCGCCGCGATCAGTGCATCAGTATCGACCAGTCCGTCGCGCGCGGTATTCACGAAAATAGCGTGCGGCCGCATCAGTTTCAGACGTTCCGCGCTGATCAACCCGCGCGTTTCGGGCGTCAGCGCCAGGTGCAGCGAAACGATGTCGGCGTCGCGCAGAAGCTGTTCCAGCGCGACGGAGCGGCAAGGCAGGTCATCGCTTATGCGACCGCGGTTCCAGGCCAGCACACGCATGCCGAATCCGTCCGCGATGCGTGCCAAGGCAACCCCGATGCCGCCGGTGCCGATAATTCCCAGCGTCTTGCCTTCCAGCTCCATGCCGGAGAGCGGGTCCCAGATCCCGGCGCGCAGGGCGCGATCCATTTCTCCGATCCGGCGGGCGGCGGCCAGCATGAGCGCGAACGCATGCTCGGCCACGCTGCGGTCCCCGTAGCCGCGGATCGTGCGGATGCGGATTCCAAGCGCCTGTGCCGCTTCGACATCGATATAGCTGGACGCGCCGGTGCCGAGAAAGACGATGCTGCGCAGCGCCGGACATGCGCGCAGGAGCGTGCGGTCCATCGGCGTGTGCCCGTTCAGCGCACTGGCCGCTCCGGCCAGGAGGTCGGCCAAAGCCGAAGGGTCGGGATCGCCGCAATGCACATCCAGTCCATCCACGGAAGCCCACTCATCGGCGGTCAGCAATCCATGCACGAACGCGGAGCAGTCGATGTACACTGAACGTCTCATATCAGGGCACCATGGCGGCAAGCAGAGGGGGAAGGCATGGCGGTGATGAAGCCTATCAAGCTCGGCCTGTCCATGCGCTACCTGGGATATCATGCCGCTGCCTGGCGTCATCCCGATGCGGACCCAGGTGCCGCGTCCAAGTTCGACCATTTCCGGCGCGTCGCGCAGACCGCCGAGGCCGCCAAGCTCGACATGGTGTTCCTGGCCGATGGCATCGGCATCCGCGGGAAGGACGAACCGCCCGGCTCGTTGTGCCGATCCGCGCAAAACGCCGAGCTGGAGCCAATCACGCTGCTGTCCGCGCTTGCCGCGGTGACACATCGTATCGGCCTGGTGGCCACCGCTTCCACGACCTACAACGAGCCGTTCCATGTCGCCCGCAAATATGCCTCGCTCGACCATATCAGCCGCGGACGGGCCGGGTGGAACATCGTTACCTCCTGGTCGGACGCGGAGGCACGCAATTTCAATCGCGATCAGCACCTGGGCTACGAGGAGCGCTACGAGCGTGCCGCCGAATTCGTCGAGGTCGTCAAAGGCCTGTGGAACAGTTGGGATGCCGACGCGTTTCCGCACGACAAGGCCAGCGGCGTTTTCTATGACCCGAGCAAGCTGCACGTGCTCGATCACAAAGGAAAGCATTTCAAGGTTCGCGGCCCGCTGAGTGTCGCCCGTACCCCGCAGGGACGCCCGATCCTGGTGCAGGCCGGCGCGTCCGAGCAGGGATTGAACATCGCCGCGGCGAATGCGGACGTGGTCTATTCCGCACCGCACGACATCGATACGGCCAAAGCATACTATGCCGATCTGAAGCGGCGGCTGCCGGAACATGGCCGTACGGCCGATCAGCTTCTCATCATGCCCGGTCTGAACCCTTATGTCGGACGGACGCGGCAGGAAGCGCGTGACAAATACGAACAACTGAACCAGCTTGTGGATCCGCTGCTCGGCCTGTCGTACCTCTATGGCCAGATGGGCGATCTATCGGCATATCCGCTCGATGGTCCGGTGCCCGAGCCGGAAGATGCGCAGGTCCGCAGCATCGCCAAGAACCTTCTGGCCCTGGCGCGGCGGGACAATATGACCATCCGTCAGCTCTATACGCAGGTGGCAGCAGGGTTCGGCACGCGCGTGGTGATCGGCACGCCGGCGGATATCGTTGACGAGATGGAGCAATGGGTCAGCCAGGGCGCGGCGGACGGATTCAATATCTGTCCGCCGGTGCTTCCGATATCATTGGACGATTTCGTGGAGCTGGTGCTGCCGGAGCTGCGCCGTCGCAACATGTTCCGTAATGAATATGAAGGGACAACGCTGCGCCAGAACCTTGGGTTGCCGATGCCTGGAGCAATATCAGCCTGACTGGACTTGCGGAGCGATCGTAGGCTTCAGCGCGGCGTTCCCCCCGGTGCCGTCGCGGACGGCTGCCGCAGATCCACCCCGTCGTGGTGCATCTGCTCGACCACGGTGGCGGCATCGGCGTTCCCGGCGGCCGCCAGTCGGGCGGTCTGCCCAGCCAGGAGATCGAGTTGCTGACGCAAAGTGCGGCCCTCACGCACCGCCCGTTCCTGAGCTAAGCGGAGCGCCGTCTGGTCAGTGCGTTGCTGGATAAGCTGAACGGTGCGGAAACCGGTCGCGGCCAGGAAGGCAACAGCGAGCAGCAGAATTGCCCAATCGAAGGCAATCCTGACTCGCGGTCGTCTTGAGCGCGGCATCCGTCAGGGCCTGGCCGGCGCGGTGCTTGCCGCCGGGGCGGGAGAGCTGAGGGTGTACGTGATACCCGCCTGCTTCAGAAGCGCATCGAGCTGCGCATCATGTTTCGTTCCGGCGATGGTCGCCAGCGCACGCACCAGCTCCTGATCTATCCGTCGCACGTCGGCGGTATCGTTGATGAACGCCTGGCGCTGGTTCAACTCCGACTGGGCAGACGCCGTCATCAATTCCAGCACGATATTCGCCGCGACCAGCAGCACCGCCGTGCCGCCAAGCATCAGCGCGATTACGCCGGCGGCGAGCGGCATGGTTGGGCCGGCCGCTGGTGCGGATTCGTTCATCCCGCATGGGTCCGAGGGCGATGCGGCCGGAACTGTGCGGCAAGGAGATTGGCCAGGGTGATCCGGGGGGTCGTTGCTGGGCCGTCGATCGCCGCATCCCGAGCGTCGGGGGTGTTTGCTGTATTCACGCGCAACCGGTTATCACGTCGCAGCCGTACGGAATACCGAATTCGGGCAAGGCTTGCGGCCGTCGCGTCGGGGGGTGGAGCCCTACTCCAGCAAATCTCCCACCGCGTCCTTGTATCGCCGTATCGCGTCCAGATGATCCGTCATGGTCCGGCCCGGGATGCGCACATGCACGCCCCGTCCGTGCGTGCTTGCGACTGTTACGTGCGTCACCCCGGCCCGCTTCCAGAACGCGAACTCCTCGCGCCAATCCTTTTCGGCGCCAACGGCCGTCGAGGTCCACACCTCGATTCCGATCGCCGCCGGATCGCGGCCCTCCTGCTGCGTATAGCGGCGCAGCCGGTCGAACTCCGCCACCGCTTCCGCGCCTGCCGGATACGCCAGCATCATCCAGCCGTCGCCCCATTTCGCGATGCGGCGCAGCGTCTGATCGTGATGCCCGCCGAACCACACCGGAATACGCCGCTGCACCGGCAGCGGGTTGATCCCCGCATCCTCGATACGGTGCCAGGTGCCCTCGAACGTCACGTGCGGCTCGGCCCACAGAGCCTGCATCACCCGCACCTGCTCCTCGGACCGACGGCCGCGGTTATGGAAATCTTCGTTCAGGCCGGTGAACTCCGCTTTGTTCCAGCCCACTCCGACACCGAGCCGGAATCGCCCGTTGCACAGCACGTCCAGACACGCCGCCTGTTTTGCCACCAGCGCGGCCTGCCGCTGCGCCAGGATCAACACACCGGTGGAGAACTCCAGCCTGCTGAACCCGGCCAGATAACTGAACAGCACGAACGGGTCATGGAACCAGTCGGCCGAGGTATTGAGATTGCCCCAATCCGGGCGGCTGGCGGCATTCACGCCCAGCACATGATCCGCCGCGGCGAGGTAATCGTATCCAAACCGCTCTGCTGCCCCCACGAACTCTCGCACGGTGGCCGGCGAACCGCCGAAATCGACCTGCGGGAACAGGGTGCCAAGTTTCATGTGTATCCTTCCTTCCGCCGAGCCGACTGGCTCAGCGTGCTTGCTGGATGGCCGACAATATCCAGCGGCCGCCGGCTGCCCGCACGAAGGTCCATAGCTCGGTCGCGGTCACATGCTCGGTCGGGCTGCCGTCCACAACTCGCCCGCTGGCGTCGTGGGTCACGTCGATCATGGAAAACCGCATCGCCAGGGTGGCGTAGTCCCGGCCTTGCTCGGTCCACGCCTGCGAGAGGTCGCCTTGCAGCAGCCGCACGTCGCTGACGCTGTTGCGCACGCCGCGGCTTGCCTGATCGGCAAGCTGCTCGGCGAAATAGCCCACCATTTCCGGGGTGGCCAGCGCGCGCATCGCCTCCAGGTCCTGGCGCGTCCAGGCCGCCTGCACGTCCTGCAGCGCCCGTTCGAATGCCTGGTAATCGCCTGGCGAGACCGCCATGGTCTGCGCGGGTGCCGTGGCCACGCCGCCGCCGGTAAACGGTCCGCCGGGCGAAAAGCCGAACTGGTTACGATTGAACCATCCGCCGCCGCCGGCAAACGCCGGCGAGCCGCCCCGGAACAGCCGGATCAGCCAGCGCACGATCCATACGATCAGCAGGATGCGGAACAACAGGCCGAACAGCCCGAAGAACCCGCCGAAGCCGAACCCGTGGCCGAACAGCATGCTGCCCAATCCCACCCCGAGCAGTCCGCCGAGGAAGCCGGACCCGAATCCGCCGAACCCGTATCCCGGCCGGTAGCCTTGCGCGCCACTGCCATAGCTCGGCGACGGCGCGGATGGGGTCATGCTGCGCTGCATCGGCTGAGCGGAGTACGGCGCGGTGCGCGTCGCCGGTGGCGCGGAATAGGTGAAGCCACCGCGGCTGCCGAACGACCCGCCCCCGCCGGCACGCGCATCCGCCAAGCCGGGCGTCAGGGCCAGCGATAATGCGACGACGACGGCAACCAGCGCGGAGCTGCGCATTCGATGCCTCTCTTTCGTGTGACCTCGTCGCGAATATGGGGATTGCCCTGCAACGCCGACAGGGCGCGCCTCAGCCCCCCGCGATCGTCATTCCCTCCACCCGGACGGTGGGCAAATCTGTCCCGCGCCGGAACACCAGATCATTGGCAGGGGTCAGATGTGCGAACATCTCGATCAGGTTGCCGGCGATGGTGATCTCCGCGACAGGCTCGGCGATGGCGCCATCGCGGATCATGAATCCGGCCGCCCCGCGGCTGTAATCGCCGGTGATGCCGTTCACCCCCATACCCATGAGCTCGGTCACGTACAGGCCCAGCTTCACGTCAGCCATCAGCTCCGCCGAGGTCAGCGAACCCGCCGCCAGATAAAAATTGCTCGCGGACGGGGAAGGCGGCCCGCTGGTGCCGCGCGCCGCATGGCCGGTGGAGGTCAGCCCGAGCTGGCGCGCCGACCGGCTATCCAGCAACCACGTCGTCAGAACACCACCCTCGATCACGGAGCGCGCCGCGGTCGGGGTTCCCTCGCCGTCGAACAGGCGAGAGCGCAGGCCGCGCAGCCGCCGTGGATCGTCCCGCACGGTGATGCCGGGTGCGAACACACGCTGCCCCCGCTTATCCTTCAGAAACGACGTGCCGCGGGCAATCGAGGCGCCGTTGATTGCCCCCGCCAGGTGCCCGAGCAGCCCGCCTGCAATGCGCGGATCGTAGAAGACGGGCAGTTTCGCGGTTTTCGCCTGGACCGGGTTCAGCCGAGCCACCGCACGCTCCCCGGCGGTGTGACCGATCTTTGCCGGATCGTCCAAATCGGCCAAGTGCACCGTGGAATGGTGATCGAAGTCGCGTTGCATGGCGGTGCCGCTACCGGCCAGCGCGCTGGCGGATACCGAATGGCCCGTGCGCACGGCGCGGCCGGCAAACCCGGCCGACGTGACCAGCACAGCTTCGTTGCGCGCGTAGCTGGCGTCCGCCCCTTCCGAATTGGTCACCCCGGCCACAGCCAGTGCGGCGTCTTCGGCCGCGGCTGCCCGCTCGGTCAGTGCCGCCACGTCGGGCTCGGCCGGATCGTCCAGGTCCAGGGTCGCCGGCTCGGGCGGCCGGGCGGTGTCGGCGAGGCCGGAATAGGGATCGTCCGGCACCACGCGCGCCATCGCCACGGCGCGATCGGCGAGCTGCGCGAAGCTGGTCGGGTCGATCGTACTGGAGGAAACGATCGCCGATTTCAGGCCGACGAACACGCGCAGCCCCAGATCGCGGCCCTCGGATCGTTCCACGTGTTCGGTCTTGCCGAGACGGCGTTGGACCGACAGCGACGTGCCACTGATGAACACGGCATCGGCGGCATCGGCGCCGGCGGCACGGGCGCGGGCGATAAGGTCATGCAGCAGATCGGTATAGCTGGCGTGGGTCATTGGTCTGCCCGGTGCGCGTATCGGAGGAGGATGTGATGCCGCGAACGAGACGACGCCGCGATCCCACCGGCGCAGCGTTCCGCGTCCGAAAATTCGATCAGCACGGCAAATTCGATCAGCACGGGCGCGGAGCTACACACTCAGCGCCCCAGCGATATCGGCCAATCCAGGAACCCGATCGTCCGGTCCCAGCACCGCCAGTGTCGGCGCCGCCCGGAAATGCCGTGCCGCCGCGCGCTGTACGTCGTCCACGGTGACAGCGTTGATCTTCGTCACAGTTTCGTTGACCGGGATGATTCGCCCGAACACCTGAAGCTGGCGCGCCAGTTGTTCGCATCGGCTGCCGGTGCTTTCCAGAGACATCAGCAGGCTGGCTTTCACTTGCGCGCGTGCGCGCGCCAGCTCGGTCTCCGACACGTCCTGCTGAACCTTGCGCAATTCCTCCAACGTGACCGGCATCAGCTCCTCGGCCTCGCTTTCGCCGGTACCGGCATAGATGCCGAACAGTCCACTATCCATGAAGGGGGAACTGAACGAGTAGATCGAGTACACCAGCCCGCGCTTCTCCCGCACCTCCTGGAACAGCCGGGACGACATGCCGCCGCCGAGCAGCGTGGCCAGCAGCAGCGTCGGGTAATAGTCCGGGTCGCCATAAGCCACAGAGGGAAAGCCGAGCACGATATGCACCTGGTCCAGGTCGCGCGCCTCGCGGAACTCGCTACCCTGGTAGCGCCCGACGGAGGCGGCCGGTCCCGCGTCGGGGGCGAGGTCGGCAAAGTGCGTCTGTACCAGATCCAGCACCTGCTCATGGTGCAACGCACCTGCCGCGGCGACCACCACGCTGGGTGCGGCGTAATGCTGGCGCATATAACCTGTCAGCACGCTGCGCGGCATCTCGCGTATGCCCTGTTCGGTGCCCAGCACCGGGCGTCCCAGCGGCTGGGAGGGAAAGGCGGCCTCCTGGAAGCGGTCGAACACGATGTCGTCTGGCGTATCGTTCGCCTGCCCGATCTCCTGCAGGATCACGCCGCGCTCGCGCTCAAGCTCCTCCGGCTCGAAGGTGGAGTGGGTCAGGATGTCACCGATGATGTCGGCGGCCAGCGCGGTATCTTCCTTCAGTACCTTGGCGTAATAGGCGGTCTGTTCGCGGGCCGTGTAGGCGTTCAGATGGCCGCCCACCGCCTCGATTTCCTCGGCGATCTGCGCCGCCGTGCGGCGTTCGGTGCCTTTGAACGCCATATGCTCCAGGAAATGCGAGACGCCATTCTCCACCTCGGCTTCGTGGCGGGAGCCGGTGGCGACATAGGCGCCCAGCGAGACGGTCTCGACCCGCTCCATCCGTTCAGTCACGACCGTGAGGCCGGAGGGCAGTCGGGTCAGGCGAATTGCTTCGGACACGTGCGACAGATTCCTTTCAGCGGGCCGGAAGGCGGGAATAGCCCAATATTGGTGCGGCGCCCGCAAAGGGCGAGATCCGGGGTTACGTCCAGGGTTACGTCCCTTGCGCATCCTGGAACGTCAGCGCCGCGGCGGCCAGATCCTCGATCGCGCTGCCGACAGACTTGAAGAGCGTGATCTCGTCATCGGAACGGCGACCCTGCACAGTTCCCCGGCACAGTCCTGCCAGATCGCCGGCAATGTCCTCGCGCCGGAGCGCGCCGCTGGCAAGAGGGGCGATCAGGTCGCCCGCTTCGGCCAGCGCCGCCTCGGTGTCGATAAATACCCGCGAGCGGCGCACCGCCGCGTCGTCGGTCTCGCGCATGGCAGGGGTGAAGCCGCCGATCAGGTCGAGATGTGTGCCGGGCCGGAGCCAGCCACCTTGGATCAGCGGATCCCGTGCCAGCGTGGCGCAGGAGACGATATCCGCCCGGCTCGCGGCATCCGCCAGATCGGCCGCAACGGTCGCATCGATACCTTCGGCCCATAAACGTGCGACCAGCCGTTCGGCACCGTCCAGGTGCCGGTTCCATACCATGACACGGGTGATGGGCCGCACCGCCGCCCAGGCGGCCGGGAGCAAGCTGCCGATATGCCCCGATCCCACGATCAGCAGCGAGGTGGCGTCGGATCGGGCCAGATACGACCCTGCCAGTGCCGAGGCTGCCACGGTTCGCCGGCCGGTGATTTCCGTCCCGTCGATCAGCGCCAGGTGTCGCCCTGTCTCGCCGTCGCACAACAGGTAGCTGGAGGATACGGCCGGCAACCCGCGTGCTCCGTTGCCCGGAAACACGGATACCAGCTTGACGCCCATGAAGCTGCCGATCCGCCAGGCCGGCATCAGCAGCAGCGCGGCATTCGTAGCGTCCGCCTGGGGCAGATCATGACGATAGCGCAGCGGAGCCTCCGCCCCGGCGACGAAGGCGGCGCGCAGGGCGGGGATCAGCCGCGCGAATGCCAGGCTGGCCCGCGTCCGGGCGGCATCGATGACCAGCAGGTCGGGTGGCGTGTGCATGCGAGAATGGCACTGACCCCCAGCCGGTCTGTCAATACCCGCGCGTGGGGTTCGAATCCCGACCGCACATGGTGCTGTGACATCTTGGGCCTACTTACGCCGGCAGGGTCGCCGTTGCCTTCGCCCCGCCATTAGGCCGATTCCCCAGCGTCACATCGCCCCCATGCGCCCGCATGATATTCCGGGCGATCGGCAGCCCCAGTCCCACCCCGCCCGTCTCCCGCGAACGACTCGGTTCCCCGCGGTGGAACGGCTCGAACACCCGTTCCAGCTCGGCTGCCGGAATTCCTGGGCCATCATCCTCCACCTCGATGGTCAGCACGCCCTCCCGCGGCGGGCGCAATCGCACCAGTGCGCTGCCCCCATAGTTCACCGCATTGGACACCAGGTTGGCGAATGCCCGCTTCAAACTCAGCGGCCGCGCCCGCACGGTCAGATGCGGCGGTCCTTCGTAGGCCAGCCGCTCCGCCGAGTCCGGCTGGGCGTCTCCCGCCTCGTCCAGCACGGTGCGCAGCATCTCGACCAGGTCGACGGAGGAGACCGGCTCGGTCGTCTTGGCGTCCCGCCCGAACGCCAGCGTCGCCGATACCATGGACTCCAGCTCCTCCAGGTCGGCCAGCATCTTCCGCCGCTGCTCGTCATCCTCGATGAACTCGACGCGCAATTTCAGCCGCGTGATCGGGGTCCGCAGATCGTGGCCGATCGCAGTCAACATTTCCGTCCGATCCTGCACGAAGCGTCGGATGCGCGCCGCCATCAGGTTGAATGCGGCGGCGGCGGTGGCGACCTCGGTCGGTCCCTCCTCAGGGAGTGGGGGCGCATTCACATCACGCCCCAGCGCCTCCGCGGCACGGGCCAGCGTGCTCACCGGCGCGGTCAGTCGGCGCACTGCCCACAGCGTCAGCACCGCCGCTGCCAGGGTCATAAGTGCGAACGCCCACAGGAATGCGGGGGAATGCCAGGGCCGGAGCGGCGGCAAATTCGCCGACAGGTTCAGCCACTCCCCGTCCGGCATGCGCAGGCCGATGGTCAACTGCCGCATGTCGGGATCGCCCAGCACGATCATCTGCGTCGGGCGCAGCTTTCCCGGCATGGGTACCAGGTCGAGGTTCACGCGGATCAGGCGCTGAACCGGGAAGGGTGCCTCCGGGAAGGGCCCGATCGGCGGCGTCCTGCTTAGTTCCGCGCTCAGCCCCGGCGATTGGCGTACTTCCCGCAGCACCACGTCGCGCTCGTCCGGCGCGGTCATGACCACGCTGCGGTATAGCGCCATCACCCGCACGGTCAGGTTGCGCGCCTGCGCCAGCCGCTGCACGTCAAGCCGGTCGAACGCATGAATGGTCAGACCCGCCGCCTGGACCAGCACCAGCCCGACGAGAAGCAGCGCCGCCGTGCGGGCGGCCAGGCTACGAGGCCAAAGTCGAAGTTTCATGTGCTTACGCGAAGTGGCCCTGGCTGACGGCAATTCAGGACGAAAGTACAGGCCCCTATGCTACGCCAGTTACGCGTAATCCGAATCACAAAGTCAGACCCGCTCAACCGTGGCCGCCAGCACATAGCCGCCGCCGCGTACGGTCTTGATAAGCTGAGCGTTGCGTCCGTCGTCTTCCAACTTGCGGCGCAGCCGGCTGACGGCGACGTCGATCGCGCGGTCGAACGGACCGGCCTGGCGGCCGCGCAACAGATCCAGCAGCATGTCGCGCGTGAGCACCCGGTTGGCGCGCTCCACCAGCGCCAGCAGCAGGTCGTATTCTCCGCCGGTCAGGGTAATCTCCGCCCCCTCGCCGTTGAGCAGCCGTCGGCGCGCCGGCTCCAGCGTCCAACCGGCAAAGCGCAACGCGCGGGGCCCGGGTTCATTGCGTTGGCCGCCTCGCCGGCGCGCCGCAGCACGGCGCGAATGCGTGCCAACAGTCGCGGGGATTGAACGGCTTGGGCACATAATCGTCGGCCCCAAGTTCCAGCCCGATGATACGGTCAGTCTCTTCGCCCATCGCCGTGAGCATCACGATCGGCACGTCGGATTGCGATCGCATCCAGCGCGCCAAGTCTAGCCCGCTCTCACCCGGAAGCATCAGGTCGAGGACCGACGAGATGATAGTGCCCCGTGGTCCAGGCGCGCCGCGCTTCCCTGCCGTCGCGCACAACCGTGACCCGAAGTTGGCGCTCCAGAAACCGGGCAAGCAGTTCCCGAATTTCCCGATCATCGTCCACCACCAGGATATGCGGCATCTGTTCCATCTCTGGATCATAGGAACTGTAGGGTGGTCGGAGCAGGGCGTGTTGCATTCGGTTGCAATTCGTCGCCACCCCGGCGTTGGCCGGTAATCTGCGGGACTTATCTTCCAGTGGCTCGCATGACAGGAGATATTAGAATGCGAAAGAGCTTTCTGGTCGTGGCTATGACGCTGCCAGTTGCCCGGGCAGCCGGTGGCGGGGCGTTTCTAGCCCAGGCGCAGCAGGCGCCGCCGCCCGGTGGGCCGGCCGGGCCGCCACCCGCGCCCATGGCGGCGCCTCCGGCCCCTCCCGCCCCGCAAGCGCGTTGGATGCACCGACGCGACGGCAGGACGGAAGCCTGGCGCCGACGCCCGTTTGCGTTCGGGACGTTTGCCCTGTTCCACCATCCGGCTGACCGGCAGTTGACGACGTCCGACGTCCAGACGATCGCGCAGGCGTTACTGGCATGGAACGGGAACCATACCTGGAAGGTCACCGATGTCGCGGCCGGCCCCGATGGACAGATCGGCTTTACCTATGCCGCGCCTGACAACACGGTCATCGCCCGGTTCTCGGTCGACCCGCATACTGGCCGACTGACCCGCACCGGCTGATACGACAACGGTCGGATGTGGATCCTCCGCATCCGTCCGTCGGGCTTCGCGCCGGACTGGATCAGGCAGCGCTGTTGGTCGCATCTGTCGGCTTTACGGGGGTCGCTGTTTTGCCTGCGGCGAAGAGGCTGGCGCGGCGAGCTAAGGGCTCGTCATGAAATAACAGAATCAACCGTCATTCCCGCGAAAGCGGGAATCCAGCAGCGGCGGCCTGGATTCCCGCTTTCGCGGGAATGACGAGATGACGCGGTTGTTTCCGAACGACCCCT
>CAVZRO010000030.1:0-56618 GCA_963777625.1 uncultured Pseudomonadota bacterium | reverse complement strand
GACGTGACCAGCACAGCTTCGTTGCGCGCGTGCTGGCGTCCGCCCCTTCCGAATTGGTCACCCGGCCACAGCATGCGGCGTCTTCGGCCGCGGCTGCCCGCTCGGTCAGTGCCGCCACGTCGGGCTCGGCCGGATCGTCCAGGTCCAGGGTCGCCGGCTCGGGCGGACGGCGGTGTCGGCGAGGCCGGAAAGGATCGTCCGGACCACGCGCGCCATGGCCACGGCGCGATCGGCGAGCTGCGCGAAGCTGGTGGGGTCGATCGTCCTGGAGGAGACGATCGCCGATTTCAGGCCGACGAACACGCGCAGCCCGAGATCGCGGCCCTCGGATTGTTCCACATGTCGGTCTTGCCGAGGCGGCGTTGGACCGAAGCGACGTGCCGCTGATGAACACGGCATCGGCGGCATCGGCGCCGGCGGCACGGGCGCCGCGATAAGGTCGTGCAGCAGATCGGTATAGCTGGCGTGGGTCATCGGTCTGCCCGGTGTGCATATCGGAGGAGGATGTGATGCCGCGAACGAGACGACGCCGCGATCGCACCGGCGCAGCGTTCCGCGTCCGAGAATTCGATCAGCACGGCAAATTCGATCAGCACGGGCGCGGAGCTACACACTCAGCGCCCCAGCGATATCGGCCAATCCAGGAACCCGATCGTCCGGTCCCAGCACCGCCAGTGTCGGCGCCGCCCGGAATGCCGTGCCGCCGCGCGCTGTACGTCGTCCACGGTGACAGCGTTGATCTTCGTCACAGTTTCGTTGACCGGGATGATTCGCCCGAACACCTGAAGCTGGCGCGCCAGTTGTTCGCATCGGCTGCCGGTGCTTTCCAGAGACATCAGCAGGCTGGCTTTCACTTGCGCGCGTGCGCGCGCCAGCTCGGTCTCCGACACGTCCTGCTGAACCTTGCGCAATTCCTCCAACGTGACCGGCATCAGCTCCTCGGCCTCGCTTTCGCCGGTACCTGCATAGATGCCGAACAGCCCACTATCCATGAAGGGGGAACTGAACGAGTAGATCGAGTACACCAGCCCGCGCTTCTCCCGCACCTCCTGGAACAGCCGGGACGACATGCCGCCGCCGAGCAGCGTCGCCAGCAGCAGCGTCGGGTAATAGTCCGGGTCGCCATAAGCCACAGAGGGAAAGCCGAGCACGATATGCACCTGGTCCAGGTCGCGCGCCTCGCGGAACTCGCTACCCTGGTAGCGCCCGACGGAGGCGGCCGGTCCCGCGTCGGGGGCGAGGTCGGCAAAGTGCGTCTGTACCAGTCCAGCACCTGCTCATGGTGCAACGCACCTGCGGCGGCGACCACCACGCTGGGTGCGGCGTAATGCTGGCGCATATAGCCTGTCAGCACGCTGCGCGGCATCTCGCGTATGCCCTGTTCGGTGCCCAGCACCGGGCGTCCCAGCGGCTGGGAGGGAAAGGCGGCCTCCTGGAAGCGGTCGAACACGATGTCGTCTGGCGTATCGTTCGCCTGCCCGATCTCCTGCAGGATCACGCCGCGCTCGCGCTCAAGCTCCTCCGGCTCGAAGGTGGAGTGGGTCAGGATGTCACCGATGATGTCGGCGGCCAGCGCGGTATCTTCCTTCAGTACCTTGGCGTAATAGGCGGTCTGTTCGCGGGCCGTGTAGGCGTTCAGATGGCCGCCCACCGCCTCGATTTCCTCGGCGATCTGCGCCGCCGTGCGGCGTTCGGTGCCTTTGAACGCCATATGCTCCAGGAAATGCGAGACGCCATTCTCTACCTCGGCTTCGTGGCGGGAGCCGGTGGCGACATAGGCGCCCAGCGAGACGGTCTCGACCCGCTCCATCCGTTCAGTCACGACCGTGAGGCCGGAGGGCAGTCGGGTCAGGCGAATTGCTTCGGACACGTGCGACAGATTCCTTTCAGCGGGCCGGAAGGCGGAAATAGCCCAATATTGGTGCGGCGCCCGCAAAGGGCGAGATCCGGGGTTACGTCCAGGGTTACGTCCCTTGCGCATCCTGGAACGTCAGCGCCGCGGCGGCCAGATCCTCGATCGCGCTGCCGACAGACTTGAAGAGCGTGATCTCGTCATCGGAACGGCGACCCTGCACAGTTCCCCGGCACAGTCCTGCCAGATCGCCGGCAATGTCCTCGCGCCGGAGCGCGCCGCTGGCAAGAGGGGCGATCAGGTCGCCCGCTTCGGCCAGCGCCGCCTCGGTGTCGATAAATACCCGCGAGCGGCGCACCGCCGCGTCGTCGGTCTCGCGCATGGCAGGGGTGAAGCCGCCGATCAGGTCGAGATGTGTGCCGGGCCGGAGCCAGCCACCTTGGATCAGCGGATCCCGTGCCAGCGTGGCGCAGGAGACGATATCCGCCCGGCTCGCGGCATCCGCCAGATCGGCCGCAACGGTCGCATCGATACCTTCGGCCCATAAACGTTTGACCAGCCGTTCGGCACCCTCCAGGTGCCGGTTCCATACCATGACACGGGTGATGGGCCGCACCGCCGCCCAGGCGGCCGGGAGCAAGCTGCCGATATGCCCCGATCCCACGATCAGCAGCGAGGTGGCGTCGGATCGGGCCAGATACGACCCTGCCAGTGCCGAGGCTGCCACGGTTCGCCGGCCGGTGATTTCCGTCCCGTCGATCAGCGCCAGGTGTCGCCCTGTCTCGCCGTCGCACAACAGGTAGCTGGAGGATACGGCCGGCAACCCGCGTGCTCCGTTGCCCGGAAACACGGATACCAGCTTGACGCCCATGAAGCTGCCGATCCGCCAGGCCGGCATCAGCAGCAGCGCGGCATTCGTGGCGTCCGCCTGGGGCAGATCATGACGATAGCGCAGCGGAGCCTCGGCCCCGGCGACGAAGGCGGCGCGCAGGGCGGGGATCAGCCGCGCGAATGCCAGGCTGGCCCGCGTCCGGGCGGCATCGACTGACCAGCAGGTCGGGTGGCTTGTGCATGCGGGAATGGCACTGGCCCCCAGCCGGTCTGTCAATACCCGCGCGTGGGGTTCGAATCCCGACCGCGCATGGTGCTGTGACATCTTGGGCCTACTTACGCCGGCAGGGTCGCCGTTGCCTTCGCCCCGCCATTCGGCCGATTCCCGAGCGTCACATCGCCCCCATGCGCCCGCATGATGTTCCGGGCGATCGGCAGCCCCAGTCCCACCCCGCCCGTCTCCCGCGAACGACTCGGTTCCCCGCGGTGGAACGGCTCGAACACCCGCTCCAGCTCGGCTGGCGGAATTCCTGGGCCATCATCCTCCACCTCGATGGTCAGCACGCCCTCCCGCGGCGGGCGCAATCGCACCAGTGCGCTGCCCCCGTAGTTCACCGCATTGGACACCAGGTTGGCGAATGCCCGCTTCAAACTCAGCGGCCGCGCCCGCACGGTCAGATGCGGCGGTCCTTCATAGGCCAGCCGCTCCGCCGAGTCCGGCTGGGCGTCTCCCGCCTCGTCCAGCACGGTGCGCAGCATCTCGACCAGATCGACGGAGGAGACCGGCTCGGTCGTCTTGGCGTCCCGCCCGAACGCCAGCGTCGCCGATACCATGGACTCCAGCTCCTCCAGGTCGGCCAGCATCTTCCGCCGCTGCTCGTCATCCTCGATGAACTCGACGCGCAACTTCAGCCGGGTGATCGGGGTCCGCAGATCGTGGCCGATCGCCGTCAACATTTCCGTCCGATCCTGCACGAAGCGTCGGATGCGCGCCGCCATCAGGTTGAATGCGGCGGCGGCGGTGGCGACCTCGGTCGGTCCCTCCTCAGGGAGTGGGGGCGCATTCACATCACGCCCCAGCGCCTCCGCGGCACGGGCCAGCGTGCTCACCGGCGCGGTCAGTCGGCGCACCGCCCACAGCGTCAGCACCGCCGCTGCCAGGGTCATAAGCGCGAACGCCCAAAGGAATGCGGGGGAATGCCAGGGCCGGAGCGGCGGCAGATTCGCCGACAGGTTCAGCCACTCCCCGTCCGGCATGCGCAGGCCGATGGTCAACTGCCGCATGTCGGGATCGCCCAGCACGATCATCTGCGTCGGGCGCAGCTTTCCCGGCATGGGTACCAGGTCGAGGTTCACGCGGATCAGGCGCTGAACCGGGAAGGGTGCCTCCGGGAAAGGCCCGATCGGCGGCGTCCTGCTTAGTTCCGCGCTCAGCCCCGGCGATTGGCGTACTTCCCGCAGCACCACGTCGCGCTCGTCCGGCGCGGTCATGACCACGCTGCGGTACAGCGCCATCACCCGCACGGTCAGGTTGCGCGCCTGCGCCAGCCGCTGCACGTCAAGCCGGTCGAACGCATGAATGGTCAGACCCGCCGCCTGGACCAGCACCAGCCCGACGAGAAGCAGCGCCGCCGTGCGGGCGGCCAGGCTACGAGGCCAAAGTCGAAGTTTCATGTGCTTACGCGAAGTGGACCTGGCTGGCGGCAATTCAGGACGAAAGTACAGGCCCCTATGCTACGCCAGTTACGCGTAATCCGAATCACAAAGTCAGACCCGCTCAACCGTGGCCGCCAGCACATAGCCGCCGCCGCGTACGGTCTTGATAAGCTGGGCGTTGCGCCCGTCGTCTTCCAACTTGCGGCGCAGCCGGCTGACGGCGACATCGATCGCGCGGTCGAACGGACCGGCCTGGCGACCGCGCAACAGATCCAGCAGCATGTCGCGCGTGAGCACCCGGTTGGCGCGCTCCACCAGCGCCAGCAGCAGGTCGTATTCTCCGCCGGTCAGGGTAATCTCCGCCCCCTCGCCGTTGAGCAGCCGTCGGCGCGCCGGCTCCAGCGTCCAACCGGCAAAGCGCAACGCGCGGGGGCCGGGTTCATTGCGTTGGCCGCCGTCCCCAGCGCGCCGCAGCACGGCGCGAATGCGCGCCAGCAGTTCGCGGGGATTGAACGGCTTGGGCACGTAATCGTCGGCCCCAAGTTCCAGCCCGATGATACGGTCAGTCTCTTCGCCCATCGCCGTGAGCATCACGATCGGCACGTCGGATTGCGATCGCATCCAGCGCGCCAAGTCTAGCCCGCTCTCACCCGGAAGCATCAGGTCGAGTACGACGAGATGATAGTGCCCCGTGGTCCAGGCGCGCCGCGCTTCCCTGCCGTCGCGCACAACCGTGACCCGAAGCTGGTGGCGCTCCAGAAACCGGGCAAGCAGTTCCCGAATTTCCCGATCATCGTCCACCACCAGGATATGCGGCATCTGTTCCATCTCTGGATCATAGGAACTGTAGGGCGGTCGGAGCAGGGCGTGTTGCATTCGGTTGCAATTCGTCGCCACCCCGGCGTTGGCCGGTAATCTGCGGGACTTATCTTCCAGTGGCTCGCATGACAGGAGATATTAGAATGCGAAAGAGCTTTCTGGCCGTGGTGACGGCTGCCGCACTTGCCGGGGCAGCCGGTGGCGGGGCGTTTCTAGCCCAGGCGCAGCAGGCGCCGCCGCCCGGTGGGCCGGCCGGGCCGCCACCCGCGCCCATGGCGGCTCCTCCGGCACCTCCCGCCCCGCAAGCGCGTTGGATGCACCGACGCGACGGCAGGATGGAAGCCTGGCGCCGACGCCCGTTTGCGTTCGGCACGTTTGCCCTGTTCCACCATCCGGCTGACCGGCAGTTGACGACGTCCGACGTCCAGACGATCGCGCAGGCGTTACTGGCATGGAACGGGAACCATACCTGGAAGGTCACCGATGTCGCGGCCGGCCCCGATGGACAGATCGGCTTTACCTATGCCGCGCCTGACAACACGGTCATCGCCCGGTTCTCGGTCGACCCGCATACTGGCCGACTGACCCGCACCGGCTGATACGACAACGGTCGGATGTGGATCCTCCGCATCCGTCCGTCGGGCTTCGCGCCGGACTGGATCAGGCAGCGCTGTTGGTCGCATCTGTCGGCTTTACGGGGGTCGCTGTTTTGCCTGCGGCGAAGAGGCTGGCGCGGCGAGCTAAGGGCTCGTCATGAAATAACAGAATCAACCGTCATTCCCGCGAAAGCGGGAATCCAGCAGCGGCGGCCTGGATTCCCGCTTTCGCGGGAATGACGAGATGACGCGGTTGTTTCCGAACAACTCCTAAGCGCGGCCGGTGGCGAACAGCGATCGGCGCGACGCCAGGAACTCCTCCACTGCGCCGGCCAGGTGGTCACACTCGGTGTCTCCGATCGGCAGGCTCAGCGCCATCATGCCTCGCCGGGCAAGCCAGACGCCTTGCGCCAGCATATCGAAGAAGAACAACTCCTTCAGCTTGGCATCGCCCTTCGCCGCATCGGCCGGCGAACGGATCGGGCCGCGCACGGTGTGCATCGCCATCATCGAGCCGATACCGGTGAACTGTAGCGGCGAATCGGCGGCCCGGCAGAGCGCGTTCAGCCGCTCACGCAGCACGTCGCCGCGCGTATTCAACGCCACTGCCGCTTCGGGGGTATATACCTCGGTGAGCCCGGCCAGGCCCGCCGCCATGGTCAGCACGTTATTGTTGAAGGTGCCGGCGTGCGGCAGTGCGTCCGGCCGGCGCGGATCGAACAGGTCCATGATCTCGGCCCGGCCACCGAACGCGCCAAACGACATGCCGCCGCCGATATATTTGCCGAACGTCGTGAGGTCTGGCTGGACGCCACGCAGCGACTGCAACCCACCGGGTGCCAGGCGGGAGGTCATGACCTCGTCCAGGATCAGCAGCGCGCCGATGCGGGTGGCGGCGTCGCGCAGTGCGTGCAGGAAGGCGGGCTCGGCGGCGATGCAGCCGCCCCCACCCATCATCGGCTCCAGGATGATCGCCGCTAGCCGGTCGGCGTGCTGCTGTACCAGCGCCTGGGTGCCGTCGATATCGTTGTAGGGCGCGACGACGAAATCGAATGGCGCGTTGATGGGATTGCCGCCGGAGGCGAAGGTGAACACCCCACCGTGATAGCCGCCATGAAACACCATGATGGCGCGACGCCTGGTGGCGGCGCAGGCGGTGGCCAACGCCATCAGGTTGGCTTCCGTCCCGGAATTGGTGAAGCGCACGCGGTCGAGGCCAAATCGCCGGCATACGGCGCCGGCGAAGGCGGGTTCCAGCAGGTTGGAGGCGCCGAAGCTGATGCCGGCGTCGAGCGCACGATCCACGGCGGCGCGGATGACCGGGTGGGAGTGACCATAGAGGCCGGCGGTATATTCGCCGATGAAATCGACATATTCGGCGCCGTCGGCGTCCCACAGGCGGCAGCCCTTGCCCTTTACCATTGCCACCGGGAACGGGTCGTAGTGCAGCACCGTGCGCGTGTTGCCGCCAGGCATGACGGCTGTGGCCTCGACAAAGCGAGCGAAGCTTTTCGGATTGCGGGTGACATAGGCTTCCTTGGCGTCCGCCAGGGCAGCGTCGATGTCGGCGTTGAGCAGGGCGGTATCGGGCAAGCTGTCCTCCCGTTGCGGCAGTGGTGCGGGACGTTATAGACCAAGGCGAACCAGTTCAGCCAGGAAGGCCCGCGCATGGACCTGAAGGATCACATCCGGGGCATTCCCGATTTTCCCAAGCCGGGTATCCTGTTCTACGACATCTCCACCCTGTTGCGCGACGCCGATGCCTGGCAGGTGGCGATGGGGCGGATGGCGAAGGCGGTGCGCGCCTATCAGCCGGACCTGCTGGCAGGGGTCGAAAGCCGCGGCTTCCTGATCGCGGCGCCGCTGGCGCTGAAGCTGGGCTGTGGGTTCGTGATGCTGCGCAAGCGCGGCAAGCTGCCGGGCGAGACGATCGGGTTCGACTATGCGCTGGAATACGGCACCGACCGGATTGAGGTCCAGGCTGATGCGGTGGAACCGGGACAGCGCGTGGTGGTGGTCGATGACTTGCTGGCCACGGGCGGCACCATGGCCGCGGGGATTGCGCTGCTGCGCAGTGTTGGCGCGACGGTGCCGGCGGCGGCCGCGCTGATCGAATTGAGTTTCCTGCACGGGCGGGCGCGGCTTGATGTGCCGTGCGAGGCACTGGTGTCGTACGATCAGTAGCCCGGCGAAGCATTCTCGCCGGACCCAGCTTCTGTGATACCGTGGGGGAATGACCGCGGCGCTCAAGATTCCAGTGCGAATGACGGTGGCGGAGTTCCTGGCCTGGAACCCGCCGGGTGGCCAAACCTGGCAACTCGTCGATGGCGAGCCGCAGGCGATGGCGCCGGCCAACCGCACGCATGGGGCGATCCAAGGAGAGATTGCGAGCCTGATCCGAAACCATCTGCGAGACAAGGAAAGCGCTTGTTCGCTGATCGTCACTCCCGGGGTGATCCCCCACGTGCAATCGGACACTAATATGCGCGTGCCCGACCTTGGAGTGACCTGCTCCGACTATCAGTCCGAAGAGACGGCACTGACCGATCCGATCCTGCTGATCGAGATACTTTCGCCGAGCAACCAGGCCGAGACCTGGGCCAATGTGTGGGCCTACACGACGATCCCAAGCGTACAGGAAATCCTGGTGGTCAAAGCGGCCAGCGTCGGCGTGGAGTTGTTGCGCCGCAGCGTGGATGGGGCCTGGCCGAAACGGCCGATCGCTGTCGAACATGGGGAACTGGTGCTCAACAGCATCGGCCTTCGCGTGATGCTGGCTGAACTCTATCGCACCACGCGGTTGGCGCAGCGGTAGAGCAGCCTCGGCTGGCGACAAGTTGCACGGCGAGGGAGACGGTTTTCCCGATTGCCGCTGACCACAAGAGCGGCCTGGTGCTAGGCTGACGCCCGGAAGCATAATGCAGATGGAGACTCCAGGATGGCACGCGTCGCACTGGTCACCGGCGGCACCCGCGGCATCGGCGCCGCGATCAGCAAGGAGCTGAAGGCGCAGGGGCGCACCGTAATCGCCAACTATGCCGGCAATGATGCGGCGGCCGAGGCGTTCCAGGGCGAGACCGGGACCAAGGCGGTCAAGTTCGACGTCAGCAGCCTCGAAGCGTGCAAGGCAGCGGTGGAGCAGATCGCCGCCGAGTTCGGGCCGATCGAGATACTGGTGAACAACGCCGGCATCACCCGCGATGGAACCCTGGCGCGGATGAGCCGCGACATGTGGGATGCGGTGATCGATACCAATCTCGGTTCCTGTTACAACATGTGCAAGTTGACGTTCGACAGCATGCGGGAGAGGAAATTCGGGCGGATTGTGAATGTGGGCAGCATCAACGGCCAGGCGGGGCAATACGGGCAAGTAAACTATGCCGCGGCCAAGTCCGGCATCCACGGCTTCACCAAGGCGCTGGCGCAGGAGGGCGCGCGCTACGGCATCACGGTCAATGCGATCGCGCCGGGTTATGTAGATACCGACATGGTGCGGGCGGTGCCGGCCGACGTGCTGCAGAAGATCGTGGCGCGCATTCCGGTGGGCCGGTTGGGCCACGCAGAGGATATTGCCCGTGGCGTGGCGTTCCTGACGGCGGATGCGGCGGACTTCATCACCGGCAGCACGCTGTCGATCAATGGCGGACAGCACATGTACTGATCCGGACTATCCGGCCGGGCCGCACCCCGCCTGCGGAGTATTCTGCCGTGATACCGCTGGTGGGCGCCTCGGTCAGCGGCGGAACAGCCAAGCAATAAGCATCAGAAGCAACGATAGCACGACAGAAACGAGAATGCTGGAGCCAAGCGGTGCGAACAAGGTAAACCCGGGCCGGCGGATAGCGAGGTCGCCGGGCAGGTGCCCCAGCCCGATACGCCCGATCCAGGGCCACAGGACACCGACGCCCAGCAGGATGAGCCCGGCAGTAATCAGGAGCTGCCGCATGTACCGATATAGGATGTTCTTCGGATGATCGAGGTCGCAATGCGACCAACGGAAGCTGTGCGACCAGGCGGCGGCGTTCCGGGTCCTGCCCGTGGTAGCTCCAGCCCAGGAGACGAGTCAGCGCCACGCGGATGATGGGCACGGCCCAGCGGTTGCGCAGTTCGTAGGATCTTACGACGCGCACAGCCTCATCGCTGTCGAGGACGCGATAAGCAGCGGTGAAATGCCGTGAACCAACGGTTGCTTCCGCGTAGCGCGCGGCTTCGATGTTGCGGAGCCAGTCGGCGTTGCGGCCGAACGCGCTCATGACGATCAGTTCGGGACCGTGGTCGCGATACTCCATGACTTCAAGCACGGTCTCGTGGTGCCGCCCGGTGCGGCGGCCGATATGGGTCAGCAGTAGAAATCGGCGCCCGAGCAAGCGCCCGCCTCCGCAGTGATACAGTGAGACGGGCGCCCGAAACAGCCATCGGAGAGCAGCGTTCAGTTGGTGCTTCCCGTCAGGCGACCTGGACATCTTCCCAAAAGCCGAATCGCCCGCCGACCTGCTGCATTGAGGGGCGCGGTGCCTCGTAGGACCAGGCCGCGCGCGGATGCCGCTGGCCGTCGATAACCACGTCGTAGAACTGGACACCATGCGGGCAGGCACGATCCGAGTCGGTCTTCGCAGCCTTCTGAAGCCAATCCATTTTGACGGCGGAGGCTGGAAAATACTGGTAACCGCCATTTTCGACCACGTCGCTGCTATCGGCAATGACATGGTCCCGCAACACTGCCTTCATAACTGGTCTCCTTTCGTCTGTTCAGTCGTCATCTCGTTGCGGCGACCGTATCGCCGTACCCGCAGATCCGCCTGTTCCTTGTGCGCGGCGAAGTTCTCGATCGCACAGAGGCGGGAGCAGTATTCTCCGATCATCGCGGTCGCTTCCGCACTGACTTCCTGATATGTAACCGTCTTGAGGAACTTTCCAACCCAGAGGCCGCCGGTGTATCGCGCGGCACGCTTCGTCGGCAGCGTGTGGTTCGTGCCGATCACCTTATCGCCGTAGGCAACGTTGGTCTCCTTCCCGAGGAACAGCGCGCCATAGTTGCGCATGCGGTCGAGGAACCAGCGTGGCTCACGCGTGAGCACCTGCACATGCTCGGAGGCGATCCGGTCGGCTTCACGGACCAGTTCGTCATCGGTATCGCACAAGATCACCTGCCCGTGATTGCGCCACGCCACGCCGGCAACGTCAGCGGTCGGCAGACGGGTGAGCTGGCGATCAATTTCCGCCTGGATGCCATCGGCGAGCCGCGGCGAGGTGGTAAGCAAGATCGCCGGAGATGTGGGGCCGTGCTCGGCCTGGCCGAGCAGGTCGGTGGCGCACATCTCCACGTCAGCGGTATCATCGGCAATAATCAGGGTCTCGGTCGGACCCGCCAGCAGGTCGATGCCGACGCGGCCAAAAAGCTGGCGCTTGGCTTCGGCGACATAGGCATTGCCCGGGCCGACCAGCATATCGACCGGCGCGATCGTCGCAGTACCCAGGGCCATGGCGGCAACCGCCTGCACGCCGCCGAGCAGGTAGATCTCATCGGCTCCGCCGAGCGCCATCGCAGCGACGGTCGCCGCCGGCGGCACGCCGTTCAGCGGGGGCGTGCAGGCGATGATGCGCTGGACGCCGGCAACTTTCGCGGTCAGCACGCTCATGTGAGCCGAGGCGACCATCGGATAGCGGCCGCCCGGCACGTAGCAGCCGACACTGCCGACGGGAATGTTCTTGTGGCCGAGCCTCACGCCCGGCAGCGTTTCCACCTCAATGTCGCGCAGAGCGGCGCGTTGGGCTTCGGCGAAACGACGCACCTGGGCCTGGGCAAACCTGATGTCCTCGATCACTTGCGGCGACAGGGAGCCGATCAGCTCGTCGATCTGCCCGCGCGTCAAGCGAAAGGACGGCGGATCCCAATGGTCGAAGCGGGCGGACAACTCGCGGACCGCGGCATCGCCCCGTGCCGCGACCTCATTGATGATGTGTTCCACGGTTTCGCGCACCTTGCGGTCCGCTTCCACCGTCTCGGCATCGGACAGGCCGAGCTTGAGATGTCGGATCATTCCCTACTCCGCAGTCCAGCCCCCATCGACTTTCAGTGACGTACCGGTGATCAGCGCCGCTGCGTCGGAGGCAAGGAACACAACGGCGCCCATCAGGTCCTGCACGGTACCGAGTTGGCCGAGCTTGATCTTCCGCAGCACTTCCTGGTGAAACTCCCCATCGTTCCAGTAGGGGCGGGTGAGCGCAGTGTCGATATAGGTGGGACAGATGGTGTTGACACGTATGCCGTGCGGGGCGAGGTCGATCGCCATGGACTTGGTGAGTCCCTCGATCGCGTGCTTGGAGCTGCAATAGACCGTTCGCAATGCGCCGCCGACATGGCCCATCTGCGATGACATGTGAATGATTGATCCGCGCTTTTCCTCCGCCACCATGCGGCGAGCCACCGACTGGGCGACGAAGAAAGCGGCGCGGACGTTCAGGTCCATGATGGTATCAAAGTCTTCCGGCGTGACGTCCAGGAAGCGGCGCGGGCGGTTGGTGCCGGCATTGTTCACCAGTATGTCGAACGCGGGTTGCGCTTCGATCGCACGGGTGGTCGCTGGGAGATCTGTTACGTCCAGAACGAGGATCTCCGCCGTGCCGCCGGCGGTGCTTATGTCGTGCGCGGCGGCTTCGATCTGCGTGGCGGTGCGCGCCACCAGAACAACATGCGCACCAGCCTCGGCAAGCGCGGCCGCGGCAGCAAGACCGATGCCGCGGCCGGCCCCGGTGACCAGCGCGCGGCGCCCATCGAGGCGGAAGGATGGGGTGCGCGGAAGCTCCGTGTAAGCCGAGTTTGACGTGTCTGGCTGGTTCATATCCGGCAATCGTGACAGGCTCGCGCAAATAAGCAACATGATCGGCGGCTTGCCGTGATGTTGCGGCCCCGAGCTGACGGAATCGCTGCCCGGTTCGATTGGATCTGAATAGCGCACAGCGCTCGTGCGCCCACCCGAAATCAGGACGCTTCGGCGAAGCTCGTAGCATCCGATAAAGACAAGTAGCGGCGCACGGGGTTATTTCCGGCTCAGTCCGGTGTCGGAGATTTCGCAATGAACAGCATGTTCCTGCCGCCCGATCATCTGCGGCTTCCGCCGGGTCCTGCCACGCTGCCTGGCTTCGATAACCCGAGGGCCGAGCCCGAACACACGGGCCTGGCTGCTCTTGTGCGCTGCTGGGTGCGGCGCTTTCGGGAGCGGCGCGAGCTTGGCGGACTGACGCCCAGAGATCTGCGCGATATCCGCGTATCCGCCTCGGAAGCGCGCGCCGAGATGGCCAAGCCGTTCTGGCGGGCATGAGGCGGGCGCGGCGTCGGCCTATCCCACGCGCGGCATCGCAACGTTCGCTTGATCCGTGATAACGGTCTGGAAACCGGCGCGGCGTAACAATACCGTTCTCCTCGATGAGAATTAGCTTGCCAGGCCGCCCGTAGCGCCACCATCACAGCAGGCTTGAGGCGGAGATCGATGCCGGGCCGCAGACTAATCGTGTTCGTCGGGAACTGCCAGTTGGACGCGCTGGCGCGGCTCTACCGCCGGGTTGCAGCGCCGCCGGAGGACGAAGTCGTCTATTTGGCATCGTACCAGGCGGCTGATGCAGCGCAGCGCGCGCGAGTGGCCCAGGCTGACGTGCTGCTGCGCCAGGTGCTGGATTTCGCGCCGGTGGTCGGCGAACTGGAGACATCCGCCAAGGTGCATCTTGTTCCGCACATAGGCGCGGCCTTTCTGTGGCCCTGTACAGGCAGCGCGCATCCGCGGAACGCGCCGGCGCCTTTCCTGGATGAGAGCGGTCCGTATCCGGCGGAGCTTGGCGATTCTTTTCTCGACCGGATGCTTGCGGCCGGCGTGCCGGCGGAAGACGCCGCGCAAACCTACCTGGCCACCGACATCGCCGGCGTCCGGCATGCCGGGCGGATGGCCGAAATCATGCTGGAACGACAACGCAACCGTGACCGGCTCTGCGACACCAGGTTCGCCGACCTGATTGCAGCGCGGTTCCGAAGCGAACGGCTGTTCCTGAGCCCCAACCATCCCACACCGTCGCTCGCCGCGATTTTGGCCACAGAGGTGTTCGGCCGCATCGGCGTCGACACCGCCGTGCTGGACGGGTTGGCGGCGGCGCCCCCCGACGGGCTGTTTCCGTCGACCGAGACGCCGATCCATCCCAGCATCATCGCGCAGTTCGGGCTGACTTTCGTCAGCCCGGATGCACGCTATCGGTATTTCAATGAAGGGCGGTTCTCGCTCGCGGAATTTGCGACGCGCTACATGCGCTATGAGTGGAATCCTCTGCTGGCGGAGGCGTTTCACATCTACTGGTCCGGCAACCAGGACGCCGCGCTGACGGCGTTCACCCGCGCGGTCCCGACGGCGCCGCGCTCAGCGATCGCGCGGCTGGTGCTGAGCGAATTGCTGGGTCCGCGCGGCCACATGACCGAAGCGCTGCAGATGGCGCGAGAGGCGACCGAGCTGGAGCCGGACAACCTGGAGTGCCAGCGGCGGCTTGAATGGGTCTCGGACAAAGTGCAGGAGGCGCAGGCGGAATGAGTATGGACGACCGCTTCATCGTCTTCCGCTGTCGGCCAATCGGGCTCGGCCATATCATCGTTACGCTGCTGCAAGTGCTCTATCTGTCGGATGAGCTGGGCCGGGTGCCGGCGTTCGATCTGCGTGAGTCGCACTATTTCCGCGATGATGCGCACCGTGCGTTCTTCGAACGCTTCGAGATCAGCGCACCCGCGGGCAAGCGCGTGATTACCGACCTGACGACGATCGACGGTCTGTATGCCGATTTGGACGTGGAAGATGGTGGCCGTTTCGCCCCCTGGGATTTCGTACGCGACAGCACGGCGCGGGTGGTGGTGATCGATGGCACGCATGTGTCGAGCTTTCTGCCGGTCGAGGCAAAGCCGGTTCCGCCGCACTATCGGATCGGGCTGAGTGCCGGGTTTGCCGCGCGCGTTGCGGAAGCGCTGCCACCCAAACCGGACGATGAGCGATGGATCGGGTTGCACTTCCGCCAGGGCAACGGTGAATTTCTGGCGTGGCGTTTCGATCCATTCGTCACGCCCGACTATGCGGTGCGTTACGAAGAGATCAAGCGCAAATACGTGGATTTGGCGCTGCTGGCGGCAAAGGCGCGATTCGGCGGGCATGCACGGTTCTATATCGCCGGCGATTCCAGCGAGTTCATCGCCTGGTGCCGGGCCCGTCTGCCGGATACCATCGTGCGCAGCGAGCGGTCGGTGGACGGGCACTGGGAAGTGCTGGCCCGTACCGGCGATGGACCGCAGGCCTTGCTGGACGCGACACAGGATCTATGGAACCTGAGTCGCTGCGATTTCCTGATTCACGGCGAAAGCCTGCTGCCGCAGGCGGCATTCTATAACAGCGAGACGTTGGGCAGCAGCGACGTGTTCCTGGTCACGCTTCCGGACCTGCGCACACTGGTGCTGGAATTACCGGCCGAGCAGGCGGTAGCGATTGCGCGATCCGTGTTCAGGCGTTTTGTCGAGCGGGCGGGGCACATCGTACCGGCGACTGGAGAGAAGCTTGCCGGTTGGCTGAGTGAGCGTCACCTGGACCACGAGGCTGCCTGGCTGACGCGGCATGTCGCGTGGTTCGCGGCATTCGATGCTGACACCACGGTGGCGGATGCGCGGAATTGCCTGACCAACAGGCTGCCTGCCGCGGCAATGTGTACGCTGGACGGGGTGGATCCGGCGCTCGGCGACAACCCGTATTTTCTGGTGTTCCGTGCCGCCGTTCTGGAAGCGGCCGGCGACACCCGGAGCGCGATCGTCGCACTTGAAACGGCGGAGCGGATTGATCCGGCCACGCCTGGCTTGCAGGAGGCGCGACGTCGGCTGTTGCTGGCGCTGGGGCGCGGCCGGTCGGCGGTGGCGACCGGCGTGAATACGGTCCAGGCCTATGGCTGGGACGAGGAGAACAAGGCGCAGATCATGGCGCTGCTGCGACACCTGTCGGCCAGTGGGCAGCGCGGTTGATTGCGTTCAGGTGCTTCGCCGCACGTTCCAGAATACCGGGACGCCTTGGACGAAGCCGGTCAGGTCGGACCGGTAGGCGGTGGGAGTCAGGTAGAAGCCGAGCGGAATATAGGGCACGTCGATAAATGCCTGGCGCTGCATCTCCTGGCCGATCTTCTGCTGGGCGCCGAGATCCGTGGCATCGAACCAGGCCTGGCGCAGTTCCTCCAGCTTTGGCGAGTTCGGCCAGCCGGGCCAGGCATCGGCGCCGTTGCCGCGCAGGGCGATGTGCGTGGCGGGCGTCATCTGGTCCAGCCCGCGCGTGCCGGTGAAGAATACGTTCCAGCCGCCCTTGTCCGGCGCGTCCTTGACCGCACGGCGCTGCACGACGGTGCCCCAGTCGCGTACCTGGTAATCGACGTTCATGCCGACCTGCTTCATCATGTCGGCGCCGACGTCGCACTCGGCCTTCACCACCGCGAGGTCGTTGGCGCCGAGCAGCACTACGCGGTCATTCTTGTAGCCGGCTTCGGCGAGTGCGCGCTTGACGGCGGCGGGGTCGCGCGGACTGGTGAGTGCGTCCATGCCGACTTTGCTGGCGAGCGGGGAGTTCGGGCAGAAGAAGCCAACGCCGGTTTGCCAGATCGAACGATCGGTCCCGGCGACGGCGGTCATGAAATCCTCCTGGTTCACCGCACCGAGCATGGCGCGGCGGATTGCCGCATTGTCGAACGGCGGCCAGAGCTGGTTCATGCGCATGATGGCGATGTTGCCGGTCGGATCATTGACGGCGACGCGCACGCCGCTGGCAGCGCGCAGCATCGGCAGCAAGTCCGCGCTGGGCCATTCCCACCAATCGATCTCGCCGGCCGTCAGCGCGGCGGCGGCGGTGGCTGGGTCCGGCAGCGTGTGCCATTCGACGCGATCGAAGTGCGCGATCTTCGGCCCGGCGGTCCAGGCCGGCTGCGAGCCATCGCGCGGCAGGTATTTGTCAAATCGCTCATAGACAGCGAGCGATCCGGGCACGCGCTCATCTGCCTTGAAGCGATATGGGCCGCTGCCGATGACTTCCTTCACCTGGACCGACGGGTCGGTCTGCGCCAGTCGCTCCGGCATGATTGCGGCAATGCTGGAGTTGGGTTTGCCCAGCGCCGTCGTCAGCAGCGGGAACGGCCGTTTCAGGCGGAACTGAATGGTATGGTCGTCCGGCGCGGAGATTTCGTCGGTGGAGGCCATCAGCACCTGGCCGAAACTGTCCTTCTTGCCCCACCGCTGCAGGCTGGCGACCACGTCGCGCGCCAGCACGGGCGACCCGTCGTGAAACATCAGGCCGGATCGGAGGGAGATTTTCCAGGTCTTGTCGCCGTCCTCCGTCGTCGCAGCTTCGGCCATCTGCGGGACCGGCCGGAATGCGGCGTCGAGGCCGAACAGCGTGTCGTACACCAGCAGACCGTGATTGCGGGTGACCTCCGCCGTGGTCCAGATCGGATCGACCACCGCGAGGTCCGCCTGCGGCACGAATTTCAGCACGCGCGCGGGTCTGCGCGGCGGCAATATGAGGGGTGCCAAGCGGGGCGAGAGCCGCCGCTTGCAGCAAGGTGCGTCGGCTCAGCATTTCGGGTTCCTCCGCTCGCCTGGAGCGACAACCATAACTTGGTTGAAGGTGGCTGCAACAGAAGCAGCACGACGGGCTATTTCGCCGCGGGATAGCAATGCACGGCCAGCCAGACGGTTGGTTGATCCGGCGCGGTCCATTCAACGCGATGGCGGATATGCGCCGGGATCGCGACGTAATCGCCTTGGTGCAACGCGCGGACAGCGGGTTCGTGTTCAATCCGCAGCCCGGCCGACCCGGCCAACAGCACCACCCATTCGTCCCAGTCCTGGTCGTACCAGAAGCCGGGTGGGCTTGCCTGCCCGGTCGAGACGATGCGTTCAAGCTTGAGCGCCGTGGTGGCCAGCAGCTCCGTCGCATGTTCCGTGTCAATATCGGACGCGGTACCGGCGAACAGGTTGCCTTGGGCGAGTTCCACCGCGTTATTCAGCCGGAATTTGCCATCTGCGGCAACCGCATTGCGTTAAGCCTTGGTCATGCCCCACCCGTTCTCTTGCATCGCCTCACGATTGCGGTATTCCGCCCCGGAGGGCATAGCAGGGGATGGTGCCGAGTGGCTGATCAGGCCGATTCGCCGCTGATCGAGATCGAACACCTGACGCGTCGGTTCGGACGCTTCATCGCGGTCGATGACCTGTCGTTCTCGGTTCGCCGCGGCGAGGTATTGGGGTTTCTCGGGCCGAACGGTGCGGGCAAGTCCACCACCATGCGCATGCTGGCGGGATTTATGGCGCCGAGCGCCGGGACCGCGCGGATTTGCGGGCACGACGTGATACGCGACGGGCTCGCCGCACGACGCGCTCTGGGATTCCTGCCGGAGGGCGCACCCACCTACCCGGACATGACCGTGCTCGGGTTGCTGCGCTTCGTCGCCCGAATCCGGGGATTCGGCGGTCGTGACCTGGCGGCCCGGGTGGAGGATGCAATCGGCCTGACGCGGCTGGAATCCGTGCGGCTGCAACCGATCGAGACATTGTCGAAAGGCTTCAAGCGCCGCGTCGGGCTGGCGCAGGCCCTTCTGCACGATCCCCGTGTGCTGGTGCTGGACGAACCGACGGACGGGCTGGACCCCAATCAGAAGCACGAAGTCCGTGCCCTGATCCGGCGAATGGCGCCCGACAAGGCGATTGTCATCAGCACGCATATCCTGGAAGAGGTGGAGGCGGTGTGCTCGCGGGCGATTATCATTGCCGGCGGACGCATGGTGGCCGACGAGCCGCCGGCGGTATTGCAGGCGCGGCATCCGTCGGGGCGGCTGGACGACGTGTTCAGGCAACTTACCACGCGATCGTCCGCCCGGGCGGCGTGGGAACGAAGCAAATCGCCGGAGGGTGCGGCGTAATCCATGCGCAACATGCTGATCGTCGCCCGTCGCGAGTTGGTCGGATATTTCTCTACTCCGGTCGCTACCGTGTTCATCGTCATCTTTTTGGTGCTGCAAGGCGCGCTGACCTTCAATCTCGGCAATTTCTTCGAACGCGGGCAAGCTGACCTCGGCGCGTTCTTCATGTTCGTTCCCTGGGTGTTTTTGCTTCTGGTTCCGGCCGTGACGATGCGGCTGTGGGCCGAGGAACGGCGGCTCGGCACGATCGAGCTGCTACTGTCGCTGCCGATCCAGGAATGGCAGGCGGTGCTGGGCAAGTTTCTGGCGGCGTGGGTGTTCTGCGCAATCGCGCTGGTGCTGACATTCCCGTTTGTGATCACGGTCAATCTGTTGGGCAGCCCCGATAACGGGGCGATCGCCTGCGGATATCTCGGTGCGTTGCTGGTGGCTGGGGCGTTTCTGGCGATCGGGGCGGCGGTGTCCGCGATCACCAAGAACCAGGTGATCGCGTTCGTGCTGGGCGTTGTCGTGTGCTTTGTGTTCGCGGTGGCTTCGTACCCGCTGGTGACGGATTTTCTCAGCCGGCGCGTTCCGGTGCTGGCGGACGTGGCGCGGCGTCTGGCCGTGATCGATCGGTTCCAGGATTTCACCCGCGGCGTGATCAGTGCGCGGGATCTGATTTTTTTCGCGACCTTCATCGGGTTCTGGCTGGTCCTGAACACGGTGATCGTCGAGAGCCGGAAAGCTTCCTGACATGCGTGGACGCGGCCTGGCTGCTATCGCAGGGGTCATCGGTGTGCTGGCGCTGGTCGTCGGCATCAATCTTTTTGCGGATGCGCGGCTGACACAGGCACAGTTGGACCTCACGCAGGGGCACATTTACACGCTGGCCCGAGGTACAAAGCGAATTTTGAGCGGGTTGAAGGAGCCGATCACGCTGCGCCTGTTCTATTCGCGCGATCTTGGCACGGCGGTTCCGGCTTACGGCGCGTACGCGGACCATGTGCGGGAGACGCTGGAAGCGTACCAGGCGCGTTCAGGCGGCAAGATCAGGCTGGAGATCTACAATCCCGAGCCGTTCAGCAGCACCGAGGACCGTGCCCTGGCTTATGGGTTGCAAGGCGTGCCGCTCGATCAGAACGGGGAGAAAGTGTATTTTGGCCTGGCGGGAACCAACCTGCTGGATGACGAGCGGACGATCGCGTTTTTCCAGACTGATCGCGAACGCTTCCTGGAATATGATTTGAGCCGGCTGGTCTATGAGCTGTCCAGCCCGAAACGCCCGGTTGTCGGCGTGATGTCGTCGTTACCGGTGGATGGCAATCCGCAGCTTATGATGATGGCCATGCGCCAGGGGTTGTCCGCCAACTCGATGGGCCAACCCTATGCCGCCGTCACGCTGCTGCGCCAAACAAACGACGTGAAGACGGTGCCGCTGGACGCGCAGGTCATTCCCTCGGATGTCAAGGTCCTGCTGGTGGCGGATGCGCAGCACCTGTCGGAGGCGACGCAGTACGCGATCGACCAGTTCGTGATGCGCGGCGGCCATTTGATGGTGATGGTCGATCCGTGGAGCGATGCCCTGGCTTCCACCCCGAGCGCGACCGGCGAACCGCCGTCTGACACCGGCTCCGACCTGCACCGGCTGTTTGCCGCGTGGGGCATCGAGTACGATCCCACCAAGGTGGTCGGCAGCCTGGATGGTGCCTGGCGCGTACGCGCCGGTACCGCCGATGGCGCGACTGACTATGTCGCCTGGTTCAACATTACCAAGGGCATCAATCACGACGACCCGGCGACCGCCGATCTTCACCAGGTAAGTGTTGCCACTCCGGGTTTCATCACGAAGGCGCCAAAGGCCGACATCAGCTTGACGCCGCTACTGATCTCCGGCGCACAATCCGGGCTGATCCCGGTCGATCAGGTGAAGACGCCGGATCCGGCGAAGATCCTTGCCGGATTCAAGCCGGAAGGGGGTCCGCGCGTGATCGCCGCACGTATCCGCGGCGTGCTGCACTCCGCGTTCAGCGGGCCGCCACCGCTGGCGAAAGGACAGCAACGGCCGAAGGATTTCCCCCCCTATATCGCCGTGACGAAAGGGCCCGCGTCCCTGGTGGTGGTGGCCGACAGCGACATCCTGGCGGATCGGTTCTGGATCAGTCAGCAAAATTTCTTCGGCCAGCAGCAGGCGGTGCCGTTCAGCGACAACGGACCATTCGTGGCCGACGTCGTCGATACGCTGGCCGGCAGCGATGCATTGCTCGATCTGCGGTCGCGCGGGACTTCGGTGCGGCCGTTCACCGTGGTCGATCGCATGCAGGCGGACGCGCAAGCGCGGTTCCAGAAGACCGAGCAGGCGCTGCAGGCGCATCTGGATGATCTGCAAAAGAAACTGACTACGCTGCGAACGGGGTCGGAGACCGGCACTTCGGAAGGTGTGGCGGCGGTGATCACGCCGGCGCAGCGCACCGCGATCCAGGCGGCCAATCAGGACATCATCGACACCCGCACGAAGCTGCGCGCGGTGCAGTTCGAGCTGAATCGCGACATCTCCCGGCTGAAGTCCCGATTGATCCTGTTCAACATCGTGCTGGTGCCGGCGTTGCTGACGCTGATCGCCATCGTGATGGGGCTGGTGCGGCGTGGACGGCGGACACGGCCGCGGGAAGACGACTGGAGCGAGTCGCACAGTCTTGGAGCGTCGGCATGAGGCCGCGGACCGGGTTTGGCCTGCTGATTGTCGGGGCCGTGGTGCTGGCGGCAGGATGGTATTTCGGGCCGGCGCAGCTTCCCGGCGCGGCGCAGTCGATCGATGCGGGGAAGCTGATGTTCCCCGATCTGGCGGCGCGGCTGCAGAACGCCGCGGAGGTGCAGGTAGCACACCAGGGCAAGACGCTGGACATCCGCCGCTACGGCGATACATGGGGGCTGGCGGACCGGGGCGGGTATCCGGTGGAGCCGGAGAAGCTGCGCAGCATGCTGACCGCGCTGACGGAGCTTCGGCTGGTCGAGCCGCGCACGACGCAGCCGTCTGAATATGCCAGGCTGGGGGTGCAGGATCCCAACGCGCCGGACTCCACGGCTAATCTGCTGCGTGTGCTGGATGCCGCGGGCAAACCGATCGCGGCACTGATTGTCGGGCACAGTCGTGTGCTGACGGCCGGGAACGTGCCGGATGAAGTGTTCGTGCGACGCCCGGATGAGGCGCAGAGCTGGCTGGCGCAAGGCAGCCTGTCGGTCGACGCCGACCCGCAGCTTTGGATGCGGCGCGATATTCTTAACATCGATCATACGCACATCGCGCATGTGTCGGTGCAGCGCGACGGGACGACGCTGGCATTCGACGCGAAAGACGGAAAGCTGACCATGATGGCGCCCAACGCGCATGCGCCACTCGATGACGACAAGCTGGATGATCTGGCGCGCGGGCTGGAGCAGCTCAATTGCGAGGATGTGGTCCCCGGCGCAGCTCCGACGACGGGTGAGATCGGCCAGACGGTTTTCACCACGACGAACGGACTCGGCGTGACGGTGCGACTGTATCAGAACGGCAAGACCATGCTGGCGCGGTTCGACGTGACCGGGGATGGCGCTGCAAAAGCCGAGGCGGGCGCGCTGGAAAAGCGCGTGGGGCCGTGGACGTACCAGCTTGCCACCTGGAAGGAGACCGCGCTGGTGCCGCGATTGACGGATCTGGAAAAGAAGCCGGACGACAAGGCCGCACCCGGCAACGTATCGCAGTGAGCGACCGGGAATATCCAGTTCGACCGATCGTTGGAATTGGGATCGTCGTTCTTAAAGGTGATTCGGTGCTTCTGGTGCGCCGCGGCAAGCCGCCGAATGTGGGAAGCTGGACATTGCCCGGTGGCGCTCAGGAGCTGGGCGAGACGATGGAGCAAGCGGCACGGCGCGAGCTGGCCGAGGAGACCGGGATCGTTGCCGGCCGTTGCAGCTCGCCGCCGCAGTGGACAATATTCGGCCGGACCTTGACGGGCGCGTGCAGTTTCATTACACGATCATCGATTATGCCGGCGCCTGGCTGGCCGGCGACCCGATTGCCGGATCCGATGTGTCGGAGGCACTGTGGGCGCCGGTCGAGCGGCTGGAGAATTATGCGCTCTGGAGCGAGGCATATCGGGTGATCGACATCGCCCGCCGACTCGTAAGGAGTTGTTCGGAAATAACCGCGTCATCTCGTCATTCCCGCGAAAGCGGGAAGGTGAACTCACGTTCGAAGTGCAACACCCTCTGACGGGGCTTTCTGCCGTGGATAAGTGGCTCCGTGGAATCGGCGACGCTGCAAGCCGCTTCGGACGGCCACTTATCCACAGCACCGCCTCCATCCCAGGAAAAGGGCCATCTTCCGCGGTTCCAGGGGTGTTGCACTTGGTGTGTGAACTCAGAAATTTACCGCCGCCCGCTGGATTCCCGCTTTCGCGGGAATGACGGTCGATTTGGTTATTTCATGACGAGCCCTAGGTAATTATCCTTGATGCGGTGCAGGTGCCGTCTGGCATTACTCGAACTCGCTCCGCGTGAATCGCAGCGCCGCGGCGCGGGCGGTGAGCGCGGAGACCGTGGTTTCGGCAAATCCCGTCTGGCGATGTGCGGTGATCTCCAGTTGCATGATTACAGTTGCGTCGGTTGCCGCCGCGAGTTCGTCCGTAATGGCGCGGGCGATACGCGCGACCTGTGGGCCGGGGCGCCCGGCATCCACCGGCACGACCCCGGAAAATCGGCGCTTCGGCGGAACCAGCGGCGCAGGTAATTCCTCGGCAAATCCCCCGGAGCTGGGCCGTATCATACGCTGGCTCGCGTCGGTCGCTGCCTGTCGTTGCGCAATCTCCAGACGCACCAGAACGCCGTCCCCGCGTAGATCGGGAAACAGCACCCGGCCGAACCGCAGGCCGTCATAGCGACCGGTTGTTTCATCCACGCTGTCGGCCCAGGCGTAGCCGGCCTCGGCCGGACCAACCAGTTCCTCGATTGCCCCGGCCAGTAGCGTCTCGGTATGCAGCCGTTTCATGTAAAGGTAGCGCGCGCTCCATTCGGCAAGCTCACGCACGGCGATGTGCGCCCGTTCTCCGATCACCCGGTCCAGCAGCATTTTCAGAATTGGTCCGCCGAGTTTGGCCACGACGACAAACCCGTCGCGCGCCGCACGCTCGAACGACGCCTGCGCGATGCTCCGCTCACCGGTCCCGTTCTGCACCGGGGCTACATGCAAAACGAACCCTGGCAGAGCTGCGTCCGCATTGTCGTCCGGCCAGCACGGCACGATCAGGTGCGACCATGCAGCCCGGATCGCACGGCGGGCCGCGAAGAACGCCTCGTCCCGCCGCGCCCGCACCGCTGACTGGCGCGACGCCGACAATTGCAACTCCTGATCCGCGCGGCGCAGGATCGTGGTCCAGGCGATCAGGCGACAGACCGCCCAGCGTGCGTCTTCCAGCAGCGCAGCATCCGCCGCGACGAACAGCAATGCATTGCGATATTGCCGCTGAACTGACCCCCGCTGCTGGAGTACCGAAGCGGCCATCAGCAGGGCGGGTGTATCGGTCCTGGCACGTGCGGCATGGGGGTAGCGGCGGTCGAGAATGACCAGCCGCACGACGCGCGAATCCTCCACCAGCGTCGGATCGGTCTCGACCGGTACATGGACGCGGGCAAACCTGCTGTCACCTGTCTCTCCCGCAAGCAGCTCATGCAGCTTCGCGTCGGCGTCAGATGCCGGGATGTCGCGGGCGATCTCGGCCGCGAGCTGGTTGAGCGTCGGTTCGGCGGCGAACCAGTAGCGCTCTCCGTCGCGGTGCAGGAAGGCCGAGGTTTCTGCGAGTTCCCGCAGCGCATCGACGAACAGGTTGATTTGCTCACCGGGTTGCGCACAGGCCAGGCGCAGGCGGGCGGCTGTCATGCCGCCGGCGGCCGGGTCCCGGAGCGGCGCCGTGGCCGCGAATACCGCGCGTGCCGCCCGCGTGGCAGCGCGCGGCATGCCATAGATCTTCCGCTGCAATTCGATCGCCTGCGGCCGCGCCGTTGCGCCGTCTACCTCGCTGTCGAGAATTGCCGCGAAGCGGGGATCGACCGGCTCCAGTGCGATGGCGCGTACCAGCGGGTCCGATAGCGGCAACGATCCGGGCAGGATCAGCGCGCTGTCGTCCTTCGCATGCCACAGCGCATGGACTACGCCGGCCATCAGCCGCAGCACGCCGCGTGTCTGCTGGAAGGTTTCGTTAGCGCCGGTGGTCCAGACATCCGCGAACAACCGGAACAGCTCGGGATGGATCGGATAGGCGCGAGCGAGTCTGTCGCTGTATCGGCTCTCGGCAGCTTCGTCGGGGAACGACGCCTGGTGCGCACGATACAGGGCAGCGAAGCCATTCACCGTCTTGTCCCGTTCGCTTACGCTCGCCTGGCCGAGCCGCTCGAACAGGCGATGACGGACAATATCGTACTGTTCATAACCACTTGCCGGATGCCAGGGCGAGTGGATGCGGCCGAACAGTTTCTCGAGCCGCTGCCGGGCCTCCGCCCCACGCTCACCCCCCGCCTCGATATCCGACCCGATCAGGGATACGGCGATCAGCGTACGCGGCACTATCTTGCAGGCCTCCGTCAGCGATTGCACGAAGCTGAGGAACGTCTCGAAGGCACCGCTATCGAGCGCGCGGGCATACGCCACCAGCTCATCGAACATCAGCAGACAGGGTGCGGCCTGCTCAAGAAGCCGTATCAGGCGTTCCGATCCCGGCGCGGCCCGCAGCGCCTCCGCTTCTGCCATCAGCTCCAGCCCGGCGTGGCCGGCCAGCCGCCACGCCATCAGGCCCCATGGCGTGTGCAGCGGCGGCTCATGCTCGCGCGACAGGCACTGCCCGGCGCCGAGCCCCGTGCCGACCAGAGTGAAACAGCGCGCAGGGGCACCGGAGCCATGCACAAGCTGCGCGAACTCCAGGCAACGATGCAGGCTCCCCGCACGTAAGAAGATGCCGCAGTGCCAGCATCGTATGCGTCTTGCCGCCGCCGAACCCTGACTGCAGAATTATCGCCGGCTCTCCGCCGGTACCGGCGAGCCGCGCGGCGGCGCTCGCCAGCAGCGTCTTCATGCCCTCGGTCAGAAAGGTGATGCCGAAGAACCGTGCCGGGTCCTGGTACTCGGGCGCGGCACGGCCGAGTTCCACGGCGGTGAGGTCGGCGGCAAACTCCGACTGGGTGAAACGGTTCTGTCGCACATCGACATGCGGTCGGGCGACGAGGCGCCAGGGTGTCAAGCCGGACTGCGCGGTCACGCGCGGATCTCGAACAGGTCTTGTGTCGTCGCTGGCTGACGCGCATGGACGCGATCGGCAATGCTGCGCCATTCCTCGGCCACGCGGTTCCACACCAGCGCCTCGGCCGCCCAGCCGCGCCGGTCGCACAACGCGTACAACCGATAGACAAGAGCACGCACGGCCTCCCGATTCGCCAACCGGTCCATCACCCGGGCGGCGCTGTCGTGCCCGCCATCCGCTGCGATCAGCGCTCGGGCAAGCTGCTGCGTGCCTGACCAGATCGCTGGCGTCGCGCCGTGCGCAGCCGCCGGCCGCTTCATTTCCTCGCGGCGCGCCAGTCGGACCCTACCAGCCTCCGCGATCACGATACCGCTTCGTACCAACGCGGCAAGAGGGATATTGCGCGCATTTGCAACCAGAATTGCCTGTCCGCTCGGTTGAGTCTCCCAACACGCCTGCTCGAACCAGTCCAGCGCGAAACGTGTGGGCAAATCATAACCGACGTCGTCGTCCTGCTGGATGTCATCCAGCACCTGGTTGATCAGCGCCAGAGCGGCGCGGACTGTCATCTTGTCCCCCGAATGCTCCAGCACCGCGGCGAAGCGGGTGAACGCGGCCATGCCCGGCCCGATCGCCGATTGCGCCAGATCGACCGGCCCGATGCCAGCGGCACGGATGGCGGCGAGTGCGTCGGGCAGCTCGGTCCGCAGAGCACGCACAAAAACGTCCCGCTCCACCACCCGACTCTCCGGCGGCCGGCCGCGGCAGACCAGCACGATCGAGGATGCGAGCGCGTTCGTTCTCATCCCTATCATGCGGTTCGCCAGCTCGGTGCGCAGCGGCCAGGTTCGGATCACGCTCAGCCCGCTATCCACCACGGCCTGTAAAAACGAGGCCCAGCCGGGCGAGGCGATACCGTCCTTGCCAGCTTCCGACTGCTTGAACGCGTAATAGATGGACAGCGGCGCATCGTGATCCGACGCCTGCCGCATTGCGGCCAATGCGCGCGCCATGCCAGTCATGAAAAATGCGGCGGCACCGGTTTTGCCGCCGTGCCGATAAGGGCTGGCGATCAGTTCGGGCTGCTTCGGCGTCAGTGCCGCGGCGAGCAGCGTCGGCCAGACCGGCGGCTGTCCGTTGCGCCCACCCAGGGTGCGGCGGAGCCACACGTAGAAGAAGTCCGACAGATCGGCGTAACCGATATTGTCGTAGTACGGGGGATCCGTGCTGACGATGGCGCGGAGATGGTGCCGATCGCCGGTCGCGTCCGCCATACTGACAGTGGCGTTGGCTGTATCAAGCGGAATGGCCTCAAGACTTTCCGCCGTCCACTCCACCGCGCCGGCATACGAGCCGGTACCGCGCAGCAGCGGATTGAGTTCCGCGAAATCCCACGTCATTGCGATGGCCTGGCGGGCAAAGGTGGGGCGAGTGGAATCCCGTTCAGTGAACCAGGTGCAGATCGATGATCCCCGGTCGGCCATTTTGGAATGCGCAAACGCAAGATAGGTCACCACCGCATCGGCATAGGCGCGTGCGCCGGTTCCGCCTTCGTGCAACGGCGCTCCATCAGCGGCCAGGCCGGCACTGCGTGCGTCCCGTTCGATCAGCTCCCGTGCTTCGCCGATCAACCCCGAGAATGTCTCCAGCGCAACGAGCTGCCGCGGCGTGAACAGGTCCGTGAACCGGGGCAGTCCATAGTCGGGCGGTGCGAACCAGCGCGGGTTCCGGGGCAGTTTCTGATCGAGGTCTGGCAGTGCGATCGGCTCCACAGCGGCGGATTGCTCCTGCACGTCGGTGGCGGGCAAATAGCTCCGGCCCCGCCGACCCTCGACGGCGACCGCCAGCAAGCGGCACCGCATCCGGCCTGCCCTGGCTTCCTGCTTGATCCAGTCGGACTCTATCGGCGAGCCGGTCAACAGGCAGCGGAAGCTGGCGCCCCGCGACGCTTTCGTGCCCCGTTTCGCCCGCGCCGCGACCTCGGCCGAGGGCGTGCCGCTGCGCACGACGAAACGATAGGCGGCCGCCGCGCGATCCAACTTCGGGTCGAGCCAGACGGTCCGCGCCTTACGGGTGGACAGCATGAAGGTGGAGATCAGCGGCACATGCGCGCCCTTCGCCGCCGGGTCAGGCGAACGCACAGTACGCGCCCAGAGCCAGGCGACCACCGGCGCCTCGATGCTGCCGGGCAATTGTGCGGTGGGATACATATGCCCGATCCGCAGTTGCGCCTGCTCGCGCACCCAGCGTCCGTAATAGCGCACGTCCTCCGCCAGTCCGCGCGGGCGGCGGCATGTTTCTGCCGGCAACCAATCCGGGTTGCTGCTGTCCGGGTTCATCGCCGGCCGATCCCGGAACGCCGCAGGTATCTCAACCAGCGCCTTCGATATCAGCACCGCGACCGGATTGAGATCGGATCCGACCGCCCGCAATCCCAGGCGCTGCGCTTCCAGCAGCGTTGAGCCACCGCCGCAGAACGGATCGCTGACCGGCGGCGCATATGCCAGCAGATAAGCGCGGACAGCCGCAGGATCGGATACCGGCGGCGGTTCTTCGTTGCGGCGCCATGCGATGGAACGAGCAATCTCCCAGCGCGCCTGGTTCAGGATCGTTTCGTCGCCGGCCGCTGACCAGGGGGCGAGTTGCGCGATCAGCCGATGCAGGCGGCTGCGTTCGATCTGCTGCGCGGCGTCGGTGGGGAATCGGTCCGGCCAGGACGACGGATCATCGACGGACTGGGCGAACAGCACGGCACGGCACGCGGCCAGCGGCCGCCGTGCCCACCACAGGTGCAATGTCGAGGGATGTCCGTGCCGGATCGATTTTTCGCGTGCCGCGGCGGCATTGATCGCCTCCAGCGGGATCGAAACCTCGATCAGTTTTTTGCACGGCCGCGGTTCGACCATGCGGTGCCGTCGCCCTCCTGGCTGAAACCGCGCGTTTTGCGCAACGCAGTTTCACCAGCCAAGGCGCTAAGGTCCGGTTAAACCGGCAGAGTTTTTTCGCTGCGACTCATTCCATCCGGAGTGCGGGACACGTCGATGACGTGTCCTATACTTCGGCCTCGGCAAAAATCTGCCGCACGTCACCGCGCCATGCGCCGTGATAGCGCGACAACCAGTGCTCCGCCTGACACGGGGCGCCGGCAACGATCATTTCCAGCGGGGAGAGATACACGGCTTCGTCGTGGCCGCTCGCGTCCCGGCGGCCGCGCGCGCGAAGCCCATCCAGTGCTGCACGCAGGACCTCCGTGGCCAGATCGCGCAAGGTGCCGCCACGCCATGGCGCCGCCAGCCCCTGGCGGGGCACCGCCTGCCGCAAGGCGTTTGCTTCGGCCCAGCCGGCACCGCGCAGCAGCGCCTCCGCCGTCGCGAGAGCGCCGTCGTCATAGAGCAAGCCAACCCAGAACGCCGACTGCGCCAGCATCATCTCCGGCGTGCCGGCGTCTGCCCCGCGCATCTCCAGAAAGCGCTTGACCCGCACATCGGTAAATACGGTCGTCATGTGGTCGGCGAAATCGCCCACCGTCGCCACATGTCCGGCAAGCTTGTGCAGCCGTCCGTCCATGAAAGCGCGGAACGAAGCGCCGGCCACATCGATATATTGGTTGTCGCGGTAGATGAAATACATCGGAACGCTATCGATCAGCCATTGCGCATAGCGCTCGAATCCGAACCCCGGCTCGAACATGACCTCCGGAATACCGGACCGCTGGTTGTCGGTGTCGGTCCAAACCTGTGCCCGGAAGGAGAGAAAGCCGTTCGGATGCCCCTCCGTGAACGGGGAGTTCGCGAACAGCGCCGTGGCCAACGGTTGCAGCAGCAACGAGACGCGCAGCTTGCGCACCATGTCCGCTTCAGAGCTGTAGTCCAGGTTGACCTGCACGGTGCAGGTGCGGGTCATCATGTCCAACCCGAGCTCGCCGACTTTCGGCATATAGCCACGCATGATCGCGTAGCGGCCTTTTGGCATCCACGGCATCTCGTCGCGGCGACAGGTCGGATGAAAGCCGAGTGGCGCGAAACCGAGCCCCAAATCGCCGGCGATGCTGCGGACATCGGCAAAATGGGCCGCGAGTTCGGTCCTGGTGTCGTGCAATGTTTCAACCGGTGCGCCAGACAGCTCCAGTTGTCCCGCCGGTTCCAGCGCGATGGAGGCGTCGCCCTGCTTTAACCCGATCGGGTTGCGGCGATCCAGGATCGGCTCCGCACTCGTATGACGGGCCATTCCCTCCAGCAGCGCTCGGATCGTGCCGCGGTTGCCACCCTCCTCAGTGTAGCGGGGGGGCGCGAGATCGGTGCGGCGGAACCCGAACTTCTCGTGCTCGGTGCCAATTCGCCACGCTTCGCACGGCTTACAGCCTTGTTCGATGTATTCTGCCAACTGCCGCACGGACGTGATCGGCGTGGCGTCGGCGTCTCCGGGGTTGGACATATCGCTCCGGGCGTTCGGGTTTTGTCGAATGGCAGTATCAGTCCCCGGCTGGGGCCTGCAACTGCCCCACCCCGCTCAGGAACCCCAGGCCCACGATGCAAGCGGTTTCGGCACGCAGGATGCGTGGTCCCAGCGAAGCCGCCGAGACAAAAGGCTGCGACAGCACAGTTTCAAGCTCCGTCGGAGCAAAACCCCCTTCCGGGCCGACCAGCAGGCACGCCGGCCCGTGTCCCGCCGGCACGGAAGGCGCGTGCCGGCGTTCCACCGCCGCAATCAGCGTTCGCCCGACTGGCCAGGAGGTCAGCAGGGTCGTCAACGGCTGCGGATTGCGCAGGACAGGGACACTCAGCCGCTCGCTCTGCTCGGCAGCTTCCGTTGCGATCGCCAGCAGGCGCTCGGGATTGACCCGCGTCGCCACAGTCCGCTCGGTCAGCACCGGGATAATGACCGAGGCACCCAGCTCCGTGGCCTTCTGCACGACAAGGTCGGTGGCGTCCCGCTTCAGAAGGCCGAAAGCGAGCCAAAGGTCCGGCTCCACCTCCTGCTGGCGAAGGCGCTCCCTGGCCACGAAGATCGCGTGATCCCGTGCCAGCTCCACAAGCTCCGCCAGCCATTCGCCGTCCGCGCCATTGAACAGTAATACCCGTTCACCAATCCCGCGCCGCATCACGGTCCGCAGGTAATGCGCCTGCCCCGCACTGGCTGGCACCCGAATGCCTTCGGCGAGTGGAGCCGGGACGAACAGCCGGAGAGATGACATGTTGACCCCGATCAGCCCAGCGGCAAACTAGCCGGAATGGCTTCGCACACCGACATCGTCGCAACCGGCTGGGTTGCCCGCCTGCCGCACGCCTGGCGTCCCTATCTGCTGCTGGCGCGGCTCGATCGCCCGATCGGCGCCTGGCTGCTGTTTCTGCCCGGCTTGTGGGGGATTCTCCTGGCCCGAGCGCCGGCGGTCCGGACGGCCTGGCTGGTGCTGCTGTTCGCCATCGGGGCGGTGGTGATGCGCGCGGCCGGCTGCGTGGTGAACGATCTGTGGGACCGCGACATCGACCGCAAGGTGGCACGCACCGCCGGACGGCCGCTCGCCTCCGGTGCGCTGCGTCCTTGGCAGGCGCTGGTATTCCTGGCTGTCCTGCTGGTGGCTGGGCTGGCGATCCTGTTGCAACTCGACCGGCTGGCGCAGGTGCTAGGGGTCGCGTCGCTGCTGCTGGTTGCGGTGTATCCGTTGGCCAAGCGGGTCACCTGGTGGCCGCAACTCGTCATGGGGTTCACCTTCGGCTTCGGCGCGCCCCTTGGTTACGCCGCCGCGGCGGGGCGGATCGACGCCGCCTGGGGTGCCATCTATGCCGCCGCCATCCTGTGGGATCTAGGATTCGACACGATCTATGCCCATCAGGACCGCGAAGACGACGCACTGGCCGGCGTGAAGTCCACCGCCCGCCTGTTTGGCGAAAGCACCCGCCCGTTTCTTGCCGCCTGCTATGGCGCCGCGGTCGCAGCGCTGGCCTTGGCCGGTTGGCTGGCCGGCCTCGGGGGATGGTTCTATCCGGTGCTCATCCTTCCCGCAGTCCTGCTGTTCCGCCAGGTCCACGTGCTGGACATCGACGATCCGGCCGGGTGCCTGCGCTTGTTCCGTGCTAACCGGGAGGTGGGTCTGGCGGTCGCGGCGGCGCTTTTGGCAGGATGGCTATGAGCCGAGCCGGACCGGCTGTCCCCGGCGCACGGATTCGGCGGCGGCATCGGCCAGCAGCAAAGAGGCCAGGCCGTCGGCTCCGGTCGGAGACGCCGCCGTCTTGCCCTCGATCGCATCCAGGAATGCGTCCAGTTCCGCCCGGTACGCCGCCGCGTAGCGTTCCAGGAAGAATGGCATGGCCGGATCCGTGGTGAAGCCACCGGCACCGGCATGCTCCAGCGTGGTCGCGGTCATGTTGCCGGCCCGCAGCATGCCGGCCGCGCCATGCGCCTCGATGCGCTGGTCATATCCATACGCGGCGCGGCGGGAATTGGAGATTTGCGCCAGCGCCCCACTGGTGGTGCGCAGCACGACCACGGCGGTGTCTACGTCCCCCGCCGTGCCGATGGCGGGATCGACCAGCACCGAGGCGGCGGCATAAACCTCGATCGGCTCCTCATTCAGCAGGTGGCGCGCCATGTCCAGGTCGTGGATCATCATGTCGCGGAACAGCCCGCCGGAGCTGGCGACGTAGGAGAGCGGCGGCGGCGCCGGATCGCGGCTGGTGATCGTGAGCAGTTCCAGCCGCCCGATCTCACCGGCCCGCAGCCGGTCGTGCAGGGTGCGGAAGCTCGGGTCGAAGCGGCGGTTGAAGCCCACCATCAGCTTGATGCCGGTGCGGGCGACCACATCCAGGCACGCGCGCACGCGGGCGGCACTGAGATCGACAGGTTTTTCGCAGAATACCGGCTTGCCGGCGGCGGCGGTGCGTTCGATCAGGTCGGCGTGGGTGGGCGTGGGCGTGCAGACCATCACCGCATCGGCGGAGAAGGCTGTGTCCAGCTCGATCGCCGCCGCGCCGCACGAGGCGGCGAGGCGTTCCGCGGCCGCGCGGTCCACATCCACCACGCCCGCCAGTCGTGCCCGCTTGTTTGCGGCAACGTTGTGGGCGTGGATCTGCCCGATCCGCCCGGCGCCGAGCACGGCGATTGAAATCATGGCGATGGCCGCCGGTGAGCGGCGTGTGACGGGCCGTAGGCGCTGGCGATCTGGTGCATGATTTCGTCTCCTGGAGACCGCGCGCATTGTTCCGGAACGCCCGGGCGGGAGCAACGCCGGCGGGGTGTTGGCGGTCGGTGCGCTCAGTTCGGGTACAGCATTGGATCCGTTGTCAGGATGTGAAAGGCCTCGGCGAGCGTCACGCCGACATGGAGTCGCCACCATTGCCCGATATGCCGCATCCAATAAATATCGTATCGATCAGGTCCCATATGGTCGATGCGAGCGAACGGCGCATCGAACTCCTCGCCGTGATTGTGCGACATGCCCGACCGGTAGCGGCGCAGGAAGCGATACCGTCCGCCGGCCCAGGTGCCCCGGATGTCGATCATATAGTTCCATTCGGTGGGACTGATCTCGGGTAGAAAGCGCGGCTTTAGGACGTCTCGGACGAAAGCGTCGCACGCCGTGACGATCCCCCGCTTCTCCGCTTCATTGACAGGAGCCGGCCGCGGCGGCCGCGGCGCCCACACTTTGTATCGCGTCTTGGGCATTGCTTATCCAACCGGTTTGACCGCGCATCCAGCGAAGGCGCTCAGGTTGACGATCCCGCGCGCCGTCACGCTGCTCACCAGCACGTGGATCGGCTTCGACATGCCCAGCAGGATCGGCCCGACGGGCAACGCGTCGACCGCCGCCTTCAGCAGTGTGAATGCGATGTTTGCCGCATCCAGGTTGGGCATCACCAGCAGGTTGGCGGAACCGGTCAGCCGGCTGTCTGGAATGGCGCGGTTGCGGATCGCTTCCACCAGTGCGGACTCGCCGTTCATCTCTCCGTCCAGCTCCAGTGCTGGCGCCTGCTCACGCAGCAACCCTAGCGCACGGCGCATCTTGCGTGCCGAATCCGAATCACTGCCGCCGAAATCGGAGTGCGACAGCAGCGCGACCTTCGGCGCGATGCCGAAATCCTGCACGGCCTCGGCGGCCAGCAACGCCATCTCTGCTACCTGCTCGGCGGTCGGGTCCACCACCATCTGCGTGTCGCAGATGAACAGCGTGCCGCTCGGCAGGATCAGGCAGCCGAGTGCATAGACCCGCGTCACGCCAGCGCGGCGTGGGATGATCGGCAACACGTAGCGCACTTGCGGCCACCAGCTTCCGGCTCCCCCGCAGATCGCGGCATCGGCCAGGCCGGCGTGCAGCAGCATCGCCGCGGCCACCGCGCCACGCGTACGCAGCAACCGGCTGGCGATCTCCAGCGGAATGCCGCGCCGCCCTGCCAGTCGCTGATAGTCCGCCAGCAGCGGACCAAATGTGTCGGTGTCCTCGGCCGGATCGAGCACCGTGGCGCCGTCGGTCAGGTCCATGCGCAGCCCCATCGCCCGCACCTTCTGGGCGATGATCGCGCGCCGGCCGAGCAGGATCGGCTGCGCGATCCCGTCATCCACGATTGTCTGCACGGCGCGCAACACCCGCTCGTCCTCGCCTTCGGCGTAGACGATGCGCCGCGGAAACTGTCGCGCCGCCTCGAACACCGGGCGCATGAGCTGACCCGAGCGGAACACGAACCGTTCCAGCTCTCGCTTGTAGGCAGCGAAATCCACGATCGGACGGCGGGCCACGCCGGATTCCATCGCCGCACGGGCAACCGCTGGCGCGACCTCCAGGATCAGTCGCGGGTCGAACGGTTTCGGGATGATGTAATCCGGCCCGAACACCGGCGCCGCGCCGCCATAGGCCGCCGCCACGACCTCGCTCGCTTCCATCCGCGCCAGGCCGGCAATCGCCTCCACCGCCGCGATCTTCATTGCTTCGTTGATGGTTGTTGCTGAAACATCCAAGGCGCCGCGGAAGATGAACGGGAAGCAAAGCACGTTGTTGACCTGGTTGGGCGTATCGCTGCGCCCGGTCGCGATGATCGCGTCGGGCCGCGCTTCACGGGCATCATCCGGGGATATCTCGGGGTCGGGATTGGCCAGCGCCAGGATCAGCGGCTTGTCCGCCAGTCGGTCCAGCCACTCCGGACGCAGCACCCCAGGGGCGGACAGGCCGAGAAAAATATCCACACCCGGCAACGCGTCCTCCAGCGTCCGCGCGCTGGTTTGGCGCGCATAACGCGCCATGTTGGGCAGCATGCCCGGCCGGTCGCCGCGCACCACGCCCTGAATGTCGGTCAGCGTGACGTTGTCAGGTCGCAGCCCCATCGAAACCAGCAGATCGACGCAGGCCAGCGCCGCCGCGCCCGCGCCAGAGGTGACCAGGGTCACCTCCTCCAGCCGCTTGCCCTGCAGAAGCAGCCCATTGCGGATCGCGGCGGCCACCGTGATCGCGGTGCCGTGCTGGTCGTCATGGAATACCGGGATGCACATGCGCCGCCGCAACTCGGCCTCGATCGCGAAGCACTCCGGCGCCTTGATGTCTTCCAGGTTTATCGCGCCAAAAGTGGGTTCCAGCGCCGCCACAACGTCGCAGAACCGGTCGGGGTCGGGCTGATCCACCTCGATGTCGAACACGTCGATGCCGGCAAACTTTTTGAACAGGACCGCCTTGCCCTCCATCACCGGCTTGCCGGCCAGCGCGCCAATGTTGCCGAGTCCCAGCACGGCGGTTCCGTTGGAAATCACTGCCACAAGATTGCCGCGCGCCGTGTATTCGCGAGCGCTGTCCGGATCCGCCTTGATCGCCTCGCATGCCGCCGCCACGCCCGGCGAATACGCCAGCGCCAGGTCGCGTTGCGTGGCCATGCGCTTGGTCGGCTCGATCGCCAGCTTTCCCGGCCGCGGCAGCCGGTGATAATCCAGAGCGGCGCGGCGGAAATCATTATCCATCGAAAGCTCCCGTGCAGGTCAGCATGTCTGGATCAGCTCATGCATGCAATATCAGCTCACGCGTGCAATTTCTCGACCACATCGGCATTGGCCCGCACGACCGCGAGGCGGCGTACTTTTTGCGACGGCGTCAGCAGTCCGTTCTCGATCGTGAATGGTCCAACCAGCGCATGTCGGCGCAACCGTTCCGTCACCGACAGCCGCATGTTGACCCGGGAAACCGCCACCGCGACCGCCGGTTCATCGCATCCGTCAGCCGCAACGATAAGTGCGCCGAGGGCGGCACGCCCGTCGCCGACGACCACGGCCTGCGCGATCTCCGGTTCGGCCGTCAGCATCCCTTCGATGCGAGCGGGAGATACGTTCTCCCCCCCGGACAGCACGATGATGTCCTTCTTGCGATCGGTGATGCGCAAATACCCGTCAGGATCGAGCTCGCCGATGTCGCCGGTACACAGCCAGTGGTCGCGAATAGCGGCGGCGGTATCATCCGGCCGGCCCCAGTAGCCGGCCATCACCAGATCACCGCGGACCAGGATCTCGCCATCCTCGGCAATCCGGATCTCCACGCCATCCAGCGCGCGGCCGACGGTGTCTATGCGGATTGCCTGCGGGGGATTGGCGCTGATGACGGGGCCAGCTTCAGTCTGTCCGTAACCCTGCATCACCGGCACGCCGAGCGACAGGAAAAACCGCCCCACATCCGGCTCCAGCCGTGCTCCGCCGGACATGACGCCGAGCAATCTGCCGCCGAACCGGGCGCGCACCTTGGCGCGCACCATCCGGTCGAGCAGAGGGTCGAGCGCCATTTCCACGGCATTCAACCTGTTTCCGTCGATCCGCTTCAATCCGATCGCCACCGCGCGCTGGAACAGTGCCCGCCGCCATGCCGTCTGACGGGCTACCTGACCCAGCACGCGGGCATGGATCACCTCCAGCACGCGGGGAACCGCGGTGAGGATCGTCGGACGCACAGCGAGCAAATCGGCCGCAAGATGTTCGACGCCGCGCGCATAGACGATCTCGCAGCCGATGCTGGGAAGGAAGAATAGGCCGACCGTGTGCTCGTAGCTGTGCGCGGTCGGCAGATAGGAGAGGTACACCCCGTCGCGAAGCGCCAGCGGGCGCAGCAGCTCGAACGCGCCCCGGCAGTTCGACAGGATGGAGCGATGCGTCAGCATGACCCCTTTCGGCGCACCGCCGGTGCCCGACGTATAAATCAGGCAGGCCAATGCATCCGGCGCGATCTGCCCAGCGTCCCGGGCGATATCGTCGGGCGAGGCGCTGTCACGCACAAGATCGGTCCATCGCAACAGATGCAGCCTAGATGAGGCGTCGGGCTGCATGTCCTCCATGACGACCAGCAGATCGAGGCTGTCGGCGCCGGCGGCGTCCCGCAGACGCTGTGCCAACGCCGGCGTGGACACGATCGCGGCGCGCGAGCCGGAGTCGCGGATGACGTGCGCGTGATCCTCGACCGTGTTGGTGACGTAAGCCGGCACCGGTACCGCGCCGATGGCCATAAGGGCGGTTTCGGCAACCGGGTATTCGGGCCGGTTCTCGGACACGATGACGATCCGGTCGCCGGACCGCAGGCCCGCAGCGCGCAGATTGCGGGCGAGCGAGGCGGCGGCGCGGGCAAACTCCGCCCAGGTGGTGGTGTGCCAGCCATCACTACGGAACGTGCGCAGCATCGGTCGGTCGGGCCACCGCCGCGCCCGGTCGAACATCATGGCCGGAAGGTTGGGGCCGGCGGGCCAAGTCTGTTGGGCTCTCCGCACGTCTTCTCCCACGCATCCGGCCAGCCTGTTGATGCGTGTCCCGGCCGGCTTACATGCGGATAACATAGCAGAAGCAGGATGTACCGGCGATGCCGTTCGCTACAGCAGAGGCTTCCGCCGCCACGGCGGCGGAAAAGGGATTGCCGACCTGGGATCTGTCAGACCTGTATCCCGGTCCGGACAGTCGGGAAGTCACCCGGGACCTGGAGACCGCGGAGGCATCCGCCAAGCGGTTTTCGGCGACATTTGCCGGCAAACTCGGCGGACTGCCGGGGGCCGAGCTGGCGGGAGCGATCGCGGAGTACGAGCAGATCGAGCAGACGCTCGGGCGCCTGATGTTGTACGCCCAATTGCTGTTTTCGGGCGATTCGACGGAGTCCGCAATCGGCCAGTTCTATCAGACGGTGAACGAGCGCGTCACCGCGATCAGCAGCCATCTGATCTTCTTCACGCTCGAGCTGAACCGGATGGACGAACCCGCGCTGGAGCAAAGACTGCGCGATCCGTCGCTGGCCCGCTGGCGCCCGTGGCTGCGCGATCTGCGCGTGTTCCGTCCGCATCAACTCTCGGATGAGCTGGAGCGGCTGCTGCACGAAAAAGAGGTGACCGGCCATTCAGCCTGGAACCGGCTGTTCGACGAAACAGTTGCCGGCCTGCGGGTCCCGGTCGGCGGCGAAGCTCTCACGGTCAGTGCCGCGCTGAACAAGCTGTCGGATCGCGACCGCTCGGCGCGGGAGGCGGCGGGACGCGCCATCGGGGAGGTATTCGGCCGTAATATCAAGCTGTTCGCGCTGATCACCAACACCTTGGCGAAGGACAAGGAGATTATCGACACGTGGCGCCGCTATCCGCGCCCGGAGAGCTCCCGCAACCGCGCCAACATGGTGGAAGACGAGGTGGTGGATGCGCTCGTGAGCGCGGTGCAAGCGGCCTATCCGCGGCTGGCGCATCGCTATTATCTGATGAAGGCGAAATGGCTTGGGCTTCCGAAGCTGATGCACTGGGACCGCAACGCGCCGCTGCCAGAGGATGACGACCAGCAGATCAGTTGGGACGAAGCCCGGCGCCGCGTGCTGTCCGCGTATCGCGCCTTCAGTCCCGATCTGGCGGAGATCGGACAGCGCTTCTTCGACCGCCCCTGGATCGATGCGACGTTGCGGCCCGGCAAGGCCGGCGGTGCGTTCGCGCATCCGACCGTTCCGTCGGTACACCCCTATTTGTTGCTGAACTATCATGGCCGCACCCGCGACGTGATGACGCTTGCGCACGAGCTCGGCCATGGTGTGCATCAGGTGCTCGCCGGCCACGCGCAGGGTTACCTGCTGTCGGGGACACCGCTGACACTGGCGGAGACGGCAAGCGTGTTCGGGGAAATGCTGACGTTCCGCGCAATGCTGGACGCAGAACGCAACCCGCGCCGCCGCCGCACCATGCTGGCCGCGAAGGTGGAGGACATGCTGAACACGGTGGTTCGGCAGGTGGCGTTCTACCAGTTCGAGAAGCTGTTGCACGACGAACGTCGTACCGGCGAGTTGCTGCCGGAGCGGATCGGCCAACTCTGGCATCGCGTACAGACTGAAAGCCTGGGACCGGCGTTCGAGTTTACCCCCGAGTATGATGTATTCTGGTCGTATGTGCCGCATTTCATCCACACGCCGTTTTATGTGTATGCTTACGCGTTCGGTGATTGTCTGGTGAATGCGCTGTATGCGGTGTTCCAGTCCGGCCACCCTGGGTTCCAGACGAAATATCTCGATCTGCTGCAGGCCGGCGGCAGCAAGCGCCACAAGGAGTTGCTGGCGCCATTTGGACTCGATGCATCGGATGCGAAATTCTGGGCCAGGGGACTTGATGTGATTGCAGGATTTATCGACGAGCTGGAAGCGGTTGCATAATGGCGCGCGACGAAGGCGACGCATCGCTGATCGGAGAGTTGCGCCGGATGGCACGCACGTCCGGGGCCGTGGGGGGTATCGCCGCACGCGTGGCCGGTGCGCGCGTGTTCGGGCTGAAGACCGACCGGGCCGCGCACGCGGAGGATCTGCGGGCGATCCTGGGTGGGCTGAAGGGTCCGCTGATGAAGGTGGCGCAATTCCTGTCCACTATACCGGACGCGCTGCCGGCTGAGTACGCCGCGGAACTGGCGGAATTGCAGGCCAATGCACCGCCGATGGGCTGGAACTTCGTGCGCCGTCGCATGGCGAGCGAGTTGGGGGTCGACTGGGAACGCAAATTTGCGCGGTTCGGGCGCGAAGCGTCGGCGGCGGCCAGCCTGGGCCAGGTGCATCGCGCGACGCTGCCGGATGGCACCGACGTCGCGTGCAAGCTGCAGTACCCCGACATGGCGAGCACCGTGGAGGCCGACCTGCGGCAATTGCGTCTGGCCATGGCGATCTACCATCGCATGGACAACGCGATCGACCATGAGGAGATATACAAGGAACTGAGCCAGCGCTTGCGAGAGGAACTGGATTATCAGCGCGAGGCAGCGCAGATGAGGCTGTACGGCACGATGCTGGCGGACGTGCCTTCGGTGCATGTGCCGACGCCCGCCCCGGGGTATTGCACCCGACGGCTGTTGACCATGACATGGCTCGACGGTCGGCCGCTGATGGCGCGGCTGCAGGAAGACCCACCACTGGAAGAGCGCAACCGGATAGCGGAGGCGCTGTTTCACGCCTGGTACGTGCCGTTCTATCGCTACGGCGTGATCCACGGCGATCCGCATCTGGGCAACTACCAGGTACGGCCGGACGGGTCCGTGAACCTGCTGGATTTTGGCGCCATCCGCGTGTTCGCGCCGAAATTCGTGCGCGGCGTGATCGATCTGTACGAGGCGGTACGCGACGGCGACGATGCGAAGGCGCACCAGGCATACGAGACGTGGGGCTTCGTGAACCTCACACGGGAAAAGACTGACGTTCTGAATATGTGGGCGCGATTCCTGTACGAGCCGCTGATGGAGAACCGGGCGCGGCGAATCCAGGAGACCAACGACCCGCAATATGGGCGTGACGTGGCAGAGCGCGTGCATGCCGGGTTGAAACGCACCGGCGGTGTGCGGCCGCCGCGGGAGTTCGTGCTGATGGACCGTGCGGCGATCGGTCTAGGCGGCGTGTTCCTCCGGCTGGGCGCGGAGCTGAACTGGAGTCAGTTGTTTCAGAAGCTAATCGAAGGATTCGACGAACGCGCGCTGGCGGAACGACAGGCAACCGTCTTGCGTGATGCAGGAGTACCGCCAGCAAGTTGAACCCCACCTCACTCAGCCGCGGCGGCGACAGGTTGCAAATGTCGGGTCCGCAGTTCTTCCAGCAGGCTCTCTCGCCGGACCATCGCCTTCGCGCGGTTCGCTTCCTTTACCGGGCCGAAGCCACGGATCAGATCGGGGATTTCCGCGAGTGCCACGGCTGTGTCCAGATTATCGGAGCGCACATCGGCGGTGATCTGCCGCAGATCCGCCTCGTACTGCCCGACCAGCGCGCGTTCCTGTCGCCGTTCCGCCTGTTGCCCGAACAAGTCCAGCGAGTCCCACGCACCCGCTTGCCATGCCGCAGCAGACGAAACAGCGGCAGGGCCGCCCAGCCTGGGATGGCCATCTTGCGCCGCCGGCCGGTCGCCGGATCCGTGCGGGTAATGAGCGGCGGCGCCATGTGAAAGACCGGCCGCTTACCGTAAGAAGCCGCAATGTGCATTCGCGCCACCTCGTACTCATCTTTATACGCCATGACGCGAAACAGCCCTTCCGCCGCCGCCCGCGACAATCGCCCGGGTGAGCCCAACAGCTCTGTTTCCCTTGCGACGACCGGCGCCAGCGCGGTTCGGTAGCGGGTCGCGTAGGCAGCGTCCTGGTACTCGATCAGGCGAGCCGCGCGATCCTCGATCAGCGCGCCCAGATCCGAAGGCGCGTGTTCCAGCGTCTGCACCAGCACCTGATCCGCCAACTCGGGGCGATCGGCCAGAATGCGGCCCCACAGGAAGGCACGCCGGTTCACCGGCACGGCCGCGCCGTTCAGTTCTATGGCACGCAGGATCGCCTCGTCACCGACAGGAATAAGCCCGCGCTGCCACGCCAGCCCTAGCAGCAACGTATTCATCGCCTGTGCATTGCCGAACAGGTTTTCGGCCAGCCGCACCGCGTGCAAATAGACGCTGCCAGCCGCATCGGTCGCCCGTTCGATGGTGCGGCGATGCAGCCCGGCATCTACGTTCAACCGAGGATCGAACTTGAAATCGGCACTCGCGGCCAGGTCCAGGTTGCCGACCACCGCGCAGGACGTCGCGCATCGCTCCAGCACGCCCGGCCCGGCACCCACGGCAAGATCGGCGGCCAGCATCACATTCGCTTCGCCGAGCGGGATCCGCACCACGTCCAGGTCACCCGGCTCGCCGATCTGCACATGCGCGACGACCGTTCCGTTCTTTTGCGCGAGCCCGGTGAAATCCAGCGTGCGGACCGTGCGTCCTTCCAGGTGCGCCGCCATCGCCAGAATGGCGCCCGAGGTCACGATCCCGCCGCCGCCGATGCCGGCAAACAAGCCACGCCACGGCATCCGAATCGGCAGCTTCGGTTGCCGCAGGTCCGCTGCCAGCTTGGTTTCCTGCGCCGCCCAGCGCGGGTCCGCTGCCGCCGCGCGAGGCGGTCCGGCGATTGTCACGAAGCTTGGGCAGAATCCTTTCAAGCAGGACAGATCGACATTGCATGCGGTGGGATTGATCCGTCGTTTACGCCCCAGAACCGTTTCAATCGGTTCGATTGCGATGCAGCTTGACTGGGTGGAGCAGTCGCCGCAATTCTCGCAGACCTGTTCGTTGATGATCACGCTTTGGGTGGCTTCCGCCATCTTTCCGCGCTTGCGGCGGCGGCGCTTTTCGGTGGCGCAGAGCTGATCATAGATCAGCACGGACACATCCTGGTGCTCGCGCAGCTCTCGCTGAACGGCATCCAGTTCGCTCCGAACATGCCGTGTCGCGCCAATTGGCAGGGCCGAGACCGGCGGCAGGCGGCTGGCCTCATCAGCAACGATCGCGATCCGCCGCACGCCTTCCGCATGCACCTGCGCCGCGATTTCGGGGACCGTGAATCCGCCCTCGGCCGGCTGCCCGCCGGTCATCGCCACGGCGCCATTGTAAAGAATCTTGTAGGTGATGCGGGCCTTCGCGGCGACCGCCTGGCGGATCGCCAGGATGCCGGAATGCGTATAGGTGCCGTCGCCCAGGTTGGCGAACACGTGCGGCACGTCGGTGAACGGTGCGAGCCCGACCCAGGTGGCGCCTTCTCCGCCCATATGCGTGAAGGTGCGCGTGGCATCGCCGTGATCCAGCGCCATGAAATGGCAGCCGATGCCGGCGGTGGCGAAGCTGCCGTCCGGCAGCCTGGTGGAAGTCCCGTGCGGGCAGCCGGCGCAGAAAGCGGGGATACGGCGCAATAGCCCAGTAGGGCGGTCGGGGTGTGGGTATCCGGCGGTTCCGGAACATTCAACCCGGCGGCCGTGAGGAACCGGGCCAACCCCGCCCCGACCGATTCAGGCGAGAGTTCCAGCAGCGGCGACAACAGCGGTGCCCCGCCAATTTCGGTCTTGCCAGCAATCGCCGGCCGCTCGTCGGCGGACAGGTTGTAGAGCGCATCCCGAATCTGCGCCTCGACGAAGCTGCGCTTTTCTTCGATGACCAGCAGCGCCCGTTTGCCGCGGGCGAAGTCCCGCAACCCTTCGGTCTCCAGCGGCCAGGACAGTCCGACCTTGTAGAGCGCGATCTGCGGATGCCCGTCCAAGCCGAGCCGTCGCAACGCGTGGAGCGTATCCATATGCGCCCGGCCGACCGTGACCAGCCCCAGTGGGGCGTCGGGCAAGCCGAACACCAGCCGGTCGAATTGGTTCGCCCGCGTCCAGGCGGCAACCGCCGGCAGCCGCTCCAGCAGCACGCGGCGTTCGAGCGTAAACCGGTCAGCGGGAAACGACAGCGACGGATCGTATCCGATCGGGTGATCGGGCGGCCGCAGGTCGGGCGGAGCCACAAAGCTCCGTTCCGAAGGGATTATCACCGTGCCTGCCTGCTCCGCTGTTTCCGCGGTGGTTTTCAGCGCAATCCACAGTCCGGCGTAACGTGACAGCGCAATCCCGGCCAGCCCGAAATCCAGTATGTCCTGAACGGAGGCGGGATTCAGGACGGGTATCATCCAGCCCTGGAAAAGCTGCTCCGTCTGATGGGGATAGGTGGACGATTGCGCCCCGTGATCGTCCCCGGCGACTGCCAGTACCCCGCCGAGCGCGGATGTGCCGAGCATGTTGGCGCAGCGCAGCGCGTCACCGGACCGATCGACTCCGGGACCCTTGCCGTACCACATCCCGAACACGCCATCGAACTTCTTGCCGGGGAACGCGTCGATCTGCTGAGCGCCCCACAGCATGGTCGCGGCGAGATCCTCGTTCACGCCGGGCTGGAACCGGATATCGTGGGCGGTCAGCAGCTTCTGGCGGCGCCACAACTCCTGATCCAGTCCGCCCAGCGGCGATCCGCGATAGCCGGACACAAACCCCGCCGTATGACGTGATCCGGCGCGATCCAGGCGCGCCTGTTCCAGCAGCAAGCGCACCATCGCCTGCACCCCGCTTAGCAGCACGGGTGTATCCAGATCGACGAAGCGGCTTTCCAGCGTAGTGGCGGCGTGCGCGAGGCCGATATCCATCTAAAACGTCCCTCCGGGCCAGGCCGGAGGACCGGCAAGCCCACCAGGAAGGTGGTATCGGCGGGCCCAGGCGTGCAATAGGGCACAGCAAATCGAAACGTGCCGCCTGAATGCTGCGGCGCACACTGACCGATTTGGTCTTGTCGGCGGGTAGTGGCAAAATATTCTTATCTAGACTTGCGGAGGGCCTCCCATGGACGTGGCACGCATGACGCGCCGTCAGCAGGCGTTTCGGGCCGATTTCAGGGCACGAATTGCCGATGCCTACTCGGGCTGGGCGCATGTGGTGCTGATCACCGTGATCGGCCTGGCGGCGATCTGGTACTGCGCCCGGCACGTGGGTCATCCGGCCTGGTACGAGTGGCTGGTCGTGCCGGCGGCATTCTGCATTGCCAACACCTTCGAATGGTGGATCCACCGCTACGTCATGCACCGGCCGGTGCCCGGCTTCATGGGTATCTACCGGCGGCACACGCTGGCGCATCATCAGTTTTTCACCGATCTGGAGCCGAGCTTCGACAACACCCGCGACTTCCGTATCGTGTTCTTTCCGCCCTATGCGCTGGTCGCGTTCATCGGGCTTTCCATCCCGCCGGCGGCCATCCTGATGCTGCTCGGCTTGCGCGATGCGGGCTGGCTGCTGCTGATCACCAATGTTGCGCTCTATTTGAACTACGAGCTGTTCCACTATTTCTGCCACGTGAAAGATGATCGGATCGTCCGCCACATTCCGCTGGTGAACTCCATCCGCCGGCATCACATCGCCCATCACAACACGTCGATCATGATGGAGCGGAACTTCAACCTGACCTACCCGATCGCCGACTGGTTCTTCAGCACATCGGACCTGAACTGCGGACTGCTGCGCCACGTGTTCAACGGCTACGACCGGCGATACGTGGTGCATGGCCTGAAACGGGTTCGCAACAGCATCGACGATCCGAGTGCCGGGCATCTGCACACGGCGACACTGGCCGAATAAGCGGATGCCGGATGTCCCGGCCAGCAGACGGAAGCGTGGACGAGCCAGCCTGATCGGCGGGGTGGCGGTCGGCATCTGTGTGCTGGCACTATGGATCGGCATCGAGCACGAGCTGGGGTACGATGGCATCGCGGCCAGTGTTGTCGGGGTGGTCGTTGCCGGGTGCATCGCGGCATGGATAAGGATTGCCGATCTGTAGGAGCCGCGATGTCCGAGTTAGAATTTTTCGACATCATCTATTCGGCCCGCTCACTCCGCCGGTTCAAGCCGGACCCGGTGCCGGAGGAGTTGATCACGCGCATCCTGGACGCCGCGATCCGCGCGCCATCCGGCGGCAACGCGCAAGGCTGGGGGTTTGTCGTCGTACGCGACGCGACACTGCGGCGACGGCTCGGCGCCATTTACCGCAAGGCGTCCGATATTGCCGAGGCGGTTTACGCAGCCCGCGGGCGGCCGCCCCATCTGACGGAGGCGCAATACGCGCGCTTCATGGCGTCCGGCGTGCACCTGTGGAACCACATGGGCGACGCGCCGGTGATCCTGGTGCCTTGCCTCCGTCCCCCGTCTATGCCGCTACCCGACGCCCTGCCGGCTTCCGTCGTCGCCCGATACGATCAGGAACTCGCCTACATGGAACGTATTCGCGGCGCCAGCATCTATCCGGCGGTGCAGAACATCCTGCTTGCCTGCCGTGCGCTGGGATTGGGCACCGTGCTCACCACCAATCATCTGCGCTTTGAGGATGAGGTGAAGGCGCTGCTTGGCATCCCGGATCAGGTCGATACGTACGCGCTGATGCCGATAGGCTGGCCGGTCGACAAATTCGGGCCCCTGACGCGACGGCCTGTTACTGAGGTGGCGCATGCGGATCGATGGGAAACCGCGTGGCCCGGATGATCCGGTTGCGGTGGTTGTTCAACGCGCTGCTGTTGGTTGCAATTTCGTTTGCAGCAAGCCGCGCCGACGCGGGATCGCAGCACTCCCCGTTTGACATGTGCCTGGACGCCGTCGCGGCGGCTCAGCAGCATCAGGCCACGCCGCCGGGATTGCTGGCGGTGATTGCAAAAGTCGAAAGTGGCCGGTCAACCTCGTCGGGTACGCTGGAACCCTGGCCGTGGACGGTCGATGCCGATGGGCAGGGGATTTTCTTTGCGACCAAGGACCAGGCCGTCGCCTGGTCGCGCCAGGCATTGGACTCAGGCACGGTCACGTTCCTCGATGTCGGTTGCATGCAGGTCGATTTGCGCATGCACCCGAATGCATTTCGCGACCTTGACGAGGCGTTCGATCCGGTTGCCAACGCCGAGTACGGCGCCCGGTATCTGCGGCAGTTGCATGACGGTGTTGCCGGCGGAAACTGGTTCACCGCCATCGGCATGTATCATTCGCAGACACCGGAGCTGGCGGCGTTGTATCGGCAGCAGGTTGCGGCGGTAGGAGCCGGGCTGCCGCGGCCGGCTATGCCGTCTGGACATCTCGCCATGGTCAGGCTCGATCTTGCCGGTGGCGGGGTGCTGCGGATCAACATCCATCGCCAGCCGGCGCGGGTTACCCGTCATCTCAGCGCCTGTCAGATAGCGGCGATCCTGGGATCGTACTTGCCGCGACGTGTCGCCGGCTGCGCGGCAGACCATCGCTGAACGGCTCGACGCCAGCCTTTACATTCATAGTCTTAGGGGCAAGCCCACCGCTAAGTTCCGCCCACCTCCGCACGTAAGCCAAAATCAAACGAATCCAGCCATTGCCGGCAGATTTACATTCCGTTCCTCCCCGCATAATTCCGCTTGCCAACGCACGGCATGTCCTGTCAAAGTCCGGTTTGGAGTTGTCCGGTCAGGTGAGCGGGATGCGGGTTATCACGAAACCTCGGGCCAAGATCACTCGGGCCACTATCGAGGCGATGTGGCGGCAGCGCGGTCCGGCTCAGCGCCTGATTGTTCGGGATGCCGAATGCCGGGGGCTTGCTTTGATCGTGAACTCGACCGCGATGACGTGGTGTTACGCATATCGCCCTCGCGGGATCGATCCGCGCACCGGCAAGCGCTTTCCGAACCGGACCGTCACGATTGGCAATCCAGCAACTCACTCGCCAGAGGATGCGCGGCTCAGAGCCAACTCGATCAAAGGCCAGGTTGCATCCGGCACTGATCCAGCCGCAGAGAAAAAGGCCCGCGCGGCTGCGGAGCGCAGCAAGCAAGGCACAACACTCAGTCGGCTGGCCAACGATTACGCGCATGCCCTGCCTCGCCGCCCGAAGATGCGCGGTGGCGGTCAGCTATCATCTGACTATGTGGCGATCGAAATGGCGCAGGCGCGCCTCGCATTGGCTGTGATGCAGGCCAATGACTTGCCGGCCGCCGATCTGACTGAGGCACACGTGCGCAGGCTTCTCAATAGCGCAGGTGATTCTGCTGGAAACGCGCGGGGTCGCTTTGGCGCGCTGTCCCGGTTCCTCGACTGGTGCCAGGACGCCGGACACATACCGGCTAATCCGTGTGCCCTGATAGGCCGCGCGCGCCGCCCGAACGCGCCACAGCCTCGGGCTCACTACCTGACGCCGGCAGAGCTGGCGCGCCTATGGAAGGCCGCTGAACGCCTCGATGAACCTGTCTGGCGTGATATCGCGCGCTTCCTCATGGCAGTGCCATGCCGGCGCGGGGAGGCTGCGCAGCTCCAGTGGGATCACGTCAGTCTCGACGCCGCTGAATGGCGCCAGCCGGGCCGGCTGACCAAGAACCGCGATCCGCACCGGCTGCATCTCAACGACCTTGCGTTGCAGGTTCTGCGCGAACGTCGCGCGGCTACCACAGGAAAAGGGCTGATCTTTCCCGCGCCGAAGTCGGGCAAGGTGGTGGATACCTTCACCGAATTGAAGGCGACGTTGGCAAAAGCTTCCGATCTGGCGGGCTGGACCTGGCACGACTTCCGCCGATCTTTTGCCACCGCCCTGGGCGAAGCCGGCATCCCCGAAAGCGTAGCGGATGCCGTGCTGAACCACCGACAGTCCGCGACTCGGGGTGGCGTGCTGGGCGTGTATCAACGTGCGACCCGCTGGCCCGAACAGGTCAGGGCGATGCAGATGTGGGGGCAGATGCTGGCTGCCGCCATCGAGGGGCGCAACGCTGGCGCGGAGGTAGTGCAGTTGCAAAACCGCTCCGGCTGAACAACCGCGCCGGGCGGTTCCCGGCATGAGGGGGTTTGGCGAGCGAGTGTTAGAGCACCCGCCCGCCGCGTGGCCCCGCCTGAGGGAGGATTAGTCCATGAACGAAGCCGACGACCGGGCTTCTACCACAAACACGCGGGGTGTGCAGCGTCGCATGCTGTTGGCCGGAGCCGCCGCTGCGGCGCTCGCACCGGCTACGATGGCTGCGCCGGCCGGTGGCGATGATGCCGTAGCGCCCGACGCGGCGCTGATCCGGAACTGCGCGGCGCTCGTGGCCATGGAGCGCGAATGGCAGAGTACGGGTCCCAACGCGAATGGAAACTATCCGGATCATCCCGAGGGTTATTGCGACCTGATCGAAAAGGTGACCGAGACGGAACCGTTCACAGAAACGGGTCACCGAGCAAAACTGTCTGTGGCGGTCGCCTTCTATGAGCCGGACGGCCCTGACAATCGCAGCATCGTGGACAACATGCTGTGGGACGCAGTGGAGGCGCTGGCGATGCCGCCTGACAAATTGGCGCAGCTCGCGACTCAGGTCGGGGAGGCGCAGACATGAGCAAGCGCAACGCCCTGCCCGACGCAGAACCGGTGATCGCCGACTTCACCCAAGGCCCCGTGAAGGATTTGCTGGGCGCGTGCGATCAATGCGCCGACCTACTCCTGACGGTGCGTGCGCGTGGAGTTCGCCGTCATTGGGTTCTGTTGGTTCTGCGACCAGTTTACGGCAGCGGAAGATGATTTCGAGGCGATGAGGCATGCCGCTCGTCTTGCGACCGACGCCACCGACGAATTTTACGAGGCGTTGAAAGCAGGAAACAAAAGCTCGGCGGACGATCCCCCAACTCCGAAACCAACAGGAGGCGTGGCATGACCGCGCATCCGTTCCGCTGGCCACCGTTGCCATTCTCGCGCCTGGATCGATCCAGGTCGCCGATTTACGGCAAGCCCGGCGCTTACGAGGTGCTCGTTGTCCCAACCCAGGTGAGGCTGCCCCGTCCAAAGCCCGGCCAGAACCCCCCACCCTCAAAGCCGACAGGAGGCTCACAATGAACTGCCTTCAGCCTCTGTCGCTGGTCGGGATCGGCCGGCATCTCAGCGCGGCATTCGCACGGCACGCGGCGCACGACGATGCGGCGACGGCTGCTGCTTCGGATAGTGCGGACAAGCATGCAGCCGAGATCAGTATGCGTTGGAGCCTGAATGAAATCGTGGCATGGCAAGGTCTGGCGCTGGCGCACCGCCCCCGAACTCTCGCCGACGCCGCGACGCAGTTGGGCATCCTGTTCGACTTCATCGGGGATATCAGCGCCTCCGATTTGGCCGAGCAGTTGAAAGAGGGCACGCTGGAAACGGACCTGGAAACCGTCAAACGCGTCGTCGCTGGCCTCACGGTGATGGTTGCCAGAGTGGCCGAGTTCGACCTGGCGACCACCAGCGATCCCGATCTGCTGGAGCGCCTCAGCGCCTACGCCTGATCCGCTGACACGCGGCAAGAGCAAGAAACGTCTGATCAACTGACCCGGCGGCAAGGGGCGTTGCCGGGCTTCATGCGAGTGCCCCAATGGACGCTTTCGCCGATGCGTGTCTGGTGGAGCAGCGCGGGATGGCCGCCCTGCTCCCTTTTCTCGAATCGCGTGCCTGGCGCGGCCAGCTCATCCACGTCGCCAAGGGCCCGCTGGCACGCACCTTCCAGCGCAGTTTCGGCGACCTTCTCATCGCCACCGGCCCGGGCGGCGTGGCGAGCATCGAGATCAAGGTGCAGCGCCGGTGGACTGGCCGGTTGTTCCTGGAAGTATGGTCGAACAAGAACCTGGACAGTCAGGCATCTCACGTGGAGCGCGGATCAACGCCGGGATGGCTGATCACCTGCCGGGCCGACGTGGTGGGCTTTCACTTCCTGGACGCGGATACGGCGCTGTTCCTGCCGCTGTTCCGATTGCAGCAATGGGCGTTCGGCACTGGTGATCAGGGCGGCCGGATTTACGACTTCCCCGAACGGCGGCAGCGGCGGTATGTGCAACGCAATGATTCGTGGGGCCGCATCGTGCCGGTGGAGGTGCTCGCACGGGAAGTGGGGATCAAGCGCGCGACGTTGCGGCAGCCGACATTGCCGGGGCTGCGGTGAGGCGGGATACCCGCCGCCGGCGCGATGCAGCGTTCGTCGGCGCGGAGGGCTGATGAGTTGGGGAACGTAGCAGCGGGGCGGCCGGACCGGCGCGTTCGCGTTCGTCCTGGCCCGGCCTGGGCGGCGCGGACCGCGCACAGGGTGACGGGCTGGGCCGGCCCAGCATACTGCATAGGACACTACCCCGTTAGCTCAGATTCTTGCCGGTTACACGCCGCACCAGCTCCCGCCATAGCCGATCGGCGGCATCGGCGTTGCGGTGATCCGCCAGCCCGGCGGGTGCCGGGCGCGCCTTCCGTGTCGTGACGATCCAGGCTGGCGCAGCTTCAGCCGGCGGTGCGACCTTGGGCTTACGCTTTATGCGGCTTGGCGGCCGGGCGGTGACGATGCGGGTGGGCACTTTGGGGAGATGGCGCACTGCCGCCCGGCGGCAAGATGGTGTGGAAATCCCGGGCTAGCGAACGGCTCCAAACCGCATCGGATATTGAAACCATAATTGTGATTCGCTAACTGAATCGACGACCCGAAGACGCCGAAAAGGTGCACCACAGGGGCGGGGATCGGGGCCTGTGGCGCTTACTGGTCTGGGTATTCAGCAATGCCACACTATCGTATCTACCTGCTGAACACGAAGCGGCGCATTACCTCGGTGCGCGAGGCCGAGTTCCCGGATGATGATGCCGCGCTTATGGAAGCCAAGAGCGTTATCGACGGCCAGGCCGGCGCGGAGGTTTGGTCTCTGGCGCGTCTGGTGGGCTACGTGCCGTCCTCGTCGTCAGTGGACGGTGAGCCCAGCGGAGCGTGACCCTCAGCTTGGCCGGCGCTTATGGCGTCGGCCTTCGCTTCGTATTCACTCGCCAAGCTCAGGAGTCCGTCCCGCATCTGCTCGTCCGAGATAAAGCTTCGCGATCTGGCGGTAGTGAGCTGCCTTGCGTCTAAGCTGATCGGGGTCCATTGCCGTAGTCGCCGTGGGCTGGAGCGCCTAGGCCGTCGTTTTCGTCCTGCTTGCGGCCTCCGGCGCCGCCCGAACGCGCCACAGCAGCGTGGCCAACCTAAACAGCACGAGGGTTGATGCCCGCCGCGCGGCCGCCCGCCCCAAACGTCGAGCACCGCCGCCGTTCGTATAGCAGCTTCGCCCGCAGCTGGGTGCGCGCCGCCAGCCGCGCCCGTGCTCAGCTCGCCAGCTCCACCGGCTGGATCAGTTCCGGTCCGTTATTCTTCGGATTGCCGACGCGCCGGTCCACCGGCCACATCTGCAACGTGTGGGCACGTGACGGACGCAACAGCGATGCCGGATCGCCCTCCACCTCGCCCAGCCATGCCGGCCAGTCCACCGGCTCCAGGATGACCGGCATGCGGCTGTGCAGCTTCGCCACGTCTGGACCGGCGGCCGTGGTGATGATGGCAAAGGTCCGACGCACAGTGCCGGCAAGGTCATAATGCGCTGCCCAGATGCCTGCGAACGCCATCGGCCGACCATCCTGCCGGGCAATGGCATAGGGCTGCTTGCTGCCTTTCACGACGCGCCACTCATAGAACACATCCGCTGGCACTATGCAGCGGCGCCGGGCGAATGCCTCGCGGAACATGCCCGACGTCGCGACTGTCTCCGCTCGCGCGTTAATCGGGGGCGAGGTCGTGTTTATCGCCGGCGTCCATTGGGCCAGGAAACCCCACGTCAGCAGATCGAGATGACGCTCGCCTGTTTCCGGGTGCCGCCGCACGACAGGCGCGAGTTGTGCGGGGGCCAGGTTCCACGTCGCCTCGATGTTCGGCGGCGGGTTGCGTGTGCCGAAGATACGGGAGAGCGCTTCGGCGGGGAGAAAGCTGGCGTATCGGCCGCACATATCGGGATTGTAGCATGGGGCGGGCGCAAAGTGCGGGACCTGACAACCGCCGACCGGCTTGTGAACCACAGGGAGCGGTAGCCATCGGCTCCATCGCCCGCATACCAGCGTGATGGGCTATGCCGGAACCGCAGGGCGGGGAGGGAGCTTAATTGCCGATAACCGAACCGGAGAGCCCCGCCGTGCCTCTCGTCACTAAGTCGCACACCTACCGACCACTCCCGCGCGACCAGCGCCCCCAAGATCACCTTGGGGACGGCCGCGGGTGGACTTTCAGGACAATGGAGCACGGCGGCGAATCGCCTGACATGATGCCGCAGTCCATTGTCGCCAGCGACGCGCAGGGGCGCTCCCGTGTCTATGTGCCGGTGCGGGAGGACGGGAAGGTCGTGGACAGCATCAGCTTCGCGGTCCGGGAACAGGATGCCCAAGCTCCCCCACTCCGGCGTACTCCTGTCGGGTGCATCGAGCGTGCCAAGCATATCGGGCAACGGCGCCCGGCGCCTTGGTCGGCAGGCGACGTTCAGCATAAGGCGCGGCGATAGGGCCGGTCGTAGGTTCGAGGCTGAGACGCCCGGCCCCTTCGCTCCAATGCTTTACCAGGGGAGCCGCGGACCAAGGAGACGCTGACACACAGAAAAGGGCACCACAACTTGAGATAGCAACCATCGCGCCATCGTTACCATAACGGACTGCGAATCGTCAGGTCATCGGCCGGTTGGGCGTCACGCGACGGGCTGAAGTCACACGGCCCGCGCGAGCAGCATGGCGAGGGCGAATCCCACAACGCAGACCGCGATCAGCAGCCAATCGTATAGCCGGCAGCCGAACACGATGCCGCGGACAGTCAGAACACCGCCCGCCGCAATAGATGCGGTAAAGAGTGCGATTTTCACCCAACCAGGCGTATTTCGGGACAGCCACCCTAAACGGTCGCTGAGCATACCCGCCCCCAGCGCGAACAGTCGATCGTAACGCGGTCGGTGCCTGAAAGCCAATGTTTGCCGGATCACGGCCGCGGCCCGCGCCCATACGATCGGCGGTGTGGTTAATTGACCGTAATTTGAACGTGATAGCGAGTTGCAGTCCCGGCAAGCGATAAAGAGCTGTGTGCAGTGGAACGCTTTCGTCAGGCTGTCGGCAATGCCTTACTATCGTATCTGCTTTTTGGACGCTGAGCGGCACTTAGTTGCTGTTCAGGAAGCTGTGTTCCCGGACGACGATGCCGCCCTCACTAAAGCCGCCACCATGATCGAACCATACGCAGGGGCAGAGGTGTGGTGCGAGCTGAGGCAGGTCGGCAACGTGCCGTCACCGCGACTCGGACGAAAATGAGGCGAAGGGGATCAGCAATCCCGCCGGGTCACGCCCCGCCCAGCAGCTCGACACGCCGGCCGCCGGCTTGCCGACCAGGGCCGCACTGGACGGGCGCTGGTGGCACGTCTCGCACGCTCCAGGCGGGTTGGCTGAAAGAAAAGGCGATTATGTAGTTGACAAATATTCCGGGTGCAGTTAGGAATGCGGTCAAGGAGCAAGACCGATGTCCGCACTTTCCGCCCCCTGCTTTCACGACGAAGCCGCAGCCTACGCGAAGCTGGAAACCCAGCTTTGGCCGAATGGCCCGGTATGCCCCCACTGCGGCGGCATAGACCGCATTACGCCGGTAAAGGGCGGCCGGATCGGTCTGCGTCGCTGCGGCCCCTGCAAGAAGCAGTTCACCGTCAAGGTTGGCACCGTATTCGAGTCCAGCCATGTGCCGCTGCATCAGTGGCTACAGGCCGTCTACCTGATGTGCAGCAGCAAGAAGGGCATCAGCAGCCATCAACTGATGCGGACGTTGGACGTTCAGTACAAGACCGCGTGGTTCATGACGCATCGCATTCGTGAGGCGATGGCGACGGCAAGCTGCCGATGATGGGCGGACCCGGCGGGATTGTCGAAATCGACGAGACGTTCATCGGCCAGAAGAAGGACATGCCGAAGCGTCGCGGCTATGCCCACAAGCATGCCGTGATGACGCTGGTGGAGCGCGGCTCGAAGGGTGCCAGGCCCGCTCGTTCCATGTGGACGGGACCAGCGCGGCCGATCTGCTGCCGATCATCAAGGCGAACGTGCATCCGGAGACGCACGTCATGACGGATGAAGCCGGGCAGTATGCGCACCTGAACAAGCACTTCACCGAACACGATTTCGTGACGCACGGCACGGGCGAATATGTGCGCGGCGATGTCCACACGAACACGGTCGAAGGCTTCTACAGTGTGTTCAAGCGCGGCATGAAGGGCATCTACCAGCATTGCCCGAGAAGCATCTTCATCGCTATGTTGCGGAATTCGACTTCCGGTACAACAACCGCGTGCGGCTTGGTGTGGATGATGCAGGGACGCACCGAACGTGCGTTGACGGGCATCGTCGGCAAGCGGTTGATCTACCGGCCAGTTGTCAAGCATGATCGCCCTGTGTCTGGCACGCATGATCTGCGAACACTGATAGACGGCGCTCTGCGGGTCGATAAGAGCGTTGCCAGGTTACGGAGTTTGGTCTCACGATCACCGCGAAAAGTGTCATCGGTGGTCAAGGCCGGTAGAAATCGCTGGCGAATTACGTGGGATCAAACTTGAGGTGAAGGCTTATCCTGCGAACGGATCGCTAAAATTCCGGATTATGCTGAATGAAGCAAGATGCATATGGCGTCTGGATTTCGACCGATGACGGTCACGTGAATCCGCTGGACGCCCCGGTTCACGCCGGCGTGTTGTCAAGGCCCCACTACCACGCATGGGCAGACAATCGACGCTACGCCAAGCCGAACTCTTGCCTTCCAGCTTCATATAGCTAGATTCCTGCCTGAGAATATCCGGACGTTCACGGCAGCGTTTAGGTGGTTCTGTGGTGAGACAAAGATCTTCGCTCTGACAACGGACATTCCTGAGCTGCCAAAGAAGGACCTTCTGGTGTGACGCTGCTGGCGGTGATGAGATGCCTTGATCGATGGCCATCGCCATTTGATGGCCGCAGACGTCGTCGTGCCCACGCACTGCCTCTATCCGTCCAACGGTATCGTCCGTGTGTATGTTTCCGGTGGGCAAGACGAATTTAAGGTGCACGACGGCGGGGGGGCATTGGATGAGCTGGAGGCCGGCGGCGGCTGGACCTCAGACGATCTTTATATTGTCCGAAATGCAGCGCGTGCACAAGGCCTGGATGTTACGCCATGAGGGAATCATCTAGCCCGTTGGTCAATTTGAGCAACTCTCCGGAGCCATCGCTTTAGTGGCCAATGTATCGAAAGAGACCGCCCATGCTTTGGTTGCGGTATCCCGGGATACCAAAGAAAAACTTTCGGGAATCGCTTGCCAGCCTAATCGATTTTGAGCGTGTTCAAGGTCGATTTGTCGAAGTGACGCAAAGGCGGCCATAGTGGGGGCGAGCAACAAGGCTCATCGATTCGATTTTGAGATTGCCTTCACTGGACATCGGCGACTATTGCTTGATGCCGTTTGCAAGAAGCTTTTTCAATTAACGCCGTTCTCGCCGCGAACCTGGATGTTCGCCACGCCGAGCCGCCCAATACGCTACAACGTATTGTCTATGATGATGAGGAACCTTGGGACGCCGCCGATCTTAATTTCTTGGGCTTGGGGCGACCGTCGTGCCTTTCAGCAACTACGTCCTGTTCTGGATAGATCTCGGCATGAAAAACTAATCATAATCACACTCAGATCGACCGATTCCGCGAAACCGCCCGCGAACTCGGCTGCGACGAAGACGAGGCCGCGTTCCGCGACAAGCTGCGGGTGATCGCCCGGCAAAAGCCGAAGGATGAGCCGAAGGCGCCGAAGGGCAAGAAGTGAGGCTAGCCAGACGGATCACCGCTGACTTTAAGAAGAACGTGCTGGTCTGGATTTTGGCTCGCGTGATGCCGTGCTGGAATTCTGGAACTATCAGAAGGGCGTTCAGTTGGACCGCGTCTGCGAACTGATCGGACCATTTGACGTGACAACTGATCATCAGGCAGTACACCCCTAGCAAGAGTTGGCATCTATCTGTGGCGATCGGCAGGGTGAATAATAGGTCGATGTCCCGAACTCGATGGTCGTGTTTGTGAAGGTGCATAATCGCCAAA
>CAVZRO010000029.1:0-139740 GCA_963777625.1 uncultured Pseudomonadota bacterium | reverse complement strand
TCAATGAACGGCGCCGATCGAAAGAACCGGTCAGCGCGGGAGCCGCTATCTAGTCGCGGCCCAACCGCGTGTCAACGCCGTGACATCATCATTCCGCACGCTTGTGAAAAAAGAGCGGCGGATCAACTCCGCCGCTCCCTCGCCATTATGCAGCCTCGGCCATCTGCCCGTTGATCGTCAGCCCTTCGGCACCAGCCGAAACCCGCACGGTCTCACCCTCTTTCACCGCGCCCTCCAGGATCAGCCCGGCCAGTGGATTTTGCAGACTGCGTTGAATCACCCGCTTCAGCGGCCGCGCACCATAAGTGCTGTCGTATCCCTCGGCCGCCAGCCATTCGAGCGCACTGCGATCCAACTCCAGCCCGATCTTTCGATCGCTCAGCAAGGCGCGCAGCCGCTCCACCTGGATCTGCACGATCGCTGCCATATCGACGCGTTGCAGACGACGGAACAGGATAATCTCGTCAAGCCGGTTCAGGAACTCAGGCCGGAAATGCGCACGCACCAGCCGCATCACCTGCCCTTGCACCATCACTGCCGCTTCGCCTTCGGGCTGTGCCGCCAACACATCGCTGCCCAGATTGGAGGTCAGCACGATGATGGTATTACGGAAATCCACCGTGCGGCCCTGCCCATCGGTCAATCGGCCATCATCGAGCACCTGTAGCAGCACATTGAAGATGTCCTCGTGCGCCTTCTCGACCTCGTCGAACAGGATAACCTGGTAGGGTCGGCGGCGGACCGCCTCGGTCAGAACTCCACCCTCGTCGTAGCCGACGTAACCCGGGGGCGCGCCGATCAGGCGGGAAACAGCGTGCTTCTCCATGAACTCGCTCATGTCGATCCGCACCATCGCCCGCTCGTCGTCGAACAGGAATTCGGCAAGCGCCTTGCAGGTCTCGGTTTTGCCTACGCCGGTTGGTCCAAGGAACAGAAAACTCCCGATCGGACGATTCGGATCCTGCAAACCGGCACGCGCGCGTCGGACGGCGTTGGCTACCGCCTTCAACGCCTCATCCTGGCCCACCACGCGCCGACGCATCTCCTGCTCCATGCGCAGCAACTTGGCACGCTCACCCTCCAGCATCCTGTCGACCGGAATCCCGGTCCAGCGCGAGACCACGGCGGCAACCCCTTCCTCGGTCACCGCCTCGTTCACCAGCCGACCATCCGCCGCCGCGGCGAGCTTCTTCTCGATACCCGGGATCACGCCATAGAGCAGCTCCGACGCGCGCGCTAAATCGCCGCGACGCTGCGCCACCTCAACGTCACTACGCGCTTGTTCAAGCTGCTCCTTCAGCCTCTTGGTCTCGGCAACCTTCTCTTTTTCCGCTTGCCAGGCGGCCGTCATGGCGTTGGACTTCTCTTCGAGTTCGGCCAGTTCCCTTTCCAGATTAACCAGCCGGTCACGCGATGCCGGATCGCTCTCTTTCCGCAGCGCCTCGCGTTCGATCTTGAGCTGGATCACTCGCCGGTCGAGTTCGTCCAGTTCGTCCGGTTTGCTGTCCACCTGCATGCGCAGCCGGCTGGCGGCTTCATCGATCAGGTCGATCGCCTTGTCCGGCAGAAAACGGTCAGTGATGTAGCGATTCGACAGCGTGGCCGCAGCCACGAGGGCTCCATCGGTAATTCGCACGCCGTGATGCGTCTCGTATTTCTCTTTGATGCCGCGAAGAATGCTGATCGTATCAGCAACCGACGGCTCACCCACGAACACGGGCTGGAAGCGCCGCGCCAACGCCGCATCCTTCTCGACATGCTTGCGATACTCGTCGAGCGTGGTCGCGCCGATGCAGTGCAGCGTGCCCCGGGCGAGCTCAGGCTTCAGCAAATTGGACGCATCCATCGCCCCATCCGCACGACCGGCACCCACCAATGTGTGCATCTCGTCGATAAACAGAATGATTTCGCCTTCAGCGGTCTCGATCTCCTTCAGCACCGCCTTCAAACGTTCCTCGAACTCACCACGATACTTTGCACCAGCGACCATCGCGCCGAGGTCAAGTGCCAGCAACCGCTTGCCCTTCAGCGCCTCCGGCACGTCGCCGTTGACGATGCGAAGCGCCAATCCCTCCACGATGGCGGTCTTGCCCACACCCGGTTCGCCGATCAGCACGGGGTTGTTCTTGGTTCGCCGGGCAAGAACCTGGATAGCACGGCGAATCTCTTCATCGCGGCCAATGACCGGATCGAGCTTGCCTTCGCGCGCCAGCGCAGTGACATCGCGAGCGTATTTCTTCAGCGCGTCAAAGTTGGCCTCGGCGTTCTGGCTGCTGACCTTGCGGCCCTTGCGGACGTCCGCGACGACCTTCTCCAGCGCCTGCGCGGTCGCCCCGGCACCCTTCAAAGCCCGTCCAGCCGGCGAATCGGACGCTGCCAGGGCGACCAGCAACCGGTCCTGCGCCACATACTCATCGCCCGCTCTGGTAGCAGTCTGTTGAGTCGCATCCAGCAGGCGCACCAAGTCCGGCGTGAGCTGCGGCTGACCGGCACCGCCACCCTGAACTTTCGGCTGTTTCGCCAGTTCGGCCTCAATCCCTGCGAGCGCCGCCTTCGGATCGCCACCGGCCGCCCGGATCAGCCCTGCCGCGGCCCCTTCCTCGTCATCCAGTAGCGCCTTCAGTAGATGCTCCGGCGTGATCCGCTGGTGGAACTCGCGGATAGCAATCGTGGAGGCAGCTTGCAGGAAGCCGCGCACGCGTTCGGTGAACTTTTCAATATCCATTGCTGTGTCCCTATAGCTCAGGCGACGGTTTTACTCCCCGCCCCTCTCGGAGGCGACGGAGACGTGAACCTTTTGGCAACCAAGGTGGGAGGGCGCAGACTGCCCCTCAAGGGGGCTGCTCCATGCGCATCGAATATCTGTACCGTTACCCGGTAAAGGGGCTTTCCGCCGAGGCGCTCGACGCGGCAGAAGTGGCGGCGGGCGGCGCGATTCCGTGGGACCGCGCGTTCGCGCTCGCGCAAGGTGATGCGCCGTTCGATCCCGAACAACCCGCCTGGCTGCCGAAGACCAATTTCATGTGCCAGATGAGGAATGCGCGGATCGCCGCGCTCCAATCGGTGTTCGATCCGCGTTCGGGCGTGCTGGCGATCCGCGCGCCTGATGACAGCACGATAGCCGCAAACGCGCTTACGGCGGCCGGACGGGAGGAAATCGGCCGGTTCCTGACTAACTTTCTCGGCGCCGAAGCACGCGGATTACCCCGCTTCCACTATGTTCCCGGCCACCTGTTCTGTGACCAGCGGGCCCCGAGGATCAGCCTGATCAACCTCGCCAGCCTGCGGGATTTCGAGACCAGGCTCGGCACGCGCCGACATCGCCGGCGGTTCAGGGCGAATGTCTGGTTTAGTGGCGCCCCCGCCTGGAGTGAGCTCGCCTGGATAGGGCGCGAACTTCAGCTTGGGGGCACAGTGCTGCGCGTTGTCAAACGGATTACCCGCTGCGCAGCAACCGAAGTGAACCCGCTGACCGCCGAGCGCGACGCCCACCCCGTCGAGGAGCTACGGCGATTCTACGGCCATGCCGATCTGGGCATTCATGCCGAGGTTATCGCAGGCGGGCGCTTCGAAATCGGCGATGGGATCGAGTTGTTGCCGGAGTAAACCCAACTCGTGGAGTAACGAAGCGCTGAAGCCGTTCGGTGCCTGGGCTGCAAGATGGCGGTTCGACCTCGGCTACATCCGTACCAGCGCGGATCCCCACGTCAGCCCACCGCCGAGCGCTTCCATCAGTACCGAGATCGCCGCCCCGGATGCGCCCGTCTCCTACCGCGTCCGCCAGCGCAAGAGGGACAGAAGCGGCCGAGGTGTTGGCATGCCGATCGACGGTCACGACTACTCGCTCCGAGGGCAATCCGAGACGCTTTCCCATTGCATCGATAATCCGCAAATTCGCTTGGTGCGGCACCAGCCAGTCCACATCCCTTCGGTTCAATCCGTTCGCGGCCAGGGCCTCATCGACCGCCTCAGCTAGCCGCACCACGGCGTGCCGAAACACCTCTCGACCGTTCATCACCAGTGTGCCAGGCCGATCCGGCTGCCCCACCGCGCCATCCACGTAAAGTATATCGCCCAGCGCGCCTTGCGCGTGCAGATGCGTGGACAGGATACCGTGGTCGATGCTGCCACTGCCGTGGCCAGCACGCAGAAATACGGCACCAGCACCGTCGCCGAAAAGGACGCAGGTGCCCCGGTCCTGCCAGTTCAGGATACGCGAATAGACCTCACTGCCGATGACCAGGACACCCGTTGCCTGGCCCGCTCGAATCATTCCGTCGGCAACGGAAAGCGCGTAGATGAACCCGGCACAGGCGGCCGTGAGATCGAAACCGAATCCGCGTGTAACCCTTAACGCCGCCTGCACGCGAAGAGCAGTTGCCGGAAAGCTCTGATCCGGCGTGCTGGTTGCCAGGATGATCGCGTCCACATCGGATGGATCGGCACCCGCATGCTTCAGCGCGGCACGAGCCGCGGCAGTCCCCATAAACGCGCAGCTCTCGTGCGGGCCTGCAATATAACGCTGCCGGATACCGGTGCGCTCGCGGATCCACGCGTCAGACGTTTCCAGTCGCTGCGCCAGAGCGTCATTGCTGAGTGTCCGTTCAGGCAGATATGCGCCAACGCCGGCAAGGACAGAGCGAATGGTCATCAATTCATCTCAGGACGCCGTCGCCAGTCGGGCCGCACTACCCCCGACAATGCGTGCCAGCCCTTCACGAATCTGGTCGTTGAATCGGTGCACGACCATATCCATCGCCACGTCGATCGCATGCGCAAAGCCCTGCGCGTCCGTACCGCCATGCGACTTCACCACTACCCCATTCAGCCCCAACATCACCGCTCCATTATAGCGGCGCGGATCAAGCCATTCGCGCAAGCGGTCAAGCGCTGGCCGTGCCAGCAGATAAGCCATTCGACCAGTTAGGCTGGAGCGGAATACCTGGCGCAACAATTCGCCGATCAGCTTCAGGGTTCCCTCGCCGGTCTTGAGCGCAACATTACCGGTGAAACCATCTGTGATGATAACGTCCGTGGTGCCGGCGGCGATGTCGTGACCTTCCACGAACCCGTAGAACTGGGATGCAATAGGGCTTCGCCGCAGAACTTCGGCAGCTTCGCGCACCCGTTCGTCGCCCTTCAGCTCCTCACTGCCGACATTGAGCAGGCCGATGCTGGGAGCCGGCAGGCCGAGGACGGTACGCGCAAACACGTCGCCCATAACAGCGAATTCCACCAAATTGCGCGAATCGCACACGACGTTGGCGCCGAGATCGAGCATTACGATGTCGCCGCGAGCCGAAGGGCCGATGGCGGCCATAGCCGGACGATCGATCCCAGGGAGCGTCTTGATGACGATTTTTGCCAGCGCGAGCAACGCCCCGGTATTGCCGGCACTGACCACACCCTCCGCCTCGCCGGCGGCGACCGCGTCGATCGCCACCCGCATGGAAGCGTTCCGAACCCGCAGCGCCGCAGTGGGTTTCATCTCATTGGCGATCACCTCGGCGGCATGCCGAATCGTGCAGGCCGCCGAAGCCCGCCGGAACTGCTTCAGCGAGGGTATCAATTTCGTCTCGTCGCCAATGAGCAGGAATCGTGCTTGCGGGTGACGTTCAGCGGCGATTTCCAAACCCTCGAGCACCATGGCTGGTGCGTGGTCGCCACCCATAGCATCGATCGCCAGCGTGAATGTCCCGTTCACGCCCGCCGCGTCCCCCGGCGGAGAGCGGTCAGGCCCGGATCGCGCCCTTCAGGGCTTTCCCGGCAGCGATGACCTCGCGCCCATCGTAGTGGCCGCAATGGCTGCACACGTGATGCGGTCGCTTCAGCTCGCCGCAATTCGGGCATTCGGCGTGCGCTTCCGGCGTCAGCCCGTGGTGACTGCGTCGCATGCCGCGCCGCGATGGCGTGGTCTTTCTTTTGGGTACGGCCATTGAAGCACGCCTCTCGAGAGTCGGTGACACCCGCCCGCCCCACTACGCTAGCACCAGGGCGCGTGGACCGAGCGGTCACGCGGTTGCAAAACTGCGAGCCACGCGGTCTAGCAGAGCGATGCCCCGGTCGCAAGTGAGCTCGCTTGGTGTCCATTCAGTGCCGAAGGCGGAGGGCGGCAAGCTGCGCCAGCTTGCCGCCAGTCGGCTCAGGACCCTGGTCGGGAAACGCCGCCCCGGGAAGACGTGGATACGGGTCCAGACTTAATGCAAGCTGCTCGACTGCGGCCTCTCCCAGGTCAAGTACACCATCCCGGAACGGCACCTCGTCCTCACTCTCCGGATCGATCTCCTCGCTTTCTTTGCCGTCTCCCACGAATCGGATCGCGAAGTCCTCCTCGACCGCCGCCTCGAACTCCTCCAGCGAAACCACACAGGTCTGCACGATGCGGGCTGAGAGACGCCCGCGTGCCGTGACGTCGCCGCCAGGCTGACGATGCAAATGAAAATCGCAGGTCAGGCAGCGGACAGCCGGCAGACCCATTCGCTGCTCCAGGGCGGAGCACTCGGCCGCAGAGGCCTCGACTCTGACGTCCAGTCCGGCTGACCCGATGTGATCGACGGCGAGAGGTCGGTACAGCTCTGCCTTCATGCCACGATCCTCGGATCAAGAAAGTTCACGAGACCCTTGGCTAGTCCACTGAGCAACTGTCCGGCGAGGTGATCGTGCTCCGCGAGCGCCAACCGTGCCAGCCGGGCAGCGGAACCGGGCGGCGGTGGCTTTCCACGCCAGACATTCCGCGTAATTGCAGCTTCCAAGGCACCAGGATCGTGGACCGCGGTGGGTGCCGCGTAGGCCCGCGCCCGCCCATGGAACGCATTCCACATTGCCCTTACCTTCTTCCCCACCGAGAGATCGCCAACCCCCATCTCCCGCAAAGCCACATCCATGTCGCTGAACATGGCGTCAAAGACCGCCTGAGCCAATGCCGGCCCAGGCCCTGGAGCCAGTCGAAGCCGCTCGATCAGCAGGAACGCGTACAAGCCAATCAGGTCGAACCGCCCGTCCAGCGTATCGGGAACACCTAGCTCCGAATAAAGAAATGGTGCACGAGCCGCGCGGACGGCCGCGGCATAAAGCAAGAACCCCGCGCGCTCATGGCGATCACGCCGTACAGCGAGCAACGCGGTCACCCGGGCGACCCAGCGTTTCGGCTCCGCATCCCGTTCAATCATTGACAGGCTGGATGCCTCCGTGACAACCCGCTCCACATATCCTGCCTGTCGGTGCGGTCAATCGGGGGGTAGCGCGAGTTCGAACCAGAGGTCCCGGTGTGAGGTTTCATCCCAGTCTCATTGCGTTACGCCAAGTCACCAGCGCTGGCCTGCTCGGCCTCACGATTCTGCTGGGCGGCTGCAGTCTATTTGTGCCCCCTGCCACGGTGCGGGGCAACAGGATCGACGCGGATGAGCTGAAACAACTCGTACCCGGTACAACCACGCAGGCGGATGCGACTTCGCTGCTCGGGTCGCCTACTGCGAAGGGCAGCTTCGACCCCAATTCGTGGTACTATATCAGCGAGTTGACCCGGCCGGTAATCGGCGGGACCCAGGGGGTGGATCAACAAGGGGTCGTCGTGCTGTCCTTCAATGCCCAGGGCGTGCTGGAGCACGTGCAAACGCTTAATCAGCACGATTCATTATCGGTGCCGATCGTGGCTCGCACCACGCCATCGCCGGGTACCGAATTCGAGCTTCCTGCAGCAACTGTTGGGCAACGTCGGCCGCTTCAACCCGGGCTTCCCGCAAGGACAGGCCCCAACCGGCGGAACCCCGGTGCCGTGAGCCGGTGGGCGAACTGGCGCTGATCCGCTATCCTGACGGGTCTGGGAAGGAGACGGCTGATGGCAGGCACCATTTCGATCCGGGCTGGCGACGATAGCGGCAGCTTCTCGGCCTATGTGACAGAACCTAAGGCCACGCCCGCTGGCACCGTCGTGCTTATCCAGGAAATATTTGGCGTCAATCAGGCGATGCGGGACACCGCCACCTGGGTGGCTGACCTTGGGTTCATCGCCGTATGTCCCGACCTGTTCTGGCGCATTGAACCGGGCGTGGACATTACCGATAAGACGGACGCCGAGTGGAAAAAAGCGTTTGAGCTGTTCAACAAATTTGACCAGCAGAAAGGTACCGAGGACCTCAGGGCGACTTTGCAAGCAGCCCGGAAGCTGCCCGGCTGCAATGGTAAAGTGGGAACCATGGGATATTGCCTCGGCGGCAGGCTCGCCTTCATGATGGCTGAACAGTCCGATGCGGATGTCAATATCTCGTATTACGGCGTCGCTCTCGACAACCTCCTTTCCGATCTCGGCAAGATCACCCGACCGCTGGTCATACACATCGCCGACCAGGACGAATTTTTTCCGGCGGACGGCCGAGCCAAGGTCATTGAGGCGGCGAAGAAACAGCCGAACATCGCGTGCTATGTGTACCCGAAGGCGAACCACGCGTTTGCTAGGGTAGGCGGGACCCATCGGGATGGACGCTCCGCCGCTATCGCCAATGGCCGAAGTGCCGAGGCGCTCGCGGCGGCGCTCGGATAGGACCATGCACCTCCTCAGCCTCGAGGCGCTCGCCGCTCTGGTACCAGACGGTGCACTCCTTGCCCTGCCGCCCGACAACTCCACCCCGCCCTGCGAATTGGCTCGCGCATTGATCCGCGCCGAACGACGCAACCTGCGCCTGCTCGGCGTGCCGGTCTCGGGCTATACGACCGACCTGCTGATCGGTGCCGGATGCGTTACGGAACTGGAAAGCTCCGGCGTCTCGTTAGGAGAGGCCGGGAGCGCGCCACGGTTCCTGGCGGCGTTAGCGGCCCGACGGATCAACCTGAAGGATGCCACCTGCCCAGCCATCCACACGATGCTGCAGGCCGCAGAGAAGGGTGTGCCGTTCATGCCTCTGCGCGGCATCATCGGCAGCGACATCCTGGCGCATCGACCGGACTGGAAGCTTATCAACAACCCATTTGCCTCCGGCGATGATCCCATCGTGCTGTTGCCGGCGTTGTCGCCGGATCTCGCCGCCTTCCATGCGTCGATGGCGGACCGTGACGGCAACGTGTTTGTCGGCCGGCGACTGGAACTGGCCACCATGGCCCATGCCGCCAAACGCTCCGTGGTTACGGTGGAGCAGATTGTCGATGCTAACCTGCTGGAAGACGAACGGTTGGCCGCTGGGACGATCTCGTCCGCATATATTGAGGCTGTGGCGATCGCCGAGCGAGGCGCCTGGCCCCTGGCGCTGCTCGGGGAGTACGCGGGCCGATCCGCTGCATTTGAAAGAGTACGCGCGCGCCGCCCGGAATGAAGACGGATTCCGCACCTACCTTCAACGTTATGTCTTAGCCGACCGCGCGCAGGCCGCAGAATGATTCGCCATGAAGAATTGATGGCCGCGGCGCTTGCACGCCTCATTCTTGACCCCAATGCCCCACCCGCGCGTCACATTGCGGTCGGTGCGGCGAGCGCGATCCCGGCAGCCGCCTGCTGGCTGCTGAAAGTGCTCGGCCATCCAATACGCCTGTCCTTGCTGCACAAGCACAGCGGGAACCCATTCACGTCCGGTACGCGTGAACTGTTCGACCTTACCGGCCAGGGACGCATCGACCTGTTCTTTTTGGGTGGCGGCCAAATAGACGGTCAGGCCAACATCAACCTGATCGGTACCGGCGATTGGCCCGGCAGTAAGGTGCGCTTTCCCGGCAGCTTCGGCTCCGCATTTATGTATCTCATGACGCCGCGTACCATCCTGTTCCGGGAGGAACATTCGCCTCGTGTGTTGGTGCCGCGCGTGGACATCGTTTCGGCGCGCGGCATTTCCGCCCCCGGCGTATTTCGACGCGGTACCGCTCAGGCTCTGGTAACCGGGAAGTGCGTCTTTCGCTTCGATCGCAACAAGGCGCGTTTTCAGCTCGGCTCCGTTCACCCAGGCGAGACCGCCGAGTCAATTCGCCAGGCCACCGGCTTCGATTACGATTGCCCGGCGGAGGTACCCGAAACCGCATCGCCTTCGGCCGAGCAGCTTTTGGCTTTGCGCGGCCTGGTGCACGACCGAATGGTGGAAACCTATCCGGAATTCTGTCGTCGGGTCTGGGGACGCGCGAAGGAGCAAGCCGCGTGATGGATGAGACAGACAGACCCGAAGGTAAAGGGCTTGCCGCCGGTCCAGGAGCCCTTGCCGGAATTAAGGTGATCGACCTGACGCGCGTGCTCGGCGGCCCCTATTGTACCATGGTGCTTTCCGATCACGGCGCGGACGTTATCAAGATCGAGCCGCCCCAGGGTGACGAGGTACGTGACTGGGGGCCACCGTTCCACGAGGAAGACGCCAGCTACTTCATCGGCATCAATCGTAACAAGCGCTCGATGGGCCTGGACATTGGCAAGTCGGAAGGTAAAGCGGTGCTTTTGCGCTTGCTGGAAAGCGCGGACGTACTGATCGAGAATTTCAAGCCGGGCTCGATGGAAAAATGGGGACTCGGCTATTCGGACGTGCTGTCGCAGCGGTTCCCGGCGTTAATCCATTGCCGCATCTCCGGATTTGGCGCGGATGGCCCATTAGGAGGATTACCGGGCTACGACGCAATCCTCCAGGCGATGACAGGACTAATGAGCGTGAATGGCACCCCGGGCACCGGTCCGCTGCGGCTCGGCACGGCGGTTGTGGATATGGGAACCGGACTCTATTCGGCGCTTGGCGTCCTGATGGCGTTGTTCGAACGCGCCAGGTCGGGTCGCGGCCAGTTCCTGGATATGACCTTATACGATTGCGGGATGTCGCTGCTGCATCCGCAAGCGGCAAATTACTTCCTGAACGGGCGGCGGCCGATGCCCACGGGCAACCCTCACCCCAATCTGGTTCCCTATGACAAATATCCAACGCGTACCTGCGAGATTTTTATCGCCTCCGGCAATAATGGCCAGTTTCGCCAACTCTGTGAGGTGATCGGTCGGCCCGAGATGGCGGCCGATGAGCGGTATGCGTCCAATGCGAACCGGATGAACAACCGCGCGGCCCTGACTTCTGATCTGGCCGCCGCCTTCGCGGACCGCGACGGCCAGGAAGTCGCACTGCAACTGATCAATGCCGGTGTGCCGGCGGGACCGGTGCTGCCGGTTGATGAAGCGACAGCCGCACCGCATACCTTGCACCGGCAGATGGTGACGGAACTCGGCTGGTACCGGGGTCTTGGAACTCCGATCAAACTGTCGCGCACGCCCGGCGGGACACGTACCGAGCCTCCCCGCTTCGGCGAACATGGTGCTGAAATACTTGCGGAGCACGGCTATTCGTGTGGTGAGATCGATGATTTGCAAACGGTCGGGGTGCTGTGGACCGAACGTCGGAGCTGACCGGCGCCCTTGATGCAGGCTGGCTTTTCAGCAGCGACATTTATTGTGCTGGCAATCCGGACCTTACCGGATTCGCACGCCCCTACGACCATTATGTGGCGAAAGGCGACCGTGAGGGCCGTAGCCCCAGCCTGTTCTTCGATCCATATTTTTATCTGTCTCAACTGGACCCCACGGAGACTGCGGCGGCTGCCCGCGGTGGATCTTGCCAGCACTTCCTGCGACGCCTCCCGGGCGCGGCGCTCCAAACATCGCTCTATTTCGATCCCGATTGGTATCTTCGCCGATACCCTGCTGTCGCGGCGGCCATCGGCAGCGGAGCGAAAACGGGTGCGCTCCACCATTATCTTACAAACGACAGGCCGACCGATTTCGATCCGCTGCCGCAGTTTTCGGAGCGGTTCTACCTTGCGCGATATCCCGATGTCGCCGAAGCCGTCGCCGCTGGCATCTGGAGAAGCGGCTATCTTCATTTCCTAAATCACGGCGTATTCGAGCTACGCAACCCATCCCCGCAAATCGACCTTCGCCACTATGTGGATGGCCGCATTGAGGTCAGGGTGGATCTGGACCTCGGCCGCGCAAGGGACGCATTTGCGCATTATCTCTCTGCCGGCTCCGAGCATGGATTTGCCCTTGATGCAGCCGCCGGAGCGCTGCCATCGCGCTCAGAGGCCTCGGCGCTGTTCCGGCTCCGAGTTCGAGACCATCGCCGCCACCGCGGTCCGCCGACCGCTTGATTTCTCCTGCAGCCAGCCGCCAGCTTTATCGGTACTGATGGTTGTGCACAACCGGTTCGCAGCGGCGCTGATGTCGCTCGCCTCCCTGCGCGCCAGTTTCGCCGGACCGATCGAACTACTGCTGATCGATGCAGGGTCGCAGGACGACACGCGGTTCATAGATCGTCACGTTATTGGCGCGATGATGCTGCGCCTGGAAGCGCATCCTGGCCGATTGCAGGCACGCAATGCCGTGATCGGATCCGCTACGGCCGATATCATCCTGTTGCTGGAACCCGGAGTCGAGCTTGCCCCGGGCGCATTGCGGGCTGGGTTGGACAGATTGAAGTCGTATGGAACGGCAGGAGCTGTCGGTGGCAAGGTGATCCGCGCTGATGGCCGCCTCCATAGCGCCGGCGGCATAGTGTTTCAGGATGGCAGCACAGCGCATTATCTGCAGAATTGGGAGCCGATCGCCTCCGAGGCCGAGTTTGTCCGTGACGTCGATTTCTGCCCAGATCTGTTCCTGCTGGTGCGCACCGCGTTACTGAACCGGATCGGCTTCGACAAGACGTTCGCGGACGGCGGAGAAGAGATTGATCTGTGCCTGCAAATCCAGGCTTCCGGGTATCGGGTCGTATATGATCCTTCCATCGCTGTGTGGTCTCAGGAAACAGCTAACGTACCCGACATTAGCATGCTGCTCCGCGATAAGCATGCGGATTATTTGCGATTGCGTCCGCCACCGAGCGAAATATCCCTGTATGCCCGATCGGCAGCGTCCGACCGAAAGCACGTCCTGTTCATTGACGACGCGGTTCCGGTTCGTATCGCCGGATCGGGATTTGTCCGCGCCAGTGATCTGATTGCAGCCATGACGGCGATGGGATTTGCGGTAACGGTCTATCCACTTGCAACGCTGGAATTCAGCCGATTCAGTTTGGCCCCCGACCTCGCAGAGACGGTCGAGGTGATTCAGAATGGGACCGCGACCCGGCTCGCTCAATTCCTGCGCAAGTGGGCCGGCGTCTATGACGTGGTCTGGGTGGCGCGCACCCACAACCTTGAGCTTGCGTGTTTTGCGCTGGAGGACGCGCTTGGGAATATTCCGAGACCCCTGTTGGTACTGGATACAGAAGCAATCGCCGCCCTCCGTGATGCGGAACGTGCTCGCATCGCGCAGCAGCCGTTCGATCTTGACGCGGCACTGACCGCTGAACTCCGCCATGCTGCCAAGTGCCACCACATAGTGGCGGTAAGCCGACGCGAGGCCGAGATTCTGCACCACCGTGGATTCACCAACGTCACCGTGATCGGTCACGTGCGAGACGTTCGCTTGACCGGCCGCCGCTACACGGATCGCTTAGGGATGTTGTTCGTTGGCGCCATTCATGAAATCACCAGTCCAAACCATGATGGCCTGTGCTGGCTCATCGACGAAGTACTTCCGCTAGTGGAACAGGAGCTCGGCTGGCAGACACGCCTTACCGTCGTCGGATATCTTGCTCCCGGCGTCAGCCTGGAGGGCTACCGGAACCATCCCCGGGTCACGTTATGCGGGCCGGTGGCCGATATCACTCCGCTCTACAACTCGCACCGCGTGTTCGTGGCACCCACCCGTTTCGCGGCGGGCGCACCGTACAAGGTGCATGAGGCCGCGTCTTTCGGGCTGCCGATTGTTGCTACAGATGTGCTGAACGCACAACTTGAATGGCAATCCGAAACGGATATTCTGGTTGCCGGATCGGCTGATCCGGTGGAATTCAGCCGGCACCTGGTCCGCCTGCAACGCAATGAGGCCCTATGGCAGAAGCTGCGAGCGGCCGCAGCTGCGCGTATCGCTGCCGAGAATGGTCGGGATCAATACAGCGAAGCTCTTCGTAGCGTTCTCGGATCGCCAATCAGATCTCCCGCCGTCCCATCTGGCGACGCCCCAAAGCCAGTTCCGTGACGACACCATGGAGCGTCCGCAGCTCCTGCTCCGTTACTTCGCCGCGCTGAAAGAAGTGTCGAATATTGCAAATCATCCCCGGACGCTTCGGCAGATTGCGCAAGAATCCACACGCGTCGAGCTGATCGACCAGGTGCGCAAGAAAATTGTCGAGCTCGGCTTTAGTGGCGACATTCGTCTCATTGGTCATGAGCATCCGTGGCACGGTGTCGTCCGCCGCCATCCACCATTCGTACGCCATGACCATCACCGCCTGCGCCAAATTCAGGGACATAAATGCCGGATTGAGCGGATAGCGGACCAGCGCGTCGGCTTCGGCCATATCGTCATTGTCGAGACCGGCCCGCTCTGGCCCGAATAAAATACCGGCCCGCAAGTCCCGAGTACAAATCTGGTGCAGCTCGTACGCTGCTCCCCGCGCGGTCAGAACCGGCTTGATCACATGCCGTGGGCGCGGGCACGTAGCGAACACATGATGCAGGTCGCCGACGGCCTCAGCGACATTCTGAAAGACCGTGACGCTATCAAGGATGCGGTGTGCCCCGGACGAGTTTCGCCACGCTTTGTGCTGTGGCCAGCCATCGCGGGGCGCAACCAGGCGCAAATGAAACAAGCCCCCATTCGCCATCGCTCGGGCACAGGCCCCGATGTTGTCGGCAAGCTGAGGCCGGACCAGAACCACTACCGGGCTGTTGCCGATCGGACCGAGATCGGCCCCTGCCTCGCGCCCAGTCATACCGACGCACGTCGCCACGTTGTACCGCTAGGACCGTCCTCCAGCACAATCCCCTGCGCCGACAGTTCGGCTCGGATGGCGTCCGCACGCGCGAAATTCCGCGCCTTGCGTGCCGTCTGCCGCTCAGCAACGGCCGCCTCGACCGCTTCTGCCTCTACGTCGCCGCGGAACCAGACCGCAGGCTCCATCTGTAGCAATCCCAGTATCTCGCCCGCTGCGCGCAGATCCGCGGCCGCCTGGCGATCACCGGCAAGCGCGGCATCCGCTAAACCGTGCATCGCGGCGATCGCCAGCGGCGTGTTCAGATCGTCGCACAGCGCCGCCATTATCGGCGCCGGCACATGTCCGAAGGGCGTCTCGCCGGAGCAGCGTCCTAGCGCCCGATAGAACCGATCCAGCTCTCGCCGTGCCTCCGCCAGCCCCGCGTCGGTGAAATCGAGTAGTCCCCGATAATGTGTCCGCAACAGAAGTAGCCGGATCGCTTCCCCAGGGGCCTTCGCCAGCACGTCGCGTACCGTGAAAAAGTTGCCGAGTGATTTCGACATCTTCTCACCATTCACCTGCAACATCGCATTGTGTACCCAGTAGCGGGCAAAATGACTATTCGGAAAAGCGCAAACGCTTTGCGCCAACTCGTTCTCGTGATGCGGAAAGATCAGGTCCGTCCCACCGCCGTGAATGTCGAATGTCTCGCCCAGGTAGCGCCAGGACATCGCCGAGCATTCGATGTGCCACCCCGGACGCCCCCGGCCCCACGGGCTGTCCCATCCGGGCAAGTCCGGCGTGGAGGGCTTCCACAGAACGAAGTCTCCGGGGTCATGCTTGTACGGTGCAACGTCGATACGTGCGCCGGCCAGCAGCTCGTCCGGGCTACGTCCAGATAGCTGCCCGTATTCCTTGAAACTGGAAACCGAGAACAGCACATGACCCGCCGCAACATAAGCGTGTCCCGACGCGATCAGCCGCTCATTCAACTCGATCATTTCGGATATGTGTTCGGTAGCTCTTGGCTCAATATCTGGCGCCAATGCACCTAGCGCCGCCATATCGGCATGAAAGTCCGCCGTGGTGCGCGCAGTGATGTCCCTGATCGTTTCGCCGGTCTCCTTTGCGCGCGCGTTGATCTTGTCTTCAACGTCCGTGATGTTCCGAACGTAGGTAACGCGCGGAAACAGCCGGCGCAGCAAGCGCGCCAGAACATCGAACACCACAACAGGCCTGGCATTGCCGATATGGGCCAAATCATAAACTGTTGGCCCGCAGACATACATTTGTACGTGTGAAGGATCTAGTGGGACGAAGTGCTCCCGCCGGCGCGTCATGCTGTTGTGCAGATACAGTTCAGTCATTTCCAGCTTCTCCGCCCGGGCGGGTCAAGAATCAACCAGCTTGGCCATCAGCGGTCGGCTGCCGCAGGTCTCGGCTCGACAATTCGAAGGAAGCTTACCAGTGCCGCCACGCCAGCTACGGCAGACGATACCAGCAATGTCACTAATGGCCCACGCGTGGCCACAACGCCAAAGACCAGTGCCACCACCGCCGCCCCGGTGGTCTGTCCCATCAGCCGCGCCGTCGCCTGCATACCGCTGGCGCCGCCGGTGCGCGATCGTGGGGCGGAGGTGATGATCGCGCGGTTGTTCGGGGTGTTAAAAAATCCGAAGCCGAACCCGCAAATAACCATGCGCCAGGCGATATTCAGACCCGAGGGCTGAGCTGGCAGGGTGCTCAGTAGCGCAAGTCCACCGCAGAGTACCGCCAGCCCACAGCCGCTCAAGATCCCCACCTTGTACCGATCCGCCAAACGCCCTGCAAAGGGTGCAATCAACGCAACGGTCAGAGGCCACGGCGTCATCAGAAGTCCGGTCTGCACCTCGTTCCGGCCCAGCGTGTTCTCCAGCAGGAAGGGCAGCGACACAAGGGCCATCCCCTGCGCCATGAAACCGCAGATCGAAGTGGCAACCGACATCGCGAACAGTGGAATCCGCAGCAGATCAATCGGCAGCAGCGGCGAAGTGCGCGTTATCTGTCGCCCAACAAGGATCAGGCCGATCACCACGGCCACCACAAGCTGCGTGATCACCGCCTCGATCCGCTCTCCATGCCCAAATCCGTCGATCGCGGTGATCAGCATACCGATCGAAACTGCGCTCATCAGCGCCGACAGCAGATCAAAGGGAATCCGGGCTTGCGGCGTCGCCGGTAGCGCGCGCCAGGCGACCAGCAGTGCGGCCGATCCGATCGGCAAGTTCACCGCGAACAGCCAGGGCCAGTGTGCTACCGACAGAATCGCGGCGGCGACCGTCGGGCCGATCGCGGACGAGATCGAGCCAACCGTTGCGTTGAACCCGATGCCCCGGCCGACGAACCGACGCGGGTAGATGAACCGCACCAGCGCCCCGTTTACACTCATGATTCCGGCAGCGCCAAATCCCTGGACGATACGCGCCAAAGTCAGGCTGATCAGGGAATCCGACAGTGCGCAGCCCAGCGAAGCCACAGTGAAGACGGCAAGGCCCCATCTATAGACGCGCCGGTACCCAAATATGTCGCCGGCGGAGGCCAGCGGCAGCAAAGAAATGGTGACGGTGAGCTGGTACGCGTTCACCACCCATATCGAATCGGCCGGCGATGCGTTGACGTCCTTCGCGATCGTCGGCAACGCAACGTTGGCGATGGCGCCGTCCAGCACCGCGAGGGTCAGGCCCAGCGCGATCGTCAGGATCGCCCAATAGCGTTGCGGGGTGGGAACACCGTCCGGCGGCTCTGCATGGCCAATGGAAGAATTGGCGGACGTCGCTCCCATCAGACGGTGCACGCCGACAAGGAGACCAGTCCGGTCGCCACGGCCACCACCTCATTGACTGGCAGTTCGGTCAGGTTGGGGCGACGCAGCACGCGAACCGCTGGCCCACACGGTGCACACAGGGCCGGGTCCAACTCGCCCGAAAACAGAACCACCGATGGGCAGCCGGCGGAGGCAATGAGGTGCATGGGACCGGTGTCGTTGCCGATCGCTAGTCTGGCCGAACGCGCAAGACTGGCAAGGTCGCCAAGATCGGTTCGCCCCGTGAGGTCGATGCCCCCCGACATGCGGATGATGCCCCGCGCAAGCGGCCCCTCCACCTCGGAGCCAAGCACCACCGGAACCATACCGCGTGACACAAGTTCCGTCGCCAGCGCAGCGTAGCACCGCGTCGGCCAGCGTTTGCCAGGCCGGTGCGCCGAACTGCCGGGCACCAGCAGGGCGAAGGATGCCGGCAAGGCAAAGCGGCTCAGATCGCCCGCGGTCCAGGACAGATCCGCAGGCAGCACATCGGGAATTCCAGCCTGCCGAAGCTGGCCCGCCTGACGTTCGAAATCATGGAGCCGGTTCCGGTCTGGCGCCCGATCCGGATGAGAACAGCCCGGCGCAATCCCTGACCAACTCGGCCTCGGGCGGGGGAATAGCCGGTAGTACCAGCTCGAACGCGCGGAAGTCTGGAGGTCGTAAACGCGCATGAAGCCGGCAGCGACCAGTTGGCGCCTCAGAGCCCTCAATCGTGGGACGTCCCACCAGGCGGCTCGCTTATCGATCCACACACGATCGAAATATGGAGCCCCACTCAACCAGGCAGCATAGGGCTCCGTGGTCAGCAATGTGATCTCGGCACGGGGATGATGCCGCCGGATTGCCGCGAACGGACCCAACGACAGCACAATGTTACCCAGCGCGCCGAGCTTGATTACCAGGATGCGGTCGCGCATCTCAGTCGGGTTTAGTCGCGATGACCAGCCATTCGTCGCGCTGCAGCCCGAAACGGACTTCCTGGTCCGGCGGCAGGCGAAAATTCGCAACCCGGAACCCGGCCTGCTCCAATCGGTTCGCAAAATCGAGCCCGTAATAGCGCCGGTGATCCGGTGCCGAAAAATGCGCAGTTCGGTCCTCGGGGCTCGCAATAGCCGCGTTTTCATAGGTTTCGGCGCGACTCGCGTTGATCGGCACTGTCAGCACTGCGCTGCCTCCAGGACGCAGGATACGGAACAATTCCCGCATCGCGGTTCGATCATCATCGATATGCTCAAGCACATGATGTGCGATCACGACATCATAGCTTTCCGCTGTGAAGGGAATGCGGGTGATATCGATACGGTGCGTTACACCAGGCTGATGCAGATCAGCCGTCTCATACAACCTATTAGAGCGCATTTGGCACCGCACCGCCTTCTCCGGCGCGAAATGCAAAATCCGCTTCCCCGCAAGCTTGTCCCCGCCACTCTCAGTCATCCAGAGATGCATCAATCGGTGCCGCTCCCGGCTACCGCACGCCAGGCACCGAGCATCCCAGCGGGGCGGCCGCCCGACACTTATGAACATCCCGTGATAGCCGCAAATTGGACAGGTGTGGGGCACCGGCCGGCGCCAAAACTGGCCCGGATCCCGCCAAACCGCGCCGGCGAACCGTCGCACCATATCCCATGTCCGATACCGCCGCCCGGCCTGCGCCGCCGGCGCCCAGCATGAGGCGGGACTCATTGCATCGCCGACCATGCGGGCGGGGATAACAGCGAGTAGCCGGACCCGCAACGGGCAGCCTACGCCCGCAGGCGAGCGCGAAAGCACGCAACCCAAAACGTTAACAATTCGTTGACAAATGCCTCTCCTCCGGGCAGCCTTCAGTAGGACCAATCCGGTTCCGGCGAGGGTGGTCGTATGGCCAACAAAACATTTACCCAGTCCATTAGCGTCCCAGGTACCTCGAACAGCTTCGCCTGGAACGCGCCGAGCAATTGGATAGGGGGAGCACTGCCGGTCGACGGCGACCGCGTTATCATCGGTCCCGCAATGGCACCCGGTGAGGTTTCTTACGATAATCTTGATACTGGCTTTCCTCTTCTGGCTCTGCAGATATCGGCTGGAGCACCGCTTCTCGACATTGCGTCGGGTATTACTCTAAATCTCTCCGGTCCTCTGATCAATGCTGGGACAATCGACATTGACGCCGACGCGCAACTAGCGGCGCTTCGCCTGCAGGCCAATGGCAGCATTACTGATGCGGGCACTCTGGAACTACCTGATTTCAGCATGGGCTCATTCGCGTTTCAGGGCTCGAACGCCGATATCTTCCTCTCTACTCCACAGCCGATTTGGCACAATATTTCCAACTCCCCAGTGACCGGCTTTGATTTCGGCGACAATCTGTACCTCGCAAAATATATACTGACCCAAGCGTTCTTCCCTACATATTCGGCCTTTCTTTCTGGAACCACCCTCACCATCAACGGAGTCAACAGCTCGGGTATAAAGGAACTGTATCAGCTCACGAATTTTCAGGCAGCTTCGGACGTCTCGGCGCTCAGCGCGTCGGTTGTCACTCTACCCGACCCGCGTACTGGCGTTGCAACCAGCTTTCTGGACGTCACTGCCGTCTGCTTCGTCGCCGGTACTCGTATCGCGACTGACCAGGGCGATATCGCGGTCGAAAATCTGCGCGAAGGCGCCCAGGTCATCACGGTTACCGGGACGGCACGGCCCGTACGCTGGATTGGCCACCGCCGGATCGACCTGACTAGCCACAAGCGACCCGACAGTCTCTACCCTGTCCGCATTCACGCCGGAGCCTTCGCCGATCGGCTGCCAGAACGCGATCTTCTGGTCTCTCCCGACCATTGCCTCTTCGTGGATGGACAGCTCGTTCCCGCCAAGCTGCTCATAAATGGCATGAGCATCGCTCAAGACCGGTCACTGCGTACAGTGCACTATTATCATGTCGAGCTGGATACTCACGACGCACTGTTGGCAGAAGGACTACCGGCCGAGACTTACCTGAACACAGGTAACCGTGGCTTCTTCGCCAATTCCGGCCAACCAGCCGACCTCCACCCGGCTCTCGACCTGGACGAGAACCGCTTGTGCTGGCAGGAGCAGTTGTACGCGCCGCTTTGTCTGCGCTCGACCGATATAGAGCCGCTTTGGGCTAGGCTGGTGAACCGCGCCGAGGCGTTGAATTATGCCCGCCCTGGTGTGGTTGTCACCGGCGATCCCGGTCTCAGACTGCTCGCGCAAGGACGCGAGTACAAACCGGTGGCTCAGGGGATCGACCGCTACACCTTCGTCCTCCCTCGTGGGGTCTCCGAAATTCGCGTTATCTCGCGGTCCAGCGTCCCGGCTGATGTAACCCCCAAAGCCGACGATTGGCGGCGTCTGGGCATCGCCGTCAGAACCATTCTTGTTCGCAGCACCACCGGCGAGCAAATAAATGTCCCGGCTGACGACCCGTCGCTCACAGATGGCTGGCATGGCGCGGAGACAGGCGCCGACGGGCCGTGGCGCTGGACCGATGGCGACGCGGCCGTCAGGCTTCCCTTGCTGAGCGGGATTATCACCGTCGAACTGACGCTCGCTGGCCCGGCAATCTACCGAGTTGACCCGGCCATCCCCGAAAGCTTGGTGGCCTGAGACTCCCAGCCAGCCTTACTTGATCAGCCCGGTCAACGGGCTGGACGGATCGGCCCCCATTCGCCGCGGCATCCGTCCCGCCAAATACGCGAGCCGTCCCGCCTCCACCGCGAGCTTCATGGCTCGCGCCATCCGCGCCGGGTTCCCTGCGTGCGCGATGGCGGAATTCAGCAAGACAGCGTCGCACCCAAGTTCCATCGCGATCGCTGCATCCGAGGCGATCCCAACGCCCGCATCCACCAGGAACGGCACCTTGGCTTGCTCCCGCATCATCCAGATCATCGCCGGATTCTGGATGCCGAGACCTGAGCCGATCGGAGCCCCAAGCGGCATGATGGCGACGCAGCCCATATCCTCTAGCCGCTTTGCCGCGACTGGATCGTCCGCGCAATACACCATGACTTCGAAACCATCCTTGATCAGCGCTGCGGCGGCTTCGAAGGTAGCTGGCATGTCCGGATAAAGCGTCGGCGGAGGCCCGAGCACTTCCAGTTTCACCAGATTCCAACCACCCGCCTCGCGAGCCAACCGCAGCGTGCGCACCGCTTCGTCGGCCGTATGACATCCGGCGGTGTTGGGTAAATAGGTATAGCGTTGCGGATCGACGTGATCCTGCAGCATCGGCGCCTTAGGATCTGACAGGTTCACTCGCCGGACCGCCACGGTCACAATCTCCGCCCCGCTCGCCTCGATCGCCGCCGCGGTTTCTTCCAAGTCCTTGTATTTTCCTGTCCCGACGATCAACCGGGAACGGAAACGGCGGCCGGCAATAATCCAGCCGTCATCTGCCGGCAAAGTTCCGTCCATCTCAGCCTCCACCGATGAAATGCACGATCTCCACGCTGTCGCCGGTCACCAGCCAGGTGTCCGGATAGGCCGAACGCGGAACGATCTGTTGGTTCCGTTCGATGGCGACCTTACGGATCTCGAGGCCGAGATTGGCGAGCAGATTGGCCACGGTCAGCGGACCATCCGCGGAAAGGGTTTCACCATTGACGGTCAGACTGACGGTCGTGCGCATATGTCCAGTATGGACCTGCGGGTTCAGGGCGGAAAGGCCGGTCCCCGACAAGAAAAAAAGCCCGACCGCCGAAGCGGCCGGGCTGAAAGGAAAAGGTCCGGGTTGACCTGGGCCACCGCGGGCCCAACCGATCGGCGAGGGTGTTGGGGCTAACGCCAACCGGTGTTTGGGTTTTCGCACCAGACCTCGGATCCGGCTGTGAAGTAGATCACAGATCCTCGAAAAAAGTCCGCCGTTACGGGAACAACCCGCGCACTTGCTTCGCGCTGCGCACCTTCTGCACGCCGATCGCCATTGCCGCGGTACGGTGCGGGACCTTGTCCCGTTCGACCCGTGCCATAACCGCGGCAAAGGCACGATCCAGCACGTGGTAGAGTTTGCTCATCACCTCCGCCTCGTCCCAGAAGAACTGCTGAAGGTCCTGCACCCACTCGAAGTAGCTCACCACGACACCGCCGGCATTGCACAGGATATCAGGGATGACGAATATTTCCGGCCGGCGGCTTAACACCTCGTCCGCATCCGGCGTGGTCGGGCCGTTCGCGCCTTCGGCCAGTACACGGCATCGCAATTGTGCGGCAATATCTGCATCGATCACCCGTTCCATGGCTGCCGGGACCAGCACCTCGCATGGCAGTACCAGCAAGGCTCGCGGATCGAACGCAAGCTGATTGGAAAACCCGGCTAACACGCCTTTTTCTGCCGTGTGCCGCAGCAGGGCACTCACATCCAGACCTTTTGGGTCGAAATAGCAGGCAGTGTGGTCTGAAACCCCGAGTATCTTCATCCCCCGTTCGGCCAGCGATTGCGCCGCGACGCTGCCGACATTGCCGAACCCCTGCACGATTGCCGTCGCGCCGGATGGCTGGACGCCAATACGGGCCAGCGCGCGATCCACCAGATACGCAACGCCGCGCCCCGTCGCTTCCCGCCGTCCTTCGGTGCCGCCGGACGCAACCGGTTTACCAGTCACGATCTCGGTGACGGTCCTGCCCTGGTACATCGAATAAGTGTCCATGAACCAGGCCATTACCTGCTCGTTGGTTCCCATGTCGGGGGCCATAACGTCCGTGTGGGGGCCGACAAACGGGATCATCTCCTGCATGTAGCGGCGAGAGACTGCCTCCAACTCGTGGCGTGACAGCGCGTAAGGATCACATCTGACGCCTCCTTTGGCGCCCCCATAAGGCAGACCCGCTAGTGCGCATTTCCAACTCATCCAGATCGCCAGCGCGGCCACTTCACCGATCTCGAGGGTGGGCGAGTAGCGTGTGCCGCCCTTCGTCGGACCCAATGTCAAATGGTGCTGGACCCGATAGCCGTGGAACACCGTGGTTTCGCCCCCGTCGCTGTGGATCGGACAGGCAACGGCGACAGCCCGCTTGGGGTACAGCAGTCGATCCCGTTCATCCGCAGGAATTTCCAGGTAATCGGCGATGACCTGAAACTGGTCGCGGGCCATGTCGAATACAGGGCCGGTGTAGATGGTCATGACTATCTCCTCCCCCTATAGACCAGACCGGTTCGCGCTGAGTGCAACGCCGGCGCAAGCATGACGTCGCATGAGGCGAAATGCCGGAAGTGTGCGCCGGGGCTTGGCCATATCAAACCACGCGGGTCTGACCCGCTGCCCACCGCATCAATCCCGGCCATCCGCGACATGCAGCCACAATGCCGGATTGCATCGCGGAACTCCGGCAGAGGCCATGAAGGATGCCCGCCATGCGCACGGGATACACCAGATCGTGCCATAATTGCTTGCTATAGTACGCCTCGGGTCCGGCACGGGCCAGCCAAGTCTCGGCCGCCAGCCTTCCGCTATGGAGCGCGATCGCCACCCCGTCACCAGTCAGCGACGGAATGACTCCTGCCTGATCGCCCAACCGGAACAGTCCAGGCACGACAGCCGCTCGACTCAGAAATCCATACGGAATTCCGGCGATGGCAAGTGGCTTCGAGAGCAAAGGTCGCGACCCGGACAGCCGTCGCCCAAGATGGGCCGACCTATCGGTCAGGAAGTCCAAAACTGCGGGCCAGCGGCCGATCCGGCGAAGCACATGAGAAGGCATCAGCCAGCACAAGACGGCGTGACGCGATTCCACCAGTTGCAGGCCCGCATACCCCCCGCTAAAGAGCATCAGCTCGATGGTTTCATTTAGCGCCGACGCTTGGTCCAGGCTCAGCGCAAAATACATCTTCAGCCCCACAACGCGGCTGCGCTGTGGCCTCCCCAACCCGCGCAGGTCATGCTTTCCCGTTGCCAGGAACAGGGTGTCCGCCCGGATCGCTCCACAGGTATCTGTGTCCACGGCCCATGTGTGCCCGATACGTCGCAGGCGGCGCACCGAAGTGCCCCGCAACAGATACGCTCCTACCGCGGCCGCGCGCGCCAACAGCGCCTCATCCAGAGCACGCCGACTCACGCCGGCGGCGGCAAACGGTAATGCCGCAATTGCCTCCTCGTTGCCGCATATCAGTCGAATGCGGTTGATCGGGACAGAGCCGAGTCCAACCACATCAATACCCAATGCGCTGAGCGAACCAAGCGCGCCTGCACTAAGAAAATCACCGCATACTTTGTCATGCGGGCCAGAGCTGCGTTCCACCAGCGTCACCGATTGGCCGGCACACCCCAGCACGATCGCAGCGGCCGAGCCCGCCGGCCCACCCCCAATGATTAGTGGTTGCACCGGCGCGCCACGCAAAGCCGAAATGGAAACTGTGGAAGGACCGCGACATTGCCTCGGACCTCCGCCGCCTCCAGAAGCGTATGCCAGTCGCGCGCGGTGAACGAGCGGGCGATCGAGATTTGCCCGTCAGTGCGAACGAAACGATGCCATCGTGCCAACCGCGCCAGCAGCGGAAATCCGTAATAGGCGAACCAATGACGGCGGAGGTCCGAGACAAACCAGCCGCGTCCCGCGCTCCTCTCTTGCCAGCGAAGGAACGAGATCAGATCCGCATCGGCCAGATGGTGCGTGAACTGCGAACTCACAATGAAATCGAACGGCGCGTCGGGCTCGTATGCGAAGATATCGCCAGCCCGCAGCCCTATCTGCGCGTTCTCCGGCATGGCCGCCTGGGCCGCTCGGATGCTCCATGGATTCTGGTCCAGCCCCTCCAGCCGTGCCACCACGCCGCGCCGGCGCGCCCAACGATCGATCCTTCGCAACAAATCACCATAGCCGCAGCCGACATCCAGGAGGGAGAAGGACCGCAGCTCCCTTGCTTCCTCTGCGAGCCACGCAAGTACCGGGCGATGTGTCAGCGTCACCACGTTCACCCGCGCCAGATCGGCGAGGCAGTTCTGATAATCGGCGAAGTCGAGGCAATCCGTATCCATCTGCTCGGCCGCCTCGCTTCGATGACGAAGATTGACCATCACTTTATCCACGATGGAACCGGAAGCTTTCGACGGTCAGTCCGGGTCCGAACGCAAGTGCGATCCCATCACCCTCGGCATTTGTATCTCTCAGAAAGCGTTGCAGAACGAACATCAGGGTTGCCGACGACATATTGCCGAATTCACGCAACACCTCGCGCGAGTAGCGCAGTGATTCGGGAGTCAGCGACAAACTCTGCTGCACCGCATCGAGGATAGAGCGGCCGCCTGCGTGAACCGCCCAGTTTGGAATCGTCGCGGCATGACAGTGGCCCAGCAAATCCGCGCCTTGCTGACGCAGATAGTTTCTGATGGACCCCGGCACCTTGCCGGAAAGGTGCATGTCGAACCCGCTGTCACGGATATGCCAGGTGATAAGCCCTTCGGTGTCCGGGATCACCTCCGCGCGGAACTTGCCGAGCGCCAGGCCCTCCGGCACGGCTGAAACCAGCGCGGCACTGGCCCCATCAGCGAAGATCAGAAAGCTCAGCATCTTCTCGAGCTGCCACTGCTCCTGTAGATGCAGGCTGCACAATTCCACGTTTACCACCAGCACCCTGGCCGCCGGCTCCGAGCGTACGATATGCCGGGCCAGCTTGAGTGCGTTGACGGCGGCAAAGCAGCCCATGAACCCGACCACCGTGCGTTCGACCGAGTCGCTCAGCCCGGCGTCCCGCATGACGTGAAAATCAAGCCCTGGCGCCGCAAAACCAGTGCAACTGGCGACGATCAGGTGCGTGATCGTGCGGCGTTCACTGCCAAGCCTCAGCGCCTCAATGGCCTGGCTGGCCAGTGCGCGCGCCTCCGGCTCGAATCGCGCCATACGTTCCCCGGTAGAGGGGAACGCGCCCCGGCGATAGAATCCGTCGCGATCAAGATAGCCGTCTTGCGAGACGCTGCCAGGCGCGAAAATAGCGTAGCGGTGCTCGATATCGGCCAGCGCCGCCATGCGGACGAATAGTGATCGACTATGTTCATCCGCCAGCAGCATGCGCCCGAATTCGATGCAGGCGGGATGCACATCATGAGGCGGCGTGGCCGTGCCGATTCTATTGAGCCATGCCTCTGTCACGCTCGTGTCCTCATCTGCGGCGAAACCGGACAGAAGCGCTGCGTATCAGGGCGGGCGGTGTTCGACTGCGCTGCTTTGGCGCATTGAGGAATCCGCAGCGCCCACGCAGGCATCGGACTGTTGATTCCGCCATTTCCGCCGTCATCACCTTGTCGATGGATATCCCCAAGCCTGTTGACGCCGTCGGGCCGAGCCTATTCCGTGTACTGAAAGCTCAACTTCCGCGCCTGAATCTCGTCCTCGCCGCAATCGGCTTCACGGCAGCAGTTTCCCCGGGTTCATGATCCCCTGTGGGTCCAGCGCCGCTTTGATACGCCGCATCAGGTTCAGTTCCACGCCGCCACGCCAATCCGGCATCATATACGGCTTCAGCCGACCGACCCCATGCTCGGCCGAGAAGCTTCCGTCGTAGCGACGCACGACATCGTTGACCGTGTCCATGATCGCATGATCATGCGACAAGAACCACGCAGCGTCCGCACCCTCTGGCTGTTCCAGATTGAAATGGATGTTGCCGTCGCCGATATGACCGAACGGGGCGGGGCGGATTCCCGGCATCAGCGTGATACAGGCCGCGGTCGCATCCCGAAGGAACGCCGGCACCTTCGAAACCGGCACCGATACGTCATTCTTCACCGATGCCCCTTCGCGCTTCTGCGCTTCCGAATGCTCCTCTCGCAGCTTCCAAATGGCGGCGCGCTGTGCTTCGCTTTCCGCAATGGCTGCATCCTCCACGACACCTCCTCCGAGGGCGGTCTCGAGTACCCGCTCCAGCGCACTACGCAACTCGGCATCCGGGCGCGGCGTTGCCAGTTCCACCAGCACGTAATGCTCAGCCGGCTGGGCCAACGGGAGCGTGGTGCCTTGGATGTGCCGCAGCACGAAACTCATCCCGGAACCGGACATATATTCGAAAGCCTGCACGTCTGCCGGGTCGTTGGCCTGAAATCGCGCAAAAAGGTCCAGCGCGGCTTCCGCTGTCGGTACCGCGCATAGCGCGACGGCAATCTCGCGCGGCTGTGCCGCCAGCTTCAGCACTGCGGCCGTGATGACCCCCAAGGTCCCTTCCGACCCCACGAAAAGCTGGCGCAGGCAGTAGCCGGTATTGTCCTTCCGCAAGCGCCGAAGTCCGTTCCATATCTGCCCGTCGGGCAGCACCACCTCCAGCCCCAGCACCAGGTCGCGCGCGTTGCCGTACCGCACTGTGTTATTGCCGCCCGCATTGGCGCCCAGTACACCGCCGATCTGCGCCGACCCTTCCGAGGAAATCGACAATGGCAGCATGCAGCCGGCGTCGCCGGCGGCTATCTGCGCGGCCTTCAATGTCGCTCCCGCCTCGATCGTCATGGTCAGGTCCACCGGATCGAGCTGCCGCACCCGGTTCATCCGGGCGAGGCTCAGGATGATCGCCCGCCCGTCTTCATCCGGCGTGGCCCCGCCGACCATCGACGTGTTGCCGCCCTGCGGCACCACGGGGACACCGGCGCCAGCACATAGCGCGACCACCTCGGCGACCTCCCGCGTGCTTGCCGGCCGAACCACCGCCCGCGCACGCCCGACGAACAGACGCCGCCAATCCTCCAGATAACCTGCCATATCTGCGGCGTCGGTCAGCAGCCCACGTTCGCCGACCACCGAACCGATCGCGTCAATCAGCGATGCGGCGACTGGTGTAATGCCGGGCATGGATCAATCCCTCCGTGTCATCGCAACCTAAATTCGGGTAAGCTGCACGCAACCGCCACCCTGGAGGTCACATACATGAGCGCCGAACAACGCCTGAAGGATCTCGGCCATGTCCTGCCACCGCCACCGGAGCCGCTGGGCACTTATGTACCGTATCGCCTGGCAGGCAACCTGCTGTTCCTTTCCGGTGTCGGCCCTCGCCAGCCCGACGGCACGCTGATCACCGGAAAAGTCGGCGCCGATGTGCCGATGGCGCGAGCCATTGAGGCTGCTCGGGTCTGCGCCCTCAATCTGTTGGTCAATATGCGTGCCGCCGCGGGCTCGCTGGATCGGGTTGAGACCGTGTTGAAGGTTTTTGGCATGGTCAACGCAGTCCCTCATTTCGCTGATCACCCAAAGGTCATCGACGGCTGCACCGATCTGTTCGTGTCCGTTTTTGGTGAGAACGGACGACCGGCCCGCTCGGCTGTCGGCATGGGCAGCTTGCCGCGCAATATTGCGGTCGAGATCGAGGCGATCGTGCTGTTGAAAAGCTAGATAACCGCTGCCGCCCCGTCCACAATCAGATCTTTTCCACCGCGCTCTGCCCGAACACCAGAGCGCCACCTGCCCGACTGTACCAGCGGTGACACTGTCAGTGCGATGTGCGATATTGCCGTCGTGACACCACGCGGAGGCAAGCGATGAAACTAAGCGCGCGCAATCAGATCAAGGGAAAAGTTCAGTCCGTCGTCAAAGGCCAGACCACAGGACATGTCCGCATCGATATCGGCAGTGGCGTGATAATCACCTCTTCGATTACCAATGAAGCTATCGATGAGCTCGCTATCAAGGTGGGTGACGAGGCGATCGCGGTGATCAAAGCGTCTGACGTCATGGTGGCGAAGTAGCCACCACATGACTCCAGGCACCAGGGCGACATTAAGCGCGCTGGCGTGGGTCGCTCTGGTGTGTACATCGCCTGAATTCACTGCCCGTGCGCAGCAGGCCGGTCTGCGAATGGAAGCCCCTGGACATCAGGCCCAAAGCCTCACGCTCGCCCAACTTCAGGCGCTTCCCGCAACCAGCATGGCGGTATCGTTTCAGGGCGAGCACGGGCAAGAACAGGCCACCTACAGCGGTGCATTGCTGTGGACCGTGCTGGAACACGCCGGGATGATCGACCCCGCCGCACCGCGCGACCATGTGCGTCAGGTGGTAACGGTTACCGGCGTGGATGGCTACACATCCGTGCTCGCGTTGGCCGAGATCGACCCCTCGTTCGAAGGGAAAGCCGTTCTCCTTGCCGCACTCGGAACGGCGCCCCCATACAGAATCACCCACGGCTGATCGTTCCAGGTGACCGCCGTGGCGGTCGCAGCGTTCGCGATGTCGTGAGTATTGCAGTCCATTAGCCAACGACTTGACGGCAACCAGAGGCTACAGGGGTCGAATGGCTGACGAACAGGACACGACAGACGTGCGGCGCAACAAGCTGGTTGCGGCAAAACAGGCGTGGGCACGCGAAGGGCGGCTGCTAACAGGAACCACCGCCGATCCGACTGTCGCACGGTTGCCACCCGGACAGAAGCTTGTGCGTGACTGGCCGGTACTCGATCTCGGTGTCCAGCCCAATGTCACTGCCGCAAAGTTTCGGCTCGATGTGGATGGTGCGGTAATCCATCCATTGAGTCTATCGCTCGATGAGTTCATGGCGCTCCCACAGGGCGAGACGGTGTCAGACATTCATTGTGTCACGCAATGGTCGCGCTACGACAATCTCTGGCGCGGCGTGGCAGCGCACACGCTGCTGCAATCGGCGCAGCCGAAGGACGAAGCTCGACACGTGATTTTCCATTCCTATGATGGCTACACGACCAATGTTCGACTCGATCAGTTCAATCAGCCGGACGTATTGCTGGCGTGCGAATGGAATGGCGAGCCGATTTCCCGCGTGCACGGCGGTCCCGTGCGTGTGGTTATCCCGCGGCTCTATTTCTGGAAATCAGCGAAATGGGTCCGCCGAATAGAAATCAGCCTGAACGATCGGCCGGGGTTCTGGGAGCAGCGTGGGTACCACAACAACGCCGATCCCTGGACTGAGGAACGTTACAGCTAGAGCAGATCGCGCCTCGGAGCGGGAGCAGGTTCAGTCCCACCAATTAGCCGCCTCAGCACGCCGGCGCGGTCAGGGTTTCGCCGCACTGGACGCGACCTCTGGGATGCTTCCCTTGGCGGGCGCCTGCGCCGGCGGTGGCGGGCCATTGGTGCCGAGATATACCGTGATCCATCGAGGCGCACCCTTTTCGATCACCAGCAGTGCGATCATCTGCTGATGCACCCGCACCTCATCGACCAGTCGCTGCACCTGGTCCGGCGATGTCACCGGCGTGTCCTGCACCTTCACGATCACGTCACCGGGGGTGACACCACGGTCGTAGACCTGCGCGTCAGGATCGACGGCGGTGACCATCACCCCCTCGCTCTCCGCCAGTGAGAACTGCTTGCGGACTGCATCGGTCACCGGCGCGAGTTTCAAGCCAAGCTCCGGCGGACGCGACTGCTGCGCGCTGGCGACACTCGCGATCATGTCCCCGCGCTCGATTTTCAGATTCGGCCAGGGGACCACCTCCACGGCGACTTCCTGCTGCTGCCCATTCCGCCAGATGATCACCGGCACGTACTGGTTGGTGGGCATCACCAGGATGTCGCGCAGCAGGGCCCGGGTGTCTACCGGCTCAAGCTCCCCGAAACGCAGGATGATATCGCCGGATCGCAGCACCTCGGCTGCCGAGCTCCCCGGGTCGGTTCCGGTTACAATAAACCCATGCGCCCAACCCAGACCGAATGCGCGCGCCAGATCTGGCGTGACATCCTGCAGATGCGCGCCGATCCAGCCCGGCGGCCGTAGATGCGGGTCCAACAACTGGTGCACGACATAGTTGGTTTCATCCGATGGGATAGCGTAACCGATGCCTATGGAGCCGCCATTCGCATCGAGTGTGGTCAGCGCGGTGTTAACCCCTACAACTTGTCCTTTGGTGTCGATCAGCGGCCCACCGGAATTGCCGTGATTGATCGCCGCATCGGTCTGGATGTCGTCGTCGAACGGGGTTTCCATGATATTACGGTTCAGCGCACTGACGATGCCGGCACTGACCGACATCCCAAGGCCGAGCGGATTGCCGACGGCCAGCACGGGATCGCCAATCCGCAGACGGTCGCTGTCGGCGAATGTCAGGTACGGCAAAGGCCGACCGGCATCCACTTTAACAACGGCAAGATCCATCAGACCGCAGGCCGCAATGAGAAATCCCCGTGCCTGGCTTCGGTCAGCGAAAGAGACGGTGATCCATACGGCACCATCAATGACGTGCCGGTTCGTTACAATCGTTCCGGCGGGGTCGATGATGAAGCCGGAGCCGTAGAACATCTCGCGCCGGCCCTCACCGTGATTGGTGCCGTCATGGACGATCTTTTCCACCGAGATGCTCACGACGCCGGGCAGCACTGAGCGTGCGACATCGCTCCAGCTCACCGGGAGGTCGCCGGCGAAGCCGGGCGAGGGCTGGACGGCGGTGAGAAAACCCGCGGCGAGAATGGCGAAAAGGGCTGACTTCATTGAATAATCCTGCTGAACGAGCATGCTGGGCACGGATAAGGCCGCGGCATCATCTCGGGTCGCTGACACAGTCTGCAAGCGCGCAGTGCACGGCATCGACGACCGCGGGCCAGCCACCGTACCGGTCCTGGCGGAACAGCCGTACCGTAGGATACCACGGGCTGTCCTGGCGCCCAAGCAACCACCGCCAGTCCGGGGTTCGTCGTAGCATGATCCAAGTCGGCCGGCCAAGCGCACCGGCTAGGTGCGCCACAGACGTGTCCACCGAAATGACCAGGTCCATCAGCCACAGCAGGGCGGCCGTCTCCGCGAAGTCGGTCAGCGCCGCCTCGTGCAAAGTCACCGCCGGATTTGCCACGATGCAGGCGCGGTCGGAGTCCGGAATCTCGATCTGAACGGCGTGCAACTCAATATCCCGCCGGCTCAGCAGGGGTGCCAGGTCCGCGAGCGGCATGGATCGTTCGGGAATGTGCTGCGACCCCCGCCAGCAAAGACCCACACGCGGGCGGCTCCGTGGCCCGATACGTTGCCGCCAGTAATCCAGCCGGTCGGCCGGGGGATGCAGATAGGGCACGTCGGCCGGAACGGTGTTCAGGTCAGTGCCGAGAATCAGCGGCAGGCTGAGCAGGGCGGCGGCGATATCATGCGGGGGATCGGACCCGCGATCGGCGATAACCTCGGCCACTCTGGGCAGGCTGCGCATGAGTGCAACCAGGTCGTCCGGTACTACCAGCGCGACCGAAGCCGCGATGGCGGCCACATGCGGCACATAGCGGGCGAACTGGATGACATCGCCGCGGCCCTGTTCGGCGCGCAGCAGCACGCGCCTGCCGTGCAGATCGGTCACATCGGGAACCGGTGGCGCCGGCGGCGGATCGTCCTCGGAACGGAACCCGGGCAGCTCCCAGCGGCGCTCATATTTCGGCCAGGCTTCGGCAAACCGCCCGAGCGTCAGCAGGGCCAGGGCTTCGTGCCATTCGCCGCCCGGATCGTCAGGCCTAAGCGCCTGGCGGGCACGGCAAATGGCCAGCGCCTCGTCACATCGCTCCAGCTCGATCAGAACCCGCGCCAGCGAATCGTGTACGTCGGCGAGCCGCTCCGGCGGAGCATCGGCGACCGGGCAGGCCAGGGCGGTACGGAAACTGACAACGGCAGCGTCCAGGTCACCCCGCTTCGCCTGAGCCAGTCCCAGATTGTAATGCGCGGCCGGGTAGTCCGGGCGCAGCGCGACGATACGATGGTAGCAAGTCTCGGCCGCGTCTTCTTGCCCCTGGGCGCGCAGCGCGGTGCCGAGATTGTTGTAAGCGTCCATCAGCTGAGGATCGAGCGCGACCGCGGCACGGAAGCGCGCTTCCGCATCGGCGTGGCGCTCCAGCGCGAGCAAGGCGTTGCCGATATGATATTGCAGGCGCGCGGAGTGGGCCTCTTCGCGTTCCGCGCGGATGAGCCACGCCAGCGCCTGCTCGGGCTCGTTGCGTTCGGTGCAGATGACACCAAGCAGGTGCAGCGCATCCGGATGCCGCGGATCGTACGCCAGCATCCCGTGGCAGATGTCGGCGGCCAAATCGAGGCGATGGGCGCGATACGCCGCCGCCGCATCGGCGATGCTGACGGCAGAGACCTGGCGGCCGGCCGGGTCGATACTGAACCGGTGGGTCAGCCGGTACAGCAAGGCACGGGACTCAGAGGCGCTTGGGCGCTGACTTGCCACGCGCGCCGAGCAGCGGGTGTTTCATGGCAGGCGCCCGCTTCGTTTTGGCGGCAAATTTCGTCGGCTTGCCGCCGCGCAAAGCAGCGATAGTGGCACGCGTGGTGATCTGCTCCGGGTTCATGCGCAGCTCGATCACCGCCGGGCGGCCGCTATTTACCGCGCGGCCGAAGGCGGGAGCGAAATCCTCCGTCACGCCGACCACCTCGCCATGGCCGCCGAATGCCTCGATGAACTTGGCGAAGTCGGGGTTGGTGAGGCCGGTGCCGGAAACACGCCCCGGATAGGCGCGCTCCTGGTGCATGCGGATAGTACCGTACATCTGGTTGTTGAACACCAGCACGATCGGCGCCACGCCATGATGGAACGCCGTGGCAATTTCCTGCCCGGTCATGAGGAAGCCGCCATCGCCGACCAGCGACACCACCATACGGTCGGGAAACGCGATCTTGGCGCCGATCGCGGCGGGCACGCTATAGCCCATCGCGCCGTTCGTCGGGCCGATATAGCGCTGCTGCTCCTTGAAATCGATGAAGCGGGTCGCCCATCCGGCAAAGTTTCCGGCGTCGGTTGTAACAATGGCGTCGCGATCAAGCAGTCGTTCCAACTCGCGCATGGCGGTGCCGAGATTAAGCGGCCCGGCATAGTCAGGCACCTCGCGTCCGGCATCGCGCAACGCGCGCAGTTCGGCGGTCCAGGAATCCCAGGTCGCCCGCACCGGTTCCATCGCGGCAGCAGCCTGCGCGAACGCGTTCAGGTCTGCCACGATGCCAAGTGCCGGGCGGAAGACGCGGCCAATTTCCGCGCCATCGGGATGCACCTGGATGATCGGCACGGCGCCCGCCGGTTCGAACAGCGTGTAACCTTGCGTGACCGTATCGCCCAGGCGTGACCCGATCGCCAGGATCAGGTCCGCTTCTTTTGCTTTCGCCAGCAACGCCGGATCCGATCCCACCCCCAGATCGCCGGCGAAATTATCCAGCGTACCGTCGTACATCGCCTGACGACGGAAGCCGACGCACACCGGCACCGCGTTGCCGTGCAGGAAGTCGCGGATGGCACGCCGCCCATCGGCGGACCAGCAGGAGCCTCCGAGCACCGCCAGCGGCTTGCGGGCACGGCCGAGCAGCGTGCGCAACTGGGTCAATGCCGTCGGATCGGGATGCGCCGGACTGACGGCAGCACGCGGGATATTCGCAACCTCGACAATGTCGCGCTGCATTTCCTCGGACAACGCGACGACCACGGGACCGGGGCGGCCCGATGTTGCGACATCCACGGCATGCGCCACGATTTCGGGAATGCGCCTGGCCTCGTCGATCTGCGTCACCCATTTCGCGATCGGGCTGAACATCCGCCGATAGTCGATTTCCTGGAACGCGTCACGGCCTGAGTTTTCCAGCGGGATCTGGCCGATGAACAGGATCAGCGGCGTGCTGTCCTGCATCGCGATATGCACACCGATCGCGCCGTGGCAGGCACCCGGGCCGCGGGTGACAAAGGCGGCGGCCGGACGACCATGCAGCTTGCCATACGCCTCCGCCATGTTCACCGCGCCAGCCTCGAACCGGCAGGTGACCAGTTTCACTTTCTGGCGCACATCGTACAATCCGTCGAGTACGTCGAGATAGCTTTCGCCCGGCACGGCAAACGCGTGATCGATGCCCTGCGCAACCAGCGCGTCTGCGACCAGCCGGCCGCCGCTGCGCGGAATCATCCGGCTCTTGCGGGCCAGCGGCTGATCCGACAGTGGTTTATCCACTTGGGCCGTGTCCATATGATTCTCCCTTGGGTGGCCCTGTTGCACGGTCTTGTGCTGCCCAGCCGCCGCGCTAAAGGAGGGTTCATGCGTGCGATCTTCGTCATGATCAAGTGTGAAATGGGACAGGCCTACCGCGTCGCGCAGGAGGCGGCCGACGGTATTGACGAGATGTCGGAGCTGTACTCCACGTCGGGACAATACGATCTGCTGGCAAAGTTCTATCTCGACCCCGCTCAGGACATTGGCTTGTTCGTCACCGAGCGGTTGCAAACGCTGCCCGGCGTGAAGGACACCTACACGCTGATCACCTTCAACGCATTCACCGCCACGAAATAGTCGCCTTAACTCGCCGGCAAGCGGGTCGGCCTAAGCCTGCCGCATGGCATCGGATGTCTCCGCCCTGCGGTTCGATGGGGCCGGCCGGCCCGCGGTACGGCTCATCGCAATAGCGGAGCTGACGGTCGCCCTCGCGGTGCTCACGGCCGCTGCGCTGAGCGCTCCGGACGCGAACTGGGATCTCAGGAACTATCACCTGTACAATGGCTATGCGTTCCTGAACGGGCGCATGGGCGTCGACCTGGCGCCGGCGCAGATTCAGACCTTCAATGCGCCGCTGCTGGATATGATTTACGTGCTGCTGCTGACCGCGCTGAACGGCGCGCCGCGGATGCTCTCGGTGGCCCTCGCCGTCCCGCATGCACGTGGCGGCGATGCTACTGCTGACGCTGGCATGCCGGTTGTTGCCTGGGTGGCAGGCATTCGCCGCGGTGTTGATCGGCTTGACCGGCGCGGCAGCGTTACCGACCCTGGCGACGACAATGAGCGTGATGGCACCGGCCTGTTGCCTGCTAGGCGCGATCCTGCTGCTGCTCGGGGATGCACGCACGGAGCCTTCGATACCATCCAGCCTCGGGGCTGGCGCGCTGGGCGGCGCGGCCGTCGGGCTCCAGCTCACGGCGGCCCCGTATGCGCTTGGGTTGCTGGTCATGTTGCCGCTGCTTGCAAACCCCGGGCGACGCGTGCGCCTGCTGGTCGGTCTGGTCGGTGGCGGATTGATCGGTGCGGCGTGCGTCGGCGGATTCTGGTGGTGGGGCCTGTGGGAACGCTACGGCGACCCGGTGTTCCCGTATTTCAACGGGCTGTTCCACTCGCCGTGGGCAGACCCGGTCAGCATGACGGACCGGCGCTTCCTGCCGCGGTCGATCGGGCAGGCGCTCGCCTATCCGCTGTACTGGGCGTTCACCCCGCAAACGTTGGTAACCGAGCTGCGAAGCCGCGATCCGCGCATCCTGCTGGGTTGGATTTCGGCGGTGGCACTGGCAATCGGCGCCGCCCGTCGATGGCGGGGACCGGACCGGATGGTAGCCGCGTTGCTGGCATTCTGGGCCGTGTCCTTTGTTGCATGGGAGATGCTCTTTTCGATCCTGCGCTATCTGGCGGTGCTGGAGCTGCTCAGCGGCGTGCTCATCATGCTGGCATTGCGGCCGGTGCTGCGGTCACTGCCGGACTCGCTTCAGCGCATAAGCACCGCTGCGCTGGCCACGCTCATGATTGGCCTGACGATTTATCCCGACTGGGGCCGAACGCCGGCAGGAAAGCTCGCAGTCGATGTGCAGCCGCCGCCGTTTCCACCCGGCAGCCTCGTCGTCCTGCTCGACCCGTCGCCCATGGCTTATGTCGCCGCTTTCGTTCGGCCGGACATACGATTCGTCGGCGCGGACAGCAATCTGGTGCACCCGGGCGATCGCAACCGCCTGGCGCGCGCCGTGGCGGATGCGATCAGCAGCCACGATGGCCCCCTCTGGGGCCTGGAAATGCCGCGGGAGAGCCCAGGAGCCGCCGATACGACCTTGCGCGCGTACAACCTGCGCCGGGACGGGTCATGTGCTGTGGTACATTCCAACCTGGACGACGACGGCATCCTGGCGTGCCCGCTCTCGCGAACCCCGCTGGCACGCGGAGGCGACAAGTCGCGCGCGATGATTCCAGCCATTGAAGATTGACGTGAAGCGGCCGCTGCTCTGCCGGGTTTCGCCGGGAGTCAACCAGGACCTGTCGCCGCGCGGAGCCGTTTTCAATCAACCAGTCATCATCGTCGTGCGAGCGTAGTACTTGCGGCACGGCACAACACGCCGGTAGGCTACGAATCGTGGCTTCCAAGGGCCTGGACCGCAAGATTTCGCATTCCGGACGATTCCGGCTCGTTACCCGGCCCGGCCTTCCCTCTTGAGACGGGAGACCCCTCATGTCCGCCACAACCAGCATCCAGCAGCACGATACGGCGTCCAACCCGCTCGATGCGCTCGAGCAGATTGTCCTGGCCAATGACTGGGCCTTCGATCGACGCAGCGAGACCGAAATGGCCGCTGAAGCACCCGGCCGCTGGTGCGACTACGGGCTTTACTTCAACTGGTCGCAGGAGATCAGCGCCATGCATTTCACCTGCACCTTCGACCTGAAGGTGCCGGCCAAACGTCGCTCCGCCCTGTACGAACTGCTGGCCCTCGCCAACGAACGGCTGTGGATCGGCCATTTCGGGATGGACCCGGACGACGGAATGCCGGTGTTCCGCCACGCCGTGCTGCTGCGGGGCGCCCCGGGTGCGTCCTCGGAAAGCCTGGAGGATATGGTCGATATCGCCATCACGGAATGCGAGCGCTTCTTCCCGGCATTCCAGTTCGTGCTGTGGGGCGGCAAAACGCCGACCGACGCGCTGGACGCCGCCATGCTCGAATGTGTCGGCGAGGCATGAGCGACGACCGGATACCGCCGATCCTGCTGGTCGGGTGCGGCCGCATGGGTAGTGCGATGCTTGCCGGCTGGCGGGAACGCGGGCTTGCACCGTCGGTAGCGGTCGATCCGGCACCCGCCGCGCTCGCCCAGGCCGGCCCCGATCTGCTGGTGGTAGCGGAGCCGGCGGCGATCCCGTCGGAATTCACCCCCGAGGCGGTGGTGTTCGCCGTGAAGCCGCAGAACGCCGCGGCAACGCTGCCCGACTATGCGGGCTATGGCGGGCTGTCGGTGTTCCTGTCGATCATGGCCGGCCTGTACGATCAGCGGAATTCGGGCGATGGTCGGAACCGATGCGGCTATCGTGCGCGCCATGCCGAACACGCCGGCCGCGGTGCGGCAGGGTGTGACCGTTGCCTGCCCCGCGACCGGCGTCGCGCCAGCCCAGCGAGACCTATGCGAGTCGCTGCTGCGGGCCATCGGCGCCGTCGCGTGGGTGGACAATGAAGATTTGCTCGATCCGGTGACCGCGGTGTCGGGCAGTGGCCCGGCCTATGTGTTCCTGCTCGCCGAGCTGTTGGAGCGTGCCGCGCTCGAGCAGGGCATTCCCGCCGATCTTGCCCGCCTGCTGGCACGGCGGACCGTGTCGGGCTCCGGGGCGCTCCTGGCCGCCTCCGCGGACGACGCGGCTGATCTGCGCAAGGCGGTCACCAGCCCGGGCGGCACGACGGAGGCTGCACTCGGCGTGTTGATGGCCTCGGAGGCTTGGCCGCGAACATTAAGCCAGGCGGTCGACGCCGCGACCCGGCGTTCTCGCGAACTCGCGGGCTGACAACCACGATAAGTACATCCATGTTCCCTGCATGGACGACGCTGAGTTTGACAAAGCCCTGATCGCCGCCGCGTTCGCGCTGGCGTCGGAACGCGGCTGGCACCGGGTGAATGCCGCCGAAGCGGCCACGCGCGCCGGCGTGTCGCTGGCGCGGGCGCGCGAGCGTTTTCCCGGGCGGGCAGCCATCCTGCTGCGATTCGGTCGTCTGGCCGACCAGGCTGCACTGGCGGAGCCGCCGCGCGAAGGCACGGTCCGTGACCGGCTGTTCTATTTGCTGATGCAACGGATCGATACGCTGCAGACCCATCGTGAAGGTGTGCTGGCATTGCTGCGCGCGCTGCCGCGCGAGCCGGAGACAGCGCTGTTGCTGGCCTGCGCCACGCGGCGAAGTATGCGCTGGATGCTACAGGCGGCCGGCGTGGCGACCTACGGGCTGCGGGGCGAATTGCGCGTGAAGGGGTTGCTCGGCGTCTGGATGTGGGCGATCCGCACCTGGCAATCCGATGAGACCACCGACATGTCCCACACCATGGCGGCGATGGATTCGGCGTTGGGCCGTGTGGAGCGGCTCGCCGGCTGGCTCGGTGGCGCGGCCCCGCCAACGCCGTCCTCCCCGGGTGACGAGATCCCGCCAGGGGAGCCACCGTCTCCCGAATCCCCGCCACCGCCGGCACCCGCGGACCCCCCCGAAGAACCGCGGATACCCCCGCCGATGCCGCCCACCATGCCGCTGCCCCCGGAATTGCCGGCGTGAATTCCGGGGCGGACTGACCGGTCGACCCGCGCCGGCACCGCCGGCGCGTTTGCAGGAGCGAAAGGAAAACCCATGCCGCTCGATCCCACCGGCTCCGAGTTCGATTTCCGCCGTTTGTTCGCCGAGATGAAGTTCCCCGCCGTCCCCGATATGGAGGCGTTCACCACCGCGGCGCGGCGCAACATGGAGGCGCTGTCGGCCGCCAACCGTATCGCGCTGGAGGGCGCGCAGGCGGTTGCGCGCCGGAATATGGAGATCATGCAGCAATCGATGGCGGAAATGACCGAAGCGGTGCGCGCGCTATCGGGCGCCGACGCACCGCAGGCCAAGGCCGCACGACAGGCCGAGCTGATCAAGCAGGCCTACGAGCACGCAGTGGCCAATCTGAAGGAGCTGAGGGATCTGATCCAGCGTTCCAATGAAGAGGCACTGACGCTGCTCAACCGTCGCTTCACCGAAGCCATGGACGAGGTGAAGGCGATGGCGGAGAAAACAGGATAAAGCGTGAACCACGCTCAAAATACTGGAACGTGATCGCCTGACAGCATGACCGCGTCATCCTGAAGCGATCATGCCCCAGCTACCCGCGCCCGAACACCGCCCCGCGCAGCATGCTGGGAACCTCGACGTCGATCTCCAGCGTCGAGATCGGGTCGCCACGATCGAGCTTGATCTGCACGTTGTCGCGCTCCACGTGCACGTGCCGGGCGATCACCGCCAGGATCTCCTCCTGCAGGATCGAGATCAGGTCGGAGCCGCCCACCACGGCGCGTTCATGCGCCAGCAGCACCTGTAGTCGCTCGCGCGCCACCGGCGCCGAATTGCGCCGGCGAAACATGGTCAGCAGGCTCATGCCACGGCCCTCCGGCCGAACAGCTTGCCGATGAAACCAGTCCGCTGCGCGACCGGGATGGTGACCTTGATCTGCTCGCCCTTCAGCCGCTTCGCCGCCTCGGCATAAGCCCGCGCCGCCGGCGAGGCCGGATTGCTGATGGTTATGGGCGCCCCGAGATTGGAGGCGCGCAACACCTCCTGGCTTTCCGGGATGATGCCAAGCAGGGGGATCGACAGAATCTCCAGCACGTCCTCGGTCTTCAGCATCTCCCCACGCGCCGCCCGGGCCGCGTCGTAGCGGGTCAGCAACAGGTGCTTGGGCATCTTCTGCCCGCGTTCGGCCCTTTCGGTCTTGGAATCGAGCAGTCCGATGATGCGGTCGGAATCGCGCACCGACGAAACTTCCGCGTTAGTGACCACCACCGCGGCGTCGGCGTGCCGCATCGCCATGGTGGCGCCCCGCTCGATGCCGGCCGGGCTGTCGCAGATGATCCAGTCGAATTTCTCCCGCAACTCGCCGATGACGCGCTCCACGCCTTCCGGCGTCAGCGCCTCCTTGTCGCGGGTCTGGGACGCTGGCAACAGCGAGAGATTCTCCAGCCGCTTGTCGCGGATCAACGCCTGCGGCAGCTTGGCGTCGCCCTGCACCACGTTGATAAGGTCGAACACCACACGTCGTTCCGCCCCCATCACCAGATCGAGGTTGCGCAGGCCGACGTCGAAATCCACCACCACGACATTCTCGCCGCCCTGGGCGAGCGCCGCCCCCAGAGCCGCCGTCGAGGTGGTCTTGCCGACGCCGCCTTTGCCGGATGTCACGACCACGACCTGCGCCATGCTCCCCTTCCTTTCAGTCCAATGCTGCAATGACCATCGTTTCGCCGTCGAGCCACGCCTGCACCGCACGCCCGTGCAACGAGCGGTCCATATCGTCGGCAGTCCTGTACACACCCTCGATAGCCAGCAACTCGGCTTCGAGTTTGCGACAGAAGATCCGCGCACCCTTGTTGCCGCTGAGGCCAGCAATCGCGCGCCCACGCAAGGCGCCGTACACATGGATCGAGCCACCCGCCACGATCTCCGCCCCCCAGGCGACCGAACCGACGATGACGACATCGCCTTGTTCGTGCACGATCGACTGGCCGGAGCGCACCGCCTGATCGACCATCAAGGTGCTCGCATCAGCGGCGGCGGGCGGTGCCGGCCGATGCTCGTCAGGAACATCCAGTGGCCGCCCGGCGCCTTTGGCGGTGCCGATCGGCCCACCCCATTTCTCCACACCAGCCCAGGACGGGTGCGCGCCCTCGGTCCCGATAATGCGAATCCCTCGGTCGGCAAGCGCCGCAATCAATCCTGCAACGTCCGGCTGCTCGCGCGGCAATCCGGCAAGATCGAGCAGCACCGGACGCGCATCGAAGAACGACGGAGCGCGCGCGATCTGCGCATCAAGAGCGGCGAGCCAATCGGCTAATGGCGGCTCAGGCGCAAGCACGAGCGCCATGAATGAGCGACCACGAACGCGTATGGCAGAGCGGGACTCGGCGGCGGACACATCAATTGGGTACCCGCCGCTGCGGTCTCGGTCAACGTGAATGATCGCTTGCGCCTATGGCGGTTTCGTGCCTAGCGAGTCGCGCGCGCGAGCGTGCGGATCAGCTCTCCGCTGGCCCCATCGACCTGATCAGCTCAAAGACTTTCTTGCGCAACGCCGGATCCCCGATGCGGTAATAGGCGCGCACCAGCTCAAGTGTTTCGCGGCGACTCATGGTGTCGTCGCCAAAGCCATCCTGCTGCTCATTGAAGCCGACAGCGCGTCGGGCCGCGCCGCCCCCGGCCAGGCTGTCGGGCATATCGTCAAAAAAGAAGCTGATCGGCACATCCAGGACGCGCGACAGATCGAACAGCCTGGAGGCCCCGACGCGGTTCACGCCACGCTCGTATTTCTGAATCTGCTGAAACGTCAGCCCGAGCGCATCGCCCAGGCGTTCCTGCGACATGCCAAGCAATGTCCGGCGCAGCCGGATACGGGTACCCACATGGATGTCGATCGGGCTGGGGCGGGCATCCCTTTCAGCCACGCCAGCCTGATCGGGGCGCCCTTCAGACGGACTACCCTTGGTCTGGTCCAGCATGACCGTGCTCCCTGTCACTATGCACCTGCCTCGCTACCCGCCTGCGCCGCTCGGGACCTATATAAACCACAACCGGCGTTAGGGAAATCGAAACCTACAACCGGGAATAGTCCAACATTTCGGTTGGCGCAAGGGTTTCCGTATCGAATTATGCATCTACTCTCGTAAAAAAATGGACACGCCTCATCAATGCCGGCGATACCCCACCAAACCCACTACCAGCGCCAGGGCAGACAACCCGATCGGAAGCGGCAGACCGACCCGGGAAAACAGCGTGGCCGGCATCGGCCTGGTCAGCGGGACCGCGATGACGCCCGTGCGATCGAGGCCGATCCGCCCCAGCTCATGACCTCGCGCATCGAATGCAACGGATATCCCCGTATTGGCGGCGCGCATCAGCGGCAGCCCTTCTTCCACGGCACGTATGCGCGCCGCCGCCAGATGCTGACGCGGGCCGGTCGAATTGCCGAACCAGGCGTCGTTCGTGATGTTCACCATCCAGGCCGGCCGGTCGGCCTCGTCGACGACTTGCCCGGGGAAGATCGCCTCATAGCAAATAAATGCGCCAAACGGCGGCAATCCCGGGACATGCAGCGTTTCAGGGCCGCTGCCACGGGCGAAACCGCCCCCGGGCACCACCTGGACCGGAAGCGGGACCCAGTCCGGCTGGTATTCCCCGAACGGAACCAGATGCCACTTGTCGTAGCGGCCAAGGATGTCGCCTCGGTCACCCAGCACAAACAATGAGTTGTACGGCCGCCCCGCCGCGTTGAACCGGACCGATCCGACCACGGCAGGGGCACCTCCGCTGGCCTGTGCAATCGCCTGGCGGGCCAGCGGCTCGCGGTCGATCAGGTAGGGACTGGCGGTTTCCGGCCAGATCACCACTTTCGCGCCCGGCCCGGCCGCGCTCACGCCTTCCCGCGTCAGCTCGAGATACCGATCGAAAATCCGCATCGCCAGAACCTGATTCCATTTCTGGCCCTCCGCGATGTCGCCCTGAACCAGGACGGCTTGCAGCCCCGGGCTGACCACCGGCAGCGGCGATTGCAGGCGGATCAGCCCGGCCGTTCCCCAGGCAACCAGCAGCCCGAGCCCCGCCAGACGGAACCCCCAACCCAGCACCGGCGTCGCCGCAAGCAGCAAGGTGACCAGCGTCAACCCGTGCACGCTGACCCACGCCGCCGGCTGGATGAATACGTCGCCGAGCGGCCCCGGGAACTCCCACACGCTGCCCCATAGGTTCCACGGAAATCCGGTGAGCACGAACTGGCGCGCAACATCTCCCAGCACCCATGCGCCGCCCAGCGTCAGCACGCGCGGCCAGCCCGGCGCTGCCACCCGCGCCAGCGCCGCCGCGGGTGCGATGAACACGGCCAGGGTCGCCGCCAACGCCGGCACGGCGATGGGGACGAACCACCAGAACCGCGCGGCCTCGATCAGGATGGCTTCCGTCACCCAGTAAAGCCCGACCAGATGCACCCCGAAACCGAACCACCAGCCCCGGCGGGCGGCGGTACGCGGGCCGGGCGTCGCATCGATCAGGTGCAGCAGCGCCGGGACGGACACCAGCAGCACTGGCAGGGCGAACACCGGCGGCAATGCCGCCGCGGCAATCATCCCGAACAGGAACGCCGCCAGATCGGCCCGCCAGCCGGACAGGCTTGCGAGCCTGCCTGCCAGCCTCGGCTGCAAGCGGTGCCCCCCGGCAGTCGCACCGGCAGTCGCACCGGCATTCCCACCGGCATTCCCACCGGCATGCTGGATCGGGTCAGTCGAGCGCGTCGCGCAACTGCCGCTCGTAGTGGCGATAGTATTTATCCGTGACGAGATCGGTCTTGACGACAACAGCAACATCCGTGGTGTTGAATTGAGGATCGATCACCGCGCCGTCGCCGACGAACCCGCCCAGGCGGAGATAACCTTTGATCAGCGGCGGCAGGAGATTGAGCGCCCGCCGCGGGTCGATCGGAGCCGGCAGGTTGCGCCGCATGTCCACATAGCGCGGCGGCACGGCGCGCGGCCGCAGCGCCGGGGGAGCCAGATGATTATAATAAAGATAGGTCAATTCCGGCGCCAGCGCGTCCGGATCGATGCCCGGCAGGCTGGCGCAACCGAACATCAGATCGATCCGATAGTGGAACACATACGCCGCGATGCCACGCCACAGCAATTGCATCGCGGCGCGATTGCGATAACCGGCATCGACGCAGGACCGGCCCAGCTCGAGCAGGCGCCCCGGAAATTGCAGCAATGGCGTCAGATCGTACTCACTCGCCGAGTAGAAACGCCCGATGCGGGCTGCCGCCTCGCGTTGGATCAGCCGGTAAGTCCCAACCACCCCTTCGGGTCCGGGACCGATCGCATGATCGAGCACGAGCAGGTGATCCGCAACCCCATCGAACTCGTCATAATCCCGCCCGTCTGCGGCGGTAAGCGGATCGGCGGCCGCCCCCATTTCCACGTAGAACACCCGGTATCGCAACGCCTGGACGGCCTCCAGCTCGGTCCGCGTGCTCGCCAGCCGAACGCCCAGGTGGCCGGCACGCAGCTCCGGGAACACAGAATCGCGCACCGTGGGGCCGACAAGATGCTGGGCGGTCACCGCGCAGGCCCGTCCTGCCGCGTATCTGCCTGAGCCTCTGCCCGCCGCGGACGTTCGGCCTGCCGCTCGCGACCCGCTCGGTCAATACGACGTCCAAACAGCTCCAGCCGCAACGAGACCAGCTCAAAACCCAGTCGCAAGGCGATGGTCTGCATCAGCCGCTCATGCTCCGGGTCCTGAAATTCAATGACTTTGCCGGTTTCGACGTCGATCAGGTGGTAATGGTGGCCATGCTCGGTGGGTTCATAACGAGCGCGCCCGCCGCCGAAATCCCGTCGTTCGAGGATGCCATTCTCCTCCAGCAGACGGACCGTGCGATAGACCGTCGCAATCGAGATCCTGCTGTCGAGAGCAGCCGCCCGGCGGTATAGTTCCTCGACATCCGGATGATCGGCCGCCTCCGACAGCACGCGCGCGATAACGCGCCGCTGGCCAGTCATCTTCAGGCCGCGCTCGACGCAGAGTTGCTCGATTCGCGATTCCATCCGGCTCCTTGCGGTCACCCCAAGCGGTCACCCTTTCACCCGCCCATCGGCCGTGACTCGGCACGGGCGCCGACCGACTATGCGGCGCAGACTACCGGGCCAAGGGGGTCCGGCGCAAACGCCCGATTCGGTCGCCGCTATTTGCGGCCGGAGCGCGGCTTTGTACCAAGCCCGATCTTCTTCGCCAGCGAAGACCGGTGGCGCGCGTAATTAGGGGCGACCATCGGATAGTCGGGCGGTAATCCCCAACGCTCCCGATATTGTTCGGGGCTCATGTTATACGCAGTCTTCAAATGCCGCTTCAGCATCTTCAGTTTCTTCCCGTCCTCCAGGCACACAATGTGGTCGGGAAAAACAGATTTCTTCACCGGCACCGCTGGCTGCGGCCGCTCTGGTTCCAGTGGTTCTTTTCCGACACCCGCCAATGTCCGATAGACATCTTGAATCAGCGATGGAAGAGCATCGGGGGATACGGAGTTATTGGACACGTGGGCGGAGACGATTTGCGCCGTCAATCCCAGCACGCTGGCATTTGCCGGATGCTCGGCCATTGCAATCCCTTTCAAGCCTGACAATTTGCCTTATATAAGGTGATGCAACGCCGTTTCGCAATGATATTTGCACAATCCAAGCACGGACAAGAAATCAGGCGAGTATCATGACTGATATGCCATCGCCAGATCAGGAACTGGACATCACGCACGAGACCTGCCCGATGACCTTCGTGCGCACCCGGCTGGCCCTGGACCGCATGCAATCCGGCCAGATCCTGCGGGTCCGCCTGAAAGGCCAGGAGCCGCTGCGCAACGTGCCCCGTACCGCGCGCGAACAGGGACACCAGGTGCTTGCGCTGGAAACCGATCCAGCGGGGCTCAGCACTTTGCTGTTACGCAAGGGCTGAGCGTGGCGCTCAGTACCAGGGCATCCGTGCCATCGGGGTAGTATCCGCGCCGCCGGCCCGCCTGTCGGAACCCTGCCGATCGATATAGTGCCCGTGCCGCCTGGTTCGCCTCGGAGACCTCCAGGAATAGCGTCCCGGCGCCGGCCTGCGCCATCCGTTCCATGACAGCAATCAGAAGCCGGCGCCCGATTCCACGCCGGCGAACCTGCGGCGCCACCGCCAGTGTCAGCAGTTCCGCTTCATCGGCCGCCGCCCGCGCCAGCGCCATTCCGCCGCGCGGATCGAGCAATCCGAAACCTCCTGGCAGCCCCAGTTGCAGCACAATGGCATCCGCGCCCCACGCCTCATCGGGTGGGAACGCCGCGCGGTGTATCTCGGCAAGCGCCGCGGCATGCGCGCTCGTCGCCACGATCATGCCGCGGGAGCCGGACGGGGGGCAGCCGGAAGACGCGCTTCGGCCGGATCGACGTAGAGCGGTTGCACAGCCAAAGGCGGCAATTCGCCCGTGCGTCGCCGGCTCGCGGCAATCGCAATGTGCCGCGGTTGGGGAAATCGAGCATCCGTGAGCATCACATTCGCATCGCGGGCGGCCAGCCAGGCGGCCGTGTCGATCGCGGCGTTGCCGGCGATGGCGACGGGACCATCGGGTACGGGCAGCGCGTCGAGCGGGTACGCGCCAATGCGACCGCCAGTGCGCTCCAGGAACACGCGGCCCCGACGGCTGTCGATCGCCGACCAGAGTTCCCTGTTGCCGAGATGAGGCAGCGCTTCGGCCAGCACTTCGCCGACACTGACGCCGACAACTGGAACTCCGGCCGCCACACCAATCCCCCAGGCCAGGGCGAGGCCGGCACGGATCCCGGTGAAACTCCCCGGGCCGACCGTCACCGCCACCAGGTCGAGTTCGCCAGCTTGGATGGAGGTTTCTGCAAGCAGGTCAGCGGCCATTCCCGGCAGCAGCGCCGCCCGTCCCCGGTCCGACATATGCTCACGCAACGCGACAACCCGGCCATCCGAGACGATCGCGGCCGAACAGCAAGCCAGCGCCGCATCGAGAACCAGGATGCGCATCACGCCCCCGCGGGGGAAGCCAGCGGCGATCCGGCTGCGCCCAAATTTTCACCCGCGGCCAGTGCAAAGACAGTCAAAGGAGCTGGCAGGCCTCGTCGAACTCAAGGCGCGGCGAGCGGGGGTACACACCGTCCGGATCGCCATGACCGAGATTGATCAGGAAGTTGGAGCGCCAGCCGTAGCCGCGCAGAAACTCCTGATCCACCTTGTCGTTGTCGAACCCGGACATCGGCCCGGTATCCAGTCCCAGCGCGCGCGCGGCCAGGATCAGGTACGCTCCCTGCAATGTGCCGTTGCGAAACGCCGTGGTGGCCGCCAGTGCCTCGTTGCTGGTGAACCAGGAACGCGCTTCCTGGTTGTGCGGGAACAGCCGCGGCAGGTGCTCGTAAAAGCGCGGATCATACGCAACGATCACGGTAACTGGCGCGGCAACCGTCTTGTCGAGATTCCCGGCCGACAGCGCCGGCGCCAGCCGTTGTTTCGCCTCCGGCGTACGCAGGAACAGAAACCTTCCCGGCGAACTGTTCGCGGAAGTCGGCCCCCATTTCAGCAGATCATACAGTTCCCGCAAAGTCTCATCCGAGACCGGTTCATCGATGAACTTGTTATGCGTGCGGGCACTGCGCAGCAACTGCTCCAGCGCGGTGGCATCCAATATCACAGCTCGACCTGCTCGACCGCGACCACCTCAGGCACGTAATGGCGAAGCATGTTCTCGATGCCGTGCTTCAGCGTGGCACGTGACGATGGGCAGCCGGCGCAAGAACCCTGCATGTACAGCCTCACCACGCCTTCCCGGTACCCGCGGAACACGATATCGCCGCCATCGGCAGCGACCGCCGGGCGCACACGGGTGTCCAGCAGCTCTCGTATCTGCGCCACGATTTCCTCGTCCTCGGGCAGCACCTCGTCGGCAACCTCGTCCTCTGCCTCTCCCTCGATCACCGGGCGGCCGGTCATGTAATGCTCCATGACGACCCCCAGCACCTGCGGCTTGAGCGCCTGCCAGGCGATCGCATCGGTCTTCGTCACACTCACGAAGTCGCCGCCGAGAAACACGCGGGCCACCCCGGGCAGGGCGAAAATGGCGGTCGCCAGCGGACTCCGGATCGCCGCCTCGGCGGAGGCGAAATCGGCCGTGCCGGAACCCATCACATCGCGTCCCGGCAGGAACTTGAGCGTCGCCGGATTGGGCGTGCCTTCAGTCTCAATGAACATGATCAGGCCTGGGGTTGGGAGTGGGACCACAACGGGTCAATACCCACGTTACATCGGCCGGAAACCTGGCGGTGGCAAGGGGCGGGCGATGAAAACCCCGCACCGCAGGCGGCCCCGCCCAAAGTGCCGGAACGTGCTGCACCTGGCTGCCGCACGGGCGCAAGCCACTGGCGCGCCCCTTGCCCCGGCGCTAAGCCACGTTCCGCGGCCAACGCCGCCACCCCTTCTTTCAGGCCCAGCGGAGCAGCCATGACCGAAATCCTTGTGGTCGGGGCCGGACCGGTCGGGCTGACCCTCGCGGCAGAGCTGGCCCGGCATGGCGTGGACTGCCGCATCATCGACCGGTGCGCGCAGCCATCGCCGTACTGCCGCGCCATCGGTGTCACGCCGCGCACGCTCGAAGTGTGGGACGATATGGGTATCGCCCGGGACATGATCGGCGCCGGACTATGGTTGCGTGGGCGCCGCAGCATCGTGGCCGGGCAGGGCAGCCATGATGAGACTGTTAACCTGGATGATCTACCATACGGGATGCTCGGGCTGCCGCAATACGCGACCGAGCGGCTGCTGAGTCAGCATCTGCAGCATCTCGGTGGCGAGATCGATCGTGGCGCCACGCTCATCGACCTGTGGGCCGACGAGGCGTCCGCGCACGCGGCCATCGAGCATGCCGATGGACGACGCGAGCAGGTGGACTGCCGTTTCGTCGTCGGCTGCGACGGAGCGCACAGCACGGTGCGCGGCGCCGCCGGGATCGGCTTTCTCGGCGACGCGTACCCGATGAGCTTCATGCTGGGCGACGTGCGCATTGACTGGGATTTGCCGCGTGGAATGGCGCTGCACGCGATCCGCCCGCATGAGGATGCAGCGCCCGACTTGTTCATCGCCATCTCCCTGCCGGAGCGCGGGCGTTATCGCGTCTCGGCGCTTGCCCCGGCAACGCTGGAGGATTCATCCCCCGGCAGCGATCACGGGATTCAATCGGAGCGTCCGGCGCCCCGCTTGGAGCACCTGCAGGCGGTCGCTGACGACCTCCTGCCAGACCGGCCGCGCCTCGCCGATATGCGGTGGTCTTCGCTGTTCCGCATCAGCATGCGTCTGGCGGAGCGTTACCGGAACGGGCGATTGTTCATTGCCGGGGATGCCGCGCACATCCATCCGCCGACCGGCGGCCAGGGCATGAACACCGGCATCCAGGACGCGTACAACCTGGCCTGGAAGCTGGCCCGGGTCGTGCGCGGCGTGGCGCCGGAAACTTTGCTGGACAGTTACGATGCGGAACGCCGGCCGGTCGGCGCCGACGTGGTGGCGCGCACCCGCGCGGCGACGGAGGGGCTGGGGCGTGGAAAGGGCAAACCGGACCGGCTGGCTGATACACAGATACTCGTGTCGTACCGCGCCACGGGCGTCACCGGCCCCGTGCCGCAAGCCGGCGACCGCGCCCCGGACTGTGGCGGGTTACGGCAGGCGGGCGTCGGATTCCCGCTGCGGATGTTCGACGTGCTCCGCGGCACAGCCCATGTGCTGGTCGTTGCCGGCGCAACGGATGTAGTTGATGGCGTGGAACGATTCGCTGCAGAACTGCGTGCCCGACTGGACGCGCGGGACGTGCGGGTGGCAGCGATCGTTCCGGCCGAAGCCGAGCCGCCGGATATCGTCGGAGCTCAGGTGTTGCGCGATGCGGAGGGTATGTTTGCAACGGCCTGGAGACCGGGAAGCGAGGCATGCTTCCTGGTGCGGCCGGATGGGTACGTGGGATGGCGCGGTGCATCGTGTGATGATGCCAGCCTGCGTGCCTATCTGGGGCGGATGTTCGTCGGCTGGAACTGATACCATCGGCCCGAAGGGCCGACTGGTTTGCGCGCAGGGTTGGCGTGGCGGCTGCGCGCGAAATCAATAAGGAACCAGCGGACCGACGATCCTTGGAAAAGTCAAGACTTCAGGCCGCTGGTATGAGCGCGCTTCATTCACCCGCAAGAGGGTTCTCCGGCGAACCTTGTTTGGGAGCCGGGCCGCGCGTCGTGCGGACCATGTCGATAAGCGCGCGCAACGTGGCGGGAACCTGCCGATGCCCGGGATAATAGAGAAAAAGCCCCTTGAAAGACGGTGACCAGTCCTCCAACACCCGCGTCAACTGCCCGGAACGCAGGAATGGTTCGATCAGTGCTTCGATGGTGTATGCGATCCCCAGGCCATCGACCGCGGCCCGCACCGCCAGATCGGGGTTGTTGACCATCACGCGGCCAGCGACGGAAATGTTCCGCGACTTGCCGTCCCGCTCGAAAGGCCATTCGAACAGCGCGCCGCCGCGGCGATATTGAACGCAACTGTGGCGGGCGAGGTCATCGGGGGTGCGTGGCGGCCGCTGCTGCGCGAAGTAGGACGGCGCGCCGACCACGGCCACCTTCACCGGTTCCGTCACCCGTACCGACGTCATGTCGGCAGCCGCGCGATCCTGCGGTCCGATCCCGGCGTCAAATCCTTTGGCGACGATGTCGATCGGGGCTTCACCGACCTCTAGCTCAAGGTGCACGTCCGGATAGGTCGACAGGAAGCGCCGCCAGATCGGCGCGATCACCGCGGCGGCCGCCATATGGGTCACATAAAGCCGCAGCCGCCCGAACGGCCGGCTCCGTTCCCCGTCCAGTCCCTCCAGCGCATCGGCGATCTGATCGATTGCCGGGCGCAGGCGCTCCAGCAGACGTTGGCCGGCATCAGTCAGTGACACGCTGCGGGTCGTTCGGTGCAGCAGACGCACGCCAAGGCGTTCCTCAAGCTGACGGATGGCGTGGCTGAGCGCCGACGGGGTGATGCCCAGCCTCGTCGCGGCAACACGAAAGCTGAGACAATCGGCAACCGCCACGAACGAACTCAGGTCGGTCAGGCCAGCACGTCGCATTCCTGAATTTCTCTCACCACCGAATGCAGAAAACATAAGGTTTTCATTTCCGCCGGCGTCAATATCTATTGCGTCGCGCGTACCGGCGGCAGGCGGCTTGCCGCAGTTTTCACCCACGCCATTCGGATCAGGAAGTCATGCCGGCGGACCACAGCGCCCCAATTGGCGGCAATCGCGCCGCGATAACCGTCTGCGTGATTTTTGCCACCCTCATGCAGGCGCTCGATACCACCATCGCCAATGTCGCCCTGCCATATATTCAGGGCACGGTATCGGCCAGCCAGGATCAGATCGACTGGGTGCTGACCTCCTATATCGTCGCCGCCGCGATCATGACGCCCCCGACCGGGTTCCTTGCCGGGCGGTTCGGACTGAAGCGGCTGTTCCTGGTCTCCGTGACCGGCTTCACCATCGCCTCGATGCTGTGCGGCGCTGCCCAGTCGCTGCCACAGATCGTGCTGTTCCGTATCCTGCAGGGCTTGTTCGGCGCGGCACTCGTGCCGCTGTCCCAGACCGTCCTGCTGAATATCAACCCGAAGGAGCGCCAGGGATCCGCGATGGCGCTGTGGGGCGTCGCGGTGATGGCCGGTCCCATCCTGGGCCCGGTGCTCGGCGGCTGGCTGACCGAGAACTACAGTTGGCGCTTCGTATTCTACATCAACCTGCCGATCGGCATCCTCGCGTTTGCCGGCATGACCATCTTCCTGTCGGAAAGCCCCCGCAACACGGTCGCCAAGCTGGACTGGTTCGGGTTCGGCACCCTCAGCGTCGCCATCGGCGCATTGCAGCTTCTGCTCGACCGCGGGGAGCAGCTTGACTGGTTCGGATCCGGCGAGATCATCCTCGAAACCGTCATCGCCGCGGTGGCCTTCTACCTGTTTCTCGTCCACACGTTCACCGCCAAGGACCCGTTCGTCAAACCGTCTCTGTTCCGCGATCGCAATTTCACCGCTGGCGTGCTGTTCGTCGCCATCGTCGGGCTGACCTACTACGCCTCGCTCGCCCTGCAGCCACCCTACCTTCAGGGCCTGATGAACTACCCCATCGTCACGGCGGGCCTCGTCATGGGGCCACGCGGGGTCGGCACCATGGGGGCCATGCTGGTTGTCGGGCGGCTGATCGGGCGCGTCGACACGCGGTTCCTGCTGGCAACCGGCCTCGGTCTGACTGCCTGGTCGTTCTATGCCATGACGAGCTGGACCCCCGATGTCTCGCCGGCGACGATCGTCGGCGTCGGCGTGGTGCAAGGCATCGGGCTCGGGTTTCTCTTTGTGCCGCTCAGCACGGTAACACTGGCAACCCTGTCCCCCGACCGGCGTGCCGAGGGTGCCGGCCTTTATAGCCTGTCGCGCAACATCGGCTCCGGCATCGGCATTTCGATCGTCAACAGCCTGCTGGTGCAGAACACGCAGATCAATCACGCCAACATTGCAGCGTATGTGGCTCCCTTCAACCGGCCTCTGGGAGCATCAAACGTCGCCCGATTTTGGGACCCTATCAGTGCCGCCGGGCGCGCGGCGCTCGACGCGGTTGTCACCCGGCAGGCGGAAATCATTGCCTATATCGACGACTACAAGATGTTGATGATCGCGACACTGGCCGTGATCCCGCTGCTCATGTTCTTCAAGAAGCCGTCCGAGCGTGGCGAGGTGGATCACACGGCGGTCCTGGAATAATCCTCGCAGCCGCGGTGGAATCCCTTCTCACCCGCCCGCTTCGGCACTGCGAAGCCGCTGTGCGTACACATTGATCACCAGCGCAATCAGCAAAATCAACCCACGGATCAGTATTTTCAGAAAGCTGTCGATATCGACATGGTCCAGCCCGTTGTTCAGCACGCCCAGCACGAATAAGCCAATCAGCGTGTTGCCGATCCCACCCTGACCGCCGAACAGGCTGGTGCCACCCACCACGACCGCCGAGATCGAATCCAGCAGATAGGTGTCGAACTCGTTCTGCTGCGCGCTGCCGAAATACGCCACCCCCAGCATCCCGGCGACGCCCGAGCACAACGCCGAAATGATCATCACCGCCGACAGGATCGCGCGCACATTCACGCCGGAATACTCGGCTGCCTCCCGGTTGCCGCCGACCATGTACACATAGCGGCCGAACCGCGTGTAGGTCAGCACCAGATGCGCCAGCAGCATGATCACCGCGGCAACGATCACGATCCACGGCACCGGCCCCAGCGACTTGCTTCCAAGCGTCACGATCAGTTTCGGCACCGCATAGGCGATCTGCCCACGCACCAGCAACGCACAGATGCCGGCGGCGATCTGCAGCATCGCCAGCGTCATGATGAAGGACGGAATCCCGATCACCGTCAGCCCGAACGCGTTCACCGCCCCCAGCGCGAAGCATGCTGCCAGCGCGATGATGATCGCCGCCCACCCGGGCAGCGGCACATTGGCGATGTTCACGCTGGCATCCTGCAACGTGAAGAAGGCCACCACGATGCCGATGGCATTGGCGATGCTGGACACCGACAGGTCGATCTCCGCGCACAGGATCACGAAGGTCAACCCGACCGCGATGATGCCGGTGACCGAAATCTGCGTCAGCACGTTGTAAAGATTGCCGACCGTCAGAAAGGACGGGCTGGCGAGCGAGAAGAACACCACCAGGAACAGCAGCGTCGCGAACGGCGCGATATTGCGAAGCTGGCCGCGCAACCAGCCCGTCGCGCCGCCGCGCCCGCGCACGATGGTCTCGCCCAACTGCTCCGACACTGCCGATTCCTTCACGCCGCGGCCAGCAGTCGGTCCTTGCTGACCGGCTCGGCCGCAAACTCCCGCACCACCACTCCTTTCTTCATCACCAGAATGCGGTCGGCAAGCGCCAGCACCGTCTCCGGCTCGGTGGAGACGACAACAATCCCCATCCCCTGCGCGCGCAGGTCGCGCACGATCTTCATCACGTCGTCTTTGGCACCGACATCCATGCCGCGCGTCGGCTCGCTGAGGACCAGCACCTTCGGCGGATGGGTCAGCCAGCGCGCCAGCGCCACTTTCTGCTGATTTCCCCCGGATAGCGTACCCAGCCGCCGGTCCGGGAACGGCGGGCGAATGCGCAAGGCCTCGATATGACGCCGGGCGATGGCGCGCTCCGCAGCCGGACGCAGGAACAGCCGCGACAGCCGGTCCAGCACGCTGATCGTCATGTTCTTGAACACCGGCTCCTGCGCGAACAGCATGCTGCGGCGGCTTTCGGGCACCAGCGCGATGCCGGCGCGGCGCGCCTGCGCGGTGCTGCGCAGATGCGTCAGTCGGCCCTCGATCGCGATACGGCCAGCGCGCGGCGGCAGCTTGCCGAACAAGGTGCGGGCCAGCTCCAGTTGCCCGCTGCCCATGAAGCCGTAAATGCCCAGCACCTCACCGCCGTGCACGCGAAGCGACACGTCGCGGAACGCGCCTGGCACGGTCAGCCCGCTTGCCTCCATCACGACACGCAGCCCGGAGGGTGCGCCGAGCTGGCGCTCTTCGGTGTAGGTCTCCGCCAATTCACCGTGACCGGTGCCGATCATCTGGTCGATGATCCACCCCTTGTCCACATCCGCGCAGTCGGCGGTAGCGACATTGCGGCCGTTGCGGAACACCGTGACGCGGTCGCACACCGCCAGCACGTCGTCGAGAAAATGCGAAATGAACACCACGCTGCGCCCGCTGGCGCGCACCTGGTGAAGCACACCGAACAGGCGTTCGACCTCCGGCGGTGATAGCGCGGATGTGGGCTCGTCCAGAATGATGATGCGTGCGCCGGAGAACAGCACGCGCGCGATCTCCACCAGTTGTTGCAGGCCGAGCGGCAGCGTCCCCATCTCCGTGCGCGGATCAAGCTTTATGCCGAGGCTGGCGAGATGCTCGCCGGCCCCGCGGCGCATGCCGGCCCAGTCGATGCTGCCGAAACGGGTGAGCGGCTGCACGCCGAGATACACGTTCTCCGCCACGCTCAACGTCCGCACCGCCGACAGTTCCTGATGCACCATGCCGATCCCGGCCGCGCGTGCATCGCGCGCGGACGCAAACCGCACCCTCTTTCCGGCGAGTTGCATGTCGCCATCGAATTCGTGGTGCACACCGGCAATGATCTTCATCAGCGTGGACTTGCCGGCGCCGTTCTCGCCAACCAGCCCATGTATCTCACCCACCGCAAGAGAGAAGCTCACGTCCCGCAGCGCCGCGACCCCGCCAAACGACTTGCAGATACCCGTAAGCCGCAGAATCACCCCCCCTCCCCTTGCGGGCCCCGCAAGGGGAGGGGGGTTTTCTTTCTCGTTGTGCCCCACCGTTCAGATCAGGAAGTGCTCTTCCATCCACATCATGCCGGGCGCGTTGGCCTTGGTAACCACCGGCCCGTCCGCGATGATATTCTTCGGAATCCCACCACTCCCGGTCTTTTCGCCCGAAACCACCGCCGCGACCCCGGCGATCAGCGCACCACCATGGATGCGGCAGGACGGGTTGCGCACCGTGGCGGTCATGCGGCCATCGAGCACGGCCTCCAGCGCCGGAGGCATCGCGTCGCAGCCGCCGATCTTGATGCTGGTGCGGTTATGCGCCTTCATCACGTTGTAACCGGCCAGCGCCATGTCGTCGTTGTGGAAATACGCGGCGTCGATCTGCGGATACTTGGTCAGCAGCGTCTCCCAGATGCGTGCCACCTTGGTCACGTCCCAGTCCGCCGGCTGCGTGTCCAGCACCTTGATCTTCGGGTATTTCTTCACGATCGAATTGAACCCGCGCGCCCGCCCCTGCGCGCCGGTGTGACCCAGCGCACCCTGGGTCATGACGATGTTGCCTTCCCCGTTGATCGCATCAACCAGCGCCTGCGTCACCGAGGAACCCATGAACTCGTTATCCGGCGCGATGAAGCTGTGGACGTTGATGCTGTCCAGGGGCGCGATCAGCGTGTCCATGTCGATCACCGGAACGCCGGCATCGATCATCTTGTTCACCGGCGCGGTCAGCGTGCCGATGCCGAACGCCTGGATCGCCACGAAATCCCACTTCCGGCTGGCCATGTCGTCGATCGCGGCACGCTGCTTGGTGGCCGAGAGCTCGCCGTCGAACCAGGTGACGTTCACGTTGAACAGCTTGCCCCAGTATTCCGCGGCACGCTTGCCCTGCGCGCACCAGGTCGCCTGCAGGCCGGCATTGCTGAAGGCGGCGCTCAGCGGTTTGCCGGAGCGTCCGGCCGCCTCTGTCGCCGCCTGGGCGCGCGCGGGATCGATGCCGAAGCCGCCAAGCAGCGCGGCGGCAATCGCCGACGAGCCGGCAGCCTGCATGAAACCCCGCCGCCGCGGCGACGGAAGACGCGTTTGATGGGACATGATGTTTCCTCCTTCAGCGCGGCGGAGAATTGCCGAGCAGCCAGCATCTCACAAGCCCTTTCCACCCGCGGCGAGCCGGTCCACAAGCGGTTGTCATGGCTCACGCTAGTCTGCCACCCGAGTTCGCACTGATCGCCCGCCATTTCCGACCCCTGGCGGGTCCGGGCGCGCTCAACCTGACCGATGACGCCGCGGTGATCGCGCCACCGCCGGACCGAGAGCTGGTGCTGACGGTCGATGCGATGGTGGAGACGGTGCATTTCCTGCCAGACGATCCGCCAGATCTCGTGGCGCGCAAGCTGTTACGGGTAAATCTATCGGACCTCGCGGCCAAGGGCGCGGTTCCTCTGGGCTATCTGCTGACGGTCTCGGCGCGCCGCGGCACCCCGGACAATTGGTTCGGCCGCTTCGCCGCCGGCCTGGCACAAGACCAGGGGACGTTCGGCATCCATCTGCTGGGCGGCGACACCACCTCCACGCCCGGACCGGTCTCGCTGTCGCTCACCGCGATCGGACATGTCGCGCCTGGGGCGGCGGTACTCCGCTCACGGCGCACGTACCGGCGACGAGATCTGGGTCACCGGCACGATCGGCGATGGCGCGTTGGGGCTGGCCGTGGCGCGTGGTCAGCTCAGCGATCCGACCGGCTACCTGCTTGACCGCTACCACCTGCCGCAGCCACGCATAGGCTTGGCGATCGGCGGCATCGCCAGCGCCGCGATGGATGTGTCGGACGGTTTGGTGCAGGACCTGGAGCATCTTTGCCGTGCCGCCGGCCTGGCCGCCGAGATTGCGGCCGACCAGCTCCCGCTATCGGCGCCGGCGCGGGCAGCCGGTCCGGACTGGCTCCCCGCCTGCCTGACCGGCGGCGACGATTACGAACTGCTGATGGCCATCCCGCCCGGCCGCGCCGAACCCTTGCGGCAAGCGGCCCGCGCGGCGGGCATGACGGTCACGCGGATCGGCCACTTTCGCCCCGGACCGCCCCTTGTCATCGTGCGCGACCCGTCCGGCACCCCGATCCCTATCGGTGCCGGCGGCTGGAGCCATTTCTGACCGATGAACCGCAACGTCTGGCTTCTGTTCTGCTGTCAGGCGCTGATGAACGCCGTGATGTCCGGCCAGGTGGTGATGGCATCGCTGGTCGGACACGCACTGGCGGTTGAGCCGGCGCTGACCACGTTGCCGATGGCGATCCAGATGGCCGGGGTGATGGCGGGCTCGATCCCGGCCGGGATCGTGTTCAGCCGCCTGGGGCGACGCCCGGGATTCTGGCTCGGCGTGGTGATGATGCTGTGCGGCAGCCTGGGATTCGCGCTCGGCATCTGGCGTGGCAGTTTCGTGATCTACTGCCTCGCCGCGATTCCTGCCGGGATGGGCTTCGGCATCTCCCAGCATCTGCGCTTCGCGGCCGCCGAAGCGGCCGAACCCGAGGCGCGGCCGCGGGCGATCGCGCTGGTGATGACCGGCGGGCTGGTGGCCGCGGTGCTGGGGCCGGAGATCGTCAAGCGAACCAACGGCGCTATCGCGGACTACCAGTTTCTCGGCACCTATCTGACGTTGCTGATCCTGCCGGTGCTCACCGCCGTGCTGCTGTTGTTCGTCCGGCTCCCGCTGGCGCAGCGCGGCACCGCGGCGCCGGTGCCGTTGCGCGATATTATCGCGCGTCCGACCTTCCTCACGGCGGTGATCGCCGGACTGGTGGGATATGGGGCGATGAACCTGGTCATGGCCTCCACCCCGTTGCAAATGCTGATGTGCGGGTTCGGGGTGAATGCGTCGGCCGATGTGATCCGGGCGCACTCGATCGCCATGTTCCTGCCAGGCTTCGTCACCGGTCGTCTGATCCAGCGCTTCGGCGCCCATCCGGTGATCCTTGGCGGTGCCGCACTTACCAGCCTGTGCGTTGCCGTGAACATCGGCTTCGACCCGTTCTTCAGCACCTTCATCGTCGCCCTCATGCTGCTGGGCGCGGGATGGAACTTCATGTTCGTCGGCGCGACCGCCCTGCTGGCCAGCGCGCATGACGCGCGGGAGCGCGTGCGGGTGCAGGCAACCAACGACTTCATCGTGTTCGGCACGGTGGCAGGAACCGCCTTCGCCTCCGGCGCGATCGAAACCACCGCGGGATGGAGCGCGCTGAACCTGACAGTCGTGCCGCCGCTGCTGGTCGCGGCGGTGCTGGTGACCTGGCACATGGCCGCACGGGCGCGACCCGCGCGCAGCATCGCGACCTGATCGCGCCCGTTCCGACGTCCGTTCCGCCGTGCTACGCCTTCACCTTCTTCGTCCCGTCGTAGCGGACGAAGTCCGACTGCGGCCCAAGGTGAAAGCCGGTGACATTCTTGCGCAGCACGGAAACTGCGTTCTGCTGCAGCATGAACACGATCGGCGACTGGTCCCAGAATTGCTGCTGCATCGTGTGATACAGCGCGATGCGCTTCTCGGTGTCCAGCTCCTCGGCGGCCTGTGACACCTCCGCGGTCAGCTCCGGATCATGGAAATGGGTGCGCCAGGCGATGATCTTCATCGGGCTGTTGTCGGAATCGTCCGGGTCGGCGGCAAACGCCTGGGCGTTGGAGTTCGGATCGAAATAATCCGGGAACCACTCGTTCATCACCATCTGGTGCTGACGGGCACGCATCTTGGTGAGGATCTGCTTGCGCGTCCCCGGCAGCAGCGAAACCTTGATGCCCGACCGCCGCCAGATCCGCCTGAATCGCCGTCGCAATGTCGGCGTACGGGTGCTCGGAGAAATGATCCAGCGTCGCGCTGAACCCCTGCGGGTACCCGGCCTTCGCCAGCAGCTCCTTCGCCTTGTCGGGATCCTTGTGGAACGGATTGGTGTTCACCGCGCCCAAAATCATGCTGGGCTCGAACGCCTGATTGACGATGTAAGTGTCCGGCACGATGTTCTTCTGTATCCCGTCATAGTCGATCGCCCACTTGACCGCCTGGCGCACCTCCGCTTTCGCGAATGGCGCATAGCCTTCGTTGCCGGCCACGTACATCTGGTTGGTGGTCGGCGAGGTCACTTTGTAAAGGTTCGAATCGGAAGCGGCGGTCTTCAACAGGTCGCTGGTCAGGTCGCGCGCGATATCCACGTCGCCGCGCCGCAACAGCAGCAACTGCTCCGACGGCTCCTTCACCTGGCGGATGAACATCCGCTTGGTTGCCGGCGGGGTGGCGGCATGAGGATTGGCGTCCAGGATCAGGTGATCATCCGCCTGCCAGGAGGTAAGCTGGTATGGGCCGTTGCCGGCGGAATGGCGAGGCCAGCCAGTGATTCCCGAAATCCTCCTTTTCCTGGTGCGCGAGCGCCGTCGCCTTCTCCACGATGCTGCCGACATTGGCTCCCAGGCAATAAAGGAAGAAGCTGGTCGCCGCCGGCTTCGGCAGCTCGATCGCCAGCGTGTGCGAATCCGTGGCGCGGATCAGTTTTGCGACATTGTCCTTGGTGAAGCCGAACTGAGTCAGGATGAAGCCGGGTGTCAGGTTCAGGATCACCGCCCGGTGCAGGGAAAACTCCGCATCCTCCGCGGTCGCCGGCTTGCCGGAGGCAAACACCGCATTCTGTGTCAGGTGGAACGTGAATGACTTGCCGTCCGGCGAAACCTCCCAGTGCTCGGCCACGTCGGGGCCGATCTTGCTGAGATCGCTCAGATCGGGGGCGATCAGCTTGCGATAGATGTTGGCATCGATTTCGATGGTGGTGAACTCGTAGGCTTGCCCCGGATCGAACGAGATCGAGTCGTCGATCTCCTTCGCCATAACGATCATGTCGGTCGGGGTAGCGGCCCGGGTTCGGCTGGCAGCAACCGGGGTGGCGGCAGCCGCCGCTCCCGCGGCCATCAGCGCGCGACGTGTCAGCATTGTGGTCCCTCCCTATAGGTTGGGAATCATAGGCCGGCGATGCGCCGGGTAGAAGAGGGGGAGCCGTCCCCCGTCCGATCACACCGTCCCCACCGCCGTCGCCAGCAGCCGGTTCAGCGCCGCCAGATCCATCGGGTGATCGGTTTCGTTGGCGACTGCCGCGACCAGTCCGGCGCGACGCAGAATGAAGATCCGCTGATCGGAGGCGCCGGACGCCCACGCCGTGTCCTCTGGCAGATCGGGGAACAGCCGATCGCTGTTGGCACGGAAGCACGCCGCGTAGCTGGTCCCGGTATGCGTCGGGGTCAGCGCATAATCCGCCCAGCCGTCCGGCAGCAGGCGCTCGCCGGCCCAGACACCGTCTTGCAGATAGAGCACCCCCAGCTTGGCGTAATCGCGCAAGGTGGCGAAGCCGGCCCCGGAAGCGATCAGATTGCCGCTGATATCCGCGGAGTGCTGGTAGCTGCCCATGTCCAGCCGATCAATCAGGAGGCTGTACAGAGTCTCGTGGTACGGCAGGCCGCGCCGGTCGATGCGGTCGCGGATGATGGCGCCCAGCACGTTCAGGCCGCTATTGATATAGCGGTATACAGCACCGGGATCGGCCGCGACGATGCAGCGTTGCGCCGCCTCGAACGCATCGCCGGCATCCTGGTAGACGGCACTGTTCTCGAACCCGAGCGTTACCTGGCCGTTGTCGTGCAACACCGGGAACCCGAGGCCGGAGCGCATTCGCAGCAGGTGATCGAGCGTAATGTGCCGGTGGATCGCGCGAGGATCACGCCACATCGGCGCGGGCGCGGGTGCGTGGATCGAGTCCAGCCAGCCGTCCTGGATCAGCCGGCCGATCACCGTGCAAGTGATCGCCTTGGTCATCGACCAGCTTGGGGTGGCCCGGTCCGGGGCACCGAACGCGCTGTAGCGCTCGAACATCACCCGCTGCGGCGTCGCGATCAGCACCCCATAAAGACCGGGCGATCCGGCAAAGAACGCATCGGCCGCGCCGTCCAGGGCGGCAACCGGACGCGGCGGTTCGACGGCACTTCCCAGCGGCCAGGGGCGGTTCGCGTCGCCCGAGGGGCGCCGCAGAGGCACCGGGTCGAAACCAAGTGCCGCGTGCGGGCCGAGCAAAATGCCGCCATAGCTGGCACGTGCGATAGCGCTCGCGGTCAGCGAAGGCCCGACGGTAGGATCCTGCCAGCGCACCGTGACACGCCGGTCGGTATCGTTGGTTTCGATCACCAGGCGCCCATCACGACAGGCCGCGACCAGCGCGGCACCACTATCCGGCGCGTCCGGCCGGGCTGACAATCCGCCTGGAACCGTTGCCGACCGCCAGCGGAAATGCTGTTCGGCGGTACCGCGGTCGAGGCCGGTGACATACATCATGTCCACGAAGCGCTTGGCGGCGAAATTGATGGTTCGCTGACGCAACGCGGCGGTCGACCCGTCGTACACGATCGGATCGGGGAGCCCTTCGGCCCCGAACGGCCGCGTGCGGTCGAACAACGGCTCGGGTGGAAGCGGTGTCGTCGCGCTCATCGCATCGGCCTCGTCGCTATGATGTAGCTAGGTGCACGCTCCGCCCCCCGCATCAAGGACCTTGACCTCGCCGTCAAACAGCATCCCAGGACCACACGCGCGGCGCCGTGGATCGAGGCCCGCCGGATCACGGCTACTTCACCACCGCCGCTTCGCGCCGGGTCGTTTCACCCGCCTCGAAATAGCGCGCCCGCAAGCCCTTCTGGTTCTCGTAGATCGATCCCTGTTTGGCGGCCGGCGGCAGCGGCAACCGCACCGGCACCGCAGCGAGGCGCGGTTCCAGTGTGGGGCGGCCCGCCACCATCAGCCTGTCGAATTCCTCGATCCCGCCCGGGAACCCGAGCAGCGGCCACGCATCCGCGGCACGAAACTGCAACAACAGCAGACGCCGGTCGCGATCGGACGTATTCGGCGCCGAGCCATGCACCGCCCGCACGTGATGCACGGTGATCGACCCCGCCTTGCCGGTCAGCGGAATGGCGGCGGCGAAATCGCACTCGTGCCGCCCCGGATCCATCGCACCGCAGAACACGCCGTCGGCATGATGGTCGAACACCGGCCCACGATGACTGCCAGGCACGATCAGCAGCGGGCCGTTTTCCATTGCCATGTCGTCCATCATCATGCCGACCGCGGCGAGATCGTCGTTGGTGTGCGGATAGAACGCCCAGTCCTGGTGCCATTCCACCGCAGCCCCGAACCCGGCCGATTTCATGTTCAGCTTGGCGGTATCGAAGCGGATATTCGGCCCCCACAGATCCCGCAGCACCGCGACGATCCCGGCATGGTTCGTCAGGCTCGCAAATTCCTCATGATGCTGGTGTGGCGCCTTGATCCGGCGGACACGCGGATCGTCGGGCGTGTGGCTGTCCTCCAGGTCGTAGATCGCGGTGTGCGTCGTCAGGCCGCGTGCATTGTCAACGAACTGGTCGGTCACGCGGCGCAGCCGCTCGACCTCCGGCGGCGTCAGCGCGTCGGGCACCACGATGGCGCCGATCTCGTCATACTGCTCGATCTGGGCCCGGGTCAGCATCGGTCTCCTCCAGCATTCGCCTTGCGCCATGGACACGCTATCATCCGTCCGGAAGCCGGTCGAGCGGCCGGCACGGCAAGCGCAGGGTGCGAAACCGACCATGAGTTTACACGAAGCAGGCGGCATCGATTGCGACATCCATCCGGCCGTACCCGACCTGAAGGCATTGCTACCGTACCTGGCCGATCACTGGCGCGATTCCGTTGTGCAGCGCGGGCTGCACGACCTGGAATCCATCGCCTATCCGGTGAATGCACCGTTGTCGTCGCGGCCCGACTGGCGGCCGGCATCAGGCAAGCCGGGCTCCGACCTGGACATGCTGCGGCGGCAGGCGCTGGACCCGTTCGGCACGAAATTCGCCATCTGCAACTGCCTGTATGGCGTGCAACTTCTGTTCAGTGAAGACATGGGCGCCGGCTTTGCCCGCGCGCTCAATGACTGGATCGCCCGCGAATGGCTGGATCAAGGAGCCGCGGCTTCGTGCCTCGATCGTGATCCCCACTCAGAACGCCGAGCTGGCGGTGGACGAGATCAATCGCGTCGCACCTGACCATCGTTTCGTGCAGGTGTTGATGCTGGTGATGGGCGACGCGCCGCTGGGCAAGCGGCAATACTGGCCGATCTACGAAGCGGCGCAGAAGCATGGACTGCCGATCGGCATCCATGCCGGCAGCGCGTATCGGCACCCGGTCACGCCGGTCGGCTGGCCGAGCTATTACACGGAAGACTACGCAGCCCAGGCCGCGGCCTTCCAGGCCGCACTGTCCAGCTTGGTGTGCGAGGGCGTGTTCACCAAGTTCGGCGATCTGCGCGTGGTGCTGATCGAATCCGGCGTGTCCTGGTTGCCGGCGCATCTATGGCGGCTCACGAAGTTCTGGCGCGGGCTTCGGCTGGAGGTGCCGTGGGTGGACCGCTCGCCCACCGAGATCGTGCGCCAGCATGTGCGCCTGACCACGCAGCCGTTCGATGTGCCGGAGGATGCCGCCACGATCGAGCGGCTGATCGAGCATATCGGGTCGGACGAAATGCTGCTGTTTTCCACCGACTACCCGCACTGGCAGTTCGACGACGATGCCGCCCTGCCGTCTGGCCTGTCGCCGGACATGGCGCGGCGCATCATGGTGGATAATCCCATCAGCACCTATCCGCGATTGCGCGCGTAGCGGCTTGACCCGCCGACCCAGTGCTTCGACACTGCGCGGAGCTTCAAGTCCCGGCTATTGAAGGAGCATCCAACCGATGGCCACCATCCCCGACAATTTTCGTGACCTGCTGGAGCAGAAAAAAGCGTTCGCTAATCTTGCCACCGTGAAGGCCGACGGATCGCCCCAGGTCACGCCGGTATGGTTCGACTATTCTGGTGGACATATCCGCGTGAACACGGCCAGGGGCCGAGTGAAAGCCCGCACGATGAAACAGGGCGCGAAAGTGGCGCTGGCGATCATGGATCCGGATAATCCCTATCGTTATATGCAGGTGCGCGGCCATGTCTCGCGGGTGACCGAGGATGGGGCGGACGCTCACATCGATTTATTGGCGAAGAAATATCTCGGCAAGGACAAATACCCATTCCGCCAGCCCGGCGAGCAGCGCCTCATGCTGGAGATCGAGCCGGAGGCGGTGCAGACGATGCAATAGCGGTTCGACGGGCGGTAATGCCAACCGCCCTGAAGGCGGACCCGTTCCCGTCCGCTGTCATTCCCGCGAAAAGCGGGAATCCAGCGCCAATCCATGCAATCGCACCCTCGTCATGCCCGCCCACGTGCGCATGACGAGGGAGAGTCAGCCTCCCACCCTCGAATGCATCGATCGCGGCCGACCGTCCGGCATCCCGCGGATTCCCTCGTTCCACCCGGCCGGAGCGAAACGCGTGGGTGAGGCGGTCGCCGGGTATAACGTGACCGGCCAATGCCTGTGGTAATATGCTACCACACCCCGGAACCCTTGACCCCGCTTGGCTTTCCCGCCATAAGCCGCCGCCTTGGCGCAAGGGACTGAGCATGAAGACCACCCTCTCGTTGAAACCCGCGGAGGTGCAAAAGGACTGGGTGCTGATCGATGCCGAGGGCGTGGTGCTCGGGCGGCTTGCCTCGATCATCGCCCTCCGCCTGCGCGGAAAGCACAAGCCACAATTCACCCCACACGTCGATTGCGGGGACAACGTGATCGTCGTCAACGCCGAAAAAATTCATGTCACCGGCAATAAGGCCGAGCAATCGGTCTTCTATTACCACACCGGCTATCCGGGCGGCATCAAGGGCCACAGCATCCGCCAGCGGCTGGACAGCAAGCATCCCGAACGGGTACTGGAAAAGGCGGTGGAGCGCATGATCACTCGCGGACCGCTGCAGCGGCGGCAGATGAAGCATCTGCACGTTTATGCCGGGGCCGAGCATCCGCACGCCGGCCAGCAGCCGGCGACGCTGGATGTCGCGGCGATGAATCCGAAGAACAAGAGAGGCTGAGCCTATGTCCGGAACCCAGACCCGCACCCTGGCGGACCTCAAGGACCTCGTCACCGCCGCCACCGCGACCGGCGCAACCCCGGCAAGCGAGCAGCCCCACCGCGAACCGAAACGCGATGCCTTCGGCCGCTCCTACGCGACCGGACGGCGCAAGAATGCAGTGGCGCGCGTCTGGGTGAAGCCCGGCAAAGGCACGATCACTGTCAACGACAAGCCGGCCGCACAGTATTTCGCCCGCCCCGTGCTGCGCATGCTGATCACGCAGCCCTTCCTGGTGGCGGATCGCTATAATCAGTTCGACGTGTTCTGCACTGTCGTCGGCGGCGGACTCTCAGGCCAGGCCGGCGCGGTACGGCACGGGATCAGCCGCGCGCTGACCAATTACGAGCCGGAATTGCGTGCCATCCTGAAAGTCGCCGGATTCCTGACCCGCGACTCGCGGGTGGTGGAACGCAAGAAATACGGCCGTGCGAAGGCACGCCGCAGCTTCCAGTTCAGCAAACGTTAGCAGCGTGGTCGCTTGAGTCGCGCTCTCAAACGAAGAATCTACAGCAGGGACGCGGACGACGGAGGGCCAGATGGCAGACAAGCCCATCGTGTTCATCGACGGCGAGGCAGGAACCACCGGCCTCGGCATCCGCGAACGCCTGCTTGCGCTGCACGGGGTCGAGTTGCGCAGCCTGCCGGCCGAGCGGCGCAAGGATCCCGCCGCCCGCCGCGATGTGATGGCCGAGGCCGACCTCGTCGTGCTGTGCCTGCCCGATGCTGCGGCCCGCGAGTTGGTTGCCCTGGCGGACGGGTTCGGCAATGCGGCGCCCAGGCTGCTGGACGCCAGCAACGCCCATCGCGTGCACGCGGACTGGACCTATGGGTTCGCTGAATTGGCACCGGGTCAGCCGGAGCGGATCGCAACAGCCCGCAAGGTCGCCAATCCGGGATGCTACCCGACCGGCGCAATCGCATTGATCCGTCCGCTGGTGGATGCTGGCCTGATGCCACCCGACTACCCGGTCACGATCAACGCAGTCAGCGGCTACTCCGGCGGCGGACGCGCGATGATCGAGGCGCATGAGCGTGATGGCGGCCCGGCGTTCGAGCTCTATGCCCTCGGGCTGGAGCACAAGCATGTGCCGGAGACGCAGCTTTATGCCGGGCTCACGCGGCGCCCGATCTTCGCCCCAGCGGTCGGGCATTTCCGCCAGGGCATGCTGGTCTCGGTCCCGCTGCATCTGGACACGCTGGCGGGAAAGCCGACCGGCGCGGACCTCCGTTCTGTGCTCGAGACCCGATACGCGGACAGTGAGCTGATCCGTGTGGCCTCGGCCGACAAATCGACCAAGCTGGAACCGCAGGCGCTCAACGGCACCAACCTGCTGGAGCTGTTCGTCGCTGCCAACGAACCGCAACGGCAGGCCGTTCTGCTGGCGCGGCTGGACAATCTCGGCAAGGGCGCATCGGGCGCGGCGGTACAGAACCTGTGCCTGATGCTGGGAATTGCCAATGCCTGACACGCCGCCTGGCCCACCCGGGATCCGCGCGATCGGTCATGGACCGCTCTATTCGCTGGACGGCATCAGCCCACGTGTCCACCCGACCGTGTTCATCGCACCCACCGCCGCGGTCATAGGGGATGTGGAGATCGGGCCGGAGTCCGGGATCTGGTTCGCCTGCGTCGTGCGCGGCGACACCAACATCATTCGCATCGGCGCGCGCACCAATATCCAGGACGGCACGATCATTCATGTCGATGCGGTCACCTATCCCACCATCATCGGCGATGACGTCACGGTGGGCCACGCGGCCATCATTCACGCCTGCACGCTGAAGGACCGCGCCTTCGTCGGCATGGGCGCCACCGTGCTGGACGGCGCCGTCATTGAAGCGGGGGGAATGCTTGGCGCCGGCGGATTGCTGACGCCGGGCAAGGTTATCGGACGCTATGAGTTGTGGACCGGGGCACCGGCCCGGCTCAAGCGCGTCATGACCGAGGATGAGCGGCGCGGGTTCGACCGCAATGCAGCCGAGTACCGGCGATTGGCCGGCCGCTACCGGGCGGGGTTTGGGTCGCCCTCATCCGGATCGCTGCGCGATGTGACCTCTCCCGCCTAGCGGGAGAGGTGAAGGGAGGAATCATGACAGACTATCCTGCCGATACGGTGATCGAACTGGTGTCGCGCGGAGCGGCGGCGGATCGGGCAATCGGCGCACCGGGGCGCGCCTGGCTGACCCATGGCGGACTGCGGGAGTTGGTGCACCGCACGGTCGGCGACCTGAACCGCCTCGGCATCGGACGCAACGACCGGGTGGCGATCGTGCTGCCGAACGGGCCGGAAATGGCGACTTCGTTCGTCACCATCGCCGCGGCGGCCACCACGGCCCCGCTCAATCCCGCTTACAAGACCGAGGAATTCGAGTTCTATCTGTCCGACCTGAATGCCAGGGCGCTAGTCATCCAGCAGGGCATGGACAGCCCTTCCCGCGCCGTGGCCCGCGCCCGCAACATCCCGATCATCGAGCTGGTCCCCCAGCCGGACGGCCCGGCCGGAACCTTCACCCTGGCGCCCCCGGCCGGCATGTCCGGCACTCCGAAGCAGGGAGGCACCGCCGGCGCCCAGGACGTCGCACTGGTGCTGCACACCTCCGGCACCACGTCGCGGCCCAAGATCGTGCCGCTGCGGCACATCAACATCACCGCGTCGGCCTACCACATCGGCGCCACGCTGAAGCTGACGCCGGACGATGTGTGCCTCAACATCATGCCGCTGTTCCACATCCATGGACTGATGGCGGCGACTCTGTCGAGTCTGGCGGCGGGGGCGGCGGTATGCTGTTCGCCGGGCTTCAACGCGTTCCGCTTCTTCAGTTGGTTCGATGAGGTGCGGCCGAGTTGGTTCACGGCCGTCCCCACGATGCACCAAGCCATCCTCAACCTGGCGGGCCGCAACGAAGCGGCGATCCGCAACGGACGGCTGCGCTTCATCCGCTCGTCCTCCTCGTCGCTGCCACCGCAGGTGATGGAGCGGATGGAGGCGGTTTTCGGCGTGCCGGTGATCGAAGGGTACGGCATGACGGAAGCGGCGCACCAGATGGCGTCGAATCCGCTGCCGCCGGGCAGGCGCTATCCGGGATCGGTCGGCGTAGCGGCGGGACCCGAGATCGCCGTCATGAACACCGCGGGCACATTGCTGCCGGCGGGCGAGCTGGGCGAGGTGGTGATCCGCGGGCGCGACGTTACCTCGGGATACGAGAACAACCCGGAGGCCAACGCGAAGGCGTTCACCAATGGCTGGTTCCGCACCGGCGATCAGGGAGTCCTGGACCAGGACGGGTATCTGCGGCTGACCGGACGGCTGAAGGAGCTAATCAACCGCGGCGGCGAGAAGATCAGCCCGATCGAGATCGATGTCGTGCTGATGGACCACCCGGCGGTCGCGCAATGCCTGACCTTCGCGATGCCCCACGCCATGCTCGGCGAGGAGGTTGCAGCCGTCATCGTGCTGCGCGAAGGCGAGACGGCGGCCGAGCATGAGCTGCGCGATTTCGTTGCCGGACGGCTGGCGCAGTTCAAGGTGCCGCGCAAGATCATCTTCCTGGAAGAAATCCCCAAGGGTGCGACGGGCAAGTTGCAGCGCATCGGGCTGGCCGAGAAGCTCGGCCTGACGGCGTGAAGGTCGCGGTCTTCGGGGCGGGAGCGATCGGCGGGTTCCTGGGCGCGAAGCTGGCGGCGGCGGGAACGGATGTAACCTTCATCGCGCGCGGCCCGCATTTGGCCGCGATGCAGGCAAACGGCGTGCGGCTGATCAGCGGCGGCGCGACCACCGTAGTGCATCCGCATTGCGTCGCCGATGCCGCTCAGGCAGGCGTGCAGGATTTTGTGATCGTCACCCTGAAGGCGCATTCGCTGCCCGGTGCGGCGGCGCAGATCGCCCGGCTGATGGGACCGGATAGCGCGCTGGTCACCGGCATCAACGGCGTGCCGTACTGGTATTTCTACGGGCTGGATTCGCCCTTCCGCGACCGCCGGGTGGAAAGCGTCGACCCGGGCGGCCGGCTGTGGGAGATCCTGCCCCCATCCCAGGTGATCGGCTGTGTCGTCTATCCCGCCGCCGAAGTGGTCGAGCCCGGCGTCATCGCCCACAGCTACGGCGACCGCTTCAGCCTGGGCGAGCCCGACAGAACCCGCACGCCACGCATCGAGGCGCTCGCGAAACTGCTGATCGCCGCCGGACTGAAGGCCCCGATCCGGCCACGCATCCGCGACGAAATCTGGGTGAAGCTGTGGGGCAACCTGGCGTTCAACCCGATCTCGGCGCTCACCGTTGCCACGCTCGACCGCATCACCGGTGATCCGGCGCTCCGCGCGGTATGCCGGACCATGATGCTGGAGGCGAAAGCGGTGGCGGAAGCACTCGGCGTGCGCTTCCCCATCGACGTCGAAAAGCGGATCGACGGCGCGGCCGAGGTGGGCGAGCACAAGACCTCCATGCTGCAGGACCTGGAGCGCGGGCGGCCGATGGAAATCGACGCGCTGCTCGGCGCCGTGGTTGAGCTGGGGGAAATGGTTGACCAGCAGATGCCCACCTGTCGGACCGTCCTGGCGCTGGTGCGGGAGCGGGCGCGGCAGGCCGGGTGTTATTAAGAAGCTGCTCCCGCGCCAGCAGGCGCGGGAGCATGTGGGGGCCAATCACGTCCGAAAGTGGCGAGAACCCATCGCCGAAAACGGGCAGGATACCGCCATGCATCTCGATCGCGACGCCTGTTACCGTGCCCTGACCACCCGTGATGCCCGCTTCGACGGGCAGTTCTTCACGGCGGTCCGCACCACCGGCATCTACTGCCGCCCCATCTGCCCCGCCCGGCCGCCAAAGCTGGAGAACATTATCTTCATGCCGAGCGCCGCGGCGGCTCAGGCGGCCGGCTTCCGCCCCTGCCTGCGCTGCCGGCCGGAAACCTCGCCCGATCTCGCCGCCTGGCACGGCACCTCCAGCACCGTTTCGCGCGCCATGACGCTGATCGCCGCCGGGGCGCTCAACAACAATGACGTGGACGCCCTGGCCGGCCGCTTGGGCATCGGCGAGCGGCAATTGCGTCGCCTGTTCCAGAAGCATCTCGGCGCGTCGCCGATCGCGGTCGCGCACACCCGACGCGTGCTGCTGGCGAAGCAGCTTATCACCGACACCGCCCTGCCAATGACCGAGGTGGCGCTGGCCACCGGCTTTGGCAGCGTGCGGCGGTTCAACGACACGTTTCGGAAACTCTACGGACGTCCGCCGCGCAGCCTGCGTCGCGCCACCCAAGGCGAAGCGACGGACTCGGCTATCCGCCTGACACTGCCATTCAAACCCCCGTATGACTGGCCGACAATGTTCGGCTTCCTCGGCGCCCGCCTCATACGCGGTGTGGAGACGCTGAGCGACGGCGTCTATGTGCGCAGCATCGGCCTCGATGGCGCCGTCGGCAGCATTTCGATCCGCCCGGCGGCAGACCAGCGCGCGCTGACCGCGGCCATCCGCTTCCCCGTCGTCACGGCGCTCCCGGCAATCGTCGCTCGCATCCGGCTCATGTTCGATCTGGGGGCCGATCCGTCGGTGATCGGCGCCCATCTCGCCGAGGACCCGGTGATGGCCCCGCTGGTCGGGGCGCGGCCGGGGCTGCGGGTGCCCGGCGCATGGGATGGGTTCGAGCTGGCGGTACGCGGTATTCTCGGCCAGCAGATCACGGTCCGCGCAGCGCAGGCGCTCGCCGGAAAGCTGGTGGCTGCGTACGGCGTGGCGCTGCCGCCAACCGAGGATACAGCCCTGGCGGGCCTGACCCATGTGTTCCCGTCGTCGGAACGGCTGGCCGAAGCAGAAGACCTGGCGACGGTGCTGGGCATGCCCCGCAACCGGGCCGCATCGATCGTGTCGCTGGCCAGGGCCGCCGCCGCCGACCCGCGCCTGTTCGAGCCCGGACGGGGGCTCGATGAAATGGTCGCTCGCCTGCGCGGGTTGCCGGGCATCGGCGAATGGACCGCGCAATACATCGCCATGCGGGCGCTGCACGAGCCCGATGCATTCCCCGCTGCGGATATCGGCCTGCTGCGCGCGATGGCGACGCCGCAGGGTCGGCCGACGCCCGCCGCGCTGCTCGCCAGCGCCGAGGCATGGCGGCCATGGCGCGCCTATGCCGCCCAGCATCTCTGGGCCTCGGGGCCATCAGCCAAGAGCGCCATGCCCGGCGCAGACAAGGAGGTAATTCATGAAACTGTTCCTCGAGCGGGTTCCGTCGCCGATCGGCACGATTCTGCTGGTCTCTGATAGGGATGCGCTGTGTGCGCTCGATTTCGTGGATTACGAGAGCCGCATGCACCGGCTGCTGCACCGCTACTATGGGCCATGCTCGCTGACGCCCGGTCGCGCGGCCGGTGACGCAAGCCGCAGCATTGCCGCGTATTTCGCCGGTGACCTGGTTGCGCTCGATAGCATCCCCACACGAACGCCCGGTACGGACTTCCAGCGCCGGGTGTGGGCAGCGCTGCGATGCATCCCGCCCGGTCACCACGACCACCTACGGGAAACTGGGTGCAACCATAGGCGCCCCATCGGCCAGCCGCGCCGTCGGTCTGGCGAATGGCGCCAACCCGATCGCGCTCGTGGTGCCGTGCCATCGTGTCATCGGCGCCAACTCCAGCCTGACCGGCTACGGCGGAGGACTCGCCCGCAAGGCATGGCTCCTGCGGCATGAGAAGGGCGCGCTATTGCCGCGCGAAAACGCGGCGTGACGCCAACGGCCCCACTTATCACGCTCCCCTTGCGGGAGGTGTTACGGGGTGGGCGCGCGGGGAAGTCAACCAATACGGCGGTTAGGATGCCGCCCGGCGCTGCTACCGCGACCATACTGGCAACCACCATTCCCTCCGCGGACTGATCGTCGTTGCGTCAGGTAAGTCCACCTCTGACGGGCTTTCTGCCGTGTAAGTGGCTCCGTGGAACGGGACGCTGCAAGCCGCTTCCACGCACTTCCCAGCACCGCTTCCACTTGGGGTGACTTGGTGTTCAAGTCATGCCGGCAGGTTCGCCATCCGTCACCAGACCATCGCCGCCCGCGCGGACATCACGGCTGGGTCGGCGGCGCGCATGCGATCGGTCGCCGTCACTCTTTCCCGCCCAGCACCTGTTCCGCCAGCGTCGCCCAGTATGACGCCCCGATCGACAGTATCTCGTCGTTGAAGTCATACCTCGCGTGATGCAGTAGCGCGTCATCCGTGCCGCGGGCCGCACCCAGCATGATGTAGCTACCCTGCTTCTTCTGCAGCATGTAAGCGAAATCCTCGGCACCCATGGTGGGGCGCTGCATCGGCTGCACCCGAGCATCGCCGGCCACGGCGCGCGCGGCGGCCACGGTCAGCGCGGTGGCGTCCGGATCATTGACCGTGGCGGGATAGGTTCGCGTGAAACCAACCTCCGCGCTGGCGCCGAAGCTGGCCGCGATGCCGGTGGCAAGCCGCCGGACGCCGGCCTCCAGCGCATCGCCCACGTGCGGCGCGAACCAGCGCGCGGTCCCGGTCATGTGGGCGGTCTCGGGAATCACGTTGCTGGCGTGGCCGGCGCTGATATGTCCGATGGTGACCACGCCGCTATCCGCCGGATTGAGGCTGCGCGAAACGATCGTCTGCAATGCCGTGACGATCTGGCTGGCCACCACGATCGGATCGATGCCGACATCGGGATGCGCCGCATGCGCGCCCTTGCCGGTGATGGTGATATCGATGCCGCCGACCGCCGCCATGATAGGCCCGTCGCGCCAGGCGAACTGACCTTGCGGAAGGCCCGGCCAGTTGTGCAATCCGAACACCTGGTCCATCGGGAATCGCTCGAACAATCCCTCCCGCACCATGATCTCGCCGCCGCCCGCATTTTCCTCGGCAGGCTGGAAGATCACATACACTGTGCCATCGAAATTGCGCGTCTCCGCCAGGTACCGCGCCGCGCCCAGCAGCATGGTCGTGTGGCCGTCATGGCCGCAGGCGTGCATCACGCCGGGGTTGCGGGAGGCATACGGCTTGCCGGTGGCTTCCTCGATCGGCAGCGCGTCCATATCGGCGCGCAGCCCGATGGCCCGCGTGCCGGCGCCACGCCCACGGATCACGCCGACCACGCCCGTCTGCGCCAGCCCGGTAACCACCTCGTCCACCCCGAACGCACGCAACCGCTCCTGCACGACGCGGCTGGTCCGATGCTCCTGCAGCCCGATCTCCGGGTTCGCATGCAAATCGTGGCGCCATGCAGTCATGTCGGCGTGGAATTCGGCGATGCGGTTGATGACAGGCATGCTGCACTCCGGGGTTCACCCAGGGTTGTGCGGCGGCCCGAACGTGCGTGCAAGACCGTCCGCAAGCGAAACCGGCTCAGCCCCCAGCACGCCGCGCATAGCCGCAATGTCGAACGCCTTGTCCTCGCACAGCCGCCGGATCTCGTCGGGATGGATGCGGGGCAGCCGCGTCGCCGCCGCAAGCCTGGCAAGCACCGTCAGCAACGTAACCGGCACTGGCACGAAATGTGGCGGACGCAAGCACGCCGCATGCGCCACCGCGCGCACGAAATCGGCATACCCCACCGCCTCCGGCCCGGCGATTACCAGCGCCGCCGGCGCGTCCCAATGACGATCCAGCGCGGCGCGGATCGCGCGGGTCACATCGTCCTGGTGGATCGGCTGCACCATCCCGGCGCGGCGCGGCAGCGGCAAGAACGGCAGCCGGCGCAGCAACGCCGCCAGCCGCTGCACATTGTTTTCGCCGCAAGCGCCGTAGATCATGGTCGGGTGCAGCATCACGCCGGAGCGACCCGACGCCAGGAACGCAGTTTCACCGGCAATCACCCCGTTGCCGTGCGCGTCCGGCCAGCGGGTGAATTTGCGCGTGCTGCCGAGAAACACGAACCGGGCGTTTGCCGGCGCGACAGCCAGGACGGCGCCAGCGTGGCGCGCATGGGCGCAGCAAACGATGCGGGTCGCGCCGCCCAGCACCCGGCACAGTGCTGCGCCATCGGTGATGTCGGCAACCACCGGCGCGCGGCCCAGCCCGAGCACCGACCATTTCGCCGCATCCCGCACGACCGGGACGAACGGCACCGCATCGGCGTGCAAGCTGCGGCACAGGGCGGTTCCCGTCCGGCCGGATGCGCCAATGACATGGATCGTCGTTGCGGTCACACGGGAGCTCATATCACCAAAGTCAAAGGCGGCGACCAGAGCCGCCGGAGGATCACCGGGCTCTGCACGTCGGATTAACAGGTACATAGGTCGCGGAATATTGGCGCCGCTGCCATTACGTTCTAAGGAGACCGGCGGTCGCCGCTACAGGAGTACCCCGACATGACCGCCGGCCGTTTCCCGGTCACCCGCCTTCGTCGCCTGCGGCGATCGCCAGCCTTGCGCGCTCTCGTGCGTGAGACGGTGCTGACGCCCGCCGACCTGATCCAGCCGATCTTCGTGGAAGAGGACATCCGCGACCCCCAGCCGGTCGCCAGCATGCCGGGCGTGCACCGCATTCCCGAACGCGAGCTGGAGCGCGAGATCGAATCGCTCGCCGCCGATGGGGTGAAGTCGGTGATGCTGTTCGGTGTCTCGCACCGCAAGGACCCGTCCGGCAGTGATGCGTGGCAGCCGGATGGCCTTGTCGCGCGCCTGGTGCGCCACGCCCGGAGAGCGGTGCCGGAGATGGTGGTGATCCCCGATCTCTGCTTCTGTGAATACACCGATCACGGCCATTGCGGCGTCCTGGAGCACGGCCACGTGCTGAACGACGTGACCTTGGAAAATCTCGGGCGCCAAGCCGTGACCTTGGCGGAGGCAGGGGCCGACCTGGTGGCGCCATCCGGCATGATGGACGGTCAGGTCGCGGCGATCCGGCACGCGCTGGACGCTGCCGGGCACCAGGACATGCCGATCATGGCCTACTCGTCGAAATTCGCCTCGGCCTTCTACGGACCATTCCGCGCGGCCGCCGGTTGTGAGCTGAAAGGCGACCGCAAGACCTACCAGCTCGATCCGTTGAATGGGCGTGAGGCGCTGCGCGAATCGCTGGCCGACGAGGACGAAGGCGCCGACATACTGATGGTGAAACCCGGCCTGCCGTACCTCGACGTGCTGGCACGGCTGCGCGACCGCACCCTGCTGCCGATCGCCGTTTATCAGGTCAGCGGTGAGTACGCGATGATCAAATTCGCCGCGGCGGCCGGCGCCATTGACGAAGCCCTGGTGGTGCGGGAGACGCTCGGCGCGTTCAAGCGTGCGGGAGCCGATCTGATCCTGTCCTATTTCGCCCGCGACGTCATTCGCGAAGGTTTCTGACGCCGACAGGCCGCCCTGAACGCAGCCCCATCCCCGTCCCCGGTCATTCCGGCGAAAGCCGGAATCCAGCGACAGTCCGCGCAATCGCGACCGCGTCATACCGGCGTGCGTCAGCATGACGCGGAAGAGTCCGCCTCTCGAACGGCGCGACTTGATTACCGCCTCCGGAACCGCGTCGCCGTTCCAGTGCCATGGCCGGCGAAGCCACACGAAAAATTCGCCGACGAGACACGAAGGCGGAGCGCTGCCGGTCGGGCCGATCATCAAGCCGGCCGGGAGATTGCCGGACCTCGGCGCGTATCTCTGCGCCTCTGCGCCTCTGCGCCTCTGCGTTGGAAGTTTCTTGTTCTTGCCGCGTGCCGGCTCAACGCCCCCATGACGACCTGACGGGACGGTCAAACATTCCACCGCAAAGTATCAGTCCGTCATCGCAACGTCTGACCTGCCACCCAGAAAGCGCTGCTTGCGCCGAACGTCGGTCCCGAAGGACTTGCTGTTTCAGATCCCCGCGGCCCGACGATCCTGGCAGCACTCAAGACTTCGGGCCGCCGGTATCGGAATCGAAGCGCCGCAACAGGTCCGCCAGCGCCGGCCGTATCCGCCGCAACTCCTCGACATGTACGGTGGACAGATCTTCCAGCACCGCATCCGCCGCTGCGGTCAGGGCGATATTCACACGTCGGTGATCGACGCCATCCGCCTGCCGCGCCACCAATCCGAGCTGTACCAGCCGGTCGATCAGTTCCACACCGCTATGCGGTCGAATCATGAGCGCCGCAGCAATCTCCCCTACGCTCAGCACGTCCCGCCCCGGGGCACCCTTGATCGCCAGCAGCACCTGATGCTGCCGCGGCGTCAGCCGCGCCGCCCGCGCCGCTTGTTCGCTGAACGCCACGAACCGCCGCAGCGCCCGTCGAAACGCCGCCAATGCCTCGTAATCCTGCTTGCGAATACGAACGGCGCGCACGGCCGGCATGCGTGAGCATCCTCTGGAATTTTCATCGTAGTACGATATATGCCCGACGATCCCCTACGGAACCCCAGGAATGTCAAAGCAGGCCACGCCAGGCTCCCGTGCTCAGGAATTTGGCGACTATACGACACATCCGCGCGTACTCATTCTGGCCGCGATGGCGATCGTGACGGGCACTTTCGGGGTCGCCTCGGCGTGGGTCCTGCTGCGGCTCATCGCGTTGGTCACCAACATCGCCTATCATGGACAATTCTCCACCCAGCTAGGGCCGATCTCCCTCGATACGCTCGGCTACTGGTCGATCCTGATACCGGTGGCAGGGTCGGCGATCGTCGGCCTCATGGCCCGCTTCGGGTCGGAGAAGATCCGTGGCCACGGCATCCCGGAGGCGATCGAGGCAATCCTGATCGGCCGTAGCCGGATCGATGCCAAGGTCGCCCTGCTCAAACCGCTGTCCTCGGCGATCGCAATCGGCACCGGCGGCCCGTTCGGCGCCGAAGGCCCGATCATCATGACCGGCGGGGCGCTCGGCTCGTTGTTCGCGCAATGCTTCGACATGAGCGCGGCCGAGCGCAAGACCATGCTCGTGGCGGGTGCGGCAGCCGGCATGACGGCGGTGTTCGGCACCCCGATCGCCTCGGTGCTGCTGTCGGTCGAGCTGCTGTTGTTCGAATGGAAACCGCGCAGCTTCATCCCGGTGCTGGTCGCCTGCATGACGGCGATCGTGGAGCGCGGCTGGGTGATCGGCACCGGTGCGCTGTTTCCGCATGTTGGCTCCATGCCGCTGGATCCAGCCATATTGCTGCTCGCCTGTGCGCTGGGCATCGTCTGCGGTATCGCGTCCGGTCTGCTAACCGGCATGGTTTACGCGTCCGAGGACGCATTCAAGCTGTTGCCGATCCACTGGATGTGGTGGCCGGTCATCGGCGGGCTGGTGGTCGGCGTCGGCGGCGTGTTCGATCCGAATGCCCTCGGTGTCGGCTACGCCAATATCGGCGCGCTGCTGCACGGCACCACGGCCATCGGCCCCCTGCTGCGCCTGATGCTGGTGAAGTCCATCATCTGGGCAATCGCGCTCGGCTCCGGCACTTCCGGCGGCGTGCTGGCGCCGCTGCTCATCATCGGCGGCTGCGTCGGTGCGTTGTTCGGCCATCTGTTGCCGCACGCCGGGCCGGGCGACTGGGCGCTGATCGGCATGGCCGCGACCATGGGCGGCACCATGCGCGCGCCCCTCACCGCCATGATGTTCGCCGTCGAGCTCACCGGCGATGCCGCGCTGATCATCCCGCTGCTGACCGCGTGCGGAGCAAGCTATGCCTTCACCGTACTGCTGCTGAAGCGCTCCATCCTGACAGAGAAGGTAGCCCGTCGCGGCCATCACATCACCCGCGAATACAGCATCGACCCGCTGGAGGTATCCCGCGTGCGGGACATCATGGTGACCAGCGTGGACACGCTTCCGGCAAGTATGACCGTCGGCGAGATGGTGAATTTCTTCAGTTCCCCGGAACCGCACCATCGCGTCTATCCGGTGCTGGATCAGGACAGCCGTCCCGTGGCGCTCGCTTCACGATCGGACGCGCTGTCGTTCATCAATGACGCCGAACACCATCAGCAGACGCTCCAGGACGCCCTGGGCAGTCGCCAGATCGTGGTCGGGTACCCTGATGAGCCGGTATCAAGTCTCGTCACCCGGATGGTGCAGGCCGACGCTGGGCGAGTACCGGTGGTGAACCCCGATGACGGCGCGCTGATCGGGTTGGTGGCGCGGCAGGACTTGCTGCGGGTACGCGCCCGGCTGCTGGGCGAGGAACGCTCCCGCGAGAGGGTGTTTTCGTTTCGCCCACGCCGGCGTTTGCTGGGGCGGGACGTGACCGCTCTGCAAAAAAGCGAGTGACGCAACATTAATTGAGATGACCTGAGTTTAACTGCTCTACCAGGGGAACATTTAGCTGCGCAACCGCATTTCTTGCGCGTCGGCGGCATCCGTACCACAGGCCGCCACCCTGTCCCCGAAGGAGGACTTTTATGAACCATCTGAATAAGCCGGCCCGCCGGTGGCGGCGGAGCGGCCTGGCCGCGGCACTGCTCGCCAGCACCGCCCTGGGCGGATACGTCATCGCCTCCGCCGCACAGCCCTCGCCGAACGCGCCGATGCCACCCGCCCAGACGCAACAGGTGCAGATGAACACGCCGGCCTCTGGGCAAGCCGGCACGCCGGTCAACACTCCGCAGCAGGCAGCGATGCCGGACCGGCTGCCAAGCTTCACCCACCTTGTCGCACAGGTGAAGCCGGCGGTCGTGTCGATCACCAACTATCTGAAGCAGGATCAGAGCGCGTCGGACCAGCCGCAATTCCAGGGCGGCCAGCAACTGCCGTTCCCGTTCAATCAGTTGCCGTTCAACCAGGCGACACCGCACCCGCGTCCGGTCGAGGCACGCGGCTCCGGTTTCATCATTAATCCTGACGGCATGATCGTCACCAACAATCATGTCATCAAGGATGCGGGGCGGATCACCGTAACGCTGGACAGCGGCCAGACCTTGCCGGCCAAGGTCATCGGCGCCGATCCGCGCACCGACATCGCGGTGCTGAAGATCGAAGACGACCACCCGTTGCCCTACGTCGAACTCGGCGATTCCGGGAAGCTGGAGCCGGGCGAGTGGGTGATCGCCATCGGCAACCCGTTCGGGCTTTCGGAAACCGTCACCGCCGGTATCGTCTCCGCAATGGGGCGCAATATCGGCGCCGGCCCCTATGACCAGTTCATCCAGGTCGATGCACCGATCAATGAAGGCAACTCGGGCGGCCCGCTGCTGACCCAGGACGGCAAGGTGGTCGGCATGAATACCGCCATCCTGTCGCCAAGCGGCGGATCAATCGGCATCGGCTTCGCGATTCCGTCCGACTTGATCAAGAACATCGCGATGGACCTGGAGCACAGCGGTCACGTGACCCGCGGCTATATCGGCGTGTCCACCCAGTCCGTATCGCCCGCAATGGCGAAGGCGCTCAGCCTGCCGAATGACACCGGCGCGTTGATCGCCGGAGTGGAGTCGAACACGCCGGCGCAGCATGCCGGTCTGCAGCCGGGCGACGTGATCCGCAGCTTGAACGGGCAGTCGGTCAAGTCACCGCGTGAACTGGCCGTCGATGTGGCCGGCATCCACCCGGGCGACACCGTGCACCTGGGCGTGCTGCGCGATGGGCACGACCAGACCGTTGACCTGCGGGTCGCCGAGCTTCCGAACGACCAGCAGACCGCGCAGAACAGCTCGCACGGGATGGAACAGCAGGGACGGCTCGGTCTGGCGCTGGGTCCGATCACGCCGGATGTCTCCGGGCAGCTCAGCCTGCCGGACGGCACGCAGGGCGCCGTCGTGACCCAGGTTCAGCCCGGATCGCCAGCCGATCAGGCGGGGATCCAAGCCGGCGACGTCATCGTCGGCGTCGGCACGCATGCGGTGACGGACGCCCGCCAGGCGGCAACCGCGATCCGCAATGCAGAGCGCGGCAGCGACGGCGCTGTGGCGTTGCGCATTATCCACGACGGCCAGTCGGCCTTCGTGGCGGTAAACCTCAACGGGAACAACGCCAACAACGGCTGATTCCGAAAGGGGTAAGTCCCGAGGCGTACGGCTGTGCCCGGTTGGGCACAGCCGGTTCCGCCCGAAACGCTGCCGGCGCACCCGGCCGCCATACACCGCAATCCACCATTTCTTTTCCGCTGCGACACCAGCGAACTGTCGATTAGCCGGGGTTGGCAAACGACCCGGGGGTTGACTTGCCTTGCCTCTCGGGCGGGCTTTCCGAAAAATCCAAGCGAGCCATTAAGACATCTGTTGTGAAAACGAAATCGTCAGTCCCGAACAGAAGAATCTCCAATTTAGTGCTTGCAATCACGAACCCGTGAGTGATAAACTTCTCTCCATGCCCGCACTACTAGTGACGGTCCGTCTGCATTGCCTTCGAAGAAATCGGGGTGGGTAAGTCTGCTCGATCGGGAGGAAAGTAAATGAGCGACCGGAACATCCTCTATCCTTATCCAAAGGGGCTCGCCTTCGATATCCCCGACTTGCAGATGCTCCAGCGCTGGGCGGCCGATCAGGGCATGCGCATGGTCGTCGAGCTCGACCATTGCGTGGAAGGTGACGAATACGAGGAAGTCCTTGCCTTCTACGAAGACGGCAATTCCCTGCGTTACTGGACCATGTGGCGGGCCGCAGATCACTTCGTGGTCGTGCCGATGAACGGCCCCGCCTGGCGCTTCGCCCGCCTGCCCGAACTGATCGCAGAATTGCTCGCGCTCCGCTCCTGATACCCCACCCGCCGGCAAGCATGACTCGACGCATGCTCCGCCGCCCGCAGCGCGCGTGAACCCGCTCGTGGACAATAACCCCCAGCATCGTCAGTCACGCTGAAGATGCTGTAGGCTGCCTCGCGCAAGCAGCGGGGGCGGTCATGCATTTCGGCGCGGCAATCTTTTTTACCGATTATTCCATAGCGCCCGCCGAACTCGCCCGTGCTCTGGAGGACCGGGGTTTCGAATCCGTCTGGCCACCGGAGCATTCGCATATCCCGCTCTCCCGCCAATCTCCATTCCCCGCCGGCGGCGATCTGCCCAAGCGCTACTACGATGCGATGGACCCGTTCGTCACGCTCACCGCCGCGGCAACCGCCACCAAGACGCTGAAGCTGGGTACCGGCGTGGCTCTCGTGGTGCAGCGGCATCCGATCCAGACCGCCAAGCTGGTGGCCTCGCTCGACCAGGTATCTGATGGCCGCTTCCTGTTCGGCGTCGGCAACGGCTGGAACGCCGAGGAAATGGCCGACCACGGCACCACCGACTTCAACACCCGCCATAAGCTCGCGCGCGAGCGCATCGAGGCCATGAAGGAAATCTGGACCAAGACGAAGCCTGAATATCACGGCGAGTTCGTCAATTTCGGGCCGATGATGGCTGGCCAAACCGGTGCGGAAACCGCACCCACCGATCATCGTCGGCGGCGCCTGGCCGCACGGGGCGCGCCGCGCCGTGCGCTACGGCGACGGCTGGATCCCGCTCGCCAGCCGCCCGAACTACGAGGACGTGACTGCTTTCCTGCCGGAGTTCCGCAAACTTGCCGAAGCGGCCGGCCGCGACCCGGCAACCCTGCCGGTCACCATCTTCTCGGCGCCCGAGGATCTCGCAACCTTGCGTCGGTACCGCGATGTCGGCGTGGTCCGTGCTGTCGTCAGCCTGCCATCCGAACACGCGGACAGCGTGCTGCCAATCCTGGACCGCTGGGCGAAACTCATCCCGCAGATACGCGAATAAGCCGCCATTCTTCGCGGACGCACAAACGTCTCGTGCTATCGCTTCAAGCACCACTGCGTACCTGTCCAGCGACCCAATCCGCGAACGCTACGATGGCCGGTTCGCGGGGATGTCCAGGCATGTGCGCCGTGAAGAATCCGAAGCCCGGGAGACTCACCTCACTGACCTTCACCAGCGCGCCTACTTGCAGTTCGCGGGCAACCAGCACGTCGCTGCACAGTCCGATGCCTTGGCCTCCGATCACCGCCTCCATCGCGTGCAGTTCTTCCAGGAAGAAAGCCCGTCCAGGTCCTGGGGTTCGACGACGGAAGCATCCGCGGCGCGCATCGCCGCTGCCCAGGTGCGCCAAGTCGGCGGCGCAGGCTCGGTCTCCTGCCATTGCATGTGGATCAGCGGGAGCCGCAGAAGGTCGGCGGGGCGCGTCGGAACCCCGACCGCGACCAGCAGTCTCGGGCTGCACATCGGCCAGAATGTATCCCGCATGATCTCGCGGCTCAGCAGTTCCGGCGGCGCGGTTCGAGCGTAGCGGATCGCAATGTCGGCCTGCCCGGCACGCAGATCCACCACCGCGTCGTGCCGATGACCTCGAGCGCACGCCCGCGGTGCGCCGCACGCCACAGCGGCAGGCGCGGCACCAGCCAGCGGTGCGCAAAGGCGTTGGTCGTGGTGACTCGCAGCGGACGGCGCTCCTCGGCCTCGCGTAGCGCCGCGACGCCCGCCTCCACGGCGTCGAAGCTCGCCTGCAGGACCGGGTAGAGGCGCGCGCCCGCCGGGGTGAGGCTTACGGGGCGCGGGCGGCGCTGGAACAGCGCCGTGCCGCAGGCCGTCTCCAATTCCCGGATCTGGTGGCTGATCGCGGTGGGCGTGACCGCCAGTTCCGCCGCGGCCGCCTGGAAGCTGCCGCGCCGCGCCGCGGCCTCAAAGGCGCGCAGGGCGGTCAGCGATGGCAATCGGTTTCGCATGCCCGAAGCTCTAGCTGAATTTAACTCAACTGAAGCTGAGAATTGACCATTTGCCAAGGAACGCCTCGCTTCGTGATCATGCCCCGCAGGAGGCATCCACAAATGGAAACCAAGATCTGGACTGCCGCACGGCCCCTGGAAGATCCGTTCGAGCGCCTGCACAAGCAGCTCGCGGGTGATCTCCTGTACCCCGGTGCAACCGGCTATGAGGCGGCGCGGACGCTTTGGAACGGCATGATTGACCGGCGGCCGGCGGCTATCTCCCGCTGCACGTCCGCCGCGGACGTGCGCGCGGCCGTCCTGTTTGCCGCCGAGACGGGGATCCCGCTCGCCGTGCGTGGCGGCGGTCATAGCATCTCGGGCGCCTCGTCCTGCGATGCCGGTCTGGTCATCGACCTCACCGCCATGAAACGCGTCGACGTGGACCCGCAGGCACGCATCGCCCGCGCCGATCCCGGCGTGCTGCTTGGCGCCTTCGACATGGCGACCCAGGCGCATGGCCTGGCCACCACCATGGGCGTGAACAGCGACACCGGCATCGCCGGGCTGACGCTTGGCGGCGGCCTCGGCCGTCTTCGGCCGCAGTGTCGGCCTCACCTGCGACAATCTGCTGGCCGCGGAGGTCGTGCTGGCGGACGGGCGCATTGTCCGGGCGAGCGAGGGCGAGCATCCCGACCTGTTCTGGGCGCTCCGCGGCGGCGGCGGCAATTTCGGCGTGGTCACGTCGTTCGTATACCGCCTGCATCCGCTCGGGCCCGATCGTCCTCGGCGGGCATGCTGCTGTGGGAGCTTCGCCCGGCCCGGGACGCCATGCAGCAATATGCCGAGTTCTGTGCGGCGGCGCCGGACGATGTGGACGCTCTCGGCGTTCTCCTGACCGGGCCGGATGGAGGGAAGCTGTTCGCCGTGTCGTGCTTTCTGCGCCGGCACGGTGGCGCGTGGCGAGGCGGCGCTGCGCCTCTCTGCGCGAGGGCGCGGTGCGGCCGGCGCAGGACCAGGTGGCGCCGGTCGCCTACACTGCTTTGCAAGGTTCAGCGGATGAGACTCTTCCCACGGAGCCGGCGCTATTACTGGAAGTCGCACTTTCTGCCGGGTCTGAGCGACACCGCCATCGACACGCTGCTCGATCGGTTCGCACAGGTGCCCTCGCCGATGTCGGTCATCGGTCTGCAGCAGACTGGCGGCGCGATTGCCCGGGTGCCGGGCGATGCCACCGCTTACGCCAACCGGGATGCCGCCTTCGATTGCATCCCTATCGCGATCTGGGAGGATTCCAGGCAGGACGCTGCGAACATCGCATGGTCGAGATCGGTGTGGAAGGCGATGCGGCCGTTCTCGACCGGCGGCGTTTACGTGAACAATCTCGGCGACGAGGGCGAGGAGCGAGTGCACGCCGCGTATGGCCGCAACTGGGAGAGGCTCGCCGCCGTCAAGGCGGCCTACGACCCCAACAATCTGTTTCGGCTGAACCAGAACATCCGCCCCGGGGCACGTGCGGTCTAGACTACCGCACGATCGCCACGCGCAGCGTGTTCGTGCCGCCCGAATGCCCGAACGGCACGCCCGCCGCCACCACGACCTCCTGGCCATGCTGCGCGAACCCCTCCGCCAGCGCGGCGCGCACCGCCCGGCCTACCGCCTCCGTCATCGAATGCACGTCCGGTGTCAGCATCGCGTGCACACCCCACACCACGGCAAGCCGACGCGCCGTCTCCGCATGCGGCGTGAAGCCGATCACCGGCACGTCCGGACGCTCGCGGGCAACGCGCACGCCGTGCTGCCGGAAGCGGTGAACGCCACGATCGCCGCCGCCCCGATCGTGTGTCCGATCTGGCGGGCCGCCGCGGCAATGGCGTCCGCGGCCGAGTGCTCGGGCTCCGGCCGGCTGGCGTTGATCATCGACCGCCAGCCCGGATCCTGCTCCACCCGGGCTACGATGCGGTCCATCATATTGACCGCCTCGAACGGGTACTGCCCGGCGGCGGTTTCAGCCGACAGCATCACTGCATCAGCACCGTCGAACACCGCCGTCGCGACATCGGACGCTTCGGCGCGCGTGGGTGCCGGCGCGCTGATCATGCTTTCCAGCATCTGCGTCGCCACCACCACCGGCCGTCCGAGCTGACGCGCCGTGCGCACGATGCGCTTCTGGATCAGCGGCACTTCCTCCGGCGGCATCTCCACGCCCAGATCACCCCGCGCCACCATCACCGCATCCGACAACCGGAGTATCTCATCAAGGTTCTCGACCGCCTGCGGCTTCTCCATTTTCGTCATGATCCAGGCGCGGTCCCCGGCGATGCGCTTCGCCTCGATCACATCCTCGGGCCGCTGCACGAACGACAGGCCGATATAGCTGGCGCCGTGTTCCAGCGCGAAATCCAGATCGGTGCGGTCCTTGTTCGTCAGCGCCGGAATCGGCAGCACCACGTCGGGCACGTTCACGCCCTTGCGGTCGGACAGCGGCCCACCCACCACCACCTCCGTCTCCAGCGCGTCCTCCCGCTTGCGCACGACGCGCAGACGCAGCTTGCCGTCGTCCAGCAGCAGCGTGCAGCCGATCGTTGCAGCGTCAATGATCTCGGGGTGCGGCAGCGTAACACGCTGCGCGTTGCCGGGAGTCGGGTTAAGGTCCAGCCGGAACGGCTGGCCGGTCTGCAAATGCACCCGCCCGCCGCCGAAGCGCCCGACCCGCAGCTTCGGCCCCTGCACGTCCGCCAGGATCCCGATCGGACGATCGAACCGTTCCTCCAGTTCACGTATCATCGCGAACAGGGCGGCGTGATCCTCGTGCGAGCCGTGGCTGAAATTCAGCCGGAACACGTCGGCACCGGCCTGAAACAGGCGCGCCAGCATCTCGGGCGACGAGCTTGCCGGGCCGAGCGTGGCGATGATCTTGGTGCGGCGACGACGGCGGATCTGCGGGCGCGAGGCCATTCCGGCATCCTTGTCCAGCGGAGCAAAGCCGCTGCTGTATAGGAGCAAGCGGGAGTTGCGTCAGCCCGACGGCAAGCGGTCCAGCACCCAGCGATGCACGGCATGCGCCAGCTCGTCCCGCCACGACAGCCGGCCAGGGCGGAACAGCACCGATGACACGCCGCGCTGCTGGAGTTCCAGAATCCCGACATCCTCCTCGGCCACGCGACGCCAGCGCTCGTAATAGCGCGCCGCCGCCCCGCCGAATTGCGGCAGCGTAACCGTTTGCTTCGGAAAACACCCGCCGAGCGACAGTATTGTCCGATCGGCCGCGACCGGACGCACGCTCAGCCACCACATGCAATCCTGCGCACAAGCAAGCTGGCTGGTCGGCAGGATCATGGTGAAATACGTGCCCCGCCGCGCCTCCGCGCTCAGGCCCTCGATCGGCGGGAACGCCGGCTCGTCGTCCAGAACCGCGATGCTCCGATCGCTCAGCACCTGCAGGCACACCCAGTTGCCGTGCGTCGGAATCATCGCCTCGTGCTGCGCGCCGACGGTGGCGGCGTGCACGGTGCCGGTGTGGTACGCCTCCAGCGCGTTCTCCACCAGCATCTTCCAGTTGCAACGACATTCGATCTCGTGCCGCCAGGTGCAGATCATGTCGGCAAACCGATAGCAGCCCAGCTTGCGCGGCAGGTCACCCAAATAGACCGACAGCGGTTGCGCAGCGGGGTCGAAGTTCAGGAACACCAGCCCGTCCCACTCCTCCAGCCGGATCGGCGCCAACGCGTGCGCGGACTTGTCGAACCCCTCGCTGCGTTCCATCGCCGGCGCGGCCAGCAACGAGCCGTCCAGCCGATACGCCCAGGCATGATAGGGGCAGCGGATCGCCCGCACCCGTCCGCCGCCGCTCAGCAGAAGTGACCCGCGATGACGGCAGCAATTGGCAAACGCGCGCAACGCGCCCGCCTCGTCGCGCACCAGGATTGCCGGACCGCCGACGGTTTCGATGGCGCGGTAATCACCTGGCTCCGGCAATTCGCCGGCGAGTCCGACGAAGAACCACGACCGCAGATGAATCTGCTCCAGCTCGGCGCGGAACACCTCGTCGGAGGTGTACATCTCGCCCCGCAAAGCACGCGCATGCAGAACCGAGGGCGTCACGGCGTCGGCCGGGACGCTCAATCTCCGGCCACCCCCATCTTCGCCGCCAATGCCGGCATCCGATGCCGCCGCGGTGAAAGCCAGTGTTGCAGCCGGTCGAGATAGAGATAGATCACCGGAGTCGTATAAAGCGTCAGCACCTGCGACAGAGCCAGCCCGCCCACCATCGCAAACCCCAATGGGCGCCGCAGCTCCGATCCCGCGCCGTGCCCCAGCATCAGCGGCAACCCGGTCAGCATCGCCGCCATCGTGGTCATCAGGATCGGCCGGAACCGCAGCAGGCAGGCCTGGCGGATCGCCTCCAACGGCGCCAGCCCGTCACGGCGCTCGGCCGTGATGGCGAAATCCACCATCATGATGCCGTTCTTCTTGACGATGCCGATCAGCAGAATGATGCCGATCAGCGCGATCACCGACAGGTCGTATTTCGCCAGCAGCAGGATCAGCAGCGCGCCCACCCCGGCCGACGGCAGCGTGGACAGGATGGTCAGCGGCAGGATGTAGCTTTCATACAGCACGCCCAGGATGATGTACACGGTGATCAGTGCCGCCGCGATCAGATAGGGCTGGCTGGCCAGCGACGACTGGAACGCCTGCGCGGTCCCCTGGAAGGTCCCCTGCACCGACACCGGCACGCGCATCTGGCTCATCGCGGCGTTGATGGCATCCACCGCCTGGCCCAGCGCCGCGCCCTTCGCCAGATTGAACGAGATCGTCACCGCCGGGAACTGGCTCTGATGGCTGATCGCCAGCGGCCGTACCGGCTGGGTCGTCCATTTCACGAACGCCGACAGCGGCACCGCCGCGCCGGTGGAGGAGCGCACGTACAGCTTGTTCAGCGTATCGACGTCGCTGACCAGCCCGGGGCTCACTTCCAGGATCAGGTGGTAGGTGTTGATCTGGGTGAAATACTGGGTGACCTGACGCTGGCCGAACGCATCATACAGCGTGTCGTCGATCACCTGCGGCAGGATGCCGAAACGTGACGCCTGGTCGCGGTCGATCGTCAGTGTCGTGGTCATCCCGGCCATCTGCTGGTCGGTGGTGACGTCGCGCAGCATCGGCAGACTTTTCAGCCGGTCCAGAACCTTGGGCGCCCATTCATAGAGTTCCGACAGGTCGGCGTCCTGCAACGTGTACTGGTAACTCGGTCTTCGACAGTCGCCCGCCCACCCGGATATCCTGCGACGCCTGAAGGTAGAGCTGACCACCCTGCACCGCCGCCAGCTTCGGCCGGATGCGGTTGATGAAATCCTGCGCGCTGCCCCCGACACGCTGGTCCCAGGGCTTCAGCGCGATGTAGATGCGGCCGTTGTTGACCGTCTGGCCGCCGATGCCGGACCCGACCGTGGCGCCATACGCTGCCACATCGGGATCGGCGGCAACGATGTCGTCCAGCTTCTGCTGGATGCGCGCCATCTCCTGGAACGATACGTCCTGCGCGCCCTCGCTCACGCCGATCACCACGCCGGTGTCCTGCGGCGGGAAGAAACCTTTCGGAATCTCGATATACAGCACCACCGTCAGAGTGAGCGTAGCGAAGAAGGTCAGCAGCGTGATGAAGCTGTGGCGCAGCGCGACATCCAGAGTGCGCCGATAGAAGCTCAGCAATCCGACGAAAAAACCCTCGATGATGCGGTACAGCAGCCCGTGCCGCCCCTCATGATGCCGCAGGAAGCGCGAGCACATCATCGGCGTCAGCGTCAGCGACACGAAAGCGGAAATCAACACCGCGATCGTCACCGTCATCGCGAACTCGCGGAACAGCCGTCCGACGATGCCGCCCATCAGCAGCAGCGGGATGAACACGGCGACCAGCGACAGGCTGATGGACACGATCGTAAAGCCAATCTCGCCCGCCCCTTTCAGGGCGGCCTCCATCGGCTTCATGCCTTCCTCGATATGCCGGTAGATGTTCTCCAGCATCACGATGGCATCGTCCACGACGAAGCCCACCGCGATCGTCAGCGCCATCAGCGACAAATTATCCAGGCTGAAGCCCAGCAAGAACATCGCCGCGAAGGTGCAGATCAATGCCACCGGTACGGTGATGGCCGGGATCACCGTGGCCCACACGCTGCGCAGGAAGATGAAGATGACCATCACCACCAGGCAGATCGACAGCAATAGCGTGAACTGCACGTCGGTCACCGAGGCGCGGATGGTCAGCGTGCGGTCCATCACGATGTTCACGTGCACCGAGGGCGGGATCGACGCTTCCAGCCGCGGCAGCGCCTGCTTGATGCGCTCCACCGTGTCGATCACGTTGGCGCCCGGTTGCTTGAACACCAGCAGGATGATGCCGTGCTTGCCGTTCTGCCACCCGGCCAGCGTGTTATTCTCCGGCGCATCGACCGCCCGGCCGATGTCGCGCACCCGGATCGGCGCGCCGTTCTTGTACGCCAGGATGACGTTGCCGTACTCGGACGCTTTGGTGAGCTGGTCGTTGGCGTACAACGTAAATTCGCGATGATCCGTGTCGATCACCCCCTTGGGCGAATTGACGGTGGCGTTGACCAGCGCCATCCGCACGTCTTCCAGCGTCATTCCCATCGCAGCGAGCTTGGCCGGGTCCACCTGGACCCGGATGGCGCGCTTCTGCTCACCGCCGATATACACCTGCCCCACCCCGGCGATCTGCGAGATCTGCTGGCTCAGGATGTTGTCGGCGTAGTCGTCGACCTGGATCAGCGGCACCTCGTCGGACTGTACCGACAAGATCAGGATCGGGCTGTCCGACGGGTTGATCTTCCAGTAGGTAGGCGAGGACGGCAGGTTCTTCGGAAGCTGGCCGCTGGCGGCATTGATCTGCGCCTGCACGTCCCCGGCGGCAGCGTCGATGTTGCGGTCGAGATCGAACTGGATGACGATCTGCGACTGGCCGTTCACGCTGACCGACGTCATCTGCGAGATGCCGGGAATCTGCGCAAACTGCCGCTCCAGCGGCTGCGCCACCGTGCTCGCCATGGTCTCCGGACTAGCGCCGGGGAATTTCGCATTGACCAGGATGGTGGGAAAATCGACCCGCGGCAGCGGCGCCACCGGCAGGAACGGATACGCAGCCACGCCGATCAGCACGAGCGCGGCCATGACCAGCGAGGTTCCGATCGGGCGGCGAACGAACGGGGTGGAAATGCTCATTCTTGCGCCGCCGCTCCGTCGACGTTAGGTGCCTGAACCAGCCGAACTGGCAACGGCCTGGGACTGCATGGGAGTAGCCGTGACCCGGGTACCGTCCTGCAAGCGGGACTGGCCCTGCGTTACCACCTCCTGCCCGTCCTTGATGCCGCCGGCGATGACCGAAACCTGCCCGTTATCGGCGACCAGCTTCACCGCCGCAGGGCCGACCGTGCCGTCCGGCTTGACGACATACACATACAGCCCCTCCGGGCCGTGCTGCACGGCGATCGAGGGAACCGTAAGTACGTCATGGTCCGTCGTCACCAGCAAATTCGCATTCACGAACTGGCCCGGCCAGAGCTGGTTGCTGGCGTTCGGGAACACCGCCTTCAGCTTGATCGTGCCGGTCGTCTGATCGATCGCGCTGTCGATGGTCAGCAGTTCGCCGGTACCCAGGTTCGTCTTGCCGTCGGGCGCCAGCGCACGTACCGGCAGCTTGCCGCGTCCCATCGCGGCACTGATCTGCGGCAAGTCCTGCTGTGGCAGGGTGAAGGTGACAGCAATCGGTCGGATCTGCGTGACGGTGATGATCCCGGTGGAATCCGAGGCATGAATAAGGTTGCCGGGATCCACCATGCGCAGCCCCACCCGGCCAGCGATCGGCGACGTTATGTAGCAGTAGCTGAGGTTGAGCTGTGCCGCCTCGATCGCCGCCTGGTCCCCGGCGATTGCCGCGGTAAGCTGGTCCACCTGGCTTTCTTGCGTATCAAGCGTCTGCCGGGACGCGAAATCCTGTTTCACCAGCGACTGCGTGCGCCCTACGTCCCGCTTGACGTTCGCGAGCTGCGCCTCATCCTGCTGCTTCCTGGCCATCGCCTGGTCGAGGGCCGCCTTGAACGGGCGCGGATCGATAATCGCGATCACATCGCCCTTCTTGACCTCCTGTCCCTCGGTAACCGGCACGTCCATCAGCGTGCCGTCCACCCGCGAGCGCACCAGCACCGAATTGAGTGCCTGCGCGGCACCCAGCCCGGTGAGAAAGACCGGGTAATCCTGACGCGTGGCTCGCGCGGTGCTGACCGGCACGGCAGGGGGCGCCGGCGGTGGCGACTGGGCGACGGACGGGGTGGTCAGCCATTGGTGCCCGCCCACGCCCATTGCCACGAGCAGTACCACCAAGCCGCTCACCAGCCATCCTATGCGCGAGGACCGTGCCTGCACCGCTCGCCCCTTCTGGCTCACTTGCCTATTGGTAAACGTCAATCCCGCGTGACGCCGTCCCTGCCTCTATTCTCGTCCAAGCCAGGGCCCCACGCCAGCGTCAATTGCATGCGGGAACCCCGCCATCAAGGCGAGTTACAACTTGAAACAGGAGGTCAGTCTTCCGCGACCCCGAGCCCATTCCGAAACCGCCTGGCAAGCCAAGCGCCATCGCGTGGGGGAAGGTACCGCGGCACCTCCGTCGTCGCGATTTTCACCACCGCGAACACGCGCTCCCGTCGCAGGCGCGGCCGCAGCGCTTCTACTTCCTCCATCGCGCGGACCGTCAGCGTCGTCGGCCAGCCGCAGGCAGCGGCGACCGCCGCCAGGTCGGTGCCGTGCCCGGTATGGCTGGGCTGGGCGCCGGTTTCGCCGAACTGGCCATTGTCGAGCACCGCGATCGCCAGATTGGCGGGCGCCACCGTGGCAATCGTGGCCAGCGCGCCCATCCCCATCAGCATCTCGCCGTCGCCGGTAAGGACCAGCACCCGCCGCCCCGGCTGCGCAAGCGCCAGGCCGAGGCCGATCATGGCCGCCCCGCCCATCGCGCCCCACAGATAGAAGTTCAGCTTCCGGTCGCCCGCCGCGCCGGCATCATAGGTGGTGGAACCGAGGCCAGTGACCACCAGAAGATCGCCGGGATCCCGCAGCAGCGTGGCGGCGACAATGCGGCGATCCAGTTTGCCTTCGTTGCTCATTTCACGAACACCTTGGCGCCGATCAGCCGCTGGCTGAACAGCACGGCGACCGGCACCGCGCTGTCGAACGCCAGCCCGGCGGCGGCGGCAACCATATCCGCGACGTCCTCCGGATGATCGGCGCGATGCACGTGCACGCCGGCGGCTTCGAGCACACGCGGCGTGGCGGCGCCCATCGGCACCTGCCACGGATTGAACTCGCCCCACTCGCCGCGCATGGTCACCAGCGTCAGGAACGGCAGCCGGCAGTTCACCGGCAGCGACAGCATGTTGATGCAGTTGCCGACGCCGGAGGACTGCATCAGCAGCACCGCCCGCTGCCCGCCCAGCCAGGCGCCGGCGGCCAGTGCGATCCCTTCCTCCTCCGTGGTCAGCACCACCGCGTGCATGGCGGGATCGGCGTGCGCCGCCACGATCAGCTCCGCGTGGCCGGCATCCGGCACATAGCCGACCTGGGTGACGCGCGCGGCCTTGAGGGCGGCATAGACGGCGGCCTGCCAGGAGGCATCGGTGTGTGCGATCACCGTTCTGCCCGCAATTCGCGCCAACCGGAACCCGCATGCTCGGTGGTGCGGTGTTTCACGGCACTGGGCGCGTTGCGCCGCATCTACCGTCCGCCGGTCCCGCATCATGTATCCCCATGCAGTTCGGGACACATCAAAGCAGGCCCCCGGCAGCTTCTCAATGCTGAACCTGTGCGTGGTGCCCCCGGCCGATCATCCGCGCAAACCGCGCCGACGAGGTTGCGGCTGCGAAGGCAGACCCATCCCCGTCATTCCCGCCTCCCTTCCGTCATGTGTGGATGGCCCCCGGCTGGCAAGGGTTTTGTTGCGTGATCTGCGTTGGCGGCCACTTGCGGTCATGTGTCCGGCCTGTTGGCGCGGTGGTTGACCGCAGGCCCTGATGGGAACCGTGGATCGAGGTCTGATCATTCCCACGGGATCGCGTTGTCCCAAGACGGATGCCAGGTCTCGCTCGATCTGTCGGTTGACCGACAATGCCATCACGCTGTTTCACCCTCGCAAGCCTTCCGGTCGCGTCTGCGCGGTTGTGTTCAGGCCGCCGCCGGCACGGTCCGGAAGTCCTCATTGCGCATCATCAATGTCCAACCGATGCGCGCCATTTTGTTTGCCAGCGCCACCGCCGCGACCAGGCGCGGCTTGGTCGCCAGCAGCTTGACCAGCCACGGCTCCTGGGTCGCCCGCTTGCTGCGCAGCACCGCCATGGCGCCGTTCACCAGCAGCCGGCGCAGATAGCCATTGCCGCGCTTGCTGATCGGCCCGAGCTTCACCTTGCCACCAGTTACCCGTCCTGACGCGGCACCAGCCCGAGCGAGGACGGGCTTCGAAGCCGCGCAGGCTTTCCACCACGGCCAGCAGACAGCTATGCAGGGGCGCCGGTATGCGCTGCTCGCTCGGATCGGCGAGGATGGCCACCAGCTCGCCGACATGGCGGCGTCCTTCGGCGACCACGATGCCGAATTCCGCCATGTGTGGATGGCCCCCGGCTGGCAAGGGTTTTGTTGCGTGATCTGCGTTGGCGGCCACTTGCGGTCATGTGTCCGGCCTGTTGGCGCGGTGGTTGACCGCAGGCCCTGATGTGAACCGTGGATCGAGGTCTGATCATTCCCACGGGATCGCGTTGTCCCAAGACAGATGCCAGGTCTCGCTCGATCTGTCGGTTGACCGACAATGCCATCACGCTGTTTCACCCTCGCAAGCCTTCCGGTCGCGTCTGCGCGGTTGTGTTCAGGCCGCCGCCGGCACGGTCCGGAAGTCCTCATTGCGCATCATCAATGTCCAACCGATGCGCGCCATTTTGTTTGCCAGCGCCACCGCCGCTGACTCCCTGCTGGCAAGGGTTTTGTTGCGTGATCTGCGTTGGCGGCCACTTGCGGTCATGTGTCCGGCCTGTTGGCGCGGTGGTTGACCGCAGGCCCTGATGGGAACCGTGGATCGAGGTCTGATCATTCCCACGGGATCGCGTTGTCCCAAGACGGATGCCAGGTCTCGCTCGATCTGTCGGTTGACCGACAATGCCATCACGCTGTTTCACCCTCGCAAGCCTTCCGGTCGCGTCTGCGCGGTTGTGTTCAGGCCGCCGCCGGCACGGTCCGGAAGTCCTCATTGCGCATCATCAATGTCCAACCGATGCGCGCCATTTTGTTTGCCAGCGCCACCGCCGCGACCAGGCGCGGCTTGGTCGCCAGCAGCTTGACCAGCCACGGCTCCTGGGTCGCCCGCTTGCTGCGCAGCACCGCCATGGCGCCGTTCACCAGCAGCCGGCGCAGATAGCCATTGCCGCGCTTGCTGATCGGCCCGAGCTTCACCTTGCCACCAGTACCGTCCTGACGCGGCACCAGCCCGAGCGAGGCGGCGAACTCGCGGCCACTGCGCATGGCTGCTGGATTGACCACCATCGCTGCCATTGCACTTGCAACGATCGGTCCATAGCCGGGGATGGTGATCAGATGTCGGCAGGTCGCATTGTCGCGGCCCCAGGCGAGCAACTGCTTGTCGATCGCTTCAATGCGGGCTTCGAAGCCGCGCAGGCTTTCCACCACGGCCAGCAGACAGCTATGCAGGGGCGCCGGTATGCGCTGCTCGCTCGGATCGGCGAGGATGGCCACCAGCTCGCCGACATGGCGGCGTCCTTCGGCGACCACGATGCCGAATTCCGCCATCATGCCGCGCAGGTGGTTGATCAGCATAGTGCGCTGTTTCAGCAGCATTTCTCGCACCTTGTGAACGCCTGACGCGGCTTGCTGGGCGGCCGTCTTCACGGTCACGAAGCGCATCGTCGGGCGGCTCACCGCCTCGCAGATCGCCGCCGCATCGGCGGCGTCGTTCTTGTTGCGCCGCACATAGGCTTTCGCATAAGCCGGCGGGATCAGCCGTGCCTCATGACCCAGCTTGCCCAATTCTCTCGCCCAGTGATGCGCCGTCGCGCACGCCTCCATGCCGATCAGGCAGGGCGGCAATTTGGCGAACAACTCCAGCAGCTTGCTCCGCCGCAGCGCGCGACGGATCAGGACTGTCCCGCAGGCATCAACTCCATGCACTTGGAAGACTTTCTTCGCCAGATCCAGACCGACGATGGTAACCTGCTTCATGGATGGCTCCTGTTCGTTGGAATTGCGATACCCCAACTTTGGCACATCGATGCCGTGAGGGGGCCATCCACCCCATCATTCCCGCGGAAAGCGGGAATCCAACGCCTGTCCATGCAACCGCGACCTCATTCCCGCGGAAAGCGGGAATCCAACGCCTGCCATGCAACCGCGACCTCAGCGCTGGCGCTCCCCAGCGCGGGCATGGCGGAGGAGAATCAGCCGTTCGACCGGTTGGTATCGAACCGCCATCGCGACCAGCCGCGACAAGCGCTCGAGAATGCCTATCCGCCGTTCCCCGCATCCGGCAGCGGCGCCTCCGTCCCCTGCTGCAGCAGCACGCAGCGCTCCGCCGCGAACGAGACGGTCACCGCGCTGCCTTCATCGAACAATTCGGTGGGCGGCCGACGGACAACCAGCCGCCCGGCCGGCCAGGTCACGACGTACTGGATGAAATCGCCATGGAACATGCGTCGGTGGATTCGTCCCGGCACGCTGTTCGCTGTGCTATCCGCCGGCGCCGCCCCCAGCGCGACATACGCGGTATGCAGCGCGACCGTGCCAGCCTCGCCCTGCACCGGAAAGGGCGCCGCCACTTTCAGCAGCGCCCCGCCATCGGTTTCGAATGCAATAATGCCGTCCGGCCCCAGATCGCCGCGCACACGCCCGGCAATCAGGTTCGCCGACCCGACGAAATCGGCGACGAAGCGACTGCGCGGCCGATCATAGATCTCCTCGGGCGTCCCGATCTGCTCTATGCGACCGGCGTTCATGACGATCACCCGGTCGGATATCGCCAGCGCCTCTTCCTGATCGTGGGTGACATAGAGCGACGTGATCCCCAGCCGCCGCTGCAGCTCCCGCAGCTCCACGCGCATCTCCGCGCGCAGCTTGGCATCGAGATTGGAAAGCGGCTCGTCGAACAGCAGAACGGTCGGCGAGAAAGCGATCGCCCGCGCCACCGCCACGCGCTGCTGCTGCCCGCCGGAAAGCTTGGTTGCCGAGCGTGCCGCGTAGTCGCGCATCTGCACCAGGTCGAGCGCCTGCGCGACGCTGCGTTCGATCTCCGCACGCGGCAGCCGGCGCACGGAAAGCCCATAGGCGACATTCTGCGCCACCGTCATGTGCGGCCAGATCGCGTAGGACTGGAACACCATCGATGCCCCGCGGCGCTCGGCCGCCAGGTTGCGGCCCTCAGCCGAAGAATAGACCGTCTCGCCATTGAGGCGAATGATCCCCGAAAACGGCCGCTCCAGTCCGGCGACGGCGCGCAGCATGGTCGTCTTGCCGCATCCGGACGGACCGAGCAGCGTCACCAGCTCGCCGCCGCCCACGGAGAAGCTTACATCCGCAACCGCCGTCACCTCCGCAAAACGCACGACCAGCCGCGCGACCTCGATCCCCGCCGCGCCGCTCATGCGGCGTCACTCGAAAACACCCGCGCCGCGCTGAACAGCACGCCGACGGCGATGAACACCGTCACGGTCTGCAGGATCGCCATTGCGGCGGACAGCGCTCCGCTCGAACTGAGCCAGGCATTGACGATCTCCGGTGCGATCACCTTCGAATTCGGCCCCATCAGGAAAATCGACACGCCGAGTTCACGCACGCTGGCGATGAAAATCAACAGCCACGCCGCGGCGATCCCCGGCCGCAGCAGCGGCAGCGTGACGGTGCGCATCTGGCGCAGCCACGATGCCCCGCAGACACGTGCGCATTCCTCCAGGCTGCGATCGAGCTGCAGGATGACGCCCGCCAGCGTGCGCGTCCCAAGCGGCAGGAACACCGTCAGATAAGCCAGCGCCAGCAGCCAGAGCGTGCCGTAGATCGGCACCGGGATCGTCAGCCACGCCCACAGCAGACCCAGCCCGAACACCAGCCGCGGCACCGCCTGGGGAAACATCACCACGTATTCGACGATCGCGCTTCCCGGCATCCGCGTGCGATAGATGGTCCAGACCAGAAACGCCATCAGGACAACGCCGACCGTCGCCACGCCGAATCCCAGCAGCAGGCTGTTGAACAGCGCCACCCCCAGCCCGCCGGCCTCTAGCGCCGTGCGGTAGTTGGCAAGCGTGAACACGCTATCGGACAAGACCACGGTTTCGAACCGCTCGAACGACGTCAGCAGCAAAGCCCCCAGCGGCAGCACCACTGCGATCGCGATGTAGCCCCAGCAGATCGCCAGCAGCACCGGGCCGAGCCGTCCGACATCGGCGGCGCGTGGACGAAAGGCCTTGCCGGTGATGGTGGCGTAGCTGCCGCCCCGCAACAGCAGCCGTGCAATACCGAGCGTCACCAGCATCACGATAAACAACGACAGTCCGAGCGCCGACGCACGGCCGTACTGCGGCGGGAATGACAGCGTCTCTTCCCAGATCGCCGTGGTCACGATGTAGATCCGGCCCGGAATCCCCAGCACGAACGCCGCGGCAAACGAACCGAGCATTTCGGCGAACACGAATACCGCCGCGCCCAGCACGCCCGGAGCAACCAGCGGCAGCGTGATCCGCAGCGTAGTCTCCAGCTTGCCGGCCCCGAGCACGGCCGAGCTTTCCTCCAGCGCCGGGTCCATCGACTTCATCGCCGCGGCGATCATCACGAACGCCACCGTGCCTTCGAAGAACGCCATCACCCAGGCGATCCCGAACAGCGAGTACGCATTGAACAGATCGCCGCGCCCGCCGATCAGGTGCCAAATCTGGTTCAGGAACCCGGTCTTCGGCCCGGCCAGGATGCCCCACGCGAGCGCCCCCACCAGCGGCGTCACGTAATAAGGCAGCTCCATCAGCCGCTCCAGCAGGCGCCGGCCGGGCAGCGCGGTGCGGGTCAATATCCAGGCCAGCACACAGCCGAACACCATGGCCATCACCGTGGCCATGCCGGCGATCGCCGCCGTTCTCCAAAGGATATCGGAATATTCGGCGATCGCGCCGTAGTTCCCGAGGCCGAAATCATGCGGTGGGAATTGCTCGGGATCGCCGACGTTCAGCGATTCGATGACCAGAAACACCACCGGGTAAACCACCAGGCTGCCGCAGACGAGCAGCACGATCGGCGTGAGCCAGGCCCGCGCGCCGGCGCCCCTCGCCTGCCGCAGCCTGACAACGAAGGGGCGGAAAATTCCCGCCACGGTGTCCGGCGATCTACCCAGTGGACGCTGGCCAGTGGACGCGGCTCAGTGCAGGCCGGTCATCTGATTCCATACCTTGTTGAATTCGGGGCGAGTTTCAAGAAAGCTCTGCCAGTCGGTGGGGAACAGCAGCTTGAGCTTGCTTGCCGACACACCGCCGGGCGGCGGCGGAACGTCCGGCCGCGGCGAATTGAGAAACAGCGCGCCATCCAGCGCCTCCTGCCCCGGCACGGACAGCAGCCAGTCCATGAACAGCTTCGCCGCTTCCGGATGCGGCGCATTTGCAATCACGCCGTAAACGCCCGGTCCGGCTGGCAGACCGTCTGGCGGATACACGAAGGCGATCGGCGCGCCACGCTCCTTGAACTCCAGATAGCCCGAATACTGCGCGGTATGAATGATCTTGTCCTGGCCGTTCACCGCCTGGCTGTACTGTTGCACGTAGGAATTGTACGCTTTCGGTTCCAGCGCCGCGAATTTCTGCCAGTACTGCTCGCCATACAGCCGGCGCAGCTCGTACCAGGTCTCATGCTCCAGGCCGGAGTTCGAATCCTTCACGCTGACCGCGTTCTTCCATTTCGGATCGAGCACGTCGAGCCAGCTCTTCGGCGCCTGATCGGGCGGCACCACCTGCGGGTTGTAAGCGATCCCGGCCATGATGATTTCGCCCCACGTCCAGAAGCCTTCCGGGCTGCTTTTGTACTCCGGCTTATACGCAGTCATTTCCGGTGAAACGTACGGCTCGTACCCACCGCGCTTCTGAAAGTCGAGCACGAACCCCATGTCGGAGATTTCCATCACGTCCGCCACATAGGAGCGGGCGCGGCGCTCCGACAGCAGCTTCGCGTAGAGCGCCCCCGCCTGTAGGCGGAGGTAATTGGCGGCAATCTTCGGGAACGCCTTGTGGAATGCCGCAAGCACCTTGGCGGTGTCCGACCCGGGATCGGTGGTGTAGAAGGTAAGCCCGCCCTCTTGCTCGGCTTTACTGACATCGGCGCAGGTCTTGAACCCGTCCATCTGCTGCGGCTGCGCGCACACCGCCGCCGCCCGCGCAGCGCCTGTCGTGAACACGCCGCCGAGCACAAATCCCAGGCCGATCATCAGCATTCGGCCAGCACCGCTTGGTTGCATCGTTTCCTCCCCTGGTCCGGCGAACCGGCATCCTTCGGACCAGGATGCTGTCCAACTCGCCGGCTGTCCATAGCACCCGGTGGTTCGCGTTACCGATACGGCTAGATGCCGACCCAGAACAATGTGGTTTCAGTCGCTACCTGAAAGATCCTGCTCGCCACTGGCAGCTTATTCAGCGCCCCATGTCAGGATACGCCCCTCCGGCATATCCCTCGTCGCGCGGCTTTCGCCTCACGCCGCCGCAAATTTCCCGCGCCCGAACATCCGGTCCAGATTCTCCGGGCTCGCCTTGTCGAATTGCGTGGTCTCCGCGCGCACCTTCTCCACCGCCTCCAGCGCGCGCTGCACCGCCGGGCGTGCCGCAATGCGATCGACCCAGCCCCGCACATTGCCGAACTCCGCCGCCGCGTCGCCGAGCAGCATCGCTCCAATGCGCAGCCACGGAAACGCGGCAATATCCGCGATGCTGTACTCCGCCCCGCCGACCCAGCTCTGACTCGCCAGCCGCTGGTCGTACAGCTCGAACAGCCGGTGCACCTGCGTGGCATAGCGCGACACCGCGTAGTCGTTCCCGGCCGGGGCGAAGCGCTTGAAATGAACCAATTGCCCGCACATCGGACCGATATTGGTCATCTGCACCATCATCCACTGGATCGCATTGGCGCGCGGCCTTGGATCATGGGGCAAAAGCTCGCCGGTCTTGGCCGCCAGATACAGCAGGATGGCGCCCAATTCGAACACCGAGATCGGCTCGCCACCCGGACCGTCGCTGTCGGTAATCACCGGAACCTTGGCCAGCGGGTTCAGCTTCAGGAAATCGGCGTCGAACTGCGCCCCGGCAAACACGTCAACCGGGCGCACCTCGTACGGCAGCCGGAGTTCCTCCAGCGCGATATAGATCTTGACGACGTTAGGGCTGCCCATTCCATACAGCGTGATCATCGGGAGCGATCCTTCTGCCTGAGGTGACCAATCATCGCACGACGACCCGCTGCCAGGAAGCGGAGGCGCCGCCTGTCACGACCGTTTCGCCGCCAGCGGGTGCGTCATGTCCTCGGGCCTGACCCATTCGTCGAACTGCGCCGCAGTCAGCAGACCCAGCTTCAACGCCGCCTCTCGCAGACTGATATCCTCGCGATACGCCGTCAGCGAAATCTTCGCCGCATTCTCGTACCCGATATGCGGATTGAGCGCGGTCACCAGCATCAGCGAATTATCCAGATGCTGCTTGATGCGTTTTTCGTTCGGCTCGATCCCGCGCGCGCAGTGCTCTTCGAACGAACGACACCCGTCCGCCAGCAGCTCCGCCGACTCCAGCACATTGTGCAGCATGATCGGCTTATAGACGTTGAGCTGAAAATTCCCCTGGGACCCGGCAAACGCCACCGCGTGATCGTTGCCGAACACCTGCACCACCACCATGGTCAGCGCCTCGCACTGCGTCGGGTTGATCTTGCCCGGCATGATGGACGACCCGGGCTCATTTTCCGGTATCCGCAGCTCGGCAAACCCCGCCCGCGGGCCGCATGCATGGAAGCGCACGTCATTCGCGATCTTCATCAGCGCCCCCGCCAGTGTGCGCATCGCCGCACTGGCATTCACCATTTCATCATGCGCGGACAACGCGGCGAACTTGTTGGGCGCCGATACGAACGGCTTGCCGGTGTCGTCGTGCAGCTTGCGCGCGACCGTGTCGCCGAAACGCGGATCGGCGTTCAGCCCGGTACCCACCGCGGTGCCGCCGATCGCCAGCCGCAGCAGGCCGCCAAGCGACTGCTCGATCACCTCGCTCGCATGATCGAGCTGCGCGACCCACCCCGATATCACCTGCCCCAAGGTCAGCGGCGTCGCATCCTGCAAATGCGTCCGGCCGACCATCACGATGGACTGGAACGCGGTGACCTTCGCCGCCAGCGTGTCCCGCAGCACCTTCACCGCCGGCAGCAGCACGTCCTGGATCTGCTCGACCGCCGCGATGTGCATCACGGTCGGGAACGTGTCGTTGGACGACTGGCTATGGTTCACGTCGTCGTTCGGATGGATGGGCTTCTTCGATCCCAGCACGCCGCCGGCAAGCTGGATCGCCCGGTTGGAAATCACCTCATTGGCGTTCATGTTGGTCTGCGTGCCGGACCCGGTCTGGAACACCACCAGCGGGAACTCCCCATCCAGCTTGCCGTCGATCACGTCCTGCGCGGCGCGGACGATCAGCTCCACCTTCGCCTTCGGAAGCTGCCCCAGCTCCTGGTTCGCCAGCGCGGCCGCCTTCTTCAGCAGCCCCAAGGCGCGGATGACCGGGCGCCCCCACTTGAACCGCTCGACCCCGATCGGGAAGTTCAGATGCGAACGCTGCGTCTGCGCCCCCCACAGATGCTCCGCCGGCACCTCTACGTCGCCGAGCGCATCCTCTTCCACGCGGTATGCGGCACTTTCAACCATGGGCACATCCTCCGAAGCGGCAAGGGCATTCGCCCGTCATATACCACACGCCGGCCGCACCATCGCACGCTCACTGGCGTTTTCCCCGCACCCGTCCTACCCCGAACCGCGGAGAAGCCCATGGACCCACACGCCCCCGAAGCCCAGCACGCCGAAATCCGCGAGGAAGTGCGCAAGCTCTGCGCCCGCTTTCCCGGCGAGTACTGGCGCAAGCTGGACGTCGCGCGCGCCTACCCCACCGAATTCGTCCACGCCCTCACCGAAGCCGGCTACCTCGCCGCCCTGATCCCGGAAGAATATGGCGGCGCCGGCCTGCCGCTGTCCGCTGCCGCCGCCATCCTGGAAACCATCCACGCCGAGGGCTGCAACGGCGCCGCCTGCCACGCGCAGATGTACATCATGGGCACCATTCTGCGGCACGGCTCGGAAGCCCAGAAGCGCGTCTACCTCCCCAAAATCGCCACCGGCGAGTTGCGCCTGCAGGCGTTCGGCGTCACCGAGCCGACCTCCGGCACCGACACCACCGCGCTCCGCACCTTCGCCCGCCGCGAAGGCGATCATTTCATCGTCAACGGCCAGAAAGTCTGGACCAGCCGGGCCGAGCATTCCGACCTCATGCTGCTGCTCGCTCGCACCACCCCGCGCGAGCAGGCGCGCTCGCGCACCGAGGGCCTGTCCACGTTCATCGTCGATATGCGCGAAACAGTCGGCCACGGCATGACCATCCGTCCCATTCGCGCCATGATGAACCACAACACCACCGAGATTTTCTTCGACAACATGGTGGTTCCGGCAAGCAATCTGGTGGGCGAGGAAGGCAAGGGCTTCCGCTACATCCTGGACGGCATGAACGCCGAGCGGCTGCTCATCGCCGCCGAAAGTATCGGCGACGCCAAATGGTTCACCACGAAATCAGTCGCCTACGCCCAGGAACGGCGGGTCTTCAACCGCCCCATCGGTCAGAACCAGGGCGTCCAGTTCCCCATCGCCCGCGCCTACGCCCAAATGCGCGCGGCCGAACTGCTGGTCCACGAAGGCTGCCGCAAATTCGCCGCCGGCCTTCCGTGTGGAGAACAGGCCAACATGGCCAAGCTGCTCGCCGCCGATGCATCCTGGGCAGCCGCCGAGGCCTGCATCCAGACGCATGGCGGCTTCGGCTTCGCCGAGGAATATGACGTCGAGCGCAAATTCCGCGAAACCCGCCTGTACCAGGTCGCACCGATCAGCACTAACCTGATCCTCTCCTACCTCGCCGAACACGTCCTGGGACTGCCCCGAAGCTATTGAGCACGGACAGCGCCAGCCCGAAATGAACGATCCTGAGCCTGAAAGACTGCCCCCGCCGCCATTCTGGCGGACACGATATTTCGCGTTCGATGTCTTGCCACGCCGGCCCGAGCTCGACCCGATCGAGATTCGCCGGATGATTGTCCAACCCGAGCGGCGGACTATCCAGCGAGACGGCCGAATTCGACTTTACGGGTATGCCGCGAGCCTGGGATGTTGCCTTCGCGTTGTGCTATTGTCGGACGGCGAGACTGTCCATAACGCCTTCGCGGATGAAGACTTCAGGCCATGAAAACCAGCTACGACAGATCGACGGATAGCCTCTATATCGAAGTCCGGCCAATGCCGTCCTGCCGAACCGTCGAGATCGAGGAAGACGTCATGCTCGATCTGGGCGCGGACAACGAGCCGGTAGGATACGACATCCAGCACGCTTCGACCAAGCGTGAGTTCATCGCACGCCTGATCCTTGAACAAGCGCCGTCAGCCGCCGCCGAGTAAGCTCCATGCCTCGGTCGAAACGACCTCCCCAACCACCCGTGCGGCACACACACCAACCGGCAGCTTCACACGATCAGCCCGAACGCCGACACCATCAGCAGGATATTCGCCGCCGCGGCGAACTGCCGATCTGACAGCCGCATGAACACCTTGATCCCCAGCCAGGCCCGATCCGGTGCCTCAGCGCGACGACGCTTGTGAGCTGGATTCCCATGCTGCACACCAGCAGTACTTTCACCACGTAGACCGGGCTGCCCAGGGTATGCAGCAGCATGGCGCCGCACAGCGGCGAAACCGCAAATCCGGCGATGCCGGAGATCGTTGCCGCCACTAGAATGATCATGTTGGCGCCGAACGGGCTCTTTACGCCCCCCAGGCCGAGCGCCGCGTCATACCCCGCGAACAACGCCGTGACCAGCAGAACGACAGCGCCCCCAGCTCAAGACGTTACGGCGGGATCCGCTCCGCACCGCGCGCTGCCAGGCACCGCTCAGCAGGCCGGCGACATGCCCGGCGCGCTGCTGCCGGGCTGCCGACAGAACGCGCTCCAACGCCGCCAGATCAGGCTCCGGTCGTTGCGCCGCGCGGGACGCTGCGCCCGCTAGCGCGCGTGTTTCGACGGATGTCGCCGACAACGCTCTGATTGGGGAAAAGATCGACGGGGCCAATGCGTAGGCCGGCATGGCGGCAACCTCCCGGATCGGGATCAGCGATCAGCCAACCGGTTCCGATCAAGTAACCCTGCTGGCGGCCAATGCAGGCTGCCTGGGCTTTCCGCATCGTGCTGTGATGCAGTTCACCGCCGGAACCCGATGTGGACCCGCTCCGCGCCAGCAGGTACAGCGGGCTCCGCGAATGATCGCGGAACCGTGCCCATCCGGAGCATCCGTCGATGACCGACCCGAAAGCCCTCGCCGGCCTGCTGGTTCTCACGCTGGAACAGGCGGTGGCGGCACCCTACGCCAGCTCCCGCCTCGCGGACGCCGGCGCCCGCGTCATCAAGGTGGAACGCACGGAAGGCGATTTCGCTCGTGGCTACGATCAGCTCGCCAACGGCCTCTCCAGCTATTTCGTGTGGCTCAACCGCGGCAAGCAGAGCCTGGTCGCCGACATCAAAAACCCCGTAGACGCCGCCCTCCTCCACCGGATCCTGCAAACAGCGGACGTGTTCATCCAGAATCTCGCGCCCGGCGCCGCCGCTCGCGCCGGGTTCGGCTCCGCCACCCTGCGCGAGCGCCACCCACGCCTGATCACCGTCGATATCTCCGGCTATGGCGACACCGGCGAGTACGCCACCATGAAGGCCTACGACTTGCTGGTGCAGGCCGAATCAGGCCTCGCCATGATCACCGGCCTTCCCTCCGGCCCGGGCCGCGTCGGTGTATCGGTCTGCGACATCGCCTGCGGCATGGCCGCCCACGCCGGCATCCTGGAGGCGCTGATCCAGCGCGGCATCACCGGCCGCGGCAAGGGTCTGAAAGTCAGCCTGTTCGACGGCATGGCCGACTGGATGAGCGTGCCGCTGCTGTTCTATCAGGGCACCGGCAGGTCGCCACCGCGCATCGGGCTGGCCCACCCTTCCATCTGCCCCTACGGCGCGTTCGCCCTGGCTGACAGCTCCCTGGTGCTCATCTCCATCCAGAACGAACGCGAATGGGTGGATTTCTGCGCCCGCTTCCTGAACCAGCCCGACCTCCCGCAGCAGCCCGGCTTCCAGACCAACGTCGCCCGCGTGGCGAATCGCGCCGAGGTGGACGGCCACATCGCCGCCGCCTTCGCCCTGCTGTCGCGAACCGAAGCTGCCGCCCGGCTGCGCACGGCCAACACCGCGTTCGGCTTCGTGAACGACGTCGCGGCGCTGTCGCACCATCCTGCCCTCCGGCGAATCACGGTCGCCACGCCGAACGGCGACGTGACGCTGGCCGCCCCACCGGTGATCACGGACGGGGCACCATCCCGCACATTCGGACCAGTACCAGCCGTCGGCCAGCACTCCGAACGTATCCGCGCGGATTTCGCCACCTGACCGGCGCGGTCGCGATGCTTGTCTGTGGCCAGGGCGCAGCGTATGCGTCCGCGGCTTTGGGGACGGGGTAACAGAATGACCGTGGCGGCCGTCGCGGCCGGGCAGCGCAGGCATACGCCGGAATTCAGCGTCCTGCTGGGCGTGCTCGGTGTCGTATACGGCGATATCGGCACCAGCCCGCTTTACGCGTTCAAGACCAGCCTCGGCCTGTTTCGCGGAGCCGTCATCGGCGACACGGAAATCATGGGTATCCTGTCCCTGATCTTCTGGTCGCTGATCCTGATCGTGACGATCAAGTACGTGATGCTGGTCATGCGCGCCGATAACCGCGGCGAGGGCGGCGTACTGGCCTTGATGGCGCTGGCTCAGCGCGTCTGCGTCCGCCCCCGCATGAAGGCCTTCGTGGCCCTGGTGGGAATTGCCGGCGCCTGCCTGTTCTTCGGCGACGGCCTGATCACCCCCGCCATCTCGGTCATGTCGGCGATCGAGGGATTGGAAGTCTCCTCCCCGCAACTGAAGGCCTACGTGCTGCCCATAAGCGCGGTCGTGATCATCGGCTTGTTCGCGGTCCAGTACCGCGGCACCGGCAGCGTCGGCCGGCTGTTCGGCCCGGTGATGGCGGTGTGGTTCGTCGCCATCGCCCTGCTCGGCGTCGCCCAGCTCCGGCTGCATCCCTACGTCCTGCTCGCGGTATCCCCCACCTATGCGGTGCATCTCTGCATAGTGCATCGAGCCCTTGCCTTCATCGTGCTGGGGGCGGTGGTGCTGTGCGTCACCGGGGCAGAGGCACTCTATGCCGATATGGGCCATTTCGGCGCCTACCCGATCCGCGTGAGCTGGACCTTCTTCGTCCTGCCGGCGCTGGTGCTGAACTATTTCGGCCAGGGGGCACTGATCATCAGCGACCCGACTGCGCTCAGCAATCCGTTCTTTCTGTCCGGGCCGCACTGGGTTCGGCTGCCGCTGGTGGCGCTCGCCGCCCTGGCGACGGTCATTGCCAGCCAGGCGGTGATTTCCGGCGCCTACTCCATGGCGCGGCAATGCATGCAGCTCGGGTTCCTCCCGCGCATGACGGTCCTCCACACCAGCTCCCGCGAAGAGGGGCAGATCTATGTCCCGCAGATCAACCTCACGCTCGCCATCGGCGTGCTTGCCCTGGTGTTCGGGTTCAAGAGCAGCGACAGCCTGGCGTCCGCCTACGGCATCGCCGTCACCGGCACTTTCACCTGCACGGCCGTGCTCGCCGCCGTTGTGTTCCGCCGTCAGTTCCATTGGCCGCGGACCGCGGCACTCGCGGTATTCGGCTTCTTCTTCATCATCGACCTGACCTTCTTTTCCGCGAACACGATCAAGGTGGTCGAAGGCGGCTGGGTCCCGCTGGTGTTCGCCCTCGCGCTGATCGCGCTGATGACCTCCTGGAAGCGCGGCCGCGACCTGCTGCTGGCGCGCTGGAAGCAGGACAGCCTGCCGCTGTCCTCGTTCCTCGCCCGGCTGCCGCAGTCGCGCATCGTGCGCGTGCCCGGCCTTGCCGTGTTCCTCACCGGCAACCCGGAATACGTCCCGGCCGCCTTGCTGCACAACCTCAAGCACAACAAGGTGCTCCACGAACGGGTCCTGTTCGTCACCGTGCAGAACCTGGACGTGCCGGACGTCGAGCCGGCGCTGCGAATGGAGCCGGAGGAGCTGGCGCCCGGCATTCACCGCGTCATCCTGCGCTACGGCTTCATGGAAAGCCCCAACATCCCGCGCGACCTGGAAGCCCTGACCACACGCGGTATTCAATTCGACCCGATGCAGGCCAGCTACTTCCTCGGCCGCGACGTGATGGTGCCGTCACAGGCCCCGCGGATGGCGCTGTGGCGCCGCTGGCTGTTCATCATCCTCGCGCGCAATTCAGTCCCGGCCACGGAGTTCTTCCGTATCCCCTCTGATCGTGTGGTGGAGTTGGGTGTCCGCGTCGCTATCTAAGGGCGCATGCCGGAGGCTCGTCTGTGTCGCGTCACTGCTTTGCTGGCCAGCGGTCCGGGTCAACCCACCGGTGACCTGAAATCCGGGATCGAGGTCGATCTCTGCCTCACCGCCGGCAGTCTGCCGGACCCACGGGCCTGCGAGGCAGAAAAGCCCTGGCGCGTCCGACGATTCTGGCCCGACCGCCCGGACTGGCGCGGATACCTGATTCCCCTGGACAAGAACCGCTGGGGCATGCGCGGCACGGGGGACCCCGACGACCCGATCCGGGAACTCCAAGGACGCGTGTTCCGGCCCGGCGAGTACCTGATGCTGCGCCGCTCCAACGGCGATGAGCTGTCGTTCCGCATCGTCAGCGTGGAGGCCGCCACCTGATGCCCGCATGACGACGCCGCCTGGCTGAGAGAAAGCGTCGGCTGTTTACCGCGAAGCAGCAGGTCAACGCGACAGCAGCGTTAATAAAGAGTTAATAAGGGACCGCTTTAACTTTCCCCGCTCTTCGCCCGGCCGTGGTGAACCGTTCCACCGATATCTCTCCAGGCGTGACCATGACGCGGTAGTAACTTTGCCGCATTCGTGGCGTGAGGCCGGCGAAACCAATATGGCCGTCCGGCCGTTGTAACAAGCAGGGTGGAGACCGGGGCGCGGCCGACGCGTTGGCCGACGCTTGGTTTTCATGTGTTGGCGCACGGCGAGGTGATGATTGCGGCTGGTGGCGTCCGGCCAGGTATTCGCGGTAAATGGGTGTTCTCCCGTTCCGCGGCGATTATCCGACGGGACAACCAGGAGTAACGAGACTTGGTCGTGTGCCCGGCAGCCCGAGCTGCCGCCCGTGAAGGAAAGGTGTGACATGAGCAGCACGACAACCGATGTGAATGACGGTCTGGCAAACATCCTGCGCACCACGATCGTGGAGCTGGTCCGCCGGGACGGTCCGGATCTGTCAGCCCGACAACTGGCGGTTTTCCTGACCTGTTATCTGGAGAACGAGGCTCAGACCGTACGTGGTCTCGCCGCTCGCCTCGGCGTGTCCAAGCCGGCGATCACCCGTGCCCTTGACCGGCTCACCGAGTTCGAGCTGGTCAAGCGCAAGACCGACCCGCTCGACCGGCGCAGCGTGCTGGTTCAACGCACACCCGCCGGCATGGGCTTCTTGCGAGAGCTGCGCGGCATCCTGCGCGACGCGGCGGCCGGGATGAAGGCCGGCGGAGCCGAAGCCGCCGCCAGGGCACGGCCGCACGAGATGCGCGCCGCCCACTGACCCGTGCACGATCCCACGCAGCCGACGCCCTGGAACAGCCCCCCGGCGCGGCCAGGCAAACCCGTGATGTACCGCGATCTGGCCGCCGCGCTGGAAGGGCTTCTGAGCGGCGAGACCGACCGGATCGCGAACACCGCAAACGCGGCCGCGGCGATCTACAACAGCCTCCCCGACATCAACTGGGCTGGCTTTTATTTCTTGCGCAATGACGAGTTGGTGCTCGGACCGTTCCAGGGTCGCCCTGCTTGCGTCCGTATCCCGCTCGGCCGTGGCGTATGCGGCGCCGCTGCTGAACAACGCCGGACCATGCTGGTGCCGGATGTAACAGACTTTCCCGGCCACATCGCCTGCGATGGCGCATCCCGCTCCGAGCTCGTCGTGCCACTGCTCGCCGGCGAGCGGCTGCTGGGGGTTCTGGACCTAGACAGCCCGTTTCTCGGTCGCTTCGACGCCGACGACCAGGCCGGCTGCGAGAGGTTGGCAACGATCCTGCTACGGCATCCTTTCGGGCCGGATTGACGCCGGCCGCCGCGGCAGTACATCGTCGCGCTGGCGAAACGCGAAGGGGATTCGACATGGGCGATACGACGATGCAACGGGGATTGGCAACCCGCCCACGTACACATTGGGGATGGTTCATCGCCCTCGGCATCGTCATGATGCTGCTGGGGGTGTTCGCCTGGATCGACGTGATCGCCGTTACCATTGCCGGCACGATCTTCATCGGCGCGGCCCTGCTCGTCGGCGGTATACTTCAGATCGTGCACGCGTTCATGGATCGCACCTGGGGCGGCTTCTTCCTCCACGTGCTGATGGGCGTGTTGTACGCCATCGCCGGCCTGCTGATCATGAACGAGCCGATCCGCGGCACCCTGGTGATTACCGCCGTTGTAGCTATCATAATGGTCGTCGCCGGCATCGCTCGCATCGTCATGGCGGTGCGGCACTGGCATATGGGCGGATCCGGCCTGCTGCTGCTCGGCGGATTGATCAGCGCCGCCGTGGGGATCGCGCTCTATGTTACACTGCCCTGGTCGGGACTTTGGGTTGTGGGCACCCTGATCGCCGTCGAACTGATCTTCCACGGTGCTGCCTGGTTCGAATTCGGTCTCGCCCTGCGCCGCGCATAACGTCGCCGCCCGGCGTAACGCCCGGCTGCGGCCCGTCCTCTCTCGCACCTTGTCCTTCAACGCCCGCAAGCTCTTGTCGCGGACGTATCGGCGACCGGCCTCGAACCGGTAACCCAGGAAGTCGAACCCCTGGCCCGGTTGGCGGCAGTCGCCGATCCGTGTCTTGTCCGGGTGGAGGGTCAGCCCATTGGCCTCGACCCAGGCGGTGACCTGGGCCAGCGCCTCGCGGGCCTCGGCCGCCGTTGCACACAGGATCACGAAGTCGTCGGCATAGCGCACCATCCGCCAGCCGCCCTGCTCCATCAGCACATCCAACGGATGCAGGTAGAGGTTGGCCAGCAATGGCGACAGCACCGCTCCCTGCGGCGTGCCCGCCGTGGGGTGCCAGTGTGCCGCCTGCGACATGATCTCCTGGTGCAGGAACGCCTCAATCAGCGCCAGCACGCGGCCGTCGCTGATCGAACCTTCCACCAAGCTCAGCAGCCGCTTATGCGGGATGGTGTCGAAGTAGCTCTTCAGGTCGGCGTCCACCACATGGGTGAAGCCTTCCTTCAGCAGCCGATCGACCTCCCGCAACGCGTCCTTGCAGCCCCGCCCGGGTCGGAAGCCGTAGCTTCCGGGGCGGAACTGAACCTCGAAAATGGGTTCGATTGCCATCTTCAAGGCGGTCTGCACGATGCGGTCCTTCACCACGGGGATCCCAAGCGGACGGGTCTTGCCGTCGCCCTTGGGGATCTCCACCCGCTTGACCGGGTGCGGCCGGTAGCTGCCGTCCGCCAGGCTGGCCCGGAGTTCGGCGAGACAGCGCTCCGCGTGATGGCTGAACTTCTCGATGCTCTGACCATCCACGCCCGCCGTCCCTTTGTTGCGCGCGACACGATGCCACGCCAGGTCCAGGGTATGCGGACGAGTGATTTTATCGATCAGGCTGAACCACTTGCCTCCTTTGACGCCGTTGCCCAGCGCCGACACCATGCGATCCGTCCAGATCGAGCCTTCCGCCCACCACAGATCATGGGTTCGCACCATGACGTCGTGGCCGGGCTTGTCCCGGCCTCAACGCACCCGTCCCGGCCATCCGCGCCTCGCCGCCGCGAGACGCAGCGCATCGCCCCACTCAATCCGCCCCCAGCACATGCTCGGCCAGAAACTGGTTGCGAAACTTCCCGTGCGGATCATGCTCGCCCACCAGCGCCCGGAACTCCGGCAGCCGCGGGTAAACCCCGGCAATCTGCTCGGCCCGGGCATGCATCAGCTTGCCCCAATGCGGCCGCGCCCCAAGCGGCAGCAGCGTTTCCTCGATCTCCCCGGTGATCCTGCCCACCGCCTCGATCTCCCGCTGCCACGTAAAATGGATCGCCACCGTGTCGTGCCCGTATGACGGACTGAGCCACAGCCCGTCCGCCGCCATCGTCCGTATCTCCGTCATGTGCAGCAGCGCGTCGATGCGCCCGGCAATCGCCCGCAACCGCGCCAGTGCCGTCACCGCCTGGGTGCGCGGCACCATGTATTCGCTTTGGATCTGATCGCTCTGCCCCGGTTCCGCATCCAGCCGGAAATGGCATAGCCGGTCACACCACGGCCCCGCAATTCCGAACGGATTAAGCCGCTCCTGGGCAGCGGCCCGCCCGCTGGCACTCACGTGCTCTGTCGCGGTCGCACCGAGATGGGACGCCGAGACATCCAGCGGCTCACCCTCCACGAGGCGCGTCTTCAACCACAGCCGGTCCACCGTATCGCCCGACCAGCGCGTCATCAGGCTCACGCTGTACGCTGCCGATGTCACCTCATCCAGCCGCGACAGCACCGTCGCCCACGGCAGATCGATGAACGCGTCCTGCCGCATATCGAATGTCGGCTCGATATCCAGCGTCATGCGCGTGATGATGCCGAACGCGCCGAGCCCGACCACCATGCCATCGAACCCGGGCTCGCCGCGTCGTATCCGCAGCAGATCGCCGCTCGCCGTCACCATCTCCAGCCCGGCAACCGCGGTGGACAGGTTGCCGCTCCTGTCGCCCGACCCGTGCGTGCCGGTCGCGGTCGCTCCGGCAACCGAGATGTGCGGCAGCGAGCCCAGGTTGTGCAGCGCCCACCCCCGCGCATGCAGATACTGCGCCAGCGGCCCGTAGCGGGTGCCGGCACCAACCGTCACGGTCCGTCGCTCCCGGTCGATCGCGAACTCGGCCGGCAGATCGCCGAGGTCGACCAGATCACCGCGAGAATCCGCAATGCCGTTGAATGAATGGCGCGTCCCCAGCGCGCGCACCTTGGCGCAGCCGGCAACCACGCGGCGTACCTCGTCAATCGATGTCGGGCGGTGAATCCGTTCTGCCCGATAGGTGTAATTGTCCGCCCAGTTGTGTTCGCGTGTCACCATTCCTGCCCCTCGTTCGAATCAGCACCCGATATGAAAGCCCACGGCCGTTCCAGCGCACCACGAAGACACCGAGGCGAGAAGGAGGCGCGCTTTGCGTGAATCTCCGTGTCTCGGAGCCTCCGTGGTGAAGCTTTCCTGTTCTTGCCGTGTGCGAGCCGCTGATGCGCCTGCCTCAGCACCTACCACCCAAGCACCCCCTCCACCTCTCCCGCTTCGCGGGAGAGGTCGGATTGCGCAGCAATCCGGGTGAGGGCATCGTCAGCCTTCCGACCCGAGGCACTCGCGATGACCACCACCTACCTCCGCAGCGGCATCTTCCTCGCCCCGTTCCACAACCTGCGCGAAAACCCAACCCTCGCGCTGGAACGCGATTTCGAGCTGCTCCAGCACCTCGACCGGCTCGGCTACAACGAAGCCTGGATCGGCGAGCACCATTCCGGCGGCTTCGAGATCATCGCCTCCCCCGAAGTCTTCATCGCCGCCGCCGCCGAGCGCACGCGCCACATCCGCCTCGGCACCGGCGTGGCCTCGTTGCCCTATCACAACCCGTTCATCCTCGCCGACCGCATGGTGCTGCTCGACCACATCACCCGCGGCCGCACGATGTTCGGCGTCGGCCCCGGCGCGCTCGTCCACGACGCCGCCAAGATCGGCATCCTCGCCGGCGATCAGCGCCGCATGATGCACGAAAGCCTGGATGTCATCGTCCGCCTCCTCCACGGCGAAACCGTCACCGAGAAAACCGACTGGTACAACCTCCAGGACGCCCGCCTGCAACTCCCCTGCTACACCCATCCGGTCATGGAGCTGGCCGTCGCCGCCTCGCGCTCCCCCACCGGGGCGCTGGCCTCAGGCCGGCACGGCATCGGCATGCTGTCGATCGGCGGCACCTCGCCCGACGCGATGAAGCATCACGCCAAGAACTGGGGCCTCTACGAAGATCAGGCCCGCCAGCACAACAAGACCGCCGACCGCCGCAACTGGCGCCTGGTCACGCTGCTGCATGTCGCCGAGACCCGCGAAAAAGCCCGCGACAATGTCCGCTTCGGCCTGGAAGCCTTCGCCCAGTATTTCCGCGACGTCGCCACCTTCCCCATCATTCCCGCCGGCATCGGCGACGCCTATGAATGGCTGCTGGAAAACCAGGCCGCCTGCATCGGCACCCCGGACGACGCGATCGCCTATATCGAAACGCTGCTGCAAGGCTCCGGCGGCTTCGGTGCGATCCTAGAGCTGGCTCACAACTGGGCCGACTGGGACGCCACCAAACGCCACTACGAACTCATGGCCCGCTACGTCCACCCCCATTTCCAGGGCAGCCGCACCCTCCGCCACGCCAGCTACGACTTCGCCACCGACAACGGCGACCGCTTCCGCACCGAATCCCAGGCCGCCGTGCAGGCGGCAATCGACCGCCACGCCGCCGAATAACCCCAGAAGTATTACCTCTCCCGCTACGCGGGAGAGAGCCTGCCCCCGGCTCGATCGGGGGTCGGTTCGCGCAGCGAACCGGGTGAGGGTGTCTTCCCCCTTTCCCAGTCCGCACCCGCCTGGATAAGCTGCCTCCCATAACAAGACCACCAGGGAGGCTCCCGCCATGATCCGCATCACCCGTCGTGCCGCACTCGGCGCGCTCGCCGCCACCCCTCTCGCTCGCCCCGCCCTCCTGCGCGCTCAAAGCTCCTCCAAGCCGGTGCGCATCGGCCTGCTCAGCGACCTGACCGGCCCCTATCGCGACGACGGCGGTCCCGGCGACATGGTGACGGCGAAAATGGCGGTCGAGGATTTCGGCGACTCCGGTACTCGACCGCCCGATCGAGATCCTGCAGGCCGACGACCAGAACAAGCCCGACATCGCCGCCGCCAAAGCACGCGAGTGGATCGATGACAATGGCGTCGACGCACTGGCCGACGGCGCCGCCAGCTCCTCCGGCCTCGCCATCCAGCAGATCAGCCGCGAGAAGAAACGTATCTACATGGCGGCCGATCCGGCGGCGATGGAGTTCATCGGCAAGCAGTGCTCGCCCTACAGCTTTCAGTTCGTCTACGATACCTACGCGCTGGCCAAGGGCACCGGCGGCGAGCTGACCAAGGCCGGCGGCGACACCTGGTTCTTCATCACCGTTGACTACGCCTTCGGCTATTCGCTCGAAGAGAACACCACCAGCTTCGTGAAGGCCGCCGGCGGCAAGGTCCTGGGCGGCGTGCGCGTCCCGCTCGGCACCGCCGATTTCTCGTCCTATCTGGTGCAGGCGAAAGCATCCGGCGCCAAGGTGATCGGGCTCGCCAATGCCGGCACCGACTTGCAGAACTGCATCAAGCAATCCGCCGAGTTCGGCATCGTCAAGGGTGGCCAGCGCCTGGCGACCCTGCTGATGGCCATCGCCGACGTCAAAGCGCTCGGCCAGGACATCTGCCAGGGACTGGTGCTGACCAATTCCTTCTACTGGGACCTGAACCAGAAGACCCGCGACTGGACCAAACGCTTCAACCAATCGGTCAATGAGCCCCCCACCATGCAGCGGGCCGGCTGCTACGCCGGCGTGTTGCATTACCTGAAGGGCGTGAAGGCAGCCGGAACCCTGGATGCCGACGCCGTCGCCGAGAAGATGCACGAAATGCCAGTGAACGACTTCTACAACACGAATGTCCACATCGACCCGAACGGCTGCGTCCGCCACACGATGTATGTGTGGCAGGTAAAGCCACCCTCCGAGGCCAAACACCCCTGGGACTATTACAAGCCGATCGCCACCATGGACGGCGCCGACGCCTTCCCGCCCCCGGCGACAACCGGCTGTCCCCTCGTGCACGTCTGACACCCGCCTGACATCGTCTCAGGCATCCGCCCGGTTCGTCTCATCGTCAGGCCAGCTGATTATCGTGATGACGTGGACGTACTAACGCGCTTCCGCGCTTCGCTTTCTACCGAGGATTGCGAGCGATTCGATAACGCTTGTCGTAAGGTCCACGAGCTTATGCAGGGTTGGGATGATCTCTTCGCCGGCAAGGGCGCTGCTTGCCGGGAAGACTAGCCGCAATTCTGTTGGGGCCGTGATGGCCGAATAACGTGCGAATGCAACCCTGGCGAGTCTTTTTTACGAGACGCGCCATATAGGCGATCTGAATCATCCAGGCCGCCACAAGGTGTTGGTTGACTGACTGGTATCGACCTGATGTCGGCTCCGATTCGCTACCGTCATCGTCCATTGCCGCGCTTCCAAGCCAAGAAAGCGCGGGCCAGCCGGCGAGGCGTCTTAGGCTTCGTTAGTCCGCCGACACGCCAGGCGCTTTCCCTCTCCGCCCCCGACTTGCTATCGTGGTGACAGGGTTGCGAGCTGCGGACATGCGTTCAGGTTCCCATAGTGGAGGTCGTGACCAAAGCTGGCCACCTCATGACCTGGGCCAGTGCAGCGGCTTTTGCGTCGTTGTGGTAGAGAAGGTGCACGGCCGCCTTTACCGAAATCGGCCGAGGACTGACCGCATGAAGCTCTGGCGACCCGCGACATTCGCGCTGATGCTGGCCATCGGCTACGCCCAGGCGGCACGATGTGCGCCGTTGCCGGCCGCGGTATTTCCGTTCGAGTTCGACGATACCAGTCCTGAACCCCCGCAGCCTGCGGAGCTGGTGCGGTTGCACAAGATTGATGCCGAACTCCGAGAGCTGCTCGCGAAGTCCGGCAAATATACGATCATGGACATCACGCCGATTGAGGCGAAGGCAAACGAGAGCGATCTTGTGAGCTGTCAAGCCTGCGCAGTGTCGCTGGCGAAGCAGCTCGGTGCCCAGGTGGCCGTAATTGCCTGGGTGCAGAAAGTCTCTAACCTGATCCTGAACATCAACGCAGTGATCCGCTCCACGGCGACAGGAGACATCGTTTCGGCTGGCAGCGTCGATATCCGCGGCAACACCGACGAATCCTGGTCACGCGGCGTGAGCTATCTCGTCGCCAATCGGCTCCTCCTTAAAGATCCGTAAAGCCCTGCCACCACCTCAGCCCGGTGCTGAACTCTCAGGTGCGGCCAGAATTGCGGTGCTGGTGGCGCATCCAGAACGCTTCCGCAGCCGCACGGCGGCAGTCGTACTTCGTGGTAGCAACCTGACGTCCGACCAGTGGGTGGCGGAGCCGACCCCCAGCCGCCCCCCCTTCGTTGCGGCCGAGACAGAATCAAATTGATCCCGCGTCGGGCAAGCCCCTTTTCCGCAGCCTGCTAATCGAGTGGCAGCGGCATCCACCGCAGTCCGGTCGACTCCGATAACAGCATCGGCACGAACTCATGTTTCTGCACGCGTTCCGCATCAGCATACTTCACCACGTCCTCCGGCGACGTAACCGGACTATCGCGTACCTGCACGATCACCGCCCCGGCATTGATGCCTGCATTCGCCGCCGCACTGCCGATCGCAACACCGGTAACCACCGCGCCCCGCTGGCGGTCGTTCAGGTGATATTTCGTACGCAGCTCCGGCGTGATCGCCTCCACCTGCAGACCGAAATTCACCAGCGCCTCCGGCCGAAGTTCCGGCTTCGCCACGCCCGGCTGACCAAGGAAAGTCCCGTACGATTGGCCTGCCGGCAGGGGGCCTAGAGTCACGCGTACGCTCTGCTGCGCGCCGCCACGCCAGATACCCAAAGCCACAGTGGTTCCGGGTAGCGTCTCGACGACATTGCGCATCAGCGCGCGGCTGTCCTTCACGTACTCATTCCCCATCGAGGTCAGAAGGTTTCCCGGCCGCAGGAAGGACGTGATGATATCGCCGGGACGAAGCCCCGCCTGGGCCGCCGGGCCCCCATCGATCACCTGCACAATGATGGAACCCCACGGGCCAGGAAGCCCATACGTACTGGCCAGATCAGGCGTCAGCGTCTGAACCCGGGCCCCCAGATAGGGCGGCTTCATCATGCCCGCCTCATAATCATGCATATGCATGATTAGGAACTTTGCATCATTGATCGGGATCGCGAATCCGATGCCGATATTGCCGGTGCTTGTGGCGGTCGTTTCCAGCGCGGAGTTGATCCCGACTACCTCGCCTTTGGCATTGAACATCGGGCCACCGGAGTTGCCCTCGTTGATGGTCGCATCGGTCTGGATATAGTCGTCGAACTCGGTGAAATGCATGTCGCGATTGAGCGCGCTGATCACCCCGGTGGTTACGGTGCTGCTGAAATTGAGCGGATTGCCGATCGCAATCACAAAATCACCCTGGCGCAGCGTGTCGCTGTCGCCGAGCGTGACCGCCGGGAACGGCCTCGCGGCGTTTATCTTGATCACCGCGACGTCGCAGCAGGTCGCCTCACCGACCAGGGTCGCCGGATACTGGGCGCCGTCGCTCATGGTGACCTTGAAGCTGACTCCATTGTGGACGACATGCTTGTTGGTCACGACGTACCCGTCGGAGGTACATATGAAGCCGCTGCCGTACCAGATGCTTTGATCCGGTGTCGCTGCCTGCGCCACGACGGACTGGCCGGGTGGGATATCGATCGCCTTGTAGCGTGTGGTCGTAATGTTAACCACCCGCGGCAGCAGCGTGGCGACCAGGTTGGGCAGGTCGGAGTCAACCATTCCGGCGGCAATAGCCGGGCGCAGGGTCGCTATCCCGATCAGTAGCATGGCGATGGTCGAAAGCCGGACGCCAGCGCGCAGGCCGTACGATCGCATGACCTCTTCTCCTCCCTTTTGTCGGCCGAGCCGATCCCGGCGTCACAGGCAACGGCCGATCACTGGCTATACTGGCTAAATGCCACGGTTGCATTGTCAAAGCAAGGACGCGATGCCGTCCAGTTACAGGTTGACCGGAAACACCCGCTGCCTTCCCGGGGCGACGGGCGCGCGATAAAGCGCACTTTGCGTGAATCTCCGCGTCTCGGTGCCTCCTCGGTGAGGCTGTCTTGCTCTTGCCCTGTGCCGGTGCTTCACGTCATCCGTCCGAGGAGGACCCCATGGCGATCACCCTCTACTCCTACCCGGAGCTTTTCGGCGTGGCCGACAATAACGGCTACGGCCTCAAAGTATTTGCGTTCCTTAAACTGACCGGCGTGCCGTTTACCCACCAGCACATAGTGGACGCCTCGACCGCGCCCCGCGGGCAGCTTCCCTACATAACCGACGACAACGAAGTCATCGGCGACAGCGGGACGATCATCGCCCATCTCATTCGCAAATATGACCTCACCATGGACAACGCGTTGACCGCTCCACAACGCGACCTCAGCCATCTGGTCACGCGCATGCTCGACGACCTCTACTGGGTCATGTCCTATTCACGCTGGAAGGACGAGCAATTCTGGCCGTCCTTCCGCGATGCGATGCGGCAGCAACATCCAGCCCTGACAGAAGAGAGCCTGCGAAAGGCGAAGGAATTCAATTCCCAGCGTTACCATTACCAGGGCATCGGTCGGTTCGCTCCGCCCGCAGCCTACGCGCGCGGGCTCGCGGATCTGCGGGTGCTGGCGAACCTCATCCCAGCCGACGCTTATATGCACGGCCCGACCCCGACCAGCATCGACGCCGCCGTCTACGGCTTTATCGCCAACATTCTCTACTACCCGATCGAAACGCCGCTGAGGCGGTTCGTCGCCTCGCAGGCCAATCTGGTTCGCCATTGCAACGCAATTCACGCTGCCATCGGTTCAACCACACCCGCATGATCAGGGCCGCCCCGCTCCATATCGGGACAGCGTCGCCATGAGCACCACGGGGAACACCACGAACATTGAAACGATCGAGAATACCGCGGAGACATTGCCGTAATTGCCACCGATTGCCGGGCAGCCGTAAAACCCGAACAGAACGAAGCAGGCCACCGCCGTCACAAACGTCCGGCGCAGCGCGTCGCCCCCGCAAACCCGGCTCAGCACCAGCGGCAGCACAATACGAAATAGATCCCACACCCCCCACAGCGCCGGCAGCACCACGAACGGGAACAGCGTCCAGCCGGAAATCCCAAGCCCCTGCGCCGCCACACCCATGTCGCCATGTGTCGTCACGGTACGCACCGGCGCATAGCTCCAAAGATTGCCGCTCGCCATCACCGCCAGCCAGAACAGAAACAGCACACCGGCTGACTGCATCGTCGCCACGCGCCGCCGGAGCACCAGTGCGCATGCCACATACAGCGCGCCGTTGCCGATCCCCGGCCCGGCGAGCGCGATCACCGTCGCATCGAGGCCATGTCCCGTTCCGAATATCGTCCGATAGTCGACGTTTTCGTCGATATCCTGCTGCAGCAGCACGTTCGACAGGTCCAGATGCCCATAGTGGATGGCCAATGGATCCGCCTTGAAGCCGAGCAGCCACGCCATGACCGCATGCGAATACTCATGCAGAAAAAAGGCGATTGCATGCGCTACCAACAAAGCCAACACCGTCAGAACAGCGAAACGCAGCTCCCCCGGGCGAACCCCGGCGTCGGCGAATTCACGCTCGCTAACACCGACCGCCCTGAAGTCAGACCCATTCCCATTCGCTGTCATTCCCGTTCCCCGTCATGTGTGGATGGCCCCCGGCTGGCAAGGGTTTTGTTGCGTGATCTGCGTTGGCGGCCACTTGCGGTCATGTGTCCGGCCTGTTGGCGCGGTGGTTGACCGCAGGCCCTGATGGGAACCGTGGATCGAGGTCTGATCGTTCGCCACGCCGGATCGCGTTGTCCTCAAGACGGATGCCAGGTCTCGCTCGATCTGTCGGTTGACCCGACAATGCCATCACGCTGTTTCACCCTCGCAAGCCTTCCGGTCGCGTCTGCGCGGTTGTGTTCAGGCCGCCGCCGGCACGGTCCGGAAGTCCTCATTGCGCATCATCAGTGCCCAACCGATGCGCGCCATTTTGTTTGCCAGCGCCACCGCCGCGACCAGGCGCGGCTTGGTCGCCAGCAGCTCGACCAGCCACGGCTCCTGGGTCGCCCGCTTGCTGCGCAGCACCGCCATGGCGCCGTTCACCAGCAGCCGGCGCAGATAGCCATTGCCGCGCTTGCTGCATCGGCCCGAGCTTCGACCTTGCCACCAGGTCCCCGTCCTGACGCGGCACCAGCCCGAGCGAGGCGGCGAACTCGCGGCCACTGCGCATGCGCTGCCTGGATTGACCACCATCGCTGCCATTGCACTTGCAACGATCGGTCCATAGCCGGGGATGCTGATCAGATGCCGGCAGGTCTCGCATTGTCGCGGCCACCAGGCGAGCAACTGCTTGTCGATCGCTTCAATGCGGGCTTCGAAGCCGCGCAGGCTTTCCACCACGGCCAGCAGACAGCTATCGCAGGGGCGCCGGTATGCGCTGCTCGCTCGGATCGGCGAGGATCGGCCACCAGCTCGCCGACATGGCGGCGTCCTTCGGCGACCACGATGCCGAATTCCGCCATCATGCCGCGCAGGTGGTTGATCAGCATAGTGCGCTGTTTCAGCAGCATTTCGTCGTACCTTGTGAACGCCTGACGCGGCTTGCTGGGCGGCCGTCTTCACGGTCACGAAGCGCATCGTCGGGCGGCTCACCGCCTCGCAGATCGCCGCCGCATCGGCGGCGTCGTTCTTGTTGCGCCGCACATAGGCTTTCGCATAAGCCGGCGGGATCAGCCGTGCCTCATGACCCAGCTTGCCCAATTCTCTCGCCCAGTGATGCGCCGTCGCGCACGCCTCCATGCCGATCAGGCAGGGCGGCAATTTGGCGAACAACTCCAGCAGCTTGCTCCGCCGCAGCGCGCGACGGATCAGGACTGTCCCGCAGGCATCAACTCCATGCACTTGGAAGACTTTCTTCGCCAGATCCAGACCGACGATGGTAACCTGCTTCATGGATGGCTCCTGTCCGTTGGAATTGCGATACCCCACCTTTGGCACATCGATGCCGTGAGGGGGCCATCCACCCCATCATTCCCGCGAAAGCGGGAATCCATCGACAGTCCGTGCAGTCGCGACCGCGTCATACCCCCCGGCGCGAGCCTGACGTACGGTTGCACGACACATCCCTCTTCGCCGCATCGTGCAACCGTGCCGCGAACCCGTCAGCGTCGCGAACCAACGCCGGCATCATCCGGCGTTCTCCGCCCGCTTCACCTCTGGATAATATTGCGGCGCCTCCCGCCGATCGAACATGCCGTAATCACGCACCACGCGCACATGACGAAGCCGCATGCTGCCCTGCTTCGGCCGAGCCGCCTCGAACGCCGCCGCCGCCTCCTTGTCGCGCCACGACAGCAGAAGAATGAGGTCCCCCGGCGTCAGCACGGCATCGAAAACATCCCAGCCCACCAGCCCGCCCGCGTGCGGATCAAGGCCCAGCAACGCGGCGCACCCAGCCGCCGCGTCCTGCGCTTCCTTCAATTGCTCCGGCCGCGTCGCCGTAACCAGCGTCACCGTCGTGCCGGCGCCGACTTCGGTCTCGTCCAGCCGCTGCTCCTCCAGCGTGCAACCTTCGGGAATCTGCGTGTCCCGCGTCACCTGGCCGACGCGCAGATGATAGTCGAGCAGGATTTCCGTCCGGCCCTTTTCCTGTGCCATGTGGTGCCGCATCTTCGTCCGCCAGCGAACCACCGCCTTCTCGTCGCGCCAGCCGGACAGCGAGACAATCCATCCCTCACGCGTCAGGCTGCGATAGCGGATATTGTCGACGAATCCGTCGACCGCCTCCAGCTCCGGCCGCAACATCTTGGCATAGCCAAGATAGGCGTCCCATTGATCCGGCTTCGGATGCACCTCGAAAATCACCGAGAACATCGGCCCCTCCTTTCACAACCCGCGCGCAGCCACCGGCTACACGGCGGCGACGCAATCCACCTCGATATCGAACCCGCCGTTCCAGGCAGGGACATTGATGAAAATCCGCGCCGGCGGGTTCTCCGGGAAAAACCGCCGATACACCTTGTTCACTGCCGGAAACATATCCACCGACGTGACATACACGTTGACCTTCAGGATGTTGTCCAGACAGGATCCCGCCGTCTCCACGCACAGTCTCAGTTGTTCCAGCACAAGCTCCGTCTGTCGTTCGATCGGACCCAGGAAAATCTCCCCCGTCTCCGGATCGAACGGCGGAGCACCCGTCACGTAAATCGTGTCCCCGTGCTTCGTCACGGTCGAAGTGGGCGCCTTGTACCTGTCCAGGAACGTCGCCAACGGCTCGACCCGGATGATCTCTCTTTTCATGACAACCTCTCTCGTGTGCGCCGCGGAAGAACGAAACGCGTGTCACACCCTATCTATGGTCGCCTGCCAATCCTGTCCCGTGGGATCGCTTCGATCGTGGTCGAACTGTGCACGCTTCACCGGAATGCGAAGCAGAGCTGCCAACAGCGCGGACGCGCCACAAAATCCCTACAGAAATCCCCCACAAATCTCCCACTGGGACCTTACCAGCAAGCGTGTGAGGCGCCCAACCTCCCCGGCCAGCGCCCTCCGCCTTGTTGCGAAATCCGATCGCGCGGCGCATTCTGCCCGCCGATGGCACGCGGCGAACACGACGCTTGGATTGAAAAGGTGCTTGGATTCCGCACGCCGCGGCCCGGCGGCACGCGTGAACCGCCCTATCCGAAGCTGCGGCAGCGCTGGCAGGACGCGCAAGCGGCCGCGCGCGAAGCCGCGCTTGACATCGGCAAGGCGGTGTTGGCGTTGCCGGAAGTGCAGACCGACCCACGCTTCTCGCACGCCCAGGATGCGGTCCGGATGCTGCCCGCGCTGGTCCCCGATTTCGGTGCCGACCTCGCGTCTCTGCTGCGGCAGGACAAGCCCGCCGCCACCGACGCGCTCGCACTGGTGGCGACCTACCGCCAGCGCGTCGCCGCCGCGACCGGCCTCGGCAACCTGGAGCGTTTCGCCCGGAAACATGTCGGCGATTTCGCCGTGCAGTCCATGTTGGACGACGCGCTTGCCGAAATCCAGGCGGGCCTGAAAACCTCCGCATAGACTGTCCCCCCGATCGGAGACGAGCCATGGCTGACGAACTCTCGGACTTCCTGGCCGACCCGAACGGCGAGACCTTCCTGCGCCTCCGCGCGTTGGTGGAGGCTTCGCCCCGCTACACAATGATCTCCGACGAAGACGACCAGTTGGCGGAACTGATCGAGTCCGGCGCCTATGACCAGGCCGCCGAACTCGCCGAACAGCTCATGCCGAACTGGCTCCTCAGCCCGCGTGTCCACCGTCTGGCCACAACGGCGGCGGAACAGCTCGGCGCCACGGAAACCGCCGCGCGCGAACGCTATCTGGAGCGGGCCTGCACCAAAGGACTGCTTCTCGCCGGCGACGGCACGCGCGAACGGCCTTATCCGGTCCTGCACGTTGCCGACGAATACGACCTGCTCGACATACTCGCCAAGGAGCCGGTTGGCCAGAAGGTTGCCAACGGAACAGATGGGCCCTGTGACGTGATCACCTGCGAGGATGGATCGGAGGTCTGGTTCAGCATCGCCTCCGGTCTTCAGAACGCGGTCGCGCAGAACCGGTAATTCCGCGGAAGGGACACGCCGATGCCAGACGACACCGCCGTACTCCGGACCAGCCCGGTCCGCGAAGACGCGCTTTCCTCCGTCGTTACCGAACTGTTGCAGCTTGTCGGCCTGCACGCAGCGTCGGAGCCGGAGGAAGCCGCGGCATCGGGCTACGGCAAGGGCCTGGATACATACGGGTTCGCCGACTATGCGAAAGCCGCCATCCCCAGCAAGCTCAAACAGATCGTCGAAGCGGCCAACCCGACGATGATCCGCTCCGCCGACTGGAGCGCCCTGGCGGACCATCAGGCGGCAGCGGCGGAAAGCACGCGACGCGACATGAAAGCGCTCATGCAGGCGGTTCCCACGTGCCAGACCGACGCGGAAGAATGCTCTGCTGCCATGGACAAACTGATCAAAGGCGCGACCCAGGACAAAGAGGTTGATCTCGGCAAATTTGGCAAGATCGCCCCCAGGGACATCGAAACGAAATGGGGAGAACTAAGCCAACAGCTCGCGGCAGCCCAGAAGAAGGCTGCCGAAGCTGAGCAGAAACTCAAGGCCAGCCTCGTCATGAGCCCCGATCGGGCAGCAACAGCGCTTCGGCTGGCCGACGATCCCCGCAACAACCCGGAGCGGGACCAGGTCACGAAGGCGCTCAAACAACTGGAAGTGAGCACCGCCAAACTCACCACTGCGTCGCCAAAGCAGCAGGCGTCCGCGCAATACACGCAGCTCAACGAGGTGCAGAAAGTCCTGTTCGCCTGGAATGACCGCCGCACCCGGGAAAATCTTCCACCCTCCGCCGAGGCGCTCGCGCTCGGCGACCTCGTGCAAAGGATGCAACGCGAGACGATCAAGGGCATCGCCGAACGCGGCGACGATCTGCCGCTTCCCGCTGGCCTCGACCCGACGGAGGCTGCGGCGGCGCAGCGATCGTGGAAGAATATGTGCAATAGCGGGACGCCTGATTGGACGCCCAGCAAAGGCGACCGCATCAACGTCCCCGTGCCGACGGCAGAGCAGGCCGCCGCCTGCAAGAGCGGAATCACCCCTGACCAGGCCAAGCAATTCCGGGTGGAGACGTTGTCGAATTTCGCCGAGTTGATGCAGACCGACGCCGGCCGCTCGCTGGTGAATAAGCTCAACGCCGGCGAACACAAGGTCAGTATCCTGCCAGGCGACTCGATGCTGAAGCGGCACCGGACCGGCGATACGGCAAGAAGGACAGTCGGACGAAAGGCCAGGGTACCCCGAGTGAAGTCCATATGCCTCCCGGTGGACGCAACAGCGATACGATGTTTCAGACCGACAACCGTAACGTGCTCACCGTACCGTCGTCGGTCACCATGGGGCACGAGCTGGTCCATGCCCTGCACAACAGTCGCGGCACGAACCGGAGCGAGCAGGAAGTGTCCGACGAGGAAATGAAGAAGTGGAAGGCGAGCGGTCTGGAGGACAAGAAACTCTGGACCGACGCCGAAGAGTACCAGACCATCTTCAAAGGCAAAATCTCAGAGCAGACCTTGCGGGCCCAGATGGGCCTGTCCGCCGTGCGCCTGGGTCATGTCACCCAGATGGTTTTTGATGACGACCATGTAAAACACGTGTCCGAGAAGCTGGAGAACGTCTTTGAAGACGCCATCCAGACCGATGCGGAAATCCAACAGTTTGGCGCGGACAAGGCGGTCGCCAAGCCTGGCCGGGAAGAAGTGGACCGTCAGCTCACGGCGCGGAAGATAGATCCCTCGGCACTGACCGATCGTCAGAAACTGAACATCCTGAAATCCGATCTCGCCGGGCCGCTGCCCGATGGCTGGCCTTGCTCGACCCTCTCGGTCGACCAGATCAAAGTCGTCGCGACGAACAAGCTCGACTACCAAAAGTTCCAGCCCCTGGGCTGGTCGGCTTTTGACGTCAAACCGAACGACCTGGTCGCCTTCATCGAGCACGAGACGTTTTCTGTTCGATCGCCTCAAGGGCTGGCGTTCGAGCGGTTGGGCGGCGACACGGCGGTCAAGAAGATGGGCAGCTTCGCTCAGCTCACCGGCACGACCATGCCTCAATCTCCGGCGGCAGAACTCACCGGCTCATTCGCCGGCCTATGCACAACCGGGAAACTGAAAGCCCTGGAGCAAGCCCCGAAGGCAATCAGCGCGTTCGTTGCCCAGGCAAAGACGGAGATCAACCAGGATGCGCTGAGCAAGATGCCAACCGGGCGCACGGTCACGAAACAGCTCGACGCCGTGGAGGCCGCATGGAAATTCGCCAGCACCGAAATCGTCAGCCAGTTTGATGATGCCGCGCTGAGTAGCCAGCGGCCAAAAGACAGCGACATCGACAAGACGGATCTCGTCGATAAGATGGTCAGCGCCATGAAGGACCTTGGCCTCGGGGTCAACTCAGCGATGCACGCCCGGCTGCCGGGCCTGTTCATCGACGATGCCTTCAAGAACGCACGGGAGGCGGTCGGGGCGTGCCAGCGAGCCAGCGCCGGGACGCTCACCAGCAAGAGCAAGACGGAACAGCGCGCCGCCCTCTGCAAGAAGTTCAGCGGCTATCTGGACGGTCTCGACAACCGAATGACGTCGGTGCGTGCGCGCGTCGACAAATCCGTCAACATCATACGGAGCGCGCCCGGCTACACCGCGGAGGATGTGGAGACGCTCAGGATGTTGCTGAGGACGCCGCTCCTGAGCCGGGATCTCTATCAAAAGGTTGAAGGCACGCTCCGCAGCGCGCAGGACGCGCTGAAGTAGCAGCGGCACTGGCCGAGCCGGCGACTTCGGCGGTTATGCCAGCCCTCCTTCCGTCATTCCGCGTCCCTTCCGTGATTCCAGGGGTGTTGCACTTGGTGTGTGAACTCAGGAATCCAGCGCCACTCCGGGCAACCGCGAACGCGTCATGTCCGCGCGCGAGAGCATGACGAGCGAGAGTCAGCCTCTCGAACGGCTGGACCATCCACGCGCCGCCGATGCATAATTCCCTCTCAGCGCCCCGTCGTTGGCCTTGCAAGTTAGCCGCGCTTCCGCCGCGGCTCACCTGCTGTCGGCGCCACCCTTGTCGCCGGACGACGTCTTTGCCGCTGCGCAGTCAGCTTGATTTGCTCCGGCAATTCCCGATCAAAGCTTTGCAACGCCCATGACGAAGCGTTCTGAACATGTCTGGAACAAGCATCCCATGCCGCGTTTGCGTCGTCGGACAGCACAGCATCGAGGATCGCCTTCATTTCCCGCATCAACTCGGCGCGTCGCCCTGGCATCGACATGCTCCGCGTCCGTAGCAGGTGAATGCGTCCAGCCAGCGGCCGCAATATCGCGGCAATTACCTCGTTCCCGGCTCCCGCAAACAACGCCTCGTAGAAATTCGCTGTTCCCCGCAGTCCGCCGGCGGCATCATCCCGCTTATCGGCATCTATCATGGCGGCAAAGGCCGATTTCAGGCGTCGTTTATATTCGTCCCCCGCCCGTTCGACGAACAGCCGTCCGGCGAGTGCCTCGAGAACTGCCCGGACCTCATAGATGCTGGCCGCCGTGTTCCGGTCGAGCACAGCAACCGCCGGACCACGATGCGCGATGATGGTAACCAGGCCTTCTGCCTCGAGCTGCCGCAAGGCCTCGCGCACCAGCGTGCGGCTGACACCGAGCATCTCACATAATTCGCGTTCGATCAGCCGCGAGCCCTGCGGCAGTCGCTGGTCACAAATCGCCGACCGCAATCGCTCGACCACCTTGTTTCGCAGGGGGACGGCATCGCGCTTGACCAGGAGTGAACGATTCGCCATGACCCGCCTTTAGTGGAAGCGACCGATGATCGCAACGACGTCATATATGGAGCGGACGTGACGTCCATCCGCTTCGCACGGCAAACTCAGGTGGCCAGCGCGTATTTGGGATCGAACCATCTGATCAGCGCCGAGAGCAGGAAATTACAACAAAAATAGACCAGCGCCATCGTCAAATAGAGCGCGTATGGCGCGTAATCTCGGTTATTCACCAGCATCGTTGCCCTGAAGAAGTCCACCAGCCCGATCAAGTAGACGAGGGACGTCACCTTGAATATCATGACGATATGCGCAATCAGCGCCGGCAACATGTTGCGGAGTGCCTGCGGCAGGACAATGCGAAGGAAAATGTCCGTCGCTCCAAGCCCCGCGGCGTAGGCACTTTCGCGATGAACTTTGGGAACCGACATAAGGCCTGCCCGCACCACTTCCGCCAGATAGGCGGACGCGATCAGCGACAAAGCTATAAGGGCGGCTGGCCATGCGTTCAGTACAGCTCCGGTCAGACGTGGAACGCTGAAATAGATCCAGAATATGATCATGATCTGCGGAATGGACCGGATCAGTTCAATATACGCAACGGCTGCCTGGCGGATTCCGCCATAGCCATAAAGTCGGGCTGCCGCCAGCAGGGTTCCACTCACCAATCCGATCAGCACCGACGCAATCGCCAGCTCCCAGGAGACCGCCAGCCCTCGCAATAAAAAAGGGGCCGCCTGCCACACGACCCCCCAGCGCAAACCTCGGAGCAGCCACGCGCTGGCAAGCAGGACAGCGAGCCAGAATACGATCCGCAATGCCGCTGATCTCTGCATCGTGTGCTGAACGCGGTTCATGCCCAGCTCAGTCGCCGGCCCAGCCGGCTCATGCCGCTGACCACGAGAAGTGTCAGCATGACGTACAGAATTGTCGCCACCGTCGCCGCCTCGAAGCTGCGCAGCGTGGCCTGTGAAATCTCCTGTGTCTCGAAAGTCAGTTCCTGCACGCCCACGAACATGACCACAGCAGAATTCTTTACGACTTCGATGAACTGGCTGGTAAGCGGAGGCAGGGATATTCTGGCCGCCTGAGGCAACAGCGCGAAGACGAAGATCTGCCACCGGCTCAGCCCCTGAGCGTAGCCGGACTCGGCTTGCTCAGGGTGAATGGATCTGAACCCCGAGGTAATGACGTCCGCAATGTACCCGCTTTGATGGATGACCAGTGCAAGCAGACCGCTCGGGAACGCGTCCAGCCCAGCAACATAGTAAAGAAAAAACACCTTCAGGATCAGCGGAATATTTCTGACGACTTCCACATAGGTGCTGATCGCTTCGCTTAGCAGCGGCTGCCGCAGCAGCCGAAGACACCCGAGAGCAGTTCCCAGCAGGAAGCTGCCGACGATCGCCAGGGCCGAGATCACCACGGTATAGACGAGGCCTTGCAGGATGGCGTCGCGATACTGCCATACAACGGACCAGTCCATGGTTCGTGCGCCTCGCCGCCCGGGCGGTCGTTATGCGGTCCGCCGCTAGTTGCCGCAGCAGCTCATTGCGCCGCCGATGCCCGGCTGCAACCCATATTCCGACCACATCGGAAACCAGGGCTTTTCACCAAACCATTTTTCATAGATCTTTTGATAGTCACCGGACGCCCACAATTCCTGCAACGTCCAATTCAGGAAGTTTCGCCATTTTGAATCGTCCTGCCGGATCATGATCGCCCACACGTCGCGACTGATCTCCTTCCCGACGGTCAGGTTCGGATCGCTTTTGAGCACGACACCGGTCGCTGCCCGGTTCAGCACCACGGCGTCCACCTTGTGGTTCTGCAGCGCCGCAAAGGCGTCTGGATACTCCTGAAACAGAATGAAATTGGCATTGGGGACGATCCTTTTGAACACTTCCACATTGCCGCTGCCCTGGGTCGTGGCGACCTTCTTGGGCGGTCCGTAATCCTTCGGGTCCAGGTCGTCTCCCTTGTGCACCAGGATGGTCGTCGAATCCCAGGCATACGGGATGGTGAAATCGGCGGTTTGCTCCCGCGACTGGAACGGCGTCGTGATGCCGATCTCCGCGTCTATTTGGCCATTGAGCAGTAGCGGCGCCCGGTTTTGCGACGTGGATTGGACGAATTTCACTTGTACGCCCAGCTTGGCGGCGATGGCTTTCGCCAGGTCGGGCCCGAAGCCAACCGGGTTGCCTGATAAGTCGATTGTCCCGACGGGCGGAAAGTCGTAGCGCACACCCGCCGTGAACACGCCGGTTCGTTTGATCTTATCGAGCGTTCCTTCCGCCTGCGCGGATCGGATCAGGCAGAACATCATTCCCAGCATCAGCAGACTCATGAACAGAGCTGCCTGCCCGATTGTTTTGCGAGAAGTCACGACTTTCCCCCCAAGGTTCAGTGGTGCAACACCTTGTCCAAGAACCGCTGCGCCCGATCGGACGCCGACCGGCCGAAGAAATCTGCGGTTCGTGTCGCCTCGACGATCTCTCCGAATTCCATGAAGACGACACGGTCCGCCACTTCCCTGGCGAAACCCATCTCGTGCGTCACCACGATCATGGTCATGCCGGAACGAGCAAGACCTCGTATTACGTCCAGCACCTCGCGGATCATTTCCGGGTCCAGGGCCGAGGTTGGCTCGTCGAACAGCATGATCCGCGGCTGCATCGCCAATGACCTCACGATCGCAACGCGCTGCTGCTGGCCCCCGGATAGCTCGCCAGGGTGGGCATCGGCTTTGTCGAGCAAGCCGACGCGCGCCAACAGGTCCCGCGCGCGCTCCGCCGCCTGCGCGGCTGACAGACGCCTGACCTTTCGCGGGGCGAAAGTCAGATTCTGCATCACCGTCATATGTGGATACAGACTGAATTTCTGGAATACGAAGCCGATCTCGGCACGAAGTCCCCGCGACGGTGCCGCCGAGTTCGTCAATATTTCGTCCATGACGATGATGCGACCCGCCTGGACACGCTCCAGCCCATTGATGCAACGCAGCAGCGTGCTTTTGCCTGAACCGCTGGGGCCGCAGATGACCGCAATCTCCCCGCTGGCGATGGTAAGGTTGATGTTCTTCAGGACCTGGGCAAGACCATAGAACTTCTGCACCGCCTCGAACTGGATTATCGGTGGCCCGATTGCCGACGCAACCCTCTCCTCGGTCTGAAGCGTTGCACTCATGCGGTCATGCCGCACATCCGGTTGCGCCCCGATCGCTGCGAGCCTCCGACAAACGCCGCAGCTTCAGAAAGCGCGACCATCAGTCGTTATATATCCTGGTGCTCTGCGTGCCGCTATCAATGAGCTTGCGCAGCTCCTGATGCAGCCGGGATGTAACCGGTCCCGGACAACTGTTGCCGATCGTCTGGCCATCGATACTGGCGATCGGCACGATCTCACCGAGGGTGGAGGATTCAAACGCCTCGCTGCCGGTAACCAGGTCATAGACGGTGAGCGGCCGCTCCTGGATCGGGATGTTCAGGGAGCGGCAGAGTTCGATGATCACGTCCCTGGTAATCCCCGCCAATACGTTGCCGAGCGGCGGGGTAACGACGGTGTTGCCATCCACAGCGAAGATGTTGTTCGCATAGCCTTCCGAAACATTGCCTTGCAGGTCGAGCATGATGGCCGTCTCCGCACCGCAATGTCTTGTCTCGAGATAGGCCAGGATATTATTGATGTAGTTGCAGCTCTTGACGCGGGAATCCAGGCACTCCGACGGAACCCGTCGGATCGATGTCACGTGGGCCGTAACGCCGTTGCCGGTATGCTTGCCCTCAGTCTCATGCTGAACAATGATGACGACGGTTGGCGGCCCAAGCTTGTCCATGTTGCGAAGCCCGGTGGGGCCGGCGCCACGCGAAACGACCGGGCGCATATATCCGTCACGCAGCTTGTTGCGTTGCGCGGTTTCCACAATCGCGGATATGAACGCCCCGCGAGTTAGGGGTATTTCGATCTCCATATATTTTGCGCTTCGATAAAGCCGATCCATATGAGCATCCAATCGGAAGATCGACCCGTTTGCGGCCTGCAAACCCTCGAACACGCCATCGCCATAGATAAAGCCATGATCGAAAACAGATATCTTGGCGTCCTTCGCCGCGAAATACTGTCCGTTTATGTACACGAAATCGCCGATCATGCGATTGCCCTCGCTTCTCGTTCCATCCCGCCCATCGCGTTAATGCGCCCCCAGAAGTTCGCCGGCCATCTCCAGATGCTCGGGGGACTCGTCCGGTGGCACCAGGATCACGTCGTCAAACCCGAGCTGCTCAATCCTCTTCAGCCTCTCCCGCGCTATTCCAATCGGGCACGCAAGGGATATCTGCGCGACCTCAGCCCAATGGTCGGCATATTCCGGACGCGGGCGGAGGTCGATCGGAACGTTGGTCAGGATTGCGCGTGTGCCGCCGGCCTTGCGGTATGCCTGGACACCCGCTTCCAGATCCCCCCACTTGCTGAACAGGCCTGATGCAATCCAGCCGTCACAGCTTTGCGCCGCGTAGCTGATCCAGCGCGGGCTTCGCCACGCGCCGAGAAAAACTGGCGGCGTCCCGTTGGACTGCCACGGCGTGAGGACAACACCGTTCTGCGGCTCCCCGCGCCAGATCCGACGCATGATATCGATCGAATCCCGCAATGCCGCGAAGCGTTTCTCGAAGTTTGCGCCCACAAAATCGAAATCGGATCGGGTGGATCCCGCACCCACGCCAAATCTGAAGCGACCCTGTGCAAGCACATTTAGCGTCTGCGCCCGATGCGCCAGTTCCGCGGGCTCCCGTATGGGAGTTTGCAAGACGCTTATTCCAAGCTCGATCCGGGTCGTAACGGCGCAAAGCGTTGCCAGGGCCAGCATCGGATCGAGCGTCGCTTCGCCCCGCCCCATCGCGTCACCGACCCAGATTCCGGAAAACCCCAGCGCTTCGATCTGTTGGCCGAGCGCCGCAAGCCGTTCAACCATCGCGCCGACATCAGCCGCACGCTCTACAAGAAACGACGCAACGCCTATTCTCATTTCGCTTGTGGCTCCCGCCCCGGATGGGAGTAAACTGCGTTATCTCTGGTATACCATCATACGGATGAACAGGTCAAGACAGGCCCCGGCATTCCGACGCGCGTAGCCGGTTCCACCCCAGGTTGCGAAAACAAGTTTTCTTTCGAAACCCTCACGGCCGCGGCTACGCTGCCGGCTTAAAAGCTGGGCCGTCGCGCCAGTGGGGCGACGGCAATAACGCCCGATGCTTCAAGATCGGCGATCTCCGCATCCTGATATCCGGCTTCCAGCAGTACCCGCGTGATTGTCTGCGCCAAGCCCGTGCGCCGCGTCCTGCACCAACGTCGCGCTGGTCCCAAGGCGAAACGGGATACCCTTTGCCGGTCGCCCGTCCGAAGCGCGCAGCAAAGCCGTACCATGGGCAAACTCGGGTGCCGCAATCAGGGCGGCAACCTCACGCACCGCCACAGCACCCTCCACTCCGGCGATTCGCCAATGATCGCCGCTACGCTCGACCTGCTCCGTCGGCACATCCGGATCGTGGTTGCCGCGCCGAGGCGAGGGGTTTCCGGCCGCCGCGGCAACCAATTCCTCGCCGACGAGAAACGACGTCAGCTCTCGCTGGGAGAAATCGAGCCAGGCCCCATCGCCCGTGCGATCCCGCTCCAGCACGGCCGCCAGGATCGTGCTGGCGGCAAACAGGCAAACCACCTGATCCGGGTAATTGATGTCGCGCCCGCTGACCGCGGGGTCTTCGCCGCTGCCGGTCAGCGCGGCAAGACCACCAGTCGCCTCCAGCGTGGAACCATAGGACACCATGTTACGGTCGGGACCAGTCTCGCCCTGACTGGAGATGCTGGCGATGATAAGCCGACCGAACCGGGCGCGCAGCATGGACAGATCCAGGCCGAATGATGCCATTACCCCGCGCCGGTAATTCTCGATCAGAATGTCGGCGTCCTGCAGGATGCGAAGAAACACCTCCCGGCCGCGCGGATTTTTCAGGTCCAGGCACAACGAGCGCTTTCCGCGATTGGTGGCATTGTAGAACAGCGAGTGATTCCACCAGTCCGTGGACGGGTCCGCCCCTTCCCACTGGCGAAACGGGTCCATTGCACCCGGCCCTTCCACCTTGATCACGTGCGCGCCCAAATCGCACAACAGCGTGCCCGTCGCCGCCCCAGCCGTCAGCCAGCCGAGGTCGACAACCCGAACGCCCGATAACGGCAGCGCCGCATCAGTGCGCATCGGATCGCTCCATCGGCAGCCGCCGCCCGTCCCAGATCACCGGAAGCCGCGGTGTTCCATCGGATTCCAGAAAACCGCGAGCGCGGTACTGTGCATCCTGAAGCAATTCCGATGGCCACATGACCGGGCCGATCGGGATGCGGCGCGACTGGGCGTCGCCGGTAATGTCCGCGCGTGTTCTGGCCGCGAACCACGGCCGAAGCACCACCAGCAAGGCGTGCCTGTGCTGGGCGCGACCGGACGCCGTAGCAAACCGCGGTTCGTCCAGCACAGGATCGCCGATCATGGCTTTCAGCGCGGGCCAATCCTTGCCCTGGAACACGAGCGCGACATGGCCGTCCTTTGCCCGAACGGTCGTCCACAAATTCGTTGGGCGGCGACGGTCTGGCGCCTGGCCGAGCACCAGCAAACCAACCAGCGCCTTCCAGTTCAGCCAGGTGGCGACGTCGAAGAGTGAAACCTCCACGATCTCCCGCCGGCCGGCCAGCAGCGCCGCCAGCAACCCGGTACTGGCCGCCAGTCCCGCGGCATAGGCGAGTTGGTGTCCCGCCAGTCGCGTCGGCGGGCCATCGGGATCGCCGATCATATCGAGCAGCCCTGAAAGCGCGAGCACCGCCAGTTCCGTCGACACCGGATCTTCTCCAGGGCCCAGCACGGAAATGCGAACCCGGACCGCGACGTCCGGATGCGCAGCTATCGCGCCGGCATCGCCAATCGCCACATCGAACCGGCCCCGCGGCGGACCACGGTGTTTGCCGCGGTTGAGGAACAAATCGAGCGCCGAACCACCCGTCGGCAGCGATGGCGCGCAGCTTTCCAATGGCTCGCCGCGCGGGATGGGACGCACGACCTCCGCCCCGTAATCGGCGCACAATTTCGCCGCAAAGGAGGCCGCAAGCCCATGCGGAAGTCGCGCGCAGACAGCGCCGAGATCAAGGATGCGCCGCCCCTTCAAAGGAGCTGCCACAGCTCAGAGTCCTTGCCCCGGATTCTTTTTACCCGCCGCGAAACGCGCTCTCCCCTCCGCCTGGGCTCCGGTCTTTGCCCGGATTGCGTGGTTCACCATCTGTCCGTAGTTCATGGCCTCCGGCCAGCCGGTGATCTCCCTTGGAATACAGTCCAGGGCCTTCTTGCTCTCTGCCAGCGCCACCACATCAAATCCGGCGATTTTCTGCGCGAGCCGCCGCGCAAACGGCAGTAATTCGTCCGGCTCCACGCAGGCATTCACCATCCCCCACCGCTCCGCCGTCGCGCCGTCGATCCGATTGGCGGTAAGCACAAGCCAGGCCGCCTGCTTGCGCGTGATACCCGAGAGCTGGATCGCCGGCCCCGCCATTCCGGGATATGTTGCAAATCCCATCTCCGGACACCCGATCGACGCGGCCGAGCTGGCAACAGCCAGATCACATGCGCTGATCAGCGTCGCGCCGCCGCCCAACGCCAGACCATTGACGGCCGCGATAAAGATCGCGGAATGAGCCCGGATGGCCAGGTTCACCTCGATCCATTCCTCGCTGCCCCCCGCTATCTGCTGGGCACGATCGTCTTCGAGTTCCTTGAGGTCGATACCCGCGCAAAAACTGTTTCCCGTGCCGGTAATGACAATGGCCTTTGCCGATGACTCCAGCTCGGAAAACGCACGCAGAAGGCTCCGCCGCGTCGCGCGGTTCATGGCGTTGCGCTTGTCCTCGCGATTGATCCGCAATTCCGCCCACCCCGTATGATGGGTCACGACGACCAGGTCATTCATGTCGCGGCCGGCCCGAACTGCGGCAGAAGAATGTCACCCGGGCCGCCGGGGAATCGCACCGCCAGCCGCATGCCGATCCGCGCCTCGCCGACCGCCATGTCCGCGAGATTGGTAAGCAGATACGGGCCCTCATCCAGCTTTACCATGGCGACCGGATATGGCAGCTCATCCTGCATTCCGTCGAAGTAGTTCTGATGGAACACCACGAATGACCACATGGTCCCGGTACCCGAACACTCCGTCCATTCCCACTGGGGCAATCCCGTAAACGGCGACACCGGCGCCGGGGGGAAAAAGAACTTTCCGGTGACTGCACAACGCTGCAACAACAGTCGCTGCTCGCGGCACGCCTGCCAGAATGGGCGGTTCCAATTGTCGATGACAGGCTTGGGTCGCGTCGACAGGCTCATGCCGCCCTCCTGAAGATGGCGCTCTGGGCGATGTTGGTCGCGCAGATATATTGCATGACCTCGACATTCGGAATTTGCCGGTCGCCGCACTCGTGACGAAGCTGGCGGACGCACTCGGCGATAAGCCCCCACCCTTGCATGTAGCTGTCGGACAAGTGTCCGCCGGATGTGTTGGTGGGCCATCGCCCACGTCCAACCTCCAGCGTTCCATTTCGAACGAAATCTCCGGACTCTCCCTGTTTGCAGAAGCCAAGCCCTTCAAGGCTGAACATCACCGTCGGGGAGAAATTGTCGTAGATGCCAAGTCCCTGGATATCGTCTCGCGACAGGCCGGCGCGATCATAGACGCTGCGGCAGGCGGTCAGGTTCGGGTACCAGAAATCATCCGCGGGACCGCTGCCATAGTGGAATGCGTCCTGCCGCGCATATCCAGACAGCAGCACAGATGGACGGCGCATATCGCGCGCGCGCTCGGCGCTGGTCATGATCCAGGCGACAGCCCCGTCATTGACAAGACAGTAGTCGAGCAGCCGCAACGGCTCGCAGACAGGTCGCGCGTTCGCGTGATCTTCCAGCGTTATCGGTCGCCCATGCATCACCGCCTCGGGGTTGAGGCAGGCGTGGCGGCGAAATGCGACCGAAACCGCGCCCAGGTCGGCGTGCGTCGTACCGAACTCATGCATATGGCGCCGCCACATCATGGCATGGACGGCGCCGGGACTGGTCATGCCCCACGGCGACCATTGGCTGTCCCCGCCGCCATAATGCATCCGCACGCTGCGGCCGTTGTTGCCATAGACCAGAGCGACGACGTTGGCCTCCTGGGTGGCAATGGCCTGCGCCGCCAGCGCCATTGACACACCGGAAAACCGTCCCGGCATTTCGGTCAGCAGGCAGTAACGCGGATTTATGCCCATTATCTCCGCGAACCGCTCATAGCTGGGAAGTCTGTTGACGATGAGTTCGTCTATGTCGGCGCATTTGAGGCCGGCATCCTGCAAGGCGGCATTCAGTGCATCGCAGCCCAGGCCATAGCTGTCCGTTTCAGGGAAGTTCCCATAGGGCGTCGTGCCGATGCCAACGAACGCCACCTTGTCGCGCAGCGGCCACGCCCTGCCGATCGCCGGCCCCTCGCCAGATGCGCCATTGGTGTTGATCATCGTTGCTCCTCAAACAAAACTCCAACTCCTCTGTGCGTCGACCAAAACCGACGAAACGATCGAGGACTGGGGCAACACGCCGGGCCACTCCCTGGAGGACGAGGTCATGCCGATGTTCAGAGTCCCCTCCCTCAAACAATGGGCTGCTCATCCCAACCGCCCTGAGGGCAGAGGCATCCCGCGTCATTCCCGCGCCCATCTCGTCATGCCCGCGAAAGCGGGAATCCAGCGACAGTCCGTGCAACCGCGATCGCGTCATGCCCGCCTGCGCGAGCATGACGCGGGAGGGTCAGCCTCTCGAACGGCTCGCATCAGGTCTCAGGTGACCTGCAGTCTGGTATGCCATAATACATTGCGTTGGTCAACTCGACAGCCACGACCTGTGGCTAGCTCATGGTCTGTCCGATGTTTGTAGCTCGTGAAGTGTCCGGTCCACTGGTCCTCCGGGAAGGGGGACGTCGATGGATCGGGCGCGTGTTCACGAGGGGGTTCGTTGGATGCGTTTTGAGGATGTTGTTGGCCGGACGGAGCGGTCGGAGCTGAGCCAGATTGAGGCGGCGGACCTGCTTGGGGTCAGTGAGCGGACATTCCGCCGCTGGCGTGACCGCTACCGGGAAGAGGGGTTGTCGGGGCTGTCGGACCGTCGGCTTCGGCCGTCGTTGCGGCGCGCGGCTATGGCGGAGATCGAGCGGATGCTGGGGCTGTATCGCGATCTCTACCGTGGCTTCACGGTGAAGCATTTCCATGACCAGCTGGGCAAGCGGCACAACTACAGGCTGGGCTACACGGTGACCAAGCTGCACCTGCATCGGGCCGGGCTGGTGACGCCGGCGCGCAGCCGCTCGGCGCATCGCAAGAAGCGGCCGCGGCGACCGATGGTGGGGATGCTGCTGCACCAGGATGCCTCGACGCATGCCTGGCTGGCGAACACTGACTGCCAGTACGACCTGGTGGCGACGATGGATGACGCCACCAGCGCGATCTACTCGCTGTTCCTGGTGGATCAGGAGGGGACCGCGTCGAGCCTGCGCGGGGTGAGCGAGGTGGTGGAGAGCCAGGGGCTGTTCTGTGCGCTCTACACTGACCGCGGCAGCCATTACTTCGAGACACCCGCGGCTGGCGCGCGTGTGTCGAAGACCGTGCTGACCCAGTTTGGCCGGGCGTTGAAGCAGCTGGGGATCGAGCACATTGCGGCCTACTCGCCGCAGGCGCGGGGACGCTCGGAGCGGCTATTCGGCACGTTGCAAGACCGGCTGACGAAGGAGCTGGCGCTGGCCGGGATCAACTCGGTGGAGGCCGCCAATCACTGGCTGCGCGCGATCTACATCGCGGAGCACAACGCGCAGTTCGCGGTGCCGGCCGAGCAGGAAGGCTCGGCGTTCGTGGCGGACCCGACAGGCGCCTGGCGGGACATCCTGAGCATCCAGGAGGACCGTAAAGTGGGCAACGACAACACTGTGAAGTGGCGTCGGCTATGCCCGCAACTGCCGCCCTCCCGGCTGCGGCCACACTTCGTCCGGGCGACCGTGCGGGTGCACGAATATCCCGCCGGCGAGATCGCGGTGTTCTGGGGGCCGCACCGGCTGGCGGACTACGATGCCGGTGGCAGCCTTGTGCATCACCCGCGGCAGGCCGCATGAGACGCTTCCATCACGGCCGCTCTGTGCCGGGGCATGCCCCGGCACAGAGCAAGAACGAAGCGGACAGATCACGCGCTACCAAAACCGGACAGGTTGACGAGCTAGCG
>CAVZRO010000028.1:0-24856 GCA_963777625.1 uncultured Pseudomonadota bacterium | reverse complement strand
TCGTCGTGCCTGCTATCCGATCGCGTAGAAGCGTCGCGGCGATCATCGGCCGCCCGTTGCGCCCGAACGTGCCGCCTGTTCACCGCATCTGAACCGCCCATGTCCGATCCCACCCGCGATGCCGCGTTCGATCTGCTGACTGCAGTGCTCGACCGGCGCCGTCCGCTCGAGGAGGCGCTGGACGCGTTGCCGGCGGTGCCGGCGCGCGACCGGGCCGCCGCGCATCGGCTGGCCGCTGCGGTGCTTCGGCGGATGGGCACGCTGGACGCGGCGCTGGAGCCGTTGCTGCGGAAGGCGCCGCCGGACCCGGTCGCCACGTGCTTCGTCTCGGCGCGGCCGGGCTGCTGCTGCTGGACACGCCAGCCATGCCGCGGTCGCCACCGCCGTTGCACTGGCCGCGCAGCCGCGGGTTGACGCCGTTCGCCGGGCTGGTGAACGCCGTTCTACGCCGCCTGTCCAAGGCCCGGCCGCCCTGGCCGGCCTCGACGGCCCGCGGCTCGACACGCCAGCATGGCTGTGGGCCTCCTGGGGCGCAGGCACGCGCGATCGCGCTGGCGCACCAACATGAGGCGCCGCTCGATCTGACGCTGCGTCCCGGGCCCCGCTGCCCGAGGGCGCCGAATCCTGCCGACTGGCTCGATCCGCTTTCCCGCCGGCACCCGGGTCACGGCGCTCGGGTTTCGCGGAAGGGCGGTTCTGGGTGCAGGACGCCGCCGCCGCATTGCCGGCCCGGCTGCTGGCGGCGCGGCCCGGCGAGCGCGTGGTCGATCTGTGTGCCGCACCCGGCGGCAAGACCGCTCAGCTTGCCGCCGCCGGCGCGCCGGTCGCTGCCGTGGAGCGCGACCCGCACGCGATTGGCGCGGCTGCGTGACAATCTGCGGCGATGGCGCCTGACGCCGAAATGCAGGCCGACGCCACCAAATGGACGCCGGCCGCGCCGTTCGACGCCGTGCTGCTGGACGCGCCTTGCAGCGCCACCGGAACGATCCGCCGCCACCCGGACGTGCCGCACATGAAGCGGCCGCGCGACGTCGCGGCTTGACGGAAACCCAGGACCGGCTGCTGGCGGCGGCACCGCGATGCTGCGCCCGGGCGGCCGGCTGATCTACGCCGTGTGCTCGCTGCAGCCGGAGGAAGCCGCGCCACGCATCGAGGCCGCGCTCACCCGCGGCGGGCTGCGCCCCGAGCCTTTCACCGGAGCCGAGCTTGCCGGCTGTGCCGGAAGCGCTCACCGGCGACGGATATTCTGCGCACCATTCCGGCGATGTGGGCAGAGCGTGGCGGCATGGACGGGTTCTTCGCCGCAAGGTTGATCCGGCGTTGAGCTTGTGTTGCCGCGAACCCCGCCGTTACATAGGCCCATGCCCAACATCACCATCGCCCCCAGCCTGCTCGCCGCCGATTTCACCCGGCTCGGACAGGAGGTCGCGGCGATCGAGGCCGCCGGTGCCGACTGGCTGCATCTCGACATCATGGACGGCCACTTCGTGCCGAATATCAGCTTCGGCCCGGCGGTGCTGGCCGCGCTGCGGCCGCACACCAAGCTGCCGTTCGACGTGCACATGATGATCGCGCCGGTCGATCCCTACATTCGCCGCCTTCATCGAGGCGGGCGCCGATCACATCCTGATCCACCCCGAAGCCGGCCCGCACCTGCACCGATCGCTGCAGCTCATCCGCGGTCACGGCAAACGAGCCGGGGTGGTGCTGAATCCGGCAACCCCCGCCGACGCGGTTGCATGGGTGCTCGATCTGACCGACACCATACTTGTGATGACGGTCAATCCCGGATTCGGCGGCCAGGAATTCCTGCCCTCGCAGCTCCCGAAAATCGCTGTGCTGCGGCAGATGATCCAGGCGTCCGCCCGGCCGATCGCGCTGCGGTGGATGGCGGCATCACCCCGGCGACCGCTCGTCAGGTGGTCGCCGCCGGCGCCGACACGCTGATTGCCGGCACCGTCGGTATTCAAGGCACCCGATTACGCCCGCGCCATCGCCGCCCTGCGCGGACAACCGGGCGGATGAACGGGTCCGACCCGCGACGCTGGCTGCGCGAGGCGCGCCGCGCCATGGCCCGGCTGCCGACGCTGCGCATGACGCGCGTGCCCGATGCACCGGCACTGCCGGTGCGCGACCCCTGGCCGGGCGATGCCGGGCGTGGCGCCCGCCTGCTGAAAGGCGAGCTGGAGCTGGGCGGGGGGCTGCGCGCGCTGCGCCCGGGTGGCTGGAGTGATCCGGCCGGATCGCCGCTGTTGCGCGCCGCAGCCCACAGCTTCACCTGGTTGCGCGACCTGCGGGCGCTCGGCACGGATGCGGCGCGGTTGCGCGCCCGCGCCCTGGTCTCCGACTGGATCGCCACCGGATCCGGCGATGCCCTGGCGCAGCGGCCGGATGTCGCCGGGGCGCGGATCGCCGCCTGGCTGGGCCATTACGACTTCTTCTTCGCCGCTGCCGACGATCTGTTCCGCCAGCGCCTGATGGGGCGGCTGGTCAGCGATGCCCGCAGCCTGTCGGCCGCCTTGCCAGCCGAGGAGCTGGATGCACGGGCGCTGACTGCGCTCAAGGGCCTGATCGCCGCGGCCGTGGCCTTGCCCGAGCATGCTGCCTTCCTGACGCGTGCACTGCGCTTCCTGCCGCAGGAGATTGCCCGCCAGGTGCTGCCGGACGGCTGCCATGCCGAACGAAGCCCGGCCGCGCAACTCGCCGCGCTGCAGGACCTGACCGACATCCGTAATCTGTTGCAGGGCGCGCAGGCCCAGGCGCCGACCGCGCTGCCCTCCGCCATCGAACGCATGGCCCCGGCCCTGCGCCTGCTTCGTCATGGCGACGGCGGCCTGGCCCTGTTCAACGGCAGCAAGGAGGATTCCAGCGCGCTGGTCGAGCTGGTGCTGACCCAGGCGGGGCGCGGCGGACGCGGGCCGTCGGCGCTGAGCGATGGTGGTTTCCATCGGCTCGCGGCCGGGCGCACGGCGCTGATCATCGATTGCGGCGCGCCGCCGCCGCCGGGGATCGACCGCTATGCCCATGCCGGGACCCTGTCGATGGAATTGTCGGTCGGGCGAGATCGGATGATCGTGAACTGTGGGGCATTCCCCGCTGGCCCGGCGGAATGGCGGGATGCGTCGCGCGCGACCGCCGCGCATTCCACGCTGGTGATCGCGGACGTGAACTCCGCCGAGCTGAAGCCGGATGGTCTCGGCCGCCGCCCGGTGGACGTGGAGGTGCAGCGGCAGGAGGCGAACGGCGCCCATTGGCTGGAAGTCAGCCATGACGGGTGGAAAAAACCGTTCGGTGCGGTGCACCGGCGGCGGCTGTATATGGCCGAAAGCGGCGAGGACATCCGCGGCGAGGACGTGGTGGAGGCGCCGACGCCGCAGCCCTTCACGCTGCGGTTTCACATCCATCCGTCGGTGCACGTGAACCTGCAGCAGGACGGTGAAGCGGTGCTGCTGCGCTTGCCCTCTGGCGGCGGCTGGCGGCTGCGCGCCGAGGGAGCGCGGATGAGCCTGGAGGAAAGCATCTATCTCGGCGGTCCGGAGCCCCGGCGGACCGAGCAGGTGGTGCTGACCGGCTATCCGGACGACCCGCAGCAGGTGAAATGGGCGATCAGCAAGGTGAAATAGTTAAAGTTCGTCATGAAATAATGGCGTCAACCGGTCATTTCCGCGCAAGCAGGAATCCGGCGGCGGCCGTGGATCCACCTCCCCGCTTTCGCGGGGATGACGGGAAGGGCCTCCTTGTCCCTGCCGCAAGCGTGTCGCCTTGAAGGTCATCGAGATCACCAATGTTGATTTCTCGCTGCGGCAGTTCCTGCTGCCGCTGATGCGCGGTGCCCGCGCGCGTGGCCACGAGGTGCTGGGCGCCTGCGCCGAAGGGCCGTTGCTGCACGGCGTCCGCGCCGAAGGGTTCCGAGTCTGCCCGGTGCCGTTCGCGCGGCGCGTCTCGGCGGGTGCGCATGCGCAGGCATTGTGGGCTTTGATCCGGCTGTTCCGCGCCGAGCGGCCGGATGTCGTGCATGCACATATGCCGATCAGCGCGTTTCTGGCCCGGCTGGCCGCCCGGGCCGTCGGCGTGCCGCATATCGCCTACACATGCCACGGGTTCCTGTTCAATCAGGAAGGGTCGCCGCTGCGGCGAAACATGGGGCTGGTGATGGAATGGATCGGTGCGCAGGCCACCGACACGTTCCTGACCGTCTCCGACGGGGAAGCGGCCGACGCGCGCCGCTTCAGGCTGGCACGACAGCCCATTGCGGTCGGCAATGGCCGCGATCCGGCAATTTTTCACCCGGATGGCGCGACGCGGGCGCGTATGCGGGCGGAACTCGGGACAGCGGTGGACCGCGTGGTGGTGATCGCGGTGTCCCGGCTGGTGCGAAGCAAGGGCTATCCGGAGCTGATCACGGCGATACAGGCATTGCCGGAGCTGGAGCTGTGGGTGGTGGGCGAGCGGCTTGCGTCGGACCGGGGGGACGACATGGACGCGCTGTTCGCTGCGTCCGGTCTCGGCCCGCGGCTGCGCCGCCTGGGATACCGGGAGGACGTGGCGGCGCTGCTGGCCGCGGCCGATATTTTCGCGCTGCCCAGCTATTTCGAGGGCCTGCCGATGTCGTCGATCGAGGCGATGCTGACCGGGCTTCCGGTGATCGGGAGCGATATCAGGGGCCTGCGGGAGCAGGTGATCGAGGGCGTGACAGGATTGTTGGTCCCCGCGCGGGATGCCGGTCCGTTGGCCGATGCCCTGCGCCGACTCGCCGGCGATGCCGAACTGCGATTGGCGATGGGCCGCGCCGGGCGGGAGCGGGCGTTGCGGCTCTACGACGAGACGAACGTGGTGGAACGGACGCTGGACCTGCTGGGCCTGTGAGTGGGGACATGCAAACGGGAGCGTATCGGACGTGAAAACGACTGCGGATCTGTCCATCAGCCCTCGGCATATCGAGTTGTTTCCACTGCGCGCGCCATTGCCCGCGCCGCGGGTCACGCCGTTCGGCCGGCAGTTCGGGCCACAGACCCTGCTGGTACGGATCACCGACGATCAGGGCGCGAGCGGGTGGGGCGAGGCGTGGGGAACGTTTCCGTCCGGATTCGGCATCGAGCATCGCGCGGCGCTGATCGAGACCGTGCTGGCTCCGCTGCTGAATGAACGCAGCTACGACGGGCCGGCGGAAGCATTCGCGCATCTCACCGCGGCGACGCGGCTGCTCGCCAACCACACCGGCGAGTTCGGCCCGGTGGCGCAGGCGATTGCCGGGATCGACATCGCGTTGTGGGATTTGGTTGCGCGCCGCGCGGATCAGCCGCTGTGGCGCCTGTTGGGTGCTTCACACGGGCGGGTGCCGGCTTATGCCAGCGGGCTGGACCCGGCGGGGGTTTCCGACCGGTTGCCGGAGATCCGCCGGCAGGGGTTTTCCGCGCTGAAGGTGCGGCTGTGGGGTGGCGACGCGGCGCATGGCGCCACGCTGCGCCGTTTGCGCGAGGATATCGACCCGGCCATCGGTTTGCTGGCGGACGCGAACCAGAGCTGGGATGTCGCGCAGGCGGTGCACCAGTTGCAGTCGTTCCAGGACATACCGCTCGGCTGGATCGAGGAACCGATCCCGGCGGATTTGCCGGACGAAGATTGGCGGCGGATACGGTCGGTTGCACCGGTCCCGATTTCCGGCGGCGAGAATGTCCGGGGCGAGGAGGGGTTTGCGCATGCGCTCGCACTGGGCGCGCTATCGGTCGTTCAGCCGGATATCTGCAAATGGGGTGGGTTTTCCGGGTGCCTGCCGCTGGCACGGCGTATCATCGCGGCGGGCCGCGGGTACTGCCCGCATTTCCTGGGGGGTGGGGTGGGCCTGCTGGCGTCGGCACATTTGCTGGCGGCAGCCGGAGGCGACGGGCTGCTGGAACACGATGTCAACGATAATCCGTTGCGGCAACGGCTGGTGGCGGTTCCGCCGGTAACGGGCGGTACGATGACGCTGCCGGACATTCCTGGATGGGGCGGCGAACCCGATATGGGGGCGATCATAGAGTTTCGGATCAAACCGTACTCTCGGTGAAACCACGTTGTGGCGCATCGATGCTGCGGGCGGGAGCTTCCTTATCCGCACGGATGTGCAAGCTGTCAGGTTAGGTCAGGGCCTTGCCTGTATCTCGGACCACAGGAACCTCCCCATCTCCGGACGATTGAAGTCATCATGAGCACCGCCGCCGCCGAAAGGGGTCTGGCAGTTAATCAATTTCGATGCATCGAAGTAGCGGATTTTGGCATCTGCCAACTTCCTCGCTGTGTCAGCGATCGGCGAACTGGCAATCGTATTGCACAGCCCAAGCCCCCAACTTGGCCCCGTCGCCTCGTCGCAGCGGAATGCACCCACCGCCTTGATCGGGACATGGCTTGGCGGGGTTCCACATACCGACGCGAAGGTCCGCGTATCGCCGACGTAATTTCCCCAAATCGCGAGGTCAAAGGCTGTGTCGATCTGCGACGAGGTCATCGTTATCGGCAGGCTTGTGTTCTCCAGCGTTGGTAGCAGATTCTCATCCTTGAAGAGTTGCGATATATTAAATGCGCCCTCCAGGAGAATGAGCCTATCGGTCCCGTGGAAGGAAAACTCGGAGTCGGACACCGGCGGCGCGTGGTACTTCCGGTGCTCCCACGGTGTCCTAAACATCGCCACGAGCGCGCGGGCGCCGAAGCTGTGACCAATCATGATAAGTGGTGTGTCTGGAGCTAATCGATTCCGAACTGGAAGAACGGCCTTGATGACAATCTGCGAGAGGAAGAAGCGTCCGACTTGATCAGCTTGGTCCTTTTTGACCCAGAAGCTCGCGCCTTTTACGGCCGCCGATGGCAGAATTGACCAGTCCCCCAGAGCCCATTGAGAGGGCCACGATACTTCCGATGACAAGAGGCCTAAACCTGGTGGTTCCACTTTGAACGGAAGCAGCCGCGCGCAAATTATTGGTAATCTCGTTGTAGTTCTTGACCGCCTGTTCTTGGTCAGTATTCCATCCCATGGCCATCACAAATATATGAGAGAAGCATTCTTTGCATAGACGTCGCTGCAGAGATGCTACAAAGTTGGGTAGATACTCGCCTTCCCGATCAGCGCTCGCGCAATACGCCATCGGCTCAGGGACAGCATTCGCGACCCTTTCTGATTTGAACAGCGAGAAAACGATGCAGGGAGCAGGCACATCGGTGTTCGGAACAATTCTATCATATTCGATGATATGAGTGACCCGGCGCGGCCCTGGTTTGTCGTCATGGGTATCGACTTTCTCAACGCCAATTACATACCCATTGGTATCGAGGTGCACGCCAGCAGGATCGAGAAGCGCCGAGTGGTAAACTCTGAGATTCGTGTGGACGAACGCTAGAGTGCCGATGTTGTAATAGGCTTCAGAGTCCTTTAGAAGGCCGCTTGGCGTGCCACAACCTACGAGCAAGCACGACATAATTACTACACCAAAAACCATAAAATAAGCACGAAATAATCTTGGCGTCTCCGGCAGATGGTGGACGATGCCTACGATGTGCGTGTGTTTCTTGCCGCTTAGATGACCGCGGTGATCCGACTTAATCCGCGCCGTCTTGTGCCGCCACCATTTGATGCTGCGGATTACCGCAAGCGAAACTTGATCGAGCCTGCGTTTTGCAAGCTCAAGCACTGGCGCGGGGCAGCCGCCTGCCGAGACAAAACCGCGCGAAACTTTCTCGCCGATATTTACGCCGTCGTCGTCGTTATGTCCAATGAGTTCACAATCCGATTCTCGCCTGCGATGGCGGCGCCAAGCAGCCAAACCAGCAACGTCGCCCAGGGTTGCGCACACTCTGAAAGAACTTGCCACGGCGTGAACCCCCTGAAGGCCAGTCCGATACCGCACACGTGCCTGACTCTGTGCGGAACGACACCAGTATTCCGAGCCTTTTTACCTTCGCATCAGAAACCCAGGTTCAGCAAGCTGGAAAACCTATTCATTGCGTATCAAGAATTGGACCGGCGACTATGCCGGCAGCGCCCTGACGGGCGGGAGTTGGTAGCCGCGTTGCTGGCCTGCCAGAATGCCAAGGGTTTTGGCGATGCTAATATCATATCAAGCGGCAGACATTCGTCGCGCTTGTTGAGGCAGGTATCCAGCGGGTGAGAGGTGTTGGATTCCCTGAGTTCACGGACCAAGTGCAGCACACCTGGAACCGCGGAAGGTGGCCCTTTTTCTGGGGTGGAGGCGGTGCTGTGGATAAGTGGCCTTCGGAAGCGGCTTGTAGTGTCCCCGATCCCCCGGAGCCTACAGCACAAAGCCCCGTCAGAGGGTGTTGCACTTCAAACGTGAATCACCTTCCCGCTTTCGCGGGAATGACGATATGTGCGTGGGAGTGACGAGACGGGTGAGTTCGCGCCTGCTGATATCATTTCAGAAGGGACCCTCGCTCGTTCATCCGATCACGTGCTGCGACCACTCGAACGCCAGTCGGGACGGATCGTCGCCCGCATGGTCCCGCTGGATGCGGCGGAGCATCTCCGCGACGGGTAACGGATCACGGCGCAGCGCCCGCTCCACGATCCCGGTTTGCACATCCGCTGCATGGCGGACGAGCATACGTATCACCACAGCCTCCCCGATCAGGTCGGGTCCGAGTGGCGGCAGGCGCGCGCCGTCCACACCGGCCAATATGTCGGTCATGCAGTCCGCCACGTGGCCGGCGCCCTCGTGCAACGATATTTGCAGATGCTCGCATTCCTCCTCGATCAGGGCGCGCAGCCCCTCGACGCGGCAGCCATCCTGAAGCGTGATGACGGCGGCGATATGGGTCACCACCGCCGGGGCCAGACGAAGCTCCCAGGCGCACCGCTCCAGGCGCGCGAGTTCCCGCGCCGCGAGCCGTTCGGCAAGACGGGCGGGCGCCTCGGCCAGGAGGGCTGCGACGCCGTGCTGAGGCGCCAGCAGGGCCGCCATGATCAAGTGCAACGGCTCCCCGGTGTCGAGTGCCGCGCCCGATGGCGGCAACGGCACCGGATCTCCCCAAAGGCGGGCGGCGTGGGCCAGCGCCTGGCGCAGCAGCCGGTCCCGGTCGGCGGCAGAGCGCAGGCCGGCAAGCCGCACCGGCTCCGGCGGGTCCATCGTGACTCCCATCTGGGTCAGGTCCGCGCACCAGGGCTGATCGGCGGCCCGATCGAGCAGGAGCACGCGAATCTTCCCCCCGGGCGGCAGGGAATGCGTGGCCAGGCTGTTCAGATGGGCGGCTGAAACCCAGCCGCCGGCGCGGTCCACAACGGCCAGCACCCGGTTGGCCCGAACCGCATCCGACCCGGCTTGCGGAGCAAGAAAGCCCGCCGACCAGCCGCGTGCCTCCGCGCGCTCGCACAATTCCAGCGCCAGCCGGGTCTTGCCGGTGCCGGGACGCCCGACAATGCACCGCACCGAGAAGCCGCCGGGCGCGTCGAGCCAGTCCGTCAGAGCAGCAAGTTCCTCCTCCCGCCCCACCAGGGTCAGCCCGCGCTGCTCGGGCACCAGCAGGTCGAATGGACGGGTGCAGCCAACCGGGTGCAGATGCAGCTTGGCAACCGACGGCTCCAGCGCCGCGAAGCTGACACACGCCTCAGTATTCCCGGCCGTGGCGGCGCCTAGCCGCGCGGTGACCGAGCCAGAATTGTCCAAAAAACGTCTCCTCGTATTGCAACGAGCATAATCACGGATGCTTGATCTTGTCGCGGAAAAATATGGCGCAGCCGTGACGAATTTTCCGGCGATTGCGGCAGAAACCCGCAGACCGCGAAAGCTTCGGACGACGTCCGGCGGAGCCGGGCCGAAGCCGATTTGTGTATAATGAACAGGTCGTGAAAGGCTGGTGGGATCAAACCACCTCACGAATTGCTACTTAGAAGGTTCTCCAACACAAACGTAAGGTGCTGGACCTCCATGAAGGTGCTTTTCGCCACGAGCGAAATGGCCGATTTCGTCAAGGCTGGAGGTCTCGGCGAAGTGTCCGCGGGTCTGCCCCGAGCGCTCCGGCGTCACGGCGCCGATGTGCGGGTGCTGCTGCCCGGATATCCCGCTGCGCTGGCGAAATCCCCGGACCTGCGCATCGTCGGGCGACTGCCCGGACGGGCCAGTATCCCACCATGCCGGGTGGGCGAAATCCGCACCGCGGATGGACTGACGGTTTACCTTCTATTGGCGCCCGCGTTGTACGAACGCCGTGGCAGCCCGTATTGCCGGGCAGACGGACTCGAATGGGCCGATAACGACGTGCGGTTCGCCCGCCTGTCCCTGGCGGCAGCCCAGCTCGCCCAGGGCCTCGGCGGGTTGCACTGGCAACCGGACGTGTTGCACGTCAACGACTGGCCCGGCGGCCTCGCCCCTGCCTATCTGCGCTGGGACGGCGGCACCGTGCCGACCATCCTGACCGTGCACAATATCGCGCATCAGGGCGTGTTTGGCGCCGAGCATCGGCATGCGCTGGGCATCCCCGAGCATGCGTTCGACATCAACGGCGTGGAATTCCACGGCCAGATCTCGTTCCTGAAGGCCGGCCTGTTCTATGCCCAGCATGTCGGCACCGTCAGTCCCACCTACGCCGGCGAGATCACCACCGAGGCGCTCGGCGCCGGGCTGCACGGGCTGACCCGCGGTCTCGCCGAGCGCGGCCAGTTGACCGGCATCGTGAACGGCATCGACGAGAGCTGGGATCCCAGCAGCGATCCCAATCTGCCCAGCCATTTCGACGCGGCGGATCTCCGCGGCAAGCAGCCGATCGCGGATATGGTGCGGACCAGCCTGTGCCTCGCACCCTCGGACGGGCCGCTGTTCGGCATGGTGTCGCGACTGGTCCCGCAGAAGGGCCTGGATATCGTCGCCGAGGCCGCCAACGATCTTGTCGGCGCCGGCGGGCAGATCGCCATCCTGGGACTGGGCGAACCAGCCACCGAACAGATGCTGAGCAAGGTGGCGCGACGTCACCGCGACGATATCGGCGTGCTGGTCGGGTTCAACGAGTTGATGGCGCGGCGCATCGTCGGCGGCAGCGACTTCTGTCTCATGCCATCGCGGTTCGAGCCGTGCGGGCTGACGCAGATGCAGGCGCAACGCTATGGCACCCTGCCCATCGCCCATGCCACGGGCGGTCTTACCGACACGATCGAGGACGGCGCGACCGGCTTCCTGTTCTCCGATTTCTCGGCCGACGGGCTGCTGGCGGCATGCCGGCGCGCATTCGAGGTGTTCGCCGATTCAAACCAGTTGGACGAGATGCGACAGACGGCGATGGGGCGTCAGTTCGGCTGGGACGCCACCGCCGCCGCCTACGAACAGCTTTATTGCCGGCTGACCGGCAAGCCGGTGGTGGAACCTGGAGTGCGCGAAGGGCAGAAGCGGCGGAAGGACGGCCCGCCCTTGGCGCTGGTCGCCGCTTGACAAGGCGCGGCTGGCGCGGCTTTCCGTCGTATACCCTCCTCTCGGTCCACGACCCGCGCTCTGCATGTGTCGGAGATAACGGATGAACGAACGCAAACCCATCTACACCGGCGGCTGCCAGTGCGGCGCAGTCCGCTACGCTCTGTTCGCGGAGCCGCAGGCCGGCATCTGCCATTGCCGGATGTGCCAGAAAGCCGTCGGCGGGCCATTCATGGCCTGGGCCATGGTTCCCTCCGCCGATTTCGCCTGGACCCGTGGGCAGGCCGCGACCTTCCGCAGCTCCTCGGCCGCCACACGAGGGTTCTGCGCCCGCTGCGGCACGCCGCTATCATTTCACTACGATCGCAAGCCGGACCATTTCGATGTCACCATCGGCAGTCTCGACCAGCCAGGCCAGGTGCCGCCGCGCGTCGCACTGGGCGTCGAAAACCGGCTGCCCTGGTGCGATCCTGAGACACTCGCCGCGCTACCGGGGCACGATACCGGCGCGCTCGGCTCGCCCGAAGACCTGACCCGCATCACCAATTTCCAGCACCCGGACCACGATACGCCGGCCGGCTGGCACCCGCCGGCGAGGTAGTCCGGCCGGCGCCGCCCTTTCGGGGCGGCCCTTTTGTGGTAAAGCGCGCGCCCGATGCGCCATTTCCTCGATTTCGAAAAGTCGATCGCCGAGCTGGAAAGCAAGATCGACGAGCTCCGGCGGATATCAGAGCCGGAGGGCATCAATATTGCCGAGGAAGTCGGACGGCTGTCGGAAAAGGCCGACCGCCAGTTGCGCGCCACATACGCGAAGCTGACGCCGTGGCAGAAAGTGCAGGTCGCCCGGCATCCGGACCGGCCGAAGGCGAAGGACTACATCGCCGGCCTGATCAACGATTTCACACCACTCGCCGGCGATCGTGCGTTCGCGGACGATACGGCGGTGCTGGGCGGCATGGGCCGCTTCGGCGGCCGGCCGGTGATGGTGATTGGCACCGAGAAGGGCAGCGATACCGAAACCCGCGTCGCCCATAATTTCGGCATGGCCCGCCCGGAAGGCTACCGGAAGGCGCGCCGGCTTATCGAGCTGGCCGGCCGCTTCGGCCTGCCGGTGCTGAGTTTCGTGGACACATCGGGCGCATTCCCCGGCATCGACGCCGAGGCGCGCGGGCAGGCCGAGGCGATCGCCCGCTGCATCGACGCCTGCCTGGAAGCGCCGGTCCCGTTCGTGGCCACCATCATCGGCGAAGGCGGCTCCGGCGGCGCCATCGCGCTCGCCGCCGGCGATCGCGTGCTGATGCTGGAGCACGCCGTCTATTCGGTGATTTCGCCCGAAGGCTGCGCCAGCATTCTCTGGCGTGACGCCGCCCAGGCGCCAGCCGCCGCCGAGGCGCTCCGTCTCACTGCCGAGGACTTGCACCGATTCCGACTGGTCGATGCGGTGATCCCGGAGCCGCTCGGGGGCGCCCAGCGCGACGCGGCAGCCACTATTCGGGCGGTCGGCGAGGCGGTGGAGCAGGCATTGACGCCGCTGTTCGGGCTGGATCCCGCCACCCTGAAATCGCGCCGGGAGGAGAAGTTCCTGGAGATGGGCCGCGACGGGCTGGCGTAGCGAGGTATGTTACTGAGCGTGCGCTCAAAATTCGCATAATCAAGCCTGCAACCTGTGAAACTCGAGCCATTGAGGTTTGTTCCGATAAACGTGCAACCGGTGAAGTCACAGAATCAAATACGCAGTTGCGAAGATAACGCGTGTCGAAAATGGCGTACTTGAAATCGACGCGTGCAAGTCGCCGCCCGTAGGCGACGAGCCGAACAAACAAATACTCTGACGCGGCAACATATCGGTATCGAATCCTTCGGGGATTATCCCCTTGACGCGGATAGATATTCTCGGTAGGAAAAGAGACCTATCGCCATTAATGTCGCGCCTATCCTCGCGCACTGCGAAGCGTGGATAGACGCTGGACTCTCAACCGCGCGCCTGCTACATGCGTCAGCTATGGACGACCCACTTGACCTGGAAATCCAGAAAACCCGCGAGGAGCGGGCGGAGGCCAAAACCCAGGCCGACAAATGGCTGCGTAAGGAAGAGCTTCTAGCTGCCCGTCTTATGGCGTTAGAGGAGGCTGCTCAGTTGCGCCCTGGACAGTATAATCAATCATTCCAACGGTCACTACGCCTACATGGATCGCTCCATAAAGGCGGGAAGGGCCGACAGCCAGGAGCGATCTCTCATCCGTGGCGAAAGACATTATTGGCTATCCGCCGAGAAGCACCCGATGGCGCAACCGAGGAACACATTGCGACGATTGCCGCTCGCGAGCCGGAGCTGAAAAACATCAGGCCGCGCGATGTCCGCGCTAGGATGGAGAGTTACACAACCCACAGGTACGTTGAGGCTACGCCTGCTGGCTGGCGGGTCACCGACGTGGTTGGTTCGAAGTTCGGGAGCACTGAGGTAGATGCTCGCCAGCCGGAACAGTCAGCGGCGGACCCTTTGGAGGAGTCCGCCGCCTAGAGTTTCGAGCGACCCGTGCTCCACCGTCACAAAGTGACACGCGGTCGGAACCCAGACGAGAAGGAGAACAGCGTGGACCGGCAACCCACCCGGTTATCATGAGATGCAACGGCCATCATCTAGGTTGGTGTAACCTCCTGTGACGATGGCGCCGTCTCTCTCGCAGAGCAAGATTCTGGTAGCATACTAAGCCCTTCACGTCCAGTCCGGAGGCGATTCGGGAGGGCAGAAAGGATGGGCTAAGTGTGCTTTCTCGCTTGGCCGAACCGGGCAAAACGCGCTACGGATGGCCCGAATCGCTCTGCGGGGGGTCGGCATGCAAATCACTAGTTTAGATGCCCGAGAGGCCAGCGCTTTCGGGCTGCGGGTGCATCACAATCAGAACGAATGGACTGGCCGCATGTATGCCATTGCCTTCGACCTCGACACCATCGCTTTGGAACGGCACTATCTATCGCCTAACTGGCGCAACGCTTATGACGATATTGCGCGAGAACTACGGCAGCACGGATTCGAGCGACAGCAGGGAAGTGTGTATTTCGGCCGCAGAGGCATGACACCAGTGAGTTGCGTGCTTGCTGCGCAAGCTTTGAGCAAGCGTTATTCGTGGTTCGCTAAGGTCGTTCGCGACATGCGAATGCTGCGTATCGAGGAAGAGAATGACCTGATGCCTGCGATAGGCCAGCTTGATTTGCCACTTTCGTTGGGATCGGCGGTTGCCTCTATCTATCTCCTAATCTCTCTAATCTCTAATTGTCTGAGGCGCTTTTGACCGGACGATTGTCTGAGTTCGTCGCTCAGGAAGAAACGCGTGGCATCAGCCCTGTGGACCGACGCCGATTAGGCGTGATCCGTAACGCCGTGTCTCTCAAAGGTGGGCAATCAGAAGATCAAACATCGCATTCCCGACGTGTCGGAAATTCGACCGGAAAACGAACTCGCCAAGATAGCGGTTCATATATTTCTGCGACACGTGGATATGCGTGCTGCGGATTGAGTTCTTAAACAGACGCTAGAAGTTTTCCGCGTTGTTCGTATGGTGCGTAGCATCATGCCGATAATCGTCATACGACCATTCGTTGGCTCTGTGTTTTACCATTCCATGCTTGAAGCCATCGCATTCCAGTAAATCCGAGCTAACCAGGTTCATCCCTAGGAAACAATGGAACCGGCTCTACGGGCGGGTTACGACACTGCGTAGTGTATCTTTTTTGATATCGCTTATGGCCTCAGCCTGCGGCCTTTACTTTCTTTTAGCCGATGACGCCGACATAAGCCTCATCAAGTTCGACATGGCCACGCAGGGCGCGGGCTTCATTCGGGTCCGCTGTGTCCATGAGCTTCCTGACCTGCTGGTCGATACGCCAAGCCGTCTTATAGATCATTCCGAGAGTGCGCTGTAGCTCCTTACCAGGGACGCCATGTCGCGCGGCGATTAAAAGATAGATCTCATAGAACCACCTTCGCAGGGGGTGCGCGTATCCTGAAAGATAGTGCCTGCGCATGGATAAACGTGATTACGGCAGTGAGCGCATGAATAAGCTGGACGATCTGTTGGGCGGTGGAAGATGGAGAGGTTCAGATACTTCTCGCGTGGATACTGCAGCCGTAGCGAACCTCCATCACGTGCTCTAAGCACGCATCACTCGTAGGGAACCGCTTGAAGAACTCGCGGACCGAAAGAGGCTGGACCTTAACTGGCGTTACGGGTTCCTGCATGGCGGCTCTTGTTAGGCATTTCTTCTCTCCTATGCTTAGCTTCCTAGCATCTATCCTATAGGTGTGCCAAGGGGATAATCCTCAACCTCTATCTGTCGCCGTGGTCCTGCTGCTATCGACAAAGGCTTGGTTACTCCTTTCCGGAGAGCGGGCCTTTCCAGCGTTCCCAAGAAGAGAATTAGCCACCTCGCCGGCCATTAGGACCCCGAGCATCATCCCCTTACGGCCGCAGTTCTGTGGTTGTTTGTCGTGTGGTTCGCGGATGCACCTTCACTGTCACCTCGACCTCCTGGCCGAGGCCGGCGAGGATCGTCATCAGCCGGTCAATGGTGAAGCGGTCGAGCTTCGCCTGGCGGATGCGGGAGAAGTCGGCCGCAGCAATGCCGGTCTCTTCCTGCGCCTGGCGCACGGTCAGCTTGCGGTCGTCGAGCACGCCGATGATGCGGGCGGCAAGCAGCGCCCGCAGCTGCTCGCGGTCGGCATCCGGATGGCCGAGGTCGCGGAACACGTTGCCGCTGCCGCGGATGATGTCGAAATTGTCCGTGCTCATCGTAGCCTCTCCCTCAGCCGCTTCAGCCGCTCGTGGATCAGGTCGATCTCAGCCTTCGGCGTCTTGATCCCCGTCTTCGACTTCTTCTGGAAGGCATGAAGCACCCAGATCTAGTCGTCGACCTACAGCGCATACACCACGCGATAGGCGTCGCCCCGGTGCTTCAGCGCCAATTCCATCCCGCCGGAGCCGAAACCTGTCAGGGGCTTGGCGATGTCCGGCATGCGTCCATCGGCCAGAATCGTGAGTGCCCGGGCCATTTCGAGCTGCGCTCCCTCGGGGAAGTCTGCGAAATCTTTCCGGGCTGCCTTGATCCAGCCGATGGGACGTGTGTTACGCAGCATATGTGGGGCCTGTTGTCATATTTGACAACGGCTGTCGAGCACCCAATCCGATTGACTTGCCGTCCAGTCGCAACGAGGCCGAATGGCCTCCGGTTCGCCGCGACAATCCAGCGTTCCGCCCGCCGAACCGGCTAGCCCCGTTCCGTCCCCGCCGGTAACGTGCGGGTCGCCAGCGTGCCATCCGCTTGCTCCACGATCGCCGCCACGCGCAACTCCGCCTCGGTCAGCTTGGCCTCACAATGCCGCCGGAGCGCCGCACCGCGTTCATAGGCGGTGATCGCGTCCTCCAGCTTCTGTTGCCCGCCCTCCAGACCGCGGACGATCTGCTCCAGTTCGGCCAGCGCGTCCTCGAACGAGAGCTGGCTGACGTCGCTGGGCGGGCGGGCGGGATCGGGCATGCCGGACGCTGTATCTCCTTGCGGTGCGGGCGCCAAGTGCCGACAATAGCAATATGCTTACCGGGAACGCCCTGGTCGGGGTCGACCCCGCGACTCGGCCGCGTCCGCCCTCTGGTCCGGCTTTCGCCGCGCTTGATCTCGGCACCAATAATTGCCGACTGCTGATCGGCACCCCGGTGGGCGACGGCTTCCGGGTGCTTGACAGCTTCAGCCGGATCGTCCGTCTCGGTGAGGGATTGCACCGTACCGGCGAGCTCAGCCCGCTGGGGATGGAACGCGCGCTCGGCGCACTGCATACTTGTGCGGCCCGGCTGGCTCGCCGACCGATTCGCGCGGTGCGGGCGATCGCCACGGAAGCCTGCCGGCGTGCCGCCAACGGGATGGAGTTCCTGGCCCGCGTTCGGGCGGAAACCGGGCTGGCGATCAATGTCATTTCTTCACGGGAAGAAGTTGAGCTGGCGCTGGAAAGCTGCGCTCCTCTGCTGATGGGCACCGCGCGCCGCGCCCTGCTGTTCGATATCGGCGGCGGCTCGACCGAACTCGCCTGGGTGCGGATCGACCCGGATGGCCGCCCGACTCTGATCGGCTACAACTCGCTGCCCATCGGCGTAGTGACTCTTGCCGAGCGGTTCGGGCCGGCCGGGCTGACCCCGGAGGGATTCGAAGCGATGGTCGGCGATGTCGCGGCCCAACTCGACAGGTTCGAGTCCATCCATTGCATCGCCCACGAGATACGCTGCGGTGGCGTGCTGCTGCTCGGCACCAGCGGCACTGTCACGACCCTCGCCGGCGAGGCGCTGAGCCTGCCGCGCTATCGCCGGCCGCTGGTGGACGGGGTGGTGCTCGGCCGCTGGGCGGCACTGCAGGCGGTCGAGCGGCTGCGGGAACTGGGGCGCGAGGGGCTTGAACAACATCCCTGCGTCGGACCGGAACGGGTGGATTTCGTGCTGCCTGGTTGTGCGGTGTTTGCCGCCATCACCCGGCTCTGGCCGGCCGAGAACGTGGTTGTCGCCGATCGTGGCCTGCGGGAGGGCATGCTGCTGCGCCTGATCCGGGCGGACCGCACCCACCACCCGCGCGCCTGGCGGAGCGGCGTCCACCCGGCATGACCGATCGTCCCTCGGCACCACTGCCGCGCGGCCTGGCGGTCCCGGTACGGACGGCGCGCGGTCGCAGCGGGGCGTCGCAGCGCTGGCTGGCCCGCCAGTTGAACGACCCCTACGTGGCTGGCGCACGGCAGCAGGGTTGGCGCTCGCGCGCCGCCTTCAAGCTGCTGCAACTGGACGAGCGGTTTCACCTGATCCGCCAAGGCGCGGGCGTGGTCGATCTGGGGGCTGCACCCGGGGGCTGGACGCAGGTGGCGCTTCACTGCGGCGCCTCCGCGGTGGTCGGGGTGGACCTGCTGCCGATCGATCCGGTTCAGGGCGCGACGTTCATTCAGGGGGATTTCGCTGATCCGGACATGCCCGCCCGCCTGCGCGCCGTGCTGGGCGGACCGGCCGACCTGGTGCTGTCGGACATGGCGCCGAACACCACCGGGCATTCCGCCACCGATCACCTGCGTATCATGGCGCTGGCGGAGCTGGCCCTGCATTTTGCGCTGGAGGTGCTGGCCGACGGTGGCGGGTTCGTCGCCAAGGTGCTCCAGGGCGGTTCGGAACGGACGATGCTGGAGCAGATGAAACGCCGGTTCGCGATGGTGCGGCACGCCAAGCCGCCGGCAAGCCGGAAAGAATCGAGCGAGCTCTATGTGGTGGCGACCGGGTTTCGCCGTGTCGCTGAATGCTCCGTGACATCGCGCGGTCCCGCGGCACGTCCATGACGCCGATCCCATGCTGGGCGGCGAATGCGCCGACCGTTGCCGGCCGCGAACCGTCGTGACGAATGAAAGCTTACCGGCGCCAAGGATGCAGACCCGCGCCGAATGCCCTCAACCGCCGACGGCTACGTTGTCATATACGCCGACGCCCTGCAGCAACAGGAAACGACAGGGACCATCATCCCTTCCACGCACCAGATGCGCGGTGTTTGGCGGAATCAGGCACGTCTCTCCCGCCGCAAGCTCGTGCTGCCGGTGTGGCGCCCTCGTCTCGACCACCATGGGACCTTCCAGGCAGAAGAAGCGGTCGCTGATCTCGGAATGATAGTGCCACGGCACGCACTGGCCGGCCGCCAGCGTCAGGACCGAGGCGCGCATATCCGCCCCCTCCATCACCCTTTCAATTCCGGCGATGTCCAGCCGGATGCCACGTGCGCGTACCTCCATGACCACCCCCCGCTCTCTTTGCCTGCCGACCACTTCCCTTATCTTCACCCGATCCCGGCCCCCTGCAACACCAGGGTTACAATCGCCACCGATATGCCGCGCACATGAGATTCCGTTTCGATTCCGTTAGAGTGGCGATGCTTGTCGCGCTGCTGCTGCCGGCCGGATGCAGCCTTGGTCCGGCCTATCACCGGCCGGCGCTGGATATCCCGAAACAGTTTCGTGCGACACCGGCGACGCAGGCAGCCGCCTGGCCGACCGGCGACTGGTGGCGCGGCTTCAACTCGCCGGATCTGGACCGGCTGATCGACCTGGCGCGCGTGCAGAATTTCGATATCGCCGCAGCCATCGCCCGGGTCCGCCAGGCGGACGCACAGGTGCGGATTGCCGGGGCACCGCTGCTGCCGACGCTGGACGCATCGGCCGGCGCGAGCTGGTCGCAGGTGGGCCTGAACAGCCGCAGCTTCAGCAGTTCCGGCGGCACCAGTACCCGCACCATCGACGAGCACAACTACGATCTCGGCCTGAATGCGTCATACCAGGTGGATTTCTGGGGCCAGTTCCGGGCCGCCCGCCAGGCCGCCGTGGCGTCCGATGTATTCAGCCGCTTCGATCAGCAGACCGTCGCGCTGACCGTGGTGACCGACGTGGCACAGACCTGGTTTACGGCGCTGGGCTTCGCGGACCGGCTGGCGGTCGCGCAGCAGAACCTGGCGGCCTCGCAACAGACCCTGGCGGTGATCCGCGGCCGGCTGGATGCCGGCACCGCCACGGCCCTCGACCTTGCGCAGCAGCAGGCGCTGGTGGACGGGGAGCGGGCCAACATTCCGGCGTTCCGCAACCAGCTTGAAAGCGAGCTGAACGGACTCGGCATCCTGGTGGGCGAACCGCCGGAGCGTATCACCGTGCGGCCGGGGACGCTGACTGCCCTGTCGCTGCCGGCCGTGGGGCCGGGATTGCCCTCCCAGCTTCTGGCGCGGCGGCCGGATGTGGCCAGTGCCGAGGCGCAGCTTTTGGCGGCCAATTTCGACATCCGCTCGGCGCGCGCGGCGTTCTTTCCGACCATCCAGCTCACCGGCCAGCGCGGTTTTGCCAACGCCGCCCTCGGTTCCTTGTTCGAGCCCGGCGGGATCGTTGCCTCCGCCGCGGTGAGCGCGCTGCAGCCGGTGATCGATGGCGGATTGTTGCGCGGGCAACTGGAGCAGGCGAAGGGACGCTATGCCGAGCTGGTGGCCGATTATCGCAAGGCGGTGGTGCAGGCGTTCACCGATGTGGAGGCGGCGCTGATCGCCTGGCGCTACACCACCGAGCAGGAGGCCGCGGCGCAGCAGGCCGTGGACACCGCGCGGCGCGCGGCGGATATCGCCCGTGCGCAGCTCGAGGCCGGGACGGTCGATGTCACCACCCTGCTCACGACCGAGCAAACCCTGTTCAGCGACGAGGATGCGCTGGTGCAGGTTCGGCTGTCGCGGGTTCTCGCGTTGCTGGATCTGTACAAGGCGCTGGGTGGCGGATGGGTGCAGCCGGCCGGTCCGATGCTGGACCAGTTTCCCGGGCTGTCACCAGGGTTGCTGCCGGGCGCGATCTCATTGCCGGTCGGGGGGAATGTCGAATAGGCGGCGGCCCGGGTTTCCGGAACCCGGAGGTGGAGATACTCCGGCTGGACCAGTAGCCGGGCGGTTTTCGAACCAGCGGCCCGAAGTCTGATATTGCCAACAGGCGCGCAGACTTACCCATCTCGTCATTCCCGCGGAAAGCGGGAATCCAACTCTCACCCGCTGGATTCCTGGCCTCCGTGGGCACGACGAATAAAGTCAACGCGACTGGCGGCTGGCATCACAAGGTCAGGCTGGCGCCTTCAAGGGCAGGCTTCAGGTCCCATTGTCCGTTTGCATCCGGTTCGCACCAGAAGGGCACGGCGTTGCGGGTGCGCACGTTTGGCTCCATGCCCATGGCGGAGCGCAGGGCGCGGAACAGTGCGCCGTGCGAGACAATCATCACCGGAGAGGTCAGGGCGGTGGCGCGGTTCACCGCGGCGATCGAGCGTCGGCGCAGGTCGGCGAATGTCTCTGCTCCGTCCGGCGTCCATTCGCCGGCGATCCAGCGGGCGAACCATTCGGTCATCGGCTGCCCTTCCTGGGTGCCGAAGGCGACTTCACGCAGATCGTTGTCGATTTCCACGCGAAGGCCGAGCGTCTGCCCGGCCATTTCGGCTGTAACCAGTGCGCGGGAGAGCGGCGAGGACACGATGGTCCGCACGCCGCGATTGCGCATCAGCTCCGCCGCCGACCGGGCCTGGGCAAGCCCGGTCGGGTTGAGCGGGATCTCCACGTTGCCCTGCGCCAGTCCCTGCGTGTTCCAGTCGGTTTCGCCGTGACGCAGGAACCAGAACGGAACACGCGCCAATTGCGCGTCGGGACTGGTTTCCATCAGGCTTGCAGACCTTCGGACTGCATCGTCTTCTGCACGGCGGGGCGGGCCAGCATGCGTTTATAATGTGCTTCGCAGTTGGGTGGCAGTTGCATTTGCATCCGGCCGGCGCCCCAGAATTCGACATAGAACACCGCGGCATCAGCGATGGAGAAGTCGCCGGCCACGTACTGCTTGCCGGCAAGGGTTTTGTCGAGGATGGAATATCCCTTCTCCGCGATCTCCTTGCCGCGTGCCTTCACCTTGTCCTCGTCGGCCGGGTTCGGCGTGTAGTTGGAGGCGCGGAAAAGGCGGGAGAAGCCCTGCATGTGGACGGTGGCGACCGCGTAGTCCAACGCTTCCAGCGCGCGCGCCTGGGCGTCCGCGTCGTCCGGCAGCAGGTGCTTGTCGGGGTTGGTGCGGGCGAGCCAGAAGGCGATGGCCGGGAATTCGGTCAGCACGGAGCCGTCGTCGCGGACCAGGGTGGGGACCTTGGATTTCGGGTTGACGCTGGTGAATTCGGGCTTGAACTGGGCGCCTTCACGCAGGTTGACGGCTTCCGCCTGGTAGGGCTTGCCGATCTCCTCCAGCAGCACGTGGATGCCGAGCGAGCAAGCGCCGGGAGAGTAGAGCAGCTTCATCGTTCAATCCTCCTGGTCTCGGTTGGGACGTGCATTCTCTCACGTCCCCGGCGATTGCGCACCCCGGGGATGGCAGGGCCTTAGAGGTCGACCTCGACGGCGGTCCTCGGCGTTGCGCAGCAGACGAGCGCATTGCCATCGGCTGGCGGGTCCAACGGCTCTGGCGCGTAGGCGAGTTCGCCTTCGATCAAGCCACTTTCGCAGTTGTGGCATACGCCCGATCGGCAGGACCAACGCACGGGAACGGCGCAGGCTTCCGCCAGCTCGAGCAGGCTGCCGAAGCGGGAGTCCCACGGCACGGCGAGACCGCTTCGCAAGAACGTCACCATCGGTCCGTCGCCCGCGGGACCGTCAGGACGATGAGGCAAGGCTGCGGCAACGCCGGAGATGCCCGGCGTAAGAGTGGACGTGGTTCCGAACACTTCGACGTGGACCCTGGGCCAGGGAATGCCCCATGCCGCCAGGCCTTTCTGGAAAGCCGCGAGAAAGTGGGGCGGACCACACAGGTAGAAATCAGCGTCCTGCGGAGTCCCGAGCTCGTGGAGCAACTGGAGCGAGAGATGGCCTGGCCGATCGAAGTCCTGGCCAAGCATGTCTCCTGGTGCAGGCCGACTGTAGATCACGCAGCGATGGGACGCCCGGAGCGCAACGAGCAGATGGTCCGCCTCCTTGGCAAACGAATGGTGCGCCCGATCGCGAGCTGCATGCAGCCACCAGACCGGCCGCGGCGCCTCGGCGTTTGCAGCGGCTGCACCATGCAAAATCGCCAGCATCGGCGTAACGCCAACGCCGGCGCTGATGAGGACGACGGGCGTCGCACCGGCCGCGAGCGTGAACGCGCCGCGAGGAGCGCTGACCTCCAACCGGCCGCCTGCCCGGACGCTTTGGTGGAGGAAGCCGCTTGCGAGGCCGCGCTCGTTCTTGACGCCAATCCGATAGTTGGGGGTTCCGGGCGGACCGCACAGCGAATAGTTCCGAGTGACGGCGGGCGCATCCGGGCTCGGCCTCATGCGGACCATGATGTGTTGGCCCGGTAGTGCCGGTGGTAGCGGCGAACCGTCTTCGGCGGCGAACTCGAACGATCGGACGTCCACGCTTTCCTCGCGCGAAGCAACGACTACAACCGGGCGGAAGCCACGCCACGCAAGCGGCGCCGACGCGCCGGGCCCGAGGCCAGCGTTGCCAGTTGTGCCTCCCGCTTCGGCAGCGGCGAGCAGCACCTGCATCGAGCCTTGCCAGTCCAGGCTGAGTGCCGGAATTCGGACTGCGCGGCGCAACGCTTCGAGCGGGTGCTCCGCCGAATACAGCAGCGCATCGATCTCAGCGACCGTCATGCGCTCGGGGCCGTCGGAGAGCTTCTCGATGCGATCGCCGGCGCCGATCTCGCCTTCTTGGATGACTCGGAAATAGAAGCCGGGCCGGTGGTGCGCAACCAGCAGCGCCGGTATTTCCGGGTGGTTCAGCCTGATGCCGACCCGGTAGCAGGTGTCGCGCGGCTGGCTGACCTCGACGACGGCGCCGCCGATCCTGAAGCGATCGCCGATGCAGACCTCGGCATCGGCGAGGCCGTCCACTGTGAGGTTCTCGCCGAAGTTCCCGGCCACGAGATCCGATCGCCCAAGATAGCTTGCCCAGTAGCGATAGGATTCGAGCTGGTAGACCAGGAGCGCGCGTTGCTCGCCGCCATGGGCGCGGAGGTCCGCCTGGCCGTCGCCATCGAGATTCAGCCCGCGGGCGAAAATCCGCCCCGTCACCGGTGTCTTCCAGACTGCCGTCCGGACAGTCCTGCCCTGCCACGCGACGTCCTGAGGAAGTCCGACGTTAACCGAAACGATCACGCCCATCATGGAATCTCCGGTGATGCACCTGAGTTCAGTTCAACTGGCTCGGGGAATAAAGCGAGGCACGCCTGTCCGCACGACCGCGTTGCACCCGACGTTCGTCTTGATGCCATCCCTGATCTCCCGCATGGCGTCTTCAGGCAGGGCCGATACCTCAAAGTTCTCCTGGATATAGTTACGTTTGGTCGAGGTAGTCAGGAACGCAGTACCGCGTTGTACGGCCCAGGCCAGCGCAACTTGAGCAGGCGTTTTGTGGACGCGCCGCGCGATGGTTGTGATCACCGGGTCATCCAGGCGGGTTTGACGCGTTCAGGACGGTGATTGGAGTTCCACAGCTTCGTGGTAACGAAGACGTCCTCCCGCCGGACCGTCCCCGCCTTGAACGCGGCCTGCATGGCATCACCAACCGCCGCTTCGTTGCGGTATCGCTCCGCGCAATCGAGATGTCGAAATCCGACTTCCAATGCGATCTTCGTGGCTTGTGTGGTCGCCAGAGGATCCGGGATCAGCGTGCCAAACCCGACCGCCGGGATCGCGCCGGATCCGTGGGTGAAGAGGGATCCGCGTATAGCGAAGCATATCGGGGGTTGCCATGCTTATACTCCCTGGTTCCAGGCCGGACGCTGTATAAGCGACGGATCTGTTCGAAGCGGAAGCCTTCGCCGGCGGCCGCGGCGCGCATCGGATGGATCGCTGCATCGAGGGCAGAGATCGGCGCGACGCGGATTGCGGCGGTCATTGCCGAGGAATGCGGCGATCGTGCAGCGGCAAATTTTCTTG